>CAWKHB010000016.1:0-114662 GCA_963849375.1 uncultured Verrucomicrobiae bacterium | reverse complement strand
TTTCACAGGGCATGAAGATCCGACGAAAGGGTATACCTCGGTAGATTATCAGCAACTCGCTAAGGCACCTGGAACGAAGGTGTTTTTGATGGGTGTGGGGAGGTTGAGGGAGATTACTGGATCGTTTATCGAGCATGGGGCGGACAAGGACACGCCGATTGCTCTGGTGCGCTGGGCGACGACGGCCTCTCAGTGGACGATTGTGGGAACACTCGAGACAATTGCTGATATTGCGGAGGAGAAGGGATTTTCCTCCCCGGCAGTGGCGGTGATCGGCAATGTGGTGAACGAGCGTGAGAAAATCAATTGGTTTGAAAATCGGCCGCTGTTTGGAAAAAAAATTGTGGTCACGCGGACGCGTGAGCAGGCAGGGGATTCAAGTAAAAGATTGCGGGATCTAGGTGCGGATGTGATGGAGCTGCCGACTATCCGGATTGATTTGCCGGAGGATCGTGAGGGCTTTGCGGAAGGTGTTACGCATTCGCATGAATACGATTGGCTAGTTTTCACGAGTCCGAACGGGGTGGAGAAGTTTTTTGATGCATTTTTCGCCACTTATGAAGATGCGCGGAGTTTGGGAAATCCTAAGATTGCAGCCATTGGGCCGAGCACGGCGGCGAAGATTCGAGAGTATCGGGTAGGAGTCGATTTATTGCCTAAAAAGTATGTGGCGGAGGGGCTTATCGAGGCTTTTAAGGAGATCAATGTGGAGAATCAAACTATGCTGTGGGTGAAAGCGGCGGAGTCGCGCGATGTTGTATACGATGGCTTGATGAAGCTTGGCGCTATTGTTGACGAGTGTATTGCGTATCGGACTGTTCCAGAGAAGGAGGATTACACGGGGGCGCAGGCGAAATTTATGGAGAATGGTGCGGATCTGGTGACGTTTACGTCAAGTTCAACGGCAGAGCATTTCTTTGCACTAGACCTACCATGGCCGGAAGATTGTGAGACGGCGAGCATTGGGCCGGTTACTTCGGCGACGTTGAAAGGGTTGGGGCATCGTCCTGCAGTGGAGGCAGCCCAGCACGATATTCCTGGGCTGGTGAGGGCGATTTTGGAGAGGTATAGTAGTTAGGCTTTCCTGTAGGGCAGCGGAAGGGCCTGAGGCATCGATTTTTCTATTATCCAGTTTGTATAGGACTAGCTTGGTTCGGCGCAGTTCGGTTATTTGCCGTTGTGGGGGGAGCCTCTGTTTAGCGGAGGGCTAGAATTTGGCTTACAGGTTGTCCTGAGTATTTTTTCTGGCGGATTTTTTGGCTGCTTTTTTGGCGGGTTTGGCTGCTCTGGCGGCTTCTTTCTCTCTTTCCTCTCTGGCTTCCTCGTCGTCCATGGTGTGTGTGAGGATAAACTGAAGATCATCTATGCCTAAGTTTGAGGCAAAGCCTTCGTCGCCCAGAACGTTTGTTACCAATTGTGTTTTTTGGTGCTGCAGAATTCGGATTTTTTCCTCGACGGTTTCACGTGTGAGGAGTCGGTAGGCGATCACTTTGTTTTTCTGGCCGATGCGGTGTGTCCTGTCGATGGCTTGGTTTTCTACGGCGGGGTTCCACCAAGGATCGTAAAGAATTACGTAGGACGCAGAAGTGAGGTTGAGGCCGGCACCACCAGCTTTAAGGGAAAGCATGAAGACGGATGGGTCTTTTGTGGTTTGGAAGCGCTCGATCTCGCCTTTCCGGTCTTTTGTTTGGCCGGTGAGGTAGTGGAAAGGGCGGGCCTCGAGCTCGAGGCGTGCTTTTATAAGATCGAGCATCGAGACGAACTGCGAGAACACGAGGACCTTGTGGCCTTCTTCATGTAGTTGATCCAAGAGGTAGAAAAGGGACTCCATTTTAGCGGATTCTTCTTTGAGGTATTTCGGATCGATGAGGCCTGGGTGGCAGCAGATCTGCCGGAGCCGCATAAGGCCTTGGAGAATCGCGAAGGAATTTTTCTTCACAGCTTCATCGGAATCGAGGCCGAGAAGTGCTTTTTGGATACGTTTTAGCTCATTTTTATAAAGCTCTAGCTGCACGCCTTCCATTTTCGAGTAAACTTCTTCTTCCGTCCGCGGTGGAAGGTCTTGGGCGACCTGTAGTTTTGTCCGGCGGAGGAGAAATGGGCGAAGGCGGGAGGCGAGGCGATTTTGAGACAGCGGGTCTTTGCGTTTGTCGAAGCGCTTTTTGAAGTAGGCGCGGGAGCCGAGGACGCCGGGCATAGCGAAGGCCATGAGCGACCACATATCTAGTAGGCGGTTCTCGATGGGTGTTCCGGTAAGGACAAGGCGGTTTTGCGAATCGAGCTCACGGGCACATTTGGCCGCTTTTGAGTCAGGATTTTTGATTTGCTGGCCTTCGTCGAGGATGGTTGTGAGCCATTTGATGCCGGAAAGTTCTTCGCCGCATACACGGAGTTGGGCGTAGTTAAGAACGAGCATGTCGACGTTGTTCTGAATGTGCTCGACGTTGATATCATCGCGATTTTTGAGGATTTTAACTCGGAGCTCAGGAGTGAACTTTTCAGCTTCTGAGAACCAGACATCGAGGACGGATTTCGGGCATACGATGAGGGCAGGCTTATGGGCTGCGCCGCTGTCTTTGTGCCGTTTGAATAGCCACATGAGATAGGTAAGGGATTGGATGGTTTTTCCGAGTCCCATGTCATCTGCCAAGATTCCGCCGAAATTATTTTCAGAAAGATAGGCGAGGAAGTGGAAACCATCAACCTGGTAGGGGCGGAGAGTGGCATTGAGGCCATCTGGAAGGTCTGGGGTGACCTCGAGTTTGATCTCGTTGGCGCGATTTTTGATACGCTCCCAAGCTTTTGGATCGAACACCTCAGCGGCTTTTGGATCTGCTAGCTGGAGGGCGTGCATGCGGTGTGTTTCACCGGAAAGATCGAAGGGATCGAGGCCAAGGCGAGTAACGGCCTCGCGTTGATCTGCATCGAGTTTGATCTCGAGGCGCATCCAGGAGCCATCGTCCATGCGAACGTAGCCGCCGCGGGCAGCGACGAGCTGGCGGAATTGCGATTTCGAGAGATTTACGCCTTGGACATCGATGACGATGCGGAGGTCAAACCAATCAATGTCTTGGCCGACGACTTCGAAGCGGACGGCAGCTGTGACAGGGTCATCGAGAATGGATTTCAAGCGTAAATCGATGTCCAATTCGAGTTCGGAGGGCATCGCGCGCACCCATTCTGCAAATTTTTCGGGAAATTGTTTGGTGATGCGTGATTTGAAGGAGATGAGCTTCTCATCGTAAGCGAGAGACATTTCATCGAGAATCGGCGGCACGGGGTGGAGGGGCTCGCGGGCGAAGCGAAGGAGTCGCTTGCCCTTGACGGGCTGTTGCTCGACGAGTTCCCAGCCTTCTTTGGTGAGGCGCTCTGTGCGGCGGCCTTTTGTTTCGATAGCGGTGACATCGACGACGAGGTGCTCTGTTTCGGCCGCGGTGAGGCCGGCGATGAGTTTCATCTCGAGCTTTGGCTTAAGCTCAAGATCGACAACGCGTTTTTTGAGCGATTCCGGCAGAGTTGCGCCAATTTTCCGAAGGAATTCGACGCCTTCAAGAGAGTCGATCACCTTACGGGGTATGAGATAGCGGGGCATGACCTCGGTATCTTCGAGCCAACGAGGTGGGCCGGGGAATACGGTTTCGTCTGACTGGTAAAGCTCCTTGCGGCCAGGCAACAAGCGGACGGAGTGGGAAACATTCTCGCCGGTGGCGGTGATGAGTTGGATGGCGAAGGAGCTAGGATCGTAGGGCTCGTCCTCGCAAATCCATGAGAGGCCTTCTTCGGAGACTTTGAAGGGGCGTTCATCAAGGTTCACAAGGAAACCCTCGAGAGCTGGCTGCTGGAACACACGGTTCATGAAGCGGCAGGACTCTTCTTGGTCGAAATCGAGGGTGGTGTCTCCATGTTTTCGATAGAATGCTAGGAAATGCTCCCAAAGTGTCTGTGAAGATGCATCCATGAGTAGGGCACCTTCTTGGTGGAGGGTGACATATTTTTCGATGTCTACCTTTTCTCGGAGCTGGATGTATTGGGCATTTGGGCGATCCTCCCGGACTTCCATGCGGGCTTCGTTGATCGTGGCGACAAGGCGGAATGCGACTGTGAGGGGTGCATCCTGTGGCGGGCGCTCATTAACTTGCTCGATGCGGTCATACCAAGCGGCGACTTCGCGCTCTTGCTCCCACTCCGCCATTTGTTTCTGGACGGAGGCCAAGTCTGTAATGACAGACATGAACTCAGGGTAGGGGAGTTTTTTCTTATAGAATGCGTAGGCGAGATAGTTCCAGAACTCGAGGATATCGCCGGGCGGCATGGGCCAAAGCTCAAGGGGCTCGTAGGTATTGATTTCCCAGCGAGGATTGATCCGCACCATATCGTGGTCATGGAGCTCGCCCTCGATGACGTAGCGGCGGTAGCGCTTTTCAATTTTGGTGACGTATTCTGCCTCTTTGTCGTCTAGCTCGCGATCGAGCTTTTCCTCGATGATATCTAGGACGGGTGTGTCGTCTGATTCATTTGGGGATTCGGGTAGGTCCTCGCCGCGGTGCATACGCTCCATCATGGTGGCGTATTGGCAGGCGCCGGAGACGAGCTCATCTTCAGCTGTGCAGGAGCCAAACCAGCGGTTTCCTTGAAGGCGGAGGGAGGTGCGGTGGGTGCCAGTCTCGTCCTCTACACGGCCTTGGATGAAGAGATGGTTTCCGAAAATCTGGGTAACTGCCCCATCTTTCTGTAGCATATCACCCCGGCGGCGAGCGTCTTCTGGGAATGAGTTTAGGAAATTAAGGGTAGCGCGGTCCGGATTCATAGGCGTAATCAAGGGAAAGCCGACCTTTGAGTAGCCGGGGCGGAGAGACTAAGCCCGAATTACAGAAATGCGCAATAGGAAGTTTGCCGTGCTTGCGCGGGGGAGGGGTGTTGAGGCGATTTAGCGTTGGAAGCGGAGCTGGGCGCGAAGTGTCTCAAGCTCATCCTGCATGCTCATAATCATGTAAATTGCGGCCCAATTCATACGGTGATGTTGGCGGAGAGTTTCAATTTGGCGCAGCTTGCGGATTGTATGCTCGTCGAAGTGCCAAGTATCTTCGGAAGGATTTTGAATGGGAGCTATCAGTCCTTTTGCGCAGTAAAAGTAGATTTTTCGGAACGATGAGTTTGTCATTCGTATGACAATTTCGAGGCTATGGGTTTCTTCGGGGTCAGGATGGATGACTTTCATATTAAGCTTCCCTCGGATTAAAGTTTGATGTCGTTTTCAGTTGTTCCCAGAGGTTGCGTTCTGTCTCGGAAAGGGATGGAGGTGATGCGATGATTAATTCTACATAGAAATCGCCGGGGTTGTTTTTCTTCGGTAGGCCGTAGCCTTTGATACGCAATTGATCGCCTGATGAAGAGCCGGGCGGGATTTTTACTTGGATGGGTTTCCCGCTGGGGCTGTCTATTGGAAGAGTTACACCAAGGGCGGCCTCCCAAGGGGTGAGTGTGAGATCCCGGTAAAGATCGTGGCCATCTACGCGGATATCTGGATGAGAAGCGATGCGAATGCGCAGGTAGAGATCGCCACTTTCGCCTGTGCCGAAGCCATTGCCGCCGTGTCCTGGCACGCGGAGCCGCTGGCCCTCACCGATGCCAGCGGGTATGCGGACTTCGACTTCATCTGTAGTCTCCGAGCCAGTTGCAGGATCGATTTTGCGCATGGCGATGACACGGGTAGAGCCAGAGAATGCTTCTTGGAGGGTGACCATGAGATCTCCCTCGATGTCTTGGCCGCGCATCCCTTGTGCGCTGCGGTATGCGCTTGGATTAGGGGCTGGCCCACGGTTTTGGGTGTTGCCGGAGAAGTATTGCTCAAAGAAATCGCTGAAGCCAGTGCCATCAAATTGAAAATCTGCGGCAGAAGGGCCGGGGCCTTGGGAAGAGGGATGAGGGCTGCCATAGTTATATTTTTGGCCATGTGCAGAGGCGCCGGGTTGATCCCAAGCAGCACCGAGGCTGTCATATTTCTTACGTTTCTCGGGGTTTCCGAGGACTTCGTAGGCTTCGTTGATGCCTTTGAACTTTTCCTCAGCGTTGGCCTTATCCTTGGCTACATCTGGATGGAATTTTCTCGCGAGGGCGCGGAAAGCTTTTTTGATTTCGAGTTGGGTCGCAGTTTTTTCGACGCCAAGAATCGCATAATAATCCTGAAAATCCGCAGCCATTAATGTATGTAGTTTTCGAACTTGGGAGATTGAGGCAAGTCAGGAATCAAAAAAATTGTAATGAGACTAAGTGGGTAATTTGAGCGTCTTTGATTTTTTCCAAAAATGATAACTAACAATGAGGCAGATGATGCAGGATAGAAGGCTGATGAACTCGAAGTAAGATATGAGGGTTGGCCTATTTGGGCTGGTAATGTTTTCAAAGATGGTAGGGAGATTGAGAACGCCTCGGCCGGCTCCGAGAAGAGCGATGACAGCAGCTCCGACGAAGCCGTGGAGTGGCATTTTAAGGCTAAAGAGGCCACAGATCAAAAATGCTCCGCCGAGAGTGAGTGAACCTACGAAAAGGCCGAGCGCGGAATCCTTCGGAAGGAGAGGTAAAGCTAGAATTCCGGTGCTGCAGATGACAGCGGCGATGATGAAAATGGTAAGGCGCATCTCGTATTTTACCGCAACATCCATGCGATGTGAGGGGTGTAGAGATCAGGCTCAAGGAGGAAAGAATCGTGGCCTTTATCTGAGTGCACGGTGATGTGCATGGAGTCGATTTCCGAGTCTTCTAGGTGCTTGGTTAGTTCCTGTTGCTCCTCGGGATAGAAGCAGAAATCTGAATCAATCGAGAAAACGAGCCACTTCTGGCCAGCCTCACGGCAAGGGGCGAAGAGGGCCGCCGGATCAGTGGCATCTGATTCGTTTAGGGCATCGTAACGGGACCACAAATCGATGATGCGGAGGTAGGTATTTGCATCAAATCTGCGGACGAATTTTTTACCTTGGTGGAGCATGTAGCTCTGGAATTGATCCCGCACACGGTACCATTGAAGCACATCTTCCTGCTGCACGACATCGCGCCGGGCGCGTTTTTCAATTGAATCTAGATGGACGAAGGTTTTGTGAGAAATCATCCGGGCAAGGGCTAGGCCGTAGAGGGGAGGGCTTTGATTGTAGAAATTGCCGCCGTTAAAGTTCGGATCATTTTCGATGGCGAGGATTTGCTCAAAAAGAATGAGTTTATTTAAAACGGTGGTTTTGAAGCCGGATGCGATGGGGATGATATGTTTGGCGCGCTCTGGGTATAGTGTAGCGAAGGTGAGTGTGATGAGGCCGCCGACGGAGGGGCCAATTAGAGCGTGGAGTGTGTGGATTTTCAGGTGATCGAGCAGCAAGAGGGTAGCAGTTGCTTGATCAGAAGCGGAGACGGCGGGGAAGGTAGAGCCCCAGTGCTTTCCTGTTTCTGGGTTGATGGAGGCAGGTCCGGTGGAGCCGTAACAACCACCGAGATAGTTTGGGCAGATGACGAAGTGGCGGTCTGTATCGATGGCTTTGCCGGGGCCGATCATAGAGCCCCACCAGCCGCGATGAAGTTCCGGTTGCCAGAGATCGCCAATGCCGGGAATGGATTTATTGATTCCGTAGGCGTGATGGGAGCCAGAAAGGGCGTGGTAGATTAAGACGGCATTCGAGGCATCTGCATTAAGTGTGCCATAGGTTTCATACGCTAGGGTTATTTCTGGGAGCACCCCGCCTTCACGAAGTGCGAATGGTTCTCTACTGGTGAAAAATTCAGTGCTGGTAGCAGCGGGCATGGGCGCAGCCTTGGCAGGATGCAAAGAGTTTCAAATAGCAAACTTTGGTAAAATTTCTACAACTGCAGGAGATTGTGTTGCCAGTTCATGAGAACTGCTTTCGGCTCTACTTCCTCGGCGGCTATAAGTTCGATGACAGCCCGAGATGCAATGAGGGAACCATCGATATCTAGCTCGGTGGCGACGCAATTGCGCTTGGCGATCAAGGATTCCACTTTGTCATCAAAATTTTTGTCGCGCTTACGGCGTTTGCCGACGAGACGGGCAGGGTATTCGTCACGATGCATCTCATCGACTTTCCGGGTGGCTTCTTTTAGCAATTCAATTCTATCTGGCCGGAAATGGTTCGGTAAATTGATTTTTCCGCCTTCTGAAAGGAGTATGCTCCATGCGATAAGCTGCTTATTTGTAGCGACCATGAAGGAAGGTCGATCCCACGATTCTGCTTCTTTATCTCTCCAATGCCAAAGGGCTTTGAGGTAGGCTAGGCTCTGGGGGTTTAGCTTGCCAGCGCCCGAAACGCGCCATTTATCTTCCTGGCATTCATCGCGATTTGCGACTTTTTCCTGTGCAGCCTCGCAGCTTTCGGAAAACCATTCGTAGCGCCCAGATTGGTGAAGGCTATCGCAAATTTTTTGACCCATTTCGAGTAGGTAGCGCACGTCGTTGAGAGCGTATTCGATCATTTTCTCAGAGAGCGGTCGTTTTCCCCAATCCGCTTTTTGAGAAGATTTGGAGAGAATGGTTCCAAAATAATGCTCAACTAAATTTCCTAAACCAAACTTCGTAACGCCCAATAAGCGGGCACCGATCTGTGTGTCATAAACCTTTTTGGGTAGGGCACCGAACTCGCGTTTCAGCATTGTCATGTCGTAATCTGCGCCGTGCATCCAAACATGTGCACCTTGGAGATATTTATCTAAAGGGCTGAGATCATCGACGGAAAGGGGATCGATAAGCACTGATTTCTCACCAGCTGTAAATTGAATTAAGCAGAGTGATTCCCGGTAGCGATGAAGGGAATCTGCTTCTGTATCGATGGCGCAAAGTCTCGCGCCGTCTGGAGGCTCGCACGAGTCCAGAAACGATTGGAGTGCCGCTGTGCTATCGATCATGACAGATTGGTCCTGCCGGATATGTTGGATCATAGCGCGGTTTTTGGTGAGAAGTGGTTTTGAGGCCGTTTATAAAATCCACAGAGGGACGTTTCGAGGTAAAGATGATGGGGCATATATGGGTTAGCGGATGTAGGGCTGTAGGTTTGCTCTCTGGGCGGTGGTTTTTTAGCACTTTGAGAGTGATAGAAAATTGACAGCGGGGCGAGGGGAAAAGTGAGTGGGGTAGAGGTTTGTCCAAATAGCTTTTGGCGATCGAGGTTGTTTGGAGTATTAAGTGAGTGATGATTTCTGTATTTCCTTTATTTAAATAGGGAGCAGTCGCTTAATCCAAGTTTTTCGAGCTGTTGGCAATGGCTCGCTGGTGGGGGTGTGATCAGGCGCAAAGGGGTTGCAAACCAAACGTGTTCGGCATCCCGAATGCTCCGGCGAGCAGTTCCTAATGTGACGGAACTGTCACTTGTACGATTTCCGAAAATGTGAATAATGCTTCCTGTTGAAGGAACGTAGATCTAGGCCCGATGAACTCACCCAGAAAGAGCTGGGCTTTTTCCGTCTGCACCGGGAGTTTCGCGAGCATCTCGCCGCCGCCAGCCTAGGTCGGATTCCGCACCCCAGCTTCGAGGACCCCCGCCGCCTTCTGGACATGGGCGACTATCTTGGCCTCATGCTCTTCGGACTGCTTAACCCCGTGGCCAACACGCTCCGGGGACTTTCTTTCGCTTCGCGCCTGCCAAAGGTCCGGCGCGAGATCTGCGCCAATCCCGTCAGCCTCGCGAGTTTCTCCGAAGCCCAGCACCTCGTCGATCCCGCCGTTCTGGAGAGAGTTTTCGAAAGTCTTTCGGAGGAAGTTCGCGCCCTCCACGGCACTTCGGTGGAGGGGAAATCCAAGGCGGTTCGCGAGTGGATGTCTCACGACGGCTCGGTCTGGTCCGCCCTTCCTCGCATGGCCTGGGCGCTTTACGGAGCGGGACGCGACGGCAAGGCTAACGGAGTGAAGCTGCACCTCTCCCTGCATGTCGGCGCGGATTGCCCGGCCAAAGCCTCGGTCTGCGAGGCGCGCGTCTGTGAGCGTGCGGAGTTGCGCGAGCGTCTGGAAGATGGCGGTGCCTACGTGGCCGACCGCTACTTCGGGATCGACTACGGCCTCTTCGACGAATTGCGTGCCAGAAGGTTGCAGCTACTGCATCCGTATCCGGGAAGGCGCGGTCGTC
Organism: uncultured Verrucomicrobiae bacterium; assembly: GCA_963849375.1. Taxonomy (GTDB): domain Bacteria; phylum Verrucomicrobiota; class Verrucomicrobiia; order Verrucomicrobiales; family Akkermansiaceae; genus Luteolibacter. The sequence goes on along the minus strand of CAWKHB010000016.1, from coordinate 104,547 downwards.
GAGTATCTCGGTTCCATCCCCCTAGCAGCAGGAGATGCGGAGGCCGGAATCCTGCGGCAGGATCTCGTGCGCCTGGGGGGGCAACGCAAACAGAGCAAACCGTTGCGCCTAATCCAAGTGAGGGGAGTGACCGGGGAAATCCTTTTCATCGTTAGCAACCTGAAGGCGGAAACCATGTCTGCGGCCGATCTGGCGCTGCTCTATAAGCAGCGCTGGGGCATCGAATACTTCTTTCGTTGGGTGAAATGCGTGATGAGCTGCGGCCACTGGATGGCGGAGAGCCGCAACGGGGTGACCATCCAGATCTACCTAGCACTCATCGCCTCGCTGCTGCTCCAGTTGCAGTTGGGGAGGAGGCCGTTGAAACGCGTCTGGGAACTGATGCGATGGCACTCCATGGGAATGGCGGGTTCGGAGGAAGTCGCGCTGCAGCTCGATGCAATGGCGGGGGCAGAAGCCCGCGCAGAGGAGAAACGCATGGCAAGGGAGAAGTTTTTCAGAGGAGCCTGAGATCAGACGCGTCAGCCCGGCTGAAAATCCGGGTGCGGAGGTGCGTACTGGAAGGTATTAAAAAGGAACAGGCGTCACCGAAATAGTGATGGCCAAGGAACTTCCGTTCTGGAAAAAACGGCGAAAACCACTAAAATCGGCGCAAGCATCTAACTTGCCGAACACGTTTGGTTGCAAACCCCTTCTCCATATTTAGGCAGTCGCTCGCTGGAGGGGGTATGATCAGACGCAAGGGGATATTCTATATAGGGTGTTGGCATTGTGGATGGTTCTTAGCCAACGCAGTAAACCTGCAGACTAGGGATAGGTTGGAAATGTTATGAACTCATGTAAAGACATTGTATGCACAAATATTTAAGTCCGTAATTTATCAACGGTTCTGGCGAGGGATTCTTAGAGAAATCTTTTAAAAGAGGGTTCCAGAAGATTGTAAGTATGAAGAGGGCCGAGAATTTACGGACTGGTATACTGCTAGAGTGTTTTAAGAATTTCCTGGAACTGAGAGAATACTTCCAAGCTTTTCTTGATGGAAAGCCATGAAATCCAGCAAAGAATGACGATTGCTAGTAGCCAGAGGGTTTTCTTGAGAGGGCTAAATCGTGGATGAAGTAGCACCATGGGTATGGCGAAGGGAGGAAAAGTAAGGAATACGATTACGATCCAAGCTTGCTGGAAATACCAAGGTAGTTTATCGGGGGAAACGATTTTAGCAGGTAAGTCTGGCGGGCTGGATGTTAGCGCGATGTCCGGGAGGAACTCGCTGCAGTAACGGCACTTGATGGCAGCATCTTGGATTTCCTCAGCGCAGAAAGGGCAGATCTTCATTTGGAACTCGTTTCGCCGAAGGTCTGGTGATGAATTTCTGCTCTTTTATATGGCTACTCTAGACCTTTGAGAAGTTCTGTGCGGACTTCGACGGGCTTAATTTCTCCTTCGTGATACCAAAGTGTTTTGCCTTCTGGGGAAAGGATGACAGTTAAGGGGAGGGCGCCTGTCCACGCGGGATGGATTGCTTCTGCGAGGTCGTCTGGGTTTTCGCCGGCCCAAATGTAGTTGTTTGTGGATCGGTTTTCCTTACGCATGGAAGGTTTTGTCCGATCTGAGAGGGCGGCATGGTTATTTTCTAGGAACTTTTGGACTTTTTCGCGATCTTCGATGGGATCCATGGAAATTGAGATGAAGTCCATTTCTCGATTTTGGAAGCGTCTGTAGGTTTCGACGAGTGCGGGAAATTCAGCTACGCAGGGGCCGCAAGTTGTTGACCAAAAGTTGATAAGACGGACGTTTCCTGACTGATTTTGGGCAATGACTTTTGCTAGGTTGGTATCCATGTCGCCAAGGGTGACGTCCTTCTTCTCCCATTTTGCTTGGTCTTCGGCTACGCTGTTGCCTTTGAAAAGCCATTTTGTGGAGCACCCAAAGGAGCGGGTGACGGGGTCTTCGATTTCCTTTCCTGCGAGGAGGGCATCGAAAGCATCGCGGATGTAGGATTTTCCGATGGCTTTTTTTGAACGACCACCATCGTCCATACGTCCGGTGTAGCGTAGTTTCCGTAAATTATCGAAAATGAAGACGTGGGGTGTAGATTGCGCACCGCAGGCTGTGGCGAACTCTTGGGTTTCGCCATCATAGAGGTAAGGGAACGTCCAGCCATTGAGCTCGGCGAAGGGTGTCATTTCCTCGAAGGAGTCATTGTATGGGGAGTAGCCCAGTTCATCGGGACGAAGGCTATCTGGGTTGTTTGCATTTACGGCGATTATAGCTACGCCCTTTTTTTGATATTCTTGGTGGAGTTTTTGAGTGCGTGGAGCTGCGGCTACTGCATCGGGGCAATGATTGCAGGTGAAAATGATGCATAGAATAGGGAAGTTCTTATAAGTTTCCGGGCTATGGGATTTTCCATCGATTCCAAGGAGGTTGAAGTCCGGGAGATCGGAGCCAATTTCGAGAACTTTAGGTATTTCATCCGCATGGGAGAAATGAAAGAGGAAGCTGAGGAGGAGCAGAATGCGCAGAAACATGGTCCGCTAGATGACTCAGGAATTGATGGGGTGGCAAGTTAGAAAACCAATCTCTAGGCAGATCTTCGGTTGCAGTGCCCTTTGCCTAGAATCATGGGGACGATATGAGGAGACTGGAGGTGACGGGGTCATGTTTCCGCAATTTGGAGTAGGAAGTGATGAGTTTTGTGAGATTTCTCTAGGAAAGCGGATAGAAATTGGTTAAGAAACGTAAAGTAATTATTTTTCTGCTATGGCCAATACATCTGAATACACGCATCCTATCAATGTAAGAAATACGCGGGCGGAGAACACGCGGAAAGCAGGGCGGCAAGATGATTATGAGGATAAGATCAAATGTGCGCAGCTGGAGCTGGAGCGGATTCAGCAAGAACGTGAGGAGTTGGAGCGCAAGAAGAGCGAGCTGGAAGAGTTAACAAATCGCAAAAGGGAGTTTCTCTCGCAGCAGGTTGAGTTGACTGAGAAATTTACTTCTTCGATTACTTTGATTGAACGGGAGCTGTATGAGATGCGTGAGGAGACGGATCATTTGGAGCAATGCCGCACCTGTTTCTCGGATCATTTGGATAAGATTCAGAAGCATGATCCGGAGAAGTGGACGCGTGATAATCTGATGGAAAAGTTGGATCGCGCTACTGCGGTGACTGATTTGGCGGCGGATGAGTATGATCAGGCGGCGGCGTATTTTGAAGGGACCAGAAGCGGAGCTATTTTTGGGAGGGCATCGAAGAACTCGAGAAGGAAGGCGAAGGGGAGAGCGGGTGACTCTGAGTTCAAGGTGCAGTTAATGAATGGATTCGCGTTTAATTTGCCAATTATCACTCTTGGTGGGGTTGCTTTGTTGATGTATCTATTTAGGTAGAGAGATGGCTAAGCTGAAACAGGGGAATCTTTTCGAGGAGGATGCGGAGCTCAAAATGCTTCGTGAGCAGGAGAAGAAGCTGGAGGAGGCGCATCGTGAGTTGGCGAAGTTGCCGGCGAAGTTAGAGTTAGACCGCAGGGAGCGGGAAGCGACGATGCCGCCGATGGCCGAGATCAAGGAAAGGCGGGATATCCATCGTTTTGAGGAAATTTTGAGTCGTGGCCAGATTGAGAATGTATTGCGGACGCAGAGACAAAGCCTGTTTATGATGCTTTTGTTGGCGACTACGACGGTGCTTTTATTGGTTTGGGCGTATCGGGTGATGATGGGTTAGGGACGGGTGGTGCGTAGGGAATTTTCAGCGAAAGTGTGGCTGTAGAAATTCGTGGAATGGGTTTTTGATGGGGCTGATGGCAGAGGGAACACCTACAGAAATTTCAATAGAGAGGCTTTCAAGAGATTTAAGAGAGCTGGGTAATATAGGGCGCGCGGATGATGGGGGGCTGTATCGGATGGCATTTACGGCTGCTGATATGCAGGGAAAGGCTTGGCTGGAAGATAAGATGAAGGAGGCGGGGCTGGAAACCTCGCGGGATGGTGCGTGCAATGTGATCGGGAAGATGGAGGGGAAGGATGCGTCTTTGCCGATTTTGGTGATAGGATCACATATCGATACGGTGCCATGTGCTGGGGTTTTGGACGGGACTTTAGGCGTTTTGACGGGTCTAGAGTGCTTGCGGGCGCTGCATGAAGCGGGGCGCAAACCGGAGCGGACGGTGGAGTTGATAGCGTTTTCGGATGAGGAGGGGAGATTTGGCGGGATGATAGGGTCACAGGCATTTGCGGGTCTGATTACGCCAGATCTGATCCATGGTGCGGCAGATTTGGGAGGTGTGAAGCTGGCAGACGCGATGAAGGAGTGCGGGCTGGATGCTTGGGAGGCGCTGCAGGCGAGGAGAAATCCAGAGACGCTAGGTAGTTATTTAGAACTGCATATCGAGCAGGGGCCGGTGCTTTCTGAGGCGGCTGAGCAGGTAGGCGTGGTGGAGGTGATTACGGGGCTTTTTAAATGGAGTATTAGCTTAAGCGGCGAGCCAAATCATGCGGGAACGACTCCGATGACGATGCGGCGAGATGCATTTATGGGTGTTGCGGATTTCGCCCATGAGCTGCCGCGGATTATCGATGAAAACGGCTCTGAGCGCTCAAGGGCGACGGTGGGACGGATGGAATTGATGCCGGGCTCGCCAAATACTGTGCCGGGTGAGGCAAGATTCTCGCTTGATGTGAGAGATACGGACGAGACGGTGTTAGTTGAGCTTTCCACTGCAATTCGGAAGGTGCTCACGGCCATTGCGAAGCGGCGCGGGCTGATTTTTACGCATGAGGTGGAAAGCTGGATTCAGCCGGTAGATTGTGATCGGCGGTTGGTGAATTTGGTGGAAGAGGCTGCGAGTGAATGCGGGGTCCGATTTCGGAAGATGGAATCAGGTGCGGCTCATGATGCGCAGATTATCTCGAAGGTATGCCCGGTGGTGATGATTTTCGTCCCTTCAAAGGATGGGAAATCGCATTCGCCAGCTGAATGGACGGCTTATGACGATATCGAGGCCGGTGCAGGTGTGATGATGCGGGCGATAGAGAAAATTGCCTTTTAGAGTTTTTTTCGCTTGGCGGTGGTAAGGAGGAATGGAGCGGGTTTTTGCGGTTGGTGCACGCCGTAACGGGTGGTGTGATGGCCGGGTAGTTTTTCGAAATATTCTTCTACTGCAGCTGACTCCTCAGGGCCTCCGGGATGCCCTGTGTAGCAAACGACGGCAAGGATACCGCCTATTTTTAGTTGGGCGTAAGCAGCACTTAACCCGGCAATTGTGGTTTCGGCAGAGGTAGTAAATTTGTGATCTGCCTTGGGTAGATAGCCTAGATTGAAGATGGCCGCCGCCACAGGTGATGGAGTGGCGATTTGTGCGAGCTTCGAGTGGCACATTTGATAGTAAGATACGGAATTGTGATGACTGGCGGCTTCGCATCGTTGGCGAGTGGCTTTGATGGCATTTTCCTGCAGGTCTATGGCGATGACTTTTCCGCTTTCACCGACGCAATTTGCGAGAAAGACCGTGTCGTAACCGTTTCCGGAGGTTGCATCGATAGCAGAATCCCCCTCGTGCAGGTAAGCAGATAGAAGCAGGTGCAGAATTTCGACAGGGCCTGGGGGATACATAAGTTACAAGGATTTTTAATGAAAAGCGGAGCGACTTGACGGCGATAGGTCTTTCAGAGCTGAGCTGCGATTTTACGCCTGAGCTTCGGGATGGTAAATGAGGTGATCGGGTGGCTTTATGTCCTCAAGCAACCAATCTGCGAGATATTCTGCCATTCTTGGGGCGTAGAGGGCTCCTTTTGATCCTAGGCCATTAAATACCCATTGATGTGAAGAAATCTGACCGATCAAAGGCTGACTGCGGCGGACGATCGGCCGGATGCCAGCTACGTGATCGATAATCTCAAAATTCTGGCCACCTAGCTTTCGGCATATTTCAGAAATTCGATTTTGGCCGAATGGTGTTGGGCTTTCATCGAGTTCATCCCATTCGTAGGTGGAGCCCACTCGAAACTTTCCTGCACCGATAGGCACGAGCCAACCGCCTGCTCCGATGCGGATGTGAGATGCGGGCCAATCTGCCTTTACGGTAAGGATTTCCCCCTTTGCGCATCGATGCGAGCCCATTTCATTTCGGATTAAACCAGTGCTGCCAGTGCAAAGAATTTGGGTTTCTGGTGAGTCGGAGGCTTCTAGTGTGTCGGTATGGAGGATCCCGAGTTTTTCAAAGTGCTCGCGACTTTTATCGATGAAAGCTAGCACGTCACAACGTCCGCCACCTCTGAGTTCTATGGCGCCTTCGAAATCTGAAGGAGCCGGTGTGATGATTCCGGATAACCAGGGTGTGACATGTTCTTGATCGAGTTTTGAGCAAATCTTTTGCAGTTCTTTTCCAGTGGAAGCTAGTCTGAGTATGGGGAGCGGAAACCAGAAGGTAGTTTCGAGTTTTTTGGCGATTTCCTGGTAGAAAGCGAGTGCTTCAGGGTGGAATTCTTCGATTTTCCAACTCGGCTCAAAGTTTTTCCCTGTGATTGGGTTGATGAGTCCTGCGGCTACGCGGCTGCTCCCGCCAAGCCCGGGATCATAGATTTCAAAGGTGGCACCCCGTTTTATAAATGCCCATGCGAGGCAGGTTCCTGCGAGGCCTTGGCCGAAGATTGTATAGGTCTTAGCCATACGTGGCATTGCCGAGGCCGCTAAGGTTTTTTTACGGGATGGAGGGATTGGATCATGGCCTCATTAGGATCAGCTTTATCGGGAGCGAAGTCTTTTGCGTAGTTGAAGATATCTTTGTGCAAATACTCGATGAACGTCTCTTTCTCGGCTTTTGGAAGTTCGTTCCAGATCGCGATGTTTAGGGAACGAGCGACTTTCATCATCATCTTCAGGCTCAGTCGGCGTCCGTTTTTCGCGCGTTGTATTTGCTTGTATGTGAGTTGCTCGGGTGAGGCCTCCACGAGGGCGGCGTTTGTGACACCCCAGCGCTGCATAAGTGGGATGAGAGGTTGTGGCCCAAGATCGTTATCTGTTGTTTCCATCTTCGTTTGCCGTGTGTAGGGGCTTTCTAAGGATTGTCAAAGCAATGCAGGTATTAGGTTCTTTGCAAGATTTAGAGAGAATGAAAATTCACTCATAATCTTTCTTGCTTTTGATCGCCAAAAGTAGTATTTAATAAATCTGTGAAAACGACGAAACCCATCGTTTTTGCCGCAAAACCCATTTTAATACTTTTATTGTTTCTTATAAGCTTCTGGCTTATCGGCCGCGATAGTGAATTGCGGCAAAAAGCAAAACCAGTGGTGGAATCTTCCGAGGTGGAGGTCTTGCTGGAATTAGATACTCGTGGTGAGACTCCTGCCATTGAGGAGATCGTCATGCCTATCGCAGAAGAGTATTCAGATTTTTCGAAGTCACTGATCGCGGCTATCGAGGATGGACGGGTAATTTCTGTATATATGGGGGATCGTGGGACGAGCAGATATCATTTTTGGCCTCGTGAAGTGACTACTGAGGAATTTCATTTCTCACGTGGTATTCGTGAGGAGGAAGGATTGGTAGCGGACTTTGCGACCTTTAGGGGGAGATCGATAGGTGACGGATTTTCTAGTGGGGCACCTGCGAGTTTGGCGATTGTGAATGACGCGGTTTCTTTACAAATTAACGTGGATGGTAAGGATTATATGGTGGAGCAGGATGCTGCTGGAGAGCTTGTCGCATTGCAGACTCCTGAGTTTTCTGATGATTCGATTTTGCATCACGGAGCATGTAATGGCTCTTGCTCACATGATGGCGAGGTGGCGGTAACGCGGGTTTCGGGATACAACCCAGCTGCTATGGAATCCTTTCCAGTGACGCTAAACTTTGAATCAAATCAAACACCTCCCACGACGACGGAGGCAGGTGTGGACCATTTTCATTATCGTTTAGGTAAACAATACGATGCCTCCCTGCGTGATATTGTGATACTATGGATCTCGTCGAAGGTGGAGACGGGTCCAAGCTCGGGCCTTAACGCCCGGGCTGCGTCTTATTTAGCTACGGCAGGGCGGGTGGCTGATGCGTATGAGAGGCAGTTGGGCTTACGTTATATCTTGCAGGAGCTCGTGTTATTGCCAAGTGACTCGAGCCAGCCAGATGTGGCGAATACGAACTTAGGTAACAGTGACCTCGAACGGCTTCAGGCTTGGCTAGATTTGTATCGTCCAAAAAACTCTTTCCGCTGGGGGCATGCTACCGCTTGGACTCCTGTAAATGGTGCATTGGGTGGGACTGTGGGGACCGCTTATCTGGATGCCTATGGGAATGGCAACTTTTCTACCTCCGTGCAGGAAAGGGCGTTCGGCTGGCGGGTGCATTCCCATGAATTTGGGCATAATGTAGGGGCTAGTCACAGTGTGGGTGGAATTATGAATTCAAGCCTCAGCGGCAATACTGAAGATTTCTATACGGAGAGTCTGAATGGCAGCTATACGGCCGCGAAAGATATATCGAATTATATGGGTGCCGATCCTAATGCTTTGAGTGACATGTATGGTCCTGCCACATTGCGGGATGCCGCGGAGATACCATTTGCAATTGACGATACAATGTTTATCTCCGGAGGGAACAGCGGCTCTCTGTCACCTTTGGGAAATGACGAAGTAATGGTAAACTTCGGTGTTACCAACGATATCCGGCTTGTAGAAGTAGGGGCTGTATTTCCGAAAGCGGCAGGATCAGTTACAATCAACTCTGGGGATGTCGTTTTCACTCCGGCAAATGGCTTTACTGGTCTCGCTTATTTCACATATACAATTTCGGGCAACCAAGGAAATGGTGGGGTTGGCTGGTTACATTCTGCGGACGTTACAGTCTCTGTCGATTCATCTACGAATCCATCGCTCACTCCAGCTCTTACTACAGAAAGCGATTTTCTCACGAGTGGGTTCAGTGCTCCAATTCGAGTCAATCCTTTATTGAATGATGAAGCCACAGGCCAGCTCTGGCCGGGCGATGTGGAAGTGCGTAGCGGTGTTTCCCAAGCATCCAACCCAGCTTGGGAAGATCGGGCATTCAGATTAATTAGTGCCTTCGTTACCCAAGGGACCGGTTTGATTACATTAGAAACCAGGCCTATGATTCGCAACGGGAGTTATGCAGAAAGCAACTCCGGATATATCATCTATAATCCTGGTTCCAATGAAGGAAACCTAGTTATTTTGTCGTACACAGTTGAAGATGCAAACGGCGTTAGAGCTACTGACACAATACAGATTCAGCGGGCTGCTGAGGTGACAATTCTAGCAAGTAAAGAAGAACTCATATCAACTACTGGAGATCTACTTGAGGTTACCATCCGGAGAAATCAAATAGCACCAACGAATGCTCCCGAGATAGTGAATATCGAAGTGACGGGAGATGCGATTTTAGCGGGTGCGAATGCCGACTTCGGAATCGCAGGCCCAGTCGACTTCAATCCAATTACTGGCAATGGCACGGTAGTAATTCCGGCAGGTGAAACTGATGTAGATTTATTTATTGTTCCTTCGCCAAGGTCACAGGCCGCGCCTGATCGCTTTAGCACAATTCGGATCACAGGTTCTTCGAGTTTGGCTGTTTCATCTATATCGACGGTGACGTTTCGATTAGCTGTCCTGGAAGACATTTTCGTTGATGATTTGGAAGATGCGAGCACTAGTGGCAATTGGAGCACTACTCAATCTCGGCCTGGAGGTGGAACTTGGCGTTTGAGAAACGGTGCGAGTCCGACACCAAACACAGGGGCGAATGGTGGCTTTCCTGAGGCTGCCGGCAAGTATTTGGACGTAACGATCGACGGCGCAATCCGGCCATCTTCAACAAATGTTTTCTCCCGTTTTCTTAATCTATCAAGTCTCACATCGGGGCGCTTAACTTTCGCCTATCACATGTGGGGAGCTAACGTTGGAACTCTGAGTTTAGATTTATATACGGGTGGTAGTTGGGTAGAGAATGTATTAGTGTATAACGGCCAGCAGAGCGTGAATGGGGATGATTGGAAAATTGCTTCAGTCGATCTGGCAAATTACTTGAGTTCTGATTTTCGGATACGGTTTAAGTATGTTTTAGGTAATGGATTGCTAGGAGATATTGCTATTGACGATATCAAGGTGCGGGGCGTGCGTGCGCGGGCGAGTAGTGCTTTATCAGTCCGTTCACCAATCGGTAATAAAGCAGTTGAGATTGGTTCTCCACTTTACATGGCTGCGGCGGTTGATGGCTTTCCATCTCCTCAGTATAGGTGGTTTAGAAATGGCAGCGAGGTTTCCGGAGTCACCTCTGCAGCATATTTTGACTCATCTTTTGGACAGAGTGATATAGGTTCTTATGCAGCTGAGGTTTCAAGCGGCAATTCAGTGGTAAGCCTTTCCGCATGGGTAGTTGACGCCGCTACAGCTGGTCCTGATTACCAAGAATGGATTGCCATAAACGGTGCGTCCTTAAGCGCAGCTGAGAGAGTGGGAACTGCGGATCCCGATGGTGACGGGCTTACAAACTTTGTAGAATTTGCTTACGGAAGCGACCCGCTTTCTTCTTCGGCTAGCGTTTTGATTTCTCCTAAGGTGAAGCGGATGGCCACCAATAGTGTTGCTTCGCCCGTGTTTGAGTTTCGGCGGCGTGTCGGTGGTGCATACGGCCCTGAAAATGTTTACTTCGCTGCTGGGGTAGAATATGTAGTTGAGGAAAATCAGAACCTATCTGCAACTGGTTGGACGCCTGTGGATCAGTCAGCAAATCTCGGAATTATCCCTTTGGGCGGGGGTGTGGAGTCAGTGCGTGTGCAACTTTTTAATACAGCGCAGACTAAGAATTTCATGAGGTTGAAATTGCAGGACAATCCGTAGAGTTAGGTTGATTTAGGACTTCAGCGAGTGCTAAGGCTTGTCTACATTTTTGAACATTATGGACGCGGTGAAGCAAAATGCCTGCCTGATAGGTTAGTGCCGTAAGCTGGCTAGTGACCTCATCGAGATCTACAATCGACTCGGATTTGGTTAACTTCTTCAATAGGGATTTTCTTGAAATTCCGAGTAAGAGAGGTCGTCCGGGTGGGGCAAGCGTGGAGAGGTTTCGGAGGATTTCTAAATTATGATGAAGAGTTTTTCCAAAGCCTATTCCGGGATCAAAACAGATACGCTGAGGGTGAATGCCGGCTAAATGTAATGTGTTTAGTCGCTCAACGAAAAAGTCTTGAATTTCTTGGCAAACATTAAGGTAGGCAGGTGCGTCTTGCATAATAGAAGGACTTCCTTGCATATGCATAATTACGATGCCGCAGGATGAGTTTACACACGTCTGTAGCATTAAAGGATCTGCGGTTAGGCCGGAAACGTCATTTATAATATCGGCACCGGCATTGAGGGCGGCTGAGGCGACGCTAGACTTCTGTGTGTCTATCGAGATGAAGCCATCCCATTCACTGCGGAGAGCGGTGATAAGGGGAATTGTGCGCTCGATTTCTATCTCTGAGGAGATGCGTTCTGCACCCGGGCGGGTTGATTCGCCACCAACGTCGATGATTGTAGCGCCTTCTGCGATCATGTGGCGGGCGTGTCGGATTGCTGCATCTAAATTTGTAAACTCACCGCCATCGGTGAACGAGTCTGGTGTGCTATTTAGGATGCCCATAAGATGGCTGCGGTTTTTCAGATGGAGAGTGCGATCTTTAATCTGCCATTGCATGTTTGATTTTCTAGATTGAGGTTAATGATTTGTTAGCACAATTCGGCGTGGTGGAGAATCTTTAGTTAGGATAAGTAAGCTCTTTGATAGAACGTAGCGCATGACTTGTAGATACTTTCATGGTTTCCTAAGCAGTGCTGGAAAAGTAAACGGGATGGGACCGACTCTGACGAACTAGAAGCGGAGACGTGCCGCATTTGTTATGTGCTTTATATCTTGTGATTTTTAACCAACTCACTCAGGCTGCATATCCCCCTATGCAAACTTTACTAAGTGGATCACTAATTCTCCAATATATCTCAGCCTCTCTTTGCCTTGCTAGCGTGGGATCTTCGTGCGCATCGGCAGCGACACGATATTTGAGTCTCTCCGGCTCAGATAATGCCGACGGCACGACCCCTGCCTCAGCTTGGCGGTCGATTACTAAGCTCAATGCAAATGCTGCAGCTGGTGACCTTATCCTTTTTAAGGGCGGCGAAACTTTCGATGGTGGGATTTACTTCGGACAAGGCGTCGGGGGCACTGCCGCTCAGGCAATCATTATCTCGAGTTACGATCCTGCCACTGGGAACGAACTTGTTGAGGGCGCGGACCCTTCAACCCGGGCCACGATCCGAAATCTCAACAATTCCGCGTTTGTAGCTTTTGACAGTGGAGGCTACGTTTTGCGGAATCTTAATTTTGTTGGTCCCGGCCAAGCAGTTGCAACCGAAGATGGGCTTAAATTTTTTGTTGGAAGTGGGAATGCTAGGGAGATTGGTTTGGAGATTAATCAGGTGAACGTTAGTGGTTTTACAAACGGTATTAGCGTAGGGGGATGGGGTAGCAGCGGTTCTATTCCTTTTGGCTATGATGGAGTGGTAATTACTTCGACAAATGCTTATGAAAACTCACTTGCTGGCATCTTTCTTTATGGTGAGAAGCTTAATACGCATCAGGGAGCGATCATTCGAGATTGCGTGGCCTACGACAATGAGGGTGATGCGTCGGCAACTGTGAATACTGGAAACGGGATTTTAATGAACGGAGTAACGGATGGTCTGATAGAACATTGCATAGCCTATTCGAATGGGGCGATTGGTTACGGAAGCGTTGGTATTTGGACTTATGGAGTCGATGGCGTAACCATACAATACTGTGAGAGTTACAATAACAAAGCGAGTTCGACGAGTGATGGAGGGGGCTTCGACTTCGATGGTGGAACGATTAATAGTTTAATGCAATATAACTACAGCCACGGCAATGATGGAGCCGGGTTTCTACTTGCCCAATACAGCGGAGCCACTGAGGAGTATGGCCCACTCGAAAATAACGTGATCCGGTATAACATCTCCGAAAATGATGCTCGCCGGAGATCTTACGGTGGCTTGATGGTGTGGGGCGCAAATAGCTCAAACCGGGTGGGACCCAATCTCATCTACGGAAATACAATTCACATGGACCGGCAAACAACGGACGGAACACCTTCTTGCATTCGGTTTCTAGGTTCAAATTTTCGGGGTCTGAAATTTTATAACAACCTTTTGGTCGCCACTGGCGGAGCTAAAGTAGTCAATGCGGACTCATCGATGCCTCTCACTACGGCTCAGCTTTTAAATAATAATTATTTTACAACCTCTAACTCTACTTTCCGTCTTGAGTGGGGTTCATCGACTCATGACAGTACCACAGCTTGGCTCGCCTCTGCTTCTGCTCAAGAAAGAGCTGATGGAGTCATTTTAGCAAAATCAGTCGATCCTCTGCTTACAGACCCTGGCCAAGGCGGCACGATCGGGGATACAACCCAGCTCGCAAGTCTTACTGCTTATACTTTGACTCAAAGCTCGCCAATGCTGAACTCCGGCTTGGATCTCACTCAGAGCCCTTATCTTATTTCTGTAGGAACGCGGGATTTTTACGGAAATAGCGTCCCTTCTGGATCTGGTTTCGACATTGGCGCCCACGAACGGTTGTTATCACAAGACTCAGACGGTGATGGTGTTCCAGACGCTTATGAAATTCTTTATGGTTCAGATCCGGCAGTTAGTGATGCGGCATGGGACCAACTTGATGGTGATGGGATTCCTCTCCTTCTCGAATATGCATTCGGCTTGAGCCCTTCAGTTCAAGATGGCGAGCCACTAGAATTTGACCTAGCCACTGGAGCAATCGTGAAGAGAGGTCGTCCGATCTTGGGTAGAGGAGAGGTAAACGGAGAGATTGTGCACTCAATCATGTTTCTCCGCCTAAAGGACCAAAGCGCAGGAAGCCTGGTTTACACTCCTCTGTTTAGCGATGACCTCCAAAGTTGGACTGCTGTGAATGAGGCTGCCACTGTTGTTGCCCAGGATGAGATGACAGAGTTGCTCAAAGTGGACTTTTCCTCGTCAATGACAAGTCAGCCTAAGGGTTTTACTCGCATTCTCGTGGCTCCCGGTCTTTGAACCTGAAGAAAGTGCGCTGAATTCCTGTAGGCAAGTTGTAAACTTGGCAATGGACCAGATGGCATTGTGATTGCTTTGAAGTTATCATCGATTGAAACTTGAAGACCTCCGGGCATTAGGCCGACAGGTCCCGAGCCATCTTCTAAATTACTATCGATCCTAACAAAGGAGATGCGACGTTTCGTCGTTTGTCCAGACCACCTTTGATTCCCTTCAATCCTCACAAGGATGTCCAGACTACCGAAGCCAATCTCCCACATTGGCGGCAGGACGAGACTACCTACTTTGTTACCTTCCGCCTCGCTGACTCACTCCCGAACGAAAAACTGGCTAAGTGGATAAGTGAACGCGATGCATGGCGGCTCAATCATCCAGAACCGCTGAGTGAGAAGCAGAAAGCTGAATATTACGAGACCTTCGGCAAAAAATTGGAACAATGGCTGGATCAAGGGTCTGGCAGCTGTTTTCTCCGCGATTCCATTGCTCACTCTATCGTGAAAAATACCCTTATGTATTTTGACGGGGATCGCTACCATCTGGGCGAACATGTCATTGCTGGAAACCATGTCCATGTGCTGGTGACGCCGATCTCGGAGTATAAACTCAGCGACATCCTGCATTCGTGGAAAAGCTTCAGTGCGAAGGAGTTACTAAAGCTACGCGTGGCTGATCGACTCACTACTAAGCCCCAAGTTTGGCAGAAGGAGTCTTATGATCATATTGTGCGTTCTTCAAAGGCTCTTGCGAAGATCGAAGAATATATAAGGGCACATGGTGGGCTCTGATAGTAGAGGCGGCGTCTCGCCGCTTGTTTCGAGAAGCGGCGTCCCGCCGCTTGTTTCGTAGAAGCGGCGTCCCGCCGCTTGTTTCTTAGATAAGCGGCGGGACGCCGCTTCTACGTTTTTAGATAAGCGGCGGGGCGCCGCTGCTACGTTTGAAGATGAGCGGCGGGGCGCCGCTGCTACTTTTGGCTGGTGCTGGAGGTTGGGGTGTTCCAGTTTGACCTCATGACGTGGAACGATAAGTTTTTGAAGATTTTCGATAGAGTTTGTGAGGCGTATCGAGGTGGTAAGTTTTCGTATGAGGATGGATATTCTGAGGAAGAGCTGCAGTTTTTAGCTAGTATCGGCTATCAGCGTCGTGAGTTCTTTGATTTCATTGAAGATTTTGTGGATGAGGGTGTTCCGAGTGCTTCGACGGCTCTGTTGGTAGCTGGGGTGCGTCGAGATTATTTTTTGGTGGTGCAGAATGGTGAGGAAAGCAGTGCGCGGGTGGTGATGGATGACCTGCCCTCATTTGGTGAGGAAATGGGAGGTATTGCGTATCTTCCGAGGATTCTGCGGAAGGCACGGGCGAAGCTGCGAGGTGAGTTAGACCCTGATCTGATGTTTGGCTGTGGGGGAGATCGGAATTTCTTGGCGAAGAACGGGGATCTCCACCCTGCGGATTTTTTGCGACATGTTTGGTCCGCTGAGGAAGATGATGAGAAGGTTTTAGCTTGGGTGAAGAGCTGCTGAGGAGAAGGCTTTTTGAGGCTGATGAGGAAAAAGGAAAGTCCCTGCTTTACAAGGCAGGGGGTGAAACGCATATTCCGCGCCCATGATTTTCGCCGCAATTAACTGGATTGATATCAGTATTAATCTTCTTCTCGTAGTATTCGTCATTGTTTGCTTGTTCATGTCGTTGCTTATTTTGATGCAACGGCCGAAGCAGGAAGGTTTGGGTGCAGCTTTTGGTGGCGGTGTGACGGATCAAGTCTTCGGTGCGCGGACCACGAATGTGCTTCAAAAGGGCACGGTTTACTTAGGCTCTTTGTTTTTTCTTCTTAGTTTAACCTTGGCGATCTTGATTGGAAAACAATCGGAGCAGAAGACGCTTTTGGAGCCGGTTTCGGATCAATCTGAGGCGGCTATTGTGGAGGAAGAGGAGAAGGAAGAGCCAGTTGCAGAGTCTATCGCAGACCAATTGCCGGATGAAGAGACAGTTGAGACGGAAGTGATGCCTGCGCCGCCTGCGAGTATTCCGGCGAATGATTTGGCTGAGGAAGCAGCGGATGCAGTTTTGGGTGATGAGGAGGCAGAAGTAGAGGCACCTGTAGCTGATGAAGTTGAAGTAGAGCAGCCGATCGCGCAGCCAGAACTTGGGCCGAATGAAGAGATCGACCTTTCAGATGAAGTAGACGGTGCGGTGGAAGTTGAGACAGAAGCTGAGCCAGAAGAAGTAGACCAAACTGAGTGATCTCGTCGCTTTCACAATGTGAGTGAGGCGGAGGCCAAGAATATTTTGGAAGGGCCGCAGGCAGCACCTGTGTGGGCCCGGGAAAATGCTTTTCCAAAGGCGGATGGTGGTTATGGCTGGATTAGCCGGAAAGGTAGGCGCCATCGGAGCGATGATCTTGGAGGTTTACAAAAGGCAATCCGGACGGATCGAGAAAGTCATGTAGAGCTCGTTTGGACACCAGAATGTGAGTATTGCAGGGTGCCGGAGGAGGTTTTGGCGCTACGTGATTCGATTGCCACGGTAAGGGGGCAGTGGGTGAGGGACGATCAAGCGGATTCCCGGCACCGGCTCAAGTGGTTTGGCGGAGGAATTGTAGTTTGGTTACTATACACGGCGGTGCGCAGTTGGTTCGGGCTACGTGGGTTTGAGCAAGCGAACGGTTTGGATCTAAGTTTTACAGCAGAGCTGGTTTGGCTGGGTAAGGCGTTGCTTTCGTCTACTGCAGTTGGCATTGCGCTATTAGCATTTCTATTATTTGCGTTTATTCCGTGGTATCAGGCGGAAAAGAGTATGCGGGAGTTCCGGCGAGGAGGGGGGCGGTCTGCGACATCAGTTTCTTTGGTTCGTTTTGAGAGCTGGTTGGCGATGCAAAGATCACCGGTGACTTTCATTTTTATGGGGATCATCGGGGTTGTGTTTTTGGCTCAAGTTTTTTCCGAAAAGTCTCTGATGATTTTTGAGGAGTCTGTGATGAGGGCTGGTTTGGTGAAATCTGCGTATTTCAATGGGGATTGGGGCAGGTTGTTTACGGCTCCGATGTTGCATGGGGGCGTTATCCATATGGGGATGAATGCTTTGGCTTTGTTGTATCTGGGGAAACGAGTCGAAATTTTTGCCCGTTGGCCGCATGTGCCTATGGTATTTTTATTTGCGGCGCTTGTGGGAGGAGAGGCTTCGGCGAGGTTGTTAGCGACGACTTCGGTGGGTGCTTCTGGGGGGCTGATGGGTTTGCTGGGTTTTCTATTAGTTTTTGAAACTTTGCATTCACAGTTGATACCTAGAAGTGCGCGCAGGCGATTGATTGGGGGAGTTGTGCTAACGGGGGTGATTGGGCTTATCGGATATAAATTCATAGATAACGCTGCGCATGTTGGTGGGCTGGTGGCTGGGCTGGCTTATGCCTTTGTTGTGTTTCCGAAATCGGCGTCGGCAATGCGCCCAAAGTCGACCCGGATGGATCTTGTTCTAGGGAGTTTGAGTCTGCTGGTTCTGGTATTGTCGGCAGGCTATGCGGTGATGAGAATTGTAGGTATGTGAGTTGTTTCTATTGCTTGCGTGCGTCTGGCATCGTTGTTTAGAATTTGCCCACAAGATGACAGAAAGACGGGTGGTGATTACAGGTATCGGGTGCATTTCGCCTTTGGGAAATGACTTAGCTTCGACATGGGATGGGCTTAAAAATGGAAGAAGTGGCGTTAGGATTATTGAGGGGATTGATCCTAGCCCTTACGATTGCAAGATTGCAGGCGAGGTGCGTGATTTTAACGCGGATGACTATTTCCGGCTTCCGAAGGATGCGCGTAGGTCAGATAGGTATGTGCAATTTGCGGTGGCAGCCTCAAAAATGGCGATGGAGGATAGCGGGTTAGATACGGAAAAGATTGATAGCCGGCGTTATGGAGTGATGGTGGGTAGCGGAATCGGTGGTTTGTCGACTTTGGAGCGCGAGCACAGGGTTTACATGAAGAAAGGGGCGAAACGTGTTTCTCCTTTCACGATTCCGATGATGATTTCAAATATAGCATCGGGGATTATTTCGATGGAGCATGGTTTACATGGCCCGAATATGGTAATTGTGACTGCCTGCGCGACGTCGAATCACAATATTGGTGAAGCATGGAGGATGATCAAGTTTGGAGATGCGGATGGATTTTTATGTGGCGGGGCGGAGGCTGCGGTTTTGCCGATGGGGCTTTCAGGATTTGCGAACATGAAGGCGCTCAGCACGAATAATGATGACCCAGAGGGTGCGTCCCGGCCGTTTGACAAAGCGCGCGATGGATTTGTGATGGGAGAGGGGGCTGGGGTTGTTATGATTGAGGAATTAGAGGCCGCGAAGGCGAGGGGGGCGAAGATTTATGCAGAGCTCATTGGTTATGGAGTGAGTGCTGATGCTTATCATTTGAGCGCGCCTTCTCCTGATGGAAGTGGGCCGGCTTATGCGATTGGGATGGCCCTGAAACATGGGAAAATGAATCCTGAGGATGTGCAATACCTTAACGCGCATGCGACTTCTACGGGGCTAGGTGATATTGCGGAGACAAAAGCGATCAAGGTCGCCTTTGGAGATTATGCGAAGAATGGATTGATGGTGAGTTCTACCAAATCGATGACGGGCCACATGTTGGGTGCTGCGGGGGGTATTGAATTGATTGCCTGCGTAAAAGGAATTGAGGAAGGGGTTGTGGTGCCTACGATCAATGTGGAAGATCAAGATCCGGAATGTGATTTGGATGTGACTCCGAATACAGCGAGAGAGGTGCCGATCAAGGTGGCCTTGAGCAACTCATTTGGCTTCGGCGGGCATAATGCTTCCATATTGGTGAAGAAGTTTGAGGGCTAAAAGGTGCTGAGGGACATGAAGCATGAGTATTTCTGTGAGGTAGGATTTGCCGAGACAGATGCAGGTGGGCGGGCTCACTTTGCGCAGTATTTTGTCTATGTGGAGCGGGCTGAGCATGATTTTTTAAGAAAGATCGGTGTGCCGGTTTTCGAAGAGAATGAGATTGGCTGGCCCCGGGCTAGGGTAGACTGTGAATATAAGCGGCCTCTGTTTTTCGGAGATTGTATTACCGTTTGCTTGGAGATAGCGAAGGTTGGCAAGAGCTCGATCACTTGGAAGTTCCAGATACGTGTGGATGAGGAGCTAGCAGCTAGTGGAGAGATGGTATGTGTGCATGTGGATGGTGCTGGAAAGCCCGCTGAGCTGAAGCAGGATTTTCGTGTCAAATTGGGGGTTGGCGAGTGACTGAGGGTGGGGGGAAGATCGTATTGGTCCCTACTCCGATAGGGAATTTGGGTGATATCACGGTGCGGGCTTTGGAGGTCCTCAAAGCGGCGGATCGCATTGCCTGCGAGGATACGCGGCGTTCTGGAATTTTGCTGGCGCATCATGGGATTGGTGGGAAATCACTGACATCGCTGCATGAGCACAATGAAATTCGTCGCTCAGAAGAGCTGGCAAATGCTGCGAAGGAGGGGGAAGTGATTGCTTTTATAAGTGATGCGGGGATGCCGGGGGTTTCGGATCCTGGCTATCGTCTGGTGCAGGCGTGCATTGAGGCGGATGTATGTTTTGAGGTTTTGCCAGGACCGTCGGCGGTTCTTACGGCGCTGATTGGTTCTGGATTTCCCTGTCATGCGTTTCGTTTCGGTGGGTTTCTATCGGTGAAACCCGGGAAGCGGAAGTCGGCGATGTTGGAGGGTTTGAAAAGCGGAGAGACGAGTATTTTTTTCGAGAGCCCACACCGGATTATTTCGACCTTGAGAATTCTCGGAGAGCATGCACCGGAGGCGGATGTTTGTGTGGCGCGCGAGCTGACGAAGAAGTTTGAAACTTATCATCGCGGGAAGGCGGTTGAGTTGCTTCAGTGGTTCGAGGAGAACGGGACGAAGGGGGAGATGGTTCTGCTGTTATCGGCAGGAACCAAGTGATTATAGTGGTGAGTCAGCTATGCTTTTTAGCGTTTTGTATTCTTTGGCTGTTATAGGATAGGGCCCGGCGAACTCGACGGTGCGTGGGTTCTGGTAGTTTCCACGGGAGGCAAAGGCTTGGCGTTTTTCGAGGTAATAGAGGACGAAATAGCTATCGGAGCCTTTTGAAGTTTCGGCTAAAAAATCGGGAGGGCCTTGGGTGCTGATAAATTTCGAGAGATCTGGATAGTAGCTAGCTAGGGCGATGAGCCGGAAATGGCCGAAGGTGGCGGGCTCAGAACGGACGAGCATGATTTTATCTTTTGCTTCTGCGGAGGTGAGGCGCATCAATGTTTCCTCGTTGCTGGGGTAGCAACCGATGAGAATGAGAGAAAGGCAGAGACAGATGAGGGGTTTCATAGGCGCGCGTGCGGTGGGTTTAGCGGTATTGAGATCTTCGGTCACGTTCGATGATGGCGCCAATTTTGCGAGTGTTGGGCCGGTTTCCCTCGGAATCGATGAATATGGCGGTTTCCATGGGAACGAGAAATTCTACGGCGGAATTGATACCGACTAGGCGGCCTGCTGCGTCTACGATTGGTCCTCCGCTATCGCCGGGCTGGAGTGGAATATCGATTTTGAAAGAACGATTGGGTGTGAAGGAGTTTTCGGGCGGAAGAGCGGTGCGGAGTTTCCCCGGAGGTGAGCGGAAACCGGTGGACATACCGCCGTGAATCACTGCTTGGCCGGGTGATAGCCAGCGATTGGGTGATGTCCATTGATAGAAGAAAGGTGTGCTGAATGTAGTTTTTATAATGGCGATGTCGTCACCTTTTGAGCGCCAGACGATGCGTGCTTTCCCGGTAGTGATGTCGCCAGCGCGGCCGTAGATTACGAAGACGTTACGATCTGACGAACGTTCGAGGACATGATCTGCGGTGAGGAAGTAGCCGTCGCCAGTGATAGGCACTGCGGAGCCTCCGTCGGCGTCTTTCGGCGCATTTTTCATGGAGAAGCGAGTGTTGACCCAACTGCTGATGCCGCTTCGTTTTGTGACGACGATGGCTGAGAGGCGTTCTTGGACGATTCTTCGAGCCGCATCGCCGGGAACGCTGTTGGAAGGAGGGGGGGCTATGGAAGGCGCGCAGGAGCTATAAGATAGGCAGGCGGCAAGTAGCAGGAGGGGGCGGCTTCGCATTCTTGTAGATGGAACCACAGGGAGGGAGACTCGTCACATAAGTTTTTCAGCTATTTTGCGGTAATTAGTGAGTCACTAGGAGTTTTTCGATAGCTCGGCGGAAGGGTGCGGCGATGGGTTTCGAGTTTAAGGTGTCGATTTGAATCCAGTTATCGTTCTCGGAGGGTGAACTTTCATCTGCGAGGTAGATGTTCAATGTTACTTTGTAGCGAGTAATTGTGTAGGTCTCGGTGAGTAATTTTTCGAGAGGTTTACAGAATTCTGCTGAGCGTAAGGGAAGTTTCCACATTCCTTTGCGGCGGGAACCGACTTCTTTGTGTAGAAGCAGAGCTTCATCGAAATTCTTTGTCCATATGGCATTTTCGGTGATGGGCGTGACTGAGGGGCGGGCTTTTTTAGTGGGTAGAAGCTCGGGCTGGCGAGTGAGGCAATGTGCGGCAACGGGGCATGAGTGGCAGTGAGGAGTGCCGGGTTTGCAGAATGTTTGGCCAAGCTCCATCATGGCATGGTGGTGGCGGGCAGGTTTCTCGGGATCACAAAGGAAAAGTGAGAGTTCCCGGTGTTTTCGAATCGTAGCTGATTGATCGATGGGGGCCGGATCGTCGGTTAGGCGGGAGAGGATTCGGGAGACATTGCCATCGAGAAGAGGAGATGGTTGATCGAACGCGAATGCGCGTAGGGCGGCGGAGGTGTAGGGCCCGATGCCGGGTAGGTCTTGTAAATCGCCTTCATTTTCCGGGAAAATGCCTTGGTGATGCTGGTTGAGGTATTGGGCAGTTGCTCTGAGCATACGGGCCCGGCGGTAATAGCCTAGGCCTTCCCATGCTTTGAGGAGCGCCTCGTCAGAAGCGCTGGCGAGGGTGGTGAGATCGGGAAATGTTTTTAGGAAGTGGGTGTAATAGCCTTTTCCGAGGACGGTTGCGATGCGCGTTTGCTGCAGCATCATTTCGGAGACTAGGATGTGATATGGATCGCGGGTGCGCCGCCATGGGTAGTCCTTTCCCTCGTTATCAAACCACAGCCCGAGGGATTTCCTGAAAGGCTTTGGATAGGTTATGGCCGGGTGAGTGCAGGCGGGCTTCAAGAGGCTCATCAACGTCTGCGACGAAGTCGTTTTCCTGAAAGTCGGGTAGCGATCAAGTTCGGGCAGCGGCCCTTTTGTCTAAGTTCTTCGCAGCTACCTTCTATTTTTATTGATTGGCGGATGGAGGTGAAGCCTAGCTGACGGGTAACATCTGCGGTATGGACGTCGATCCCGGCGTCCTCAAATTCGACGACGCGGCGGCAATCGATACAGACTAGGTGGTTGTGAGAGGGTTTATTGTGAAAATTAGGGTCGTAGGTAATTTGGTTGTCCCCGAGATCGATTTGGCGGAGCAGATCAGCCTCCACAAGCATGGATAAGGTGCGATAAACGGTAGCGCGGGAGGTTTCTGAATCGACTCTGCGGATGCGATCAAAGAGTTCTTCTGCGGTGAAATGCTCATCGCGTGAAAACACTTGGGCGACGATAAGCTCGCGCTGGACGGTGCGGCGAAGCCCCTTTCTACGGATAAAATCGTCAAGTCGTTCTTGTATGCCACTGTCCATTCGGAGGTAGTTTACGAAGAAATTGGGGGGAGGGGAATGATGGATGTGGGATAAGTCATTTTTTTTGAGATGAAGGGCGTCGAGGTTCTAGGGGATAAGGAATTTCCAAGTTATTTCTGTTATAGATGGTGCTGGGGTAAGGGTTTTAAGAAAATGCTGTATCGACTCTTATAGGGAGCTTGTTTAGTCTCTCGGGAGTGAATTTGCCCCTGAGCCGGTCGTTGGGATTTGCGAGGAGGGTCCTGAGGGACTTCTTCTTCCGAAATAACGGGATGCTATTAGCAGGTTCTGTAGCATATAATGCGATGCTGTCTCTGATTCCGCTAGCGGCCTTGCTGGTGGTAGGTTTTTCGCATTTTGTGAATGAGGAACTGCTGATGGAGGCTGTGAAGACGGAGGTGGGGCTTATTTCTCCGCGTGCTGCGCCGATGGTGTCCGATGTTTTAGTTACCTTTGTAGAGGCGCGGGAGATTGTTGGATGGGTGGGCTTGGTGGTGTTGTTGTTTTTTAGTTCGATGGCTTTTCGAGTTTTAGAGAATGCGTTTGCGATTATTTTTGATAAGAAGGCGGAGTATGTGAAACGGAGTTTTTGGGTGAGTGCGCTTTTGCCGTATCTGTTTATTGCGCTGATCGCGATTGGATTGGTGTTTCTAACAGCTTTGACGGCGGCCTTAGAGTCATCAGTGGGCAGAAGATTTGGCTTTGGAGGGTTTAGTGTGGGCCTGCAGTGGGTGGTTTCGATTGCGCTGCATATTACCGGATTTTTGGGCTTGGTGCTGCTTTTTACGGCGCTCTACAAAATCATGCCAGTGACGCAGATATCATTCCGGCTAGCTTTGGCTGGGGGCGTAACGGCGGCGGTGATGTGGGAAATTCTGCGGACGGCACTTGTGAGCTATTTCACCCATCTATCGTTAGTGAATGCAGTTTATGGATCGATGGCGACGACGATTATCCTTCTGCTATCTATGGAAGCGGCGGCGTTTATTGTGCTGCTTGGGGCGCAGGTGATTGCCGAATTACAGCGCAATAGAAGGATGAGGCTGCCTTGGTGGATCGATACGGAAGAATATCATTTTCCTCGATGAATAGGTCGATTTTCTGGAAATTACTCAGGCTAGGAATTTTAATTTTGGTTCTAGCGTTTGTTGGGGTGGGGGTGATTGCTTGGTGGGCGGCAGATCATTTGGCTTCGCCAGAGAGACGGTCAGTGCAGAGTCTTGCAAACCCGTATTTCACTGGTGAAAGGCCTACGGGGTTTCAGGTGGAGCGATTTACATCGGGCGATGGGATGCCCTGTCTTGTATGCATTCCGGTGCCTAATTCTGAGCTTTCGGAACGTGCTGTGGTGATTCGCAAACAACTTAGTGAGCGGGGGCAGCTTTTACCGGAGCCGGGAGTGGCGATTGGGAACTTACTCATTCTGCATGGGAGAGGTGGAAACAAGGAGGACTACTTACCAGTGGCCGAAAGGTTCTGTGCGGCTGGGTTCCGCTGTTTTATTCCTGATTTACCGGGGCATGGCGAGCATCCAAGGAATTTCACCACCTATGGAGTCTTGGAGGCGAAGGAAGTTCTGAGGTGTTTTGCAGCGGCTTGTATTGAGTATGAGTCTGAAGAGCAGCCGAACTTTATTTTTGGGCAGTCGATGGGCGGTTCGGTAGCTATGCATGTGATGGCCGAGGAAAATTCTGAATTTTCTGCTGCAGTTGTGTTGTCTTCGTTTGATCGACTCGATTCAGTGGTGAGTGGTCAGGCAGAGGGATTGGTAGGTGGTGCCGGTGCAAGATTGTTGTTACCGATTATTTCTCGAATCTACGCTGTGCGGACGGGTGTTTCTTTAAGTGAGATCCGGCCGGTAGATTTGGCAGAGAAAAATGCTGTGCCGACGCTTGTGTTGCATGGTGCAGGTGATCGATTTGTGGAAACTGCCGGAGGCCGGAGGTTGTTTGACGCGATGCCGGAAGGTTTGGAGAAAAGATGGATCGAGGTGCCGGATGCGAACCATAACAACGTGCTGATCACGGATTTTCCGGTTTATGCAACAATGGCCGAATGGTTCCTGAAGCACGCAGGTGGCTGAAATTAGCGCTACGCTAAACAGCAGCAGGGCGCGTGATGGGAGAGACGCGGGAGACTTTTAGGCGTTCTGCGGTGACGATGGATAGGAAGTGTGTGTAGTCGATTTCTTGCGTTTTTGAGAGCAAACGGTAGGTGTATTCAGGCCATTGGCTCATTTCTTCGAGAGCGTTTTTCATGCGAAGTGCGATGACTTCTTCAGAGTCTGTTCCGCGGCCAGAAAGGCGCTGTAGAAGCTCATCGTCACTTTCCGGCATGATGAATACGTCTACTAAAGCATTGCGTATCATGGGTTCGGCACATAGGCGCACTTGCTCAGCACCTTGGAAGTCGAGGTCCATGACGACATCGGTGCCACTTTCGAGATAGCGGCCGACTTCTGATTTCAAAGTGCCGTAATAGTTTCCATGGACTTCTGCGGTTTCGAGGAAATCGCCTTTGGTCTGGCGCTGTAGGAAATCGTCTTTTGATAGAAAATAGTAATCTACTGCGTGGCTCTCGCCGGGTCTAGGAGCTCTGGTAGTGCAAGAGATTGAATAGCGGGCCTCGTTATCATTTGCGAGTCGGCGGCAGAGTGTGGTCTTTCCAGATCCCGAAGGTCCTGAGACTAAGAGTAGCATTCCTATCCGTTGCGGCATGGCGGTGAGGCTAGGCTGAAAATCTAGGTATGGAACCGCAAATTACAGAATTTCTGGACGATTGTGACATCCGTTTTGCAATTTCGGGCTTGGCGTAGGTTCGATTTTCAGTTCCTTTGCAGGTATGAACGAATTTCCACAGACGACACCGCCGATGCAGCCAGGGACTCCCGTTCAAGCTCCGAAGAAAAAAGGGCTTTCACCGCTGGCTTGGGTAGGGATTGGTTGTGGAGGTTTGCTGTTGCTCTCATTGGTTTTACTCGTAGGGGCGAGTTTTTGGTTGTTTGGCGTAGCAAAAGACTTGGGTGCTGATTTCCAAAAGAATCCGGAGCGAGCGCAGGCGGAGCTGCTTATCAAATTCACCCCGCAGTTTACGAAAGTGTCTACAGACGAAGAGGCGGGGACGATCACCTTTGAAGTGGAGGGAGGAGAAACAAGAACTCTCACATTCGATCAGATCAATGCTGGTCAAACTTTCGAAGGGCTGGAAGGGAGCGCGATTGAGAAAGCTGTAGTCCCGGCGGATCCATCGATGATCGATTAAGCATTGCAGATTGACAGATATGACATGCAAAAGTTCCGAGCTGTTTTGAGCAGATACGGCTTCGAACTTGGTGAGCCTTAGGTTTCATGGGGTTTTGAAGATTATTCAAGTTTTGGCCGGTAAATTGCAAGGATGACTGCGAACTCAACGTTAATATACTCATGAAAATCGTTCACAAAACCAAAGATGGTGGTAGCCGCGAAGCTCTCCTTAAAGAATATTTCATTAATGCTTCATTGATCGCTTTGCTCAAGCGGGTGGGTGAGGAGGCGGCGAAGGCGAATCCAGCGCGCGCGAGGCGTGCGGAAGTCTTGGCAAAGGTGAAATACTAGGCTTTTACCATAGAAATTTAGAGACCTGAATTCATTCAGGTCGAGAAAAGGGGTCGGAGTCACATCCGGCCCTTTTTGATAGGTAAATTTTAGGTTTTCAATGACAAAGGTCTGTGTGGTGTGCTGAATGAGAGTATGAAGAATAAGAAATCGTGCCCTGAGCGGCCAGAGGTGGGGGTGGAGCACGATATTTCTGCTGAAGAGATTAAGAAGCAGGAGATTTTCGAGCTGGTGACCGAGGAAGGGTCATGGCTGGCGGGGCCGAGGGGGCGGGTTGAGGATTTGCTTTTTTTGTGGCGGGTGGGGTTAGATTTTATCCGGGCGTATCGAATTTTGCATTTTGCCGGGCCGTGTGTGACGATCTTTGGCTCTGCCAGGACCGAGCCTGGGACGCGTTGGTACGAGTTAGCTAAGGAGATGGGCGCCGGGTGCGCAGAGTTAGGTTTTACGGTTTTGACGGGCGGCGGGCCGGGAATTATGCAGGCGGGGAATGAGGGAGCTTACGAGGCTGGTGGACGCTCCATCGGGGTAAATATCATCCTGCCCTTTGAGCAAGGGGTGAATCCTTACGTGCACAAATCGGTAGATATGCGGTATTTTTTCACGCGGAAGACCATGCTGGTGAAGTATTCGTACGCGTTTGTCGTGATGCCGGGCGGTGCGGGGACTCTTGACGAGATGTTTGAGACGATGACTTTGATTCAAACGGGAAAGTTAAGGAATTTTCCAATTATTTTGATGGGCAAAGATTTCTGGCAGCCGCTCATGGATTTCGTTCATAAAATGGCTGAGGAGGGGACAATTAGCCCGGAAGATCCTGATCTTATTTTCTTCACCGACAGTGTAGAGGAGGCGAAGGCGCACTTGCAGCGGCATGCGGTGAAACAGTTTGGACTGCGGCGCAAGAATATCCCGGAGCCTATGGCGGTGCTGGGTGAGGAAGGGATGTGATGTTTAGGTGTTTTTCGGTAAGAAAAATGCTTTTTGCTTTGCGCTGATGGGGAGATCTAATTTCTCCATAACGGCCAGCATGTCTTCCCATAATGCGCGCTTGAGCTGATTTGAGGCGTCGCTACGGAGGAGGTTGCTCGGGTGATGCGAAACGCGCAGGGGGATTCCGTTCAACGAATACCACTGCTCTCGATTTGCGGAACCTTCGCCAGCAGAGGTGAGGATGGCGGTGGAGGGAGTTTTACCGAGGGTGATGATCACAGAAGGCTCGATGAGCTCGATTTCTGCGAACAAGATAGGTAGACAGGCTGTGATTTCGACCTCAGTAGGCATACGGTTATTGGTTGTCTGACGCTTCATGGCGGGTCTGAATTTCGTAAGATTTGTCAGATAAACCTGATCTCTTGAGAGCCCCATCGCTTTGAGGATGCCATCGAGTTTCTGCCCAGCTTGGCCGCTGAAAGGTTTTCCGAATTTCTCGTCGAGATGGCCGGGTGCATCGCCAATGAGCATGAGTTTTGCTTCAGTTCCACCTTCGGAAAAGACGTGTGTTTCGCGGAATGTGCCGAGTTGTTTTGCGGGGAGCCAGTCGGCAGATTTTTCTGATAATTCAGCGAGTTTTTCTGATCTTGAAGAGCCTTTGAGAATTAGTTCGGCCTTTGGAGGAGATTCGCTGGAGGTGGGCGGAGCATTGTTAACAGGAGCAGTGATTTCGGGGGCTGCCCTTGCGCGGATGAGAAGCTCGCGGAGTGATGCACGGGCGTCGTTATCGAGGAAAGTGTGGGTGCGCCCATGTTTCCGTTCATTCTTGAGAAAATCGATAACGGTATCAACGGGGCGGCTCACGGGGTGACTTGTAATCTTCAAGCAGGGGTGAGGCAATACTACGTCAGAAGATTTTGTTTCATTTTCGCACTTGATGCATGAAAAGCGTTCAATGATGCTGCGCCATGGCATTTTTCCCAGACATCCCAAAGATCGAATACGAAGGACCGAAATCGAAGAACCCTTTTGCGTTCAAGCAATACAATCCGGAGGAGATGGTAGCTGGAAAATCGATGAAGGAGCATACACGATTCGCGGCGGCGTATTGGCATGTGATGCGGAACGGCCTTTCGGATCCATTTGGTGGCCCGACGGCTTTGATGCCATGGGATGACGAAAGTGATTCTATCGATAATGCTTTGAAGCGGGCAGACGTGTTTTTTGAGTTTCTGAATAAGACGGGTATTGATTATTATTGCTGGCATGATCGGGATATCGCTCCTGAGTTGGGTGATTTGGCGAAATCAAATGCAGCTTTGGAGAAAGTGACGGATCATCTCCTCAGTTTGCAGAAAGAGCATGGGAAAAAATTATTGTGGGGAACGGCATGTTTGTTTGCGCATCCACGGTATTCCCAAGGAGCGGGCACTTCACCGAATTCTGATGTTTTTGCCTATGGCGCGGCGCAGGTGAAAGCGGCTATGGACGGCACGTTAAAGCTCGGTGGTGAGGGCTATACTTTTTGGGGTGGGCGTGAGGGTTATTCGACGTTGCTGAATACGAATATGAAGTGCGAGCTAGATAATTTGGCGAATTTGCTTCATCTAGCGGTCGATTATGCGAAGAAAATTGGTTTTACTGGTCAATTTTATATTGAGCCTAAGCCACGTGAGCCGAGTACACATCAGTATGATTCTGACTCGGCAGCATGTTTAAATTTCCTGCGGCAGTATGATTTGATGGATCATTTTAAACTGAATTTGGAGACGAATCACGCGACATTGGCGGGGCATACGATGTTGCATGAGATGACGGTAGCGATTGATGCGGGGGCTTTGGGCTCGATTGATGCAAATCAAGGAGATGAGTTGATTGGGTGGGATACGGATCAATTTCCGACTGATATATATCTATGCACAGAAATTATGCTGAAAGTGCTGGAGATGGGTGGTTTGACGACAGGAGGGCTGAACTTTGATGCAAAACGTAGACGTGAATCGCATGATCCATCGGATCTTTTCCATGCGCACATTGGCGGGATGGATGCATTTGCTCGGGGTCTGAAAATAGCAGCTGCCATCCGCGAGGACGGGCGCTTGCAGGCATTTGTCGACGAGCGCTATAGCAGCTGGAATACAGGAATTGGCAAAAAGATTGCTTCGCGTGTTGTCAGCTTAGAGGAGGTGAGTGAGTATGCGCTGAAGAATGGCGAACCTACTTTGACTTCGGGAAGGCAGGAGATGCTTGAGAATTTAGTGAATGAATTTATCTAGGGTTTGGCGTTTCTATCCATTTTTGTTTGGCCATCTGAAGTGTCAGGATTTAGCTTTTGGCGATGATAAGCATTGAGGTTGTAGGGAAGGCGAAAAGCACTTGGGGAGAGGGCCCGATTTGGTGGAAGGGTTGGCTCTATTACGTAGATATTGAGGGCCATACCGTGAATTGTTTTTCGCCTGAGACAGGTGAGGAAAAATGCTGGAATGTGGGGCAGCGAGTGGGGACTGTGGTGCCCCGTGAGCAGGGGGGATTCCTGATTGCGGGAGATAGCGGGTTCCTATTCTTTGATCCGGCAAATGGGAATACGGAGCCAATTGTGGATCCAGAACCGGGGAAGGCGGACAATCGATTTAACGATGGGAAGTGTTCACCTGATGGGCATTTTTTTGCTGGGACGATAAGTTTGGTGAAAAAGGAGGGTGATGCGAAATTGTATCGGCTGAGCAAAGAGATGCAAGTGAGTGAGGCTTACGGCCCTGTTACAAACTCGAATGGGATTGTATGGTCTGCGGATGGGGCGACTTGCTATTATATTGATACGCCTAGCAAAGAGGTGAAGGCATTTACCTACCAAGATGGGGAATTATCGCAGGCGAAGGTAGTCATTTCAACTGCTCAGCACGCGGCAAGTCCCGATGGAATGGCGATAGACGCGGAAGGAAATCTATGGATTGCATTTTGTCATGGGGCTTGTGTGATTTGCTTTGATCCACGAACAGGAGAAGAGCTGCGGAAGGTAGATTTACCATGTTTGGAAACAACTGCTTGCGCTTTCGGTGGGCCTACTTTGTCTGATTTATATGTGACGACGGGTGTGCATAAATCGGAAGTAGAGGAGCACGCTGGCAGGTTATTCCGCATTAGTGGATTGGGTGTAAAGGGCCTTCCGGCGCATGCATTTGGAGGATAACGGCAGTGAGAATGTTTGAATTTGTGAAGTAGATGCGTGTCATTTTAGCTTCAAGCTCGCCACGTAGGAAACAGCTGCTGGAGGAGGCTGGTTTGGCTTTTGAGGTTATGGCTTCGCCAGCTGAAGAGATTTACGATTTGGCGTTGGGGATGGCTGGTTTGTGCGAGGAGAATGGGCGGCTCAAGGCAACAGCTGTTGCAAAAAAATTTCCGGAGGCTCGGGTGATTGGGGCGGATACGTTGGTGTTTTTCAGAGATCAGGTATTCAAGAAGCCTAAGGATTTCGCGGAAGCTACGAGGACGTTGAGATTCCTTTCAGGGAAGGTGCATCAAGTCTGCACCGGGGTGTGTATCGCGGGGCCGGACCGAAGGATCGAGCTATTTCATGAGATTACCGATGTGCAGTTTAGGGTTTTGAGCGACAAAGAGATTGCAGATTATATAGAGCGAGAGCAGCCGTATGATAAAGCGGGCTCATATGGAATTCAGGATTCTGGTGGGGAGATTGTAGAAAGAATCGCGGGCGCGTATGATAATGTGATGGGTTTACCCGTTGCGAAGGTGCTTGAGGCGTTGGGAAAGCAGGTTAGGGAGTGACTTTTTGTGAATCAAGTTGCCGATTCCATGGAGTAGGGTAGAAACTATGGCATGGCACTTATGAGGAGATATCCTCTGATTTTCAATCCGAATGCGCGTAGTCAAAAAGGTGGGCGGACACGTCAGTTTTTGATGGAGCACGCGAATCGTTTTTCCTTGTATGCGACGAATTCTGGAGAGGAAGCGGTTTTGCTTTCTAAGAAATTCGCAGATGCGGGGGAGCCGGTTGTGATTGCTGCCGGGGGTGATGGGACACTGAATGCGGTTGTTGCGGGGCTTGAGGGGAGTCAAACGGCATTGGGCATTATACCGGCGGGAACGATGAACGTTTTTGCGCGGGAGCTCGGTATACCGGCAAATAGTCTCTCCAAAGCGCTCGAGGTGATAGAGCAGGGGAAAATAAAAGAGGTGGATCTTTTTTCGGTGAACGGAGCGCCATTTATGCAGATGGCGGGGGTAGGCTTTGATGCAATGGTGATCGAGGAGACAAAATGGGAGTCAAAGAAAATGCTAGGGCCGTTGGCATATTTATTGGCCGCGGTGAAGGTTCTAGGAGAGAAACCACCAAAGATGACGGTGACGACGGCGGAGGGCAGGCGAGAAACCGGCGTTGCGGTTTTATGCGGAAATGGATCGCTATACGGTGGGCAGTTCAAGCTCTTTAGGAAGGCTAGCAATTTAGATTCGAAGTTAGATGTAATTGTTTTTAAGGAGGCTGGTTACCGGTTGGTTTTGGACTCGCTGCATGGGATTGTGCAGGGTGGGATCGATCTGGCTGGATCTACTTCGTATTTCCAATCTGGGGAAATCGAAGTAATTTCTGATCGAGATATTCCGGTGGAGATCGATGGTGAGCTGCTGGGGCGTTTCTCGAAGGCGAAATTTAAGGAAACCTCATCTCGCCTGAGAGTTATAGCGCCGGAAGAGCCGTGCGGGACACCGTTTACTGATGCGGTGAAAGCATTTTTACAATGGCCGCCGAAACTGGCCGAGGTGACTGAGGAACCTAGATCGTGAAGCAGCGGAAAACGTCTGGAATATTTACTTGGATCAAGAGGCTCGTGTTACTCGGACTTTTGGGAGCGTTGGGTGTTTTGGCGTCGGTATTGTATATGAATGCGACCCCGATTTGGGCTTCGAAAGGTAAGCTTTATGACGATGTGGAGGAGCTACCCGCAACGAAGGTGGGATTGGTCTTTGGCACTTCGGATAGCTATCAGGGGCGGGAAAACCGATATTTCCGCTATCGTATTGATGCGGCTGTGAAGGTCTGGAATGCGGGCAAAGTGGAGACGCTTATTGTTTCTGGGGACAACCGGAGCCGCTATTATAACGAGCCGGAGATGATGAAGGCTGCACTAGTGGCGGAAGGGGTGCCGAAGGAGCGTATCGTCTGTGATTACGCAGGTTTACGGACCTTGGATTCAGTAGTCCGAGCTAAAAAGGTTTTCGGGGTGGATCGCATCATGGTGATTAGCCAGCGCTTTCAAAACGAGCGGGCGATCTACTTAGCTAAAGCTCATGGGCTGGATGCTTATGGATTTAACGCTGAGGATTTAGAGCTTCGATCCGGGGCGAAAACGAAGCTTCGGGAGATAGGAGCACGGGTGAAGATGTGGCTGGATGTCCATTTTCTGGATACGAAGCCGCGCCATCTTGGTGAAAGAGTAGAACTTCCTGAATGAGGAGATTGCTTCTTTGTAAACTGAATCATTTGCTATCCTTGTAAGCTATCTCGTTCCACTTACGTTTAGCAGGGCGATGAGATTGATTTTGTGTGTTATTTTCTGCTTTGTTGAATTCTGTGCCGCTGATGCGCTTCAAATTTTTGTAGGGCCGGAGCGAGAGGTAAAGAGCTTGGAGCAAGCAGCTGCGGAAGTTGCCGAAGCTCGCGCTGAATCGCCAGAACGCGTAGTAGAAGTGGTAATATCTGCGGGTAGGTATGAATTAGAGGAAACCTTGAAGCTTGGAGAAAGCCATAGTGGGAAGGAGAACGCTCCGGTTGTTTGGCGGGGAGACGGAGAAGTGATTTTGTCTGGCGGGAAAGTCCTTCCACCCTTTCGTGAGGGAGCCGAAGGTATATGGCAAACGGAAGTTCCAGATGATTTGCACTTTGAGCAGCTTTGGGTGAATCAGAAGCGAGCAACAAGAGCTCGATTCCCCAACCAAGGTGCTCTCGATATCATAGCGGTGAAGGAAACGCGGGAAAATCGGAGCCGAGCAGAACATGTGATACAGTTGGCGAGCGATCGCTTGCCAACACTTGATGCCTTTGGAGAAAGGGGCAAAGTTCAGGGATTGATATATCACAAATGGGATAGCACACGGCGGGCTATCGAGTCTTACGATCCGGCCAGTGGCACATTGACAACCGTTGGTAGTCCTATGAAACCATGGAATAAGTGGGATACAGAGTCTGGAATCGTATTAGAGAATGCAAAGAGTTTGATGGACGCTGCCGGCGAATGGTTTAAAGATGGCAATACATTATATTATATACCTAGAGACGGAGAAACGATAGAGACGACTGTATCCGTGGCACCGCGTTTGGAGAAACTTTTGAGTATCGATGGTAAAAATGCTAAGGAGCTGGCAGAACATATGAGATTTGAAGGATTGAACTTTTCAGAAACCTCTTGGGTTGCTCCCGAAGGGGGATTTGATCCAGAACAGGCTGCCGCATCCATCGGAGCTGTGGTGGAAGTGAGATATGCGAAAGATGTTGTCTTCGATACTTGCGAAGTCACGCGCACGGCGAACTATGGGATCTGGTTTCGTAAAGGAACGGTAAGCTGTTCGGTTAAGAACTCACGACTTTCCGATCTAGGAGCAGGCGGTTTGAGAGCTGGAGAGAAACGATTGCCTAAGGAGACTGATCGCTGTGGAAAGCATAGGTTTCTCGACAATACAATTACGGATGGAGGCCATGTTTTCCCATGTGCGGTGGGAATTTTCATTGCACAAAGCGGTGAAAATTTCATTTCGCACAATGAGGTCTCCTATCTTCCTTATACTGGGATTTCCGTAGGTTGGCATTGGGGTTATGGCGATAGTGCAGCAAAGCGGAACCTTATTGAAGCAAACCACGTGCACCATATTGGCGATGGACAGTTAAGTGATATGGGCGGTATCTACACTTTGGGTAAATCTGAAGGCACTATCGTTAAGGGGAATTACATTCATCATATTACTTCAAAGACATATGGCGGTTGGGGATTGTATACAGACGAAGGTAGCTCAGAAATTATTATGGAGAACAATTTAGTGCATCATACGAAGTCTGGCGGCTTTCATCAGCACTTTGGTAAAGACAATATCATAAGGAACAATATTTTTGCTTACGGAACAGAGCATCAGATTCAGTTTACCCGGGCAGAAGATCATAACTCCTTCACCTTTGACCGTAATATCATTCTATGGAACGAGGGTGATCTTCTTGGGAAATCTGGTTGGAAAGATGGCAAGGTTACTATGGATCGCAACTTGTATTGGAAGGAGGATGCGGTGGAGCCAATGTTCGGCGAGCGGACGTTGAAAGAATGGAGGTTAGAAACGGGTAATGATATGAATTCAATTATTGCAGATCCTAACTTTGTAGATCCTAAAAAAGGTGATTACAGTTTTGAAAGCGATATAGCGATCCGAGAGATTGGGTTTGTGCCCTTTGATATATTAAAAGCGGGGCCAAGGACTGCTAATTAAGATTTGCAGGCTGATTAATTGAGATAAGCTGTTAGCGTAGCTTTGCAATCCAGCTTGCTGGAACTCGCAGGGTATAGGCTCCTAGCATGAACTGATGCCTAATAAAAGTGCGGACGACGCCTCCTTTTCGCCAGCGCCTCGAGGATGTGACAGCAGGTGCAGGAACGGTCACGATAGTGCCAAACCGTTGTAGGCGTTTTGTAATGGCCAAGTCTTCCAGGCATCGCTGGTTTGGGAAGCCATTTACTTTCTCGAACAGAGTTTTACGGAGAAAGAGTCCTTGATCGCCATAAGGTTTTCTGAAGAGTTTGCAACGAAGTGCGACGAGGGCTTCGATGAGAGGAGCAGCCGGCAGCAGGTGATCAAGTTTAAAAGCAAAGGCTCCCGCAGCAACGTTAGCACGCGAAAGAGCTTCGGAAATGATGCGCGGGAAGTTGTCAGGGGGAGTTGTATCCGCATGGAGAAACAAGAGATATGCTCCCGTGGCCGTCTTAGCGGCCTCGTTCATCTGGTGAGAACGACTGCCTCTAGTTTCGATCACATTAGCCCCTGCACGCGCCGCAATTTGTGCTGTTTTATCGGTGCTACCTCCATCTGCTATGATGATTTCAGAGGGATTCTCACTTCTGAGTTTGGCTATCAGATTAGCGATGTTCTGCGCTTCATTGTGCGTTGGTATGATTATGCTTAAGCTTTCAGAAAGTGCAATAGCCGCGATGCCTGCATCTAGATCCTCTGGGAGATCTACGTCGTGCAAAGGTGGTAATTGTGTGACAGACAGATTCTCTTTATTTGCAGCTTTGAGTGATTGCTCAAGGACTGTACTGATGCCCCATTCTATGTTCCGAAAGATGTGTGTAGGGCGGGTTTTCATTCCGACTAGGTAGTAACCACCATCCTTTGCAGGCCCGTAGACCAAATCCTTATCGTCCAATGACAAAAATGCCTGTTGCAGGGTAGCTGCAGTGATTGAAGGGCAGTCGGTTCCGATCACAACAATTTTCGTGGCACCCTCAGAAAATGCAGAGTCGCAAGCATGTTGCATCCGCTGGCCGAGATCGCCTTTGGATTGCTCTCTGCAATCGCATGGGCCAAGCCAATCTTGGCCTTCGATGGGCGTGCCGCCTTCTAGATATACTGTAAGATGCGCAGAGTTTTCACGAGCAAATGCAGCGGCAGCTCCAATCGCATGACGTGCGAGCCGATCGTGCATTTGAGTAGCACCTTCGGCACCAAGCGCAGGAATGAGGCGGGTTTTATTTTTGCCGACACGCGGCAACCGCGTCATTACAATTACGGTATTCCGCGAGCGTTTCATTACGCTTCGTTAAGGGACCAATCGTAAGCAGAATTCTTGATGCGAAAAGATTTCCCCTTCATCTGTTTTTGAAGTTCAGGTGAAAGATACGGCGTAATGTAACTTTCTACGTCACCGGCTTTCTTTGTGAAATCCTCTTTGAACCAGTCAAAAATCGGTGAGAGATACAAAGTGCCGTTTGCGATATCAAATTTGTTTTTTGAGGAATCAGCTAGAAAGGCGCGGGCTTGTTTGTCGAGTTGACTGTCGAGTTTTTTGGCAGTGAATGCTTCGTCAAGAAGAGGTGGGCAGCCTATGGAAGCGCAGTTTACGCCAAAGTGAATTCGGGCGTCATCAAAGTCCTTCCGTAGTATATCATGCTCGATTTCGTCTAGGCTAAAAGTTTGCCCTAGCGCTTTGATCGTTTCTTGTTTCCACGGGGAGGGGATATCTTTAATGCTTTTCAATGGGTAGTTATCGACAATGAGTTTCAATGTCGCGGCGTTGTAAAGGTTGATGAGATATGCTTTTTGTTCGTTTTCATTCCACCCTGAATACTCCGATTTATTTATTTTTGAAAGGTCTACAAGGTAGGATCCTAAGTGCTCAGGTGACTTTGCGAGTGCAGCGTATTCGACGTTATTACCTTTGACATATTTGTTCAGAACCTTGGTGAATTTGGCATGTGAGTGATCGAATGCCGCTGCAGCTAGAGTAGTGAAAGCGAGGAGCGCGGAGAGGATAAATGTTTTCATAAGATCAAGATGGATTTTGTGTTGGTTTTAGTAAAGGGGCGAGGTGCCTAGTTGTTTCTGCGGGCCAGAGTTCCCGTGGGGTTAGTATAGCTTGTTGGAGTGCGGAGTGCTCCGGCCAATCCGCATTGGTTGGAATCGTTGGCGCTAAGTCACGGATGATGTCTTTAGCCAAGGCAGAATTGGCATGCAGGTTTGCGATCACTGAGGACACATCTACAGCTGCTTCGTCAGTTTTCCAGCAATCATAATCCGTGACCAAGCAAAGAGTGGCTAGAGCGATTTCGGCTTCACGGCAGAGACGTGCCTCATGGGCGTTTGTCATTCCGATCAGATCAAATCCTAGTTGTCGATGCATGTTTGATTCCGCACGAGTGGAAAAGGCGGGTCCGTTCATGCATACATAAGTTCCAGCTGTGTGTAGATCATTTGTATGTTTTGCTGATGCTTTGATGACTAAATCTCGCATCGCAGCACTGTAAGGCTCTGCAAATGATATGTGCGCTGCTATTCCATTTCCGAAAAAGGTTTGTTCATAAGCCCTCCCGGTGCGATCGACAAGCTGATCAGGAACTACTACGTTTCTAGGAGCCATCTCTTGACGGAGTGATCCGACTGCTGTCACAGATAGGACGAAGCGGACACCAAGCGAACGGAGGGCCCAAATGTTTGCGCGATGATTAATTTCATGGGCGAGGAAGCGATGACCTTTTCCGTGTCTTGGCAGAAAAAAAATGGGTGTCCCGGCGAGTTTGCCCTCGATGATGGCGTCAGAAGTGTCCCCAAAGGGAGTGGGAATGGTGTGGGTATTGACGATCTCAAGTTCCTCAATTTCGTAAAGACCGGAGCCACCGATGACGCCTAATGCTGGATTCATAAGAACTAGTAGCCCCTAAGTAGCGCCTTGGAAAACATTATTTGCAACTGAAGTAGTGGGGAAGATTGCGAAAGGATGGCGCCCCACAACCAAGGTCATCAATTCGTTTGAAAAGCTTACTGGTCGGTTGACACACACGCTTCCCCTGATAGCCTGCCGCG
Source organism: uncultured Verrucomicrobiae bacterium (assembly GCA_963849375.1). GTDB lineage: Bacteria > Verrucomicrobiota > Verrucomicrobiia > Verrucomicrobiales > Akkermansiaceae > Luteolibacter. The sequence continues at coordinate 66,627 of CAWKHB010000016.1, read as the reverse complement.
CCCGCTACAAAGGAAATGGGAAAAGTTCCCGAAATAAGAACGACCTTGTAGAGGTAAGCAACCCGACAAAATCAAACACGATGGCAACTAAGAAGAAGACCGCTCTCAAGAAATCAGCGAGCAAAAAAACTGCTGCAAAGAAATCAGCTGCGAATGCAACGAAGTATGTTTACACATGGGGCGATGGCAAAGCTGATGGTAATGGGAAAATGAAAGAGTTACTCGGTGGTAAAGGTGCGAATCTAGCCGAGATGACACGCATTGGTCTACCAGTTCCAGCTGGGTTTACTATCACTACTGAAGTTTGTACATACTACTACGACCATAAGAATACTTATCCTAAGGTATTGCGCACGCAGATGAAGGAAGGTGTGGCAAATATGGAGAAGATCATGGGCTATAAGTTTGGGGATGCTCAAGGCTTCCCATTACTTCTTGCAGTGCGCTCCGGTGCCCGCGATTCGATGCCGGGTATGATGGATACTGTTCTCAACCTTGGCTTGAACGATGCTACCGTTGCGGCTCTCGCGAAAGCGACTGACAACGAGCGTTTTGCTTGGGATTGTTACCGTCGCTTCATTCAGATGTATGGTGATGTTGTCCTCGGTGTGCAGAAGCTTCCTACGGAAGATCACGAGCCATTCGAGACAGTCATCGAGGAATACAAACACGAGATCTATGGTGAGGACATCATCGACTCAGAGCTTACTGCAGAAGGATAATAAGGAAATGGTGGCGCGCTTTAAAAAGCTCGTTTTAGACCGCACAGGTCATGGTTTTCCTGAAGATCCTTGGGAGCAACTAGATGGTGCTGCAGGTGCCGTCTTCGGATCCTGGATGAACGATCGCGCAATCGTATATCGCCGCAAATATGGTATTCCAGCGGCATGGGGCACGGCAGTGAACGTGCAGGCGATGGTATTTGGTAACACCGGAGACAACTCAGGTTCAGGTGTAGCATTTACAAGAAACCCAGCAGACGGAGAAAATGAGCTTTGGGGTGAATTTCTTATTAATGCGCAGGGCGAAGACGTGGTTGCCGGCGTCCGGACTCCATTCCCTGTGGAGGAAATGGCCGAGGCGCTCCCAGTGGCTTTCAAAGAGCTTGGGAAAGTCCGTAAAATTCTTGAGAAGCACTTTAAAGATGTGCAAGACGTAGAGTTTACGATTCAAGACGGTAAGCTCTTTATGTTGCAAACGCGCAACGGTAAGAGAACTGCTGCGGCCGCACTTAAGATTGCGGCAGATATGGTGAAAGAGAAACTCATCGATTGGCAAACGGCGATCGTTAGGAACCCAGCGGATCAGCTAGATGCTTTGCTTGCACCAGTCTTCGATATTGCTGCTACGAAGAAGCAAACCGTAATCGCACAAGGACTTCCTGCGGGACCGGGTGCGGCTTCAGGAAAGATTTACCTAAACGCGGATCGTGCTGAGGCGGCCGCGAACAAGGGTGAGAAAGTATTGCTAGTCCGCGTTGAAACATCTCCAGAAGATCTCCGCGGAATGATTGCTGCAGAAGGTATTCTTACAGCGAAGGGTGGAGTTTCATCACATGCGGCGCTTGTCGCGCGTCAGATGGGTAAAGTCTGCGTTTGTGGTGCCTCGGGTGTGGAAGTTGATTACAACAAGCGCACGATCAAGGCTGGTGGGAAGACTTTCAAAGAGGGAGATTATCTTTCTATCGATGGCACAGCAGGCACCGTTTATGATGGCGAGCTTGCTACAGAAGAATCTGAGATCATCACGGGCCTTGTAAATGGGAAAAAAGCATCCCAGAAGACTGAGAAGTTCCAGAACTTCGTTCAACTTATGAACTGGTGTGGCAAAGCGACCCGTATGGGCGTGCGGACAAACGCGGATTCTCCAGATCAAGTAAAAACGGCTATCGCTTTCGGCGCAGAGGGTATCGGATTGACCCGGACTGAGCACATGTTCTTCGAAGGTGAGCGCATTGATGCGATGCGCGAGATGATCCTCGCAAGTGATAAAAAATCACGGAAAGCGGCCTTGAAAAAGCTTCTTCCTCATCAGCGCAAGGATTTCTTCGGCATCTTTAAAGCATTAGAAGGAAAGCCTGCTACGATCCGTCTGTTGGATCCGCCATTGCACGAGTTCTTGCCGCATTCTGATGATCAACAAAAGGATCTCGCAGAGAAAATGGGTGTCTCCTTTGAAGATCTTCATCAGCGCGTGACTGAGCTTCACGAGGCGAATCCAATGCTTGGCCACCGCGGTTGCCGTTTGGCGATTTCTTATCCGGAAATTGCTGAGATGCAAGCACGCGCAATTTTTGAAGCAGCAGCACAATGTGTGAAGAAGGGCATCAAGGTGAAACCGGAAGTCATGGTGCCTCTAGTAGGTTATGCACGTGAGCTGGAGCTTCAGGTAGAGATTATTCACCGCGTAGCTGCGGAAGTGAAAGAGAAGAAAGATGTCAAATTTGACTATCTTGTAGGAACTATGATCGAAGTCCCCCGGGGTGCTTTGACAGCAGATGAGATTGCCAAGCACGCTCAGTTCTTCTCTTTCGGCACGAACGATTTGACACAAACGGCCCTCGGCGTGAGCCGCGATGACATGGGCTCATTCTTGAATAGTTATCAGGAAAACGATATTTATCCAAAGAACCCATTTGCCTCTTTAGACACGACAGGTGTGGGGCAGCTCATGGAAATTGCCGTTGAGAAAGGCCGCGCTACCAATCCAGATATCAAACTGGGTATCTGCGGAGAGCACGGTGGAGACCCTGATTCGGTAACATTCTGCCACAAGCTCGGCCTTGCTTATGTTTCCTGCTCACCATACCGAGTCCCGGTTGCACGCTTAGCGGCAGCGCAGGCTGCTGTAGCCGATGGCACCGGGAAAGCGGTAGCTAAAAAGAAGATTTCTAAGAAGCTTTCTAAGAAGGCTGCAAAAAAGGCTGCAAAGCGGAAGTAAGCTCATTACTTAACATTTAGATAAGGCACTGACGCCGCATCGGTATTTTACTGATGCAGCGTTTCCTTTTGATTGGAGCGACGACATCGACACCAGTCTGCCAACTAGGTAGGAGTGGTCTGCTATTCGACTTTTAGGCGGACGAAACCTTTCGGCTGTAAATGACTCCAAGTTCGGTGATGGAGGCCAGTTGAAGAATCAAAGCCTTCGGCACTTACGTATTGGTCGCTCCAATTTTCTAAGTCACTTGAGTGGACAATCGTATAGATGAGGCCTGCCACGGCTTTCTGATAGCTGACTTTATATATGACAGAGTCATTCGATGAGAGCGTAGTCTCAAAGTGAAGACCATCTTGACCTGTATCATTGGTGGGGTCACTACCAAGGGCCCACTCGAGCTTGTTATTTCTGCCATCGGCATCCGGATCAGCAGTAGGCTCTCGTAGAGATGACGGTGTGGCTCCCCAATCGACAGTGATAAGCCATTCCGAGTAGTCATCGGGCTGAGCTTCTGCCTCAAATATTCGAAGTTCGTTCAGGCTAATCCAAGATCCGGTATAGTTGCTTGCTCCCGTGATAGTTATTTTTACGAAACGAGCAGTCACATTTATTGGGAGTAGATCAAGGATAGGGCCATCCTCGAAATTGTCTCGCCTATCGATCGCTAGATTATAAATGCCATTTGCTTGTTTGGTTTCTATCTTATACTGGTAAGCTCGATTTGCATAAGTGAAGACTTCAAAACCTCTGATTAATTGATTCATCCCAAGATCAATTTCGACATATTGCGGATAGCCAGAGTTTGTGGCCCAGCGCGTATTATCATCCGTAGTGCTACCGTCTATAATATAGCTTGCGAGACCCGTAGAAGTTTGCTGTGAGAAATCGGAGACTATGCCACCTAAGATGGGTCCGTTATCTATAATTACACTTGGAGTATCGGTGCTTCTTCCGGCATTATCTTTACTGGGGAAGGCGTAGCTTACTGTTACCGCGTCTACTGTAGGCTCGTCGATGGTGACAAAGACACCCGCCAACTCTTGCGTGGGATCCGCTACAGTTATTTGCGGGGGCGACGTGGACTCGTCGAACATGAGCAGGCATGACTGTGAAACAGAGACCGAAGTCCCAGAAGGCAAACTAATAGATCCCGGCGAGAAGAATGAGATTTGGGTCAAGTTTCGACCAGTATGATGGACTGCTTGTCTATCTTCAGTGTTCTCCAAGATCTGAATTGGGTTAGCTGCTTCAAAATTTACAAACTCATTCTGATTTTTACCCGGAACTACAATACAAGCGTAGCTCTGGTCAATGGGGGCAGTGCCATGATTGAACCAGAGGGAAAATACATCTGCAGAACGGGGGGTGCTAGGGAGACTATCATTGATTTCGAACCAGCTACCGCTTTGAGTTTTTGCTGCAGTTGTAACTGAGCCTCCTTGGGGAAAGATGTATCCTACATCATCGTGGAATACCCACTCTGTGTTCTCATTTGTAGTTTCACCCATGGGAAGATTCGTCTCTTGGTTTGCAGTTTTCCTTCTTACCGGGCCGCTTAAGAAGATCTGGTTTACAGTGGTGTTTACTTCAAGTTCATTGGTCGAAGCTGAGATACCAGATCCGAGCATTACGTAGCAATCGTCAAAGTAGAACCAACTTTTGTTTCCTGTGACACTATCGTAATTGTGACTATAAGCCATAGCACCTTCAGCCTGATTGCTTACACCACCTGCGAACTTTTGTGTGCCTAGTTGTCCGCTGGGTGGATTTGCAGGATCTCGATGTAAAGTCGTAGTGCCTGGCACACGACCCCAGTCCCAAATGGGAAAAATGTCTTTATATTCATCGCCTTCTAGCATCAGGAATGTGCCGCCGACAGAGAGGAATTGGCCTTGGATGCCATCGCCGTTTATAAATTCAGTTCCTTCATTATGATAGCTCCATAATTTGGTAGAAACTTGATATCCGCTACCAGCTTGGACCATGAAATCTGTTTTCCAGAAGGATCGATTCCCATGGGCGATTGACGGGCCGTCAAATGCCATATGTTGATAGAATGCCTCGACTTCGGCAGATCTTGCAAAATTTAGATTCCGTAGATATTTAAGACCATCTAAAACAGGATCATGATAACGAAGGGTAACGTAGTCATAGTTATCGTGAGAAATTTTCCGATTCGTGACATTGGGATCAAAGGTGCCGAAGCGGTTCATCCAGCCGTGACCTTCAAGAACATAGTCAATAATGGTGTTCTTTTGGGTGGTATTGAATTGAAAAGAGAGGCCATCTGTCATGGCAATCCAGAATCCCATATCATACACAAAGTGCGCACCGTAAAATCCATTGTAGAGAGCGGGCCCGTGTTGATAGAATGAGTAATCGGCGCGGATTCCTTCCTTAGAACTCTGGTTGGTTGTCGTCCTACCGAGGCCGGTCTTAATTGCCGCTTCGGCTTTTACACGATTCAGTTGTTCGACAAGCTCTACTGAGTCATCCTCCAGTATTGCAAGATAGATACGACTGAAAGATGTATAAATTGTGTTCTGTGCTGACCAATAGGTATCTGAACTAGAATTTTTTGCTGCCCTTAAGTCGTCTTGTCCTTGATCTACTAAATTTGCGCTAATGTTCCCGCGCATAATCAACAAGATTGCTCCAAGTTGCTGCGGCGCATTGATTTCTTGATGCCACCAGTTGTTTGAGGCAGAATTTCTGTTATACCAATACTGTAGACCTATTTCGATCTTTGTTACTGTCGATTGTTTGTTGTATAGCGGATGTCCGGTGGTTCGATAAGCTGCAGCTATCGCTCTAAGTTGTCTGAGGTGAATGATCGGTAGCCAGCGAGAACGGTCACGATCGCCATAGTCTACATTAGTCCATGCACCAGTGGCTAACTGGGAGGACGCAAAGATGCTTGCTTCGCTGATATCTGTTTTGGCAATGAGGTCTGCCTTTATTCTGCTTTCTAGTGTGTTGAGGTCCGATGCGTGAAGGTGGTTTTGGCAGATAAGGAAGAAAGTTATGAGTAAGAAGTGCTTCATATTAGAGTTCACGGGCGCTTGGTAGAACGGAGATCGGAGATGAGAGAGAACTCATCTGACGTGCGTTTCCAGCTGGGTAGGGGGTGGGTTTTCGACTAAGTGGGTTTATAACTACCTATCAAGGTAGCGATCAATTTAACTTGGAGGGTTGAAGACCCTATTGCAAGTAAGAAAACCAAACTAAATGTCGCTCAAACGTAAGCGGAGGATATACGACCCCCTTTGTGATCTCGCAGCGGCACCTGTGCCAGCGGTAGTCTGGCGGAATGTCCACAATATCCATCCCCGAGCTATGGCGCGTCTCCGACGCGACTTTCGTTGAAGTCGAGAACTGCCGTCCTTCCGAATGGCAATTGCGCGTCGAGTTTGGCTGCTGCCTGCGATTTATAATCACCGACTCAAGCCAGGTGCCTCTCGCAGTCAGCCTCATCGAAACCCTTTGCACAGGAAAGGACTCCTCCCAATGACCGGCTTCCCTTCCGACGTGCGCGTCTACCACGCCTTCGAACCCCATAACCGGTAACCGGCGTAGTTGCGCAAGTCCTTCAATGGCCTTGCTGCCATCGCCTCGGTGCTGGTGGAACGCGGTCTGGAGAACGGCGCACTTCTGGCCTTCACACTTCTTCTCGACGGCATCGACATGCGCGGCGCGGAGATAATGCCGTGGTATGAAAGGGATTGAAAATCCCTCTATCAAACTATTAAGAACTTAGTAGTTGGCGCGTTCTCTGCTTCAGTCATCGCTTCGAAACTCCGGAACAGATCATCGCCTGTCAGGCCCTTGAGATCGAGGCATTCAAGGAGGCCGACCGCCTTCTCGAAGCTAAGCTGGACCATCTAATACGCCGCCTCTTTGGCAGCAAAAGCGAGAAGATCGATCCTGCCCAACTCGAACTGCTTTTCAAGGACATGCCGGAAAAGCCGGAAGCCTCTCCCGACGCGGTCGTACCGGAGGAGGCCGCATTAAACGCAGTTGAAACACTGGCTCCAAAGAAACGCGCCGCCCACCGTTCTCGCATTACCGGCCTAGAAAACCTCCCCGTCGAAACAAGCGAATCGAGCGGAGCGACATAGACAGGAGCGAACGCGACGTGCCCCAAAGGGGTGTGAGTGGCGGCGAACATCAAACACCCGTGCGGCTACCTCGTGCCGGGCAGCGGAAAATCATCCCGCGGATACATGTGGATTGCCAACGACCCACAAGGTAGCCTCTTTTACCACTGGGGAATCGGGGGCGGCTGCGATCAGCTTATCGAAACCATAGGCGGAAAATTTTCCGGACACATCCAGTGCGACGGCTACACGGTTTACAAAACCTACGCCAAAGCCAATTCGCAGGTGAGCCTCATCGGCAAGCTCTACGGAATAGAAAAAGACCTGCTTACGAGCGGAGCTAGTCCATCGCAACGCCAAAGCACCCGTGTTAAATACAGCACCCCACTCGTCAAAGCGATCCGTGCAGCCATGGAAGCCGCCACAGGTAAGCATCGACCGCAAAGTCTCATGGGAAAAGCCCTGAGCTACGGCCTCGGCCATTGGGAGGCCTTGACTAGATACCTCGAAGACAGGAGATTCGAGATCGATAACAATCCCCATCGTGGAACGAGAGTGGAGAACGCCGTTCGCCCCGTCAAACTCGGCGCAAAGAATTGGTTGTTCTTCGGCTCAAAAGAGGCGAGTCACAACGCAGCAATTATCTACACGTTGGTAGAAAACTGCCGAAGACACGGAGTTCTGGTCGAAGGCCTGCCTACGTGAACTTCTCACCCGCCTCCCCGGACTAACAGATTCGGAAACCATCGCCAGCCTTACCCCAGCAAAAATCGCCGCCATCCGCCGCGCCAAATCCGCAGCAGCCTGAGGCTAGTCAAGGGGGTCGCGTTTCCTCCGCTTACGCTCGACCAGCCCTAGCTCTTATAAAATCACCGAGAAAATCGTAGACAAGTATTCGAATCGGTATGGCTGGATTGAGAATGAAGAAGGAGAGGTGACGGATGATGATGCCTCGCCGGGCGATAAGCTGTTGCCAAGAGAGCGCTACGTGCCAGCAACCCATGCCGTATTGGATGCGCCTCACGAACTACGGGTTCGGGATGCACGTGGGCAATATTCCAAGTCCAGGTGATCCTGCATCGCATGGCTGTATCCGCATGCCGGAGAAATTTGTGCCAACGCTCTTTCACAAAGTTAACGTGGGGACGCCAGTGACGATCATGTAATAGTATTCCTATCCTCCGACTTCCCCGCACCCCTGCGAACTAAAACGTAGAAGAAAGGGGCAAATAAAATGCCAAATAAGGTCACGGCAATCATTCCGAAGAACACAACCGTGCCAAGGGCTTGGCGCATTTCTGCGCCTGGACCAGAGGCGATGACCAGTGGGATAACACCAAGGATGAAAGCCAACGATGTCATTACAATAGGACGCAGGCGAAGGCGCGCTGCCTCAGCTGCAGCCTCGAATCTGTCCATGCCATCCTCTTCAAGTTGTCTCGCGAACTCCACAATAAGGATGGCGTTTTTCGAAGCCAGCGCGACCAGCACCACCAGTCCGATTTGAGTTAGGATGTTGTTATCCATACCTCGTAAGAAAATTCCCCAGATCGCCCCGGCCAAGCAGAGTGGGACCGTGAGAACGACGGCGAGTGGGAGGCCCCAGCTCTCGTATTGCGCAGCAAGGAGGAGGAAAACAAATAGGATGGCGATGAGGAAAATGGCAACTGCGGAGCTCGGTGTGTTTGCTTCTTGGTAGGCGAGATCGATCCATTCAAAACTGATTCCCGGTGGCAGAACTTTACCCGCGAGTTCTTCCATCTTCGCGATGGATTGTCCTGTAGATACGCCGGGAGCTGCGGCTCCGATTAGTTCTGCGGAGGGGTAGAGATTATGGCGTACGACTCGGTCCGGACCAGTCGATTGCTTGATCTCCATCACGGAACCAAGCGGCACCATCTCCCCTGCGGAGTTGCGAGTTTTCAGTTTTGCGATGTCTTCCACATTGTCGCGGAAGGGGGAGTCAGCCTGCGCGGTGACGCGGTAGGTGCGACCGTAGAGATTCAGTTCGTTCACGAATGACGAGCCGAGATAGATCTCAAGGGTTTGGAATAAATTTTCCAAAGGCACTCCCAACATGAGCGCCTTTTCTCGGTTGATATCCGCGTAATACTGTGGCCCGGATGAAGTGAAAGGTGTGAATGCCTGGCCGACTTCTTTTTCCGCACCTGCGGCAAAAGCGAGCCCCCACGTCGCCTGCTCCAAGGCCGCGTAGCCCAGCCCGGCGCGGTCTTGGACTTCCATTTTAAAGCCGCCGCCGTTGCCGAGACCTCGCACCGTCGGGGGCGGGATCACGATCCCGAAGGCATCCACCTTACGGACTGCCTCTGTAAGCTTGGCATACATTTCGGTGCCAGAAGGGCGATCGCCGAAGTCTTTGAAGACGGGGAAGATGACGATGGCATTGGTCGCATTGGAGAAAGTGGCTCCGCTGAATCCCGCGAAAGCGACGGTGTTTTCCACGCCATCGACCTCGCTCACCAGTTTGATGAGTTGCTGGAGAACCTCGTCGGTTTTATCAAGCGAAGTTCCAGTAGGCAACTGAGCAGCGACGATGGCGTAGCCTTGATCCTGGGGAGGGATAAACCCGCCGGGCACAGATTTGAAACCGAATCCCGCTATGCTGAGCAGCGCCAGATAGAGCAGGATCATCACGAAGCCGAGACGCAGCGAGCGTTTGATAAATGCAGTGTAAAGTCGGTTAGTCCGGTCGAATCCACGGTTGAAGAGTTTGAAAAACCAGCCAAAGAGAAATTCAAGGCCGCGCGATACGAGGTCCTGCTTGCCATGCTTCGGTCGCAGTAGCAGCACGCCGAGTGCGGGGCTGAGGGTGAGGGAAACGAGGGCGGAAATCATCGTCGATGCGGCGATGGTCAGGGCGAACTGTTTGTAAAACTGACCGGAGATCCCGGAGAGAAATGCAGTGGGGACAAATACAGCGAGGAGCACCAGCGAGGTTGCAAAGATCGCGCCGCTGACTTCTGCCATGGAGCGACGGGCGGCCTCGCGCGGTGGGTGGCCATCTTCCAAATTCCGCTCGATGTTTTCCACCACCACAATCGCATCGTCCACCACGATGCCGATGGCCAAGACGAGGCCGAAGAGGGTTAGGTTATTGATGGAGAAGCCGAAGCCCTGCATCACTGCGAAAGTGCCGATGAGAGAAACGGGAATCGCGAGGACTGGGATGAGAGCAGCGCGCCATGATTGGAGGAAAATGATCATCACGAGCACCACTAACAGCACCGCTTCGAGAAGGGTGTGGAGCACGGCCTCCACGGATTTATCGATGAACTGCGTGGGATCGTAAACAATCGCGTAGTCGAGACCTTTGGGGAAATCTGCTTTCATCTCCTCCATTGCAGCGCGGATGTCTGCGGAGGTCTGGAGCGCGTTGGAACCGGGGCGCTGGAATACCGGCATGGCCAGAGTTTTCGTTTCTCCGAGGTATGCGTTGACGTTGTAATCAAGCGCGCCTAACTCTACGCGAGCCACGTCTTTGAGGCGGACGATACGCCCATCGTCTCCGGTTTTTACGACGACCTTTTCGAACTCACTCTTCTCGGTGAGGCGGCCTTGGGCGGTGACGTTGATCTGGAAAGGAACGCTCGTATCGAGAGGCTGCTGGCCAATAGTTCCGGCGGCGATTTGCACGTTCTGCGATCGCAGCGCAGCGATGACTTCCCCGGCAGAGAGTTTGTAAAATTCCATACGCTCTGGATTCATCCACACACGCATGGAATACTCACGGCCACCGAAGAGGCGCACCTCGCCTATGCCATCGATACGGCGCAGCCTTTCGCGGACTTGAAGGAGAGCGTAGTTCGAGACGTAGCCTAGATCGAAAGTGCCGTCTTTGGAAAACATCTGCACCACGAGTAGGAGATCCGGCGAGGCCTTTTGGACGGTGACTCCGATGCGGCGGACGGCTTCCGGGAGGCGTGGTTCTGCGAGCGCTACGCGATTTTGAACGAGCACCTGAGCTTTATCTAGATCGGTGCCGAGCTTAAATGTGACGGTGAGACTGTATGCACCATCGGCCGTGCTCTGGGAGTTCATGTAGAGCATGTCTTCAACTCCATTAACCTCTTGCTCAATGGGCGCGGCCAGGGTCTTTGCAATCGTATCTGGAGTGGCACCTGGATAGGCAGTAGTCACCACCACCGTCGGAGGCGCGACTTCTGGAAACTGTGCGATGGGCAGAGTGAAATACGCTAGCGAGCCGATGATGATGATCAACAGCGAGATGACCGTTGCGAAACGTGGGCGATCAATGAAGAAGAACGAGAAATTTTTCATGGGAAATGGGGATGAAGCTTCAGCCGCGGATGAACGCTAATAGACGCGAGTAGAGACGATGGTTTCTGGAGATCTAGGTGCTTGGTGACTCACCTTGCTCTCTGTAAAATCTTATTTTCTAGGCGTTTTCTCAGCTACCATAGGAGTAGTAGTTGGGGAGAGTGGGAACTGCGGGCGAAGGAGTTGGATTCCGGAAATAGCGATGAGCTCGTCTTCTTCTAAGCCGCCGGTGATGATGCGTAGGTCACCATCGAGAGTGCCGGTCTGGACGTAGCGTTTTTCTACCGTGTTGTCCTCTTTGAGCACCCAGGCAAAGCGCTTGTCTTGATCAAATCCAAGGGCGGCATCCTTTACGAGCAGCCGCTCCGCTGGCTCGCCGATCGGAACGCGGACGCGGGCGAACAATCCCGGGGTGAGAAACTCGTTTTTGTTTTCCACCTTGGCGCGGATTCGAAGAGTCGCGGTTTGTCGGTCGAGCTGGTTTTCTGTGTAATCGACGATGCCTTGGAACTCGAACTCATCTTTGTCAGAAACTGCGATCTCGACTTTGAGCTGCTCGCCCTCCCGGCCGCCAGATTTTCCTTCGAAGAACATTCTTGTGAATTCTAACACGCGGCGCTCATCGACCTCGAAGTTGCAGTAGATGGGATCGTGCGGGACGATGGTAGTGAGGAGGGTCGAGCGAGCCATGCCGCCGGTCACGAAGTTTCCGACAGTGACGTTGAATCTCCCGGCTATGCCTGAGATAGGTGCGTGGACATCGGCGAATTCGCGGTCGAGCTTGGCGGTGCGGAGCCCCGCCTCTGCGGCGAGGAGATCCGCTTCTGCTTGGGCAAACTCGGCTTCCCGGGTATCGACTTCCTCCTTTGAAACAGCGTTTTGACTGACCAATCTCTTAGAGCGGCCAAGAGTGCTTCTCGCTAGATCAAGACGAGCGACTGCCTGTTTTTGCACGGCCTCGGCACGAGAAAGGGCGGCATCGAAAACACGTGGATCGATACGAAACATCAGGTCGCCTTTCTCGACTTTTTTCCCTTCTGTGAAATGGACGGATTCGAGGTAGCCGCTGACACGCGCTTGGAGATCGACCTCTTCGATGGGGGTAAATCGTCCGGTGTAGGTCTCTGTGATGGCGACGGTTCTTGTGATAGGGTGCGCTACTTGGACGGGCATCGCAGGGGGCGGGCCGCCGGCGGCATCCTTATCAGACTTGCACTGAGTGAGGGCAAGGAGGGCGAGTGGGAGAAGGTATTTCATAAATTTTAAATTCTAGATTTTAAACTCGAAGGATGGCTGGGACTATTTTTGGAAGCCGCCGCCCAGGGCTTGAATGAGCTGGACGGTGGCGGCGAAGGCGCGGCCGCGGGCTTGGACTTCTGAACGGCGTGCGCTGAGGATTTCGCGCTCGCTATCGACTACTTCCAAGTAGCTGGAGACGCCCTCCTTGTAGCGGACATTCGAGAGATCCACGGATTTCTGGTTTGCCTCGATGCTTTCCTGCTGGGCGGCGACTTCATTGATCGCACCGCGCCGCGAGGCGAGGGCATTGTTCACATCCGCGTAGGCGGTGACGACAGTCTGCTGGTAGTTGGCGAGGGCCTCATCGTATTGCGCCCTTGCCTTGGCGAGATCTGCTTTGCGACGGAGACCTCGGAAGAGCGGGAGATCGACTTGGGGGCCAATTCCAAACTCACGGCTCGACCATTTCAGGAAATCGCTGGAGTTCACGGATGCAAAGCCGCCCGTGCCGATGAGGGAGACTCGGGGGTAGAAATCTGCTTGTGCGACTCCGATCCGCGCAGAGCTGGCTGCTAGATTGAGTTCGGCCACGAAGACATCGGGGCGCCTGCCGAGGAGGCTGGCTGGAGATCCTGCTGGAACGTCGGGAACATTCTTTGTGATTTCTGCAGGAGCTATCGAAAAGTTGGATGCATTTCTGCCGACAAGCACTGCGATGGAGTTTTCTAACTGGGCACGGGGGCCCTGAAGGTTGACAAGCTGGGCGCGGGTGGACGCAAGTTCGGATTCTGCCCGGGCTACGTCTAGCTCGCTCGTTTTTCCGCCTTCGAAGCGATCTTTGGTGAGATTCAGAGTCTCCCTGCGAGACTCTAGTGCCTGATTTAAAACAGCGGCCTCATTATCAAGGAACCGCATCGCGAAGTAGTTGCGGGCGAGTTGTGCCCCCAAAGAGAGGCGGACTTGATCCACGGAAACCTCCGCCGCATCCGCACTTGCTTGGCCGGCCTCGACGATGCGGCGGACGCGTCCCCAAAGGTCTAATTCGTAGCCAAGGGAAGCGGAGACGCGGTAATTCGTGAAATAATTGGCTCCGCCACCCCCAGGGGCGCCACCAAAGCGATCGGATTCCGTTACCCGATTACGGTTCGCCGACGCTTCGCTGAGAACCTGCGGTGCGAGCAATGACCGATCGACTCCGAGCGCTGCGTAGGCCTGATTTCGGCGTGCCTCTGCTGCGCGGAGATCGAAGTTTCCTCGGTTCAAATCCGTCATCAAAGAGTTCAGTTTGGAATCGCCGAAAATTTTCCACCAATTTTTGCTGAGGCGCGACGCATACTCTGAGGATACGTTCTTATAGGAGCTAGCGGACTCGCTATCCGGGACGGAAAAATCCGGACCGACCATTTTGCAAGATGTGAGGAGGAGACCTACCGTGAGGGAGGTGGCCGAGATGGGAAGAAAGCGTAAAAACACGGGGATAGAAAAAAGGTTTCGGGAATTTAGTTTCCGGCCAGTTGGCGGGTGGAATTGGATGACGCGAGTTCTGCGAAGTGACTGCAGATGAAAGCTAATGCAGTTTCCAGCGGTTCCTGTGATTTCATGATGGTCGCGCGTTGAATGGCGCCTGCCCAGAGATCGCGAAGAATGCGTGCTTCCAGGTTCGGATCGGTTGATTTCTTGATGCGCCCGGTGACGATAGCCTCGTCAAAAACTGCACTGAGTATGCCAAGCCAAGCTTCCATTCCTTTCATCAACTCTTGGCGCATCGGTTCGCTCCAGTCGGCGACTTCCGATGCGAGCTTGAGGACAAGACAGGGGCACCTTCCATCCTGCTCGGTGAATAGGTCCATGCTCCCAGACAGCATTTTGAGAATTCGTTCTAGCGGATCAATTTCGACCTCTTTCGAAAGAAGAATCTGCGTTTTTTCGGATGTCGCGGCACTAATGTAATGCTTTAACATCTCGACTCCGAAGTGCTCCTTTGACTCGAAATAGTGGTAGAACGAGCCTTTCGGGACGCCCACCGTGGTTAGGATTTCGTTCAGTCCTACCGAGTGGAAACTCTTTTTCCACATGAGTTCCTCGGCAGCATCAAAGATGCGTTCCTTCCTGTGCGGCGTGCTCATAGCGATAGAATTAGACCGGTCGGTCTATGGCCGCAAGCAGAAATTTTCCTTAGTAGAAATTCGTGGCGAAAAGCGACACCTACTGCATGCAAGCTGATTAAGCTAAAGCGAAGCTATTCGATATACAAAATTCTGGATCGCAAATTTTACGGATCCACATCGACAAGCAAGGGTAGGTTCAGTGGGGTGTAGCTGGAAGCTTTGGGCAGATTGCAGAAGGATAAGGAGTAGGCGCGTCTTCGCACCTTGAGTTCGGGGTGGCGTCCCCGTCGACTGTGGGAGAGTATTTTCATACTGCGGGTGGGGACACCCGCTTGAACTCAAGGCGCGAGACGCACCTACTCCTTTAAGTTTGTCGCGTTTTGTCGAAACAGATCGGTGTAACGGGATGTTTTGATTGATGGCTGCTCGCAACCAGCGAATGAAACGAACTGTTTTCTGGCTTGCTCTTGGAATCGTTTTTCCTTATGAAACTACTAGGTGGCTTCATCAGTTTCCCTTTCCGGTTTTTTCGGGTTTTCTCTCGTGCTTTGCTTTTTCTTTCCTCCATCTTACTCTTTAGCTGGTGAAACACTTTTTCTACATCCCAACGGTGCTTGTAGATAATCACAAGCTGGTAGGCAGGAAGTTTCATATCATTTGTTATATATGTATATTTACTGCCATCTCGTGGATCTATATATGTGATGCGACGTATCAACTCGCTATTACTAGGTCCTACGTAGCGTTCTTCGGTGATTCCTTCGTTGCGTAGATCTGTGGTGTTTATTAAATCGTGTGAGCAAGCTTTTCCACACCGATCATATCCGGCGGTCTTTCAAACCTTGCGATGATTTTGGTGATGGAAACATAGCCCTAGCGGACTATGCTGGTATATGGACGCTCCTTTGGAGCTCATTTATGCGGATGCGGCGATAGCGGTGCGCGCGGCTTATTCAAAGAGTGGGCCGAGGACTCTGCTGTCTTGGCCACCTTCGGGAACGCTGGCGGTGACGATGACCTTGGAGGGATGCATCGGCGAGGGCTTGGCAATTGTAGCCTTTGGAGGTGCGTTTGGAGGTGTGAATTCTACTGCTCTGCGGATCGGTTACATTGCTCTGGACCTCTTTGCCGGAGACTTCTATTTTGCCTTTGGTCAGGCGGCGGTCGCGGCGTTTGTGTTCCTTCATGAGATAGGCGGCTTTGCTGCGGAATTTTTCGCGCTTTTTCTTTAGCGAGGCGAAAGTACCTGCTCCATTCTTTGGCAACACTGGTGGGGAGTTTGAGGCCGTCGAGGGCGAAGTGGGTTCCTTTCAGCAGGCCCTCGTCGTGACAGACGGTGAGGACGTCGACAAAGGCTTTTTCGATGTGTTTGCCGAGATTTTTTGGTCAAGTCGGCGGTGGTGGAGTGGTCGGGACCTTCGCCGCAAAGCAGGGCCATGAAGCGAATGTTGGTTTTGCAGGCGCGCTCGATTTTGCGCGAGGAAAGGATGCCCTGTGAGTAGGCGAAGAGGATCGCTTTAAGCATGAGCTTGGGTGGATAGGCGGGCCGGCCGGTCTCGTCCTTGGAAAATTCGTTAGCGGGGAAGGATTCGTCGTAACGTGCCTCGATAAGATGATGGAGAGCGAACTCGAAGGTGCCGGGCTCGATCTGCTCGTCTAGGTTAATCGGAATCATGAGTCCCTGGGAGTAATCGTAGGGTTTGAAGCGTGCCATGGGATCGCTAAAGTATCTTCTACTGTATCCATAGTAGAAAGAATATTGGATCACTTTCAAGGCTTTTCCGACAAATTCAGCAAGGCGGAGAGCGACGCCGAGGAAGCCGTCTGATTGAATTTTTGGGCTTTCCACCGGCACCGCCACTCTTCTACCGTTCGAGGACTCAATCCAAGACTTGCGTAAACCGCTGGAATCGTGCAGATTTCAGGCATGACAAGATCGTTCACAGCGCTTTTTACCCGCGAAGATGATGGATTCGTAGCTCTTTGTCCAGAGATCGACGTCGCTTCTCAAGGCACGACGGTGGAAGATGCGAAAAAGAATCTCACCGAAGCTGTCCAGCTCTTTTTTGAGTATGCATCTGAGTCCGAAGTCGCCCAGCGGCTTTCCGGTGAATCTTTCATTTCGTCGCTAGAGGTTCAAATTGCCTAGTCTGCCTATATTATCTGGTAAGAAGGTTTGTGCCATTCTCTCCTCACATGGTTTCGAGAACGTTCGACAGCGAGGCAGTCACATAATTATGCAGCGCAAGTTGTCGAATACCAGTTACCGTTCCTGTGCCGAATCACAAGGAGCTTCGAACCGGCACCTTGCGCTCAATCATCAGACAGAGTGGTTTAAGTGTAGAAGACTTCGCCAACTGAGAGAATACTAAGAAGGAGAACAAATCGGAGATGGCGATGCCGAGGGCGCCGTTTGACTAGTTTGAAAGTTGACACCGGCGCGCCATTCCTATGACGTTCGCAAATGAATATGTTACGTCTTGCATACTTATTACTCAGCATAGCAATAACATGTAGTTGCTACTCAGTTGAAGTAATAGCGCACAGAGGATTTACCACTGAGTCGAAAGATAACACACTGGCTTCGATAAGTGAAGCGTGGACTTATGAAGCTCAGATCGTCGAGGTCGACATTCAGATTCTTGAAGATAGAACCATCGTATTATTTCACGATCTCGAACTAGAAGGCCATAAACTCACAGACCTAGATTATGCTGAACTTCAAAGGCTCACTCAATCGTATCACGTTCCAACACTAGCAGAAGCGTTAAAGGAAGTCGCACCACAAAAATCGATCATATTGGACCTAAAATCCAATACTTTTAACTTTGCTTCGACACTTTGCGCACTGCTTAATAAAGAGAATATAGAATTTAATATTATTATTCAGAGTCCCGATCTACCGATTCTACATGAGATTGAAAAGAAACTATCGAACAGAGTTCAGTATCACTTCCTGACCAAACTTGAAAGAACAGGAATTCAACAGAAAGAACCATCGGCAAATGAGATTATCGAAGAGCTCTCATCCTCTAAGATCACAGGAGTGAGCGTGAAAGGAAGAAGGTTCATTGATAAAAAATTCGTCGAAGCTTTTCGAGCTGCAGGCTTAACTTTTTACGTATGGACCATAAACGACCCGAAGCGAATATTACACTACTCGGCCCTAGGCGTGGATGGTATCATCACAGACAATCCTAAAGCCAGAAAAAAAATCGATGCGAACAAGGCGAGAGAGGCAACGCCATAGGCGTGCATCCTATAACGTTCGGCAGTAAACCTTAAAACAACATGGAAGCGTGGATCTCATACGTTGTAGCTGTTCCTTTATATGGCGGTGCGATAGTTCCTACTTCCGTTGCATTTGCATTTAGGTCGAAGCGTTTTAGGAGAAGAGTCACCTCACCTCAGCGGGTGACATTGCTTTCTCTTTGCGTCTTGCAGGTATTGGCCTTTTTCCCGTTTCTTTACTATTCCTATCGCAACAACCCAGACGCATTTTTCGCGCTCTGGTTGCCTGCTTTAACCGGACTGCTAGGTCTTCTTATTTCGATCACCGTGATATTCGCTGGGCTTATGCAGAAGATAAAACAAGACGAACAAGTTGGAGGTGGCGGCGCCGAGGAATTCGTCTTATTGAATTTGAGCTTTACCCCGGCGTGCCGTTCCTTTGGCGTTTGGCAAAGAAATTCCCAAGACTTCGCCAACCGAAAGAATACTAAGAAGGAGAACAAATCGGAGATGGCGATCGAGGAAGCCGCCCAATTCATCTTGGAAGTTGACACCGGCGCGCCATTCCTATGACGTTCGGCAGAGAAATGAAGAATGCATTATTTGAAGCATTAAAGGTAATCGCTCTGATTGCTCTGTTTTTCGGTGCAATCCTTTTCGGGTCGATACCATTCTTGATTTCGTTTGTTTGTGGGCTTGCTCTTCGTATCCATTGGACTGCATTTGCCCTAGGCTTGGCGGCTACTATTGCGATTACACTGCATTCTTCAGCATTCCCTGACACTTTCAGATCGGCCAATATCGATCTCAAGATCCATGATAGGAATGTTATCTTTGGAACTGCGTCGCTAATCGTGAATCTTGGGTGGAACGTGTTTTTCGCGCACGTTGGAGTCTCGACGGGGTTGGCATTTAAACAAGGCTACCTAAAGAAGAAAACCGAACCCCTAAGATAGCTTTGAGTGAAGCGCAGCGGAACCTCGAAGGCTATCGGTTGTTGGACGGACCCAGGCTGGAACTAGCGGGGCTGCGCTCTTGCCTTATGCGTTTCCGATTTATGCCCGTGGATTAAAGGTCCTACGGGGGCGGGGCGGTTGCGCGACGGGCTACTGTCTGGTATGCGGGAACTCCTTGGCCTATCGCACGGCGATTGGCCAAGGGAGGTGGTGAGGTTTTTTCCCAGCGGCCGGTTTGTGGGATAGATGTGGGTCTCCAACAGGTTCCGGGGGCGGTTTGCCGGGTTTCTAAGCGCACGTTCTTTGCACATGGCTTGTGACGATGTGTTGTTCTTGAAACGTGATGTGTGGGTCATGCGGCTTTGGATCGTTTGGCGGGTGGGCCGCGCAGGAGATGGATGGGGGCGAGTTCGCGCAGGAAGGTGAGGTGGGCGCCGCAGCAGGGGCAGGCAAATGGCTCCAGTTCCGGGAGTTTTGGAACCGGATCAAGCTCTGCCCCGAGGTGGAGGCGGATGGTACGGTTTGTCCTGATGGCCGCAGCACTGGCAAAGCCGTAGTGGCGCACCCGCGCAAAACCTTTGGGTAGAACGTGGAGCAGCCAGCGGCGTATGAACTCGGCCGGAGTGAGTGCCATGATGGCGGTTTTTCCCGTGATACTTGAAGTCCAGTAGATGCGGATGTTGCCGCGTTTGTCATAGCCGATGATGCGCTTCGCTCCAATGGCACTACGCTTCACGTAGCGTGCTAAATATCGGATGGCGGTTTTCCCCGCACCGACGTGTTGGAGCTGCACGTTCCATGTAGTCTGGGGCTGGAGTGATTTTTTAGCGGCAAGGGAGAGGTCTCTAAAAATATCGGGGTGATCGTTTTGGAGGGCGTGGCGTAGGAGGTTACAGAAGCGCTTGGCGAGGGGGTGGTAGTGGACGAGGAAGCCCTCTGCGCCGGGGCGGATGACGCGTTTCTCTGTAGGATGCCATGCCAATGCAGGAACGATGCAGTGGACGTGGGGATGGTGCTGGAGCTGGCGACCCCAGGTATGCAGGACGCTGGTGAAGCCGGCCTGGGCGCCTTTGGTTTTAGTATGGATCACGTCGCGCAGGGCTGCGGCGCTAGTCTTGAGGATGAGGCCGTACATTTCCCGGGGATGGGCGAGGCAGGCCTGGCGTAGCTCGGATGGTAATGTGAAGGTGACCATGAAGTACGGGACTGGCAGTAGTTTGGCTTCCTGCCGGGAAGTCCACTCCGCCTGCCCGTGTGATCCGCATTGGGTGCAGCTGCGGTGGTTGCAGCTGTGGTAGGCGAAGTGGGGCTTCTTGCAGCCTTCGCAGCGGTAGAGCCGCCCGCCCAGCGCGGGGGTGCGGCACGCGAGGACGCGTGCCACCGCCCGGTAATGGGCGGCGCAGAGGTGTTTGCGGTGGGTACGGGCGTAGTCCGCCCAATGCTCCGCGAGGATGTCTGCCAGATCCAGGGACACGGTTTTTCCTCCGCTAGATTCCGGGCAGGGTGGCGAGGGCTGCCCGGGCTTTTTCCTCGCTGACCTCGGTGAGGTGGAGGTAAACCATGGTGGGCTTGAGGGTGGTGTGGCCTAGGTAGGCGGCGACTTGGCGCACGCTGGTTCCCGCCTCTAACATGTGGGTCGCGTAGCTGTGGCGGAGGGTGTGGATGCACACTTTTTCATGGTGCTTCATGAGGCCGCTCTCGTGCTTGGCTATCCTCATGGCGGCCTGGACACTGCTGGCTGACATGGGCTTTTGGCCGTTGTGAAGGGCGTCTTTGAGCGGGATGCACGAGCCCTTCCAGCCGCGTCCAGATGCCGGGAAGAGCCAGTGGAGGTTGCCGTGCCACTTCCAAAACCTGCGCAGCCGGATGATGAGGGCTGGGTTCAAAGGGACTTCGCGCGGCTTGCCGCCTTTGGTGTGTTTGATCCTCAGGATGTTGCGGCGGCTGTCGATGTCCTTGGGGCGGATGTGGAGGGCTTCGCTCATCCTCAGGCCGCAGTGGTAGACGAGGGTGAAGTAGGCCTTGTAGCGGTTGTCGCGGAAGGTGGCCAAGAGTTTGGCGACCTCTTGGCGGGTGAGGATGTGGGGCAGTGGTTCCTCGCGCCGAATCTTGATCTTGCCCCAGATCTTCCAGGACTTTCCGAGGTGGTCGCGGTAGAAGGTTCGCAGCGCGCAGACGGCCTGGTTGAGGGTGGAACCGGAGAGTTTGCGCTCGTTGTGAAGGTGGGCGAGGAAGGCGAGAACCTGGCGGCTGTCGAGATCCAGAAGCGCGATGCGCGGGTAGTGATCGGCGAGCTGGGAGGCCCAGCCGAGGTAGGTTTTTACTGAGCGCTCGCGCAGACCTTTGAGCTGGACGAAGGAGCTATAGTCTTTATACCAAGCGGCGGATGTAAGTGTGTTGTCTTTTTTTCATGACAGAAAACATCATGGCCGCTTACGTCCAACCTTTCAACTCCGCAAAGAAGAACCGCCGCACAGCGGCTCTGTTCAACAAGTCGGAGGTGGCGACGCTAAGGAAGCTGTCTGATTAATTTAGAAGTTGATACCGGAGCGCTATTTTTTAGACGTTTGGCAAAGAAATGAAGAAGAAGTTAATCGGAGCCTGCCCATGTTGTGGGCACGCGACTGCGATAGATCTGTCAGCACTTCTCGAGTTACCGATCAGACTTCCCCACGAATGTAATTCATGCGATACCGCTCTGCAGGTCTCCCCGAAACATCCAAGGTTGACTCGCGCGGCGAAGATCTTGGCATATATTGTTTTTTATGCGCTGTATTGGCTCAATGAACAGTCTCCAGCGGCATTTGCCTTCGGAGTTCTTGGATTCTTGTCGATGTATTTGCTCGTCAATAGAACACTCGGTAGTCCAACCCTCGTGATTGATAAACCAAAGCGCGATTTCTTGGACGAAGAACTGGAAAACAACGAATCAACCAATCCGAATTGAAAAGATGAAGCAGAACAGGTCGGAGATGGCAATGCTGAGGAAGCTAGCTTATGATTTGGGAGTTGACACCGGCGAGCCGATTCTAGGATGTTCGCTTAAGAAATGACAGCCACTGTTTGCAGCATTTTATTGATACCCATCTCGTTGGTTTGTGGAACCGTTGCGATGGCAGAGGATGTGGATCCTTTCGCCGAGACTTCGAGTGGAGAGGAGCAGACTGTGCCACCAGAATCTTTCGAGACCACGGGAGGGTTCAAGGTCAATCCGTTGAACGGTAGTAACCCTGAGACCGTTATTGCGCAAGACTGGCCGAAGATCGCAAATCCAATCAATTTTAACAGACATTTTGACCGTCCATAGGCTGTTTGGAGAATCGATGGTGGGTATTTCGGTGCATTTGACGGCGGAGAGTGGGGTGGAGCGCTATTTTTCGCGGTAGATAATGCGAATGAATGGACAAGGATCATTAGTAATCACATTCAGGACTTGGAGAGATTCGAGGGCGATACATTCATCGCTACTGGAGGCCTTGCACATCTGAGTCTTTCGGGGGGGTCGGCTTTTCTGGTTACCCGCTCATTAACCGGAGTGTGGGAGACTCGCACCGTTTTTAGTTCCGAAGTCGGCATCCCGCGCGTTGTGGGAATAAGTGAGATAATCCCATTCTTAAAGGGAGACTCGAAGAAGCTGGTCGTCCTAGCACTGGAACACGCGCCGGGAAGTGCAGTAGTCTTTGGTGTGGATACGACCGGGGCGATCCACTACCTCGGCGAACGCGATAATAAAAACAAAGCGAACCCCTAAGATAGCTTTGAGTGAAGCGCAGCGGAACCTCGAAGGCTATCGGTTGTTGGACGGACCCAGGCTGGAACTAGCGGGGCTGCGCTCTTGCCTTATGCGTTTCCGATTTATGCCCGTGGATTAAAGGTCCTACGGGGGCGGGGCGGTTGCGCGACGGGCTACTGTCTGGTATGCGGGAACTCCTTGGCCTATCGCACGGCGATTGGCCAAGGGAGGTGGTGAGGTTTTTTCCCAGCGGCCGGTTTGTGGGATAGATGTGGGTCTCCAACAGGTTCCGGGGGCGGTTTGCCGGGTTTCTAAGCGCACGTTCTTTGCACATGGCTTGTGACGATGTGTTGTTCTTGAAACGTGATGTGTGGGTCATGCGGCTTTGGATCGTTTGGCGGGTGGGCCGCGCAGGAGATGGATGGGGGCGAGTTCGCGCAGGAAGGTGAGGTGGGCGCCGCAGCAGGGGCAGGCAAATGGCTCCAGTTCCGGGAGTTTTGGAACCGGATCAAGCTCTGCCCCGAGGTGGAGGCGGATGGTACGGTTTGTCCTGATGGCCGCAGCACTGGCAAAGCCGTAGTGGCGCACCCGCGCAAAACCTTTGGGTAGAACGTGGAGCAGCCAGCGGCGTATGAACTCGGCCGGAGTGAGTGCCATGATGGCGGTTTTTCCCGTGATACTTGAAGTCCAGTAGATGCGGATGTTGCCGCGTTTGTCATAGCCGATGATGCGCTTCGCTCCAATGGCACTACGCTTCACGTAGCGTGCTAAATATCGGATGGCGGTTTTCCCCGCACCGACGTGTTGGAGCTGCACGTTCCATGTAGTCTGGGGCTGGAGTGATTTTTTAGCGGCAAGGGAGAGGTCTCTAAAAATATCGGGGTGATCGTTTTGGAGGGCGTGGCGTAGGAGGTTACAGAAGCGCTTGGCGAGGGGGTGGTAGTGGACGAGGAAGCCCTTCTGCGCCGGGGCGGATGACGCGTTTCTCTGTAGGATGCCATGCCAATGCAGGAACGATGCAGTGGACGTGGGGATGGTGCTGGAGCTGGCGACCCCAGGAAAAACACCGAAGGCTTGTAGGTGTTTTGGACAGGAGCGAACGCGACGTGCCCCGCAGGGGTGAGGGGGCTGGCGGAGCCCCCGAATCAATGCAGGACGCTGGTGAAGCCGGCCTGGGCGCCTTTGGTTTTAGTATGGATCACGTCGCGCAGGGCTGCGGCGCTAGTCTTGAGGATGAGGCCGTACATTTCCCGGGGATGGGCGAGGCAGGCCTGGCGTAGCTCGGATGGTAATGTGAAGGTGACCATGAAGTACGGGACTGGCAGTAGTTTGGCTTCCTGCCGGGAAGTCCACTCCGCCTGCCCGTGTGATCCGCATTGGGTGCAGCTGCGGTGGTTGCAGCTGTGGTAGGCGAAGTGGGGCTTCTTGCAGCCTTCGCAGCGGTAGAGCCGCCCGCCCAGCGCGGGGGTGCGGCACGCGAGGACGCGTGCCACCGCCCGGTAATGGGCGGCGCAGAGGTGTTTGTGGTGGGCACGGGCGTAGTCCGCCCAATGCTCCGCGAGGATGTCTGCCAGATCCAGGGACACGGTTTTTCCTCCGCTAGATTCCGGGCAGGGTGGCGAGGGCTGCCCGGGCTTTTTCCTCGCTGACCTCGGTGAGGTGGAGGTAAACCATGGTGGGCTTGAGGGTGGTGTGGCCTAGGTAGGCGGCGACTTGGCGCACGCTGGTTCCCGCCTCTAACATGTGGGTCGCGTAGCTGTGGCGGAGGGTGTGGATGCACACTTTTTCATGGTGCTTCATGAGGCCGCTCTCGTGCTTGGCTATCCTCATGGCGGCCTGGACACTGCTGGCTGACATGGGCTTTTGGCCGTTGTGAAGGGCGTCTTTGAGCGGGATGCACGAGCCCTTCCAGCCGCGTCCAGATGCCGGGAAGAGCCAGTGGAGGTTGCCGTGCCACTTCCAAAACCTGCGCAGCCGGATGATGAGGGCTGGGTTCAAAGGGACTTCGCGCGGCTTGCCGCCTTTGGTGTGTTTGATCCTCAGGATGTTGCGGCGGCTGTCGATGTCCTTGGGGCGGATGTGGAGGGCTTCGCTCATCCTCAGGCCGCAGTGGTAGACGAGGGTGAAGTAGGCCTTGTAGCGGTTGTCGCGGAAGGTGGCCAAGAGTTTGGCGACCTCTTGGCGGGTGAGGATGTGGGGCAGTGGTTCCTCGCGCCGAATCTTGATCTTGCCCCAGATCTTCCAGGACTTTCCGAGGTGGTCGCGGTAGAAGGTTCGCAGCGCGCAGACGGCCTGGTTGAGGGTGGAACCGGAGAGTTTGCGCTCGTTGTGAAGGTGGGCGAGGAAGGCGAGAACCTGGCGGCTGTCGAGATCCAGAAGCGCGATGCGCGGGTAGTGATCGGCGAGCTGGGAGGCCCAGCCGAGGTAGGTTTTTACTGAGCGCTCGCGCAGACCTTTGAGCTGGACGAAGGAGCTATAGTCTTTATACCAAGCGGCGGATGTAAGTGTGTTGTCTTTTTTTCATGACAGAAAACATCATGGCCGCTTACGTCCAACCTTTCAACTCCGCAAAGAAGAACCGCCGCACAGCGGCTCTGTTCAACAAGTCGGAGGTGGCGACGCTAAGGAAGCTGTCTGATTAAATTAGGAGTTGACACCGGCGCGCCATTCCTATGACGTTCGCCAAGGAACCGAGTTTGTGTGTGAAGCGAGACACTTTACTTCCGCTCAGATTCTTATGTCCGTAGGGTGAAGATCAGCGTTTCCGTTCTCATACATCGGCTTGGACAGAGTGCTTGGCTAATTGTCCGTAAGATGAATCGTAGCGCAGCGTTCTTAAGCATTGGCTTTAACTGGGTGCTTGGGTTTTCGTCCGTAAGATTGATTTCAGCTTCACACTTCCGATGCATTGGCTGGGGTTGCGGCTCAGTGCTTCTAGCTTTCCGAAATTTGTGGCCGCTAGAAGCCCGAAGAGGGCGAACAAGACGGAGATGGCGACGCCGAGGAAGCCGTATGTTTATTTTTGGGAGTTGACACCGGCGCGCCATTCCTATGACGTTCTGCAAAGAAAACTCGGCTTGTCACCAACCCGCGGCAGAGCTAAGATATTCCCTATGAAGATCCAAGCAATTATCCACACCTCCGAAGAGGGCGGTTTCTGGGCGGAAGTCCCAGCTTTACCCGGATGCGTAACCCAAGGCGACAGTCGCGTTGAGTTAGAGTCGAATCTTCGTGAAGCTGTAGAAGGCTGGTTGCTAGCGGGCGAGACAGATTTGTCGTCGGCACATGAGGTTTTGGAGATGGCCATATGAAGGTCGTTAGCGGGAGGCGTATGGCCAAGTTGGCAGAAGGTCAGGGATGGACTCTCGCGCGAATCAATGGTAGCCATCATATCTACACTAAGGCAGGGCGCATCGAGCGGGTAGTGATTCCCATCCACGCCAACAAAGCTTTGAAGATTGGTTTGCAGCGCAGCCTGATGAAGATTATTCCGATTTCGGAGACTGACCTGTAATAATGAAGAGGCAGAACAAGTCGGAGATGGCGACGCCGAGGAACCCGTCTGATTAAATTCGAGCTTTACCCCGGCGCGCCATTCCTTAAACGTTCGCCAAGGAACCGAGTTTGTGTGTGAAGCGAGACACTTTACTTCCGCTCAGATTCTTATGTCCGTAAAGTGAATATCAGCATTTCCGTTCTCATACATCGGCTTGGACAGAGTGCTTGGGTTTATAACCTTGAGATGAATCGTAGCGCAGCGTTCTCTTGCATCGGCTAGGCATGAGTGCTTGGTTAATCGTCCGTAAGATGAATCGTAGCGTAGCGTTCTTGAGCATGAGCATTGGCTTTGGATGAGTGCTTGGGTTTTCGTCCGTAAGATTGATTTCAGCTTCACACTTCCGATGCAGTGGCTTGGGTTGCGGCTCAGTGCTTCCTGCTTTCCGTCATTTGTGGCCGCTAGAAGCCCGAAGAGGGCGAACAAGGCGGAGATGGCGACGCCGAGGAAGCCGTCTGATTAAATTGGATATTGACACCGGCGCGCCATTCCTCTAACGTTCTGCAAAGAAATGAAGAGACCAACCTCTATCACAATAATCGGAGCTCTTTTCGTTATTGGCGGAGTTCTGGCTGCGTGCGGGATCATTTACGACCTCTTCAACGACCATCTTAATATCAACTTCGCAGTTCTTATGATTCCCGTTGGATTTGGCCTACTGAAAGGACGATCATCTTCACGTCGATGGGCGAGATTCTGGATCGGCCTCTTTTCGCTGATATGCGCCGTACTGCTTATCTGTTACCCATTCTTTAGCGATTCTTATTCGGTTGCTTGGTTTGATACAGAGCTTGAGGGCATGTGGCGGCACGTGATCGCCATTTGCTCGCCCGTAATTTTTCTCATAGCAGGTGTTTGGATGTGGAAGGCGCTTTCACATCCGTTTCTCAACCACCACAATGATCAAGAAGCAGAACAAGTCGGAGATGGCGACGCCGAGGAAGCCGTCTGATTAATTTGGAGCTTGACACCGGCGCGCCATTCCTTTGACGTTCTGCAAGAAATGAAGATCATCCGATACATTACCATCGCCGCGCTCATATGTTACTTCGCGCTATATCTCAAGGCCATCATTGCGCCAGAGATCACCTTTACGCTCGCTGGTGGAGAGGAACAAAACATTTCAGAAGTCGATCCTCAGTTTTATCAGTATGCTATGGAGAAGTATCGAACGAAGGGGCTCCTTTGGCTCGCACTTAATGGACTTATTTTAGCCGGATGGATTTTCCTCAGTCGCAAGAAGGTTGTCTTCGGCGTGGTAGCTGCCTCGATTGGGCTTCTTTGTTACATCACTTTCGACAGCATCAGGGGTTTAGGCTATACGATGAGCCAGTCGGTTTCCGCTGCTCTCGAAGGCTACGGGATGCCAATCTTAGGTTGGAATTGGTTCTACCTGATAGCCCTAGTCGCCCTCCCAATTGCAACAATGAAGAAAGCAGAACAAGGCGGAGATGGCGACGCCGAGGAAGCCGTCTGATCAAATTGGAGCTTTACCCCGGCGCCGCCATTCCTCTAACGTTCTGCAAGAAATGAAGAGGAGCGAACTTATCATTCTCATCGTAAGGGACGCTATCTACACGTTCTTATGGAAGATACGTCCGTTCAAGCCTAAGAAGGTTATTCAGAGTGTCGATTTGACTCGGCTAGTCGTGGATCGGCTCGATGCGACTTTCGACGGCTCCTTGCGTGCTTCCGCCAAGAGTCTACTCCGGGAGCAATGCGGCATGGGACTACCACTTATGCACTCGGCAGTTCCTGAAGAATACGACCGAATTCGATTAGCTGTGATCAAGCTTTCTGGGGGTACGATCGAAGGACTGGAGCAGGGGATCCAGAGAGCGCAAATAGATTGGAGAGATGTGTTGCTCGGTGCTGGCTTCGGATTCGATGAGCAGGCACATCTGGACTGGAACCCTGGCCAAGCATGAATCAAAGAAGCAGAACAAGGCGGAGATGGCGACGCCGAGGAAGCCGTCTGATTAAATTGGGAGTTGACCCCGGCGCGCCATTCCTATGACGTTCACCGGAAGACTGGGTAGCGATTTCCGAGTCGGCTTTGGTTGAGAGCGGATTCTCTTGTCCACAGGGTAAAAGTCAGCGTTTCCGTTCTCACACATTGGCTCGGTCAGAGTGCTTAGGTTTATAGCCGAGACATGTATCACAGCGTTTCCGTTCTCGTTCATTGGCTCGGTTAGGGTGCTTGGGTTTATAGCCGAGAGATGTATCGTAGCGTAGCGTTCTCATGCATTGGCTTTACAGGCGTGCTTGGGTTTTCGTCCTTTAGATTTATTTTGGCTTCATACTTCTCAAGCATTGGCTAAGGTTGCGGCCCAGTGCTTGTGGCTTTCCGTCAGTTGTGGCCGTTAGAAATCCGAAGAAGGTGAACAAGTCGGAGATGGCGACGCCGAGGAACCCATCTGATCAATTTGGAGCTTGACACCGGCGCGCCATTCCTATGACGTTCTCCAAAGAAATCTATCGATGAGCATCTTCCGCACTACATCTGCTAGAATGGATCCAAAAAGATTATTCTTCGGTGTTATCCTGCCGATACCTCTCTATTGCATTGGCTCTGCTATCTTTTCGTTTCGCGGCTTGATCCGTAATCCAGAAGACTTTGCGATGCTCGCGCTTTTGTGGGTTGGCTATGGAATTCTCATCATGGGAATACCATCGATCCTTTACTCTGTAGCTATCGAATATCTGCGCGTGAAGGAGAATTTACCTCTTGGCATCTGCTCCGTCTTCGGTGCAGTGCTAGGATTTATCTCTGGATCGGTATTCTTCTTTCTCTATTCTGATTCAATCGTATTTTACACGATGTCACTTCCAGGCGCTGTAATTGGTGGTATTATCCCACTGATCATATCAAGAATAATGAAGAGGGAGAACAAGGCGGAGATGGCGACGCCGAGGAAGCCGTATGTTTATTTTGGACATTGACACCGGCGCGCCATTCCTATGACGTTCTGCAAGAAATGAAGACTTCCGTAATCGATGCCGATTGAATTTATCAACGCAGATCTGGAGATTATATCCCGCGAGGATCTAGAGCCAATCAAGCTAGCATTCGATCAGCATCAATATCATTTTGCGGTAATGTATTGTGGCGAGACTCATCCTGGGATCTACCTAGCATCTTTCGAAGTCCATCCAGACGAAGATCGAGATGACCAATCAGCTCAGGACAAGATTCACGCCTTTTGCAAATCTATTTCTGAATTCGGAGGCTTGAGCCGCGAACTATGGACGAGGGCAACGAGGAGAGTGATCGACTTAGGCTACCAATCTGACGATCAATGTTCACCGTTTAACGACCTGCTGTCAGGCGACACTCTAGGACTAATGAACTCGCTCAACATCGAGCTAGCATTAACCATCTATCCAAAGACAATCAAGAAGCAGAACAAGGCGGAGATGGCGACGCCGAGGAAGCCGTCTGATTAAATTCGGGCTTTACACCGGCGCGCCATTCCTTTAACGTTCGCCAATGAACCGAGTTTGTGTGTGAAGCGAGACGCTTTACTTCCGCTCAGATTCTTATGTCCGTAGGGTGAAGATCAGCGTTTCCGTTCTCATACATTGGCTTGGACAGAGTGCTTGGCTAATCGACCGTAAGATGAATCGTAGCGCAGCGTTCTCTTGCATCGGCTTGGACAGAGTGCTTAACTAATCGTCCGTAAGGTGAATCGTAGCGTAGCGTTCTTGAGCATTGGCTTTGGCTGGGTGCTCGGGTTCTCGTCCGTAAGATCGATTTCAGCTTCACACTTCCGATGCATTGGCTTGGGTTGCGGCTCAGTGCTTCTAGCTTTCCGGCATTTGTGGCCGCTAGAAGCCCGAAGAGGGCGAACAAGGCGGAGATGGCGACGCCGAGGAAGCCGTCTGATTGATTTGGAGCCTGACACCGGCGCGCCATTCCTATGACGTTCGCCAGTGAACCAAGTTTGTGTGTGAAGCGAGACACTTTACTTCCGCTCAGATTCTTATGTCCGTAGGGTGAAGATCAGCGTTTCCGTTCTCATACATCGGCTTGGACAGAGTGCTTGGCTAATTGTCCGTAAGATGAATCGTAGCGCAGCGTTCTTAAGCATTGGCTTTAACTGGGTGCTTGGGTTTTCGTCCGTAAGATTGATTTCAGCTTCACACTTCCGATGCATTGGCTGGGGTTGCGGCTCAGTGCTTCTAGCTTTCCGAAATTTGTGCCCGCTAGAAGCCCGAAGAGGGCGAACAAGACGGAGATGGCGACGCCGAGGAAGCCGTCTGACTAAATTGGGAGTTGACACCGGCGCGCCATTCCTTAAACGTTCTCCACAAAATTTGCTAGCGAGTCCCAATCCATTGCGCTATACTCACGGTATGTCACAGATTGCAGACCTGCGCAAAGTCGCTACCGAGCTTTCTACGCCTGAGCGGGCGGAGTTTGCAGCCTTTCTACTTGGGACGCTAGAGTTTCCAAATCACTGGGAAGACGATGGCGAAGTTCGTCGCCGCAGTGAGGAGATGGACTCCGGTGCCGTCAAGGGACTCACTCGGGAGGAATTTACTCGCGAGTGCGGACATTAGGTCTGGACTCATGGATCATATTTTCCATCCGAAGGCAGTTCTAGATGCGCGAGAGATTGAACAGGATTACGCCAGAGTTTCCGAGGATTTGGCTGACAGATTCTGGAATGAATTAAATGAAGCAATTGATGTAATATTTTCCCATCCTGAACAGCATTTCGATCCATCTGGTTACCGCCGTCGGAATCTCAAAAAGTTTCCGTTTCACATTCTTTTTGAAGAGCGGCTCGATTGCATTAGGATTATGATTATTCGTCATCACAACCGCGACGTCTCCTATGGCATGCGACGCAAATAATCAAGAGGGAGAACAAGGCGGAGATGGCGACGCCGAGGAAGCCGTATGTTTATTTTGGACATTGACACCGGCGCGCCATTCCTATGACGTTCGGTAAAGAAATATGAAGAAGCTCATTGAGAGTCACCGCCGAAAGAAGCTCCGGAAGTTTGCTAAAACTTTTTCGGCGGAGATCAAGGATCGCTTCGGCAAGAAGATTCTTTATCCCGCAGACGAGATTGATGAAGTGGCAGCGTCGATTGGAGTAACTAACAAACAACGAGAATGGGCGTATGGAATGTTTGCCGAAGAAGCAGCGTGCCAAGGATTTCTCTCACGAATAGGGTCTTCGCGCACAGCGAGGGAACTAAGAATCTTCATGGCTGGCTCAATGTTTGGTGCTGGTTCTTCCGTCGGATACGAGAGCATGTGGAACCGCTTTGATGATCCAGACGACACAGTAATTGGTGGGCTATCGAATGCGTCTGGAGGTTCTTCTGGTGGACATTCGGGCGATAGTGGTGACAGTGATTACGACTCAGGCGGGTTCGACGGCGGTTCCTCAGACTGATTCCCATGACCAAACAAAAAGAACCGAACCCCTAAGATAGCTTTGAGTGAAGCGCAGCGGAACCTCGAAGGCTATCGGTTGTTGGACGGTCCCAGGCTGGAACTAGCGGGGCTGCGCTCTTGCCTTATGCGTTTCCGATTTATGCCCGTGGATTAAAGGGTCTACGGGGATGGGGCGGTTGCGCGACGGGCTACTGTCTGGTATGCGGGAACTCCTTGGCCTATCGCACGGCGATTGGCCAAGGAAGGTGGTGAGGTTTTTTCCCAGCGGCCGGTTTGTGGGATAGATGTGGGTCTCCAACAGGTTCCGGGGGCGGTTTGCCGGGTTTCTAAGCGCACGTTCTTTGCACATGGCTTGTGACGACGTGTTGTTCTTGAAACGTGATGTATGGGTCATGCGGCTTTGGATCGTTTGGCGGGTGGGCCGCGCAGGAGGTGGATGGGGGCGAGTTCGCGCAGAAAGGTGAGGTGAGCGCCGCAACAGGGGCAGGCAAATGGCTCCGGTTCCGGGAGTTTTGGAACCGGATCAAGCTCTGCCCCGAGGTGGAGGCGGATGGTACGGTTTGTCCTGATGGCCGCAGCACTGGCAAAGCCGTAGTGGCGCACCCGCGCAAAACCTTTGGGTAAAACGTGGAGCAGCCAGCGGCGTATGAACTCGGCCGGAGTGAGTGCCATGATGGCGGTTTTTCCCGTGATACTTGAAGTCCAGTAGATGCGGATGTTGCCGCGTTTGTCATAGCCGATGATGCGCTTCGCTCCAATGGCACTACGCTTCACGTAGCGTGCTAAATATCGGATGGCGGTTTTCCCCGCACCGACGTGTTGGAGCTGCACGTTCCATGTGGTTTGGGGCTGGAGTGATTTTTTAGCGGCAAGGGAGAGGTCTCTAAAAATATCGGGGTGATCGTTTTGGAGGGAGTGGCGTAGGAGGTTACAGAAGCGCTTGGCGAGGGGGTGGTAGTGGACGAGGAAGCCCTCTGCGCCGGGGCGGATGACGCGTTTCTCTGTAGGATGCCATGCCAATGCAGGAACGATGCAGTGGACGTGCGGATGGTGCTGGAGCTGGCGACCCCAGGAAAAACACCGAAGGCTTGTAGGTGTTTTGGACAGGAGCGAACGCGACGTGCCCCGCAGGGGTGAGGGGGCTGGCGGAGCCCCCGAATCAATGCAGGACGCTGGTGAAGCCGGCCTGAGCGCCTTTGGTTTTAGTATGGATCACGTCGCGCAGGGCTGCGGCGCTGGTCTTGAGGATGAGGCCGTACATTTCCCGGGGATGGGCGAGGCAGGCCTGGCGTAGCTCGGATGGTAATGTGAAGGTGACCATGAAGTACGGGACTGGCAGTAGTTTGGCTTCCTGCCGGGAAGTCCACTCCGCCTGCCCGTGTGATCTGCATTGGGTGCAGCTGCGGTGGTTGCAGCTGTGGTAGGCGAAGTGGGGCTTCTTGCAGCCCTCGCAGCGGTAGAGCCGCCCGCCCAGCGCGGGGGTGCGGCACGCGAGGACGCGTGCCACCGCCCGGTAATGGGCGGCACAGTGAACCTGTGACCTTTTTTCGGAGTGCTAGCCGAGTGGAAAACCAACTACAAAGAATACACAGATGAAATCTACCAAACCTTACGAAGAAGAATTCAAGAAACGCGCTGTCGAAATGTTACGAAACTCCGGCAAACCAGCTGTCCAGATCGCTCGCGAACTTGGATGCACCGCAGACTCACTGCGCACATGGAAAGCCAAATATGACAACCCACTCGAAGGCTGCCTTGATCCTGATCAACTCACCCCTGCCGAACTTAAAAGGGAAAACGCACGACTCCGCAAAGAACTCAATTACGTTACCGAACAGCGCAATACATTAAAAAAAGTCGCTGCCATCTTGGGGCAATGAATACCAAGGAAAAACATCCGGCAATCAGTCATTTAAAAAGTAAAACCCATTCTATTCAAATGCTTTGCAAACTTTTTGAAGTCTCACCAAGTGGCTATTTCTCCTCGCTTAAAAGACCAATCTCACCTCGCAAAATTCGCCGAGAAAACCTTACAACAAAAGTTATCAGCATCTTTACTCAGCACAAAAGCCGCTATGGTAGACCAAGAATATACCGCCAGCTTCGTAACGAAGGACAACCTATTTCTGAGAAAATGGTAGGCCACCTTATGCGCTGCGAAGGCTTGTTAGCACGGAAGAAACGCAGCTTTAGACCAACAACCACACAAAATATCACCAGGCCAAAATACGCTCCGAACTTACTCAAAGACCGCCCCACCACAAGTGCCCCGAACCAAGTCGTAGTCACTGACATAACCTACGTGGCAACCAAACAGGGCTGGCTGTATCTACGCTGCTGTCACGGATCTGTATAGTAAAAGAATCAACGGACATCAAATCGAAGAACGCATGCGCACTGACCTGATTGGGAAAGCTTTGGAAAAAGCCATCAAACACCATTCGAATCTAACAGGATGCATCCATCACAGCGATAGAGGTAGCCAATATACCAGCCGCCAATACCTCCGGCAAGTAAGCGACTACGGCCTTCAATCCTCCATGAGTGCGAAAGGCAACTGTTATGACAACGCAGCCATAGAAAGCTTCTGGTCAACGCTCAAAACAGAAGCCTTTCCCGAGTCAGGAACCTTCGAAAGCAAAGAAGCTGCCAGACAGGCGATCTTCGAGTATATCGACGGTTATTACCACACCCAGAAAATGCACTCATCACTCAATTACCTTACCCCTTTAGCTGCTGAGAACGCTGCCAAACTCGCCGCTTAAAAACCAAACCAATCCACTCTAAAAACACTCCGATTTAAGGTGACAAGTCCATTCCGGCCTTGTGCCGAGCGATAGCCCACGGATTGAACCGGGCGCACCGCTTTTTCCCAACCTTTTAAACGCATCTGAAATGGGTTGCCCCGCTCAACGGGCAGCCATGGGGTCTCAGCAAGAAATATGGACTGGCGTTCTGGCGTCGGTCCTCTACTATTATACCCATGTCCCACGTCGCAGATTTGCTTAAAGAGGCTTCCAAGCTCGACCGCATTGATCGCGCCGAACTCGTTTCCTCGCTTCTTGAAGACCTTGATCCAGATCCACATTATGTGACGGACGAGGAGGCATTGGACCGCTTAGAGGAGTTGAAGTCTGGTAGTGTAAAGGGTCTGTCCGAAGCAGAGTTTTGGAAGGCGTGCGGACGTTAAGCACATGATGCACGTTGTTCGCCATCCCCGTCTCGCCTCAGATATTCGCGAGACAGCCCTACACTACGTCGCAGTTTCGGAGAGGACGCTTTTGGCATTCTGGAGCGAGCTGGACGTGATTTTCGCCTCCATTGAACGGAACCCAAGAGCTCACCATTTTGATTCCTGTGGCCTGCGTAGAGTCAATTTCAAGCGGTTTCCCTACCATCTACTCTACGAAGTCGAAGAAGATAGAATCTTTCTCGTTGTGCTCAGACATGACCGTAGGCACCCTGAATACGGACTCGATCGTCAAATACAATAGGAGGCAGAACAAGACGGAGATGGCGATGCCGAGGAAGCCGTCTGATTCATTTTGAAGTTGACACCGGTGCGCCATTCCTTAAGCGTTAGGCATAAGAATGAATAGCTCGGTTCCAATAGTAGTTCTCGCCGTGACCTGTGCTTTACTGCTCTGGAGATGGGTTCGGAGACGACATTATCCCTTGGGCGTTTTCTGGCGTATTGAATCACCTGATGGTCGTTATTCTGCTGCGTCAGGGACAATTTTCAATCGGTTTCTGCTGAAGCGTGACCGTTCTTGGCCGAGTTTTATTGTTTACGACGAGCCATCGTCCGCAAGAATCTACGAGCAAGAGTTTCCAGAACTTGAATCATTGATGGGCGGGAACGAATCTATTAACGACATATCGTGGTCACGTGACGGACGCACCGTAAGTTTCATTCTGGACAGGCGTGCGATAACCACCGTTGATCTACAATCCCTTACACAGATAAACAAAAAACAAGAAGCCTCCTAAGTAACAGTATCTGCAATCGATTGGATTGGAGTGAGTTGCATATCGAGGGATTTTGCGAGTTTGTGGAGCATTTTCATCTTGTTAGCTTTGTGTCTGGCGGTGGTTTGGAAGGCTTTCGCCTCGCTGTAAGGTTCTTTGCTCTAATTCATCGAGTAGATCAGCCGGGCGAGTTTGTGGGCGACTGCGGTGGTCCCTTCCGCTTTGCCTAGACGTGATTTCATCCGCCGGCAGTATTCCCCCATGGCGCATTTGGCATTGGTGAGGCCTTGCGCGGCCATCCTGAGGGTTCCCGAGGTATGGTTGACCACCCGCCGGGTCTTAGATTTGAGAATCTTCCCTCCGGAGATGCGGTTGTCTGGACTGAGGCCGAGCCATGAGGCGAAGGCTTTGGCGTTTTTGAAATCCCCAAGATGTCTCTGGCGTTCCCCAGTTCGCTCATGTGGATGGTGAGACTACCTGCCAAGATGCCATCGATAGTGGAAAGATCCACTCCGTAGTAGCGGTAGGCTTCCTGGTAAACGTCGAACTGCAGGTCGTTTTTTGCGAGGCGGTGGTTGCGCCAGTGGGCGGTGGGGCCGGGTTCTTCGGTTTGGGAGGGGACTTGAGCCATGTGCTTTCTCACCGCTTCGTCGCACCCGGTGATGGCTTGCCGGGTCTGGCACCAAGGGGTGTGGCATTGTTTTAGGATGAATAGCTGAGCCGGCTGCCAGTCCGCATGGATGGCTTTAAGGAAGGTTTCTTTTTTCGTCCGGCTGTTGGGTGGCGCAGTTTCCAAAGGGCTTGCGGAGCGCGCTCTCCGGCAAGGATGGCTTCGATGATGGCCATCGCACCGGTGCGCCATTCCTATGACGTTGTCAGATAACTTGGTAATTCTGGTTCAGGTGGTTCTAGGTATTGCAGACCTTCAATTGTGTGATGAGGTTTACTTCGTTTTTAGAAGCAACGCGCGGTGGTCAGAGGCATCTTCCCAATAAGGTTGATCGATAATTCGAGATATTTTGCGATCAATTTTGGGTGATAGCGAACGAGATACAGCGATAAAATCGATACGGCTGTAGATATCTTGGTGGTTCCAGTTGTGCGTCCAATTTTCTCCTCTTTCGTCTTTCAAATCGATTGGACGCAGTGAGTTTCTTGCATTGTACCTTCCAAAGATGGTGCGGGTGCTAGGTGAGCGAGTGGTATCGTTAAAATCACCATAGACGATGAGTTTCGCGTCTGCTTGTTTTTTGAAAATTGAATCAAGATGCTTGCGGACTACTTTGGCTTCATTGCGGCGCATTTCTGCTTGGTCAAATTCGGGGATGAGCCTTTTCGATTTCAAATGGATACCGATGAACCGGACAATACCTTCACCGATTTTGATTTCCACATCTAAGATGCCGCGTTGTATGTGGTAAGGTTGCCCAGGAATTTCTAAGCTTGGTTCGGTAGATTGGTGGATGGGGAATTTTGAAAGCATTCCGAGATGCCTGACTTTATCTGCTCCGCCCGTGTGATAGATAAATGGCAGCTGGATACCTTCGGCTTCTAAGGCTGTTTGGATTTCTTTGATATCATCTTCAGAACCAATTTCTGAAAGGCCTATGATATCTGGTTTTCCTAGGGCTAGGAGTGCAATAACTGCAGCCTTTGATACTTTGGATTTTTCTTTCGCTTGATAGGAGACGAGCCAGTTTTTTACGTTGTAGGAGATAAAACTGAAGCTTTCGGTGGGACCAACTGATGCTTGTTTGGGAGTGGTTTCTAGCTTGGGAGCAAGTTCGGACTCAGCCGTTTTTTGGATTTTCCATGGTGGAGTTTCAGCAGCTCGGAAGGAATGGACCGTTGCTAAGCATAAGAAAATGATCAGACAAGTGAGGGACCCTTTCCAAACGGAAGGGTGCCTTGCGAAGTATTTGCGCAACATCGGTTGCTACGACTTCTCAGTCCGTACTGGCGCTTTGTCAGTTTTCACTTCAGCTGCCGATGGCTCTGTGTCTTTCCTACTATGATAGGCGTCATCATCAGAGCGGGTGATTTCACGCTCGAATTCATCACGCGCTTTTTTGAACTCGCCCATACTTTTGCCGACTCCGCGCGCAAGTTCAGGTAGCTTTTTCGCACCAAAGAGGAGTAGGACCAAGACAAAAATTACGATTACTTCAGGGCCACCTATCGGACCCAAGAAAGCTAAAATACAGCTGTGCATGAGAGGATTCTACACGGTGGGGGAAACTTCCGCAAGGTCGATGATGGGTATGGTAACTGCCTTAATTTGATCAGGAGAGGCGAGATTTGAAGTCGCAATATTCAAAATCTCGGAGAATCTCAATCTCGTTATTTGCTTTCTGGAGAGCGATGGGAGGGTGCTTTACGCCGTTAAAAGTAGTAGTTTTGACCATGGTGTAGTGGGCCATATCGTCAAAAACGAGTGTATCGCCTATTTTTAGCGTCCGTGAAAAGCTATAGGCGCCGATGACATCGCCCGCAAGGCAAGTGGGACCGCCTAATTGGTAGATATTGTCTCCTGATATTTCACCCTTGGTATAAGACTCGCCGGGGAGAGTTACAGCGGGAAGATCGCCTCCAGTTTGCGCTGAAGAACTCGCCTCGACCAAAAAAATATCGGGCCGGTAGGGCATTTCGATCACATCAGGCATGTGTGCGGTGGCTGAGACGTCGAGAATGGCGAGATTTGTGCCATCGGAATGAAAAACATCGAGCACTTTTGCACGCAATACACCGGTGTGAATGGCAGCGGCCTCGCCTGGTTCCAGCCAGACTTCAACGTTGTATTTTGCGCGGGTTTCTTGGATAAGACTGACTAATAGGTCGCGATTGTAGAAAGATTTCGTGATCCAATGACCGCCGCCCATGTTTAGGTAGGTAAACTGTGGTAGGCGGAGAATATCGCCAAATTTCTTGTCAACTGAAGCCAAAGTGCTTTCTAAATCCTCGGCACCCTGCTCGCAGAGTGTGTGAAAGTGGAGGCCGGATAGATTCTCGAGATCAGCGTTTTGAAGTTGATCGGCAGTAATCCCGAGACGCGAGCCGGGCGCGCATGGATCATACATGGCGGTTTGCCCGGTAGAATGTTGTGGATTTATCCGCAGCCCGCATTTTAGTTCACCAGATAAAAATCGGCGATGGCGGATGATTTGGGGTCGAAATTGATACCACTGAGAAAGCGAATTAAAATCGAGGTGGGTGGTAAACTCGAGGAGTTCCACAATTTCTGCTGAAGTGTAAGCCGGAGAGTAAGTGACGATGTGTTTGCCAAATTCCTCTTTGGCGAGTTGTGCTTCCCAAATTCCCGAAGCGCAACAGCCATCGAGTGTGCCTCGGATATAAGGAAAGGCTTTCCAGCAGGAAAAACCTTTGAGTGCGAGAATGATTTTGCACCCGGCACGGTCGGCGACTTCCCGAAGGATTGTTGCATTTCGCTGAAGGGCGGAAACTGAGATGAGAAACACTGTGTATAACGGGCAGGTTTATCTAAACATCTCCCGAGCTGTGTAAGCCATGCCTATAGAAGCCGCCGCATCGCCTCCCTGTGCCCACTCGAAATCGGTAGTCACTTGATCTGGATTGATAGGGCTGTAGCGGTAGACGGGCCATGCTCTTTCGGCAAAACCTTCTAGGAGCCATTCCATATATTGATCGCGGAACTTCGATTCGGCCAAGCCCCCGCCCAAGACAACAAGGCCCGGATCGAGTGTGCGGACCATATCGGCGATGCCGTAACCCAAGATAAAGGCTTGCCGTTTAAACAACTGGATTGCTAAGTCATCCCCGGCTTCAGCTAAATCCCGGAGTTTAAATGCTTTTTCTTCAACCGGTAGATCTGATTGATTGAGTGTGTGGGAGACATTTTCTCGTTTTGCCAGTTCAATTGAAAGTCTGCGCCGCAGGGCAACCAAGGATACCCATGCTTCCAAACAGCCTTTTAGGCCACAAGTGCAGCTGGGAAGGCTTCCATCCTCCTCAACGAAAGGTACTGAAATGTGACCAATTTCGAGAGCAAGTCCATTTGCCCCTTCGTAGATTTTCCCGCCGGGCAAAACGAAACCACCACCCAGTCCGGTGCCCGGAGCTACGAGGAGAAGGCCTCCCAGATGTTTTTTACGAATTGCGTATTCGCCAATCGCCGCGGCGTTGCAGTCATTGGTCATCGTTACCGGAACTCGCATCCGGGCAGAGAGGGCCGAGCAGATGTCCGTGCCAACCCAATCATCTCCTAGGTTCGCTTTCCCCCAAATCACACCGTTTGAAGACGGTGCAGGGACATCGAGGCCAATTCCAGCTACATCCGTGATAGCGATGGAGGCTGCTTGGCATAACTCTTTTACCGCAAGGGCAAGTTGATCAAAAGTGGCCTCATAACCCTTTTTCACAAAGCTCTTCACTTCTACAATCGGCCCGACTTGTTCTCCTAATTCGCTTACAAGAACGGCTTTTATAGTGGAGCCACCTATATCGAGCCCAGCGAAGTGTTTGGAGATTGCCATGGATGCTAGTCTTCGTGCTGGTGACGATTTGAGTCAAGATGGAATCGGCAAATACAAAAAAGCCGTGCTACTCAAAGAGCTGCAAAGCGGAAGATTGGTAGATCT
The DNA here is from genome assembly GCA_963849375.1 of uncultured Verrucomicrobiae bacterium. Classification (GTDB taxonomy): domain Bacteria; phylum Verrucomicrobiota; class Verrucomicrobiia; order Verrucomicrobiales; family Akkermansiaceae; genus Luteolibacter. The sequence continues at coordinate 26,470 of CAWKHB010000016.1, read as the reverse complement.
GATATTCTAGAAGCTTCAGGAGGCCCGGAGGAAACCCGGAGCTTGGTTCGTTTGCGCAATTTTCGCGCCTCCTGTAGAGATATATTGATCTGCATCGACGATGATGACGCGAAGGCCCATGTAATAGACATCGTTAAGGTCTGGCGTGATTGAGTCCTCGCCGAAGGCTTTGGTAAGGTGACGCGAGAGGAGCAATGTTTCTTCACGACCTAGAAAGAGAAATGAGGGGGAGCGCTGCGCAGTTGAATGCTCGCGAATTATGTTTGAGACAGCGTCTGAATCCCATGCGCCTTGGAACTTGTGTGCAGAAGGGCGCGAAAAGAGATCTGGGAAGCGTGTGCTGTTGGCGACAAGTTTCATTGTTTGGTTATCTTAAGTAATTTGATAGCAGGCGGTATGCCACCTCATCGGGCTGATGAGACCTAGCTAATGTGTGTTTCAATAACGTAACGAAGTGGGTCTATCTTACAATTTCCGGAGCTGCAGGCGCAACTAAGGTTGACGGGGCGGCTATGTAGCGGAAATACTCGGAGGCGAAACTGCTTACTTTTACAAGAAATGGAAAATGTTATTATCATAGGCACTGGCTGCGCTGGCTACACAGCTGCCATATACACCGCACGCGCGAACCTGAATCCTTTGATTATTTCAGGGACTCAGCCGGGTGGGCAGCTCAGCACTACGACGGAGGTTGAGAATTTCCCGGGCTTTCCCGAGGGGATTATGGGCCCGGATATGATGATGAACATGCAGAAACAAGCAGAGAAGTTTGGGACGCGGATGGAGTATGCTTCTGTGGATGGCCTCGAGAAGCGACCGGACGGTATTTTTGAGGTGCAAATGGCTGGCAAGACTCTCGAAGCAAAAACTGTGATCATCGCGACGGGCGCTGCGGCACGTTGGCTGGGGTTACCGAATGAGAAGAAGCTCATTGGGCATGGACTTACTTCGTGCGCCACGTGCGATGGCGCATTTTACCGTGATGTGCCAGTTGCTGTGGTTGGTGGAGGTGATAGTGCGTGTGAGGAGGCGAATTTCCTGACTCGGTTTGCCAGTAAAGTTTATCTGATTCACAGGCGTGACGAGCTGCGGGCTTCTAAGATCATGGCTGAACGCGCTTTGGAAAATCCTAAGATTGAGCCAGTCTGGAATTCAGCAGTTTCCGAGTATTTAACGGGTGACGACGGAGCAGTGAGCGGTATCAAGCTGCAGGATACGGTGACAGGAGGGGAGAGTGAGCTTGCTGTGGAGTGTGTGTTTGTGGCGATTGGACACATTCCAAATAGCGGGTTTGTCGGCAATCTTGTGGAGAAAGATGCGGATGGATATTTACTGCAAACTCCGGGGCGGACGGCTACGAAAACTGCTGGTTTGTTTGCTGCAGGAGATGTTTCAGACCATTTTTACAGGCAGGCAATTACAGCGGCAGGGCAGGGTTGTGCGGCAGCACTTGAAGCGGAAAGGTATTTAGCGGATCTTGAGTCGGCAGTGCCGGTCTAATACTAAAATTTAAAAATTTCTGGTTGATTGGTTTATTGAAGGTTTTTTAAACAGCCTTCGGGCCTGAGGATAGCTGGGCATTTTTTCCGGATGACAGCGTTGCTCTTCAGTCCCGGTGCCCGCACCGATCCTTCATCGCGCCTTGTGCTCCAAAAAACCTGCTCCGGCAATCGTCCAGATTTTGCCCGAGTTTGGTATAAGGTTTAACTACGTGTGCTTTCCCTTTTGCAGGACATCGAAGACCTGTGCGGGGACATATCGTTTTACCGTATCTTCCCAACCCTCAGGGCCGGTGAGGGATTTGATCATGCTGGACGAGAGTTCTGCAATATCTCGAGGTGGCATCAAAAACACGGTGGTGATACTGGGTGCCATATCTGAATTTATATGACGCATGACGCGCTCGTATTCGTAGTCGTTTGGCGAGCGGATGCCACGGAGAACATAGGCAGCGTCCATCTTTGTGGCGTAGTCTACTAGGTAACGATTGTCGAAATGCGAGACTTCTAGGCGATCGCTCTTCGGCATGGCGGCGCGCAGCATGTCTAGGCGCTCTTGCACTGTGAAGGAATAGGATTTTGCAGGATTACTACCTATGGCGACGATGAGCCGATCAAACATTTCCAAGCCTTTCTCTATCATCCAAAGATGGCCATTTGTGGGTGGATCAAAGGATCCTGCATAAACTGCTGTGCGCATAGCGGCACGGTGCATGGAAAACGCTTAAGAAGGAAATGGTAAAGTTCCTTGATTCAAAGCGGTGATGCATGGGTTTGCGCCGGCGAGCTGATAGGACGAGGAGAGGCATTTCTCCAAATAAGACTTCGCTGCCTGGGTAGCTTCTAAAAGAGGATGACCCAAGGCTAATTGTGCGGCTACTGCTGCTGCGAGGGTGCATCCAGTCCCATGCGAGGCTGAGACTTTTAGACGTGGAGATGATAGCTCATGTGAGATACTTCCATCGTGCAGGATATCCACGCATGTAGGACCTTTGAGATGCCCACCTTTTAGCAATACTGCGCATTCGTATTTCTCGGAAAGCTTCTGAGCGGCATCTGTCATTTCTGAAACACTTTCAATTTTTGAACCAAACAAGACCTCGGCCTCGGGGAGGTTGGGCGTGATGATGTATGCGAGGGGGAGGAGCTCGTCTTGGTAGGCTCGGAGGGCTGATTGCTCAAGTAGGCTCTCACCAGTTGATGCTACCATGACGGGATCAATGACGAGCCGAGTGGCTGGAAAACCCGCAAAGATTTGTGCGATTTTTGAGACGATTTCTGTAGATCCTAACATCCCCAGCTTAACTACTGGGAGTGCAGTAGATTCCATAAGTAGACGTATTTGATCTTCAATCATCTCGGCCGATACCATTTCGACACGACGCACGATGTTAGCAGTTTCTGAGACTATGCAAGTGACTGCGGTAAGGCCGTGTAGCTGAAAGTGCTGGAAGGTTTTTAGATCTGCCTGGAGACCAGCGCCTCCGGAGCAGTCAGAGCCAGCGATGGTAAGGATGGCCGGAGTATTTGCTGGTGTGGGGTGCATTGATTCTTGCTAGGTAGTGGCGGAGATGGCAGGTTAGTAACGATGGCAAAGGGTATAGTGGAGCTCCAAGAATTGGTTGTAAACGTGGATGACGTAATTTACATGCCGAGCTTGGACTCGCCGCCAGAGCGCCCTCATCCGTTTGTCTATTTTATCACGATCACAAATGACTCGCCCCTACCGGTAAGGTTGTATGGGCGGAAATGGATTGTGAAGGAATTGAGGGGTGAAACGACTGTTGTAGAAGGAGAGGGGATTATTGGGCAGAAGCCAATAATCGCCCCCGGAGAGGATTTTTCCTACAATAGCTATCACGTTGTTGCAGGGGCGGCAGAAGTGACAGGCTCGTTCTTTGGGAAACAAGGGGGGCAGCAGGTTTTCACCCAGATACCCGCTTTCCACCTTGATGTCCCTAAGTGGGCCTAATTACTCGAATAAGACGCAGATAGGGCTAGGCGCTGAGACGGTCGATTTAGGCTCGCCCAGCATACCGGTTTCTGGATCTAAGGCTAAGACAGAGATCGTTTCGCTATCTTGGTGTGCGCAGATAAGCCACTTACCGGAAGGATCGATTTTGAAATGCCGGGGTGTTTTGCCACCGCAAGGCGCGTGCTGCAGGAAGGTAAGGAGACCAGATTTTGGATCGCGCTTATATACTACGATACTTTCGTGCCCGCGATTCGAGCCATAGACAAAATTGCCGTTCGGATGGACTTCAATCTCGGATGTTTTGTTAAATTCTTCGAACTCGCTAGGCAGTGTGTCGATGGTCTGGATATCTTTCAGGGCACCAGTTTCTTTATTGAATTCTGCGACGGTAACGGTTCCGGTGAGTTCATTGATGATGTAGGCATGGCTTTCGTCAGGAGAAAAGGCCATGTGACGAGGTCCAGAGCCCGGAGGTGCTTTGAGTTCGGCTTGCTCAGTTGGCTCGAAGGTGGACGTGGAGGAATCGAAGGCAAACGCCGCAGTTTTGTCTGCTCCTAAATCGGGAGCGAAAAGGAATTTCCCTGCTTGATCAAAGTAGACACCGTGAGTGTGCGCGCTTTTTTGCCGACTTTTATCCGGTCCGGATCCTTGAATTTTGTATTTTGTGACGACATCACCGAATTTTCCTTCGTCGTCGAGGCGGATGGTTGTGACAGATCCGTCGCCGTAGTTAGCAACGGCTACCGTATTTCCTGTCGGATCGATCGCAAGGTGGCAAGGGCCGCCGCCTCCGGAGCTTCGGGTATCGAGCTGAGTGAGGGAGTTGTCATCGCCGATTGTGAAAGAAGCTACTTTGTTGTCGCCAGCAATGGCGTAGAGCAAAGGTTTTTCAGGATGGAAGGCGAGAAAGCCCGGTTGCTTGATTTCAGCAGCAAGTTTCGGCTCAGTTAGAGTGCCGGCTTCGGCATCGAACTGACTGATGTAGATGCCATCGGCGTTGGTGCCGATGAAAAGGGGCTGCGCGTGAGCAACGAGGGCTGTGAGGAGTAGTGTGGCAGTTATTTTCATGTAATTTTATATGATGGGTAGTTACGCGGGTAATGGTTGTGATTATACATCGAAGCCAAAGTGCCGATTTGCGTTTTCAAACGAAATATCGGCAACGAGTTTGGCTAAAGTAGGAAAATCGTCGGGCAATTCGCCTTTTTCCGCTTCGGTTCCTATGAGCTCGCAAAGAATTCTGCGGAAATATTCGTGGCGGGGGAACGATAAAAATGAGCGAGAGTCTGTGAGCATACCGACAAAGCGTGAAAGTAAGCCCACAGATGAAAGGGCATTTAATTGCATTTCCATGCCTTCTTTTTGATCGAGGAACCACCAACCGGAGCCGAATTGTATTTTCCCGGGGCAACTTCCATCTTGGAAAGCACCGATGGCAGCTGCAAAGAGATAATTATCTCGCGGGTTCATGTTGTAGAGCACCATTTTGGGCAGGCAATTTTCTTGAGAAAGTATGTCTAGAAACGCGAAGAGGGCATCGCCTTGGGGGGTATCTCCGATGGTGTCGAATCCACTATCTGGGCCAAGTTTCGCTGCCATTTTCGAGTTTGTGTTCCGGACCGGCGCCAGATGAAGCTGTTTTGTCCACCCGCGAGCATGATCGAGCCGTGCCGTAAAGATCAGTAAATAGAGGGAGAACTGCTCACGTTCAGATGGGGTTGCCGCTTTGCCGGAACGGGCTTTTTCAAAGATTTGCTTAGCTTCCATCTCGGAGCAGGGCAGTGCCGGGCAGCGATCCAGCCCATGATCTGATAAACGTGCCCCGGCCTCGTGGAAGTCATCGTGGCGTTTTTTTAGGGCGGCAAGAAGATCGCTGAGAGATGAAATGCTAGAGCCAGCTGTGACCTCAAGTTTATCTATCCATGGATTAAGCAAATCAGGACGGTCCACCTGAAAGGCCTTATCCGGGCGGAAAGTCGGCACCACTTTTGTCGAAAAACCCTCATTTTTCAGGGAGATATGATGCGTGAGTGAATCTGCAGGATCATCGGTGGTGCCTACGACACGGACGTCAAATTTCTTAAGTAGGCCACGCGCTGTGAAGTCCGGCTGAGTGAGGGCCGCGCTCGTTTTCTCCCAGATTTCCTCAGCAGTTTTAGGAGAAAGTAATTGGTGTATGCCAAAATATCTTTGAAGCTCGAGGTGCACCCAATGGTGCATTGGATTTCGGAGTGTGTAGGGGACGGTTTCTGCAAATGCTTGGAATTTCTCCCGCGGACTGGCTTTCCCGGTGATGAGTTCTTCATCGACACCATTGGAGCGGAGGAGGCGCCATTTATAATGATCATGGCCCAGCCATAGATCCGCAATATTGTCCCAGCGCTGATCCTTCGCGATTTCCGACGGGGGCAAATGGTTGTGATAGTCTATAATCGGTTGCTTGGCGGCTACCTCATGAAACAGGCGCTGCGATGTCTTAGTAGATAGGAAAAAATTTTCGTCGAGGTAGGGCATGTCTGTGGGTATTTAGAAGGAAATAGATCTGCGGGAAAAGGCATAAGCTCTGGGAATTGCAAATCGCTTGATACTCACTGACCAGAAGTTGCAATTTGTCGTCATCATGCTGTTAGAAGCTCGTAATTCCATACTTAAGGCATGGCACACCTAATGCGATATCGGAAATCTCTAACCTAATTTAGATATGAAAAACGAAGGCTGCATTAAAGTTCATAACAAGCTTCTCCGAGGGGAACTCTCAGCGATAGAGACATACTCGAAAGCGATCGAAAAGTACCCAAGTTCCTCGGCGACGCCAGAGCTCAGAAGGATTCAGAGCGAGCACCGCCAATCTGCAAATACGCTAACGGCCAACATTCGCGAGATGGGCGGGGTGCCGGAGACAGATTCCGGGGCTTGGGGAGTGTTTGCTAACGCTGTGCAAAGCGCCTCAAACCTTTTCGGTGAGGAGTCAGCTATCGAATCGCTCCAACGAGGTGAGGAACATGGCAGGGACGATTTTGAAACCGCTTTAGAAGATGATGATGTGATGGATACCTGCAAGGAAACCATACGCACAGAGCTGTTACCTCGTGTTCAGGAGCATATCGTGGCCCTCGAAGGTCTTGAAGAAGTTGTTGACTAAACCATTTCCGTAAACTGCTATCTACGACCCCACTGGAGAAATTCAGCGGGGTCTTTTTTCCAATTTAATTCCGAAAATTTTATGAATTTCCACGTTCGTTCTGAGCTTGAATATAGGCTCAACAATCCAGCGACTTTTCTTTTTTCCCTCAAATGCCTACAAACAGGCGGCCAAAGTGTTTCAAACGAGGTAATGAAGACAACAGCTGGGGTGCAAATCGAAGACTTCCACATTGAAAGTGGAATGAATCGGTTTACCCGCATCAAAACTAGCGGTCCGGGGACGCTGACTGTGCATTACGAGGCAGATGTGAGCACTTCGTATAAAATTGTGAATTTGAACGAGATGCCAGCTGCGCCAGCATCCGAGCTGGATCCGGAAGGTTTGCCGTTTTTGTTCCCAAGTCGTTATTGCCAATCTGACATTTTGCGGCAGACGGCAAACGAGATGTTTGGTGGGATTGCAGGGTCCTATAATGTTGCGACGGCGATTTCAGAATGGATTTTCAACAATATTAGCTACGTAAGCGGTAGCTCGGGCGAGACTTCGTCTGCCGTTGATACGATGGAACAACGGAAGGGGGTCTGCAGGGATTTTGCGCATCTCGGTATCGCCCTATGCCGTGCGATGAATGTTCCAGCACGGTATGCGACTGTTTATGCTTACCAGTTAACTCCACCGGATTTTCACGCGTGTTTCGAGGTCTTTGTAGATGGTTGGTGGTATCTTTTCGATCCTACCCATCTGGCTCCTTTGAATGGTTTGGTGCGCATTGCGACTGGCAGAGATGCCGCAGATGCAGCAGTTTGCACGATTTTTGGCGATCCTGAATTAGTGAAAAGTTTGGTTTCATGTGAGTTTACAGGCACTGATTTGCAGCCAGTGACACGGGATGGGCTAATGAATGCTGGCCAAGCGATCGCAATTGTTTGAACTGTTGTGATGAATTTATTTGAGGCCCCTCCAGAAACTTGGGAGCAAATTCAGCTCACGCATGAGACGGTTTATACATATTCCGCAGCGGTGAAGTTTTCCCCGCATCGGCTCGTCTTGCGGCCACGGGAAGGCCATGAAATGCGTCTGAATTCCATGCAGGTGACTGTGTCACCGGATTGTGTGATTCGCTGGCATCGCGATATGTTAGATAACTCGATAGCTGTAGCAGACTTTACAAATGCGCAGCCCTCAACGGAGCTTAAAATTGTTAGTGAATTCACTGTCAGTGTGCCGCCCGAAGCTGCGCAGTCTCAAGAGCCTATCTTTGTGCCACATCCTTCTCTGGTAGCCGGAATTGAACAAATGGTGGCAGTGCCGTATGAGCAATACATCTATCCACCGGAAGTAAGTGCTTTAAGGACGTGGTTCACGAGTACTGGACTCGCCCCCAAACCCGGTCAAAAGGCGGCAATCTTCGATGATATGGCGATCTTGATTCACCGCGTCATCAAATACAATCGTCGGGAAGTTACAGGCGTTCAGACTCCTTCGGAAACTCTTAGATTACAAACTGGATCTTGTCGTGACATGGCCGTTTTGATGATGGAAACGTCACGAGCGCTGGGTTATCCAGCGAGATTCGTTAGTGGATACATGGAAAGCGGAAATTCGGAAGTGGGCCGTGGCTCTACGCACGCTTGGGCAGAGATTTACCTACCCGAATATGGCTGGACTGGCTACGATCCATCGATTGGGAAACGTGTAGGGCCCGGCCATATCGCTGTGGGTGTAAGCCATCATCCACGAGGCGTAATGCCCGTATCTGGAGGGTTTATAGGCTTATCTGGAGTCGGAACCACTCTGAAAGTGGGCATCAAAACCGTCCGCCTACCTCCATTAGAAAAGGTCGCCGCACAGGTGCAGAACCAGAGCCAAGGGTAGCCTGAGTTTGGTAAGATCTCTCCCTCAGGAACCGGGGACCAAGACTCTTTTCGAGTATTGATAAGAATTCTCGGCGATAAATTGGCTCTTATCTGCGTCATTCGAGAAGGATCTTTTACGCATCTGCCGAATCCCAGCGTCTGACAATACAGTCATCGAGATATTTATACCAACTAATCGACCGCTTTCAATCTGAGCTTGAGTGACACCATTCGGGAAATTAAAGCCGGCATTGGCATTATATTCGTTCTTAAGGCCAGTGATGCGGAATTGATCTACAGTGCCAGCTCCAGTCCCGATCTGGATTGGCACTCTCACGCTAACTCCAGAACCGTTTACCGCCTCCACTTCAAAAGTTACCGTATACTGGTAAACATTCTCACAAACAAAGTTCTCTTGGTCACTGATCTGGGCTGTCGGTTGATCGACTGCGTTGAGAAGGGCTGAATTGGCGTTAAGCGCCGCAGGTGGTGTCCCAAGGGTATTGTTGAAAGTAGCATTAGGATCCAAGATTTTACGATAGAGGATGAAAGTTTCGACGTCAGAAGTGTTGCTATCAAAGGGGTCGCTATACTCGAGCTGATAGGCAATTGTCGATACATCGCCGTAATCGCCACTAGCTGGAGCACCATTGTAGCGATCAGTAACGGCTGAGAAAAAGGCCAATTCTGCGGCGTTAGGAGATGCATTAGGGCCAGCAGTGGTCGGCTTAAAAGATGCGTGGAGCCATTCGAAGTTGTTTCCGCGGCGGATGACGAGCGACTCAAAATCGCGTGCCATGGTTTCGATCATCGCCTTGCCTTGGCGGGCTGCCCGGAGTTCTGCGCGGCTACGGTTCCATGTATCTAGGGCGACAGATGTCACAGAAACTAGAATTCCGACAATGATTGTCGTAATCGTCATGGCCACTAGTAACTCTACAAGGGTAAAGCCTTTACCGTATCGCTGTTTGTAAATCGTCATACTTTTAGGGGGATTTGAAGTTCTATCGGCGAACTGCTAGGTTGCGGGTGAAAATTGGGTTATCTGCAGTTTTGAAACGTTCAGTAAAGTTAGTGCTTGTAATATAGCTACTACTCTTGGACGGAACGCTGTAGAAATCAGCTGAAAAGGCCAGAACAACATCAAGGTATGCCGTTGAATTTATAGGTGAAGCTCCCGTCGCGTCAACGATATCACCAAGGTTTCCTCTGGTGAGCGCATTTGTACCCTTAATCAGCTGGAAGGGCTTCACATAGAAAAGTGGACCATCGATAGCATTTATGTCTTCGTCGAATAATGGATCGTCAGCCCTCCTCGCCATTGGCTGAATGACAAAATCCTCACCCGGCTGCCCTTCTACTTTGCTCAAAGGCGGCCTGCTGCCGTCATTACGAGGTGCACCGGAAGGATCTGCGCGGTATTGATAGACGAAGATTGCGTTAGCAGAGTTGTCGGCCTCATCGAGCCATTTGAATGCCTTGTCGAAACCAGTTGTCGTAGCCGTGGCATCGCGCTCAGTAGACATTTCAGTAACTAACGTGGTAGAAAGTCGATCTGCCTGTTCGGCACTGAGGGCGCGGCGGATTCCTTGGGTGGCTGGAGTAAAGACAGCTAGGAAGCCGGTGAGTAGGACGGCTAATACACCGATGGCTATCACTGTCTCCATGAGGGTGAAAGCTGGTTTCAATTTAGGATTTTTCATAAATACTTTGAGGGGGTTGTAACTATGACGGGAGTTTAGAATGAGTCTTGAGCCTTGTGAGTTTTTACGGATGGAATTTGGTCAGGACTTTGATACTTCGAAGTCATACCATTGCGCCAAATGGCAAAGCCTGCGAAGTCCTTGGCGGCTGATGCAGTGGTTTTAGGCGGAGCAGTTGCTGCCGTTCTAACGCCGGAGCCAATTACGAAGGTTGCACCTGGAGTCTCAGCTATGCCTTGGCCGTTGAACTCATAAGTCAAATAGCGTCCCGAGTATGTGCTCATTGCTATTTCCGTCTCATTTTCTAACGTCATACTCTCATCTCTGAACCCTTGTGAATAAGTTCTGCTAAAAAATACGCCTTGCGGCATTGTGTAGCCTCGATTCTTCAAAACCCAAGCGCTAGGACCGACCGGAGTGCCGTCAGCCCTTAGCTTTTCCCGCGCAATAACGATACGGCGCAATTTATTTTCTGGATCCGTGCTATCATCAATCATCACTCTCGCTCTGCATTGGTTAGCTATTGCGATCGTGCGGGCTTCTTCGAAGAGAGATTCTGCGGAGGCTATGGCCGAGGAAGTGCCTTTTCCGGAGGTGAGGTTGTCTAGCCCGATGGCTCCTGCTGTAAGTAATATCGAGATAATCGCTATGACTGTAAGGAGTTCGATGAGGCTGAAACCCTTCGAGGGGGAACGGGAAGGCGTGGTTGGGGTAGAAATCGTATAAGTTGGGATTTTCATAGGGCCAAAATGCTTTTGGGCGAGTGGGGGTTTTCATTACAATGCCGGTTTTAAGCTCCCGAAGCAAGAACTTTTGTCAATACATCGCAAATACCTCCGTAGTTGTTAAAATTGAGTTTAGGTAATCAAAAGTCGGCTAGCGAGGTCTAACCAACGGTGGAGTGATTCAGAGAAACTCCTTTTTTTTAGGGGCATAGCGGCCTTTTTGGGGTCCTGTCATCCAATTCCATGCTGAAGAAACGATATGCTCTACGGTGCTGCACTCAGGCTGCCACTGAAGTTTCGATTTTGCCAGCTTCGCGTCAGCAATAAGCTCTGCTGGATCACCTTCCCGCCTTGGGCCGTATTTGACTGGCACTTTTTGACCACTTATCTTCTCGGCCGCTTCGATGATTTGTTTAACGGAGATTCCTGTTCCAGTTCCTAGGTTACAGCTGATGGACGTTTGGTTTTGCTCTAGATAAGCCAGCGCCAAGCCATGTGCCGAGGCAAGATCTTCCACATGTATGTAATCGCGGACGCACGTGCCATCAGGCGTTGGATAATCTGTCCCATAAACTTCCAATTGCTCAACTTCCCCTGCAATTGCCATCAGAACGCGGGGGATTAGGTGAGTTTCTGGATCGTGATCTTCTCCTATTTCCCCATCTTCAGAACATCCACTGGCATTAAAATAGCGCAGACAGGCAGATTTCAGCCCCCATGCGGTATCACAATCGGCTAGGATCTTCTCGACCATGAGTTTGCTTTGGCCGTAGGGATTGATGGGATTCTGTGGATTCGCCTCGCTGATAGGGACTGTTTCTGGGGTGCCGTAAGTGGCGCAAGTGGATGAAAATACGAAATGCTTGCATGAAAATTCCTGCATCACCTGAAGCAGGGCGATTGGTTCGGCAGTGTTGTTCCAATAATATTTCAGAAGGATCTGTGACTGATTCACCCACATAAGCGAAGGCGGCAAAGTGAATCACTGCGCTGAAATTGTGTTTTTGAAATAAAGATCGCACCAATTCTTGATCCCCTACGTTCCCGAGAACAAATTTGACGGCTGGATCTAAAATGGCCTCGGGGTGGCCATAGGCGAGATTGTCTAGAACCACAATTTTGCGCCCTTCCGCAGTCAGATGTCGGACTGTATGAGAGCCGATGTAACCAGCGCCACCAGTAATTAGAATAGGACCTTTATTCATGAGGACTTGGAAGATGAGCTAAGTAGGCGGAAAGCATCAAGCGGGAAAGGATTTGGCAGGGTGATAGATTTCTACGTGGTGAGTATTCAGTATGCTCCGTGAGTGTTACATGTGGCGTAAGAATTGTTGAATAGACTTCGCCGGATGTGGGTCTTATTGTGCAATATGAAATTATTTCAACACATACGGGGCGGGTTAGTGGCTGGAATCGCAGTTTTTGCAGTATCGTCCTGCGCTTATGATGGTTATTCGACTGGTGCCAGCTATTCATCTGGCTTCGGTGACGGTTATGGCTACGGAAACTCAAGTTTCTCGACGTCTGTCTTTGTAGGCACAGGTAATCCTCGCTGGGGCTACGATCCATACGCGGGAGCATACTTCGACTATACGCGCCGAGCTTATTACGACCCATATCTATACGGCTATTATCCAGTGGGATACCGGCCACGGTATGTCATTGGTGCACCTCATCCGCGTGGCTGGAGGAGGGGGAACCAGTTCTGCCCGCCGCCGCAGCGTATTCGGAATTACAGGTTGAGGAATTTCCGCGATCGTGGTGAGCGCTATCAGGGCTTGGGACGTGATTGGTCGCGTAATGTCCGCGTAAGAGATCAGCGGGAGCAAAATCGGAGAGATTTTCGAAGAGACGTTCGGGAAGAGCGTAGAAATGACCGGGCTACGCAGGGGCGGTCATTTGAGCGCTCGCTGGAAGATCGTCAACGTCGCCTCGAGCGGACTGAATCACGCCGTGGTAATGAAAATTTCGAGCGCCGCCAGCAATGGCGTGCGGAGCGTCAACAGAATCTATCTGTCAACACGGAAGGTGGGATGCAGCGGCAGCAGAAGGAACCGTGAAAACGCCCAAAACCGCCAAGCACAGATGCAGCGTCAAGAGCGTCAAGAGCGCCGTGAGCGCCGGAACGAGGCCGTCGGAGACATTAGGCAACAATCCGAGCAACGTAGCGGCAGACAGCAGATGCGTAGCTCAGACCAGGACGAAGACGACCGCCGCTACGGCCCGCGGAATCGCCGCAGTGAGTGAATTCATTGCCTAAGTTCATCGGCAACTTTCTCGAATACTAAGCCGGTCCTTGGCGGTGAGGTATGATGAGAAACCAGCGATAAGCAAAGGCCAAGAGAATCGCCGCAAGGCCTACGTGCAGCACTTGCACCCAAGAATAGATGTGAACTTGGGCCATAATAAGCCCTAACATCATTTGCATAAGAACAATTGCAGCTACGCCCTTTTGAGCGAGCTGCAATTTTTCGTTCTGATACTTGCGTGCGATCATGTAAGCGATAGCCGTCAAAATCACGATGACCCATGAGAAGGAGCGGTGGAGAAGGTAGAGCCATGAGGCCTCAAGCTCCTCAATCCAAGTTGAGCGCGGAGCATCTAGATTAAACTTTGCTAGTTCGTCAGTCATTTCCCGGATTTGGGAGCCAATAATTCCCTCGAAGATAACTGTGAGTAATAAAATGCCGACGATCGCCCGCTGCAGCTTTCTATGTTTGCTGAAAAGAACCTTGGTACGCTTTTCAGATCCTGCCCAGTGGCAATAAACCAGAACGCAGATCAATGCCATGGCCAGAGCGAGGTGAGTGCTAAGAACACCCGGTGATAGCCCGCTGTAAACTACTCGTGCGCCCATCCACGCATTGGCAAGAACGAGCAAGAGAGCTAGGAATGAGAGGTAAAAGACAAGGGGCTTTGTTTTTCTGAGCCAGAATGAGGCGATAAAGGTAGCAAGTGTAAAAAAGCCGACTGGTAGGCTGCAAAGCCGGTTCACAAATTCCGTCCAGACGTGTCTTGGATTGAACTCAGCGGCGAGGGAAGCTTGGGTAATTTCCGCAGGATCGCGTCCCATCCGCTCTGCTTTCTTTTGAAATTTCTCGATGGGTAGTTTCGAAAGGTCCACCTGATCAATGCTTGTTGGCGGGATGAGTAAGCCCCAGCAGGTTGGCCAATCTGGACAGCCCATTCCAGAGCCGGTGACGCGCACAGTGGCACCTACGAAGATCAGGAACAAAACGGAGACAAGTGCGGCCAAAGCCAGCTTGCGATACGTTGTAATTTTCATAAAAACAGAAATTCGGAGGTGAAACTGTTTTGCAAAGCCTATGATTTGCTAATCACCTCCGCCTCGTCAGCGTTTTTTGCTGGGGGTGTCACCTCGAGTAGAGTTTCTTCTGCCCGGCCACCGGATTGCTCTGAGGAAATCGCTACCCCGATCCACCGGAACTCGTCACTGCTCTCCAAAAATACTTTCAGCACCATGGTTAGGGGAACAGCTAGTAGCATCCCCAGCGGCCCCCATAGCCAACCCCAAAACACCACCGAAATTACGATAATCAGGGTGGAAATACCGAATCTGCGACCTACCAGCATGGGCTCCACGAAATTTCCGAGGAAATTATTGATTAGTAGATACCCGCCAGCCACCAGAATTGCATCGGGGAAGCCAGCTATCAAGAGAGCTAGAATAGTAGGCGGGACACCGGCAATGATTGATCCAACGACCGGGATGAAATTGAAGAAGAAGGCGAGGATGCCCCAGAGAACATAGAAATCCAGCCCAGCCATGTAACATAGAAGGCCGGCGAGCACACCCGTGAGGAGGCTGACGGCAGTTTTTATAGCGAGAAATCGCTGAATATCACGCGTGGCGTTAAGGAGTTTCGTCAGATTTGGCCCACGCGCTTGGCTTATGGCCTCGAGGCGTCTCCCGAACATGCGGGATTCGCTAAGCATAAAAACAGTGAGAATGAGCGTGATGAGTGCTGTTCCAAGAAAACCAACGACTCTACCGAGAACTCCGGTGCCGACATTCCAAATCCTTTCGAAACGGATGTTCTGAAGGTTTGAAAGGTTGTTGTTTACGGCAGCATCAATCTTTTCCTTCGCATCCGCCACACCGTATTCGCTGAGTTGTGCTGCGAGAGATTCCGATCCATCACGGATCTGCTGGGATACCTCGGCGGCGTAGCGACTATTCCATTTATCCTGCAAATCGCTAATGAGCGTTACGGCCAGCACGGCTAATGCTGCCAGAAAGACGAAGTCTACAGCAACGGTCAGCAAGACAGCAAGAGGCCTTGGGATGCGCTTTTCCCTCAGAAAATTTAGCAGAGGAAAGCTCACCGTGGCGATGAAGAAGGCGATCAATACTGGAATGAAAAAGCCTTGTGCAGCTTTTAGCCCACCAACTACTAGGACCAAGGCAGCAAGTAGAAAAAGAGCTTTACCCGCTCTTATCTTACCAGGCTCTGTCTTCGATAACATACTCGTCTTATTAAACGATTGCGGGTTGCTTCCCGCAACTCATTTACTCAAAACCTTTTTCTGCTTTAGCTGAGCTTTTAGCCGCCGCGAATTGATTCTCTGTAAAATCCCTGCAGTCGCCACAGCATCGCAGAGCGCGCGGTGATGATTTTCCAACGGGATACCGAAGTGCTTCGTCAGATTTGCCAAGCTATAAGAGGGGAGACCCGGGAAAAATTTCTTAGTCGTCGAAACTGTGCAGAGCGAGGCGCGCCGGAAGCGAATGCCCAGCCGTGCGTATTCCTCTCGTATAAACGAATAATCGAAAGTGGCATTGTGGGCTACGAAGATGGCGTCACCAAGAAATAGTGAGAGATCTTGAGAAATTTCGGCGAATTTTGGGGCCGCGGCCACCATTTGATCGTCAATGCCGGTGATCCGAGTGATATGTGCGGGAATCCTCCGCTCTGGATTTACTAAAGTGGAAAATGTTTCGAGAATTTCATTTCCGCGGACTTTCACAGCCCCTATTTCGGTAATTCTGCTGGTGCTAGCACGCCCACCCGTAGTCTCCACATCTACCACCACATACTCTTGCATGGGATCGATGTGCCACTCGACTCTTACCACCCGGACTGCAAAACCTGCTGATTTTAGTGCTAACATCCGGGCCAGCTGGTTACGGCGAATTTGATCACCTTCAGCTTTAATTTCGATAAACGCTAGGGTGTCGTCCTCCACAATCATTAGATCAGGGAATCCGCTCCGATGCTCGGATGGGTTTGCCACCATGTGGCGCAAAATAGCTATGATTGAATCTGGCTGGCCGTGATTGAGCAAGGCCTCGATGGCCGTTAAGTCACTTCTTCGCCACGAAAAAATACCGTTTGCCTCGCCGTAGAGATTTTCGAAAGTCGCCCGGACGAGGGAAATTGCGGAACCAGTTTTGAGAAGCTCTAGTTTTCGCTCGATATTGGCCGCTTGGCTTTCGCCGAAGCTGTGATTGATCAGTTGGGTAGGCCTGACTTCAAATTCATTGTGCGTTTTTCCATCCTGCAGCTCGTCCCAGAAGAGGATGCCAAAAAGTGTATTCCAGATGCGATTTTCCGTCCGGTAGGCTAGGCAACCGGCGGCTTTAAAATGAGCAACCGCTGCATGTTCTGGGGCATCCCGATACGATTCATCGATCCGAATGATCTCTGCTGCCCGCAGCATCTCCGTGAGCATGCTTGTTTTGTGCGTGCCAAATTTTCTCTGATAAAAATCCTCTGCAAACAGAAGTTCCTCATCTGAAAAAGGATTCACCAGAATTTCCCGTAAAAGCTCCTTCGCTGCCTGTTTCCGTTTGCTGGAGTAGTAGATCCGGCAAAGCCTCTCACGTGCAGGATGGCTTGTGCAATTTTTGTAAACCCTTACCGCATCTTCCAATTTCTGTGCTCTTTCAAGGCGAGCGCCTAAGCGCGCAAGTTGCCGATCTGCGTAAACTGCTGCTGGATCCGCTGGCCAAAGATCCATTTCTCTCGCGAGTTTCCCAAGCGCATCTGGATCGGCAGTAGAAATTTCATCCGCTAGAACTGAATAGAAATAAGCTGCTGTAGCGGTAGATCGGTCTGGAAATCTCGACTGAAACTCATTTTGTTCCGACCGTGTTTTGACGATCCCAAGATCCCGCAGGGCGAAGGATTGAAGGCTATCTCGGCGTTTCCCGAAGTAAAGAAAGAGGAGGAAATCGAGGGTCGCAACCCGATTTTTCAGCAGGTAGGCAGGGTTTGCTACAAACTGGGTGGAATCGCATTTCTTCTCACATAGTTCCACCAAAGAATCTTTACAGAGCGTTGAATAGCCGCGAATTGTTGGATCTGTCTGCTTGAGAGCGGCGACCAAGTCACTGCGTTTCAGTGAACACCAAACATCGCTAATATCAGTAATTTGTGGATATCGGATGAAATCCATGTTGAGGAGCTCATGGATCGCCGCCGCTTGATCGGTGATCTCCGGGTAGGAGACTTCAGCGGTGCAAAATACGCGAGCGCGGCGGTTAGTAAGACGAATGTGGAGGCCTTGTGCTGGTTTACTTAATGAAGAGAAGTCCTGCAGGTATTTTTCCTCGTCTGGACCGAGCAGCTTGCTTAATCGCGACTCTATGAACTCAACCATTTCCAAGAAATGATCGAGATAATAGAATGGTTTGAGGTTGGGAAGAATGCGGGGCATCAGAAGGACTTGCCTACGATTACCTATCTTCAAATGATGTTCAAGTGCGCAGTGCTTCTGAGTCGGAAGTATTTCCAAAAGCAGCCTCTACTTCGTCTGCGATTGCTTGTAACCCAGCACTGACTACTTCCTCTTCCATCGCGAAGGAAACGCGAATGCATTCCCGGGCGTGAGACCAATCTGGATCGTCAAAACCAAAGAAAAAGTGCGTGCCAGGTATGACAAGGACTTCTCTTTTCTTCAGTCTTTTGTAAAGCTCGGAGCATTTGATCGGAAGATCCGGGAACCAGAACCAGAGAAACAATGCACCTTCACTTCGGTGCATTTTCCATGGAAAACGATCCGCAAAAATTTCGAGTGCCTGCTGCTGAGCGATCTCTGATTTTTTCCTGTAAAATGGACGAATTTCATTCTCACTCATCGTCAGGATGTCGGCTGTTTTGATTAGCGGGAGGGTAATTTGCTGGCCGATGCTTGGGTTGGTCAAGCCGGTAATGGCCGTCATGGAGGAAATCGCAGCCACAATCTCGGGCGGGGCGATGACGATGCCCGTGCGGGTGCCGGGTAGCCCCAGCTTGGAGAGGCTCAGTGTGAGAATGACGTGTTCGTCCCAATGCGGCGTAGCTTCGGTAAAAATGATGTTCGGGAACGGCGCACCGTAAGCGTTATCGATGATAAGCGGGATGCCATGTTCTGCGGCGAGCTTGCTTAGCTTGGAGATTTCAGAATCGGTGAGGACATTGCCTGTTGGATTCGTTGGCCGTGATACACAGATCGCAGCTATATCTGGGCTGATTTCTAATTTCTCAAAATTGATGCGATACTTGAACTCATGCGGACCGAGATCTTCGATTTCTGGGCGCAAGGAGACGAACATTGCGGGATCGAGACCCTGCGCGGCGTAGCCAATGTATTCGGGAACAAGGGGGAAGAGAATCTTCTTCTTGCTGCCGTCAGGCATCTCGCCTGCGAGTAAATTGAAGAGATAGAAAAACGCAGTTTGGCCACCGCTGGTTAGGCAAATATTTTCTATGCCTATGTTCCATTCAAAGGTTTCTTTGAGTAAATCTCTGACAGCCTCGATAAAAAGGGCGTTGCCTTTTGGTGGGTCATACACGCTGAGGAAATTCATCGATGAACTCACGCAACCGGCAATTTCATTGAGCCTCCGCTGCCACATTTCATTAACGGTAGGAATTTGTGCAGGCTGGCCACCTCCCAGCATTTTCAGATCCGGGCCACCCTCGGCAAGGGCTTGGCCCAGATCGTCCATCAATTCACCTATGCCACTGCCACCAGCGAGCCGGTTTCCTATTTTTGAAAACTCGGTCTTCATACCTGTTGTTCTAGCAGGCCTTTCGCCTTTGGCCAAGCCGCAGCTGCCTCCACCAAGATCCAAGCCTCTAGCGCAAGGGTGATGATGCCAATTGAGGCCAGTAAGTAATTCGGATTTTCACCAATGAGCCATGCGGCCTCACCAACGAATAATTGTGAAAGCATAGCGGCAGCAGGGAGGATGAGCATGATGACCGCAGGAATCGCCACGAACCAGATGGGCAAATTCCTACGCCACATCCAAAAGAGAATGACGAGAAATGCGAGGCCTGCGAGCAGCTGATTGGTAGCACCGAAAAGTGGCCAAAGTATCAATCCGCCTTTGCCTAAGTTGTTTAACGCATAGACCTCGCCGGGGGCGGGCATCGCCGCAATCGCACCAGCTATAACTACTGCGAAAATGGTAGCTCCGTGTTTGTTAGCCAAAGCAGAAATGCCGATAGCTTGGCCGATTTCCTGTGTAACGTAGCGTTGCAGGCGGCAAGCGGAGTCCAGCGTGGTAGCGGCGAAAGAGGCTACAAAAACACCCATCAGCGCAGTCGCAAAAGCACCCGCAAGGCCTAAAGACTGAATGAAATTTGCCGAGCCGGAAACGAACGCGCCCACCGTGGCCGCCAGGCCCCCCGATGCCTGCCAGCTATCGTAGCGCGAAAGGTAAGCAGCCTCACCGACGAGAATGTTGCCTGTCGCTTTTCCACCAATCATTTCAGGGACACCAAGGCCGATGCCAGCTACGCAGGCTAGAATCACGATGACGGCCAAAAAACCTTCGGTCAGCATGGAGCCGTATCCAATCAGCTGGGCATCCGTTTCCGTTTTCAGTTGTTTCGATGAAGTTCCGGAAGAAACCAAACAGTGAAATCCTGATATAGCTCCGCAAGCAATGGTGATAAACAAAAAGGGGAAGATCCAAGGCGCGCCAGCCGGTGCGTTTTCACCGATCCGAGCCATAGGCGCTACAATTTCGAGCGTCTGCTTTTCCGCACCACTGCCAAACCCAAAGATCCCCGCAACGATAAGCCCTATAAGCACTAACCCCAGCGCAGAAAGAAGCTGCAGAGAATTAATGTAATCCCGCGGCTGAAGCAGCAACCACACCGGCAAAACCGATGCTGCATAAGAATACAGAAGCAGCAGAACTACCCAGACAATCACTGGCCAGCTCGCCAAAGTGGCATTGAAAGCATGCAGTGGCCCCCAATCACCAAACGCCACGCTCAAATACATAACGCCTAGCGCAAGCAACGATGGAAGTAGTAGATTGAAGCCTTTCCGGTGCAGTAAGAACCCGATAGCAATCGCGATAGGAATCTGAATGAGGCAGGGAAATATTGCGGTTGGAAACAGCTTGAAAACTGCCGCGATCACAAGGCCGAAGATCGCGAGAACAATTGTCAGCGCCAAAAACAAAACAGAAAGAAACAAAATTCGCGTGCGTGGCGCAAGCACCCGACCCGAGATATCACCCACCGTCTGGCCCTTGTTGCGCATCGAAATGAGCAGCGAGCCAAAATCATGAACTGCACCGATGAAAATGGACCCAAACAAAACCCAAAGCAAGGCAGGCAGCCAACCCCAGATCACCGCAAGGGCAGGCCCTACAATCGGCCCGGTGCCAGCTATCGAAGTAAAATGATGTCCAAACACTACACTTTTAGAGGTGGGGACAAAATCAGCACCGTCCTCAAACTCGAGAGAAGGGGCTTTGTTGGCCGGGTCTAGCTTGAAGATTTTTCGCGAAAGCCATCTCCCGTAAGTAAAATACGCAATGATGTAGGCGACAAAAGCTCCGAGAGCGATCAGCAGGGTTTCCATTCCGGCCATCGAAACCGCTCATCGTGGGAACAGAAAGGAAAAATTTCAGGCATTTCAGTAAGTTTTCAAGAAAATGCTCTCAAATGTCATTTTCCGCTTGTCAGAACCCATGAAGAAAACCAACCATCCCGCCCCGCGTTAACGTGGTCATCGGGTAGGTGGTCGAGTGGTTAAAGGCGGCAGACTGTAAATCTGCTCACGTAAGTGTACGCTGGTTCGAATCCAGCCCTGCCCACCATTTTTATTACACCGCGCATTGCGTTGGTTTTACGGGAAGTTTCCAATAGTCCCCGGAATTGTACGGACCGCGAGTCTTTAGCTCGCCCCGAAGCACTGAGCAGAGGCACTGGGGCGGGCTGAAGGCCCGCGGTCCGTTTTAGCTCGCCCTGAAGCACTGAGCAGAGGCACTGGGGCGGGCTGAAGGTCCGCGGTCCGGCATAGGGTTCAGCTATGCGGTAGGGAGAGGCCAGCCGAAGCCTTTGGACGAGAATGGCCAATCTATGGCAATTTCCACTAGACCAGCTCGAACGGGATTCTTATGGATGTAGTTGATAGCTCTCCAGAAGTGTTCTTGATCGCGGATAGCTCGGTCGAAAAAGTCTTTCGCCCAGAGTGCTCCCTCTCGGTTCAGGAGAAGGTTGATTTGGCGGGCGGTGCTACCTTTCCAACTGCGGACAATTTTTCCCAAGCTGTCATGCTCAGTTTGCCGAATAAGAACGTGGACATGGTTCGGCATCACACACCAAGCGATGAGTTGATACTGCGCGCCGTGGCCTTTGATGAAGGCATCTTGGGCGAGCTGTGCGACTTCGGGCACGCGGAGATAGCAACTGCCGTGCCCAGCGTCCTCGTAGTGCGCGATGCGACGGGCGAGTTCCTTATGGTTTTCTTCGTCAGATAAGTGGAGTTCTATCTTCCATTTCTCGACTACCTTCACGGGAAGCGAGTCAGCTAAGCGAAAGGTGATGGCCTGAAGTGCACCGCCATAGTCACGATGCGGTAGGTAGCCGCGTTGGTGGTGCCCCTTTGGAATCATGGATTCATTCTAAGGTATGTGGCTAACGGACCGCGAGTCTTTAGCTCGCCCCGGAGGACTGAGCAGAGGCACTGGGGCGGGATGAAGGCCCGCGGTCCGTTTTTAGCTCGCTTCGAAGCACTGAGCCGAGGCACTGGGGCGGGCTGAAGGCCCGCGGTCCGTTTTTAGCTCGCCCCGGAGCACTGAGCCGAGGCACTGGGGCGGGATGAAGGCCCGCGGTCCGTTTTTAGCTCGCTTCGAAGCACTGAGCCGAGGCACTGGGGCGGGCTGAAGGCCCGCGGTCCGTTTTTAGCTCGCTTCGAAGCACTGAGCCGAGGCACTGGGGCGGGCTAAAGGCCCGCGGTCCGTTTTTAGCTCGCCCCGGAGGACTGAGCAGAGGCACTGGGGCGGGCTGAAGGCCCGCGGTCCGTTTTTAGTTCTCTACCATTTCCTTCATCGGTGGGGCGGTTTTATCTGAGGGGGCTTACAAAGCCATTCTTTGAATTGGGGGTAAGTGATTGGTTGGATTTTTTTGGGGGATGGGGGTAGGGTTATTGGATGGCGAAGGTGATGGTAGGGTTGTCAGGGGGAGTAGATAGTGCGGTGGCTGCGGCGCTGCTTGTGGAGCAGGGGCATGAGGTGGTGGGTGGTTATATGAAAAATTGGATGAATGAGGAGGGTATTCCCGGTGATTGCCCGTGGGAACAGGACATTGAGGATGCGCATGCGGTGGCGAGATGTCTGGGTATTGAGTTCCGGGTGGTGGATTTGATTGAGAATTACAAGGAACGAATTGTTGATTATTTGGTGAACGGCTATGAGGAGGGTCTCACACCGAATCCCGATGTGTGGTGTAATAGAGAGATGAAGTTTGGGGTGTTTTTGGATTATGCGAGGTCGCAAGGATTCGATTATGTAGGGACGGGGCATTATGCGAGAAGGCGGAATCTTAGCAATGGCGAGGCAGCGATTCTGCGTGGGGCGGATCCGAATAAGGATCAGAGTTATTTTTTATCACTTATGACGGGGAGTCAGGTGGGGAGCTCGATGATGCCGACGGGTGAGATGTTGAAGCCTGAGGTGCGGGAGGTGGCGAGGCGCTTTCAGCTGCCGAATGCAGAGAAGAAGGACTCGCAGGGGATATGTTTCTTAGGACAGGTGAAGATGAGTGATTTTTTGGCGCATTATTTACCTGACCGCCGGGGTGAGATTGTGGATATTGAGGGGAAAGTGATGGGGGAGCATCGTGGGTTACACTTTTACACGATTGGGCAGAGGAAGGGACATGGGGTGGCTTCGCCACGCGATGGGATGGCGTATGTAGTAGTGGGGAAACGCGCTGCGGAGAATCAATTGGTGATTGGTTGGGATCGGTTAGAAACGGAGGGTTTGTATCGCGACGAGTGCGTTGTAGGCGGGTTGAATTCGATCAACGAAGATATTAGTAATTTGCGGCGTGTGGAAGCACAGCCGAGGTATCGAGCACGGGCTGAGAGTGCGGACTTAGAAGGCCTCGCTGAGGGCAAGGTGCTAGTGAAGTTTTCGAAGCCGCAGCGGGCTGTTGTCGCGGGGCAGATTATGGCCTTCTATGATGGTGGGCGGCTGCTGGGGGGTGGCGTTGTTGAAAAGGCAGGGACAGAATCTGTATAGTATATCATTGCCTTGTCTATTTAGGTGTTAGGTTTATATTATTAGACTCTTATATATATCTTCGGTTAGCTATAAGCTTTGGATGTCATTTCTTTTAAAAATCGGCATCGTGATATGATAGAAGTTGCCCCGGGCGAGTTGTAATTAGATATTTTTGTTTCCAAAGTGTGAGATTCATGAGATACGACGCCCGAACCAAGAGTTTAGGACAAGCATTTCATGGATTTCCTCATCGAATTTTTAGGCCGATTGGTCAGTCAGTTACAATCGCCTACTTTGGGGTTTTTGTTTGGGGGGATGTTGATTGCAGCGTTGGGAAGTAATCTCAAAATTCCGCAAGCGATCTATCAGTTTATTGTCTTCATGTTGTTGATGAAGATTGGTCTGAAAGGCGGGATGGAGATTCGGGATGCGGATCTTTTGGAGATGGCTTTGCCGGCTTTGATTGCGGTGGTGATAGGAGTGGGTGTGGTGCTGGGCGGCTCTTTGGTTTTTTCGTGGTTGCCGGGGATTAAGAGGGAAGACGGGATCGCAACGGCGGGTTTGTTCGGCGCGGTGAGTGCTTCTACCTTGGCTGCGGCGATGGTTTTACTGGATGAGGAGTCTATTCCTTTTGAAGCTTGGGTGCCGGCTTTGTATCCGTTTATGGACATTCCGGCGCTGGTGTTGGCAATTGTGTTGGCCAATATTCATGTGCAGAAGCAGAACGGAGGGAAAGTGAAGGTTGATGGCTGGGGAATTGTGAAAGAGAGTTTAAGAGGATCGGCACTTTCGGCGATGATTTTGGGTTTGCTACTAGGGTTTTTGACAAAATCCGACTCGGTGTTTGAGGGGTTCTATGAGCCGTTGTTCCGTGGGTTTCTGTCTATACTGATGTTGATTATGGGGATGGAGGCTTACGCTAGGATACATGAGCTAAAGAGGGTTGCGCAATGGTATGCGGTTTATGCTTTTGTGGCTCCGATTGTGCATGCTTTGGTGGCCTTTGGTCTTGGTTATATTGCACATTTGTTAGTAGGCTTTAGCCCCGGAGGTGTTATTTTGCTTTCGGTGATTGCGGCATCTAACTCGGATATTTCAGGACCTCCGACGCTGCGGGGGGGCATTCCAACGGCGAATCCTTCTGCCTATATTGGCTCGTCTACGAGTGTGGGCACGCCAGTAGCGTTAGCGATTTGTATTCCTTTAATTGTTGCTTTGGCGCAGGCGGTTTTTGATCTTAAGATGTAATTAGTTTTTGTTCCTTTGTTATGAAATTGCAGCACGCGACGAAATTGGTGATTATCACGGAAAGCTTTATTGCGAACCAGGTTTGCAAGGCGATTGATGATTGTGGGGCAACCGGGTATACGATTGTGGCAGCGGGCGGTAAGGGATCCCATGCTTTGCATTCGACATCGGATCGCGCCTCGGTGATTGCGGAGTTTACGAATGTGAAGATTGAGGTGATTTTAATTGATCGTGAAGCTGCGGAAGCGATTATTCAGCGGGTGGCGGCTGATTGTTTTCATGATTACTCTGGTATTATGTATTTGGAGGATGTGGAGGTTTTACGGTCAGAGAAATTTGCTAGGTGATTTCCTGAGATATGGGGTGCTTGACTAGGGAGTTTCTGTAAGAGTGGATGACGTGATGAGTTGGTATTATTCAAAAGGCGGGATGCAACTTGGGCCTGTGAACGAGGATTTGCTCCGGGAAAAGTGCCAGAACGGTGAGGTGCAGGCGGCTACGCTTGTTTGGAAGGAGGGGATGGCGGATTGGAAACCAGTCAGTGAGGTAGCGCAGTTTTCCGGGCTTGTTTCAGCGACTCAGATTACGCCGCCACCTGTATCAGGTCAGATGATGAATCCGCAGCCGGCGCAGGCTGTAAGTTATCAGCAAACGCCGATACCAAATTACCTTTGGCAGTCGATTGTCGCGACGCTGTTTTGCTGCATGCCATTTGGGATTGTTGCTATTGTTTATGCTGCGAAGGTGGACAGTTTGGTAGCGGCGGGGGATTATGCGGGAGCGTCTGCAGCCTCAAAAACGGCGAGGACTTGGGTGATAGCGGCAGTAGCTTGTATGGGGGTTATTGTGCTTCTCTATGGAGCTGGTGTTTTGCTTTCGATGGCGGGCGCGGCTGCGACGATGTAAGCTATGCATAGAGACCGGGCATTGTGGGTTTCTTTGGGTGTTCTGGCTTTGGCGGTGGCGGCGGTAGCATTGCGTGAGACGGGCGGTGCTGGGTGGATGCCGGGATGTCAGTTCCGGAAGTGGACGGGCTTTGAATGCGCAGGTTGTGGGATGACGCGGGCTGGCCACGCGGCATTGAATGGTGAATTCAGGCAGGCCTTTGCTTTTAACCCGGTGGGGATGGTGCTTTTGCCTGTGGCTGGGTTGGCGGTTTTGCTGGAGACGATCGGGTGGGTGCGCGGTAGGCCTTTGCCGGTGCGTTTTCATCTGGGAAGGTGGGGTGCGGTTGCCATTGTGGTGATACTGGTTGGGTGGTGGATTTTGAGGAATTTTTTGTGAGGAAGTTGGAAGGGGATAGGATTAGGGTAGGAGATGAGTTTGTTATTGGGAGTGAATATCGATCATGTGGCTACGCTGCGGCAGGCGAGGTATGCGCTTTTGCCAGCTAGTGAGAATGCAGAGCCGTGTGTGGTTGCGGCAGCTATTGCAGCGAAGCGAGGAGGTGCGGATTCCATAACGGTGCATGTTCGGAAGGACCGGCGGCATATGCAGGATGCGGATGTATTTCGAGTAAAGGGCGAGGTGGACTTACCGCTAAATTTGGAACTGGGAGTGACTGAGGAGATGCTGGATCTGGCGGAGCGACTACGGCCTGCTTTTGCATGCTTAGTGCCGGAGACTCGGGAGGAGGTTACGACGGAAGGGGGCTTAGATGTTGAGAAGTATTTCGCGGCAGTCAAAGCGGCAGTTGGTCGCTTGCAAAGGGGAGGTATGGCGGTGAGTTTATTTATCGATCCTATTCAGAAGCATGTAGAACTGGCGGCGGAGTGTGGGGCGAATATGATTGAGCTGCATACGGGGGCTTTTGCGAATGCGAAGGAGAAGGAAGGTGAGAC
>CAWKHB010000015.1:0-90314 GCA_963849375.1 uncultured Verrucomicrobiae bacterium | reverse complement strand
TCAACGGCTGATGGAGGCGGCGGAGTTAGGGGTAGGGCTTGGTTTGCAGGTGAATGCAGGGCACGGGATCAATTATAGAAACGTGGAGGAGGTTTTGAAGATTCCACATTTAAGTGAGTTAAACATCGGGCATAGCATTATCTCGCGTGCGGTTTTTGTGGGCATGGAGGAGGCGGTGCGTGAAATGCGTGAGGCGATGGGGAGTTATGTAGGATGATGATTTATGGTATAGGTATCGACGTGGTGGAGCTGGATCGAATTGAGCGGGCGATCGAGCGACAGGGAGAGGCGTTTCTGGCAAAATTGTTTACGGGGACAGAGCGGGAGTATTGCCAGAGGCAGCGGAGGCCGGGGCTGCATTATGCGGCGCGTTTTGCGGCTAAAGAGGCTGTGAGTAAGGCTTTGGGAACGGGAATTGGGGGGAAGGTGGGCTGGTTAGAGGTTGAGGTGCTGCGCTCTGAGTCTGGGGCGCCGCGAGTCGAGTTTCATGGCGCGGCGAGAGATTTTTTAGTTTCGAAAGGGATCAGTGAGGTGCAGGTGAGCTTGAGTCACGCTAGGGACTATGCAGCTGCCAATGCGGTAGCAATCTGCGGGGCGGTGTAGTTGTCGGCAGGTTTTCTGAATCGAAGTAGGCAGGGATTGCAAACTTACGAAATGGTGTGGAAGGTAGGGCTATGAAAATGGAAGTGAGGCCGAGGCGAAATCGGCGGACGGCAGCGATTCGAAACTTGGTTCGAGAGACTTCGCTGAGTGTGCAGGATTTGATTTTGCCATTGTTTTTCCATGAGGATGAGGAGGATGTGGAGATTGAATCCATGCCGGGGTGTATCCGTTGGTCGGTGGAAGGTCTGGTGGGGGAGGTGAAGTCGGCTTATGAGGTGGGGGTTCAGGCGGTGGTTTTGTTTCCTAAAATTGAAGAGGGTTTGAAGACTGCGGATGGGAAGGAATCGTATTGCATGGATGGTTTGGTGCCGAAAGCGATCCGACGGATCAAACAGGAATGCCCGGGTGTATGTGTGATTACCGATGTAGCGTTGGATCCTTATAATTCGGATGGGCATGACGGTATTGTTGTGCGAGCGAAGTCGGGTGAGTTGGAAATTTTGAATGACGAGACGGTGGATGTGTTGTGTAAGCAGGCGCTGTGTCATGCGGAGGCAGGGGCGGACATAGTAGCACCTTCGGACATGATGGATGGGCGTGTGCGTGCGATCCGGCAGGCACTGGATTCGGGGAGGCTTCCAAGATGTATCGATCATGGCATATACTGCGAAGTATGCTTCTGCCTATTACGGGCCTTTCCGTGGTGCTTTGGACTCGGTGCCGAAGGAGGGCGACAAGAAAACGTATCAGATGGATGCTGGCAATGTCCGTGAAGCTGAACGTGAGCTATTGCTGGATATGGAAGAGGGGGCGGATATGGTGATGGTGAAACCGGCTGGCCCTTACTTGGATGTAATTTCGCGTTTACGGAGGAAGACTTCACTGCCGATGGCTGCTTATCAGGTGAGTGGGGAATATGTGATGATTAAGGCGGCTTGTGCAGGTGGGTGGCTGCAGGAGCGAGAAGTGGTGCTGGAAAGTTTGCTAGGAATCCGGAGGGCAGGCGCAGATATGATTTTGACGTATTTTGCGAAGGATGCTGCTAAGTATTTGAAAAATGGATGAGGTGGCCGATCCCTCTAAGTTACTATGGAAGAAGTAGTTCAAGAATATTTTGAGGAGAATTTTCGCTCGCGAGGGGAGCTGGGCGCGGGGCTGAGTGTTTGGAAAAATGGTGAGGAAATTTTGTCTCTGGCGGGAGGTTTTTGTGAGAAAGATCGGATGCGGAAATGGGAAAGCGATACGCTGGTCCCGGTGTATTCGGCAACAAAAGGGCCGGCAGCGGCGACTTTAATGCAGGTTCTTGCGAGGAAGGGGATGGATGAGACGACTTTGGTGGCAGAGGTGTGGCCGGAGTTTCCGAATGGTGGGGCGACTTTTGGGCAGATGCTGTCACATTAATGTGGGCTGGCGGCTTTGGAGGGACAGGCGGATGTTTTTGATCACCGAGCGGTTGTAAATGCGATAGAAGAGTACTCCGCCTGAGTGGGACCTTGGGGAGGGGCATGGTTATCACCCGCGGACGTTCGGTTTTTTACTAGATGAATGTGTGCGACGTTTGGAAGGGAAACGTTTGGGAGATGTTTGGAACGATGAGATTGCGAGGCCTTGTGGGATTGATTTCTGGATTGGACTTCCTGGAGAGCATCGGGTGCGGGTGGCAAAGTTGGTGCCGGGGCGTGCGAAGGCGAATGATTTCGAGGCAGGATTTTACGCCGCATTTAGCCAGCTGGGTAGCCTGACACGAAGGGCCTTTTCTTCGCCGCGTGGACTTCATGCGATTTCAGATATGAATGAGGAAAAAGCATGGTCTGCCAGTTTACCAGCGATGGGCGGGATAGGGAGTGCGAGGGGTTTGGCAAAGTTCTATCAGATTGCGATTGGGGCGCTCGAAAGTCCGCTCTCGGAGGGTGTGAGGAAGGCGTTAGGAGCATTGCAGGTTTCAGGCGAAGACAAGGTCTTGCTGCGTGAAACTGCGTTTACGAACGGGTGCCAGAAAGATCCTATTGATCCGGGTGGTGGGAAATCTAGGCAACTTTATGGAGAGTCAGAGAGTGCTTTTGGTCATCCGGGGGCTGGTGGCAGCCATGGGTTTGGAAACCCAAAAGAGGGGACTTCTTTTGCTTATGTGATGAACCAGATGGAGCTCAACGTGATGCCGGGCGAGCGCTGTGTGGGTTTGATTGCACGCTCTGGCTTGTAAAAGCGAAGTTTTAGGCGTCGTGATCTTCTTCAGCGGGGCTGAGAATTTGATTTTCTACAAGGAAGCGATCTGCGGCTTCGATGGTGAGCTCGAAGTTACCATGATTCACGTTGAAGTTAAAGAAGCTATGCTCAGCACCGTTGTATTCTAGGACCTTACATCGATTTCCCCGCCATTTACTTTTTCTGCGGAATTTCATCACGCTCTCGTAGGGACATTGTCTGTCGGCTGTGCCGTGGAGGAAGAGCATGGGGGGAAGTTTGCGGCGGACTTGTCGGAACGGGTTGGTGCTACGCGCGAGTTTCGCGGTCTCGAAACGAGAAAGTAGCTGTGAGTTTTGGCTGTGATTGACGAGTGCGCTGAAGAGGACGGCGACGTGGGGACGGACCGGAGACTGGAGATCCTTATCTTTCGGGGTGAGCAGATTGAGCGCAAGCCATGCGCCACCAGCTGAGCCGAGCAGGGCTATCTTAGCGGTGTCGATTCCGAGGACATCCGCGTTATCACAGAGCCATTTGATGGCAGATTGTGCATCTTTTAGGGCATCTGTTGGGGTGGAGTCAGTGCGGGAGGTGACGCGATACTCGAAGGTGATAGCTACAGCATCTCGGCTGGCGAAGTGGTGGCAATGCGGGACGAACTGGGTAGGCATGGCGGCATCCCAGAAGCCCCCGTGAAAGCAAGCGACTATAGGCAGAGCCACGCGCTCGGCCTTCGCAGGGAAGAAGACATGGGCCATGAGATCGACTCCATTGTGACTTTCATAGACGTAGCTTGAGGCATCTTTGAGCAGTTGCTCATCTCTACCCTTCCCGATTGGGGCTGTTTTTTGGAGGATGTGGCTCATGAGGAAGTTCGGGCTAGCTGTGAGGCACAGCAGAAGATGCGGATTTGTTTGTTGTGATTTCTGAGGCTTTGTCCAATGGTTTCGGACATGAGGTGTGTTATTTTTACGCTAGGAATGCTGCTTGTCTCGTTCCAAATCGCAAAAGCTGAGTTACGAGCGGACATTGAGAAAGGGTATGGTATTTGGAGAAATGCTATGATTGAAAAGGACGCTAGGGCTTGGATGCAGGCTACAGCGGCGCATCGGCAGGGTGAGGTGCGCAACCGAATTGTCAGTGAAAAGAAGCCGTTTCCAGCTACGCTTTTCAATATTCCAGCGCCGCCGCCAGCATTGGATGGATTGAAGTTTTTATCGGCGAAGCAGAATGGGCGGACGGCTAAGGCGGCATATTTCGGTAAGATCGACTTTGGGGTAGGCGGTAGTCCGACGGATAATCTGTTAGTGTTATCGATGGTGCGGGGCGGTAGGGGCTGGCTGTATGATAAGGCGAATTATGTGAATCTTACGGCTTTGCCAGAGGTCCGGAAGGAGCTAGCGGCGGGTGATTTGCAGTATTTGGAAGGTGTTCCAGAAGCGCAGCCGACGGGTGTTGTGCCGCCAAAGCCGATTCTAGTGCAGCCTGCTACAACGATTGCAAAGGTGTATGTATTTTCGCCCGGCAGGGAGGTGCAGGTGCAGGTAAATAAGGTGAGCAGGCATCGGTTTGCGAACGCGAAGGAGGCAGAGATCGTTGCTGGGGGAGCACGAAAAGGGCCAAATGAGGTGCAGTATTCTGTGAAGCCACTGGAAGGAGGGACGGGGCAAGAGGCTCTTGCGATACGGATCTATCTTATGTCAGAGGTTGCAGGGGTGAAGCCGGTGAAAGCTTTTGAGTATGTAGTGAAGCCCGGAGAGCCGGTGAAGCCATTTGATACAGGCATGTTCAATTTGACTGATGCGATGGCTGCCAAGCTGTCCGGCAGGAAGCGATAGCTATTTTATTCTACTAGGATTGTAGTAAAGTTCGGCAACATTGAAACCGAGAGATTTGGCGAAGTTTACATCAGCTTGGATATCGGCTTTCTGATCTGTAGGATTTTTGGAAAGAAACCAGAGATAATCTTTATCGGGCGAGCCTACGACGGCGCGGGTGTAGGAATTATTGACTCGAAGGATCCAGTAGTCACCGGCGAAAAGGTTCGCGGGAAAGGGATTGAACTTCACTTCGAGTTTACCGATTTGACCGGTTAGGGTAGCGGTTCCCTCGATAGAGGTTCTCTCGCCATTTTCCTTCAGGCCTTCGTTTCGCACATGTAGGGAGTTGTTGGGGCGTGCAGTATAAATGGCCTTTGCCGCTACGAGATCGCGTTCGAAACGATTGGGTAGGCGAGCGATTTCATGCCATTCGCCTGCGAATCTGCGAGGCTCGAATGATGAGACGACAGGGGGAGGTGTAGTAGTCCGGCAGGAGGAGAGCAGGGGTGCGATGAGTGCGATGGCGGCAAAGAGATAAGCGAATTTCATGATCGGATGTTATTTGTGAACTGTGGGTGGCGGAGTTTTTTGAAAGTGGTAGGCTTTTTGATGAAAAAATTTGAGGCAGTAGTGATAGGAGGAGGCAGTGGTGGATATGCTGCGGCTTCGACTTTGGCTAAATTTGGTGTGCAGACAGCGTTGATTGAGAGTGCGGATAAGTTGGGAGGACTTTGCATTCTTCGGGGCTGTATGCCAAGCAAAGCACTTATTGAATCAGCGAATTTATGCAGAAAAATGCGCAGAAGTGCCGAATTTGGCATTCATTCTAAAGGGGTCGAGGTGGATATGAGTGCGATACAGCAGAGGAAGGATCGGCTAATTGAGGAATTTCAAGAATATCGGGAAGACCAACTGAAGACGGGAGGTTTTGAGTTGATACGTGGGGTGGCGAAGTTTTCAGGAGAGAATGAAATCGTGGTCTGGGATGGAGAGGGCGAGTCTGGGATTTCCTTTGAGTGGGCAGTTGTGGCTACGGGATCAGTTCCGCTGATTCCGGGGATTGAAGGTATCGAAGACGGACCGTATTGGACGAGTGATGATGCTTTAGAAGCTGATGCGATACCAGAGCACTTGATTGTCTTGGGCGCGGGTGCGGTGGGGTGTGAGATGGCGCATTATTTTGAGGGCTTGGGGGGGCGCGTGAGTATCGTCCAGCGGAGTGGCTATTTGCTTTCGAGCATGGAAGAGTCAATTGGTAGGGAGTTAATGGCGGAGACTAAAAAGCGGGGGTTAGATGTGCATGCTGGGGCGAGTGTGGAAAAAGTAGGTTATAAAGATGGGCAAGTGAGGGTGACGATGTCAGTGAGTGGCGAGGCAAAGGAACTAGTGGGGGATCGGCTTTTGGTGGCCACAGGTCGGCGACCTGATAGCGCTGCGCTCGACCTTGAACGGGGTAGAATTGATAAGGATGGGGATCGGATCTTGGTAGATGCAGAGGGACTTACCAGCAACGGTAGGGTGTTCGCGATCGGTGATGTTTCTGCAAAACTGCCGATTGTGCATCGGGCGGTTCTGCAGGGAGAACGGGCGGCGTTTCGGATTGCAAAGAATTTAGGTCGCGAGATATCCGGTGAATCTACGCAGGAGGATGCAAATGAACTTTACGGAGTGTTTACCTATCCAGAATGTGCGCGGGCGGGCTTAAATGATCAGGCGTTGAAGGAGATGGGTAGCCGAGTGATTTCTGCTACATATAAATTCTCAGATCACGGGAAGGCTGGGCTGCTTGGTGAGCCATATGGATTTATAAAGCTCTATGCGGAAAAGGATGGGGGTAAGATTTTAGCGGCGGCAGCCATTGGGCCGCTTGTGGTGGATCTGATTCATGAGATTCAGGTCGTAATTTATGCTGGGATGACGGCGAGAGAGCTTTTGGATACGCCGCATTATCACCCGACTCTTGCGGAAATATGGACCTATCCAGCCGAAGAGTTGTCGAATCAAACTACGGGTAAAGACGGATGAGGTGTGGCCGGAGGATCATTGAACTAGAATCTATTGACGGATGATGAGTCTCTCGGTTAAGGCTTCTTTGTAGTGCAGATACTTGTTCGAAATATAGACCGGAATGTGGCTGAAGAGGACCTCCGTGAGGCATTTCAGGAATTTGGGCAGGTATCGGCCTGTGACTTGGTGATGGACCAGAAGACTGGCGGCTCCAAGGGCTTTGGCTTTGTAGAGATGCCAGAGACCGGGGAGGCGATGAAAGCGATTGAGAAGCTTGATCGAGTAAAACTTGGTAGCTCGATCTTGCGTGTGAAGCGCGCCGCCAATTCGACGGTGATAAAACACCGACGGTGAGGCGAGCGCGGGCGCTAAGACGCAGGCAGTTGGGTTTAGGAACCTGCTAAAGCCAGTGCGATTTAGTTAGGGATATACAATTCGGAACCTTTTGCTAGGACGGTATTAGGGTCCAACTGGAGGCCGTTAAGTTCGTCAAGGCGATTGGTGGTGGTATTGTAGTTCCGCGCAAACTCATCGTAGGTGATCTCGGTATTGATCTTGATGGGCTCGTTTGATGCACGGCGGGTTACAGGAGGTTTAGTTTCTTTATTGGAAATCTGCGAGGTGCTACTGGTTTGGAATGAAGTGGCATTTTTCTGCGTTGAAGCTTTTTTAGCTACTTCCGGCGCACTTTGCTTTAGGCTGCTGCTGATCTTTATGGTTTGCCCAACCCGAAGTGAATTTGGATCGATCCCCGGATTAGCAGCTTTGATGCTGCTAACTGATACTCCGTATTTACGAGATACTTTATAGAGGGTATCGCCGCTTTTGATTTTATAGCTGGTGACTGGCCGGTCCGCAATCGGGGCCGGTGTAGAGTTACTTGCTGCTGCGCTAGTGGTGATTTTTTGGCCCGGGTGGATGATTGAATTTGGCTTGAGGCCATTTAGTTTGGCCAAAGCGGAAACTGACATTCCACTACGGTTGGCAATCCGTTCAAGGCTATCGCCTGGCCGCACGGTGTAGACTGCGCTAGATGCCGCGGCAGGTGCAGGCTTTGAAGAGCGTGCGGGAGGTGGGGTATCGGTGAGACGGGCGATACGAGTTTCCAATTGCTCAATTTGTAATTCCTGTTCTGCACAAAGAGCACGCAAACGTTCCAATTCCGAGGCGGAAAGGGTAGGGGTGACAGTTGCAAGTAAGAGAATTGCGGAAGCGAATGGTGATTTCATCCTCATAAGTCCACTTTGCACACAAATTTATTCGATGAACAATATAAATTTAAGACATCTTAAAGACTTTTCTAAAATTTATGGATTTTGCGGGATCTGACGGTCTTAGACTTCGGAAATTTCCTTGGACGATGAGTTTTGTATTACGGAGTTTATTCCGCCCTTTGCGGCTGCCTCAGAATTATACATTTCGCTTTGTCCTATGATTGCTCCGTTGGCGGCTTTCAGGACGAAATACGGCTTTTGTGAGGAGGAGGTCTTCAATTCAAAATTACTTTCGCTAGATCCATTTGATTGGACTGATTTGATACCATTTAGAGCTGCTGACTTACTGTTATAAGTTTCACTAGAGAGAATAATTTGGTGATTGGCAGCTTTCAGGTTGAAAGTGTAACGGTCGTTTTTAGTTTGTTTTAGTTCGTAGGACATTGCTTGGTTTTGTTTGGTTGAGAGATATGATTGCATTTATGTGCTACCATTTTACGTTGTCATAAAGGTGTTTATCAATGCTTCGCGTGTGCTGAGATTGATATATGAGCGTTTTGAGCCTGGGTGATAAAATATTTTTTTGAGGTGAGGAAGGGTCCGGCCAGCGGATTGGGAGTCGTAAGAGTTTACAGCTAATACAATTTCTTGGTCGTTAGGTAAAATTTTGTTTCCAGATAGGATTGCGGAGGGAGTCTTTTTATCAAAGACGATGCTGAAAGGGTAGAGTGTGCGATCTGACTGGGTTTTAAGGTCTTCAGCGATGATTTTGAGAAGTTCTCTGACAGGTATTTTCGCTGTGACGAGTGTGTTTTCGTAGGGAAGAAGTTTCCAAGTAGTGGCTACGGTGACTACACCAGAAGGGATTTCAGGATTTCCAAAAG
Organism: uncultured Verrucomicrobiae bacterium; assembly: GCA_963849375.1. Classification (GTDB taxonomy): domain Bacteria; phylum Verrucomicrobiota; class Verrucomicrobiia; order Verrucomicrobiales; family Akkermansiaceae; genus Luteolibacter. The sequence continues at coordinate 81,602 of CAWKHB010000015.1, read as the reverse complement.
TGCCATGGAACACGGCGTCTACGGGGTGGGATTGTGCAGAAAGGTTCGAATAGAAAGATTTGCATAGGAAGTTTGCGAGGGGGCTATTGCGGCCGCCGCCTGAGATGGGAGATGGAAGTGTGGTGAGGACGGTGGCTTGCTGTGGGGCAGATTTTGCGAGGATAGGTTCAGTGATGTTTAGTATGATTGGATCTAGGGCGATCTTACTATCCATGGTTTCGGTGATGCTGTTCTTGTGTATAAGTTTACGAGAATGACGATCAAATGTTAGATCCACTTTACCAAGGTGTATGCCATGGTAGCCAGCCTGTGAGTAAAGCGTCTCACCGAAGGACTTTTTACTTATATTTTTGTGAGTATGTCCTGCTAGAAATACATCTGGGGCGGCTTTGTTATTGAGGATCTGGCGGAGTGGATTTGCGAAATCATCTGCCTTGCGATGACCGAGATGACCTAGGACTACTGTGGCATTGGCACCTGCAGAGCGGGCTTCCATTATGGCTTTTTCGAGAGCTTCTGCTATTTTTATATGTTGCACCGGGCCAAGTAGCTCTGGTGGAAGCCAAGAGCGGAGACCGGGTGTGATGAGACCAATGAGTGCAATTTTGAAACCATGTTTCTGCATCATTTTCCAACTTAGGACCTGTTTATGGAATTCGCGCAGGTTGGCGCATAGGACGGCTGGCTTGGCAATTTCTATGAGGTCTGAAAGTGCTTCAGGGCCCCAATCAAAGTCATGGTTTCCGAGGGCCCAAGCATCGTATTTGAGTTTTTCGAGGAGCCTGACCATGGTTGTCCCTTGGTCGAGGTGGGATTCGGGGGTTCCCTGGATAAGATCGCCGATGTCGACGGTGATTGAGGCGGGATTTGCCCTTTGCCATTGGCGGATGCGGGTGGCGCATCTTGCAAATCCGCCTAGGTCTGAATTTCCTGAATAATTTGCAGTAGGCAGTATGTTGCCATGCAGATCAGTGGTGTGAATGATTGAGACAGTTTGAAAATCGCTTTCCGATGGGGCGGCAAAAGCAGATGCTGTAAGCCAAGATGAGGCGGTGGTAAGAAAATGGCGACGTGAGAGGCTGGTTTTCATACGAGGTTTCAGGAAGTAGTGATGGTTATTCGCGCACGATCTTTGCCTTAGGCGGGGGCTTTAGGAGGAATTCATTTTGGAGTTTCGAAGGCGAAGTGTAGCGGACGCTTTCCCATATAGGTTTTTTGATGGGGCCAGTCCCATGAAATTGGAAGAGTCCGGTGAAGGGCCGGAGAGGTAGGGTGAGTATGCCGAGAAGTCCGCGGGCATTTAAGCGAACGGTGAAATCTATTGTCTGCTTCGGAAGATTGATGATGCCATTTCCTGCGAAGTTGATTGAGGAGGTGGCTGTCTGGAAATCGTAGGTGCTGATGATTCCGTTTTTTATAAAAAAATTGCAGAAGGCGTATTTCGCGCGTTCGAAGCCTGCGCGATCGTCATCAAGGACCTTGGCCATGACTGAGGATAGGGGGCCGAAGACGGGGACTGAGAACAGTTCGGCTTTTTCGAGGCCCACGAGTCCATTGCCACTAAGTTTGCTAACACCTCCGGCGGGTAAGTTAAAATCGATACGACCGGTAAGTCTGCCACCACCTTGGACATTGAAATCATAGCGTTTTGCGATGGCGGGCCATGAGAGTTTGGTGATTGTAAATTCACCGCGTAATGTTGCGTTGGAGTCTCTGCGGATTTTCCCACCCAATTCGCCTTGAAAGACTTTGGCAACGAGGTTGTCGACTCTGACTTGCTTTCCTCGGATATGAACAGAGGCGGAGGGGTTTTTCAGAGTGAGTTCTTTGCCAAGAAATTCAAAGTTAGCGGGGCTGTTGGTGGTGAGTTTTGTGCGGAGGTCAGTGCGGCCTTTCGGGGTGATATCCACAACTCCAGAACTTGAGAGGGACGGTGGGTTATGGAAGCGGTAACGTTCGAGATTTTTTGCCATTTCTGGGGCGAAAAGGGCGAGTAGGGGGGCTGGATAGATTTTGCCGCGGACGTCGGTGAGATGGACGAGACGTTCTGGACCGTGAAAGCGGACTTTTTTGGCCGTGGCTGTGCCGGTGCGAGCGCCGCCGAACGTTTTTCGAAGGGGATAGGAGGAATAGTCGAAGGTGATTTTTGGACTTTCGAAGATTAGTTCTTTCGTGTTTACAGAGAAGGAACAATCAACGCTTTTTAATGGGACGTTCTGGAAGGACTGATTGGAGATTTTCGCTGCGCCATTATAAGACCATGACTTTGTGTCAGATGTGAGAAAGGATCCATTGAGGGTAAGATGAGTTGTTGCGCCAGAATTTGAAGAGAAGTGCCCGAGAATTTTTTCGAGGGGTTTTCCGGTGAAAAGAGGCTTGTAGAGGGCTGGTGGGAAAGTGGATTCTAAAGCAATTTTGACTTCACCGTCTTTCAGGCGGAAATCCGCGTTGGCTTTGCCGTTGGCTGTAGAGATTTGCATATCTCGGAGGAACAGGTCACCGTTCTGATAGGAGAAATCGGTTTCGATTTCCTGCAAGGTGATTCCTTTGAAAATGACAGATTCGAGTGCTCCGTTACCGGTTGCATTGAGAACCATGGGGGCGTCTTCAGGAAGGGATATGGAGGCGTTGATTTGGAAATCTTGGCTTCCGCCGAGGAGAACTTCTTTGTCTAACGGAATTTCCGCCCAAGCTTTCATGAGGCGGGGTAAATTGAGGGATGAATTGATGCTGCATTGCCCTTTCCGTAGTCCTACGTCGTAAGAGATATTACCAGTGAGTTCACCGCGGGAGTCTTTTGCATAGATCCGGTCTATGGTGAAGAGCTGGCCAGAAAGGGAGCCTGAGACTTCAAGGTTTTTCAGTTTGGCACCCTTTTTTTGGACATTGGAAGCGACGCCGTAGTAGGTAGCCTTGAGGGATCGTTTGTCCGAAAAATCACCGCTGAGATTTACTGTCACCTTGGGTGGGTTTGATGGATCGATCTGCCAAGTTTCGATTTGTTCTATCAGTTTGGCTACGAGTTCTCGCCTCCGGCCGTCATCTTTTTCGTCATCTTCGCCGCCATGTTTTTTGTCCTTTGTGAGAAGGATGCCGTTTAGGGTTAGCTGGATACCACCTACTATGGCTGTAGTATCCTCTAGCTCGATTGTGCGCTCTCCGGATAGTGTGATTGAGCCGTTTATGTTTTTAAACTTGAGCGTTTCCCCGGTAGGTTCTTTTTGGTCGATCGGTAAGGCGAGTTGGACGTTGTCTAGATCTACACTGCGTAGGCGGAATTCACCTTTGGCCAGTCGTGCGTTGTCCAAGACCATCTGAACTCGCTCTAACGAGGATATTTCGGTGGTTTTTTCTTCTTCAGCGAAGATTCGAATGCCCTCGGCGGTGAAACCTCTGAGTGGGAGGTAGGTGAGCGATGCGATTTCTACGAAGGCACCGTGGTTGGCGAGTTCGTTCTCGATTGCGAGGCGCCATGAGTCTGGCAGACCTGCTTGATTTGCGCGATAGAGGCTGGCGAGGCAGATGGGGATGAGTGCTGCAACGGCCAACCAAAGGAAGGATCTCAGATTGCGCAGTATGTTTGAGCTCCTCATCATGAAAGTGATCTATGTTTGAAGGTGGCCGCTGGCAGAAAAAGAAAAGAAGGGTGAGCGCCCGTTGGAAGGTCTACCGACGATGACATGATCTAGAAAGCGGACGCGCATGAGATCGGCGGCTTTGGCGATTTCCGAGGTCATGTGGAAGTCAGCGGAGCTAGGTGAGGGATCGCCAGAGGGATGGTTATGCAGAAGGATAAATCCGTAGGCATTACGGGTGATGACGGGGCGGAGTATTTCACGTGGGTGCGCGCTAGTTTCATTTACAGAGCCAATCGATATAACGGTGGTGCTAGAATGCTCTAAACGTGAATTTACTGTAACAACAACGGCGCTTTCGGTGGGTAGGTTGCTAATTTGATTTGCGAAGTGGCTGTAAATTAGGTCCGGAGAATCTAGCTTAGCTGTGCGTATTTCTTCTCGGGCAACGCGTGTGCCCAGCTCGAAAGCAGCTGCGAGGCTACATGCCTTGGCCTCGCCAATGCCGCGATTATTTGTGTATTCTGCTACTGGTAGGCGCCCGAGTTCGAGAAGTCCTCCGTATTTGTCTAGGAGATCTTGCGCTACGTGAATGACATTTTTCCCTGGCACCCCGGAGCGTAGGAAGATGGCGAGTAGTTCTGCATTTGTGAGAGAAGCCGGGCCGTATCTTTCGAGCTTTTCACGAGGGAGATCTTCGTTTTGTTGTTCTTTTAGGAGGGCCATGCGCCTATTCGATGTTTTGAATTTGTTCGCGTATTCTCTCTAGTTCTGCTTTGGCAGAGACGATGTTTTGGGCGATGCTGGCGTCGTTTGCTTTGGATGCGATGGTGTTAAACTCGCGGAAAAGCTCTTGGCAGAGAAAGTCAAGGGAGCGTCCGTTTGGATCTGCTGACTGCGCGTAGCTGATAAATTTTTCAAAGTGAGAATGGAGACGAGTAATTTCTTCTGAGATATCGCATTTATCAGCAAAGATAGCGATTTCTTTGGCGAGTCGTTCGTCATCTTCACTGACAGATTGCTTTAGTTCTGCTAGGCGGTGGATGAGTAGTTCCTTTTGTTTTGGAGAGCGGAAAGGCGCGATTTGTTCTATGGTTTCGACAGATGCTTTTAGGTTGCTGAGCCGGGAAAGGATGTCGCTAGAAAGGTGTTTACCTTCAGTGGCACGCATTTCGACTAAATTTGCGATAGCCTTTTCGAGGGCGGGCTGGATGAGTTTCCAGGCGAATTCCGGAGTTGGCGCCTCAGTTTCTTCTTTGGTGATGACATCGGGCTGCCGGAGGAAATCCGATGCGCTAGGCTCAACGGGGCGGCCGATTACTTGTGAGAGGTGCTTGAATGATTTCTCGAGTGCAAGGGCATTTGATTCATCGATATGGAAATTTCCGCTAGCTTCGGAGTTTTCGGAGAGGACTAAGCTGATCTGAATTCGTCCGCGGGAGAGTTGTGTTGCTACGAGGTCTCGAGTTTTTGCCTCGAGTTGGATGAGGTTTCGAGGAAAGTTGGTGATTACTTCTAGTTGCTTTCGGTTTACTGAATTGATCTCAACTGAGGCTGACCAAGTTTTGATTGAGTGGTTTCCACAACCAAAGCCTGTCATCGAGTGCATGTCCGATTGAAAGGTGTAGGGCTTTGGTTGTCGATTGCCGATTCATAGGTCCGGCGCTGGCGTCTACTAGTCTAGGGCAAAATAAAGCGGCAGGTTTTGGACTGCCGCTTGAGGTGAGTTTCGTTACAAATTTTCGAGGTAGGCCCGTAGCATCCAAAGGGCTTTGTCATGGACTTGAATTCGCGCGATCATTAGGTCCTGTGTTTGGAGGTCTCCGTTTTGCTCGGAGACATCGCGGGCTGAGATGGCACTTTCCACGACGATTTCGTGGCACTCGATGAGATGTGCGACGTAATCCTTCGAGGGGATCATCTCTATTGGTAATTCTGTGATCGTTGAGAGGGAAGCGAGGGTTTTTAGACCACCGGGTGACAGTGCGCCAATTGCGCGGATTCGCTCGGCGATATCATCGATGGCGACGAATAGTTCTTCGTATTGCTTTTGGAACGCGTCATGGAGGGAAAAGAAGGCGGGGCCTTGGACGTTCCAGTGAGCGAGGTGAATTTGGCCGAGTAGCGCGTAGGAATTGCCCAGTAGATGAGATAGGGACTTCGCGACGGGTGAGTCGGCAGTTTGTTTAGACGATTTTTGGTTTGTGGCTTTTGTTTGCATGAGGGAAAGATGGCATGTTGTGGGATAGGTTCAAGCGATGTAATTGCGGATTAAGGGAAAGGCTGAGCAGATCTAACATCTTGGATGACGATTTGCAGGGATGTATCGCCGCGGAAGGTATTGCGATTGATTTGGAAGGCGACATCCCACGGGGGTTTGGGGAGTTCTCGATCGCCAGCGCCGAAGAATATTGCATCTCGTTGATGACCATTTTGCTGCAAGATAAATCGAAGATGTTTGTTTTTCAGGTGATGCGGTGGGGCAGCTAGGTCCACCATACTACTGACGAAAACAGGTTGGGGATTGGCATTTCCGAAAGGTTGTAGGAGCTCGTAGGAGTTCAGGAAATCTAAGGTAAGTGACTCTAAAGGTATGAGGGTATCGTATTTCAGTTTCGGGATGCGATCTTCGGGAGTCGACTGGCGGTAGACAAAATCTGAGAAACTTGAGCGAAAGTTTGCCAGTGAGTTTTCGTGAACACTGAGGCCGGCGGCCATGTCGTGGCCACCGCCTGAGATGAGGTCATCTTTGCATTCTCTGATTGCTTGAACTAAAGAGACCCCTTCGATACTCCGGCCAGAGGCTTTCCCAATGCCGTTTTCGTCGATGGCTACGATGAAGGTAGGTTTGTAGAACTGCCTCATCAATCTTGAAGCGACGATTCCGACTACTCCCGGGTGCCACTCGCGAGAACCGAGGACGATGACAGAGAGCTCGTTCTCGGCATGGATAGCGTCGAGCTCTTCGAGCTGTGCGATTGCTTCCTGGCGGATTTGTTTTTCGTAAGTCTGGCGTTTTGTATTAAAGGTTTCTAGGATTTGCGCTAGTTCGAGTGCTCGATTTTCGTCTTTCGTCGTTAATAATTCGACAGCAGTTTCTGGGCTGTCCATCCTTCCAGCGGCATTGATGCGGGGGCCAATCCGGAAACCGATGTCCGATGAGAAAATCCTTCCGTCGAGGCCGGCTGAGTTTTTTAGGGCACGGAGACCCATATTTTGTGAGCGCTCGAGACGCAGAAGGCCGTAGCGGACAAAAATCCTGTTTTCGCCAACGAGAGGGACGATATCTGCGACAGTGGCGAGGGCGACGAATTGGATGATGTCTTTAAGGTCAAAATCGATGGGGTGCGTTTTGAGAAGCGCGTGTGCGACTTTAAAAACAACACCAGCAGCACACAGATATTCAAAACCAGAGGAAGGTTTCGGATTTACAATTGATACTGCAGCTACATTTTCATTTGGATCGGGCTCGTGGTGATCAATGACGATAACCTCGGTGCCCAATTTTCTGAGATGATCAATTTCCGCAGCGGAATTTGTCCCACAATCGACGGTGATCAGTAGATCCGGCGTGCCGTTTTCCTCAAAACATCTTTTGATTCCCTGCAAGCTTAGTCCGTATCCTTCGGAGCTGCGCTTTGGGATGAATGGTTTCGGTGAGGCGCCATAGGCTTTTAGAACTATATTTAGGATTGTGACCGAAGTTATGCCATCAACGTCGTAATCACCATAGATACAAATTGACTCATTTGCCTTAAGCGCGGCCCAGATCCGATCAACCGCGGCCTCGCAGCCGGGTATTTTAAAGGGATCAGCTAGGTGGTTTAGCTTCGGATATAAAAATTTCTCGGTATCTTGAGTGCCTGAGATGCCTCGGCTGATGAGTAAGGCCTCGAGTAGGTTTTCTTCCGCACTAGAAAGGTGAGTCTTATTGCGTGGTATCCAATGGAAGGTTGGTTGGTTCATTCAGCTTTCGATTTTGAAAGTCTGAAGGGTTAGCAGGATTAGAGAAGGCAATTCAAACCTTCCGTCCAGTAACGAAGGAAATGATTGCTAGGACAATGAACACGCCGAACAAGATTTGGGCGATCCACCCGAAAGCTCCAGCAATACTTGTGAAGCCAAATACGCCAGCTATGGTTGCTATGATTAGAAAGATGATGGTATATTGTAACATGTATTGCCTTAATTAAAGTTGTAGGATGAAGGGTTTGGGGGGGGCTACATCTTTTCGACTGCTTGTGCGTTGATGCCTGCTCTGAGCCACGAGCCGGTTGCGAGTTTTGTAAGGGCCCGATCGTTCGAAAGGGCTCTGTCCAAGGAGTCGTCCAGAAGGGATACAATTTCCGAGAGATCCATCTGTTTCGCAAATTCTTTGGTAGTGCCAAAGCCGGCGATTTCGTAATGCGCAATTCTCTGGGCATTTGCGATGAGTGCTGCGTCGCGGACGGCACCCGATTGATATTCTTGAGTGGTTTCTTTTCCTTCGCGTAGTAAGCCAGCCATTGCTTCGCACCGGACACCAGTAGGCTCGACTTTTAGGAGTCTGGCGGCTTCCTCTAAATCAGCTACTATCTGTACATTGTCTTTAGCTATAGCGCCTAGAATTTCGATGAGGTCCGGATTGCTTACCGATGCCCTCATTTCCGATAGAAAGTTCGAGTATTCGTTGATTGCATCGTAAAGATCTCGAATTTGTTCCTCTAGGACGTTTCGAAGGGTGTAGGGAGGTTGTTTTTTTGATGACTCAGGCACGTGCGGGAAAGGAAGCTCGTAATGAAATAAGCGTTTCCTACGCCACCATAGGTAGAATGTGGCACGAGTAAGCATCCATAAGCGTTGTTGAAGGTTTGGGTTTGTTAGAGAAAACGAATTTTGATTGCACGCGGCATGCAAAGGGGTGTATCTCCGAGCATTCTGCAACGCTACTTGCGGTAGGTATTTATGAGTGAACAGAAAACTTCATATGCAGATGTAAGGGTTCTGCTGGTTTTACTAGCGAGTGCGGGGGTGATTATTATAGGGTGTCTTGTCCTTAATGGATTTACGTGGAGCCGCCTGCAGAATAGCGCGAATGGCCAAGCTCGGGCGCTGGATCGGCTGGCCCAATATTCAGCCGTGCTTTCTACTTTGCAGGATTTGGAATTGGGCTCGCGAGGCTACGTGATTACCGGTTCTAACTATCATCTGAGAATTTTCAACAGGGCGCGCGATGAGTTTGCTAGCGAGTGGGAGCTATTGGCGGATCTAGAATCTAGGACTGGTGGTGAATTGTCAAATTTACGAGAAATTAGGTCAGTTTCCGATAATCTGATACGCTATGCGATAGAGATCGCTTTAGTCCGGGAGCGGGAAGGTGGCGATGCTGCAAGTGTGGCCTTTGCGAACAATCGGCCGCGCTTTGCACTTCAAAGGGTGAGGGATGCATATCGTGACAGGATGAAGCAGATGGAAGGAGTTATACGGCAGCGGAATGTGACTGCGGAAAGAGATTTCCAAGCGGGCTTGGCGACATCGATGGCGATGGGTTTGCTGGCGTTAGGCATCGGTGCAATTTCAGTTTTCCTACTGAAGCGGGTGTTTCGAGAGATGCGGCGATCAGAGCGCTATGCAGTGAGTATGCTGAAAGCTGAGGAGTCTAGGCGGCAAAAGGACATTTTCCTCGCGATGATGAGCCACGAGATTCGGACGCCGCTAAATGCGATTATAGGATTTGGACAGCTCGCGCAGCAGGAGGACATGGGTGTGAAGGGGCAGCGATATGTGCAATCGATACTCGATGGGGGGCAGTCGTTGCTCTTGCTCATTAATGATATTCTGGATCTTTCAAAGCTGCAATCTGGGCGGATGGAGCTTAAGCCAGAGCCGACGAATGTGAACGATATGTTGGAATTTTTGCAGCGGTTGTTCCAAGAATCAGCGACGAAGCAAGGGATAGGCTTCAAAGTAGAAATTCAAAAGGATTTGCCGACTACTCTATTGTTAGATTCGGTGAGATTGCGGCAGGTGCTTATGAATTTGATAGGAAACGCCGTCAAATTTACGGAGAAAGGGCGGGTTTTGGTTGAGGTAGGCGGAAGGGTTTCATCTGGGAAGACGAGCAATTGGGATTTGGTTATTGAAGTGAGAGATACGGGTCCGGGGATCCCTGATGAAGATCTTGCCCATATTTTTGAGCCATTTTACCAAAGCAATCGGCCGGAATCTTATCAGTCGAAGGGCACTGGCTTGGGCCTGAGTATTGTCAATAGCTTCATTGAGCTAATGGATGGTAAGCTTGAGGTTACGAGTGAAGTTGGGAAGGGTAGTGTGTTTATTGTAAAGCTGCGGAATTTAGGGGTGAGTCCTCGATTGGCTGCAGATAACAATTTGAGCAGCGATAAGGTTGATTTCAATACGCTGAAGCCATCGAAGATTCTAGCGGTGGATGATAATGCGACAAATCGAGAATTGATTGCAGAAATTTTCTCAGAGACGCATCATACAGTGTTGACGGCGAAGGATGGTGAAGAGGCGATCGAGCGGATTCGTGAGGAGCGTCCAGATTTGGTGCTGATGGATCTGCGGATGCCGGTGAAAGACGGGCCTACGGCGGCAAGGGAAATCAAAACTGAAACCGAATACCGGCTTATGCCAATTATTGCGGTGACAGCAGGAAGTTTGCCTGAGGAGCAGACAGAGAAGCTGCAGGAAACAAATTTTGATGGTGCGCTGAGGAAGCCGTTTAGTCGCAAAGAGATGTATGATGCACTGGCGGATTTCCTTGATAAAAATGAAGAGGGAGTCCAAGAGCTTGCTACTGAAATTGAAGAGCCTTCGATGCCTGTAGCGGAGGATTTACTGCGGGATCTAGCAGAACTGGTGGCCAATCGGTGGCCGGGTGTGCGCTCGCGGATGTCCGTTTCAGAAGGTGGTGGAGTTTTCAGGTGAACTGAAACAATTGACGGAAGCGCATCCGAATCAACAGGTATCAAACTACGCCGAAACTTTGAAGGAGGCAGCAGAAAGTTTTTCTTTCCGGGAGATGGAGCAGGTTTTGGAACGATTTCCGCAATTTATTGAGGGTTTAAGTGAGCCAAACTAGGAGAAGACGATGAAGACAAATGGCAAGCAAACCGTCCTGATGGTGGATGATCACGAAGAGAATCTTCGAGTTTTAGCGGGGATTTTGAGTCCAGAGGGGTATGATTTGATTCCGGCAAATTCTGGTGAGCAGGTGTTTGAGCGTTTAGCGAGTTGCCACCCAGATTTGATACTTTTGGATGTGGTAATGCCGGGGATCGACGGGGTGGAGGTTTGTAGGCGGTTGAAACGCAAGGTGGACCTTGCGGATATTCCGGTGATTTTCCTTTCGGCAGCGGATGATAAGAAGCTCGTCGTGGAGGCGTTAGAAAGTGGGGGAGTGGACTATATTGCAAAGCCTTTCAATCAGGCTGAGTTGCTTACGCGAGTTCGGACGCATATGGCGTTGAAAAAGGCGAGGGATTCTTTGGCTTTATTAGCTGCAGACAAGGATCAGTTACTGCGTGTGATGGCGCATGATTTTAAGAATCAGATTAGTGGAGTGATGATGAGTTCCCGCCTTTTATTGGGCCGGGAAGAGGTGGAAAATTTACCAGAGAGATCGCTGAAGTTAATCCGAAATATTGGCGAATCGAGCGACCGGATGATGGGCTTTCTGAAGTCATTTTTATCGAATCAGGCTACGAGCAAGCAGGTCATCAAGGTCCACCCAGTGGATTTGGAAGAAATCATCACAAGTGTGGTAGCGGATGTGGAATCGAGCGCAACGGTGAAGGGGACAACTTTGGAAAGGGGCGGGAAGGTGGAGGGCTGGCGAATTTTGGGCGATGGCAATGCGAGCCGCCAAGTGCTGGACAATTTGGTTGAGAACGCGGTGAAGTTTTGTCCAAAGGGGTCTCGGGTGAAGGTTTCGTCGGAATTAGTTGGGGATCAGATAATAAAAGTGATCGTTCAAGATGATGGCCCGGGGTTTACAGTGGAGGATCGCGAAAGAATTTTCCAAAGGTATTCGCGTTTAAGTGCGCGGCCGAGTGGTGGTGAGCCTAGTCACTGGATTGGGTTTATTTATTGCGAAAAGTCTGATGCAGGAGATGGGAGGAGACTTGGAGCTCGAAGAAAGTGAAGTGGGTGCTAGGTTTGTCCTGTCTTTCCGGGCACGATCTCTTGCGAAAGCAGAAAACAAGTGAATGGGTGCATATGGATATATTGGTTATAGATGATGATATGGCGATCCGCGAGGCAGCGGTGCAATTGATAGAGGATGCCGATCATTACGCGGAGGGTGCGGAAGATTCTAAGTTGGCGATGGAGGCACTGCGCGCAAATGCATATGATGCGGTGCTTTTGGATCTTTATCTTGGCGATGAGAATGGTTTGGAAGTGTTGGAAAAGATTCGTCAGAAGTATCCTCGGATTTCTGTGGTTATGATTACTGGCATGGGTTCGATTTCTGACGCAGTCCGGGCGACTCAGCTGGGTGCTTTAGACTTTTTGGAAAAGCCCTTTTCGCAGGAGCAATTTACTCTCATTTTGCAGAGGGTAAAGAGGCACAGGCAGCTTGAGGAGACTGTGGAGGAGCTGAAACATGAGGTTTCCACACAGCAGCCCACGCCGCGCTATGTGTCAAAGTCTCGTGAGATGCAGGATTCCTTAGATATTCTGTTTCGCGCTGCTGAATCGGCTGCCTCGATTTTGTTGTTAGGTGAGAGTGGCACTGGCAAGAGCATGATTGCCAAAGAAATTCACGCGCGGAGCACTAGGAAGAACAAACCGTTTGTGACAGTGAATTGCCCGGCCTTAAGTAAGGAATTGTTAGAGAGTGAGCTTTTCGGGCATGTGAAGGGGGCTTTTACTGGAGCGATACGTGATACTCACGGGAAAGTGCATGCGGCGAACGGAGGGACTTTGTTCCTCGATGAGATTGGTGAACTTCCTAAGGAGCTGCAGCCGAAATTGCTACGGCTATTGCAAGATTGGGAGTATGAGCGGGTGGGGGAAACTAGGACTCGTAAGACAGATGTGCGGGTAATTGCTGCGACAAACCGCAACTTGGAAGATGAGGTGAGGAGAGGTGAATTCCGCGAAGATTTGTTGTTCCGTCTGAATGTGATTTCCGTAGAGCTTCCGTCGTTACGCTCGCGGAAAGAAGATATTCTGTTTTTTGCGCAGCAATATTTGGAGTTTTTCTCGGATCAATATAGGCGAGGGACGAAGCAGTTTAGTAAAAAGGCAAAGGAATCGTTGCAACGCAATCCATGGCCGGGAAATCTGCGTGAGATGCGCAATGCAATTGAGCGGGCTGTGATTCTTGTGCGGGGAGATCAGGTTGAGGTGGAAGATCTTCCGAACTCGAATGTCAGATTTGCAGAGAAGGAAGGAAATACGGATGATCCATGGATCGGCGGTGAATTTTCAATGGATGAAATTGAGCAATGTCATATGGAGAGGGTGCTACAAACGACTGCGACGCTCTCACGGGCTGCAGAGATCCTCGGTATCAATGAGGCTACGCTGTATAGAAAGCGCAAGAAACTGGGCCTGAAGTAGGCTTTATCGAAGCTAAGGGATGCTTTTGATCACCCCAGTGGCCATGGCGTAGCGGGTGAGGCCTGCAGTCTCGTGGAAACCTGTTTTTTCCATGAGTTTCTGGCGATGTTTTTCAACAGTTTTCACACTCAGACCAAGTATTTTTGCGGCCCCTTTGTTGCCATGTCCCTCGGCGACAAGTTGGAGGACTTCGGTTTCACGTGGACTCAAATAAGGTGCCTCGGAATTTCGGTATTTTACCGGCTTGTCTTGCAGCTGGTCTATTCTCTCTGCGATTATGGGGCTGAAAGTGGTCTCACCATTAGCTGCTTTACGGATCGCCTCGGGAAGTGTCTCATAAGCTGTATCTTTAAGAAGGTAGCCTGCGGCACCAACGTTGATTGCTTTTTCGATAAAGTTATCGTCGCTGTATGCGGAGAGAAAAATGATTTTTGTTTTACCGGCGGTGGCTCGAATAATTTGCTTTGCAGCTTCTAGGCCGTTGAGTTGCGGCATTGCTACATCCATCACAAGTATGTCTGGTGAGATGGTTTTTGCAGTTTCTACAGCCTCACGGCCGTTTACCGATTCGCCGACAACGGAAAATCCAGTCTCGGATTCTAGAAGGCATTTCAGACCCTCACGAAACATTGCATGATCGTCAGCTAGTAAAACAGTTATCATCTAAGTGTAGGATAAGGTAGAAATCTTGGATTGGAAGCTCTACAAAGCTTAGTTTTTGTAAAACGCAAGCAATAATTAAGGGAATTTGCTAGTTCTTCAATGATCGTGTGGCGTAGGGCGTCTAGGCAAAGTTGTGCTGCTTCTGCAATCCCCTGAATTTTATTGAAAGTCTGAAATCTCCTCACTATCCGCCCGCCTACTAAAGTGTTGTTAAAAGTATAGCCGAGAATGATGGCTTGAGAAGTCTTATCTGTTAGATTATTGGATACGTAATTGAAGGGGTGTGGAGACTATTACGTTAGAGGTCGCTTTGGAAGCAGTGACTTGAGCTGGCTTAGCCTTTGAGCGAAATCAGCTCGTCAGTATGGATGGTTTGCCGCGCGCGGTAGAGGGCGACGATAAGAGCGAGCCCAACGGCTACTTCGGCTGCTGCGACGGTGATCACAAAGAAGACCAGCATTTGACCATTGTAGTCTGGAAGGCCATTGAGGCCGACGTTGAAGCGAGAAAAGGCTACGAGAGTTAAGTTTGCGGCAGAAAGCATGAGCTCGAGGCACATGAAAACGATAATGATGTTCCGCCGCATGACTACTCCAGCCAATCCGATTGAGAAAAGTAAACCGGAGACGAGAAGGTAATCGTTAAGTGATGGCATGGCGAGCGAGCGAGATTAGCTGGTTTGACGTTTTGAAAGGACGACAACGCCTACTGTTGAGACAAGCAGGAGGACTCCAAGGATCTGCAGTGGCAGATTGTAATCGGTGAAGAGGGTATGGCCGATGAGATGCACATCTGGGAGGGAGCCAGAGTTCAGGCCGAGAGCGATTTTACTATCTTCTGGGAAGGAATTTGCGGCGGCTGCAAGGGTGTTGGCATCCAAGGTGGGTGCTGTTTGATTTGGAAGTTGGGCAGATAGCACTCCGAGAAGTTGGATAAAGAATACGCCGACAAGAACTAGGCCAGCTACGAGTGGGAAATAACTTTCTGTGCGCCGTTTCTCATCCTTCAGATCGAGGAGCATAATGATGAAGAGGAAAAGCACCATGATGGCGCCGGAGTAGACGAGGATCTGGATAATTCCTACGAAGAAGGCGGATAATCCAATAAAAAGAGCGGCGAGACCTACGAAGGAAGTCACCATGGCTAAGGCACTTGAAACCGGGTTCCGAAGTGCGACTACGGCGCAGGCACCGACGAGCATGATGGTGGAGAAAAGCCAGAATAGGTAGGAAGGCATAGAGGAAGGAAGGAAGTGGGTAAGGCGAAAACGGATTGGAAGAAAGCCAATTTATTTCAACTCGTTCCATTTGTTTACAAGCCCTACTCGGGTTCCGCCGATTTCGTAGAGTTTTTTCTTATCATGGACCATATCGGCGCGTGTTGTGCCAGTAATTAGGTAATCTTTGCGGAGATAGATGGCCTGCTCTGGGCAAACTTCCTCGCACATGCCGCAGTAGATGCAGCGGATCATATCGATATCAAATTCAAGCGGGCGCTTCTCTACTTTTGCCCATTTATCGTCAGAAGGTATTTCGGCAGGTTTGATTTTGATGGCTTTAGGAGGGCAGATGAACTCGCAAAGCTGGCATGAGACACAGCGCTCGCGGCCTTGTTCATCGGTGACGAGGGTAGGAGCGCCACGGTAGTATTCTGGCATGTGATCGTCCCAACGTTGTTCAGGAAACTGCATGGTTACGCCGAGACCGGATGATGCGAGGGACTTTGAGCCCGGGGACTTGCCGCGGAGCGATTTGATCGCATGGGTCATTGTCAGAAAGAAACCTTTGAAGAGGGCGCCGAAGTAAACCTTTTCACCAGCGTCGAGTTTGGGACGAGTGAGTTTAATGGTGGACATAGGGAAGAGGGTAGAAGGGGATTAAGAAAAAGCGAAAAGGGAGTTTAGGCGCGAAGTAGCTTTGTAGGGGGTTCGGATACTTTCGCTACCCAGATGACGGCTGCAGTGACAAGAATGAGTAGGACGGCCCCGACGCCGATGATGATGGCGCTAAATTCTGGAGCTGCGATGACTAGGGCTGCGAGGAAAACATTAATAAGTGCTGCTTCAAAGAAGATGACCCAGCCGAGTTTCATCAGCTGATCATAACGGAAGCGAGGGACTGTCCAACGGACGAGGATGAAGAAAAGGATGAAAGCGAGGAGTTTGGTAAGAAATACGCCGAGGTAGATGAAACCACCGAGCTGAAAATCTCCGATGGCGAAGTTAGAGATGTAATGATCTAGGGTGAAGCCTGCGGACCATCCTCCGAAGAACAGGGTGATGATGAGGGCAGAGCCGATGACCATTGCGGCATATTCTCCCATGAAGAACATTGCGAATTTCATGGAGGAATATTCAGTATGGTAGCCGCCAACGAGTTCCGTCTCACATTCTGGGAGATCGAAGGGCATGCGATTTGTCTCCGCGAAGATGGAAACTGTGAAGATTAAGAACGCGATGAGAGCGGGTATGAGAAACAGGGTTGTTTGGAGGCTGGGAAGGGTGAAGCGGTTTTCTGTCCAAAAAGGGAGAAGTAGCCAGCCATTGGTTGCTTGTGCTTGGACGATATTGTTGAGATTTAGCTCACCATAGAATAGGAGAACAGGGACGAGGGAGAGGCCAAGGCAGATTTCGTAGGAAATCATTTGGGCAGTTGAGCGGACGCCCCCGATGAAGGGAAACTTTGAATTCGAAGCCCAGCCAGCGATTGTGATTCCGTATACGGTGAGCGAAGAGATGGCGAAAACGAAGAGTGGTCCTACATCAATATCAGCGATCACGAGTTTTTCGGTACGGCCGAAGAGAGTGACCTCTGGGCCAAAAGGAATGACGCAAACGGTGATTAGCGCGGGAACAACTGTAAGTGCTGGAGCGAGCCAGAAGAAGGCTTTGCGAACATGGCTGGGGGTGAAATCCTCTTTTAGAAAGAGTTTGAGGCCATCAGCGATTGGCTGGATCAGTCCGAAGAAATGGAAATCTTTTTTGCCACCGAAGAGGGTGAGGGGGATTCCGACCCGGTTGGGACCGACGCGATCTTGAATGATGGCAGAAAATCGTCTTTCGAAATAAACTGAAAGCGGGACGAGTGGTAGGACGACTAAGAAGGTGAAGAAAACGATCTTCAGCGTGATGATCGCAAGATTGATAAGGATGTCCGGCATTTCAGTTTGGGAATGATTGGATAGATCGGGTCGGTTCAGGGCGGAGGAGATCAGCCATTGATGAGCCCTGCGGCTTGGCGGGCACGCTCGTTTTCTAGTAGCGGGATTTTGTGATCAGTTTCGGTGATTACAGTTCCTTGGTGGCCGACTTTCGAGAGTGTGAGTCCGGAGAAGTTTGAGTTTGAGGCGGCAAGGGCTTTGAAAACGTCTTCGATGAGGTAGAGCTCAGCTTTTTCCTCGGTGATGGCGGCTATGAGGTCGCGTAGAATTTCCCAATCGTCGATTGCTTGCAGAGGTGGCTCGCAGGCGCGGTTTAGGCGTTGCAGGCGTCCGCTAAGGTTTACCATGGAACCGCGTTTTTCGGCGAAGGCGGCAGCGGGCAGGACGATATCTGCGTGTTCTGCTGTAGGATTCGCCAAGAGGGCGGTCTGCAGGAAGAAATCAAGTTTTGCAAGGTCGGCAGCTTGAAAATCGGCATCGGTGATGAGGTCTTCTCCAAAGCAGAGAAGGCCGGTGATTTCGCCGGATGCGATGCCAGAACGGATTTTTTCTAGATCTAAGTAAGGATCAGATGTTTCGAGGATTAATTTGGCGCCGGTGGTGTTAGGATTGCGATCGGCAGCGATAAGTAGCTCGTCGGCTTCTTTCATTCTAGGGACGAGAGAGAAGAGGCTGGGTTCGAGAAGATTTTTAAGCTTACGAAGCATGAAAAGCTCTTCGTTGGTCATCCGGGCAGAGCCGATGATGGCGATTTTCTCTTTCGGGAGTGATTTGATTCGGGCCGCAGCGGCATGGATTGCATCGAGGCGATTTGTGGCTACGTGTAGTTTATCTTTTTCCCAAAGGGGCTCTGTGAGGCGTGCCTCGGCATCGATGTAGTGGAAGTTGAGGCGATGAGAGTCAGGCATCCACGCTGAGTTTACGTCATCATTTTGCCGCGGGGTTATGCGGTGGATGGTATTGCCACGGGTGTGGACTAGTATATTTGTGCCGGTGCCACAGTTTACATCGATGGTGGGCGTTTCTTTGAGAAACCAGACGCGCATTTGGAAGCGGAAGTCATTTGAAGTGAGGGCACCTACGGGGCAGATGTCTGCAGTATTTAAGGAATAATTATTATCCAGCAGGCGGCCGGGATGAACGGTGAGGGTGGTATGTGTGCCCCGCTGGGTGAAGCCAAGGACTGGATCATCTGCTACCTCATCCATGAAGCGGATGCAGCGAGAGCACATGATGCAGCGCTCATCATCGAGGCGAATGCGAGGGCCTATATCGACATTTTTCGGTTTTTTCACCTTCATATCGACGAAGCGCGAAACGCCACGGCCGAAGCCGACGGATTGCTCTTGGAGGCGGCACTCGCCGGCTTGGTCGCAGATCGGGCAATCGAGCGGGTGGTTGATCAGAAGAAATTCCATAACGCCCTCGCGGCATTTCTCGACGAGTTCGCCCGAGGTGCGAATGCCCATATTCTCTGCAATTGTGTTGGCGCAGGAGATGGCAGGGCGGGGCATCCAGCCGATAGGTTGGTAGCCGTCATCGTCGTAGGTGGGGTCTTGGCCGGGGGTTGGGCGTGGAGGCATGCCCATTTGCACGAGGCACATGCGGCAGTTGCCCGGGACAGAAAGTTTCGGGTGATAGCAATAGTAGGGGACATCCCGTTTTGCGGTGCGGCATGCTTCGATCATGCGCGTTCCCTTCGGAAATTGGTGCCAAACGCCGTCGATCTGCACGTTGACCATGCCTTTTTCGGAAGCGAGATCTTTAGGAAGTTTTTGATCGGTGGGGGCCGTTGCGGAGTCGCTCATGACAGATAATTGGAAGGCAGGTAGGTGGGCAATTTTTGAGGCTGCCCCATTGCGTGCGCGGGGACTATGTCGTGCCAAGCCCGGCCCCGCAAGCGTGCTTTGTGAAATTTTTCACAAGCGGTGAGAGATCGATGGATTTGGGGGATCAATTAGGCGAGCGGGGTGTTTCAGTGTAGCAGTTTTGGTGTGTGTAGCTTGAGGGGTTTCGGTTTTAGCTAGGTGGAGGGATGGGGGAGAGGAGGAAAATGTAGTGACTCGGGGGTTGATTTGAGGGGGAAACCAGTGAGAGTGCGCGTGCGATGATGACGGATGATGCAGTTAGAGAGGCTTTGAAGGGTGTGAAATATCCAGGATTTTCGAGAGATATCTTGTCATTCGGGCTGGTGAAGGAAATTTTATGTGATGGTGGGGATGTTCGAGTAAAAATCGAGGTGGCGACGAAAGATGCGAAGGTTCCTGAGCAGATTTTCAAGGATTGTCATACGGTGCTGGATCCTTTGCCGGGAGTTAGCTCGGTGAAGGTGGATATTGATGTTAAAGATGCGCCTGAGGCTGCGGGCGGAGCTGTTGGGAAATCATCGATTCCCGGGGTGAAGCGAGTTATTGCGGTTGGCTCGGGCAAAGGGGGGGTGGGGAAATCGACGGTGGCAGCGAATGTGGCGGTGGCGTTGGCGGCACGTGGCTTGAAGGTGGGGCTATGTGATTGTGATCTTTATGGGCCATCGGTGGCGCAGATGTTTGGGACTACGGAGCGGCCAGATGCGAATGAGAACGATGAGATTATTCCGATTGAGGCGCATGGGTTAAAGCTGATGTCGATGGGTTTTTTGCTGGAAGATAAGAGCCCGGTGATTGTGCGGGGGCCGATGGCGACGCGGTATACTCAACAATTTCTGAGGCAAGTGGCTTGGGGGGAACTCGATGTGCTGGTGCTAGATTTGCCGCCTGGAACTGGAGATATTCAGCTGACGATTGTGCAAACGGTGGCAGTGGATGGGGCGATTATTGTGACTACGCCGCAGGAGGTGGCGTTGATTGATGCGCGGAAAGCGGTGGCGATGTTTGCGAAAGTAAATGTGCCGGTGCTGGGGCTCATTGAGAATATGTCGTGGTTTGAAGCGGATGATAAAAAGCGGTATTATCTTTTTGGGGAAGAGGGCGGTGTGAGAGAGGCTGAGTATATGAATGTGCCTTTGTTGGCGCAGATTCCTATTGATATGCCGACGGGACGTGGTGGTGATTCTGGGAAGCCTGTGGCCTTATTGGATCCGAAGACGAATCAAGTTTCTGCAGCATTTCATGCGATGGTGGCAGGACTTCAGGTGTAGAAGTTTTCCTGCTAAAGTCTTGGTGGAAATACTGAGGCTTTCTGTGAGAGGTCTTGAAGTCTAGAAGAGCTAGGGCGTTTGCGTGGCAGGGCTAGTCTTGGCAGGGGGATGCTGTTTTGATGATTCTCACTGATTTTTCACGGTGATGGCGGTAGTAATCGAAGGCGTCGTTTAACGAGTTGAACTCTTCGAACGGGATGATTGCGAGCAGCGCATTTCTGATCAGTGCTAGGTTTTTTGCTCCGCTCGGATTTCTTTTCGGGGATCTGTCCTCCCTCCAATAACTGGCATCGCGCTTCCAATGGTTGAGGTTTTCCACACTCCATTGCCCACGTATCATCTTGGCAAGCTGGGCTGCCGTTTTGCTCTCCGGCTCATGAGAGGTGCCAAAAATACGCTCTGCCATCTGTGGCTCCTCGCCTTCTTTTCTGGAGCAGTAGATGCGTATGCATTTGATGATTTGCGCGATGTGCGGAAAGGGGCTGAATTCAGTATTTACCGGCACGACGGTGATATCTCGGACTTCATATCTGCCATGCCCGCGCTCCAACTTACCCGTCAGATCCACGGGGCGGTCTTTGAGCAGTTGTTCCGCGTATTTCCTGTAGTTCTCTTGGTTGTCTTTAATTGCGGAAAGGGTCTCCCCGCCCAGTTCAAAAATTATACAATTCGTTTTTTTTGGGTATGTAGTGCGTCTGAGGTGATGGTTGCGTTTTCCAAAAAGGCACCGCTTTGCCTGAGGAGTGCTTGTGCTACGGGAAGCTCGGAGTCGTCCTTTGCGCCACTGTAGCTGGCCATGGCTACGGGTCTTCCGTCCTCGTGGCGGCATAAGGTAACGATGGCTCCGAGGGAGTGGCCGAGGTCTTTTCCGTCCAGGGCAAGGCTTTTGGGCAGCTTGTCCTGATGGACTGAGAGCCATTGGTTGAGGGCGGTGGCGAGGGCTTCGGGGTCGACGGCGTTGACGAAATCGTTGATGGCACCGTAGCCGGGCATAACGAGGCGCCCGTGCTTGTTACGCACGTTCAGACCTATGGCTTTGCGTTGTCCTTGGCTTAGTGCAACGCAGCGTTTCCAGATGGATTTCACATCCGGCGCGCCGGTGAGCAGGCCGTGGGCGATGAGGCCAAAATATGCAATTTTGGCAAAACGCCGGGACAAGGGGCTGCGGTGGTCCGGGATGTTGTGGAAGGCGTCTGAGAGGCTGCGTAGGTGCTTGTGGGAAAGGGCGCAGCGCGCTCCGGCAACGCCCTCGCTAGTGCCTTTTTGGAAAATTTCCTCAAGCGGGGCGGGACTGGAGAGGAGTTGGTTGGCTTTTTTATGAAGGGGATAAATCCAGTATTTTTTGGAGGCTTTTGCGTCGGTGTAGAATTCGCTTTTATGGCGTGCGAAGCCTTTGCTAAATCCCAATGCCGTCCAGTTGCTGGCTTTGTAAATGGTGCCTTCGTGAAGCTGCGGATCGCTGAAACTCTCGGCGAGAAGGGGGCGGTATCCGTATTTTTCCTCGAAATGTCCGGGGAGTTCGCGCAAGGCGAGGCCCATGCAACGAGTGGCGAGGTTGGGTTGCCGCCGGGATTCCACGACGAGGAACCTCCGCAGCTGGGTGACGAGGGGAAGTCGGCTTCCCCGGGTGAGCGGATCCCAGCCTATCCATTCGTCGCGGTCTTTAAGACGCAGGGCCGCCCCCGACCAGCAAAGTACGGCACAAAGCACCGGATAGCCCTCGTCCGCATCGGTCTGGTAAATCCCCTGCCAGATGGTGTTGCCGGCGGGTCGGCCGGCTTTGAGGTAGTGCTCGTCGTTGAGGGCGGCGCGTAGTTGGTCGATCTCGAATTTCGTGGTGGCCTGCCTGATTTCGAGGCATTGGCTGACAGGATCATGAGGGGAGCAAATATGGGTTGATGTCATCACCCGCTTAACTTGTCTGTTTTAGGGGGAAAGTCTAGCGTAGTTCAAAAATCCCTTTGGGCATTGGCTTTCGAGCTTCTGCTGGACAACCGCCCTGCCGATTTCGCTAGTAATTGAGTTTTAAGATTGACATCTACAGGTGAAAATCTCTTGCCTCAGCTATGCCATTTCGATTTGGATTCGGTCGTCAGAGTCGGAGTCGGAGTTTTGACTTCATCCAAAGTATACTCCTAATGGGGCTAATATCTCCACTGCACCTTCTGGCTGGTGAGTTCAGTTCCAAGGGAGGAATTGTATCGACCGGGTCGGATGGCTGGAGATGGAGTATTCGACAGGGTGCGGCTCACCGGAGTCTGGGGGACATCAGTTTTAATTCCGGGTCGTTTTCAAATGTTTCGGTTCTTCCTCCGGCAATGCTAGGCCCTAGTGCAGGCATGGTGACCCGGATCGAAGATTTAGGCATCGGGCCGACGAACGCTTTTGCCGACCGCACCTATCTTGATGGCTTCGTCTTCATTGATTCGCAGACTGCGAACCCAGCGTCATTCCTACCCGGCACGACGGCTTTCTGGGGATACGATTCCAATTCCCAAATAGTTGGTGACAATCTCTTTTTTTCCGGAGGGAGCTATACGACTTTCAGCGCCACGGCATTAAGGACGGTATCGGACTCCGATTGGAATGATGAAATCGACGGGGCGGCACCGGTCATCGAACTTGAAGTCTTGAAACCTTTGAACGGGCGCTTCAGTATTGGGGCGATGGCCGGGTTTCTGTTTCTGAGTCAGGATTCCGTCAATTCTGCGACGAACTTCCGCGCGATTCAGAATCAGACCGGATCGACTTTTGCAGTCAGTGATCGGTATGCCTTGCAGGGTGTCATTCCTCCTTTGGCACCCTATGCTGGAACTTTTACCAGCCCCGGAACCGCGCCATTGATCGACAATATACCCACGGAACGAATCATCACCGACGCAGGTACGACTGTAGGTTCAACGGACTTTTTCAATCAGGTCAGCGAGTCTCTCAATCTGGATTTTTACACCCTGTCATTGGGGCCGGTGATCCGTTACGATACCGGTGGACTTTTCTTCACTTCCAGCTTGGGGTTCGCGCTGAACATCGCCGATTGGGACGCCGGCTTCAGTGAACGCCTCAACCAAAGCTCTGCTGGCGCAACCACGGTGGTGAACTCCTGGCAAGCGAGCAGCGGCGGCACGAAATTGCTGCCGGGTCTCTATCTCCAAGGCTCGGCGGGATATCAGTTTTCCGAGCATTGGGCAGCGTCTGTAACGGGGCGCTACGACTGGTGTGAATCTTTGAGAGCCAGCGTGGGGGCTTCGGATTTCCAAGTCGATCTGAGTGGCTACACGCTGGAAGTCGGAGTTACCTACACCTTTTAAACATTATGAAATGTGGCATCTATTTCCTCCTCACTGCTTTACCCGCCCTGCCGCTCATGGGGCAGGAAGTAAGATCTCGTATCGGGTTTACCCAAGACCTATTCGAATCGTCCGCTTCCGTCGAGTTCCGGACGCCAATTCAGATTGATCCGGTTCCCACTTCTGGAGTCTTTAGCTACGGGCTGGTCTGTAGCGTCGAAGGCGACAACGGATTGGTGGGAATCGTTACGATGGAGCCGGCGAACGACCTCTCCTTCGATGGTCCCCTTGGGCCGGGGGTCCGCTCCATCCGTGCCGAGAACGGTAATTTCGCAGCAAAAGGGAGTGTTGACGTTCTCGATACGGATCAGCCAAAGCACCTTGAGCCGACCCTCGGGTCTCTTGTAATCGCCGGACTGCCTGATGGGGAATACATCCTACGCCTCGCTGCATACAATACCCTCGGGCCGACCGAGACGATTTTCGTGGACGGTCTGTGCCGACCATTGGATCCGCTTTTGGACTTTGGAACAGCAGCGTTGAGAATTTCCTCTGAGGCGGAGGGTTCTGTTACCGCGTTGAGCGAATACCGAGCCGATAGACAGACCGGATTGCTATTGCGGGACTATGAAATCAAAAACACCGGCTTGATCGCGGCGACTTTCCGGGTCTTCATCGATGATCTGCCCGATGGAACCACCGTTTGGAACAGCCACGGAACCGTTAATGGACGCCCTTACATCGATGTTCCCCGTCCGATCAATCCGGGTGAATCCGTCATGATACGTATTGAATTCCGCTCAGCGGATCGGGCTACGATTCCGAGTCCCACCTTCGTCGTGGGCACGGCTGCTGCTCTGGAACCAGTCGTTCCGCAAGGCCTTGCGGTCAGTCTTCAGCCTCGCGCCACTCTGGCTCGTGGAGAGGTGCTGCTCGAGTTCAGTTCGACCTTAGGGAAAAATTACTACATCCAGTATAGTGATGATATGGCAGTCTGGAAATCCGCGCTCCCCAAGGTTATCGGCACCGGGTCGCGCATCCAGTGGATTGACAATGGCCTGCCAAAAACCGACCCGCATCCGTCCACGGTGAGCAGTCGCTTTTATAGAATCCTCGAAGCCGCCCCTTCGCCCTGAGCAGGGCCTCGTACGAAAACTTAAAGATACCTCCTTTTTTCCTCCATTTCGATCCCATGAATGCTTCTTCTGCCCCCCGACGCTTCGCTACACGGCGCTTGCGGATATTAACTGCATTTCTCCTAGCAATCTTTTTACAAACTCATTCAGAAGCTCAGACACAGCCAGGCGGATCCTCGTTAGAAATCAATAGCGGCCAACCGGATCGAAGCCGTGTCGGTAGCCTGAAACTCGTAATTCCCACAAGCCGGACCCTCGCCAACCCCGGAGTGCGTATCCTCTCACTTCAGGATCGTACGGAACTCTCTCCCGCCGAATTCACGATTAGTCCGACTGACCAACCGGATACCTACGATATCCGATTTACCCTGCCTCCGGGAAACTCTCTGCCGGACGGCAACTACCTTCTTTCAGTGGTTTCACGGGCTGCCGAGGGTTCCCTTGCGCAGGATAACTTCCTTTTCCACGCTTTTTTCGCGGACAAAGACGGTGACCGCGATGTCGATTATCTTGATATCTCTTTTTTCGGGAAAACCTGGAGCAGGACTGATAATTCGCCCGGTTTCGATCCATCCTTTGATGTGAATGGAGACGGGACTATAGACGACACTGATCTTACGGCGATTCAAGGCAATCATTTCAAACTGCTCCCTGCAAGTGCGGCTGTTTCCACATATCTCGCCGCCGATGATGGAGTTCCTGACGATGGCATTACTTCCGATCCTTCTGTCCGGGGCGAGGCAATCCGCACTCCCGAGACTGCCACAGCCACCTTGCGGGGGGAGGTGCGCCGCTCCGACCTGCCTGCCCCCAATCCTTCAGCACGCTTTGCTTTCGATCTGACCGGAGATTTGACATCACCAGGCGCTTTCACTCTCGGCGAGGGCAGGCTCGCGGCAATTAACGGTGGCCCACTTGCCGCGGGGATCAGCTATCGGTTTTTTGTCCAGTTGATCCTTCCGGATAACTCGGTGGTAGCACTGGACTCCGCCGCTTTCACCATCGATTCCTCGCGTGGAAATACCGCCCCGCAACTGATTCCACCCGGAGACAGGATCATTCCGACGGATCTCGCTTTCAGCACAACG
Organism: uncultured Verrucomicrobiae bacterium; assembly: GCA_963849375.1. Taxonomy (GTDB): domain Bacteria; phylum Verrucomicrobiota; class Verrucomicrobiia; order Verrucomicrobiales; family Akkermansiaceae; genus Luteolibacter. The sequence goes on along the minus strand of CAWKHB010000015.1, from coordinate 55,988 downwards.
ATCTTCGCCACCGATGCCGACCCCGGCGATGCGTCAACCTTCAGCCTCGTCAGCGGCCCGCCAGGTTTGACCATTGATCCCAGCGGCAAGCTCGACTGGCCGGCTCAACCCGAACCGTCAGAACCGAATTTCATCACCGTTCAAGTCCAGGATCGCGAAGGTGCTACTGACACCGGCAGCTTCTCGATCTCCGTGGAAGCCTTTGCGGACTCCCGCTTTGCCGCCGTCGCCCCGGTCATTACTGTCCCCGCCGATTCCTCCCTGCTGGTCGGGGAAACCTACACCGCCACCGTTTCCGCGACTGACGGAGATGTCGGCGACACGCTCACCTTCTCGCTGCCCGCCGCGCCTGCCGGCATGACAATTGATCCCACCACTGGCGTAATCGCATGGATCCCTACCGCCGGCCAAACTGGTTCGCAAGAAATTACCGCCGGGGTCACCGATAGCTTTGGCCTCTCGGATTTCGGCAGCTTCACCGTCTCGGTGAATTTCCCAAATCGCGGCCCGCTTGCCGTCAATGACATTTTTACCACCCCAAAAGGCGTCACCACCACCATCCCCGCCACCGGCGTGCTCGCCAATGACAGCGACCCGGACGGCAGCCCGCTCACCGCTGAACTCGTCAGCGGCCCGCTGAATGGAACCCTCGCCCTCCGCCCGGACGGCTCCTTCGATTACACGCCGGGCACTGGCGATTCGAGAATTGAGCTGCGCGAAGCTTTCCGTTATATCAAAGTCCCCGGTTCTCAACCTCAGGAGTCTTTTCCAATCCTGAGACCCGCCTTGGACATTCCCGGGCTGAATCAGGTCTTGGCCGCGGATCTGGACGGTGACGGGAAACCGGAATTGGTCGCTCTCACCGATCGATCGGGTTTCGGCGCGGTTCTCGCTGCTGTCAAGTTTGACGAAGCCACCGGAACGTTCCGGCCGTTGTGGACGGCGAATAATAAACTGAATACCTCAACCACCATCCAAAGCAACCGGGAGCCCGCCATCGGTGATGTCACTGGCGATGGGATACCGGAAGTAATCGTGGCCGGACAATGCCGTGGCGAAATTCTCATTTACAGCAATACCGGTGAGCTTTTGATCAACACCCAGGCTGCCATCATTCCTGACGGAAACACATTATCTCCGGGATGCTACGGTGGCATACCCGACCCCATTCAACTTGCGGATCTGGATGGGGACGGCCTCGTGGAAATTATTATTCCGGCGAAGGACAAGTTTCTCCGGGTATATAATGGCCTAGGGGAGATTCTATGGGAAACGGAGATTCCCGGTGCGGATAACTCCGTTTTCGGCGGAGTATTGGTAGCCGACCTCAATCTCGACGGGCAGCCGGAAATCTACTTCGCCGGGAAGATTCTGGACAAAAACGGGACGATCCTGGAATCCGCGCCGAACTTCTCGGAGCGCTTCATGGCGGTCGCGAATCTGGACGACGATCCCTATGGAGAAATCGTCACTCTCGGGACTAATGGGCTGAAAGTCATCGAGCATGACGGCACCTGCAAATGGACCGCCTCCTCGCCTGGCTTCGTGTTCCCAGGTTGCGGACCCGCGCTTCCTTATCCGAATTTCGGGGTAGTTCGGGATTTCGGTCTGAAAATCGCGGATCTCGATGGGGACGGCCTGCCGGAGATCATCGTCTGCGGAGGGACGACTTTTGGCTCGAATCAGATTACGGTTTTTGATCGCGATGGTGCGGTTCGCTGGGTTTCCGAAGCTAAAGTGGGCAGTGTCGGGATCTTTGCGCCGATGATCACCATCTTCGATTTCAATGGCGATGGAGCTTCGGAGGTGGTGGTCACCGGCTTTAGCGGCACGGCATTCCTAGACGGCAGGGATGGCAGTAAATTGACGGAAATCCCCGAGGATCCGGCAAATCCCGCGACCGGGTTTAAATCGGCCGTGGTCTTCGATCTGGAAAACGACGGACATGCGGAACTTATCATCGGGACGAATTATGGTATCTTCCAACCGGAGAAGAACGGAATCTATATCTACAAAGGCCTCAATGACGATTGGATGCCCGCCCGGCCGATCTGGAATCAGGACGCCTCCTTCACTACCAACGTCAATCCGGACGGCAGCATCCCGCGCAAGCCCGCCGTCAACTGGCTCACTCCTGGCCTGAACAACTACGGAGTCAACGTCCCCGCTCCGGATGAGGCGAGTTCCACCGACAGCTTCACATACCGCGTCACCGACGGCGAATTCACCTCGAATGTCGCCACAGTCACTCTGGAAATCCGCAAACAGAACCGCCCGCCGGTGTTCCTCTCAACCCCGCGCCCCACCGCCGTCCCCGACTCCGCCTACCGCTACAATGTCTTCGCCACCGATCCCGATCTCGGCGACAGCGTCACTATCTCCCTCGTCAGCGGTCCCGCCGGGCTGACACTCGATTCTGGCAACGTCCTCCGCTGGACGCCCACTGAAGCCGATCTCGGCAGCTACCCGGTGACCCTCGCCGCGGCCGACCGTGAAGGTGCCACCACCCTGCAAAACTTCACCCTCCGAATCATCGCCGCACAACTGGTGCCGGATGTCGTCGGCCAGACGCAGGCCAGCGCACTAACCATCATCGAAAACGCCGCCTTTATTGGAGGAAAAATCACCCGCGAGGATCATCCGGGCACTCCCGCCGGTTCCGTCATCCGCCAGCTCCCGCTCGCCGGAGCATCGGCAGAGCCCGGCACCGCCGTGAACCTAGTGATTTCCAATGGCAAAGGCCCCGGAAATACCGATGGCGATGGCGACGGCTTCACCCCGAACCAAGGCGATTGCGATGACACCCTCGCCAGCATCTATCCCGGCGCTCCCGATCCTGAGGGCGATGGCATCGACCAAGACTGCGACGGCATTGACGGCTCGCTGGAGCTCGCCTCAATCATCGTGGAACCGGCGAATCCTCGCTTCCTAACCAACCAGAAAATCCCGCTAACCGCAATTGGCATCTTTACCGATGGCACCAGCCAGAATCTCACTGCCGTGGTCACCTGGTCGAGCGGCGGCCCGCAATTTAGCAGTGCCACACCCGGCGTCTTCCCCGTCACCGCCACCTTCCGCACCATCAGCGGGAGCACAGATGTGACCATTGTTCAACAGATCGCCGACGCCGCGCCTCCACTCGCGGAAATCACCACCCCCGCCTCTGCAGCCACGGTCACCGCCCCGACAGACATCATCGGTAGCGCCTCCGACTCGAATTTCCTTAAATACGAACTCGCATACGCCACCGCTGGAACGGATGACTACACCGTTTTCGCAAAAGGAGACAACCCCGTCACCAACAGAACATTGGGTAGCTTCGATCCGACTTTGCTCCTCAACGACCAATACACCATCCGCCTCACCGTCTTCGACCAAGGCCGCAATCGCACCACCGCCGAGACCACAGTGATCGTCGATGGCAACATGAAAGTCGGCAATTTCTCCCTCGCCTTCACCGATCTCCAGATTCCCCTCTCCGGCATCCCGATCACGATCACTCGCAGCTACGATAGCCGCGACAAATCTGAGGGCGACTTCGGAGTCGGCTGGAAGCTGGGTATTAAGTCGCTAAAAGTCCGATCAAACCGGAATCTGGGAACAGGGTGGAACGTCGCGAAGCCGCGTCTTGCTTTCATCCTTCAGGAGACAGATGACCACATAGTCACCGTCACGCTTCCGGATGGTAGTAACGAAATTTTTGATCTGGTGGTCACCCCGCAAGTCTCTCCGTTGGTTTCGTTTCCGGTCTCCTCGCTCACCGCACGTTTCAAGCCGCGTGCAGGGACTTTTGGAAGTCTGAGAGCCCTCGGCAACGACACGCTTTCGATCATCGATTCCCAGCCGGGCGAGGTTACACTTGTGGACGATACTACCTTGGATTCTTTTAATCCCGAACGTTTTGTTTACTCTGCGGCGGATGGAACCGAATATGTAATTCACACGGAGACGGGACTGGAAAGATTCACCGATCTAAGTGGCAACATCCTGACGATCTCAGACGGAGCGATATCTCATTCTTCGGGAACTTCCGTGACGCTCACCCGTGATCTCAGTGGACGCATCGTCAGCATCACTGATCCCACCGGAGCGTCGCAGCAGTATTCTTACGATGGAAATGGCGACCTGCGCATGCACACGGACGGTGTCGGGAACGTGACGAGATTCGACTATGATCGTAACCATGGTCTGCTTCGTGTTACCGACCCCCTAGGACGAGTGACGGCACGTAACGACTATGATGACAATGGAAGAATCATCCGGGTCACTAATGCCGACGGTGGGATAACTGATTTTGCCCATGATCTGGATGGACGCCAGGAGGTTGTCACAGATGAGGACGGGAGAGTTACGGTTTTTGATTACGATGAGGCCGGCAACGTCCTGCGATTTACAGACGCTCTCGGGGGCACCACGAATTATACTTATGATCCTGAGGGGAACCAACTGACAACTACCAACGCCGAAGGAGAGACCACCACTCGAACCTTTGATGAAAGGCGCAACATTTTGTCAGAACAGAATGCCGCTGGCGATACCACGGCACTTGCCTACAATTCGCGCGATCAGGTTACTTCAATCACCGATCCGCTTGGCCGGGTGACCCGCTTGGAATATAACGTCGCCGGTCGGATCAGCCGGATTCTCGATCCACTCGGTGCCGTTCGACAGGAGAACAACTACAATTCAAAAGGTGATCTCATTTCCAAAACGGATGCAAACGGAAATTTAACAAGCTATGAAAGAGACGCGGCCGGTAATGAAACCGCTGTGATCGACCCGCTCGGATTCCGATCAAATTCCACTTACAATAGCCGGGGGGATGTGATCAGGCAGACCGACCGCCGAGGTAGGAGTCTCGACGTGCTGGTAGATGCCGAGGGTCAGATCCAGCGCACCACCGACGATCTCGGCGCGGTGACCTCTTTTGAATACAGTCCGCAGGGTCAGTTGAACAAATTGTCCGACCCGAGCGGCACGGAGTTTTCGATTCGTTTCGATGCTCGCGGCAGGGAGATCGAGAATACAGATGGGTCCGGAAATCGATTCGCAAGAGCCTATGACACCCGGGGAAACCTGATCTCAATCACCACCGCGATTGGAGGGGTTCAGACTTTCGGCTATGACGCTCTCCAGCGGAGAGTTCGTATCGCGAATCCTGATGGCGGCATCATCCGCTCGGTTCTGGATAAGGTTGGTAGGACAATTGAGTCCACCGACGCGATGGGGAACACCACCAGGTTCGAGTATGATGTAGCTGGGCGAAATACTGCGCGGATTGATGCACTCGGCCAGACCACGCGCTTTGCCTATGATTCCGCTGGTAATCTCGTCAAACGCACTGATGCCGCCGGCAATGTTTTTGAGTATGAGTTTGATGCGTTAGATCGACCAATTCTAACTAGCTTTCCCGACGGGACCACCTCTAGGACGGAATACGATGCTGTTGGGAATACTACGCTTGAAGAGGATGCGCTGGGGAACACGACTCGATATCGGTTCGACAAGAATCAGCGTCTTTCTGAAGTTGTTGATTCACTCGGTGGAATCACGAAATACGAATATGACCCCGAGGGTAACGTGGTATCCCGCACCGACGCCAAAGCACGGGTCACGCTTTTTTCTTATGATCGCACCGGCAATATGATTCGGAAGGTTCTGCCGGACGGAACCAGCGAAACAAACGGATACGACGCTGCGGGAAATCTTGTCACCCTCCGCACCGGAGACGGACTTGTCACGCAATTTGAATACGACCCGGATTCTCTGTTGCTTCGCAAAACATTTCCAGACGGCACCGTAGAATCCTATACCTACAACACTGCGGGAAGAGTCGCCTCGAGCACAAACGCAAAAGGCACGATCACGAGAGCCTATGACAGCATGGATCGGCTTCTTTCCACCAGCAATCCGGACGGTTCCAGCGTGACCGCTGAATATGATTTTAATGGCAATAGAACCTCACTTACCACGCGCCTCCCGGCCGGCACGACTAGGCGGACGGAATATGCCTATGACCGATTAGACCGTATCGCCACGGTCACGGATCCCGATGGAGGCACCACAACCAACGCTTATGACGTAATCGGAAATCTCGCCTCCACCGTTCTTCCAAACGGAGTAACGACAACATACGCCTACGATCAAATGAGCCGCCTGACCGTGCTTACGCATCGCAACGGCACTCAGACTCTCGCCTCCTATACCTATGATGTGAACGCGATCGGAGATCGTCTGCGGATCACCAGCGCGGACGGCTCTTACGCGGCTTACGGGTATGACGCTAATCGTAGGCTGACACTCGAGTCATATTATGATCCGTCGGATTCGCTACTGAATGAAGTCCATTACGAATATGACGCCGTCGGTAACCGGATTTCGGAGGCAGGTCAGGGAGTCCCAATCAAAACATATCAATACGATGCGGCTGACAAACTCGTCGCCGTCGGCACGACAGCTTATTCTTATGATGCCCGGGGCAATCTCAACGGGCTCATTTTTCCCGGAGGCACCACTTCTTACAGATTCGACTTCGAGAATCAGCTCACCGAAGTCCGGGACTCGGCTGGCGTGGTTGGGTTCGACTACGATCCCGATGGTGCCCGCGTCGCAACCTCGGAAGCCGCCAACAGGACAAATCATCTGATTGATAGGGAGAACGGCACCGGCCATAGCCAGGTTGTGGTTGACTACGATACCGCGGGTGGAGCCACGAGCGAATACACCTTTGGTAACGAGCTTCTTTCCCAGCGGCGCGCCGGAGTGACGAGTTATCATCAGAAGGATGGAAACGGTAACGTCCGCCTGCTAACCGACAGCCTCGGCGACATCAGTGACAATTACGACTATCTCGCATTTGGCACAATCCGCGCCCGGACGGGAACAACCGCGAATCCCTACCAGTTCTCGGGTGAGCGGTATGATTCTACGACGTCGCTGGTGCATTTAAGGGCGCGCTACTACGATCCCATGACCGGACGTTTCCTTAGCAAGGATCCCTTTGGTGGGGTGATGCGTGATCCCGTTTCGCTGCACCGCTATCTTTATGCTAATGCCAATCCTCTGGCTTACAGCGACCCCACCGGGATGTTTTCCGTGGCCGAGTTCAACGTCGTGGGCGCAATTTCAGGAGGCTTGGTTTCTGGAGTTGTGGGTGTGGTCAGCGGCAAAAGAGGAACCGCGCTGGTAGTTGATGTTGTAATCGGTGCGGCCTTCGGAGGCTTTGCAGGGCCAGCCGGGAACGCGTTGGCTCAATCATTCAAGACCAACGAAGTATTGATCGCACTGGTTAGTAATCCAAAGGTTGCGAAATATACCCTTCGGATCGCTGCTGCGATTCCGATTACTCTACTCGATTTGGCGGAGGATTTAACGAAAGCATTGACCAATGGTGATCTTGTTGAGGCGAGCGCTGCCGGACAATTGGGTTCCCTCACTGGCAATCTACTGAAGACAACCTTCTTTAATCTGGTGTTTAACACGATCTTGGGACCATTTTCGGTTGAAAAGTCTAAGGTCGTCAATATTGCGCGATCCACGAGCCTCGGCGATCTCGCTAACGGAACTTACACGATATTTAACAAAACTAGGACTGCCGCTGTGGCCACCGGAAAATACGAGTTGGCCCTCGTCGAGCAGGCGGTATCGGATGAAGGAGCCTTGCTTCTGAAATTCTCTTGGGAAACCACCAAATTAATCGTCGATAAGGTGCCGGCGCTTCTGTTTGGCAAAGAATAAATGTTAAATCCCAAATTATCATCGTATGAGATTGCCAAATTGTGGTCGGGTGATTTTCGGTGGATTTCCGTGTTGTGATCGTGGTTTGGTTTCATTTTGATTGTACTTTCGTAATGATTGTTCCACGGGTTTCGATGGGATTTTCTGAGGCATGGCAGAGGGCTTCTTCCCCGCCGATGCTGGTTTTTGGCAAGGGTTTTGGTACGTTGCACAGGGCATGCCTTCACGGAGTGACGGCATGCCCTGTGACGTTGTTGTTGGCGGTGTTTTCGCCTTTGTGTTAAATCCCAAATTATCATCGTATGAGATTACCAAATTGTGGTCGGGTGATTTTCGGTGGATTTCCGCGTTGTGATCGTGGTTTGGTTTCATTTTGATTGTACCTTCGTAATGATTGTTCCACGGGTTTCGGTGGGATTTTCTGAGGCATGGCAGAGGGCTTCTTCCCCGCCGATGCTGGTTTTTGGCAAGGGTTTTGGTACGTTGCACAGGTGTTAAATCCCAAATTATCATCGTATGAGATTACCAAATTGTGGTCGGGTGATTTTCGGTGGATTTCCGCGTTGTGATCGTGGTTTGGTTTCATTTTGATTGTACTTTCGTAATGATTGTTCCACGGGTTTCGGTGTTAAATCCCAAATTATCATCGTATGAGATTACCAAATTGTGGTCGGGTGATTTTCGGTGGATTTCCGCGTTGTGATCGTGGTTTGGTTTCATTTTGATTGTACTTTCGTAATGATTGTTCCACGGGTTTCGGTGGGATTTTCTGAGGCATGGCAAAGGGCTTCTTCCCCGCCGATGCTGGTTTTTGGCAAGGGTTTTGGTACGTTGCACAGGTGTTAAATCCCAAATTATCATCGTATGAGATTACCAAATTGTGGTCGGGTGAATTTTCGGTGGATTTCCGCGTTGTGATCGTGGTTTGGTTTCATTTTGATTGTACTTTCGTAATGATTGTTCCACGGGTTTCGGTGGGATTTTCTGAGGCATGGCAGAGGGCTTCTTCCCCGCCGATGCTGGTTTTTTGGCAAGGGTTTTGGTACGTTGCACAGGGCATGCCTTCACGGAGTGACGGCATGCCCTGTGGCGTTGTTGTTGGCGGTGTTTTCGCCTCTGTTTTGACTATCCCTTGGCGTGGTTGCGTCCCCGCAGAGCCGGCCTCCGTTTGGTCAAAAGTGGTTGGGTGATTTTTCGGGTGATTTAGGCGGTGGGTTGTTTGCTTTTTTGGTTGGAGGTTACGAGGGGTTGCTCGGGTTCATCGCGTGAGTTGTGCCGCCAGTGGGGCTGCATGAGGACGGCGTTTACCTGTTTAAGTTCGACGGTTTTTGAGCGGTCGCGCACGGCTTCGAGGAGTGCACCGACGCAGAGGTTTTTAACGGCTCTCAATGTTCCTTCGGAGGCGCGTAGGATGAGTGCGGTGGCATCTTCGCTGAAGGTGGAGTGCGGCAGTGCGACGCGATCAAGCTGGCTGTGGATGAAGCCGGTGAGGGCGGAAGGGGCGAGGGTGTCGATACGGGCGGAGTAGGAATGGAGAGGAGCGACATGGACAGGAGCGAACGCGACGTGCCCCGAAGGGGTGCGACCGGCGGGGAGCATCAAATTCGGTTTTTAATGTCGGCGTGGTGGCGGAGCTGGAGGGTGGTGTTGAGTTGGGGTTGGCCGAAGAGGACGAGGTTGTGGTTTTTTGGAAAATCCTCTAACAGGAGGCGGAGTTTGTGAAGGGCGTCGGGTGGTAGGAGGTGGGCGTCGTCGATGATGGGGATGATGAGTTTTCCGCGGTTGTTGAGGTTGCGCGCTTCGGTGATGAGTCGGGCTTCGCATTTGTGATCGGTGCCGTTGGATTCGACTTCAAGGGCATGGCATAGGAGGCGCAGGAGGTTGTGCCAGGTGTGGAGGGAGCGATTGATGACGGGGGTGATCCATTGTTTGGGGTTGTGGTGGATGAGGGCGTTTTTGAGGACGGTTTTCCCAGTGCCAGGCTCGCCGAGGATGACGCAGAGCCCGCCTTGTTGGGAGTGGACTTTGAGGATGTCGAAGTGGCGTTGCTGATGTTCGAGGAGGGTTTGCTTTTCATCGATGACGAAGGGGTTTTGGCTGAGGCCGAAGTAGGAGCGGATCATTTTAAGAGAGTTTAGAGTTTAGAGTTTTCAGAACTCGATGTCGGGTCTGCGGTCGTTGGCGATCATGTCGAGTTTGGTGGCTTCGCCGAGGCGTTGGCCGTTTTGATAGACGATGGGTGGGAAGCCGAGTCCGGGGCGGTTGTGGCGGATGGTGATGGTGGTGTTGCGCAGGTCGCAGGGGGCTTCGAAGCGGATGGAGTCGAAGCTAAATGTGTTGTCAGTGCGGACTTTTCGGGTGCTTTCAAGGAGGAAGAGTTCGCTATCGTAGGTGTTATCGGCGATGCGGCGTATGAGGTTGAGATCAAGGCCGAAGCGGTCGATGGGTTTCATGCCGAGGGTGGAGTGCTCGCGTATGTGGTAGGTGCTTTCGACCCATTGGGTGAACTCGTCATTGAGTTGGCGCAGGTCGCAGATGTGGCGCAGGTCGCGGACGAGGAACTGGTCTCTAACGGTGCGGAAGAAGCGTTCGATTTTTCCTTTGGCGGCCCCGTCTCTGACAGGTGTGTGGATGAGGACGGTGCCGAGCCGGGAGCAAATGAGGCCGAATTCCTTGGCGGTGTAGTTGGAGCCGTTATCGACATAGACGGCTTTGGGGATGCCGCGTTTGTAGAGGGCGGTCTGGAAGCAGTCGATGAGGTTGACGGTGTCGTCGGCAGGATAGAAGGCACCATGGGTGATGACGCGGGAGGCATCGTCTATGAAGCAGATGAGGAAGGTTTTGAGAGGTTTGCTATGAAGGCCGATCTGCAGGTAAGGGCCGTGGAGTGTGTCGCCTTGCCAGAGGTCGTTGGCGTGGGCTTTTGCAAATGCGAGTCGGGCTTTGGGACTGGAGTCGGCGGCGGGTTTGAGCAGTTCGTAACGGTTGACGATGCGCCGAAAGGTGTTGGGTGCGATCTGGGAGTGGCGGAGCAGACCTTTCTGGATGTTAAATCCCAAATTATCATCGTATGAGATTACCAAATTGTGGTCGGGTAATTTTCGGTGGATTTCCGCGTTGTGATCGTGGTTTGGTTTCATTTTGATTGTACTTTCGTAATGATTGTTCCACGGGTTTCGGTGGGATTTTCTGAGGCATGGCAGAGGGCTTCTTCCCCGCCGATGCTGGTTTTTTGGCAAGGGTTTTGGTACGTTGCACAGGGCATGCCTTCACGGAGTGACGGCATGCCCTGTGGCGTTGTTGTTGGCGGTGTTTTCGCCTTCTGTTTTGACTATCCCTTGGCGTGGTTGCGTCCCCGCAGAGCCGGCCTCCGTTTGGTCAAAAGTGGTTGGGTGATTTTTCGGGTGATTTAGGCGGTGGGTTGTTTGCTTTTTTGGTTGGAGGTTACGAGGGGTTGCTCGGGTTCATCGCGTGAGTTGTGCCGCCAGTGGGGCTGCATGAGGACGGCGTTTACCTGTTTAAGTTCGACGGTTTTTGAGCGGTCGCGCACGGCTTCGAGGAGTGCACCGACGCAGAGGTTTTTAACGGCTCTCAATGTTCCTTCGGAGGCGCGTAGGATGAGTGCGGTGGCATCTTCGCTGAAGGTGGAGTGCGGCAGTGCGACGCGATCAAGCTGGCTGTGGATGAAGCCGGTGAGGGCGGAAGGGGCGAGGGTGTCGATACGGGCGGAGTAGGTGATTCGGTTTTTAATGTCGGCGTGGTGGCGGAGCTGGAGGGTGGTGTTGAGTTGGGGTTGGCCGAAGAGGACGAGGTTGTGGTTTTTTGGAAAATCCTCTAACAGGAGGCGGAGTTTGTGAAGGGCGTCGGGTGGTAGGAGGTGGGCGTCGTCGATGATGGGGATGATGAGTTTTCCGCGGTTGTTGAGGTTGCGCGCTTCGGTGATGAGTCGGGCTTCGCATTTGTGATCGGTGCCGTTGGATTCGACTTCAAGGGCATGGCATAGGAGGCGCAGGAGGTTGTGCCAGGTGTGGAGGGAGCGATTGATGACGGGGGTGATCCATTGTTTGGGGTTGTGGTGGATGAGGGCGTTTTTGAGGACGGTTTTCCCAGTGCCAGGCTCGCCGAGGATGACGCAGAGCCCGCCTTGTTGGGAGTGGACTTTGAGGATGTCGAAGTGGCGTTGCTGATGTTCGAGGAGGGTTTGCTTTTCATCGATGACGAAGGGGTTTTGGCTGAGGCCGAAGTAGGAGCGGATCATTTTAAGAGAGTTTAGAGTTTAGAGTTTTCAGAACTCGATGTCGGGTCTGCGGTCGTTGGCGATCATGTCGAGTTTGGTGGCTTCGCCGAGGCGTTGGCCGTTTTGATAGACGATGGGTGGGAAGCCGAGTCCGGGGCGGTTGTGGCGGATGGTGATGGTGGTGTTGCGCAGGTCGCAGGGGGCTTCGAAGCGGATGGAGTCGAAGCTAAATGTGTTGTCAGTGCGGACTTTTCGGGTGCTTTCAAGGAGGAAGAGTTCGCTATCGTAGGTGTTATCGGCGATGCGGCGTATGAGGTTGAGATCAAGGCCGAAGCGGTCGATGGGTTTCATGCCGAGGGTGGAGTGCTCGCGTATGTGGTAGGTGCTTTCGACCCATTGGGTGAACTCGTCATTAAGTTGGCGCAGGTCGCAGATGTGGCGCAGGTCGCGGACGAGGAACTGGTCTCTAACGGTGCGGAAGAAGCGTTCGATTTTTCCTTTGGCGGCCCCGTCTCTGACAGGTGTGTGGATGAGGACGGTGCCGAGCCGGGAGCAAATGAGGCCGAATTCCTTGGCGGTGTAGTTGGAGCCGTTATCGACATAGACGGCTTTGGGGATGCCGCGTTTGTAGAGGGCGGTCTGGAAGCAGTCGATGAGGTTGACGGTGTCGTCGGCAGGATAGAAGGCACCATGGGTGATGACGCGGGAGGCATCGTCTATGAAGCAGATGAGGAAGGTTTTGAGAGGTTTGCTATGAAGGCCGATCTGCAGGTAAGGGCCGTGGAGTGTGTCGCCTTGCCAGAGGTCGTTGGCGTGGGCTTTTGCAAATGCGAGTCGGGCTTTGGGACTGGAGTCGGCGGCGGGTTTGAGCAGTTCGTAACGGTTGACGATGCGCCGAAAGGTGTTGGGTGCGATCTGGGAGTGGCGGAGCAGACCTTTCTGGATGCAGGCGCGGTAAACTTCGGCGATGTTGTATTTTTTCCCGTAAAAGGATGGGAGGACTTGCTCAATGGCTTCGAGGAGGTGCTCGGGGGTGACTTTGCGGGTGGTTCCTTTGTCGGCCCGGGCTGGTGGATCGGTGATGCCGTGTTTGCGGTAGTAATACCACCAGGTCTGGATGGTGCGCCAGGTGAACTGGCGGGGGTGGCCGTCCTCGTCGAGGAAGACGGTTTGACTGACGGCTTGGTAGCGAGCGAGGTCGGAGTGGCCTTGGGCGTGTTCGAGTGCCCCGAGGACTCGCATTTTGAGGTAGTTGCTGACGCGTTTCATATGACGCTGGCGAAGCTGCACGGCGGGGGGCTGTGGGGTGGATTGCCATATCGTGTTGCTGCAAGTTCGGGGTTCGGTCGGCAATTGGGGCACGATGTCAAATCGGCAACTGTTAGGGTGGGTTTGGTCTGGGCGGGGCTATGAAGTGGTGCCGGGAGGAGGTGGATTTAGCCGCAGACGGGTATTTGGAAGCGATTCTGGAAGGCGGCGCCCGCACAGGGGTACGCGGGAAAAGCTGCGTTGAGATGTCGCAAGCTATCGGGGTCGGGCAGGCCGTCGGTTTTGGTGGGAGGGTCACACACCGTATTGAGCCAGGTTCGGATTAGATGGGCGGCGTTGCGCCATTTTTCAAACCAGCGATAAGCACCGGTCAGAGATAAGGTGAGACGGGATGCTCCCACCCACGCGGCATGTCGTGTGGGCGTGGATATACAAGCTTCGAGCAGGGCGATGAGCTGAGCGGAGCGCAGTGATGCATGGGGCAGGATGTTTTCCCAATGGATTGAGAACGTCCTGCCACAGCCTATGTTCGAGTGACGGTTTGAACAAAAAAACGCAGTCCCCGAGTGACCGTTTCGTGCCCTGATTCCGCCAAGCCCCGGAGGTAGCCATGCGCTAGGATCGTCTCCCGGCAGCCGCAGTGAGGGCAAGAGTGGGAGCGGATTTCTGCACGGAAATTGAGCAACTCTAACGAGCCGGGAGAAAGGAAACAAGTGAACTTCATTCCCGGAGCTTAGCAGGCTACGCAACTCGGCATTTGGGTTGTTGTCACAAGTTGCGAGTCTCAATAAGACGGATTTATGGGCGTTCCACAGTGCGCAAACCGTGTGGAAATGAACTGTTCAAAACCCGTCTCAATAACAAACAATCATTGTGGAACATTTAGTGTCCGAATTGCCACCGTGTCCCGAAGGGGTTTAATACGGTGACAGAAAGGTAGTGCCGGAAGGCTAACCACGACCGGAGGGTAGGAATTCACACCGACCAGCAAAGTACGGCACAAAGCACCGGATAGCCCTCATCCGCATCGGTCTGGTAAATCCCTGCCAGATGGTGTTGCCGGCGGGTCGGCCGGCTTTGAGGTAGTGCTCGTCGTTGAGGGCGGCGCGTAGTTGGTCGATCTCGAATTTCGTGGTGGCCTGCCTGATTTCGAGGCATTGGCTGACAGGATCATGAGGGGAGCAAATATGGGTTGATGTCATCACCCGCTTAACTTGTCTGTTTTAGAGGGAAAGTCTTGCGTAAATCAAAAATCCCTTTGGGCATTGGCTTTCGAGCTTCTGCTGGACAACCGCCATACTAGAAGAGGCGTGCATTTAAGATAGCGCTTGCTGGAGAGGGGGCGGGCGGTTTGGATGAAGGAAGTTTCATGTATTCGCATTTATGAGCCTACGTTCCCAATTAAACGAAGTTTTGCCGAGTTTGCTGCCTTCGAACCCAGCTGCGGCCATTAAAGGGACTGAGTTGATAAGAGTCGCGCGGCGGATGCTTGATGGAAACTACTCGGATGCATCCCTTCGGTATCATTTTTCGATTATGTCGTGTGATCCTACCTCGGCGATCGCGAAGGTGGAGAAGGGGCAGGGATACTATAAGCGCAGTGAGCCTTTACCGGCACTTTCAGGGGCGCAGGAGTTAGTGGCATGGACGCAAGGCCGCCTTGATGACCTAAGTGAGGGAAATGGGGCCGTAGACGCAGCTATGATGCGAGTCCGGAAATTTCGGGCCGTTGTCACGCGGTATTTTGAGACGAACGGCAGGTTTCCCTTTGTGTTTCGTGATCCATTTTCGAATACATCGCCGATTGGTAACTTGTGGAAATATCCTGAGCTGGTGTTGGTGGATTGGGAGACCGGTAGTGCGCCGGGGGAAGAGATGGAGCTGGATGCGGGGATGTTGGCGCTGAAGCAGCGGCTAGGCCTCGCACCTTTTCGGCTGCATGCGGCCCGGCTGCGGCTGATGCCTACGCTACTGAATTACCGGGAAGATTTTTTTCAGACGCTTGCGGTTTCTCAATGGGCGCAGGGTGGGGAGCTTATTTATGCGGCGCCGATTGAAGATGAGGCTTTGGCGGATGGTTTGCGAAAATTGAGCGCAGTATTCGGGATTGGAGTTACATCATTTGGGATGACGGCGGAGGTTCTCGATGATTTGCCAAGGCCGGCAAATATTCTCAACGCGCACCCGAAGGAGTCGGATGCGGTGATGGCAAAGTTGGACATTCATCGTCTATCGAGTGCGCAATCCAAGCCGCATGTTGACTGGATGGCCTTGGAATCGCTGCGCTCTGAATCACCTGAAGCAGGGCAGATGGTTGATTGGCTAACGCGGTGTCTCGATGAAAAGCGTGCGGAGCCTTTTCGTGAAAGTTAGTAGCAGATTCGATAGCGAGGTTTCTGCTGGAGTTCTCCACAAAAGGTGTCAGGTTCCTACAACCTCCGAAGGCGGTATATCCGTTCAATTCTTGTAATGCCTGTTCCCAAGTCTGATTCAGTAGCAAAATCCCTTGCGGGCGCTCGGGAGGACTTACCGTTGGTGCTTCGACAGCAGTTAGAGGCTTTCCGAAAGGATCTTTGGAAACGGAAGGTGATCGAGTCCATTGCCGCAGGTTTGATAGGATTGGTGGTCTCGTTTTTATTGATTTTCGTATTGGATAGGGTTTGGCAGACGCCGAGTTGGGCGCGTTTGATCATTTTGATTGGGGGTGTGTCGTTGTTTGCTGGATTTGCTCCGTATTGGTTGCATCGCTGGGTGTGGGGACACCGCAGAGAAGGGCAGCTAGCCCGGCTGGTGGCGCGGAAGTATCCTGGGTTGGGAGATAGGATGCTGGGCGTGATTGAGCTGCAGGGGCAGGATGAAGCAGCAGATACGATGTCGCCGAGATTGAAGCAGGCAGCGATGGCGGCAGTGGCTGCGGAGAGTAGTAAGTTTGATTTAGGAGATGCGCTGCCCGCGCCCAAGCACCTTACATGGGCGCTGGCCGCGGTTCTGTTGCTTGTAATTGCAGCGGCTTCGTTCATATTTGCGCCGAAGGCGGGTCTGAATGCCGCTGAGCGCTGGCTGAAGCCCTTGGGTGATGTAGAACGCTACACTTTTACTCAACTGAGAGATCCCATCACTTACTTGGCAGTGGCGCAGGGTGAGCCTTTTGATTTGAAACTTAGGTTAGCGGAAGATTCGGTGCAGAAGCCGGAGGAAGCTTCCGCTAAGCTCGACTCACAAGCGGCGTTATCGGCGGAGCTGAGGGAAGGATTTTATCAATTTGAATTTCCCGGTCAGCAGGAACCGGGCTCCGTGATTTTCCGGGCTGGGGATTTGCGGCACGAGATTTTGATTGAGCCGATGCAACGTCCTCACGTGCTTTCGACAAAGGCGGAGATTGAGTATCCGAGTTATCTAGGGATGGCGAGAAGAACGGTCGATTTGGTTGGTGGGCAAGTGGAGGCGGTGACTGGAAGCAAAGTTTCATTTGAGATGGAGACGAGCAGGCCGCTAAAGTCTGGGCGTTTTGGTCCGACGGTATCGCAGCGAGACGACAGTGGAGATTTTCAAGGGCAAGCGGGTGAACTTGTTGTTAAAAAGAGAACGATCCGAAGTCCTGAGTTGGCTGTGGGTCAAGTTTCTTTCATGGTCCCATTTGAGTGGAGCGATGAATTCGGATTGCAGGGGGGGCAGAATTTTGACCTCCGAGTGGATGCAAATCCAGACGAGGCCCCACTGGCATATTTGCAGGGAATTGAGAGGCAAGTAGCTATTCTTCCGGAAGAGGTTTTAAATTTTGAGGTGTTGTGTGAGGATGATGTTGGGCTGAGTGCAGCTGGTATTGTATGGGAGCGGTATGGCGCTGCGAGTAGCAGTAGTAGCTTTGATGGTGAGCTAGAGCTTGCAAAGCCAGATCAGCAGACCCGGAGGATCAGTAAGGAGGTCACATTTTCGCCATTGGCTTTAGAATTGGAGCCTCAGAGATTGCTTTTAAGGGCTTATGCCAAGGATCCTTACCCCGAAAGAGGGCGGAGTTTCTCGGAACCAGTCGTGGTATATATTCTAACGAGAGAAGAGCATTTGCAGCTACTAAAGGCGCAGTATGAGCGGGCCATAGGGGAGCTTGAAGATCTGGCTAGGAAAGAACTCAATTTGTTTGATGAAAATCAGCGTTTGGAGCGTTTGGATGGGGAGGAATTGCGGGAAGACGCGAACGCGCAGCGATTGGATCGGCAAGAATTGGCCGAGCGTGAAAGCGTGCAGCAGATGGAGGAGTTGAAGAAGAAGATGGAGGAGATTTTCAAGGGTGCGACTCGCAATGGAGAGGTGGATAAGGAAACAATGAAGAGTATGGCGGGTGCACTTAAGGCTGTGCAGGAGTTGGCGGAAGCCGACCTTCCTGAGGTGCAGAAGAAACTGGAAGAGGCGGGTGAGGCCTCAAATACCGATAAGAAATCCGAGGAGGATATTAAGAAAGCAGTGGCCGAGCAGAAAGAGGTGGTCGAGAAAATGCAGCGAGCGATCGCGCAGGCGAACGAAGCGAACGAGAAAATGGAGGCGAGCACTTTCGTCGCCCGTCTTAAGAAGGCAGCTGCGGATCAGGAGGGAGTAGCTAGCGATTTAATTGCGAATTTCACAAAATTATTGGGAATTCGTGAGCGTGATGTAGATCCGACGGATCAACGATTTTCGAGTGAAGCGCGGACGCGGCAGGCGGGGATCTCATCGGATGTGCGTTGGATTCAGGAGGATTTGGGGCATTACTATGCGCGCACAGGAGGAGATCTTTTTGAAGAGGTGAGAGGTGAGATGCGCGAGGCAAATATTGATTCTGGTTTAGAGGCGGTGAGGGAAAGGCTTAGAAAGAATTATTCGTTTACGGCAACTGAAGAATCGAAGATGTGGGCATCACGGCTGGCGGAGTGGGCTAAGCAACTTGGTGAAGAGGCAGGCAAGGAACCAAGTGGTGGTGGCGGCGGCGGGGCGCAGGATCCTGAGGATGAAGATTTTGAATTTATGCTGCGGGTAATGAAGATGATCCAGACGCAGCAGGATTTACGTGGAAGGACGAGGGCTCTGGAGCAACTCAAACGAGATTTCAATGGGAGGCCGACCGGGTAATATGAAGAAAAACTGGATAGGGATATTTTACATCGCCGTATGTTCCATGTCATTGGCGAATGATGAGGCGATGGATGCGGTGGCCATCAATGAGAAGCATGCATCTGGGTCTGAGGGCTTGGCAGATGAGCAGGATGAGCTATCTGCCGATGTGCAACAACTAGTGATTGAGCAGACAGTGCAGCAAGTGATTGATTTGCTTACTGAGGTGGAGGGTATTATGGGAGAAACAACGGATTACCTTGCTGAACGGGATACAGGTGGGAAAACGATTGCTGCGCAGACAGAGATTATTGAGAAAATCCATGCAGCTGCGAAGGCGAAACAGGGAAGCGATGGAAGCAGTGAGGAAGGGAGTGCGATGATGGATATGATGGAGCGCATGATGGGCATGAAGCCGGGTGAGAAAGAGGGGGGTGAGGGTAAAGAATCCGAATCTAAGGGCAAAGGGGAAGGAGAAGGTGCTGCGGCTGGTAACGGCAATGGAGGAGACTCCGATTCTGAAAATCAATTTGGCGGCGGCGAGGGAGCAGACGGGGTGGCGGCGAGAAGAGTTCCAAAAGCGGCTGGAACAGCTGGCAGAAGTTTGCCTCCAGAGTTCCGTGAGGCATTGGATGCTTACAACCGGGGTTTGGAACCATGAGGATGTTCATTTTATATACTTTTGCTATACTCGGTATGCACATGGTGCCATGTGAGGGCCAAGATTTACTTTCTCGGCAGAGTGATGTCATTCCTGCTCAAGTAGACCTCATATATAGTAAGGGTTTGACATATTTAGCGCAGAATCAAAATGCGGAAGGATTTTGGGAAGGGGGATCTGGCAGGGAGCCAGGGGTGGTGGGATTGTGTGTTGCGGCCTTTTTGGCTTATGGTGAGGATCCTTCTACAGGACCTTATGCTGATAACATAAGAAGAGGTATCAATTATATTTTGGCTGAGCAGAAGCCAGCAAATGGGTATATAGGATCGAGTATGTATAACCATGCTTTTGCCGCGAAGGCTTTGGCAGAGTCATACGGTGTTGTTGAGAACGAAAAGATAGGCCCTGCTTTAGTAAAAGCAATTGATCTAATTATCAGTGCTCAAGAGAGAAATAATTTCAATGCATGGCGGTATAACCCTGACAGTGATGATGCAGATACGACGGTGACAGGTTGTCAGCTGGTGACGCTTTTTGCAGCGAAGAATGCCGGATTTGAAGTGCCGAAGAAATCGATTGAGCAAGGATTGGCATATCTTGCGAAGTGTAGGGGGAGCGATGGTTCTTATGGGTATACTTCTTCATCCGGTGGGAAACCTACATTGACTGCTATTGGGTCGTTATGTCTTTCACTTGCAAAACAACGGGACTCCGAGGGATATGAACAGAGCTTAGAGTATTTAAAGAAGAATTTAGATTACAGGGACCGCTATTATCCTTACTATTTTGAGTATTATATGTCTCAGGCATTGTTCCAAGCCGATGAGGAAGTTTGGAAGGAGTGGAATGAGCGAAATATTCGCTACCTCGGAACGATACAATCGGCCGATGGATCATTTCCGGGTAACCAAGGGCCAGCTTTCAGTACGGCGGGAGCTTTACTATCTTTGGCACTGAATTATAGATATCTACCAATTTACGAGAGATGATATTTTACAAAACTACATCAGCTCATTCTGCAACTAAGGTGGCGGTATGTCTTCTTCTCTTGGCATCGGTGAGTTTTGTCAATTCGGCAGAAATTTTACTCAAAAACCGTGGTAAGATTACTGGAGATGTCCTGACGATAGCTTCAACAGGTAAAATTTTAGTTCGGAGCGAACTATCGGAAGATTTATTGCAGGTAGCTGACGAAGAGGTGCATACCATTCAGTTTTCTGAGGAGGGTGATCATGCATCGCAGGATGATACATTGGTTTCACTCATTAATGGTGATGTTCTGCCGGCTACTGAGATTACTTTGAGTGAGGAGAGGTTTTCTTTAGGATCAGAAGTTTTAGGAAACCTAGAGGTGCGGAGAGACTTAATACGTTCTATTGAAGTTGATTCGAGTGAGCCTCGGGTGGTTTATGAGCACCCAAGGAGTTCGGTGGGCTGGAAGATGGATAGTGGGAGTCGAGAGCATTGGCGTTTCTCGGAAGGTCAGTTTGTCTCTGTGGGAGAAGGTTCTATTGCGCGTGAAATGAAGTTCGAAGATAGGTTTGGGCTGAGAATGTTAGTAGGCTGGGTGGACGAGCCAAATTTCGAGATATCGCTTTGCTCTGATTTGAAGGTTACTGAGAGTGAAGATTGCTATGTCCTTAGATATGGAGAAGAAGGTCTTGAGCTTAGTCGAAGAGATGGTGAGAATGAGCTACCACTATTAACTTTGGATAGGCCACCCTCGCGCTATCCTGGTAGGACTTTTGAGCTTGAAGTGCTTGTGGATCCTACGAGTAAGCGTATTGCGCTTTATGTTGATGGTGAGTTAGAGGGTAAAGTCACCGATCCAACGGGGAAGGTGCCAGACGGTAGAGCTGTGCGTTTCGAGAATTTGGCAAGTCCTGGTAATGAGTTCAGCGTTAGAGATTTTGAAGGTTTTGAGTGGGAGGTTGAGAAGGACTTTTTCGCGCCGACGAACGTTTATGTTGGTGCTGCAGATCGGGTGATTGATCGTTTTGGCGATAGTCTTGTGGGTAAAATCATCGAAATAGCAAACGGCGAAGAAGGTGGTGAGTTGTCATTAGCGGTAGAAGATCATGGGGGTGTGATTTCTATAGGTATGAACGAAATTTCCGGTATTTTCTTTAGAAAAACAAAAGCAGCCGGGAAGACGGAACCTAGGAAGGGGCTGGAGCTGCGCGTGTTGGGTGGTGGCAAAATGCAGATCGATTCATGTGTTTTTGAAGCAGATAAGATCAGGGCAGTTCATCCGTTGATAGGAGCTACTGAGCTTCCTAGAAAAGCAGTTTATAAGATGACGAAGAGTGTCTTGAAAGGAAAGGGAGCTAAATAGGATGATTCGCATTTTTTCCGTAAGTTTCCTGCTATTAGGTTTGCTGTGTGCTGATCCAAAAAGCTCGACTGTGCGCTTTATCAATGGCGACCAACTTACGGGTGAGGTTTTATCATTTACACCTGAAGCGTTATCGTGGACCTCGCCGATGTTGGTTGAGCCGGCAGTTTTCCCGATTGAGAACGTTCTCGATGTAACGATGACTTCGCCGAATGGACGGCAAGATAGGCTGCAGGGTGGTCATGAAGCTAAAATTCATATGACAAATGGTGATGTGTTTCACGGGCAGTTATCGGGATTAAATGATGACGCTGTGAAGTTAAAGACTTGGTATGCTGATGATTTAGTATTGAAGACGGTGAATGTGCGAGAGGTGACGATTCAGCCGGCGAGTGAAATCATTTATCGGGGTCCGAACTCGATGGAGGAGTGGACGCAGTCAGATGGGACGGATCGATGGTTATTTCGCGATGGGGCCTTGGAGGCTGAAGGGCCTACAGGTATTGCCAAAGAAATTGATTTTCCGGACGAGTTTCAAATTGAGTTTGTAGCTGAGTGGCGCGGAAATTTCCGACCAAAAGTAGTTTTTCTTTCTGGCGATATCGATAGCGTGGACCCGGATACTGGTTACACGATTGTGTTTCAGGGTAATTCGGTATTGCTGCGGAAGAGTGGCTCGAACGATTGGCTAGGGCGGGCTGCGAACGCGGGAAATTTGAGGGAGAATGAGAAGGCGACTCTTCTGCTTCAGGTGAGCCAGAAGGCGGGTAAGATTTTGTTATTTGTAGATGGAGAGCGGATCCAGCTCTGGGAAGACGGAGAGATGGCTGCCGCTACTTTAGGAGACTGTCTGCATTTCATCGCCCAAGGGGATACGCCGTTACGTATATCTGACTTAGAAGTGACAAATTGGGACGGCTATATTGAGGAGGTGAATCCACAGGTGCAGTTGCGGGGAAATCGTTTTGATGGAGGGTTTGACTCTGGCATCCCGGAGACTCAGAAAGAAGTGATAGAGGAAGGCAGGATGGTGTTACGCAATGGTGATAGCATGAAGGGAGAAATCACAGGGGTGAAGGGTGACATGGTAACTGTGAAGACAGAATTTTCGGAAGTTGAGATCCCTATCGAGCGATTGCATAATTTGATTCTCCAGGAATCGAAGATGGAGACTCCTAAGCGGAACAAGGGTGATATACGCGCCCACATGAAAGATGGCTCGCGAGTGGTTTTTCGAATCGATGAGGTGGAAGATGATTATCTAGTGGGATTTAGTCAGAACTTCGGAACAGCTAAGTTTTCTAGGGAGGCCTTTGATAAGATTGAGTTTAATATTTACCCGAGGTTTGGGGAGAAGCGGCCGATATTTTCTAGGTGGTAGCGCTGTGAGCGGTTTCTAGAGATCTTGTTCGATAGATTTTAGAGTTAAGAAAACTTCATGCCAGCGCCGAAGATTAGGCTCTAAGCTGATACGTTCGTCGGCGAGGTGATGGCGGATGGAACTGAGACATGTGGCATATTCGTAGAAGAAGATGCGGAAGGCTTCCTCGTAGTCATCTTGGAGAGTTGAGGCAAATGAGCTGCAAGCTAAGAGTAGGGTGCTTTCAAAATCTCTAGTAATTTTTGCGCGGGTGACGATTCCTACGAAGGAGCCTGTGAGGGTAAAGAAAAGAGCAAGAATGAGAAGGATTTCAGGAACCCAAGGGGTGCGGAAGATGCCACCAATTGCGGCGAAGCTGAGGAGTATGAGAATGGCGGTGGTAAATGATTTCAGGGCGATATTTCGCTTTTTTAGGTTTTCCTCCAGATCTCTGCGGACATGAAGATCGCCTACGGCGATGTGGGCAGCTCTGCCAAGGCGGAGAATAAATTGGGATTTTGCTTGGGAGAGGTATGTGCGGATATCTAGTTCGTCCCGAAGTTCCAAGCCAATCCCTTGACGCACCCGTTTAGTGAGGGAATGCCAGTGATTCTCACAGGTGTCGATGGCGTTTTCAGCATCGGCGCCCGCTACGATTTCTACTGCGGATTGGAGGCGGTCTATGAAATTTCTTTCTATGATGGTGCTTGTTCGGTCGCCAACGAAGATCCGGAAAAGCGAGCGGGGAAGGTTGAGATGATTTCTGAGTGTCCTTTTTACGCTCATTGCTTGATGC
This sequence comes from uncultured Verrucomicrobiae bacterium, assembly GCA_963849375.1. GTDB lineage: Bacteria > Verrucomicrobiota > Verrucomicrobiia > Verrucomicrobiales > Akkermansiaceae > Luteolibacter. Next base: position 32,508 of record CAWKHB010000015.1, on the reverse strand, counting down.
TCGAAGCTGTAGGCTACTTGTTCAAGGTGGCCGGGCAATTGAATGACGTGGTTCTCACGTATGTTATCTATTTCGTCTTCAACGGAGGCTAGGAAGTCATTTTGCTGTGATAAGTTATGCCGCTGGTTATCGATCTGGCTCTCGATTTGATAGAGCTGGTCCGCAATTTTATCGGTAACTTTTTTTAGCGTTAGCTGCCGCGCTGTGGAGTAGCAAATGGTCTCCGATATGAATTTTCTAAGCTCGGTGTAACCAGAGTGATCTACGGTGAGTCGAGGGACTGGCTTTTCGTTAGAGAGCTTTGCGGAGACCGAAAAGATGTGTGGGATAAAGCCGATTTTTTTCACTGCTAAATCGCGGAGGTGATCGAGAACGATCGCGGTATCTACCGGTTCTAGCAGATCTGATTTTTGTAAGATGATTGCAATCCGATTATGAGATTCCGCAGGAAGGCTGGTGATTTGATTCCAAGTTGCGCTTGTCCATGGATTCGTAGCCAGAAAAGTTACGAGGACGAGGGAAGCTTCTTCTGCCAGTTGGTTCAGTAGATTTTGGTTATCGCCTTCGGGAGAATTCGAGCCAGGGGTATCGATGACTTCGAATTTCTCTAACCAGTTAATGGGTAGGGTTTGTTGGGAGGTATTGTTTAGGTGGGTAAATTTAGTTGTTTTCTCGTCGTAGGTGTAGCGGATAAATTCTTTGGTTTTTGGCAGATTACTGACGGGGCATATTTCGGCCGCTGCTAGGCTATTGATGAAAGATGATTTGCCAGCATTTACCTCACCGAGAACGAGAAGTGTAAAAGGCGTGTTGAGGTCTGCTGATGGGTCCAGATTTGCGTCGTCGGGACGTAGGTTCGTGGACGTGATGGACGCGAGTTGCGCGACTTCACTGTGCAGGTTTCCGATACGTTCCCGGGCGGTGAAGTATTTTTCCCCGAGATTGCTCTGGCTCACTCTTAGTGGGTGGAAGGAAATGTGAGCGGCGTGCGCTGCGGATTAGGACCCAGAAGTGAGGGCTGCTTGGGCATTTTTGTCGATCTGCATGGCAATCAGCTGCGAGACGGTAACGAACTTGAAGCCTCGTTTCAGCAGGCCATCGACAGTAGCGGGCATTGCATCGACAGTTTGAGAATGGAGATCGTGTGCTAGAACGATTCCTCCGGCGTCGGTGCCAGATAATATTCTTTGAGTGACGACTGAAGGGCCCGGACGTTTCCAATCAAGTGGATCGACAGACCATAAAATGGTAGGGTAGCCAAATTCCTCGTGAATCATGCTGCGCTGGTTCTGAAGTAGGCCGCCGTAGGGAGGGCGCATGGTGCGCGGACGCACGCCGGAGGCTTTCCCGATGGCATCTTCACAACGTTGCATTTCTTTGCGGACTTCCGCGTTGCTGAGTTTTGAAAGTAGGCGATGAGTTTGCGAGTGGTTACCGATTTCGTGTCCTTCGGCGACTGTTCTGCGCAAGACGCCCGGGTGAAGGTTTACGCTACGGCCAATGACGTAGAAGGTGGCTTTGACGTTTCTTTTAGCGAGGATATCGAGAAGGCGAGGGGTATTTTGTGGATGAGGGCCGTCATCGAAGGTGAGTGCGATGTATTTCCCTGCAACGGCAACGCGGCTGAAGGATACTCCGGCGGATTTCGGGAAATTGCTTGAGTGCCTACCGGGATCGTTACGTAGTGAGTTTCCGGGGATTTTGGGGGTTTGGTAGGCGTTGTTTGAAGCGGTTTTGAGTGATGTGGCACCGGAATCGTTGTTGAGCGGGGTAGCGGCTTTGCAACTTGCTAAGGTAGCAGCGGAAGCGGCGATGAACCCACGGCGAGTAAGGGTGGAGAGGCTTGAGGGCGTTTGAGTGCTTTCGCCGATGGGCTGGAGAGGATTTTCCATAATGCTAACTATTGGGGGCTGGATGGAGACTGATAGGGTTCGATGGAGTTGTCACGTATCTATTTTCTCGATTCGTGTGGTTGCAGGAAATTCCGGTGGTATTTAAACGAATATTGTAGTGTGGGCAGTTTCTGTGTTTATAGAGGTATGAGCAGTAGGCGTGCTATTTTTGAGGGGCGGGTGCAGGGAGTGGGCTTTCGCTATACGGCGAAGGATTTGGCAAAGGGATATGATTTGGTAGGGACAGTGCGCAATTGCGAGGATGGCACTGTGGAGCTTATCTTGCAGGGAGAATACGATGAGATTACTTCATATTTGGAGGATCTTGCTGAGAATTCTGAGGTGGCGCATCATGTGCAAGATATGCGGGTTGAGGAAATTGCCGCTTTGCAAGACTTGAAAGGGTTCACTATAGTTAGTTAACGGTTGGTAACAGCTAACCTGAATAGAAAAGCGATGCCGAATTACGATTATGAATGCCTAGAGTGTGGGGACCGATTTGAAGTTTTTCAACGGATGAACGATGAGAAGCTGACGCAATGCCCGCTAGCTAACTGCGATGGTAAAGTGAAGCGGTTGTTAGGGACGGGCGGTGGTATCATTTTTAAAGGTTCTGGATTTTATCAAACAGATTACCGATCGTCTTCTTATAAGTCTGGGGAAAGCGCAGATAAGGCACCTTCAAAGGAAGGTGGAGATGGTGCTAAGAAGGCTGAGAGCAAAGAAGCGCCGAAAAAGTCTCCTTCGGGTTCTGCCGATAAGTAGGTGCTACAAATTTTATGAGTAGATGAGAGATCAGCAGGAAATGGAGAAAGCTAGGCCGGGGTGTCTTGGGCGTTTGATGAGGCTTTTTGTTTTTCTGGTTCTAGCGAGTGTGGCGTATGCGGTGTATCTGGCGGGCCAAGCTCAGGATCTCCGAGACCTCAATTCAACGGTAAGTGATGGGGCGTCAGTGAGAGATGTGCGGACAATTTTAGAGAAATCCCATGAGGGGAAGTATTCTGTGGAATTTACAGATCAAGAGATCAACGGCTGGCTAGAGGATCAATTGATTTTGAAGCAAAGCGGCGTTTTGGGGGAGTGGGTTAGTTTAAAGGGGGTGAAGGTAAGATTTAGCGATGGATTTGCTGAACTCATTATGGAGAGGCAGGCATTTGGCTATGCGTTCACTTCATCGATGTTTGTGCAGGTGGAACGGGTTGAGACGCCCAAGGGATCCAGCAGAATTGTGAACCTACATGGTGGGCCGATCTTTGAGAATTTCCCTTGGTTTACTAGGGGTGGGAGGATTGGAGGGCTGACAATTCCACAAGGTTTTTTACATTTGTATCTAGAGGATTTCAAAGGGATAGCGGAAGCCCTTGCCGTCGAGATTGAGCTGGGTCTGGAGGAGATGCCTGAGATCAAGTTTTCTGAGGGGAAGTTGCAGTTGGATCCAAGGTATAAAGAAACGGGTGATCTGAGCTTTTAATTCGATGATGGTAAGATCATATAGCGCGAGTTCTGAGGTGATCTTCAGACGATGCGTTGTTCTGTTTGTGATTTTGAGCTCAGTCGTGTTGGCCGATCCGTCGTTAGATGATGTTCCAGTGCCGAGGGCGACGCCTGTCGATCAGTTGGGTCCGAATTTTTCGGGTGAAGCTGCTGTCAAAAGCAGATCTCGGCAGTTTACTATTCGGGGTGCGGATGCTTCTACGCGGGGATTGGCTGCGAATTTGGCAGAGGAGGTAAAAGACGAATTTCTCAAACTCACAGAAGAAAAAGATGAGTGGACGGTGCCGATCACAATTCAACTTAAGGGCGCGCCGGGTGACAAAATTCCTTTGCGGACAACTGCTTTGAAAATAGCTTTCGGAGAATCCGGCTACCGGATTGAAATTTTTGTAAACCTTAGCCGAGGTCTGCAGAAAAGTATTTTCAGGCGGGCTGTTTATGTGGGTTTGATTTATGGGCAGGGGCTTGAGGGTAGGGGTGCGGAGGAGGTAGAGACTGCATTTCAGGTTCCGCCATGGTTGGTCGAGGGATTGATGGAGGCGACTGCGTGGCGCTTGAAGCGGACGGACCGTCGGTTGTATGATGCATTATTTCAACATGGCGGTTTATTCAATTTGGCGGACCTTTTTGCACTGTCTGAAGGTGACTTTTTGAGAACTGACTCTGCCTCGAAGGCGGCATTTCGAGTATCTTCAGGTGCGTTAGTGATGGCGCTGTTAGAGCAACCGGAAGGTCAGGCTGGGCTTTCGGGTCTACTGAATGAAGTTGCGAGTTTTCAGGGAGAAATGCCGGCTTTGCTGCGTAAATATTTTTCTGAATTGAACTTTAGCACGACGAGTTTAGAAAAGCTTTGGCAGCTGCAACTCGCTAATAAAGGCACAGCTCCGCTAACGGAGGCTTACAGTGTGGCGAGAACGGAACGGCTGCTGAGAGAGGCATTACGCTTACGTTATCAGGATGATGAGGGTGTTTTACGTGAAATCGATTTGGGAAGTTGGGCGCAAATCATTGAGTTGGCTGAGAACGAGCGAAATCAGGCAGTCCGGCAGGCGCAAGATGATTTGGTGAGGCTGAGTTACCGTTGTTTTCCTTCCTACCGTTTGCTTTTACTAGAGTACCAGGCACTGCTGACAAATATTGTGCGTGGGAATACTCAGGATTTGGATCTTTCCCTCCAGACGCTGGAAGAGACAAGGCAGGGAATGGTGGCTAAGTCGGAGATGGCGAGGGATTTTTTGGATTGGTTTGAAATTACGAGAGCGCGGGAGACGAGTGGCGCATTTGACGATTATTTGAACCTAAAGGCTCGGCTGAAAGACAGACCTGGTAAACGAAAGGATGACATTTCGCTGTATCTGGATCGTTTGGAGCCGCTGTTCTACGTGCCGGATGGTGATAAGAGGGGTGAAAAGTTTGATGATTTTCCTTCATACTAGCATTTGACGTTTTTGTGCATGTAGACAATCTCGCAAGGTGTTTGCAGCCTACGTTCATCATTTCGATCCGATCATCTTTCAATTTACGGAAGGCATAGCGCTTCGCTGGTATGGACTTTCGTATTTGGCGGGGTTCTTCGGTGGCTACGTGCTTCTAAAGTATTTAGCGCAGCGGAAGCTATGGGTTTTAGCTCCAGCGAAAACGGCTGATTTCATTGCGGCGGCAGCTTTGTTAGGAGTTTTTGTAGGGGGGCGTTTGGGCTATGTTTTGTTTTACCAAATTCCGCGAGATGGGTGGGCCAGTGTGTTGCAGGATCCCCTAGTTATTTTTCGGGTCTGGGAGGGTGGGATGGCAAGCCATGGTGGTATTCTAGGCTTGGTGATTTTTACTTTTTATTATGCTTGGAAGCACAAGGTATCGTGGACGGGCTTGGGTGATGGATTATGCGTGGTGAGTCCGGTGGGCATTTTCTGCGGGCGAATGGCGAATTTTATCAATGGTGAGCTCTATGGCAGAGTGACTTCGGGGGTGCCATGGGCGGTAAAGTTTCCATCGGCTTTCCTTGATTGGAAAACGCCAGAAGGCTAGCCGTTTCGACGCGGCACTGGCGGCGGCGGTAAACGTAGATCCTGAATTGGGCCGGGCGGTGGCTGCGGTGGGCGGCGATGGAGCTCTTCCGGGCGAGCGCGCTGCGAATTATCAAGCGCTAGTCGAGGCCTCGCGGGATTCCGAGGCTGTGAGAGATGCCATCGGTCCTTTTCTTGAGGCGCGGCATCCCTCTCAGATTTATGAGGGACTTCTTGAGGGGGCAGTGATTTTTGCGGTTCTTTGGTTTGTCCGCATTCGCTTTCCGCGGGCGCCGCACGGGTTGCTGACAGGGCTGTTTTTTGCTCTTTATGCGACGGGACGGATTATTGCCGAGCGGTTTCGTCAACCAGATGCTGCATGGGTGATCGAAGGGTTTCTCACGAAAGGTCAGTTCCTCTCTTTGTTCATGTATCTATTCGCAGCGGCGTTTCTTGTCTATGCGTGGCGGAAAGGTCCTCGCGAGGCAGATGCGTAAGTTGTTTTTCCGATGAGAACTTTGGTTTCTCGCGGTGGTTAGTCTTTGGGTAGTTCGACTCCAAAATCGCGCGCCCATCCCTCAGCATCTTCTGCGTTTTTGATCATTGTTTCAGCCCTTTCGCCGGCACGCATTTGCCCAACGCTCAGTGCTTTTTCTTGGATGCCCTGCATTTTTTCCACATAGGCATCACGAATTACTTCAACAGCTTTGATGAAGCCTTTGTCCGCTTCGTGTTGTTTTTTTACAGCGTAGTTAACGATTTTTGCCATCTCGGGTGAGACACGGACATCTTGCCGACGTATGTCGCGGGTATCTAGGCGATCGTTCCTTAACAAACTTTTGAGATCATCAACTTCTGGTCCCCAGTGGGCACGCCCTCCGCTGTTCATACCTTTGAGCAGGGCATTAAGATCCCAAGTCATTTTCTTCGAATTGATTGCTAGAAGATCGTTGCGCTTCTTCTCAGTATTCAGCACTAAGTCTTTTGCTTTTGAGATGAGATCATTCGCCTCGAGTCCGGTGAACAGATCGGCGGGTACCTGCTTTCCGGGGTTTGACTCATCCTCACTCCATTCGATGATGTAGCCGGACGCCTTGACTGTGCGGTCTTGGCTATCCCAGCCACGGTCTGGGTGGATGACGAGTGCATGACCTTCTTTGCCGGGTTTCCTACCTTTTAGCCAATCTGCGAAGATCCATGGTTCTTTGGTAATCCACGTCCAACGATCAGAATCGAGAGAGGCACCGAGCCAGATGCCGTGCACGGCTTCCAGCCCTTGGATGTATGAGCGGAGAAGTTTCGCCTCGTCTTTATCGGAGGCTACAAACAGGTGGCCACCTGCGGAGGCTGCTGCTTTGTTCGCTTGGGACCATGTAATGGCTTCAGGTATGTATAGAAGGCTGCGGCCACCGGCTTCAATCGTCCCGGGGGGATAGATTGGGTTTTTAGAATCGGCGGTTTTGGCAGTGGCTTCGAATTGGACTTCGCGGGTGCCAGGGTTTGAGCCATCATCGCGCCATTGAACGATGAAGGGTAGGGCTTGATTGGCATCTTTCGAGATGATTGTGCCCTTTTTATCTATTGCGGCGAAGGTTTCGTTACCGGTCGGGGTGATTTCAGGACTCCAGAATTTACCACCTACAGTAACCCAAGCATCTTTACCGCTTTTGGCAGCACCTAACCATGCAGGGTCTTTCTTTAGAAGACGGTCACTGATCCAAGTGAATGTGCTGGCTTTGGAAGGATTAGCGAGGTGTGCGCCGAGGGATTCGGCAAACTCATTCGCCTCGTTCCATGTTTTTTGCTCTTTCAATGAGTAGGTATTTGCTTCCGCCCCGGCTAAGTGTCCCGGGAGGCATCTCGGAACGTTTTCCGGATTTAAGGCGTGCACGCAAACGCTCTAGCGAGTCTTCCTGACTTTCTGATTTTTCTGCAGATGCGACTGCTCTTTCGCTTAATTTCTGATTCTTGGTGTATTGTGTAGGTCCGTTGGTGCGCTTCATGGCTGCCGCGAGTGCAGCATCCTTCTTTGCCTGTTCCTTCGCTATAAGCTGTTTGTTTTCCTCATTGCGAGCAGTTTTTGCCCGATTCAGGCTGCCCCAAGCGATGAAGATGCCGACGATGAGAAGGGCGATGAGGCCCAATTTCAGTGCAAGACCGTGATCTGCTTTCTTAGCTGCGAGTGGTTGGGTGGCACGCTTTGGTTTCTGAGGCGGCGCAGTTTGACGAGGTGGGGCGGTTACTAGAAGTCTCCCTGTGCTGCCTTGGTGTTTTTTGACTTCGGAGTAGAAAGCAGCGGCATCCGGCATTCTTTTGCCGGGCTCTTGATCCATCGCACGTTTCAGAACAGCTGCTAGTTCTTGTCTCTGTTTTGGCAATGTCTCGACGGGCGGTGCTATAAGACCAGTGGGGCTGCCAGTGAGAAGTTCTTGGTATATGGCAGCCAAGGAAAATACGTCTGAGCGTTTTGTGGCGTAGCTGGTGCGACTCGATAATTCGGGGGCGGCGTATGGAGAAGTGCGATCTGTGGTTGATCGATCCAAACTGAAGTTCCCAAGCTTGGGGATTCCCTCGTTGCTAATCAGGATGTTTGATGGGTTTACAGAACCATGGACTACGCCCTTGTGATGGCTTGTTTCTAAGCCCTCACAAATCCCAGTTATGAGAGCGAAGGCTTTGGCGGAGTCCAGCGCGTTTCCACCCGTAGTCTCAAGAAGCGTTTTTCCAGCGACTGCTTCCATCACGAGGTAGGGCCTGTCTTCGAGGTTACCCGAGTCGAAAATGCTGACAAGGTTTGGGTGTTTGAGGGCAGCGACGGCAGCGGCGGCTTTGTCAAAAGCACTTGGGACTCCGGTATGATTTACTGAGCTAGGTGGGAAAAGCTTAACAGTAACGGGTCTATCAAGACTGATCTGGTTCGCCAGATATGTGGCAGATTGTTTTTCTGACTCGATTATCTCAAAGAAATCAAACTTCGGGAGAAGTGAATTCATGAGTTCTACAGTCGGTAAATCAGATGGGTTTTCGGACATTAGAAAATTCAATTAGGTTTTCGTGGAAACTCACCATTTCATATCAGGATTGCCTAGGTAGGTCAATGCATAGCTCGTTGAAATTCAAAGGTTTTACACTTTGTTCAGACTTTAGCTTTGGGTGTTTACAGTAATCAGGATTTCGGCCTGTTCCAAGGTGCGAAGGCGCAAGGCTGATGAAACGATCTCATTTCCAATTTGAAGGTATTTTATCACTTAAAAAATAAATGTTCACAATGTATTTACATTGTGATATCTAAAGTTTCATGAAGCGAATGCGTATAGTCTTACTTAGTGGCCTAATTTCGATGGTTTTGTTGCCATTAAACAGTTGTATGAGTCATATCGGCACACGGAACACGTATGTTAGCCAGCCGGGAGTGGATGTAAATGGTGCGAGAATTTCGATGGCGGTAAAGCCGGAAGGGACTGACAACGGTGCGTTTTCTTTCTCGGCAATGGTTGTTGGGGTTGCGGTAGCGAATTTGAATGGCCCGTTTGCGTGGCGGATTGAAGCGGAAGGGGTGGAAGGGGTTCATGAGAAGTTCAAGGTGGAACGGATTCGCACGATCACATCAGAGACGAAGCGAGATGAGTGGTATCCGAGGCAGTATCTAAGAGTGAATGTTCCGTTTTCAAAGAAGAAGGCATATGATGCAGGGGTAGTTAAGGCAGTCTATGATGTCCCGGGCAGGCTAGAAGTGAAGCCGAAGGAGGACGGGGCTCTAACGGTATTGGCGGATGTAGTTGTTACGACGAAAGAAAAGCGGGTAAGAAAGACGGTAAAATTTTTACTGGACCCAACTCGTAAGAAAGACCGTGAGATGATTTTTCTGCCTGCTGAAATTGTGCAGAGTATTGGACGGCCCATGGATGAGTGGGAAGATAAGGGCTGGGACTAAGCCCTGAGAATTACAAGGCGTAAAAAAAGCTCTCTATCCGTGAGGAAGAGAGCTTTTCCGTGTTGTCTACTCTTGGTAGAAACGCGAATTGATGATTTTAGCCTAGGCGGAAAACGATTCTAGCTTTTGTGAGATCGTAGGGAGACATTTCCATCTTTACGCGGTCGCCAACGACGAGGCGGATAAAGCGTTTGCGCATTTTACCAGAAATGTGGGCGAGGACTTCATGGCCGCTTGCGAGCTTCACACGAAACATCGTGCCGGCTAGGACGGAAGAGATTTCCCCTTCCACCTCTACAGCCTTCTCCTCATCATTTTCATCGACCTTCTTTTTAGGTCCGAAGCTTCTTTTTCCTGAGCGACCGCCGGGACGGCGTCTTCGATTGTTACGTGGAGGCATAATAGGTAGCGGAGGTTCGGGTGAATCTCCGGCGTGGAGGGGTAGCAATGACTACGAGATATTTCAATACGAAAAATCGGGAAAACGAGGGGTAAATAGAAACCTTCGGTTTGGTAGCAGCCATTGACTAGCCCCGTGGGGTTATTTGTTCTCTTCGAGCTCTTTGGTTTCTTCAGGGGGCGCAGTGAATTCTTCAGTTGGCACCTCGGGGTTATCTTGCATAACCTCAGTCTGGACTAATGGCTCGGTAATCTCGTCGGTAATTGGTAAGGCAGCTGTTTCTTCGGGGATTTTCTTATCACCTGCGGGATCAAGGGGTGCCAGTGGCGGCATCTCATTGTTTTCTGCAATATTCTTTGCATCGTCACGTTCAGCATCGGCATGGTCCTTGGACTTTGCACCGGAGACTGTGAGTTGCCGCCCCATGAAGTATTGATCATGGAGGACTTCTACTGTCCGTTTTGCTTCATCTACATCGAGCATTTCGATGAAGCCGTAGCCTTTAGAACGATGGGTGCTGCGGTTGTAGACAATTTCAACGCGGCGGACTGGGCCGATGCCTTTAAATAGTTCTTCGATGTCGCTTTCAGTGGTTTCATACGAAAGATTGCCAATGTAGATCCTACGATTTTCAACTGTTGACGGATCACCACCGCGCGGGCGCTTCCTCTCACGGTCACCACGTGCTTTTTTGCGGGCGCGTGGCTCCCTTGTTGAAGCACCAGAGTCTTCTTGATCCGAATTTGGCCCTTTTCCACGGGGCTTTCGCGGTGAATCACCTTGTTGAATGGGGCCTTTACTGCGGTCTGGACGGCGTTCGGGACGGGGTGGGCGGACAGGGTCTTTTAACAGCCCAACGGCTTTAAGGATTTTTTGCCACCAATTCAGCTCGATAGGAGCTGGCATTGGGCGTCTGGAAGAGTTTTTTGCGCCCTTTCCGCGGTTTGAGCGCTGGTTTTGTCCGTCGCGGCGGCCGCCACCTGCTTGTCGACCGTTGGTTTTGCTACCTTCGGAACGTTGGTTGGAATTGTTTCTGCGTCGTTGGCCGTTACGAGATCTGCGGCTTTGGCTATCTCCTTGTTTGTGGGAGTCGTTATTGTCGTTTTGCATGGTTTCCATGTTTTTGTATGTTGTGGACGGACCGATGCGATGGGGAAACTGAAGATTGTCTTGAGACATCTTAGGTCCAGTTTCCAAGGGCGCTTGAAGCTAGTTTCCATATAGTTTTATTCTACTATTTAGGCCCCCGCAACCGTTGCGGAAAGGGTCCTCCGGAAACTATTTCGAAGCGATATCGATGGTCGTCCAAGAGCAGGGATCTGGGGCAGGCTTCGTGAAATTCCGATCTACTTCTATCTGTGTTTATAGTAAGTGATTGATGGGAAACTCTTCGCAATAGCTGCATAGAAAGTGCCGTAATCCCGGCTCGGCGCGGACGGTAGTTTGAATCAAAGGTTTGGCAAGAAATAAGAGGCTGATGCCCTATCTTAGAAGCGCGAGGCAAAGAGGATTAGTTTGTTAGGCAGGCAGGTTGGCTGGAAGTTCACACTGGGAGCTTAGGTGCTGTTTGGCTGCTAGAATCTCGTATGGATCATATTTGAACTGCTCTGAGGGTGGCCAGAAAGTTTGGTTTTGGATTTGATGGGTGATCCAGCTGGAGCAGAGGAGGGCGGAATTATGGATGTCCTCAGAATAGGTGTCCCATGGAGAAAGTGCGACCTCTTCGAAAGTTTTCCCGAGAGAAATATAAGTTGGAATTGGTAAGTCGAGGCCCGCTTGTTTACTGGCTTCAACATAGAGCGGTAGCTGGAGATTGGTCCAGAGGTATGGCTGCATGATACCTTTTTTATCAGGAATTAGCGTCTGCACCTCTGAAACATCGTGGAGGTGGTCTGCCAGCTTTGTGCTTTTTATGATCTTCTTCAGATGAGCGGTATCAACGGCCTTCTTCTTTCCTGTTTTATAATCGATAACTCGTAGCTGACCAGAATCTCGGTGGCGATCAATGCGGTCTATGGAGCCTTTGATGGTTAAATCATGAAAAGGGATCTCGAATTTTGCTTCTGTTTCGATGATTTCCCACCCTTCGGCGGCGATCCCTGCTTGCAGTTCAGCAAACCATTTTAAGCGTTGGGAGAGGGACTCGAGTTGAATCCGGATTGGAAGGCGCAGTTTTCCATGAAAAACACTATCGATTACAGCAGCGAAGGACGTTTGTAAGGCAGCGGAGATTTCGGCGGCATTCGTCTCAGTTGAGGCCGATTTTTGTTGTGCCCAATGTTGTAAAATTTTGTGGGTAAGGGTGCCAAAATCGCTGGGATTCATTTCTGTGCGATCAGGTTCAGGAGTGTCCATACGCAAGACGTGTTGCAGATAGTAGCGGAATGGGCAGGCAAGGTAGGTGGCTAGAGCAGTTGCGCTAAGAGCGCTATTCATTGTCTCCCACGGTACTTGCCATTTCCAATTTTGGGCCCAGATGAGGTTTGATTCCGGCGGTTCAATTTCTTGGAATAGATTTTGGACTGTGGGGACGAGTTCTGCATCGGAGACATTTAGAAGCAGACGGGATGGCTCAAGTGCGTCTCCTTTGTTGCTGTTTTTTCCGCAGATTAGGTGGGTTGAGCCGGTAGATTTGCGTGACTCTAGCATTGCATGGAGTAGATAGGTATCGCGCGAGTGCCGTTGAGATGTTGTCAGTAAGCCGAGAATTTCTCTGATGTTTTCGCTTAACCAAGGCTCACCACCCGGGCGGGAGGGCACAGATTTTTCGTTCATTCCAGCGATGATTAGGTGTGGCCCCGGCTCATAGAGCAGCTCTAGCCACCCTTGAATATCGATCACACGGTTTTCAGGGGGCTCGGGAGTTTTTTTGGAAATTTCTGATCTCAAGATGCCGAGCCAGAACGAATGTGTGCGGTGGATCTTTGGGATGATTGTTGTGAGGATTTCTATGTATGCATAAGTTGCATCTAATTGCCGATCTACATCGTCATCATCGAGCTGCAGCGCTGCGAGGTGAAGGCGAAGTGCTTCGACAAAGGGTATGCTGAGGAAGTGCTGACGAGTTTTGAGTAAATCGTCGATGAAGGCGGTGAGTCTAGGGTGGTTATTCGATGACCTTTTGGAGATGAAAGGAAGATCTGCGGAGGGATGGCGATCACGCATTTTGTTCAAAGCGACGAGTAGCTTTGCGCGTTGATTTTTAGCTAATTGATCAATTTCTGGCAGCTGTAAGAGAGTGGCTAAGTGAGCGACTGCAGGATTGTCTAGCCAATTACGCCAAGCGGAAAACCAGCGAACGAGACTTGGAGATGAAGTGGTGGCTGCAGGATGATATGCGGTCCAGCCAACTGCCGAAAAGGTAGACGCAAGTGCTGAGCCTACAGAATCATCTGGGGAGCCGATGGCGTATTGGGATGAGATTTTCCCAGATTTAGTAGCGAGATCTAGTGCTAACTTCGCCTGTTGCTCGGGGTTTGCGGCGAGGTGAGTTTGGGTGGCTGGCGGGAGTATTCTAGTTTGCCAGCTATCGATAGGGATTCCCCAAAGGGTAAAGTGATCCGACTCAGACTCTGGTGCGCCGATGAGAACTGTTACCTCGCCCGGAAATGATTCGAGGGCTTTGATTAGGAAGGGAGGTATTTCGGTGACACCGGCGATGATGATTCGTTCACAATCTGGTAATCTATGAAAATTTTCTCGAGCTTTAGCTGCGGGAATAAAATTCCAGTCAGAAAGTATTTTCTCAAAAATTTCATAAATTGCTGCCAAGGCGCTCCATCGATTCGCATCTGGAGTGTTTCTTAAAAGATGAGCGGCGTTGGAGAAGTCTTGGTTATGTTCACTTAAAGTTGCACTCAGTGTTACCAAATCTTCGGCTATACCGAGCGACCAATCAGGCGTGACTTTGAGGGGATCTGGCGGGGTGGGCAGAAGTCCTTGATACTGCTGCCAACTTGACGGTGAAAGTCCTTCAAGTGCCGTCGACCAAGCAATTTTTTCCAACCAGCGAGGAGCTGACGAGGGGTGATTAACGTTAAGCAGGGCTCCGGGTGTAGAGACTTGGGGGGCGAGAAGTGCGGTGGAACCTGCGGCTAGAGACTCACGAAGGAGACGTCCACTTTGCGCAGTGGGGACGATGATAAGAGAGGAGGGAAGAGAGGGTATATCTAGTAGAATATGATCTACGATGAGAGGCAGGATAGGAGCCGAGTAGCCTAGAAACACACGCTTGAGCATGGTGCAGGTTAGGGCGCTAGATTGTGTAGGACAAACCTATTGCGTTTACAGATTTTTTGAAGTTGAGAGCTTCTGGCTTTGTGAGGACCTTTGTGGCCTTGGTTTTCAATTGAAAGTATGGAAAGTAGGTTTGTGGAGCCTTGGAGAACACGAAAGCTAAGTGCCGGAGAACGAATGATGGTGGCTAGTGTTTTCGGGGAGCAAATAGATATGGAGCGGGTAAAAATCCGGCGTGAGGCGTTTATCTTTTTTCAACCAAAGAATGTGACGATGGCCCCGGACGGAGATTTGTGGTTTCATCCAGAGGGGCGGATTGCTATGTCGGAAGCGGTTTGTGATTTTTCGTTAGCGGATATTGCCCTGCAGAAGCATTTTATGCATGAGATGACACATGTGTGGCAATGCCAACGAGGGGTGAACCTAGTAATTGAGAAACTGAAGATGTTTTTCAGGTATGGTGCGCATGGTGGCTATACATATGTGAGGGGAAAGGCGCTTTCCGAATACAACATCGAGCAGCAGGCATGTGTGGTTGCTGATTTATACGTCGATGATGATATAGAAAACCCAATGCTCATAGGATTACGGGCACCGGGTGATGAGAACTTCGTTTGAATGATCTAACGGAGAAACGCCTCGTGCAGGCCACCGTCTACAGTGATGATTTGCCCGGTTGTTTTGCTGAGACGTTTTGTTACGAGAAGGAAGTAAGCTTCTGCTTGATCCGCAGGGGTGATGGGTGATTTGGTGAGCGTTCTATCGGCGTAAAACTGAGCCAATTTTTCTACTAGGGTTTCAGTTTCCTCGTCTTCGCTAAACGGAATATCGTATTTTGCAAGAGAGCCGATGACGCGGTCGCGCGGGAACATGGCGGACCCGGAGACAACAGTGGCAGGGGCTACGCCATTGACGCGAACGAGTGGTGATAGTTCGATAGCGAGCTCGCGGACAAGGTGGTTTGCAGCAGCTTTCGAGGTATCGTAGGCGAGGGAACCTTTCTTAGCGACGGCAGCATTGGCAGAGGTTGTAAGGACTAGATTTCCTTGCAAGCCTTGTTCTTTCCAAGTTTTTGCAGCTTCATCGGCCACGAAGTAGGAGCCGCTAACATTGATGGCAAAGGTGAGTGCCCATTTTTCATCAGGAATATGGCCTGTGGTATCGGAAGGGACAAAAATACCAGCAGTGATGCAAATGTGATCGAACCCACCGTAGGCGAGGGCGACTTGGTCTAACATGGTGCGGATACCTACGCGATCAGTTATATTTCCTTGGAGTGCGATGGCTGGCCCGCAATTTGAGATGCCGCTACCGGCGACGCCGATTCCGAGGCCGTAGAGATCTGTGAGTATCTTTGGCGGTTGCTTGAGCTGCCTCAAGATTCATATCCACGCAGACAATGTGGGCACCATCTTTGACAAGGCGGAGGGCAGTTTGCTTGCCGATTCCGGAGCCTGCGCCGATGACGATGACGATTTGGCGGGCGAGTTCTTTTTCAGCAGGCATGCGCTGGAGTTTCGCTTCTTCCAGCAGCCAATACTCGATGTCAAAGGCTTCCTGTTGTGGGAGGGAAATGTAGGTATCGATGGCCTCTGCGCCACGCATTACTTCTACTGCGCAGTTATAAAATTCTGCAGTGACACGGGATTCTGATTTATCTTTGCCCCATGAAATCATGCCGAGGCCAGGGATGAGAACCACGGTAGGGTTTGGATCGCGCATAGCAGGCGAGTTGTCATGCTTGCAGGAATTATAGTACTTCTCGAAATCTTTCCGATACGCTTCGAGGCCTTTTTCGAGCTTTTCTTTGAGTTCTGAGATGTCCTCTTTTTCCGCATCCCAAGCAATGTAAAGAGGCTTGATTTTGGTGCGCAGGAAGTGATCTGGGCATGAGGTTCCAAGTTCTGCAAGGCGGGGAGCATCGGCAGAATTGACGAAGCGGAGAATTTTGGGATCGTCTTGGATGGTGCCGATGAAGCGCTTATTTTGAGAAACTTTACCGCGGAGGAACGGGAGGATCTTGGCAAAAGTGGCCCGCCTTTCCGCTTCAGGTAGCGTATTATATTCTGGCCACCAAAGGCTTTCGCATCGCCGCCGTTGGCCTCATATTTTTGCGCAATATATTCTGAGGCTTTTTCGATGAGACGAAGAGTGAGCTCGTAGCATTTTTTAGGATCGTCGTCCCATGAGATAAACCCGTGCTGGCCCATCATGATGGCTTGGGTGGACGGATTTTTTTTCTCGATTTCCTGCATCGCTAAGCCCAATTCGAACCCCGGGCGCATCCACGGGACATATTCCATTTCTCCTTCGAAAATTTCTTTGGTGAGTGCCTCACAGTTTTTCGAAGCCGCGATGGCAATGATCGCATTCGGGTGCATGTGATCGACATGTTTACCTGAGATAAAACTGTGCAGGGGGGTATCGATGGAAGATGGGCGTGGATTGAGATTGAAGGTGGTATGGGAGTACATGCCTACCATTTCGTCCTCGGCGGGGGTTTTTAGGCCGTTGTTTGGCTTGTTAGCGTAGACAGTTTGGAGGCCGATGAGCTTATCCTGATAAAGTGAGGAAAAATTTTCACGTTTCGCGGTCCGCAAGTCACCACCTGAGCCTTTGACCCAAAGAACTTCAGTTTTCTGGCCAGTGAGAGGATCGGTTTCGATGATTTTGGAGGATGTATTTCCTCCGCCGGTATTGGTGATTCTTTGATCGGCCCCCAAGATATTCGAGCGATAAACGAGGCGATCTACAGGATCGAGTGCGGCTGCGTGGGAGTCATCCCATGAGTAGGTAACGTGCTTGAATTCTGGCATATTTGCGGTTGTAAGGTTCTTACAGGCGGGAAAGGGGATGCTAGCGACTGGACTTAAAAGCAAGCAGAAAGCGGTATGTAGGAGCTAACTAATGAGAGAAATAGGAGACGCCAGCGGAGAAGATGGTAGGGGCTTTCTCGCCGGGAATATTTTTCGCGACGTTTTCGGAGTAACGTTCTGAATGGGCCATGCGTCCTAGAATTTTCCCACAAGGTGAAGTGATGCCCTCGATAGCGGCTAGGGATCCATTTGGGTTGTAGGGGTGCTCCATTGTGGGTTTTCCCGAAGGGCCGCAGTAACGCATGGCTACTTGACCGTTTTTGAACAAATTTTCAAGGGCTTGCGTAGAGGCATAGAATTTCCCTTCACCATGGGAGACGGGGACTGTCTGGATGCTTCCGGCTTGGATGTTTGAAAGCCATGGCGAGAAGTTTTCGCAGATGCGGACTTGGACGTATTGGGAGACGTGTCGCGAGAGGTCGTTGTGGATGAGTGTTGGGAGCTCTTTGGTGTTTTCAACGAAGGTTCCGTGGGTGGCGAGTCCGGTTTTGATGAGCGCTTGGAAGCCGTTGCAGATGCCTAGGATCAGGCCGTCGCGTTGTTCGAGTAGATCGCCGATGGCGTCTTGGATTTTGTGATTACGGAGGACAGTGGCGATGAATTTGGCAGAGCCGTCTGGCTCGTCGCCCGCGGAGAAGCCGCCGGGGATGAATAAGATTTGCGATGAACGGATCTGCTTTGCGAGAGCGTCGATTGATTCTTCGACGTGCTGTGTGCTTAGGTTTCGGAAAACTTCAATATGAGTCTCAGCACCGGCGCGTTGAAAAGCGCGGGCGGAGTCGTATTCAGAATTGGTGCCGGGGAAAGTGGGGATGAGGACTTTGGGTGAAGCACAAGATTGGCGTGGTCTGATTGGCGATGACTCTTTCGCTTTGTCCGTCGAGTTTACATTAGTGCAGGCACCTTTGATCGTCTCGGGTGGTGAAGTGGGATAGATGGGCTCAAGGGTTTTTTTCCAAGCAAGCCTGAGTTCTGGTAGGGAATGTTCTTGCTGAAAAAGATCGAGAGTAGGTGCGTCCGCTGTCTTACCGATCAATTCTGCGCCTTGGAGCGACAAGGGAGATTTGTGCTCGATGAGGAAACTAAAATAGCTGAAGGGACGAGAGGTGAACTTGGAGTCACCAGAAAAACCTATATTGTCGCCGAGTGCCATTTTGGTGAGAGCAACTTCTAATCCGGAGGCTCCTATATGATGTAGAGCGAGTATTTTTCCGTCGATGATGCGTTGATGAATGGCGTCTGCGTATCCTTTAAGAATTTCAAAGTCGGGTAAGCCGCTTTCGTGGATGGGGATTTCAAGTAGGCTGACGGTGGAATCTGCTTCTTTAAATTCAGGAGAAATGGCTAAAGACGCTTGGCCTGGGGCGAGTGCGAAAGAGACGAGGGTGGGTGGCACATCGAGCTCATTAAAGGAGCCGGACATAGAATCTTTACCACCGATGGCGGCTAGGCGGAGTTCGTGCTGCGCGCGGAAGGCACCTAAAAGCGAGGCGAAGGGGAGACCCCAGCGGGCGGGGTTTTTGCCCAGGCGAGGGAAAAACTCTTGGAAGGTGAGACGGATGTCCGCTAGTTTTGCGCCAGCGGCGACGGCTTTGCAGACGGATTCAGTGACGGCGTAAACGGCACCTAGGAAGGGTGATTTCTGGGATAGAACTGGGTCGAAGCCCCATGCCATGAAGGTGGCGGTATCAGTTTCACCACTGAGTAGCGGAAGCTTGGCCACCATGGCATCTGGGGGGCGATTCGCGTTTTACCGCCGAAGGGCCAGAGGACCGTACTGGCGCCAACGGAGGCATCAAACATCTCACCGAGTCCTTTTTGAGACGCGTGCTGGAGGTCTGCAAGTCGGTTTATAATATAGTCTTGCCTAGGTTTGATATGGGGGTGCTCGGCAGGCTTTACGGCCTCCGCGCGGGTGGGTGCGACGTGGATTTGAGCACTTTGCTGGACGCCATTTGTATCAAGAAACTCGCGAGAAAGGTTTACGATTTCCGAGCCGCGCCAAGTCATGATGAGACGTCCAGAGTCTGTGACATCGGCTACGTGAACGCATTCAAGATTCTCCCTGTCTGACTCGGTGATGAAATATTCAATTTCCGAAGGGTCTACGCAGATGGCCATGCGTTCTTGCGATTCGGAGATTGCGAGTTCAGTGCCGTCTAAGCCGTTATATTTTTTTGGAACGGCATCGAGATTGATGACGAGAGAAGGGGCGATTTCGCCGATTGCTACTGAGACGCCACCGGCTCCGAAATCGTTGCAGATTTTAATTTTCCGGGTGAGTTCTGGGTTGCGGAAAAGCCTTTGAATTTTGCGTTCTGTGGGGGCATCGCCCTTTTGGACTTCGGCAGAATTTTCTAGAGCTGTTTCATCGTGTTCTTTCGATGAACCGGTGGCTCCACCTACGCCATCGCGCCCGGTGCGGCCACCGATGAGCAGGATTACATCTCCGGGTGAAGGTGATCCACGGAACACATTTTCTCGAGGAGATGCTGCGACGACTGCACCGATTTCAAGGCGTTTTGCGAGGTAACCCGGGTGATAGAGTTCTGCTACTTGGCCAGTGGCGAGGCCAATTTGATTTCCATACGAGGAAAAGCCTCGTGCAGCGACTTGGCAGATTTTCTTTTGCGGCAGCTTACCGGGCAATGTTTCGGAAAATGGGGCGAGAGGGTTTGCAGCGCCAGAGATGCGCATCGCTTGGTAAACATAGGAGCGGCCGGACAATGGATCTCGGATGCAGCCGCCTAGGCAGGTGGCTGCTCCGCCGAAAGGCTCAATCTCTGTGGGGTGGTTGTGGGTTTCGTTTTTAAATTGAATTAGCCATTCTTCCTCGGTTTTCCCATCGATGGAAACTGGGACAACGATGGAGGCGGCGTTGATTTCCTCGGAAACTTCTAGGTTGTCCAATTCTCCGGACGCTTTGAGTTCGCGCATGCCGATGAGGGCGATGTCCATGAGTGTGATTGGCTTTTCACTGCGGCCAAGATTCGCACGGACCTTTTTATAGAGTTCAAAAGTCTCTTCGATAAGCTCAGAACCGGGATCAAAGGTGATCTGATCGATTGCGGTAAGAAAGGTGGTGTGGCGGCAATGATCTGACCAATAGGTATCTAGGACACGTATTTCGGTAAGAGTAGGCGGGCGGCTTTCGGTTTTCTCAAAATATTTTTGGGTAAAATCGATATCTGCCTCGGACATCGCCAAGCCAAGGTCCGCACGGATATTCGCTGCTGTATCGGTGAGAAACTCGTGGAGGATTTTTATTTCGGCGGGGGCAGGTGTGGCCGGAATGCTCGCAAGGCCAGTGGGATCGATCTCGTGTGAGTCGACGGGGTTGATGATGTAACCCTTGATCGCGGCAATTTGCTCAATGGAGAGATCGCCCTGAAGGATCATTACTTTGGAAGACAAGACCGTTGGTCTTCCTTTGGCGGTAAGGATTTGGATTGCTTGGGCGGCTGAGTCGGCGCGTTGATCGAACTGGCCGGGAAGATAGGCAAATGCGAAAACGTGTTCGCCAGTGCGGATGTCTAGAGAGGTGGTTGCCCGGTCAATTTGTGGCTCAGAAAGGATTTCCTTGGCGGCTCTTCGAAATTCTTCGTCGGAAAGACCATCAAGCTGGTAATGGTTTACAAGACGTAGAGTGCTGAGGCTTGGGATGTCTAGCGATGCGCGAAGATCTGCAAGAATGTGAGATGCTTCGGTGGCGAAGGTGGGAAGTTTTTCGACGAAAACTGACTTCAAAATGATGAGTCCGTGAGAGTTAAGGAAATTTGGTGATCAGCTTACCCTTTGATTTCCATCAGCATTTGCGGATTGTTAGGGAATTTTTTGATGAAGTAGAGCAGACGTTCCATGGCTTCGTGGGGCCGGTGACCAGACAGCCCTCGGCGGATCAGATGGATCTTGTGCAGTGTGTGTTCTGGCAGGAGGAGTTCCTCCCGGCGAGTGCCTGAGCGGAAGATGTCAGCGGCAGGGTAGACGTAGGATTCAGCAATTTTTCTATCGAGCACGAGCTCCATGTTTCCTGTCCCCTTAAATTCCATGAAGATAGCCTCGTCGGCGCGGGAGTTCGTCTGGATGAGGGCGGTGGCGAGGATGGTAAGTGAGCCAGCCTCACGGGTGTTTCTAGCAGCGGCAAAAAGCCTACGTGGCACCTCGAGGGCGCCAATGGTGACGCCGCCAGAGCCAGTTGCGCGGCCGCGGCCACCTTTTCCGCTGCTCATGGCTCCGTTGTAGGCACGGGCAAGGCGGGTGATTGAGTCCATAAGAAGGAAAACGTGCTCACCAGCTTCCACCAGGCGCTTTGCGCGCTCAATCGCTAATTCGGCAATGCGGCAGTGATTGCGAGGGGCCTCGTCATTGGAAGATGCATAGATTTCTGCACCGGGAAGTGCGCGGCGGAACTCAGTGACTTCCTCGGGCCGTTCATCTACTAGGAGCACCATTAGGTGGATTTGCTCATCATATTTCTCCCGGACAGCCTCTGCCATGTGAAGCAGCAAGGTCGTCTTCCCAGAGCGTGGCGGAGAAACGATAAGGCCACGTTGTCCCCGGCCTACTGGCGAGATTATATCTACTACGCGTGTAGTATATCGGTCTGGCGTAGTTTCGAAAGTAATTCGCTTGTTCGGGTTGATTGCTGTGAGCTCGTCAAAGTGTGGGAAGAGGGCGACTTCCTCGGGAGGGCGCAGGTTGACAGAAATGACTTCGACGAGTTGGGCACCGCGGTTGCTATCCTGTTGTTTGCCAATGATCCATTGGCCGTGGCGGAGGGCATTGTTCCGAACAAGTTCTGGGGAAATGAAGATATCGTCCTTCTCCTGAGCAAAATTATGATCCGCTTTCCGGAGAAATCCGTAACCTTTGGGAGTCATTTCTACAAGGCCCTCGGCATCGGTGAGAGGCCCGGAAAGAACAGCAGGCGCACGATCTTCCCGCTGGCGATCCCCGCGATCATTTGAGCGGTTGTTGTGGCGGCGATTGTTTGAGTGGTCGTCTTGGCCATCGTGCTTTTGCTCTTGGCGACGACGTTTGCGTTTCTCACGGCGCTTTTTGGAGCGCGATTCGCGGTTCGGTGAGGATGATTGGGAAGGTTCCGCAGAATGAGTTTGGTTTTGGGTTTGATGAGACGGTTGATTTACTGGACCACCGCCGGGGACGCGGCCGTTTCGTGGGGATTCGTCATGACTATTTTCACTACTTGGAGCTTCAAGGGGCTTAGGGGCCTCAATTGGTTTTGGGGCTTTCTTTTCGGTAGGTTCTGCCTGTTTTGGCGTCTCCTCGGCGCTTTCCTCCTCAGTCGACTTGATTGTCACTTTTTTGGCAGCCTTCTTTGCTACAGTCTTCTTCGTTACAGCTTTTTTCGCGGTCTTCTTGGTAGCCGTTTTTTTTGCAGCTGTCGCTTTCTTCGCAGTCGCCTTTTTGGCAGCTTTTGGCTTTGTCTCGGAGGGAGGCATGTCAAAAAGGTCTTCGGTGATATTTTTACTCATTCAGAAAGTGTAGATTTAGGCAGGAAAGTGTGTGAAAGCGCCGAGCGGGGTGTGGTTTGCAAAGCTTGCGGTATATGCAGGGCGCGCGGCGTCGGTATTTTTGAGACGCTTTTGGTGGATATTAGATTTCTTATGATCTGTATGTCCGGGATCAGGTAAAGGGGAAAGCTGGGTGCTTCGTTTTATTTCTTGTGGGTGGAATTACTTCCGGGGTGTATGAATTTTCATTTCGATACGAGCCAGAATGTGAAGGGGGATCACAGAGTGGTGGCAGGATTGCACCTGATGAACGCCAAAAGGGGAGTTACATCAGGAAAGTGCCAAAAGGCACGTGCCGGGGGGAGATTGGTGAATGGAGACACCTTTAGCAATAGAAAAATAAGTAGTAGATCACTGCCTCGATTCTGCAGGTTTTCGGATGGACGGGAGAACTATGAATCCAGACTGCGGGAAATTTCGTTTAGTATGCCATTTACGAACCGCTGGGAGTTCGTAGTGCCGTATTTTTTCGCGAGTTCGATGGCTTCGTTCAAAATGGCCTTTTGAGGGGTCTTTGTGTGCATGAGTTCAAAGGCTCCAAGCCGGAGGATAGCACGATCCACAGGATCTATTCTCTCGGGAACGTAATTTTCTAAAACGGTGGCGATTTGCGCGTCAATCTGTTCTTTTGCTTCCAAAATGCCGTCGACGAGGGTGTCTGTGCTGGAACGGATTTCGCGGATTTCTTGGCGGGATCGACGCAGTTTCACAAGATCGGCCTGATCAGGGAAATTCTCAGGGTTTTCCACCATGCGGACGCGCTCGGAGATGCGTTGCAGACGGCGGATCGATGCGGCGGAGGCTTCATAATGAGCTTTTAGATCTGGAAAATCAAAAGTGGATTTCAGGAAAAGCTCGCGCTGTGCAGCGAGGTCCTGATCGATAAGGAAGAATGCTTGTAGAGCGTTTTCTAGTTCGTCGGAGATGCTGTCGTTATTCCCATTTTTTGAGATGTTCCGTATTTTCTGGAAACAAATCGACCAAGAAGATTCGAGGGCGAGGAGGCGGTTGAGGAGGATAAGTAGAGGTTCTGCAGGTGGGTGGGCTTTAAGATGTGGCTTTGAGGCTTCTGCGCGTTGGACAAATTCTGAAAGGCGATCCTCCCGTCCGCTGGCTAGGTGCTTCACTACACGGGCGGTTGCTAACTGAAGGTTACGGCGATCATTTTCAGAGAGGAATTCCCAGAAGGGATCACGAAGGCTGGCAGGATCTGCACCGCCTTCGAGATCTGCGTAGTAAAGGAATTGGATGGTGGCTTCGCGAATCTGCCGGCGGGTAGGCATCTGCTTATTTGCTTTTAGTTGTTACTACTTTAGGCATCGATTTATTGATGTCAGAAAAGATGTTTATCATATTAGCGGCTGCGCGGGCGGCCTCTCTACCGCGGTTTTTTGAAGCGCCAATACAGCGGGAATGTGCCTGTTTTTCATCCTCAACTAGCAGAACTTCGTGAATGATGGGCACTTTATGCTCTACAGCAAGGTTTTGCAGAGAGGAAGTGACGGAGGAGGCAACAAGGTCTGCATGGGCAGTCTCGCCGCGGATAATTAGGCCAAGAGTGATGACGCAGGCAAATTTTTCACGCTCTAGGACAGTAGCGACGGCAACGGGTATCTCGAAGGCACCAGGGACTCGAATTAGGTCAATCCGCGCCATCGGTGTGGTTTCCGATAGTTCTGCGATGGTGTTTTCTACCAAAGCATCGGTAAATACCTCGTTGTATTTTGCGGCGATAATACAAACCCGGACCTTTTGGCCAATCATGCGAGGTTTTGGTTGCAACGAGGTAGACATGGAAAGGCTATGAAGCGATGCGGAAAAAATGTCAACCGGTGCCGGAAGATAAAAATTCCAGACAAAAGAGTGCTTTACGTAGGTATGAATTAGGAGTCACCGTGGCCGTAGGCAAAGGTGCACTTGCTTCATAAGTGCTTTGCCTCAGCATTTTCTAAACTGAACATACATGGACATTCAAATAGCTACATTGTGCGATTTCGCAGCAGATTATAACGGTAAATTAGTCATTTCAGGGACTTTTGATACATTGGCAGCCCGTGCTTTGCCGGTGGTGCATCCTTCATGTGCTTTGGCCATGCGCTTCTGCTTCACGCAAGAAGACGTAGGCCGGCACAAGCTCTCAATCAATATTATCAATGAAGATGGCGATTCATTAGATCCGAATAATATGCCGATCGAGCCGGATTTTGACGTGCAACTGCCAAAAGAGGCACCGTTCTTGACTCGTAATATCGTGATGAATCTACAAGGACTGAAATTCCCCGAGGATGGAATTTACTCAATCGATATCGGTTGCGATGGTGAGATGCTCATGCGTTTACCACTTCGGGTTGTGCAGGTAAATCAGGAAGGCGGGGCGCCTCCTGCGAACTAACATTTCAGTAAGTAGAGAAACGCGTCTGCCGAGAGTTTTAAGGCTAGGCGCGTAAACTCGGAGGATGCGTGGGAGGGCGGAAGTAGAACCTCTCACGAATGATCCGGGGCAAGTGGCATGGATGCACAGCAACGAATTGCTTGCTTAAAGGATCATCCGGAGCCTTACGCGCGAACCGGAACGATAAAGAAGGCGAACTAAGGCGGAGATGGCGATGCCGAGTAAGCCATATGTCTAACTTTGCAGCTTGATGCCGCATTGCTATTCCTACTAGGTTCGCCCAGTAATGAGATATCCCTTCATTTCATTCATATCTCTGAGTGCGATTGCTGGCGTGGTGTTTCTTGCCTACGTGAAGGGCCAGAGAGACGGTGCTATGCTGGCAGATCTGCGATGCGCCAATTTCGGGTTAATGCTCTACGACAGTTTCGACCAGCAGAGTCCAACCGAGAACAAAGAGAAGCTGGGGCAGTTAATTAGATTCCATCAAGGCAGAGCTACAAATGGCCCTTCGATCCTCGACTCGTGGAGTTATTGGCGGGGAGTTCAGGTGGAAGAAGTGCGTGAGAAGAATCAAAATCAATTAGATGAGGTTGATGAAAAGATCTCTCCCTAGAAGACAGTCAAGGAGCAACAGACCACTCAGCAAACAGAGCAAGTTGGCGGTGTCGAGGATTGAGACGGATTCATCTTGAAGCTTGATGCCGTCGCAACCTTCCTATGATGCTAAAAAGATATGAGGCTTATTGAGTCAGTGCAGATCCCGCTGTTATCAG
This sequence comes from uncultured Verrucomicrobiae bacterium, assembly GCA_963849375.1. Classification (GTDB taxonomy): domain Bacteria; phylum Verrucomicrobiota; class Verrucomicrobiia; order Verrucomicrobiales; family Akkermansiaceae; genus Luteolibacter. Next base: position 6,971 of record CAWKHB010000015.1, on the reverse strand, counting down.
TTCCACCGCCAAAGGTGAACCGGCTGGTAAAGTGGTATGTCTCTGATGGATCACACGTTACCATTGGGCAGCATATCTTTGATTTTGAATTTGACGGGGTTATTTTCGAAGTCGCGAGTTTCTTTACAGGATCCATCAAGATTCAAGTAGACGACGACAGTGAGCATGAGATTGGCGATACAGTTGCGACTATAGTTTGCGACGAGGTTCCAGACGACCATAGATTCATTGGTATACAACTTGCCAATTCTCAACTTTCTCAGCCTGATAAGCTTCGCGGAGATTCTCCAAGGTGCGAATATTTACGGGAGTTCGTTAGCAACGCACTGCAAGAAACTTCACAAGCGAACAATTCTGTTGGATGAGCCTGTATTGATGGCTGGAATGCGAGTTCGCTGGCGTTTGTAGAGGTGGTGTGGTGTTAGTTGGTTTTTCACTTCGCTAGCACTCCGAAAAAAGGGTTTAGGGTTCAAACTTATGATTAAAAAATGTTAAGATGAGGAACCTGACCCCAATTATATGATTAAAAAATGTTAAGATGAGGAACCTGACCCCAATTACGGGAGTTCCTTAGCACCGCACTGCAAGAAACTTCACAAGCGAACAACTCTGTTGGATGAGCCTGTATTGATGGCTGGGATGCGAGTTCGCTGGCGTTTGTAGAGGTGGTGTGGTGTTAGTTGGTTTTTCACTTCGCTAGCACTCCGAAAAAAGGTTTAGGGTTCAAACTTATGATTAAAAAATGTTAAGATGAGGGACCTGACCCCAATTACAGACCCCAATTAAATGTTAAGATGAGGAACCTGACCCCAATTGCAGAAAGTCCTTTGGTTTCTGCGAAAGCTATGTTTTTCCCGTCCGTGGAAACCCATATCCGGGGGCATGCCCAGAACATACCCATTGTGAGATTGGTCATCCCGATCTGCTTCAATACGAGGCAGCTATCCATCAAATCGGTATCTAGGGATTCGGTTTCCGCATCCATCACATGCCGGAAAAATCGCCATAGTGTGGGGACGTGATCGGTGGGGCGCTCTTTTTCGTATGGCATGAACCAGGAACTCTGGGCGTTTGCGAGAGGCACGCCGTCAAAGTCTCCGGGCACCTCCGATTTGAGATCCCACTCATCCTTGAGTATGCCCCACATTGCTTGACGCTTGGTGTCGTTCGCTCCACGGTTGAAGTTTGCGAGGAAAGTGAAGGGATCCATCTCCTTGAGCTGAACCTCCTTTCCATCCGCCGCGAGATCTTCGAGTTTCGTGGTCGGGAGACCTTTGGATTTCATCAGGGCGATGACACGGATCAATTCCCCGCCATCATCCTTCGATTCGAACAACTTCCGGGCGGTTTCTTCGTGAATCGATATCCAACTGAACATGCTGCGAGGGTGGCTGCGGAGATTCACGACGGCGAGAATTTTTCAATCGGAGTAAGGAGTCGGGACATTTCTGTCCCAACTTGAACGAGGACAGGAATGTCCTTGCTCCTTACTGTGCGGGCTTTTCACAAATAAATGTCCGATCCCCGGCTCTAGCGGACATATTCTGTGAATGACGGTTGAGGTGAGGCGAGCCAAACCAACCGCCAGAACAAACCCCGCTATTGATGTTCGCCGCCTCACGGCTCACACCCTTCGGGCACGGTCGGCAAGCTCCCTGTCCATGGCCTCCGGCCATTGTCACGCCATCTGCTAGCTCGTAAAACTCGCTTTCGCAAATGTCGCGCCGTCCGGCTCCCCCGACAACGTCGGGGCTCGCGCGCAGGTTGTTCGGGGGGCGGTCGCTGGGCATTCTGGCCTTCCCGCAGCGGCTCATTCTTCGCCACATCGTCTAGGCCTCCAGTCGCTCCCTCCGCTGTGAAAACCCGTCAGCCGCGCCCGGCCGGCCAGCCGCTCCGATCCTTCCATGCGGAAAGGGACTGCGGAAAGGGGCAGACCTCTTGTGAAGTTTGTAGCGCAGCCTCAGCAATCGGCGGTGGCAATTTCTCAGCCACAGATCCGGCGGTCCTTCAGACCTTAGAATTTGGTTTGGTTCTTGGTCATAGCCCTGCGGACTATGCTGGTATCTTGACGCTCCATTGGAGCTTAAGAGGAAGGATGGTGCGCGGCGGATGCGGGGGAGTGGGAAGGCGGCGGCAGATGTGCTGTGGAGTGTGAGGGATTTGAGGGTGGACCCTGGTTAGGAAGGGACGTTCGTTTGCTTTGAAGCCGTTGAATTACAGGGTGTCAAAGTGGTTGTAAGACAGTTTCACAATTCTTCTTCGATGCCGGGGGAGATCGCGTCCGCCGGGACAAACAACTTATTGCTTTCGGTGGCTCCTATAAAAACGAACAAACCTATTAACTAGGCGCCTATGAGCGTGAGGCTCATAATACTAGGGAATGGATATATGGACCGAGTGCCACCACAAAAGTCGTCCACCGGCATACATTGGGTGTTGCCTTGTTCTTGGGTGTGTTGGCCGAAGGCGGCTTGCCCGGTGATGGTGTTTGCGTCGTTTGTTTTGCCGACTACGTCGCCGCGAGAGTTGTAAGGCGTTGTAGCTGCGGGCTGCGTTGCGGATGATGTAGGGGATGCCGCCGTAGTCGCTGCCGCGGATGTATTTAAAGGTAGGAAGGGCGTTGCCGGGGGTATATCTACGGATGGCTGGGTGGCTCCGCTGGTGTATTCCTGGACGCTCAGGCCTCCGGCGAAGGAAATTTTTTAAGAGCTGGGCGGGACGCCCGAGCCTCCTTATTTTTTAAGAGCTGGGCGGGACGACCTAGCCTCCTTGTTTTTGATGGGCTGGGCGGGACGTGCGAGGTTTCTTATTTATTGTGGAGGGTTTTTTGGGCGTTCCCAGGTGGGGATGTTGCGGAGGGAGGCGGCGCGGCCGATCATTTGGCCGGCGATGGGGGCGGTGAGGTAGAAGAAGATGATGATGAGGACGCTCTGGATGATGACTCGTAGATCTGGGGCAAGGATGCAGAGGGCGATGAGGATGAGGGTGAGGCCGAAGGCACCAGCTTTGGTGGCGGCGTGCATGCGGCAGTAAAGATCTGGCATGCGGACTACTCCGAGGGCGGCGATGAGGCTGAAGAAGGCACCCATGAGGATGAGAATGGTAGCTAGAAGTGTCATTGGGGTGCGTTTTGGTCTTCTAAATATCGGGCGAAGGCGACGGTGGCGAGGAATGTGATGACGGCGATGGCGGTGGCTACATCGAGGTAGGAAATGAAGCCACTGAGCATGACAAGCAGAGCAGTTTGCGCCATGATGAGGGCTGCTAGTAGGTCGAGAGCTACGATGCGATCTGGGATGGATGGGCCTTTCCAGATGCGGTAACCGGAAAGTAGCATGGAGATGGCAAGGATAGATTGGGCCGTATAGATGACCCATATTGGCAGTTGGGCGATTTGATCGAACATGGCAGGGAGGGGCTAGAAGACGCGGCGGATGCGGCGGAGGTAATTGGTTTCGATATCCGAGATGGTTTTCGCGTGATCTGGCGAATACATGCAATGGACTTGTAAGGTTTTTCGGTTTTCACAGACATCGAGGCTGAGGGTGCCGGGGGTCATGGTGATGAGGTTGGCAGCGGCGAGGAGCTGGCGGTCCGTTAGGTTGGCGATGGGCACTTGGATCATGCCGGGGAGCATTTTATGAGCGGGCGTTAGGACGTCGTAAGCGACGCGGGCGTTACTGATAAGGACCTCGATGATGTAGAAGCCTAGTAGTTCAATCGCGTAAAATATTTTCATCTATGGTGGCGGTTGGTTCGAGGACGCTTTGGATGTAATCTGAAGGATTGAGTAGTTGGTCGGCGGCTAGTCCAGCGAGTTGGAAGAGAGGCTCGGAGTATAAACCGATGACTACGGTGAGGACGGCTAGCCCGATGCAGGGCCATACTAGGGATGGTGCTAGGGGTGTGGGGGAAAGGGGGTTTTGATCGTCCGGTTTGGCATCGCCATTTTTCCAAAAGGCCTCGGCCCAGATTTTCGTCATGGAGAAAAGGGTGAGAACACCGACGAGGAGGGCGACGGTGACGAGTATGTAATGCTGTGCTTCAAGACCGGCACGGATGACGGTGAACTTTGCCCAAAAGCCGGATAATGGGGGGATGCCGCCAAGGGAGAATGCGGGGATGAAGAAGAGGATGGAGAGGGCAGGGGCCCAGCGGTAAAGGCCGCCTATCTTTTTCAAATCTGTGGTGCCGCATTTTCGCATGACGAGGCCAGAGATGAGGAAGAGGTTCGTTTTTACAATGATGTGGTGAAGAGTGTAGAAGATGGCGCCTGCGATGGCGAGGCGAGTGCCAATGGCGAGGCCCATGACCATGTAGCCGATTTGTGAGACGATGTGGAACGAGAGGATTTGGCGGATGTTGTATTGGACGGCGGCGCCGAGGACGCCAGAGACCATGGTGGCGCCTGCAAGGAAGAGTAATATGCTTTGAACAACTTCGAATTGTGAGTGGAAGAAAAGTGTGTAGGAACGGATGAGGGCGTAGACGCCGACCTTGGTCAATAAGCCGGCGAAGACGGCAGATATGGCGACTCGTGGGGTATGATAGGAGGCAGGGAGCCAGAAGAAGAAGGGGAAGAGGGCCGCTTTGACTCCGAAGGCGGCTAGGAGAAGCATGGCGGATGAATTTACGAGAAATGCATCATCTGTGCGAGAAAGCTGGAGGGCGATATCCGCCATGTTAAGGGTGCCGAGTTTCCCGTAGAGCAGGCCGATTCCGGAGAGGAAGAGGATGGAGGAGAGGAGATTGATGACTAAGTATTTTACGCCGCCTTCTAATTGATCCCGCTCGCCGCCCATGGTGATGAGGACGAAGGAGGAGAGCAGCATGATTTCAAACCAGACATAGAGATTGAATAGATCGCCCGTGATGAAGGCACCGTTGACGCCCATAAGGAGGAAATGGAAGAGTGCGAAGTAGTGCTTTCGCACCATTTCGTCAGGAATATCGCGCAGGGAGTATACGGCTACTGCGAGGGCAACGATGCCAGTGATGCAAACCATGGAGGCACTGAAGACATCCGCGATGAGGGTAATTCCGAAGGGCGCAGCCCATTTTCCGGACTGCATGACGATGTAGCCGGAGGAAAGGGTTTCTGCGAGGAGGAAACAAGAGGATATGAGGAGGAGTAGTGCTCCTATGACTCCAATCTTCCGCGTAAGAGGCTGATTTTTTCCCGTTGCAAGGCAGACGAGTGCCGTGATGAAGGGGATAAGGAAGGATGACAGTAGGAAAATCATGAAATCCGATCAGTCTGATTGAAGGAGTTGATATCATCGTTCTGCACGGCGCGGTAGGCCTTGAGAAGGAGGGCGATGGTGAAGATTACGAGGCCAAAGCCGATTACGATAGCAGTGAGGACGAGGGCCTGAGGAATGGGATCTGCGTGGGCGATGGGAGGCTGGCCGGTAGCTGCTTTGGCAAAAACGGGCTTGGATGCGACAAGTCCGCCAGCAGCGAACACGAGGAGGTTGGCAGCTTGGCTGAGAAGCATGATGCCGATGACTAGCTTCATAAGCGATCTACGAAGGATGCAGTAGATGCCGCCAGCGAAGAGAGTGCCGATAAGGATGGCGATGAGAATTTCCATGAGATTAGATAGCGTGGTCTGGATCGTCTTCCGTATCGCAGCCTAAGGCGTGAGCGGATTTGATGGTGAAACCGATGACAGCGAGGTAAACGCCGATATCGAAAAGAAGGGGAGTGCCGAGTTTGAGCTTTCCGAGAACGGGTAGATACCAAGTGGGGCCCCAGATGGATGTCATAAAGGGGTTTCCTAGTAGAAGTGCGGGTAAGCCACTGATCATGGCCATCGCAAGGCCGATGATCATGAGCGTCATGGGGCTAATGCGGAAGAGCTTTTTGGTCTCTACCCAGCCGTGAGAGAGAGAATAAAGGAGGATAGCGGAGGCTGCGATGAGGCCGCCGATGAAACCGCCGCCGGGAAGGTTATGGCCGCGGTATAGGGCGATGAGGGAGAGGACGATGAGGATGGGGCCAATGTAGCGATTGGCGATGGCGAGAATGGTGGAATGCATGGCGGCTAATCAGCGAGTTTTGAGTCTTTTTTGCCTAGGAGGGCCCACGCGCCGAGAGCGGCAACGGCTAGCACTACGATTTCACCCCAGGTATCGAGAGCGCGGAAATCGACGAGGATCACGTTGACCACATTTGAGCCAAAACCTTGGGGGTAGGACATTTCAGCGAGCGTTTCTGACATGCGCGGACCGAGGGTAACGGACTTTGATTTCAACACAAGGAGAGTGGCAATAAGACCGGCAAAACCAGCGACTGAGGCGTCGATCATTTTTGAGCGGCGCGATGAGAGATTGCGGTATTCGGGGAGTTTATGGACAACCCATGCGAAGAGGACGACGGTGAGCGTTTCGACGAGAATTTGGGTGATAGCGAGGTCTGGAGCGCTGAAGATGGCGAAAATGAGGGCCATTCCGTAACCTACGGTGCCGAGGCCGATGAGTGCGGTGAGCCGTGATTTGGCAGTGACGGCTAGCCATGTGCCAAAGATCATGAGTAGGACGATGACGGTGCCGCCGGGGGCAAGGCCATTGATGATGCGGAAGTCTGTGTAACCGCCGAAGGTGGCGAGCTTGAAGACGATGAGAGCGCCGGTGGCAGATAGGATGATTAGGAGGTAATTGCGGAGGTAGCCAGATTGGAGGCGAAGGGTCTGCCACGTGGCGAGGGCTATGGTGGAGCGGAAGATAAGGTCATATGCGGCCTTGCGCCGGGGATGAGTAGGCGATTTTGAAAGGCTTGCAGAGGTTTTCTGAAGAAAAATAAGACGAGGCCAAGAAGGACTGTGATGGCACTAAGTAGCAGAGGTAGGTTGAAGCCCGACCATAGTTTTACGCTGGGTTCTACGGCATAGCCAACGATGGTGGATGTCGCTTGTGAGACGAGTGGGAAAAAGAGAAAGGGGAGGAGGCCGATGACGAGGCCGATGGCAG
>CAWKHB010000014.1:0-356391 GCA_963849375.1 uncultured Verrucomicrobiae bacterium | reverse complement strand
AACATCCATCCTTCTTTATGGTCCCGGAGTGACAATGGGCTTCCAGCGCGGATTCCCCACACTCGGAGACGAGGCGTTTCCAGGTCATTTATTTGTTAACCAGCGACTCGCGAAATTTATGGAAGAAGGTGGCAAAGTTTATGCGTGCCGCTTCTCTACCCAAGCCCTCTATGGGCAGACGGAGAAAGCCTTTATTCCGGGAATCATTCCGATAAATCCGCTCGACGTTCTTGACTGCATTTTGATGCACAAGAAAGCCAACGCAGTAATTATGGATTCTTGGACTGTGTGATCTTGTAATCGCAATCGCAAAACCCACTTTTTGTCGTGAAATCAGTCAAAGCAGCAGCCATCCAAATTGCCCCGGATCTCAACGGTGCATCCGGAACGATCGATAGGATGGTCGCTGCGATGACAGAGGCGGCTGACAAAGGAGTAGGCATGGCGGTTTTCCCGGAAACCTTCGTCCCCTACTACCCTTATTTCTCGTTCGTTGAACCACCCTTTGCCACCGGAAAGGCGCATCAAAAACTCTATGAGGAGGCAGTCGGGATTCCGGGGCCATTGGTAAACCGGTTATCAGCGGCCGCCGCCGCTCATCACATGGTTCTGGTGGCGGGTGTGAACGAACTCGATGGCGGCTCTCTCTATAACACTCAGTTAATTTTTGATAGTGACGGCTCTCTGATTCTGAAACGGCGCAAAATCACGCCTACTTTTCATGAACGCATGGTCTGGGGCCAGGGCGATGGATCGGGCCTCATCGCGGTCGATTCCTCGGTTGGACGAGTGGCTGCCCTCGCCTGCTGGGAACATTATAATCCCCTCGCCCGCTACGCACTTATGGCAGACCGCGAGGAAATTCACTGCGCCCAGTTTCCAGGATCAATGGTCGGCCAGATCTTCGCGGATCAGATTGAAGTGACGATCCGCCACCACGCATTGGAGGCAGGTTGTTTTGTCATCAACTCGACGGGGTGGCTAACTGATGAGCAGATCGCAGCCATTACGCCGGACGAAAAAAGCAGAAGGCTCTGCGCGGCGGATGTTTCACCGCAATCATCGCGCCAGATGGCTCCCATCTGTGCGAGCCCGTCACGCAGGGCGAGGGCATGGCCATCGCCGATCTCGATCCAAGCCTGATCACCAAGCGAAAAAGGATGATGGACTCGGTAGGCCATTACAGCCGCCCCGATCTTTTTGACCTACGTGTGGATAAGACTCCACGCCCCTCCCTCACTAGTCATTCCGAACAAATAGCACCACCGGAACATGCAGACACTCGAACCAACGCCGAACTTGTCCTCGCGGAAGCAACAGCTTCTATCTGATCTCCAGTCCTCTGGCTTGCGCCTCGCAAACACGCCAGCCACCGCGCCCTCTCGGAGCGGTGGAGCTGGCCCGACGGATCACAAGGCGGTAAGCCTACTCGGCACTACGATTATGGTGCCCGTGCACACCAAAGGCTCATCCACTTCGCCTTTTTCAGTCAGTGATGCGGACCATACAGGTTCTGCAAATCTCTATAAAGATGGAAACCTTGTCGCCGTGCTGCGTTTCCCTCCAGAGCCTAAATTTTACGGACTCTCGACCTCTGCAGGTGTGCCTTATTGGAAAATTGCCCAGCTGCACTCGACAAACGTTCTCGCCACAACCCTACTTCAAACCTGTATCCGCTATGGGAATTCCACTACGAAATGCCAGTTCTGCGCCATTGGGGAATCTTTAAAAGCAGGTAAAACCATTCGAGAAAAATCACCAGAACAACTCGCGGAGGTGGCCGCTGCGGCTAAACGTCTCGACGGGATTGAAAATGTTGTGATGACCACTGGGACGCCGCCCACTCCCGATCGTGGGGCCGCCGTCCTTACTGCTGCCGCCTTCGCCATCAAACAGGCCACCCATCTGCCGATCCAAGCGCAATGCGAGCCGCCTGATGATTTCCATTGGTTCGTCAAGCTCCGCGCCGCTGGTGTCGATACCTTAGGCATGCATCTGGAGGCTTGGGATGAAGACGTCCGTGCGAGAATTATGCCCGGCAAGGCGGAAGTCCCACTTTCCTACTATATGAAAGCGTTTTCCTTTGCCGTGAATGTCTTCGGCCGCGGCCAAGTCAGCACCTATCTTCTCGCTGGCCTTGGAGATACGGTAGAGGGCCTCATTTCTGCTGCGGATCAACTCATCTCCATCGGAGTCTATCCCTTCATCGTCCCTTTTGTCCCGGTGACTGGAACGCCTCTCTCCCACCACGCTCCTCCATCTAGAGACTTCATGCAGGCGGTGCTCTCCCCCGTCGGCGAGATGCTGTCATCCGCGCGCATGACCTCGGATACGGTGAAAGCTGGCTGCGCAAAATGCGGTGCCTGCTCTACCCTCTCCACGTTCGAGAAATCAACCTGTTAGAACGAAACTATGCCCGAAGTCACTTTCACCGTGCGCCTCCCCGACGGGGAGTTCCGCTACTGCTACTCACCGTCCACCATTGTAAAAAACTATTTTGAAAAGGGTGAGACCATTCCCGCTTCAGAGTTCCTAGAAAAATCTCGCAAGGCCCTTACAGAGGCATCGGACCGGGTCCGTCAGAAGTTCGGCTTTTCTTGCACTGCAGCTTCCGCCTCGCTCGCGGATATTGAGCATTGGGCGGGCGATCTCTCGCCCGAAGCCTCACTTACAATCGTCCATATCTGACCATGTTTTTCACTGAGCCCAATCGTACTTCTGTCATCATCATCGGTGGCGGCCAAGCCGGCCTCTCTGCGAGCCGTTGCCTCATGGAAAAAGGGATCAAGGATCATGTGATTTTCGAGAAAAACCGCATCGCGCACTCGTGGCGAGAAGAGCGGTGGGATTCCTTCTGCCTCGTCACTCCAAACCATCAGTGCCGGCTGCCCGGGCATCACTACGAAGGTGATGATCCCGAAGGATTCATGGTAAAGGACCAGATCGTCAATTACATCGAACGCTATGCAAAATCCTTCAATCCACCTGTCCGCGAAGGGGTAACGGTCACCTCGGTGACCAAGAAAGATGGCTATTTCCAAGTTAAGACAAACAAGGGTCTCTGGCACTGCGATGATGTGATCTGTGCCATCGGATCTTTTCACACACCCTTCGTCCCGAAGGGCGCGGAGCTCATCCCGGATGGAATTACCCAAATCCATTCCATCGATTACAAATGCCCATCTCAGATTCCTGACGGAGAAACGCTTATTGTCGGCTCTGGTCAATCCGGCGTTCAGATCATGGAAGACCTTTTCCTCACTGGCAAAAAAGTTCATCTCTGCCTTGGCAACGCCCCCCGTTCCCCCCGCCGTTACCGCGGTAAGGACGCGGTCACATGGCTAGAGGAAATGGGCTACTACAAGACCTCCTTCGCAGAACATCCCGATCAAGCAAAAGCACTCTCTGGAACCAATCACTACCTGACAGGGCGTGACGGCGGGCACGAGATCGATCTCCGCCAATTTGCCCTCGAAGGAGTCAAGCTCTACGGCTTTGTCGACAACATCGACCATGAGAAATTCACAACTCGCCAAGACGTCGCCGCAAAACTCGATGCTGCCGATAGATCCTACAACGGTATCTGCCAGAGGATTGACGAATATTTAGGTGAGGCGGGAATCGACGCGCCTGAAGAATCTCACTACGTCCCCGTCTGGCATCCCGATGTGGAACCCGTGGTGCTGAATTACGCAGAAAATCACATCACTTGCATCATATGGTGCATTGGTTTCCATCCAGATTTTAAATTCATTGATCTCCCGGTTTTCAATATGCGTGGCTTTCCGATCACAGAACGCGGTGTGACTTCCGTCCCCGGTCTGTATTTCCTCGGCCTTCCTTGGCAGCATACTTGGGGATCCGCTCGGTTTTCCGGTATTGCGGAGGATGCAGATTACATCGCCTGTAAAATCCTATCTCTTTCGCAGAACCCAGTTCACGCTTCGGCCTGAAAAATTCGGCACATCAAACGCTATAATACCACCATGATACTGGAGCGATTTCCCACTTATAGTCCCCACGATTTCATCTTCAAAATCGCCAGCAATGCAGAGGATATCAATGGATTCTTCAAGCTACGGCGGGAGATTTTTTGCCAAGAGCAAGGTGTCTTTGAGGCAGATGATCGCGACATGTATGATGAAGCAATGATCCCAATCGTGTGTAAAACCATGATCGCTGGCATGGAAGATACGGTGGTTGGTGCAGTCAGGATTGATGAACGCCGCCCAGGTCAGTGGTTTGGTTCGCGGCTTGGCGTGGGCATGGACTTCCGCCGCATCCGCCATTTCAGCCCGGGCGTGTCCGTCAGGAATCTCCAACCCTGCTACCACGGCCTCGGCGCGCTAGGTGCAGGCCTCATCTACAAGGCGGTATCTACTGCAAACGCCATAGGATGCGAAGAATTTCTCGCCACCGTCCAGCACCAGAACGCGCGGTTTTTTCAGAGGCTACATTGGGAGCCTCTGGAGGAAATTCTCCTCCACGGCATCGTCCACGTAAAGATGAGGGCAGACCTAACCTACTATCAGCCAGCTGCCCAAGTCGCGTGATCCACCGCCATGCTACGTCCGCTCGCTGACTTTCTCGCTTCCCATCCCTCCGTTCTTGAAAAAGCAGGGATCGCCTCATCATTTGCTCCCGCCGAGAACCTTTCTCGGGGTATTCGCTTAGGCGATGATTGTGCCGCAATACCAAATCCCACCGGCGGCGGAAATCTGCTCTTCGCCGCAGAGGGCATTCTGGAGAGTTTCGTGGCAGAAGATCCATGGTTCGCCGGATATTGTGCCGTGATGGTGAACCTTTCCGATATCGCAGCCATGGGCGGCATACCCATCGCCATTACCAACATTTTAGGCACTTCATCCGAGGAAATTTCCGCAGAAATCTGGGCAGGAATGAGCGCTGCTTCTCTTGCTTACGGAGTCCCTATCGTCGGAGGACACACCACTCATTTGAGCACTGGAAAATGCTCTCTCTCCGCAGCGGTTCTCGGATACGGTGGCACCTCTCTGATCACGAGTTTTGATGCGCGAGACGGCGATGATCTTGCCATCGCCATCGATATGCGTGGCGCATATCGTGGAGAAAATCCGTTCTGGAACGCCTCTACTACCACCCCTCCAGAAGACCTCCGTTCCGATCTAGCTCTTCTTCCTCTGCTTGCTGAAAAGGGGCTTTGCCGCGCAGGAAAGGACATCAGCAACGGTGGCATTATTGGCACCCTCGCCATGCTGTGCAATTGCTCGGACGTAGGCGCCACTCTCGATCTCGCCAAAACTCCCATTCCCGCTGACACCACATGGGAGCGGTGGCTCATTTCATTTCCCAGCTACGGCTATCTATTAGCAATATCTAGCGATCTTATGGAAGAGGCGGAAAAAATCTTCTCCGGCACGGGTATCACCTTTCGAAAAATCGGCAGCTTTCACGCTGGGCGTGGAATCTATCTCAAACACGGGGCGGATACCGAACGCTGCCTCTGAATCGATCTCCTACTGCCCCGGCGCGCGATCGTGATCGATGCGGAAGGCTTTCCCACGGACCTTGGCGTTGCGTGTTTTCTGGATCGCTTGATCTGGACTTGTCACCTTAAGTCGGAGTTTTTATTGGGAGTGAATTGTTTTGAATTTTAGGCGGCTAGTTTGGCAGAATTTTCAGCAGATGAAGGAGTAAATCTGTCTGTTCGGGATCAGGTTCTTGGTGCGTTTGGATTCGTTGTAGTTTCATTGATACCCAGAATTTCGGTATTGCCACAGGTAGGTCTCAACGAGGCAACCCTACCGGGACCTATACTAACCTTGCCAAACCCAAAATATGAAAGGAACGGCCGCAAACTAATCTTATGTGATCGGTAATTGTCTTTAGCATCAGACACGGCGTTGAGATCAATGGGTAATTTTTCTCTGATGTGATAGTTGGGGTTAAAGTGTTGGCCGTACTTTGTTGCCCCGGAAATAACGTGCAGGACTTTTGTCATGACAAGCACCGATGATGACGATGGGCGGCTACGTAGGACGTTTGCTCTCAGCCCCGCAGGCTCGCAGTTCGTGGGAGGAAAGCTTACTAAACTGGTTTCTTACGGACAGGAAAGACCTCCAAAGTTTGCGCGCGTAAAGGAGCCGACCTGTTCTCCCGCTATCGAAAACGGAGGAGAGGGAACCCCGCCGGCCAACAGATCCACGCCATTGAAATCCTTTGCCGGGAAACTACGCACATCCCCTTTCACCACATTCCAGTCCGGACGGTTCAGTCGAAGCGTCCCACAGGCATGGCGGTCAAACTCCACATGCGCCAAGGCCTCAAACCCTGCCCTCTCCAACCCAATCGCCTGCCCACCGGCTCCCGAGCAAATCTCAATGCAGGTGAGGCCAGACTGGGTAACCGTGGATTGGGGATGATTTTTCATTAGTTCTTTTGAACAGCTTTCTGATCTTGTGTCAATCTTTGAGGCTGGAATGGATTTTGAAGATCTAAATTGTTGCAATGAAACACCTGACCCGAATGGCACTACGATTGGCTTCATGGGTTCTTTTGAACAGTGTTACTTACGATGTGTCAAGCTGCGAACTTCGGTCGCACATCTTCCAGCATGACGGCTTTGGGGCGGCATTCGTCCACCAGGCGGAGGGCTTCGGGGAAAAGGACGCACTCGTCGTTGGAGCCGGGCTGTTTTCCCGCTTTCGAGAAGGGCGGACAGGGAACGCCACCGGCCAGCGGATTTACGCCCTTGAACACCTTTGGCCGAGAAATCACGCACATCCCCTTCCACCACATTCCAGTCCGGACGGTTCAGGCGAAGCGTCTCACAGGCATGGCGGTCAAACTCCACATGCGCCAAGGCCTCAAACCCTGCCCTTTCCAACCCAATCGCCTGCCCACCGGCTACCGAGCAAATCTCTATACAGGTGAGGCCGGACTGGGAAACCGTGGACTTTGGGTGATTCTTCATGGGTTCTTCCGAACAGTTGTTGGGCCTTGTGTTAATCTCTGATGCAGAAAAGTTACAATGAGGAACCTGACCCCATTGACTCCACCTTCGGTCAATGGCGGCAGCCCTCGCAATCACGCGGTGAGCATCCGCAGTAAGTCGAACGGTGGAGATACTCTGGCGCTCGTCGCCAATGCCGCGAGTCCGGTGGCCGATACCAATTTCATCACTTTCTTTCGCAATCAAGGAGCGGCCTCCACTGACATCGTGGGCGAAATCCAAGGCCGGACCGGCAATGGCATCGAGCTCGTGGTATGAACCGACCACATAGGTAACAAAAAAACCGAGGACATAGGTTACACATTAGACTGGGCGTATGCCCTGGAAAAACGTGTCACCAATGGAAGAAAAACAACAATTTGTCAGCCTGCTTTCGAGCGGCCAGTTTACGATGTCCGAGCTTTGCAAGACCTTCGGGATCTCGCGCAAGACCGGACACAAGTGGAGGGATAGGCATGCTGCCCATGGGATGGCTGGCCTGGCACCTCAGAGCCGTGCCCCGAAGTCTGTAACGTGCCGGACCGATGAGGTTGTGGAGAGGCTGATTGTTGCCGAGAGGCGACTTCATCCGACCTGGGGAGCTAAAAAAATCCGGCATGTGCTGGGGATCAAGCACGGGGTGGAAAGTCCTCCGGTGGTGAGTACGGTTGGCGAGGTTCTCAAGCGACATGGGATGGTGAAGGCACGCAGGAGGAGGGGCGGGATTTTCAAAGTGGAACGAGGCACGCTGACCGCGCCTGAACGCTGCAACCATGTGATGGGTGTGGATTACAAAGGCTGGTTCACGCTGGGCGACGGGATGCGTTGCGATCCGCTGACGGTGAGCGATCTGCACAGTCGTTTTCTGATGAAAACAGAGGTGATGCCGGACATGACGGTGAAGTGGACCCAACGGGAATTTCGTAATGTTTTCAAGCAATACGGGCTGCCCGAGATCATCCGGGTGGACAATGGATCGCCGTTCGCATCGAGTGGTCCGGGTGGCTTGAGCAAGTTGAGCGTATGGTGGATCGGGCTGGGGATCGAGGTGCAGTTCAGCCGCCCGGGATGCCCGCAGGATAATGGCTGCCACGAGCGTATGCACCGGACGATGAAAGCGGAATGTTGCAAGCCGGGGAGCGCGAACCGACGGGCGCAGCAGCAGCGGTTCAACAGGTGGAAAAAGGTGTTCAACGAGGATAGGCCGCATGAAGCGCTGGGGATGAGGACACCTGCCGAAGTGTATCAACCCTCGGCACGGCGGCTCGATGAGCGTATCAAACCGAGGCTCTACGAGGCGGGTGTGAAGACGAAGCGGGTGAATGGCGCGGGGTTCATTTCGCTGGACGGAAACACCTGCTATGTCAGCGAGTCTCTGATGGGAGTTGATGTCGCCATCGAGGAGTCTCCGGACACCGGATTGCTGGCGGTTCGGTATGCGAATGTGAAGCTGGGGTGGCTGGAGCGCACTCCCAACGCTCGGCTCCGGCCTCCGGCCTACGCCGAGCGTTGGGAGTCTAAGCTTAAATGGGGTCAGTCCCCGCTAATTAACATTTTTTCCAACTCCCCCAGCCTCTTCCTCGAATTCCTCTCCCCCTGTATTGCTCCGAGCATACGGCTCACCGATCCCGGATGCCCCATCGCCAGCCTCTCCGCGATCCAGTTCACCCCCACCGAAGTCCTTCGCCTCAGGACTGCCGCCAGCAACACCTTCCTCTCGTCGCTCTTCCTAAGCTTCTCCAGTTCCCGTCTGTTCGTCGGCAATTCCAAAACCTTGCAGCCCTCCTTAATCAGTCTCTCCGCCTCACCTTCCCCGTGGGCACTGGCAACTTTGGTCTTTGCCTTACGCGGGCTCTCCCCTCCCCTTGCTCGATCCACCATAGCCAGCAACTTGTCCTTGAAACTCTCCTCCCCCAGATACCAACCCCGTCGCAGCGCCGCCTGCGCCTCGTCGTTGATCTTCCCTCCATCCTCCGCAGCCCTCGCTTCAAGCCACGCCACATACGCACGTCGCCCACGCCCGTCCTCCGCCAGCTCGAATGCCCGCAACACCCTATCAATCACCATCCAATCCGGCGGCTTTCCCTTCGCATACGCTCCTAGGCTGCTCCACTTGTAATCGACCAGCTTCCCACCCGAACCGCCTGCCAACCCCGCCCGTGCGGGATTGAGGTGGATGTAGTCCGCCACAATCCGGAAATAATACGCCCCCGTCTCCTCCCCGTTCACCGGCACCGACTTGTAACGCCCTTGGAAAACATGCCCCCGCCTCTGCCTCGCACGGTTCCAACCCTGCGAAAAAGTTCCGAGCAACCACTTCATCCCGACAACCAGATT
The DNA here is from genome assembly GCA_963849375.1 of uncultured Verrucomicrobiae bacterium. Taxonomy (GTDB): domain Bacteria; phylum Verrucomicrobiota; class Verrucomicrobiia; order Verrucomicrobiales; family Akkermansiaceae; genus Luteolibacter. The sequence continues at coordinate 347,084 of CAWKHB010000014.1, read as the reverse complement.
CGCTTCGGGCGTCTCCAGGAGCAGATGGCAATGGTTCCCCATCAGCACCCAGGCATGAACCTTCCACCCACAACGTTCACAAACCTCCCCCAGACGTCCGATGAAAGCCTTCCTGTCATCGTCGTCTTCAAAAATTGTCTTCCCCCCGTCACCACGCGCCATGATGTGGTAACAAGCTCCCGGATACTGAAATCGAATCGGCCTCGCCATCCCTTTGTTCTAGCGAGGAGAGAGAGGACAGGAAAGCAGAAATGTTAATTAGCGGGGACTGACCCCATTTAGATGTGGTAACAAGCTCCCGGATACTGAAATCGAATCGGCCTCGCCATCCCTCTGTTCTAGCGAGGAGAGAGAGGACAGGAAAGCAGAAATGTTAATTAGCGGGGACTGACCCCATTTACGATGTCCTCGGTTTTTTTGTTACCTATGTGGTCGGTTCATACCCGTTTAGACAACGCAGCTGACACTACTGACGATTTCATTGAATTCTCCTACAATTCACTGCACACCGACCAGAATCGTTGTAACCAACCTGAAACTGGATTCTATCGGAACTTTTTAGCCGAATATTTTCAGCATATTCGAATTGAGACCTTCGGAAATACACATTTTCGTCAAATTTTCGAGAGCTCACAAAACCAAAATGTTTATCTAACGTGACTACGGTTCCTTCATAAACTGTCGATTCATCAGCCTCATCGTCACGGAGGGCACGCCTACTTCCGCCGTTGACGTATTCCATTTCAGTTTGAACCTTGTCGAGCAATTCAGCACACCGATCAGAGAGGGCGCTATCGAACAAATGTTGAGCAGCCACTTTGAGCGTATTTAAAAGTGAGTTCAAACGCTTAGTCTGTCGAAAATCGATGCAGTCTCGGGGCATACCTTCAAGGTCCAATAGGTATTCGTCTACCGCATCGAGGATCCCTTCATAGTCGGACGTCGAACGACATCTCTCAGCTTTTCTATCTGAGACTTGCATCAGAAGATCCCAGAATATTCGCTTCAATCGCGTCCCTCCGTTAGAAACTAAGGGCTTATTTAGAACAAGTTCATGACGGGCTGTATCAAAGTCCTCAAAATGTCCTAAGATACGGCACCTTTCTAACTTTACTTGGAGGTTTTCAGGGGAAATCTCTAAAGCTTTATTAAGTAACTCAAGTGATCTTTCAGCTTCATTCTCGTTGCGAAACAGAAACCCAGCATACCAAATAATTAAGTTAACGTCGTCGTCGGCGAGTTCGTAAGCAGCTTCATAAGCTGTCTTCGCAGCCAAGATATTTCCAAACTTGACGTTGACCCATGCATCAACCCGATGAACTTCGTAAAAACCTGGGCTCAATTCTTTGGCCTTCTCAACTAGTTCTAGTGCTCCATCTTGATCCAGTTTCTTAGCCAAATCTAAGGCTCTCTTCAAATAGCTAGCAATGACTGTATCACTCTTGTTGCGCACTGAAATTCTGAAGTTTGAATTTGGATCAGTGCTGAATCCTCCGATAATTTGCCCGTGCATTTTAATTATCTCGCGTTCTTTTTCTTTAAATCGCTGATAATCTTTGTGACCAACAGAATGCTTTTTGACTAAATACGCCCTCGCTAGCTCGGATAAACCATACCTCGATTCTGAGGAATTATCATCTCCAAACGTATTCATATTCAACATGTTCGTCTGCAACAGCTGATGAATTGCGGACTGTAGCCGAATTGGCTCCAGAGCCGATATGTATGACATTTCGGGAATACTTAGCGGTCTCGACACCGCCTGCATAACATCCAAGATTTTTCTACCTTCTGATTTTATATATCCATATACATTTTCGAGGCAAAAATTCAAGAAAACGGAAGTATTTTGGAGAGCCATCTCGGGTCTCACTCCGGCCTGAACCGAAGCAACAAACCATTTTATGAACCCAGGATTATTCTTCAATTTGTTCGAAAATTCATTCAGCCTCTTTTGTTGAGCTTCCGCTAATACCATTATTCCCCTAACTCTGCTGACTGCTCTGAGTAATTTGGCTCCCTCTGCGTTCGTCATCGGCGTAAGATTTAACCTACGTTCAAACTCGCCTAATCCAATACGTGACGTGGTCATCACCTTGCTACCAGCTGGCAAGCGATCAAAGAAATCCTTCAGAGTTGTATCGATGACTGTCTCTAAATTATCCAATATAAGGAGAATATTAAATTCCTCCAAATATTCTAGAATTTCAGCTACCTGATCATCCTTGTTTGTAGTTGCTCCCAGCTCAGCAGATATATTTCTGAACATACCCAATGAGTCAGTGACTGCATCTCGAATCTCTTTAATTCCCTGAGCAGTTACGGTATTTGTTTTTGCCGAACTCCAAACAATTGCATCAAATTCGAATTCCTTCTGAATCCAAAAGATCATACGCAATCTTCAGAGCTAGCGCACTTTTACCAAGTCCCCCCTCACCGATAATTGAGATTACCGGATAAGGCCCTTTGAGCATTTTTCGCAGCGAAGTTAGATGCTCCTTACGCCCCATGAACCCAGTTTCGTCAAAGTCTGGAACAGGCAGATTATGAGATATCTGATCCTTCGGCGCTGGCGGTACGTTTAATTCGAGAACCCATCCTGGGTTAGAAGCGATTTTTTTTTCAATCTCAGCGAGACTCTTAAAGTCGAAACCTGTTTCCTTCCTAATTTTGTCAACTATATCAAGACACAGTGGTAGATCCTCAAAGTGAAGCGGACGACTGTGGGAAACTCTGTTTCTGACAGGTACAAGTTTTTCGAGGGAAGGAATAAACTTCGTGAATTTTTCACGATCTCCGTCACCGAGAAAGGATTTGTTTCTCTGAATAACTTTGAAGGCATCGGGAAAATCGATATAGTCAATGAGGTCTGAATAGCTTTCGACGTATGAATTCCTTCCGTTCTCCGACGCCAATCTCTTCATTGACGTATCAAACAGTTCTTGCCCAAAGACCTTTGTCGAATCTTGGCTAATCGGAACATTTTCGACAATAATTCTCCTGAGATCCTCTTCAAGTGCGCTGATAAGCGCATATAATGTCAGACGACTTAAGCTAAAACTCATCTAATATCTTAAACAGATGTTCCACACGATATCACGATTTCATATGAGTTACTGACACGCCTCACATTCTCCCCCATTCAGCATTGCATCAATCGAGCAGGCGTTTTTCTGAGTCTCGGTGTATTCCGGTTTTGGGGTGGCGGCTGCTGCGGTGGCGGCAGTTTGGGTGGCCATGAAGCCGCGTTGGGCTTTCTTGACATCGATGGATGATTTCTCGGTGTTGCTAGCTTGTAGGGTGCGGAGGTAGTAGGTGGTTTTTAGGCCTTTGTCCCATGCTCTGCGATACATGTGACTGAGTGTTTTTAGGTCCGGGGTGGCTAAGAAGAGGTTCACTGATTGTGATTGATCAATCCACTTTTGGCGGCGAGCTGCAGCATCGACTATATATTCATGTCCTATGCCAAAAACGGTTTTGTGCTTCTGTTTAATAGCTTCAGGAATGTCTTCTATGTCATCAAGTTCACCATCGAAGTATTTCAACTGATCTACCATAGCGGGCGACCATAGGTTTACTTTCTTAAGATCTCGGACGAGCTCGGTGTTTAGTATCGTAAATTCCCCCGATATATTTGATTTCACATATAAGTTTTTATAGTTTGGCTCGATGCATGGTGTGGTGCCCATGATGTTGCTAATAGTAGCCGTAGGGGCGATGGCGAGGACGTTTGAGTTCCGCATGCCGTGCTTGGCAATTTTCTCGCGGACGACAGACCAATCCATTTTTCCGCCACGAGGGACATCGATTTTTCGCTCACGTTCCGTTTCGAGTATATCAACGGTGTCTTGTGGAAGAAGACCCCTGCTCCATTTGCTACCTTGATAGCTGGAGTAGGTGCCGACTTCGGCAGCGAGGTCAGATGAAGCACTATAAGCGTAGTAGGCGATGGCTTCCATCATCTCATCGTTAAATTCGACGGCTGCGTCTGAGGCGAATGCGAGATCCCGCTTATATAAGGCATTTTGTAGGCCCATGACGCCGAGTCCGATGGGGCGGTGGCGGGAGTTGGCGGTTTTCGCAGCTTCCGTGGGGTAGAAATTGATATCGATGACGTTGTCCAAGGCACGGATGGCGACGGTAATTGTCTCCTTAAGCATTTCATGATCAAGGGCACCATCGGAATTGATATGAGAATCGAGAACTACGGAGCCGAGGTTACAGACTGCGGTTTCTTCCTTCTGATGTATTCAAGGTGATTTCTGTGCAGAGGTTGCTCGAGTGTATCACGCCGCAGTGGTCTTGTGGGGAGCGGAGATTGCACGGGTCTTTGAAAGTGATCCATGGATGACCGGTCTCAAAAATCATTTTTAGCATACCCTTCCATAGTTCGATGGCAGGTAAGGTGCGCGACCAAATTTTCCCTTCGGCAGCTTGAGTTTCGTATTGCTCGTAGCGGGTTTCAAATGCTTTGCCGTAGAGATCGTGGAGATCAGGTGTTTGATTGGCGCGGAAAAGAGTCCAGTTTTCCCGTGCTTCCATGCGTTTCATGAAGAGATCGGGAATCCAATTGGCTGTGTTCATGTCATGGCAGCGGCGGCGGTCGTCACCCGTGTTTTTGCGGAGTTCGAGGAAATCCTCGATGTCGTTGTGCCATGTTTCAAGGTATGCACAGCCAGAGCCTTTGCGTTTCCCGCCTTGATTGACAGCAAGTAGCTGATCGTTATGTAATTTTAGGAACGGGATGATGCCCTGTGATTCCCCGTTGGTGCCTTGAATGTAGCCGCCAGTGCCACGGACGGCTGTCCACGAGCCACCGAGGCCACCTGCCCATTTAGAAAGATATGCATTTTCCGCAATACCCCGCTGCATGATGGATTCAATAGAGTCGTCCACTTTGTAAAGGTAGCATGAGGAGAGCTGGGAGTGCAGCGTTCCGCTATTAAACAGGGTGGGCGTGGATGAGCAGAAACGGCGGCCTTTGTAGAGATTGTATAGGCGGATGGCCCACTCGTCTCGTTTGGTTTCTTCGTTCTTGAAGAGTCCCATGGAAACGCGCATCCAGAAGAACTGCGGGGTCTCGATGCGGCGGTGCTTGTCGCTTGTTTTATCGACAATGAGGTAGCGATCGTAGAGTGTTTGAATCCCTAGGTAGTCGAAATCGAGATCTGAAGTGGGATCGAAGGCGTTAGCAAGCGTGCTGAGTTTATACTTTTTCAGCAGTTCGGGATTTAGACGTTTGATCGTCACACCGTGCTTCAAATATTTGCGGAAACCGACTTTGTGAGCTTCTTTCAACTTAGCAACTCCGTCGGTAAGAATGTTCCAATCTAGAACTTCCTCATAGATATAGGAAAGCAAGATACGAGCGGCAAATTTGGCAAAATCTGCATCTTTCTCAATCAACGTTTTTGAATTGAGAATGATCGTTTTCTTTAGATCAACTGCGGTGATTTCCGCGCCTACAGAACGGCGAAGCTCGCGTTCGATTTCATCTTCGGTGAGATTGAGCTCTAAGCCAATGGAGGCAAATTGAATACGCTTTTTCAGCTCCATTCCGTCCCAGAAATTCGATTCGCCAGTCTCCATTGTGACGACGATCATAGAGTCCTGCGATAGCTCCTCCGTGGCAGTTTCCTCCTGCTCTGTGCGCTGGCGGCTACGTTCCGCACGGTATAGAATGTAATGCTGGGCAGCTTTGAAATGCCCTTGGCGCATGAGTTCTTCTTGGACTAGGTCCTGCACGTCCTCGATGTGGACAAAGCATTGATCGCCACGCCGAACGCTTTCCGTGACTGCTTTGGCGATTTCTACCGCGGGTTCTGGATTCTCATGAATGGTGAGAAATGCTTTCCGCACGGCGATTTCGATCTTCGTCTCCGACCACGGCACGACGTTGCCATTTCTACGGATGAGGCGGACAGGAAGAGATTGCGGGCCAGACTCGGTATCTACCTCACCTGTCTTCTCTAGGGAACGGCGAAAAGCGAGTGATTTAGCAACGTCATAGGCTTCATTCTCGAGAAGGGCCTTTTCGATGAGAAGGTAGAGATCGGATTCAGTAAGGCGAAGTCGATCACCTTCATCAATGGCTTTGGAAAGTTGGATAGCGACAGCATTTGCGACTTGGGAAACGAACTTCCGATTTACGTCAGAGAAAATCGATGTTTCGTCTTCAGAGCGGGCGATGAGTAAATCAGCCAGACTGTTGCCTATGGCATCCGCCACGTCTTCGAGTGAAAACTGCGATTCCTTTTCACCCCGCGTCACCATAATATCCATCATTGGCTTACGGTTTTCATCAGAAATCGACTCACGCCAATCGTATTGACGATCAGAAGCTGCGAGTGCGAAGCGATCTGAGATGACTTGTTTGAGGATGTTGTCTTCGGCGAGGTTCAAGGAGCGATACATGATATTTGCGGGGCGGTGTTTTTTTTGTGGTGCGGGCGGATGGGGTGGGGCGGACGAGAGTGGCGAGGAAGCGGTGGAGAGTTTGCTAGTTTTCAGTGTTCAGTTCTCAGGAAAGAGAATTTGTGCGGCTACTTTTTGGTGGAGCGGGACTAGATGGATTTTACGAGGCCCTGAAGCATGGCGGAGATTTCCCGGGTTTCGTTGATCATCCCTTTGGCGCCGTTGAGGGACGGCTTGCCCAGTTCTTTTGAAATTCGTTCGCTTATATAGAGCTGGGTTCTAAGTTCACCGCAGGAAACTTTGCTGATGCGGAGGAAACGGCTGAAGTCGCCTTCACTGTCGCGTTCGGCGCCTTCGGCGATATTGGACGGAACTAAAATGGCACTACGCTGCATCTGATCCTTGAGAGCGTAATCGCGGGAGCCGCTGATCGCGACGCACAGGTTCACGACGAGTTGGCACCCACGCTTCCACACTTCAAGATCTTCAAACGTTGTCATCATAATTTCTTCCCTGAAAACTGGACACTTCCAACTACCAAACTTGCGGCTGCGCCGGACTAGAGCTCATCATCGTCTACCGCAGCAAGGGCGGCGGATTTTTGATATTCAGTGACTCGTCCTTCGAAGAAGTTTTGTTCCTTCTTGATGTCCATCATTTCAGCAAGCCATGGGAACGGATTGGAGACGGATTCGTTGAGTGGCGCCAAGCCACAGGAGGTCAAGCGACGATCTGCGATGTAGTCGATATACGTTTCAAAATCGGCGGAATTCAGACCTAGGCCGGAAATTGGGAGGCAATCGCGAATGAAGGCTTTCTCGAGGCGAACACCTTCCGCCATTGTTTGGCGGAGATCTTCGCGAAATTCCTCTGTCCAGATATCTTGGTTTTCCTCAACAAGATCCATAAGAAGGTTGCGGAAGACCTCAATGTGATTTGACTCGTCGCGGAGGGTGTAACGGAACATTTGACCGATGCCGGGAAATTTATTCTGGCGGTAAAGGGAGAGGATCATCCCAAAGAGTCCGTAAAACTGAGTGCCCTCCATAATTTGGCCGAACATGAAAATGTTTTTCGCGAGTGCTTGCTTGTTTTCAGTAACTGTAAGGTCGATATCGCGGCGGAGTGCCTTACTATTGGAAACGACGAAATTATTTTTCGCAGTGATTGTCGGGACGTCTTCGAACATGGCTTCGCACTCATGTGGATTGAGTCCAATGGAAGAAATCATGTAAACAAGGCTGTCTGCGTGGATGTTCTCCTCGTGCGCGTGCCGGCCGAGCACGAGTTTCAGCTCAGGTGCGGTGACGACCTCACGGACGACGTGAAGGACGTTGTCGCCCACGATGCCCTCAGCGGCCGAGAAATAACCAATACCCATCTTAATGATCCACCGCTCTACGTCGGAGATTTCATTGGAACGCCACTGCTCCACGTCCTTCTGCATGGAAATGTCCTCAGGCTCCCAATGATTGTTCTTCATGGTCTTATAAAGATCATAGGCCCACTGGTATTTCAGGGGGAGGATATTGAAGAACATGGTGTCCTTCCCGTTGATCACCTTCTTCGAGTTGAAGGCGAGTTCCGCTTTCGCTTTATCGAGGACAAAAGTGCGGCTTCCTAGGGTAACGGTGGTAGTATTTGACATGGTGGCAATAGGATCTGGGAGACGTTTTCGTGACACGAAACACAAGCCGTCTGGCCAGTGTTCGCTTTGACAAATGTGCCTCCAAATAGGGTGCCCGGTCAATTCGATTTTAGGAGATGTAGTATACACAAATTATTCACAATACCACATATGGTAGTTTTTGTTTTGTAGTTACAATGTGAAATACATTTGAGTGCAAGGCCTGAAAGGCTCGCCGAGGCACTTCGGAAGTAGGTATTGGGGGGGTAAAAAGATTTCCAAATATAATGAATTCACACGAGGTGACTGAAATTTTAAAAATAGTTTAGATTTCCGAAATAAGTCAGAGCGAATGCTTGCTTTCCTTTCATGGCTGAGTCCGCTTGCCTATCTCTATGAAACGCATTTCCGGCCACTGGCATATTTTGATCGCCCTCGTTCTGGCGACGTTAACGGCTTTGGCCTTGCGGGGGCTTTACGGCGATGTAGAACCCGATGCTTTAGGAGGAAAATTTATAGCTGGGGCGCTCGCTACTTGTCGCTTTATCGGCGATCTTTTCATGCGCGGCTTAAAAATGATCATCGTTCCTTTGATTGTGACGGCGGTAATTTCTGGAATCACCGGCATGAAAGGCGTGGAAGGATTTGGAAGGTTAGGGCTAAAAACGGTAAGCTTCTACCTTTGCTCAAGCTTTGTGGCGATCACGATAGGACTGTTGGTGGTCAATGTGGTGCAACCTGGACTTGTCGACGGACAGCCGAACGAGGCGATCCGTGCTGCGTTTGCCCAAAAGGAAGCTACTGCCGACGACGTTAATAAAAAAACCGTGGAAGTAGCGGGAGAACGCGAAGGAAAGGACTTCCTAGGAATTTTCACCGCAATGATCCCGGAAAACGTCATTGGTGCAGCGAGCGATAATGGCCAGATGCTGGGCGTTATCGTCTTCAGCATTCTTTTCGCAATCGCGGCTACTCAGCTGCCTGGCGACGCGGGCGATAGCGTCAGGAACTTTTTTGGAGCGGCGAATGAGGCAATGATCGTGGTTACCCGTTGGATTATGGCATTGGCTCCCTTCGGCGTTTATGCACTTATTTTACCTGTTGTTTATGAAACCGGAGCGGACCTGTTTGCGCAGCTTGGTAAATACTTTTTCGCCGTCCTCTTAGCTTTGGGTTTGCACCTATTTGTAGTTCTTCCACTCGCCGTAAAATTTATTGGAAAAACAAGTCCACTCGCCCATTTTAAAGCTATGCGGCCTGCTATTTTATTAGCATTTTCCACTGCTTCGTCTTCCGCAACGCTACCTGTAACAATGCGGGCAGTTCAGGATCAAGCAGGTGCATCGAAGCGAGTCGCCAGCTTTACCCTACCCCTCGGGGCGACGGTAAATATGGATGGCACAGCCCTTTACGAATGCGTTGCCGTTCTCTTCGTCGCTCAGGTGATGGGCATTCAAATGGGCATTGGAGCACAGTTTTTCGTCATAGCAGCCGCTCTCCTTACCAGCGTGGGAGTAGCTGGAATACCCTCTGCAAGTCTCGTAGCGATCCTACTAATCTTGAAAAATTCTGGAATCCCCGACGCCGACACTGCCGTTGTGGCCTTACTCTCTGTTGACCGGATTTTGGATATGAGCCGGACAGCTGTGAATGTATTCTCAGACTCCTGCGCTGCTGTAATTATCGCCAGCAGCGAAGGAGAATTGGTCCGCGATTAAGCTAGGTAACTTTTAAAAAGCTAAATCTTCCCCTCGAGGAAAGGAACCAGTTCATCCACACCAAAGTCGGGAAGAATCTTACCTTCCCAGTTCAAGGTTGGGGCCTTGCTTTGGCCCGAAAGCTCCACCATTTCATCCATCGCTGCCTTGTCTCCTGAAACAACAACCTTACGCACTTCTATGCCTTCTTTATCAAGATAGTTCTCCACCTCAACACACCAAGGACAACCGCTCTTCACATATAAAACTCTTTCACTTTGCATAACGTTACTATGACAAATTACGGCAGTATGTGCAACCTAAAGCCCATAATTTCACGACTCAATCGCATTCTGCTGTCGGGCAATATCATTCAGTGTTAGCCAACCCAGAAGTTTGCCAGATCCCTCGCCGCTCACTACTGGAACTTGCTGAAAATTTTTAGCAATCATCTGGTTGGCAGCATCCCGAATCGAGCAATCTAAGCCTACCGCCAGCAGCGCTTTGCCAGCGCATAAATCTACAACAGTTTGTGCTTTATTGGCCGCCTCCAGTTCATGAAGGGTGATCACACCAGTCACTCCTTCTCTTTCATCGATCACCGGGTAGGCCCTGAATCCTACTGCTTCCCTCTCTATCATCTCGATAGCCGATGCGGCAGTGATAGTTTCGGGGATAGAAATCACCTGATGCGTCATAATAGATTTCACAGGGAGTTTCCGATAATCCTGTGCACCCCTATAGGCCGGGAGCTTACGCAAGGTGATGCCATCTTGCAAAAGAAGTGAACTATAAATGCTCATCGGCGAGAGTCTTTTTGCTATCTCGAAAGCTATCATATTGCCGGCCATTAAAGGCAGGATTAGAGAATAATTTCCTGTCATCTCAAAAATGATAATGAGTGATGTAAAGCGGCAGCGTACTACGGCAGCAAACATCGCGCCCATACCGATCAGCACACAGCCACCAATCACACGAGAATCGCCGGGAAAAGCATATAACCATCCACCTAAGTGCTGCAAATCAGCAAGCCCCACCCCCATGAGTGCTCCTACCATACCACCAAGAAATAAAGTCGGTGAAAATATACCCCCAGAGCCTCCTGAGGCATAATTGATGACTACTGCGATAAACTTTGCAACGAGCAATATAGCTATAACTTCGACTGATAGTTTATTCTCAAAGGCGAGTTCTAAAGAACCATAACCTATACTGAACACAGAGTTCTGTGCCTCACCGAAGTGGCCGGTAAGGTAATAGGCAGTTATACCTAAGATTCCACAAGATAGTCCACCTGCCGCCGGGTTGATCCACACCGGCAGCATTGTGCGCGTTTTAAACCATTTTCTCAGACTTAATGTGGAAGACACAAATAAATGGCCAATCAACCCTGCGGCCACACCCATCGGGAGGGCTACTAGCATCCATGCAGAGGTTTTGTAATCTTCCGTAATCACGGTAGTGAGCACTGGATCTTCACCTAAAATACTCCGTGAAACTGCTGCTGCAATAACTACTGCAATCACCATACCACCCATGGCTTTCATCGAAAAATTATCCAGTAACTCCTCAAACACAAAAGTCAGAGCGGATAATGGCGCATTAAATGCCGCAGCGATCCCCGCCGCCATACCTACGGGAAGCATCGATTGCACCCTTACAGGATCTTTAAAAGCCCAGCGCCCAATGCGAGATGAAATCGCAGCACTCACATGCACTGTAGGACCTTCCCGGCCCAAGCTATTGCCTAAGCCAACGTATAACGAACCCAAAACAAAACGGAAAAAGCCCACGTGCCCCGAAATTTTTCCACCACGGTTATAGTAGGCTGCCTTGGTTTGCGGAATACCGCTGCCTGCAGCTTCAGGGGCGAAATGATATACGGATAACCCAACCAACAAACCGGCAAACGTCGGCGCCGCAATAAGAATTGTGCAAAACCAAATGGGATCACGACCTTCTGCCTGATGCCATAACCACTCGAAAAGATGATGGATCGAAAAATGAAAAGCTACAGCCGTCAGGCCACACAAGAACCCTGCTAAAACACAAAGAACAAGAAAACGCTGATTGTCCGTGAGTCGCGCTCGCATCCAATCTGGTAACGTTTTCTCAGTCCACTCGCTCATTTTCCTAGTGGGGCATATCAGCCATTCACCTTACTTGCGAGCCGAACCAACAACAATCTTGTCTGCCCTTGACCGCACTGCGAGCCTATGCAGGCTACAGCCCATGCGGAATTGCTTTCTACTGTGCTGTATATATCTCTTCGTAGCCGTCTTCGCAACGGCACAAGTAATTTCTGAAATCGAAATCGATGCCGAAACAGACCGGGAAATTCTCAACTATGCAGTCGCACCATTAACAAAGTCTACTCTTGAGGACTATGTGGGCAAATGGCAAAAGGCCGTTCAAGATGTTTCCGAAGAAATCGCTGCACTAGAAATCGAAGCCTTGAAGAGTGGCACCAAAACCGAGGAGGTTAGGACCAATTTAGTCAACTTACGTGAAGAACGTTCAGCACTCATCGAACGCACGCGCATCGTTGCTGATAGTTTGGACATGAAAGGCGGTGATACACAATCCTTAAGGAAATATCTAGGAGCAATCGGGGGCCTCAAAGCTGCTTCTAATGATGTCGAGACAAAGCTTCAGACTTTTCAAGGCTTGGCTAACATCACCCGAAGGCGGGATTGAGGTAGGCCTAAACCTAATCAAGTTTATTTGTATCTTAGTGGGGTTCTGGATCCTAGCCTCGCTGTTAAGCCGCTTTCTAAGAAAGGCATTAGACAAACAATCGCACATATCGGGCCTAATGAAGGTATTTATCAATAAGATAAGCCATCGCGTTGTGCTTCTCATAGGTCTAATTGTAGCACTGGCAAGTCTTGGGATAAACGTGGGCGCAGCACTGGCTCTTATAGGAGGCGGTGCATTTATTATGGCATTCGCCTTGCAAGACACTCTTAGTAATTTTGCGGCTGGCGTCATGCTTTTGATATATCGTCCGTTCGACGTGGGTGATGCAGTTGAGTTGGGAGACGTAGCGGGATCTGTCGATAGTGTGAGCCTCGTATCAACTACTATACGCACCTTTGATAACAAGAAAGTCCTCGTTCCCAACAAAAAAGTCTGGGGCGAGACGATTACTAACATCACTGGTATGCCCACCCGTAGAGTTGATATGGTCTTCGGCATAGGCTATGACGATGATGTCGAGGTAGCGCAGAGTATCTTGGAAAGAATTGTATCAGAAAACGAACTGATACTTGAGATACCGGCACCATCTATCCACCTTCACGAGCTGGCTGATTCATCAGTAAACTTTATCTGCCGTCCATGGGTAAAAACGTCTGATGTATGGACCGTTTACTGGGAAATCACGAAAAGAGTAAAACAAGAGTTCGATAAGGCTAATATCACCATTCCCTATCCGCAAAGCGAGGTGCATATGCATCATGTGACAGCGAAAGAATCGTAGCTGTTGCTGCTGTAACACCTCGCATTCTTAGTATCCTCCTCTATTTCCTTGTCCGTCGAGTCTGCCGAACGTATCCTGAGCAGCCATATAATCCCGCCAACCGTTTGGAGATGACTGGGCATATCTAAGCAACACAAAGTCTCATGATGAAACCCTACTTCTTACTCGGCATCTTTTTCTATACAACTCCCACCCTCAGGGCAGCCATCACGTGGAACTTGAATTTTAACGATGTAACACAAAATAGTGGAGTCGGTTTTGATGATCCAGTTTCGGGTCAGGAAAGGCGAAACACTCTAGGCGCAGTAACAGATTACATTTCGAGTCAGGTGCAAGGATTAGGTAATGTTGAATACACATTTAGAAGATCCGAAACTGACGGGACTGGCTCATTAGCATCCGCCGGCACGCTATTCTTCGATAGCCCTAACCGCTTCGCAAATGGACTTCTATTCGATCATGCTACCACCGGCTTTGACCCTGCTACATCATCTGACGATGGAAGTGCTGTCTTTGATTTCGGCTACAATTGGAATAACGGCCTAAATGTTACTACAAGTGCACAATTCGATTTATTCACCGTTGCCCTTCATGAACTTACGCATGCTATGGGTTACATATCTCTCATCACAGGTGATGGCACGAGCTTAATAAGTGGAGGTAATCCCGGGGTTTACGGCATCTATGACACGTTTATACAGAGACGAGATGGCACCCGAATCATGTCGAATACTATGGGCGCATCATTTGTAGGAACTGCGAGTGACCTTCGAAATGGTGATCTCTTTTTTGGTGGCTCCAATGCCATTGCTGCCAACGGGAATGAGCCCGTAAAGCTCTTCGCCCCTCCTAACTTTGCTGAAGGGGACAGCCTATCACATATTGATTCATCCATCAATTCGATCATGAACACCGGCCTAGCCAGAGGCGAGAGCAAGCGAACTTACACAAACCTTGACCTAGCTGTTCTCCAAGACATCGGCTGGCAAATTGTACCTGAACACTCCGTCCTAACACTTGTCGGTGGTGCCGGTTTACTTCTTATCGTGAGGCGTCGCTAAAGCCCGGCAGCAAGAGCCGCATCGGCCGCCTTGAATTTGCCAATCGTTTGCAACTCCTCTAGAACCTCCTCGACAGTGCTCACTCTGGCATATCTGTCTCGCAAAGTGTCAAGGGAGGCCTCGTGCAGTTTGCTCGTGACGGTGGCGCAGGCATCATCAACAACCGACACAAAGTATCCTAAATCACAGGCGTCCCGCGCTGTTGTTTCAACACATTCATTTGTATAAACCCCGCTTAAGTAAAGCTATTTGATACCCATATTGGCCAAGACATAGTGAATGTTTGTGCTCGAAAACACTCCGCTGGCCGTTTTATTAAAGACAACCTCATCACCTACTGGTGCCACTTCTTCGAGAAAGTCCGCCTCCTTACTGCCCGGTGAAGCAAGAAGCTTTAACCGCCTATGCCCCGCTCCGCGGTCTCGCCCATCCTGCGTCATCGCACAAATTCGGCAGTGAATCACTTCGAGTTTATTCTTACGGAAAGCGTCTTGCAGAGTCTTCATACCGGGCAGAACTATTTTCTCCAGCCGATCAAAATAATATGCCTGACCCTCAACCGAAACACCGCTTTTCTCTGGTATTTTGAACAGACCATGCCCCTTTGCAGCATCTAAATACTGCACATCGATACACATCAAAGCAACCTTCCCATCCGCAAGATGTTCCGCCCGCCTCGGATTGGTCACAAATGCCTCGCGATACGTTTCTACTAATGGATCTGATAGGGCTCCTGCTCTCATGCGCGAGATACTAAGATTCTCATACTCGAATTGCAACCTAGGGCTTTCGCCAAGAGACTTGTCTTCCACCCGTATCTGCCACCATGATTCTCGGGATGAAAATGAAGATGCTTTTAGCCCTACTTAGCTTATTTGCCATCTTCGGCGCTATCTATTTACTCAGTAACGATAAACGATCCCCCAGCGAACTTGGGCTAGAAAGTCGACAGCTTACCGAAGAAATCCTTGCCTATGGCCCACGCCCCCCCGGTAGCAAGGGACTTGCAAATGTCCAACAACATCTAAGCAAAATACTTACCAAAGCAGGCTGGAAAGTTCAGTTCCAAACATTTGAGCGCGATACTCCTCTCGGTAAAATCAAATTCTCAAACCTTCGTGCGCGCTTGCCTGTGGATAATGCCGATCCTTGGAGCCGGAAAGTCAAAGGTATCCTCTGCGCCCATATCGATTCTAAGTATTACGCTGACAAAGTGTTTCTCGGCGCTGATGACGCTGCCTCTGCCTGTGCTGCAGTCGTAAGAATCGCCGTTCACCTTACCGAACATAAACTGCAGCAAGCAGAGCAGCTTGAAATCGTCTTATTTGATGGAGAAGAAGCTTTTGAAGAGAACATGACGATTATTGATGGACTTTATGGCAGTCGTTACTATGCAAATGTTATGCGGGGAAATCCCGACAAACCAGAATTCGGCATACTACTAGATATGATAGGCCACGAAGATCTTCGAATCCGCATTCCATCCGATTCACCACCCAAATTAGCGAATCTGATGTTCGAAACCGCAGAAGACCAAGAGGTTAGTAATTACTTCGGCACAGCTCCGGGGCCTATAATGGATGATCACCTTCCACTCAACATGATAGGTATACCGACGATAGATATCATTGGTGACTTCGCTAATAAGCCGTGGTGGCATACAAGTGGCGATAACATATCGATCATATCCGAGGAATCTCTCAGTATTACAATTTCTGTCACTTTGGGTATGTTAGAAAACCTTCTCAAAGAACCTTAAGTTTCTGCGCGCCTTTCTAGAAACAAACGGAACAATTCTACAAACGCTGGAGAAAAATCAGTAGGTGTAGCTTCTATCCATGTATCCAGCTCCTTAATAGGAAAGGCCATCATAGTTTCAATCTCCGAAGCAGGAAAACGCAAAGCTCCTTTGTATTGAAGGGAGTAGAGATGCACATGCTCCCAGCCATTCCGCTCACTTGGCAATACCTTTGTTAGAAATTCTAAATCACCTTCTATAGAATCGGTAATGCCTACTTCTTCTGATATTTCTCTCACAGCTGCCGCTCTATAGGTTTCTCCCTGGTCCAAATGTCCAGAAACGCTTGAATCCCAAAGACCTGGATTCATATCTTTGAGAATTGATCGCTTCTGAAGCCAGAGATCACCATTCTTATTAGTCACAAATACATGAACTGCACGATGTATCAGACCTTTCTCATGAACTTCCGCCCGTGTCGCAGTCGATACTGGCTGATCCTCCTCATCTACAACATCAAAAACTTCATTTGCTCCTTGAGGTCGGTCCTTTAGCGGATGGTTATCATAAAGGATCGTGAGAGCGATCCATTGCTGTAGCGTAAGTTCTTCGCCTCTCGCTGTGGTAGAAACTTTCAACTCGCCAGCTATCATTTGCCAGTCTTTGTCTTTAGGAAGCTGCTTTCCTAACTGCTTCCGCCTTTGCGCAAAACCACGGCGCACCAATTCATCAAATAATCGCCTATCAAAAACCTGAGCTTCAAGACTCTTCCGAGGCACAATCACGGCCACCCCAGAGTCGATACTCGGACGCGGGTAAAATGCTTCTGGAGGCACGATTTTCAAAGGTAAAATTTCCCAATTCACCTGCATACGAAGACTCAGAATTCCGTAGTTTTTTGTCCCCGGTCCGGCTTCCAAACGATCAATAACCTCTTTTTGCAGCATGATCACTCCGCGGCAAAAAGGATGAGGAGCACTTAACAAATTTTTCATTATCGCGCCTCCCGAAGAGTATGGAAGATTACCAAGAAATTTGACTGGCCGGTGTTTGAACAGGCTCCTTCTGTCAAACTTCGCGCCATCTGCATGGATCACCTCCACGTTACTACGTTGCTCGTAGCGCCTTTGCAGTTCCCTAGCAAGGCGGGAATCGAACTCAATAAGGATGACCTGTTTCGCAATATCGACTACGTGTTCAGTAAGTGCCCCAGTGCCAGGACCTACCTCTACAACTGTATCTTGGTCCGTGAGGTCAAGTTGTCCGACAATCCATCTTGCTACATCCTGATCAACCAAGAAATTCTGTCCAAGTTGCTTACTCGGCAGAACTTGGGCCTTGTCCAGTATCCCCCGAATTTCACTTCCTGTCATACACAACATCTGGGCTATCTGCCCATAAAAATCCTGCCCTTACCTGCCTCCCATGCCTTTTTAGCGCTTTGATATAAGCCGTCAAGTTGCGTATCTGAAAGCAGGCGATACTCAATTGTCTTCGCATGAGTCGTAACTGGATACTTTTTCACAACCATATCTTGGATACCTCCAGTCTGTGACCTAGCGGTTCTCTCGAATAAACCTGCAGTTCGTTCTACAGCGTCTGATGCAGATGCTGTGGCACCCTGAGAAGTAATAGGTTTGATATAGTAAAACCGAGCTAGCGCCTGGCCAGTTGTATCGATCGTCACTTCGTTCACGATTAAAGCTCCATCCAAGATGTATGAATGCTTACTGATCGATGAAATCTGATCTAAAGCTACCATATACTCACCGCCAGGGAGTTCTGCCTGCCAAAACTTAGGCGAACCACTTTTATCCTCAGCAGGGGCTTCTTTCTTCTGATCGTCCGCATTCTGGTCTTGCGGCTCCTGCCCGCTGAGCGGAACGAACCCCAAAATACACAAAAATAAAACGTTTCTTAAAAATCTCATTACCTGAGAACTATGAACTGCAAACTAGGTCCTTGGCTAGCTCCCAGAGTGGCTTTCCTGATATTTGGTTTGAAACACGTTTTTGAACAACGCAATCTCTCGCTATGGTCTCCTACCGAGAAAACGTCGCTGCGCTAATACTTAATCAGGAAGGAAAACTGCTGATTTGTGAGCGCATATCTGTCCCGGGTGCTTGGCAATTCCCTCAAGGCGGTGTCGATAAAGGTGAGTCTCATGAAGAAGCGCTCTATCGTGAAGTCGTCGAAGAGATCGGTTTACAACGAGAGGATTATAAGATCGTAGATCAGCGTGATGGATATCGATACCTCTACCCAGAGCCAATCCGCTCTAGGAAACTGAAAAAGCATGGCAATCACGGCCAAGAACAAACCTATTATTTATGCCGGCTAAGCGCTTCGGCTGCAGAGATAAACGTGGTGCAGTCACCACAGGAATTTGGCGATCACAAATGGATTTATCCCGAGGATTTTGAACTGAAATGGCTACCTGAATTTAAACGTCAGGTGCATACAGACGTTTTCAGAGACTTTTTCAACGTAAAGCTCACTTAACATCGGCCCCCTAGGGATTCAGTGACCTCGGATACTGCCCAGTTTCAATCAAACGAATTATCGATTCTCTCACTCGCAGTTTATCTTCCGGATAAGTCACCCCGAACCATTGCGCACTCGTCTGAACAACACTACACCGGAAACTCCCCTCCTGAATCAAACAGTCAACAACCGTTGGTATATATGATTCTGCCTTTTCTTCTGTAATTCGTTTCTCAAGAAAACTTATAAACTGTGTTTCCAAAAGCGCAAAAAATCCACCCGGGAACAACCAAAGATTCATGGAAGCAAGTGCCGAGCCATCGAGAATGGTCCTTTTGCCTTTTGAACTTAAACCATAGAGCTCAGATTTTTCATATTGAATCTCTGTATGTTCCTCCACAGAAACTAAGTAGTTTTCGTCAGATACTGAACAGATACCTCGATTTACAGAACCATTCTCCGACAACGTATTACCCAATGGGTAAGCAATCAGCCCCCCCTCACCTTCCGCTAACTTACCCAGCTTCTCGCCAGCTCTGATATATGCATCTCTACCATAAAAATCGTCGGCGTTGATTACCGCAAATGGTCCTTTGATGAGGTGCCTAGCAGCTCGGATGGCATGTGTTGTCCCCCATGGTTTCTCTCGACCCAACGGGCAGTCGAAACCTCCCGGCAAATCATCCAATTCCTGATAGGCATAATCTACTTTGATGCGATCCGCGAAGCGCTGGCCAACACCACTTTGAAAGGCATCTGCAAAATCCTTCCTGATCACGAAAACAACATGATCAAAACCTCCTCTAATGGCATCATACACTGAGTAGTCCAGAACAGTTTCGCCAGATGGTCCCATCTGATCTAACTGCTTCAACCCGCCATACCGGCTTCCCATACCAGCAGCTAGAACTAATAAGGTTGCCATAGCGAAAAGTTTTTGGATTCCCAGCTCAGGAATCCTGCTTGCCACCTTTCAGCAGATAATTTGCAACCCAACCTTCGGCTCCTCCCTTGCCTCGGCACCAGTGCCAACCGTGAACCTCTTTCAAAGACTGGACCTCATCACCCTTCGAAACTTTGAGAACAGATGAATCAAAATCCGCGATGGCTGCCCAACGATCCTCTCCCAAAGGCTCTAGTTGCTCCGCCGGGACGTAACCATTTCGGCCGCCGGAGTCGGACACCCAAACCCACCCCGGCCATGCCTTGTCGGCTGGTCCACTCGTAACTTCTTGGCCAGCTACTAGATTCATAGGATTTACGTTATTCTCTTCGTAATCCGCATTAACAGTAAATTTCATAACGGACTCTACTCAGTCAGCACTAACAGTTTCTTCTTCCTGCTTCGCCTCACCATCGTCATCACGCGCAACGAAAGTGAGCTCCTCAGCGTCACCTTTACGCGTTACCTCCACAGTATCCCCCGGTTTGACGGTGCCCCGTAGCAAGGCCTCGGCGAGGGGATCTTCAAGGTATTTTTCCACCGCCCGGCGCATAGGTCTGGCACCATAGTTCGGGTCAAAGCCTTTGTCCGAAAGTAATTCCTTCGCCTCAGCTGCCAGTATAAGCTCGATTTCTTTCTCTTTTAGACGAGCGAGAAGTTTTGAGACCTCGAGCTCCACAATCTGATTGAGATCTTTTTTCTCCAACATGTGAAAGACGACAGTATCATCCAAGCGGTTGAGAAATTCTGGTTTGAAATAGCGCTTCGTTTCCTCCATGATTTTCTCCTTCATTCCCTCGAAATCGCTTTCGTCCTCACTCATGGCGCCGAAACCAAGCGACGTCTGACGTTTAATTGTCGAAGCACCAACGTTCGAGGTCATGATGATAATCGTATTCCGAAAATCGATTTTCCGGCTCAATGAATCAGTAACAGTACCGTCCTCAAGGATTTGCAGAAGTAAATTCATCACATCCGGGTGGGCTTTCTCTACCTCGTCGAACAGAACCACAGAATATGGCCTCCGGCGAACTGCCTCCGAAAGCTGTCCTCCTTCTTCGTAACCAACATAGCCAGGGGGCGAACCAATCAGCCGACTGGCTGTGAATTTTTCCATGTATTCCGACATGTCGATCTGGATAAGCGCTTCAGGATCGCCAAACATGAAATCCGCCAAGTTCCTTGCTAGGTAGGTTTTTCCCACACCCGTCGGCCCGAGAAACAGAAACGACCCAATCGGCCTCCTAGGATCCTTCAAATCAGCCCTAGACCTGCGCAAGGCCTTAGAGATTGCAATTACCGCCTCGTTTTGCCCAATAACCCGGTTCTTGAGCTCATCCTCCATCTTAAGCAGTTTCTCGGTCTCTTTTTGTTCCATTCGCTGCAGTGGCACCCCGGTCCACTTCGAGACGACAGCCATGATATCGTCATCATCTACCACAACGATCTTCTCCTCAGATGAAGCACGCCATTCCTTCAAAGTCTCCTCTAACTGGCGCTTAGCATTTTTCTCATCGTCACGTAACGCAGCCGCTTTCTCAAAGTCTTGCTCTGAAATAGCAGACACTTTCTCGCGGTTGATCTCTTCGATTTTTTCCTCAGCCTCTTTGATAGACGGCGGGCGTGTCATCGTCCCAATCCGTGCCCTCGCCCCTGCCTCATCAAGCACATCAATCGCCTTGTCCGGTAAAAACCGAGCAGTCAAATACCTCGATGTCAGTTTTACCGAAGCCTCGATCGCTTCCGGCGTATAATTGGCTTTGTGGTGCGCTTCATATTTGTCCTGCAATCCCTGCAGAATCAAAATTGCATCATCTACAGAAGGCTCTTCCACCTTTACCTGCTGAAATCTGCGCTCCAACGCCGAATCTTTCTCAATATATTTTCTATACTCATTAAGAGTCGTCGCACCGACGCACTGCAGCTCCGATCTGCTCAATGCTGGCTTGATAATATTAGAAGCATCCATCGCGCCTTCTGCAGAGCCAGCCCCTACTATAGTGTGAAGCTCGTCGATAAACAGGATCACGTTCTTTACCTTGCGAATCTCGTCCATCACGGCCTTGATCCGCTCCTCGAATTGCCCACGGTATTTCGTTCCTGCCACCATAAGCGCCAGATCAAGGGTAATCACTTTCTTGTCTCGCAGCAGCTCGGGAACATTACCTGTCACAATCTCCTGCGCTAAACCCTCGACAATTGCTGTCTTACCCACACCGGCTTCACCGATGAGCACCGGGTTATTCTTCGTCCGGCGGCACAAAATCTGTATCACCCGTTCAATCTCCTCTTCGCGCCCAATCACAGGATCGAGCGTCCCCTCAGTAGCTAGCTTTGTCAGATCTCGCCCAAACGCCTTGAGAGCAGGTGTTTTCGTTTTTCCACCACCTTCGCCACCACCTGCTGTAGCTTCCTCACCAGACCCACTTTCATCTTCAAAACCAGTGCCGTCGTCATCCTCATCGCCATCTTCCATGTTCTCAGGAGAGAAATTTGGATCGATTTCCGCCAAAATTTCATTGCGAGTTCGCTGAATATCAACGTCCAGACGCTTAAGCACCCGCGCAGCGACACCTTCGCCCTCACGCAAAAGGCCAAGCAGCAAATGCTCAGTGCCCACATACGAATGATTCAGCGATTTTGCCTCCTTATTCGCTAAAGCCAGAACTTTTTTCACCCGCGGCGTATAGGGAATATTTCCTGCAGACTTCTGCGGCGGCCCACTTCCCACCTCTTTCTCCACTTCCATGCGCACCACATCCAGCGCCAGCCCCATCCGCTCAAGAACATTGACTGCTACACCCTGCCCAAGTTTGATCAAACCCAGTAATAAGTGCTCTGTGCCCACATAGGCATGGTTAAATCGGTCGGCTTCCTTACGGGCTAATGCGAGGACTTGCTGTGCTCTGGGAGTAAAATTGTTCATGCGTTGTCGGGGTTGTCGTTTTCAGATAAACCGCTTTCTGTATCGTTCTTACTTATATGAATATGAGGGGATTCGAGTGTTTGCAAGCGAGAGCGCATGATTTCCGCCCGAATCACGTCGCGAGACTCCGGAGACAACTTCGTCCCCGCATGCAGCTGCAGATGCGCCTGCTGAATATCCATCAACAAACTATCGCAGATCCGGATGCTCTCTTTTGGGAAAAATTCCAAGTTTCCTCCTAGTCTCAAGAGGGAAAGATACGTCAGCGCCTCCTTCGAATCTATAATATGCGCGTTCCGCAAAACACCATAAGCCCTGCCAATCTTATCCGCCACCATGGCCGGCTCATCCTCTAAGATTTTTTCGCGCGCATTCATCTCATGTGAGGAAACCTGCGCGATCACCCGCTCCAGCCTCTCAATGATCTCCTCCTCACTTTCCCCCAAAGTGGATTGATTCGATATCTGATAAAAATTCCCTAACGACTCTGTCCCCTCCCCATACAAACCCCTTACCGCGAGACCTATCTTATTCACTGCCTGCAAAACCTGCCCCACTTGATCACTCAACACCAAAGCTGGCAAATGCAACATCGCCGAAGCACGCAAACCGGTCCCAAGATTCGTCGGACAAGTCGTTAAATATCCTAAAGTCGGGTGAAATGCGTACTCCAAGCTCTTCTCAAGTTCAGAATCCAACCCCGAAAGCGCGTCGAAGCTCTCCTTCAGCCTCAGTCCCGGCCGGATCGCCTGCAAACGAAGATGATCCTCCTCATTCAACATAATTGAGTAACTTTGCCGCCTCTCAATCACCGCCCCAGAACCGTCACTCCTTGCCGCATGCTCCCTCGAAATTAAATGCCGCTCCACTAAAACCTGCTTCTGAACCGAGGTGAGATCTCCCAACTCCCTCGAAAAACCATCTTTCATCACCGGCAAAGCTTCCACCGCAGGTCTCAGCTCCTCCAAAGCTGCCGCCCTTTCCTTCTTCCTCGCCCAGCCCGGAAATGAATGATTCCGCAAATTCCTCGCCAGCCGTATCCGCGAGGTAATCACCGCACTCTCATCGTGACTCACCCCCATCATCCAGTCCGCTGGATGCTTCACCAAAGTAGAAAAACGCATCATTCGCCCACCCCCACCTCACTCGCATGCTGGATCTGATCCCGCAAATCTGCCGCCTTCTCATAATTCTCCGCCCCAATAGCCGCCTCCAGTTCCACCCGCAGCTCCTCTAGTTTTTGGCTCTTGAAGTGCGTCTCCATCGCTCCTTCAGGCACCTTTCCCGTATGATTCTCCCCCTTATGCATTCCCCGCAGCATAGGCCGAAGTTGCTCTAAAAAAGTCTCATAGCACTTCCCACAGCCAAACCGCCGCACCTTCTCAAAATCCTTCAAGCCAAAGCCACACTGCGGACACACCTGCTGCCCCTGCGCTAAATTCACTACCTCTACACTCTTCTTCTCTCCTGGCTCCCCCACATCTTTCTGGTAATTTCCTAACAGCATATCAGCTAGCGAAAACCCTGTGGGATCAGTCACCCCGCGCTCCTCCGCGCACTGCTCACACAGACATACCTTTTTCATCTCCCCATCCTTTAATTGAGTGAGAAATACAGTAGCCTTCTTGTCGCAGTAATCGCAATTCATCCTTTCAAGCAGTTTAGCATATCACTCAAACGGTGTCCCCGTATTCATCGCTAATTCATGAAATTCCTCGAGAAACTTCTTCGTCACTGACCCCGGCTTACCGTCTCCTATCACCCGGCAATCCAATGAAACCACCGGAATTACCTCAGCTGCAGTGCCAGTCAAAAAACATTCGTCCGCGATGAAAATATCATAGCGCGTCAGCGAGCGCTCACACACCGGCATGCCAAGCTTCTCCGCAATCTCAAAAATCACTGCCCGTGTAATCCCATCCAACGCACCATCAGAAATCAATGGCGTGAGAATCTCACCGTTTTTCACCAAAAATAAATTATCACCCGTGCACTCCGCTACATTTCCTTGCTCGTTAAGCATTACTGCCTCCAAAGCCCCACCCTGAATGGCCTCCACTTTTGCCATAATGTTGTTCAAATAATTTAAACTCTTCACCTGCGGCATCAGCGCCGCCGGAGCCGGCCTGCGCGTCGCACACGTAATAATCGCCAAGCCCTTCTGATAATGCTCTTCGGGATACAGCTTAATCGTAGACGCTATAATAAACATCGATGGCTTCGGGCATAAATAAGGGTTCAAACCCAGCTCCCCTGCCCCCCGCGTCACCACCAGCCGGATATAACCATCTCGCAAACCATTCGCCGCAACCGTCTCACACGTATACTTGCAAATTTCCTCAGCAGTCCACGGCATTTTGAGCAAAATCGCCTTCGCTGAGTCAAATAAACGCCTCACATGCTCTTCCAAACGAAAAACCCGCCCATTATAAAACCGTATCCCCTCAAAAATCCCGTCACCATACAGCAAACCATGATCGAAGACAGATATCTTCGCTTCCCCTTCTTCTACCAAACTGCCGTCCAACCAAATCTTCATCGTGTGTTCCAGGAAGCCTAGGCTGCCCACCCGCGCTGGCAAGCTGGAGATGCTTAAATTACGAAATACCATCTTCCAGAGTGGACGGACCTCCCGTTTCACCCATCCTCCACCTATGCAACAGACCGCTGCCGACCTCAAAACACTCCTACTTAAAAAATCCGTCCGCACCGGCGAGTTCACCCTCGCATCCGGAAAAAAATCTGATCTCTACATCGATTGCCGCGTCACCGCCATGGACCCCTTCGGTGCCATCATGATCGGAGACCTCGGCTGGCAAACTGTCCGCGAAAAAATCCTCTCAGATCACCTCGAAATCCAAGCTATCGGCGGCATGACACTTGGCGCAGATCCCATTTCCCTCGCCATCGGAATGGCCTCCGCCCGCCACCATCCCACAGAAGCACTGCAAGTCTTCACCGTCCGCAAAGAACCCAAAGGCCACGGCGCTGGCAAGCAAATCGAAGGCAATTTTACAAAAAATCAGAACCTCATCGTGGTCGACGATGTCATCACTACCGGCGGCTCCACCCTCAAAGCCATTGAGGCGATCGAGCGTGAAGGCGGCATCGTTAAATTCGCCTTAGTCCTCGTCGATAGGGAGGAAGGCGGTCGCCAAGCCATCGAAGCCAAGGGCATCGAGGTCCTTCCGCTTTTCACCCGCACCACCCTACTTTCCTAAGGAAAATGCCCTCACGCGGCCGCCATCAATCCACCTCCAAAGAGTGCCGCGCCGTCCTTAAGCGCATAGAAGCCTTACCGGGAGTCATCGGCGTCATCATTGGCCGTTCCTATGGAGGAAAATCCCTCGGCCAGAAAAGCACTACCGGCTCAATCAAAGTCCAGCGCCCCACCTCCGGAGGCCTCAAAGCAGTCACCCAATCTGCAAAAGGCATCCAGGAAATCTTCATCCGCACAGAAGCTGGCCAAGAAGATCGGATCGAACAGGAAATCAACAACCTACAATAGTCTCCTTATAGAAAATCTTCGCCTTGCTCTCCCAACCATCCCCCGCTAAACATCTCGCAAAGCCAACGCCCATGAAGTCATTTCCCCTATTCCTACTGCTAGCTCTTGCCACTCCTTCCTACGCTCAAGATCAAGCCGCCAATCCCGATGTCGTAGAACTCCTTCCCAGCCAGAAAGCTTTCCTCAACCTCTCAGAAGATAAGCGGAAAGAATTTATGGAACACCTTTCCGAGGCTACCCGCTACTTCCAGCAAAAGCGCATTTTCGAATCGCTCGAATCACTCGAAGAAGCCGAAAAAGTATTCGAAGATTCCTCAGAAATCCTCAACCTCCGGGGCTCCAATTTTGTAGAAATGCGCGCCTTCCAAAAAGCCGAAGCCGCCTTCAAAAAAGCCCTTGAGATCAATCCTACAAACACCAGCATCCGCTTCAATCTCGCTGAAACCAAATTCGTCACCAGAAATTGGCAAGAAGCACACGACCTCTTTACTGACCTCCTCAAAGACATCCCTGCCGAGCAAATACCGCTCTCCCGCCTCATCGAATACAAAATTTTCCTCTGCAATATCAAGCTCGACAAGGAAGCAGAAGTCATCGCCCAAGCTGAAAAATATGGCTACCTAGATGACTCTCCTTACTACTACTACGCAAAGGCTGCATTATCTTACCAAGATGATGACCTACTAGAGGCGGAGGAATGGCTAGCCCGTGCCAATAGAATCTTCAGAGATCCTGCAATCATTGCCCCATGGCAAGACACCCTCGTAGAGTTTGGCTACATCAAAAGCTTCTACGGCGGCGAGGTAATTGATGAATAGCGCCCTTGCGGCATTTCGCTTGCCATCCTCAACAACCTCCCCTACCCCCTGCGCCACAATATTATGGCAAGCGTCAACGTAATCAATCTTCGCAAGGGACACGCCGTCCGTCACAACAATGAGGTCTGCCTCGTAATCGATCACGAGCTAAAAACCCCTCCGCGCATGGCCTCCTACGTGCAGATGTCCATCCGCAGCGTTGCCTCTAAAAAAGTCTCAAACCTCCGTCTTACCTCAAACGACTCCCTCGAAGGCGTTCACCTCGAGAAAATTAGCCACGAATATTCCTACAAAGATACCGAGGGCTACCATTTCCTCCACCCAGAAACTTACGACGACATGGTCGTTTATGAGGACCTCATCGAGAGCGTCAAATCCTACCTCATCGAGGGCCAGCTCTACACCCTGCTCATCGCAGATGGCCTAGTAGTCGATATCGAGCTTCCTCTCACCATGGTCATGACCGTCGCAGAATCTTCCGAAGGCGTAAAAGGTGATTCCGCCAACAATGTCTATAAACCGGCCACCATGGAAACGGGCCTCAACGTCAACGTCCCCCTGTTCATCAACCAAGGTGAACGCATCAACGTGAAAACCGAAGACGGTTCATACCAAGGCCGCGCCAACGATTAATCCGCTGCCATCCCTTCAAGGAGTCCCTTCCAAGGCTCCAAATGATCCACCGCCTCCTGCACCGGCCCCTCCGCCGAGCAAGGCGTAATCACGGCGATAAACTTCAAGTCCTTGTCGCCCCTGTTGAAAGTAGCATGCACCGCACTTTTTGGCACATACACCGAGGCCCCAGCTCCCAGCGTCTGCTTCTCCTGCTCCAGCCATTGCTCAGCCTCTCCTTCAATTACATAAATCACCTCCTCCTTATTCGGATGCCTGTGAAAAGCATGCCCTCCTCCCGGTGGCACGCTAACATGCACCACTAATAAATCCTCCGTCGGCGTATAACCCGGGTTACTATGCCATATATGATCGCGGCCTTCCGCGCTTTCCTTCGGTGCTGATTCTGGTGTCGTAAACATAAATTGATTTCATTCATCTCCCGTGCGTCCCGCGACCCATCGCACCGCATTTTTCAAAATTCTCTGATAGTTCGGATTCGCATGTGAAACATCATCATGCCCATGTGTATAAGCCACAATCCTCGTATAATCGTCCTTCACCACCCACAAAGCAGCATGTGACTCCTCCGTTTTGCCATCCGGCTCGTTTCTCAATAACACTGTCTGCTCCTCACCATCAAAAAACCGAAAATGGTAACTCTCATCCTGGATCACAAACCGTTCCGCCACACCCTCTAGCAAAGGATGGACATCCTCCCCCTCACCCCTTGCCTTCACATCCCCACGCCCGTGGCTCTTCGTCTCACCTCTCACAAATCGCTCGTTATAACCCTCCCACGGATGCGTCCACGTAGCAGCATGCAAGATCACAATCCCCTTCCCAGCGTCTGCGAAATCATTCAGCGCCCCCTGAAACTCATCACTCCCCCATTGCTCGTGATTCCCAGAGAAAACCAAAACATCCGCCTCCCCCAACAACATCAGAGCCTCCTCCAAATTCAACGTAGCTGCTACATCCACACCCTCTAACTCCCCAAGAATCTTAGAATCAGCCACCAAGAAGTCTCGCGGGAAATGATGCGAAGAACCCGCACCCACAATCGCGATACGTAGAACCTCCTCATCACCTCGCACCTCAAAACTCTGCCCTGTCCCCTCAGTCGAGTCCGCTGGCAAATCTTCCAAAGCCTTTTCCTTAACAGAATCCGTCTCCGCCATATATTGAATGATATCGCGCAAGTTTTCCGCCCCCAATCCCTCAAATCCCTCAGGCATCAGAGAACGATTCGTATTCACTCGATTCCTAATGTCTTTCTTCGCAATCTCAACCTCCCCCCCTTGGTTTCGCAGACTGATCATACTCGAATTTTCACTTGTGATGATACCAGCCAGAGTCTTCCCCTCATTCAGCTCAATGTTCCACTGCCAGTAAGTAGGATCCACCTCTCGATTCGGGTCCACAATGTGCACCAAAAGCTCCTCCACCTCGTGACTCCCCATCCCAGTCAGCGCCGGCCCCACCTCAGCACTCGGGTGCCCGTCATACTTATGGCAAATCGCGCAAGCACCCGCGAAAATATTTCTGCCATTCTCTACATTCCCCTTCTTACGCATCTCCGGTAAAAAGGCAGCCAACACCTTCTCCAGCTCTCTCGCCCCAGGATTCAAAACTTCGCTCAGCTCCTCTGCCCTCGCATGAACCCGCTCATCCGGATGCTCCACCAGCCGCGCAACATTCGCCGGCCCGATCGTTTTTGGATCTACCGGCCCACTTTCTATCTCATCCAAAAGCCCCAAAGCTGCCATCGGATCTTTCACAATCTCATCAAACGCTGCCCCCCGCAAATCTTCCCCCAGCACCCCAAAGTTCTGTGCCAAACCAACCGCCTGCCCATTGTCACCAAGCACCGAAACCAAATTCCTCTTAAAATCCAAATCCACCCCTTCCCGCGAGATCAGCTCGTAAACCGTCTCGATTCCCGTTTCATCAGCCAGCCCCACCAACGCATCACCAGCCCGCAAGCGCATCTCAACTTGCGCGTCGTCACTCGCTAAAACCCCCTGAAGCCTAGCAAATTCATGCCCCACATCCTCACGCAGAAGACCCTCTTTGTCCTGCGAAACTACCAACGGCAGCACCTCAATCGACGTCTCTTCATCCTGCAATAGTTTCCTAAAAGCCCCTCCCAATTCCGCATCAAAATCAATTTGTAACTCCGCTTCATCCCTTATCGCCTTCAGCAACACCCTCTTCACCTCAGCCGCCTCCTCACCCGCACCTGCCAAATCCATTAGCAAACTCTTCGCCGCTTTCTGCAGCTCCATACCCCTCAAAAGATTCTCAACAAGTTCCACAAGCTCCCCCACTCGCTCGTCCCTCAAAGCAATCTCAATAACTTCCAGTTCCCTCCCATCCGCAGCGGCAATCACTGCCGAGCGACTCCAGTCATCCTCCGCCTCCAAAAACTTCCCAACAAGCACCTCCCCACCAACTCCTCTCAATTCCTCATAAATCCGCATCGGACCCGATCCATTCTCAAAAGCCTCTTTTTCTCCCATCTCACGGATCAAGCGAATCGCTGTCATCCGCGTATGCGCATTCTCACTCTGTATCGCCGATTGTAACGAACCCACAATATCCTTTTCGATCTCAGGCACAGCAATCTCCCTCGCCTCTTTATGCTGCACCCGCCAAATACGCCCAAAATAATGATCCCGATCCGGCCTCACAGCCGCATTCGCCGGTCCATGCTTCGGCCCACGCGTATCATTGTGAATCACCGCCTGATTGTAAAAATCAATCACATACAAGGCCCCATCCGGCCCCACCCGCGTCTCCACTGGCCGGAACCACAAATCCTTGCTCCGCATAAATTCAGTCTCCTCACGCCCCTCTTCCCTCATTGCCTGATAAGAAACCCCATCCCGCTCCACAAAATAATGACTCACAAGATTTATAGTAGGCTCTCCTGTAAAATAGCTATAGTTCCACCGCTCCGGCCACGCACCGCCCTCATAAATCGCACAACCAGATGCTGCCGTATAAGACCCTACAAAATCAATCTGCTTATACGCCGCCTGCTCCCAAGTCATCAGCGGAAACGTGCTCTGCCCAGTAATCATCCCTTGAAACCCACTCGTCCCTGAAACCTTCCCCTTTGCCAAAATATACTCCGGCAAAACCGTATGAAAAAGCACCGTCCCACTCGTCGGCTGCGTCCAAAAACACTGCCCGTCTGATGTCATACAAAGCCCCCAAGTATTCCCTCCCTTACTAGAATACATCTCAATCTCACTCCCATCCGGCTTAAACCTCACTACCCCTGACCCGATTTTTACCCGCCCATCACTCTCATCCCCCAGCGCATCCACCTCACCCGCACTATAACCATGCGTCGCATAAATCCACCCATCCAAGCCCCAGCGTAAATTGTTAATCACCGCATGCGTATCCCGCGTGCCCAGCCCCGTATACAACTTCGTCCGCCGGTCCGATACATCATCCCCATCTGTATCTTCAAAAAACCAAATATCCGGCGCTGCCGAAACAATGATCCCTTTCTCATGAAATACAAAACTCGTCGCCAACTCTAACTTATCCGCGAAAACCTGCTTCCGGTCCATCCGTCCATCCCCATCATCGTCGAATAAAATGCTTACCCGGTCCAGCGGCTCTCTCTCGTAATCCCCCGGCCGCACCGAGCCCATCTCCTTCCACACCTCCGTATTCGCTTTCCTCAAACCATTCGGATACTCCGGCGACTCCAAAACCCACAACCTTCCCTTCTCATCCCAATCCAAATTTAGCGCCTTATTGATCAATGGTTCCGCCGCCACCAAATTTAGATCAAATTCCGGATGCAACTCAATCTTTGCCCCCGCATCCTCCGGCCTCGTCGGCCCCCCAACCGGATACCGTAACCCATCCGCCAGCTCCTCTCCCTTATCTTCTCCCAAAAGCTCTCCCACCTCACGGCCCCCTGCCCACGCAATCCCCCGCAACAAAATCACCTCCATCGAAAAATGCGATAACGTCGCCAAATCCTTACCCGGCACACAGACGAAAGCCCGATGCCCCCCACCCTCATACATCCACATCTGCGGCTGGATATCGTAGATATTGATCGGCTTCCCCTCCTCTCCCTCCCCTTCCTTAGGCTTCGGAGTATACGCCGCAGCCAGAATTCGTGCCTCTGAAGAAATCTTCATATCATAGAAAATCTCATCATCGATATCGAAATTAGAAACAGAATCCGTAATCTCATTCTCCCGATCCGTAAAATACAACGCCATCTCTCCCGTCGAGCGCCGAGTCTCCCCCCTAACCCAAGATCCACCCAAAGCAGCCTGAAAAAATTCTTCGTCCTCCGCCATCACCCCCTCATGAACAGCCACAACACCTCCCCCTCTACCAACAAACTCCTCTAAAACAGCTCCACCTTCACCCTCATCCGCATTTGCCGCCGTAAGCACTACCACATCAACACCTTCCAAATCCCTCACAGAGTCAGAAACCTTCACCTCCACACCACGCTCTCCCAACACCTTTTCCCAGCTCCCCGCAATCTCAGCCCCCTCTCCCTCACTCTCCGCCACCCACAAAACATTCAGCGACTTCTCCGCCCAACAAATTTGCACACAAGCAAACGCAATTAAAAAATATCTCTTCATATCTAGGGTTTCAAAAAATTTCTATACGTTACCTTCCACGCGTTTCACAAAGTCTCTGCAGCAGGTAAGAGCGCCAAAAGCTTCTCCGCACAGGCCTTCGCAAACCGCAAATCATTAATATTTTCTGCACATCGCACCACCTCCACCTTCGCACACTTTTCGATTTCATCAAAAAGCACTTGGTCCGCCTCCTCATCATAAAAGGCCCCGCCTTCCGCACCAATCACACTCACCCCCCCCTCTGGTATCATAATTACACACCCGCCCCCATACGCGTTGCACCTTTCCGCCACCTGCCGACCCAGCTCCATCGCCTCCTCACGATTCGTCCGCATCAAAGTCACCTGCGGATTATGCACGTAAAAATTCCTACCCTCATACCTCTCTGGCACCGTATCCCGCTCCCCGAAGTTTACCATATCCAAGCAACCCGGTGCCACAACCACCGGGACCCCAACTCGCGCTGCCGCATTCATACGATCCGCCCCCGCACTCAAAACACCACCACACAACTCATCCGCCAACTCCGTCGTAGTAAGGTCTAAAACCCCCACCGCCAGACCACTATCTATCACCGCCTCCATCGCCCGCCCCCCCGCTCCCGTAGCCGCGAAAATCAGCACCTCATACCCCGCTCCTTCTAAAATACGCTTCGCCTCCGTCACACACGCCGTCGTATTTCCAAACATAGATGCCACAATCAATGGCTTCTCACCACCCACCTCCACCTTCTCCTCAACCATCCCACAAATCGCTCCCGCAGCCCGCGTGAAAATCATCTTCGAAAGCCCGTTTAACCCCGCCACATCAGCAATACTCGGCATCATCACAATATCCGAAGTTCCTAAATAAGGTGCCGTATTTCCCGCCGCCAAAGTGGAAACCATCAACTTCGGAAATCCCAAGGGCAGCCCTCTCATCCCAGCAGTCGAAATCGCAGTTCCTCCTCCGCCACCCAAAGAAATCACCCCATCAATTTTCCCTTCCGCACATAACTTCGCCAGTAAAACCGGTACCGCCTCCGACATCGCAGAAACACATTCCCCTCGATCCTTCCTCTCCATCAACACCCCCAGATCAATTCCCCCAGCCTCCGCCACAGCATACCGGTCTATATCCACCGGCACACTCGTCCCAGCCCCCGTCCCCACGTCAATCATAAGCACCTCATGGCCCCGCCGGCGTATCACATCCGCTACAAACGCATGCTCATCACCCTTGGAATCCAAGGTCCCTATCACCGCAATCACAGCCATCAACCCTTTAGCGAAATTGCCTTAAACTCCTTCGTCAAATCCACCAACGACTCCTCCACTCCCATCCGCTCCAGCGATGAAGCACCCACAAACCCCACACAATCCGTCGCCTGAATCACCCGGTCCGCATCCTCCGGCGTATTAATCGGCCCACCATGACATAAATAGAAAATATCGTCCCGCACCGTCTTCGCTGCATCAATAATATCCTGCGTCCGCTTAATCGTATCCTCCCATGAAACAACTGCATTCGTCACCCCTATCGAGCCCCCCACCGTAGTCCCCACATGCGCAATAATCGCATCCGCACCGTTCTCCGCCATCCGCTTCGCCTCCTCAGGAGATCCCACATAAACAATAGAAAACATATCCATCTTCCCCGCCAATCCCACCATATCGTATTCCTTCTCCACACTCATCCCCGTCTCCTCCAGCACCCCACGGAAATGCCCGTCCACAATCGTATGCGTCGGAAAATTGTTCACCCCTGAAAATCCCATCTCCTTCACCTTCCCCAGCCAATGCCACATCCGCCGCCTAGGATCCGTCGCATGCACCCCACAAATCACCGGAATCTCTTCCACCACCGGCAGCACCTCATACTCGCCGATCTCCATCGCTATCGCGTTCGCATCCCCATACGCCATCATCCCCGCTGTAGATCCATGGCCCATCATCCGGAACCTACCGCTATTATAAATGATAATTAAATCCGCACCGCCCTTCTCAATAAATTTCGCACTAATCCCAGCTCCCGCCCCCGCCGCAATAATCGCAGTTCCCTTCGATAAAGTATCCTGTAAACGCTCAATTACCTCTGCCCGGCTATACGGGTTCCCTTTTCCTGTCCATTAATTCGGCATACCGGAAATCTGAACCCAATTTCTCCTCCTACGCAACCTCAGATCTTCCTACCTCCCACCTTCTTCCAAAAATTTCCGCCAACCCCCATACTCCGTAATCTCCCTCGCACCCTCCATCGCAATCGCCTCCGCAATAAACCCACAAAGCACCTCCCCACTCTCCAACTCCACCTTCCCAATCCCCAACGGCCCCGGTACCCCCGCCACGAAATCCCCAAACTCCTTCCGTTTCAACCGCCATACCTCACATTCCATCACCTCCCCGCCCGCCACCCTCACCAACGCCGGCCGCTCTGGTAAACCTCCTCCCTCAGGCACCAAAAACATCCGATACAATGCCGCCGTCTCCCGCACCCCCACCAGCTCCCCACCCCGATCCGTCAGCTGCCAATTCAGACCCAGTCCACTCATGTGCGCCCCACAAACCACCACCTCCACCTCATCAAAACCACCCTCTATCCCCTCTCCACCCTCATAGCGCGCCCCCACCTCTAACAAAGCTCGATCCATCCCACGCTCCCCAAAAATCGTCACCCCCCACGGCAGCCCCTTCGCATCCCTACCTCCCGGCAACGCCAACGCCGCATAATCCAGCAAATTCATAAAATTCGTATAGGTCCCCAACACCGAATTCAATTTCACCGGCTCCGCCAGCACATCTTTCACCAAAAAATTCCGCGGCACCGTAGGACTCATTACAAAATCCACCTTCGCCATCTCCCTCGCCGCCAAACGCCTACACTCCTCCAGCCGATACCTAGCCTCAAAGTAGCCCGCTGCCGCAAAACCCTTCCCACCCTCTATAATCCCACGCGTCACCGGCAAAACCGCATCCCCCTTCTCCTCCAAAAACTCCCGCAGGCCCACATAACGCTCCGTCACCCAAGGCCCCTCATACAACAACCGCGCCGCCTCCAAAAACGGCTCAAAATCAATCTCTACCGCACACCCACCTACCTCCTCCATCCTCTCAATCGCCGCCTCAAACATACCCATCCCCTCCTCAAACCCAAAGAAATCCAGCGAACCCCGTCCCGGCACTCCAAAGCGAAACTCCCTCGGAAACCTCTCCCACATCCCCCATCCCGGCACCTTCCGGCTCCACGCCTCCTCCTCATCCCACCTCGCCGCCACCCTCAGCACCAAGTCCGCATCCCCACACGTATGCGCAAAAACTGAAACACAATCTAATGACTTACATGCATCCACTACCCCTCTAGTAGATAAAAATCCCAAGCTCGGCTTCAGTCCCACCAGCCCATTGAAAGCCGCCGGCACCCTTCCAGATCCCGCCGTATCCGTCCCCAAGGAAAATGGCACCAAGCCTCGCGCCACCGCCACCGCCGATCCACTACTCGATCCTCCCGGCAAATATTCCGGATCAAACACATTCTTCGGCGCCGGATACGGCGTTCGCACACCCACCAGCCCAGTCGCAAACTGATCCAAATTCGTCTTCCCAAAGCAAACCGCCCCCTCCCCCTGCAACAACTTCACCACCGCCGCAGACTCCTCCGCCATATACCCAAACTCCCGGCACCCCGCCGTCGTCATCACCCTCTCTACATCTATGTTATCCTTCACCACAAAAGGCACCCCTCGCAAACACCCCTCCGCCCCCATCCCCTCAACCTGCCGCTCAATAAACGCCCAATCCGCCTTCTCAATAAAAATCCCCGGATCATCCACCCCATCAATCGCCTCCCACACCCCCCTCAGCACATCCAAAATATCCGCCCCACCCTCATACGCCCCTAAATAATCTCCTATCGTCCTCATACCTCAGTCCTCCTCACGATCAAAAGCCCATCCCCCGCCTTCACCATAGCCCCTGGCTTCACTAGCACCTCCTCTACTATCCCCGTAGTATTCAGCGTCACCGCCATCTCCATCTTCATCGCCTCCAAAATAACAACCACCCGCCCCTGCTCCACCTCGTCACCCTTCGCCACCTCCACCTTCCACACACTCCCCACCATCGGCGCCTCCACAAGCTCACAACCCTCCGCAACCACCGTTTCCTCCACCTCGCACACCACTCCCTCCTCCATCTTTGCCAAATTCAACCCCGCATCTTCCCAGCGCTGCCGCTCCTCCGCAAAAGCCCGCCGCTGCCTTACCCGAAATTCGTCTATCCCTTCCCCATTCTCCTCCAAAAACGCCAAATACTCCCCCAGCTTAAACCGCTCTACTCGGACCTCTGGCTCATAACTTCCCGTCAAAATCTCCTCACGCAGCACCATCAAACGCTCCGCCGAAACCTCCTCCCATTGTAACCTGTCAAAAATCCGTAACAACCACGGCTTCTCAAACATCCTCGTCTTCTGATATCGATTCCATATCGGCACCGTCCTCCCCACAAACTGATATCCGCCCGGCCCCTCCATCCCATAAACACACAAATACGCACCACCTATCCCCACCGCATTCTCCGGCGTCCACGTCCGCGCCGGATTATACTTCGTAGTCACTAGCCGGTGCCTCGGGTCCAGCGGCGTCGCCACCGGAGCACCCAAATAAACATCTCCCAAACCCATCACCAAATACTCCGCTGAGAAAACAATCTCCTTCACCTCCTCAACCGAATCCAGACCATTAATCCTCCGGATAAACTCAATATTGCTCGGGCACCACGGCGCATCCGCGTTCACCCCACTCACATAACGATCAATCGCCAGCTGCGTGCTTGGGTCATCCCAAGACAAAGGCATCTTCACCACCCGACTTTCTACCTCCGCATCCTCCAGCGCTGGCAAATCCCCTAAACCCTTCAACAACAAATCCACAACCTCCTGCTCCGAAATTAAAAACGCATCGTAATGCACCTGCAGCGAGCGCACCCCAGGCGTCAAATCCACCACACCCTCATCTCCTCTCCTCTCCAACCACTGAAACAACAAATGCACCAAAAAACGCAATCGCAAATCCAACTCCATCTCCCCCACTTCCAATAAAACATACGCATCCCCCGCCCGCCGAATCACCACCTCCTCACCCTGCACCTCCCCGCGTCCCACAATCTCCGCTTCCCTCCCGACCTCTTCCAAAACCGGAAATTCCCCACCTTGATCTACCCACTCCTCCACCCCTTCTGCCTGCACCCGCGCCGCATCCAAACTCACCGGAAAAAATCGAATCCTATCCCCAGGCCGTAACTGCCCAATCTTCCACAACTCCGCCTGCACCACCGTCACCGGACACACAAACCCACCCAAACTCGGCCCATCCGGCCCCAAAATCACCGGCATATCTCCCGTGAAATCTACCGCACCCACCGCATACGCATTATCATGGATATTTGAAGGATGCAGCCCCGCCTCACCCCCATCTTTCCGCGCCCATCGCGGCCTCGGCCCTATCAAACGCACCCCTGTCCGCGCCGAATTAAAATGCACCTCCCACTCCGTCTCGAAAAATTCTGTAATATCATCCTCCGTGAAAAAATCCGGTGCCCCATGCGGCCCATACAATACCCCAATCCGGAATCGCTCCTCTCTCAATAACCGCTTTCCACCATAATCCACCTTCCTCTCATCCCTCTCGTCCCGCCCAATCTCTAAAATATCTCCCGTCACCAATGCCCGCCCCCCATGACCTCCAAACTGACCCAAAATAAAAGTCGATTTACTCCCCAAATACTTCGGCACATCCACCCCACCTCGCACCGCCACATATCCCCGGCACCCATCAACAGCCTGCCCCATCTCTAGCACCTGACCTGCCCTCACATCTACTACCTCCCTAGTTTCTATAGCTAGTCCATCTAGTTGCGCACCCATATCTGCCCCCGTTACTACTATCATAGTATCCCGATAGAATTTCAAAGTCGGCCCCTGTATCGTGCACTCCAGCCCCGCCGCGTCCGCCGCATTTCCCACCAAAACATTCGCCTGCCGGAAAGCCAAAGAATCCATCGGCCCCGATGGCGGTACACCCACATCCCAATAACCCAGCCGCCCCGGCCAATCCTGCACCGTCGTCATCGTCCCACCCTTCAAAACCTCTATCACCCGCGGCCGATACCCAAACCTCGCCAACCACCTCGTCCCTACCTCCCCTTTCCGAAAATCCTCACTACGCAAAATCTGCCGTAAATATCCCAGATTCGTTCGGATTCCCCCCACCCGCGCACCCTCCAGCGCTTCACTCATCTTCTCCACCACTTCCCCTCGTTCCCGCCCCGCCACCTGCAGCTTCACTAACAAAGGATCATAAAAACTACTCACTTCCGTCCCCGCCTGCACCCACCCATCGCAGCGCACCCCTTCCGGTAACTCCACCTCCGTAATCAACCCCGCACTCGGTAAAAAATCTTTCGCAGGATCCTCCGCATACACCCGCACCTCCATCGCCGCACCACTCACTGGCACCCTATCCACGCCCATACCCACGCCCCCACCCAGCCTCGCAATCGGACTATCACCCATACCCAGCCGCACCATCCATTCTACTAGATCCACCCCTGTCACCAACTCCGTAACCCCATGCTCCACCTGCAGCCGAGTATTTACCTCCAAAAAGTAAAACTCCTTCCGCCGCACATCATACAAAAACTCAACAGTCCCCGCAGATCGATAATTCACCCCCTCCGCCAGCCTCACAGATGCCGCAAAAATTTCCTCCCGCTCCTCATCACTCAATCCCTGCGCCGGCGTCTCCTCCACCACCTTTTGGTTCCGCCTCTGCACCGAACAATCCCGCTCTCCCAACGTAACCACCCTCCCCTCACCATCTCCAAAAATCTGCACCTCAATATGCCGCGCCTCCTCCACATACCTCTCCAAAAACACCCCCGCATCCCCAAAATTCGCCTTCGTCTGCCGCACCACCCTCTCAAAATTCGCCTCCAGCTCCGCCTCATCCTCACAGACTGACATCCCAATCCCTCCTCCTCCCGCCGTACTCTTCAACATCAGCGGAAATCCAATACCAACCGCCTCCTTCAAAGCATCATCTATCGTTTCTACCAAATCACTACCCGGGCACAACGGCACCTCAGCCGCATGCGCCAACTCTCGTGCCGTATGCTTCAGGCCAAACTTCCGCATCGCTTCCGGCGTCGGCCCCAGCCAACAACAACCCATCCCCTCACACTTCTCCGCAAATTCCGCATTCTCGCTTAATAACCCATAACCCGGATGCAAAGCGTCTGCCCCACTCTCACGAATTACCTCCTGCAAGCGCTCTTCGTTTAAATAACTCTCTTCCACACTCCCCGCCCCCAAAAGATAACTCTCCTCCGCCTCTAAAACATGCCGCGTATTCCGATCCACCTCAGAATACACCGCCACAACCCCAATCCCCATACCCCGCAAAGTCCTAGCAACTCGCATCGCAATCTCTCCGCGATTCGCTATCAAAACTTTCTTAAACATAATCTAAAATATAAAATATATAAAAATTTGCATTTATCCCCAGACCAACACCTCCACCGGCGTCGGATTCCACCCATTGCACGGATTGTTTAACTGCGGACAATTTGAAATTAACGCCACCACATCCATCTCCGCTCGTAACTCCACATAACGCCCCGGCGCTGAAATGCCGTCTTCAAAGCGCAACCCACCCTCCGGCGTCACCGGCACATTCATAAAAAAGTTAATATTACATGTGATATCTCTCACCCCTCCCCCCATCTCCTCAATACCCTTAAGAAAACTATCCCTACACGCATGCATCGGCTCCGTCTGCGCCCCATACCTCATCACATTACTCTCCCGTGAACACGCACCCCCCAGCGTATCATGCCGCCCACACGTATCCGCCACCACACTTAGCAACTTGTTACCACAATTAGAAATTAAAGCAGATCCATCCGTAAGATAAAGTGAACCCTGCTCCCTAATCGTATCACTAGCACTATACCTTTCACTTAAATCACCCGCCCGGAAAAACAAAGTGTCCGCAGCCTGATTCCCCTCCATATCTAAAATCCGAAACACCTGTCCCGCCTCAATCGTGCGCCACCAGTAATCACCCGCACCTATCACCTCTCGATACCCTGCCTCACTTACGTTCTTTTCACTCTCCTTCATACGCTCATCCTAGTAAGTAATAATCCTCAGAATTTTGCATCGCACGCCCATTCTCTGGATGCGAGTTTCTACATAAATCATCTACGCCCGGTGCCATACCAGAAAACACCTCTAATTCTACCTTGCCCTTACCTAGCCGCTGTCTCCTGTCCATAGGGTGCTGGCATGTATTCAAAATCACCAAGCAATCCATCTCCATCCGTAGCGAAACAGAACGCCCCCCTTGATCCTCCTCTACCATATGCAATCCACCATCCTCATTCGCTACAATTTTACTAAAAAAATTAACGTTCGGCATCCAATCTCTCCGATCCAATCCCCACTTCAACATCTCAACTAAAAAGCACTCTGCCCCACCCCTTTTCCATTCATTCCGGTATTCCTGAAATGACGTATCACCATACACCTCCCGCACATCTTTCATCCTACTAGTTCCACCAACCGTGTCGTGCCAGCCCGCTGTATCATCGGTTATCGATGCCATCACCCTCCCCATATCCGTATGAAGGCACTTCCCTTCAGATAAATAAAATATCTGCTGCCCCTTCAACGTATCTGGCATGTTATATCTCTCCGTCGTCTGCCTAGCATGATAAAACATCGCGCCCACATTCGCTCCACCACCTATATCAGTTAGGCGTAAAACCTTATGCCTACCTATCACACCCGACCACATCCCTGCGCCTTCCAAAACCTTATGATATATCTTTTCCATACCTATAACTATACAATCTTACTATGAATAGGCGGGATAAGCTTCGGCGTTAATGTCATATGCGCACTCTTCACACCCTTGCATGTCACCAACTTATTCGTAATCTCCCGCAGCTTCTTCGAGGGCCCCTGCATCAAAATCACCTCCAGAACATGATCCTCCTCCAGTAAAATATGCTGCGACGAAATTACTTCCGTTACATGCTCTCGGAAAATTCTCGATAAATCTCGCAGCAGCGCATTCTTCGATTCGTCATACACCAGAGTCAGAGTCCCCGCCATCACCTGCGTCCCAATCCTACTTAAATGATCCGCAGCCTTCGAATGTATCATCTCGGAAATTGCCTGCGATCTGCTATCAAAGCCTTTCTCATTTACCACACGATCCAATATTCGGAACGTCTCATCCGTCATCGAAACGGTAATCCGCCGTATATTCTCTTTCCGTTCAGCATTCGCCACCCCTACCCGCTAGCATTTCGAGTTCCAAGTGTGAACATTTTTACAATTTGTCACACCGCCTTGCTACCACCCTTACCAGCCCGCTCAATTACACCTGCCAAATACCGCTGAAAATGCCAAATTGGCTCCTCTAAATGACTTAGTCTACCCGGCTTATATACTTTAGATCTCACACCCCTTTGCGTCGCTTCACACACCGCCATATCCTCCATGTGAAACTCTATTCCACCTGCTATCTCTTTCTTCCGCACCTCCTCGTAGTCAGCTACATCCCTTGCCCGATCCGCAACAAGCATAGTCGTCATCAAGCTACTCGTTTCCGGCCCTGTCGGCAATAGGCGATACCAATAGACCCGGTCCGGCGCAGTAAAAAGTAAGAAGTTTGGATAGCCAAGATAGATTCCCCACTCCTTTAAATCCCTACCCTCTAAGCCCGGGAAAACCTGAAATGCAGTATCGGCCTCACCACGCAATTCTATCTCGTCTTGCATCGACTGCTTCAAAGGTAAATGCATCGCGGAGAACTCCGGATCATACGGCTCTGTCCAGCATCCCTTCGCCGGCAAAAACGGCTCCAAGGTCTTAATATGTGCACCTAAATGATGATACGCCTCCATAAAGTTCTCTAACAAAATTTTCCAATTGAAATCACATTCCCAATGCTGCGCCCAAACCACCTTCGCCGCACCCATATCCCATTTTCCCAAAAAATCATCCTTCAACCGCCCATACCGCTCCGCAACTGTCCGCTGGTCATCCCCTAGATTCACAAACACAAACCCCTCCCAAATCTCCATCCGGAACTCATGCAACGCCACATCACTTCTATCAAAACCCGCAGCCTCCCTCATCTCCGGCACACCACACAACTGTCCTGTTAAATCATAACTCCACAAATGATAAGGACATAGCACCATCCGCTGGTTACCCTCCCGCGCATCCCCATCCGTCAAAGGCATCACATCCATCCCCCGATGCCTGCACACCCGCGAAAGCGCCCGAACCACCCCATCTTTTCCCCGCGTGATCAACATCGGCTCACCCCCCACATCCACATGCACATAATCACCCGCATTCTCTAATTGCGATGTATGACATACCGAAATCCATTCCTTCCCAAAAATCTCTTCCGCTTCGAATTCTGCAAACTCGCCCTCAACATACATACCTGCAGGCCCAGATTCCGAATGCTCACGTGCCTTCCCAGCTGCCTTCCGCACTGCCTGAAACACCCCGTTAAGTTTTTCATTCACTATCATAATAACTCGTTTCCTTTTATCTTATATTTCTCATGAAACCGCTTCGCCTCACGCTGTCCCATCCATCGATTGATCTCCCATAAATCCGCCACTGGCTTTTGTGTAAACGGCTCCGCTTGCAAATACCCATCCGGCCCAAACTCAGGCGTCATCGTCACCTCGTCAAACCCTCGCTCCCTCATACCCTCCCACAAAACACCCCACCACCGCTCATGCGCCTCCAGTGCATACAAATACTCAGGTGCCCTAGGGTCCGGCACCTGAGCACCCTGCGCATATCCCACCCGCCCATGTATATGATATACCTGCTCCGCCATCCTACTCAAAATCCTCTTCTCCTCCTCTAGAACCAATCGCTCGGTTACCACACACCAGTGACTAAAATCACAAGTAACCTTAAGCTCTGGTAATACATCCATCACCTCCACCATCCGCCAAGGATTACTACTATACCTACCCCTGTGCGTCTCCATAGAAATTGGTAGCTTATACGAATCCTCCAGTAGCAAAACCCCTTCATAAAATCGCATCGCGTCCTGCTCACACCATGCGTCAGAACCTCCCATCACATTTAAAAATTGCGGCCTCCCCCCCAAACACCGTTCCATCCCCCTCTCCAAACTTTCCAAATGAGCCTCTGCTGATTCATGCGCCCTCGGCACAAACAGCCCTTCATCTGTGCATGTACTCACCTCACAAACCCACTCCAGTCCACTCCCAGACATCTCATTCAGAAACTCTTTGCCCAATCCCACATCCTTCGGCACTGGCGCCTCAATCCCATGAAAACCCGCTTCCCGCGCCATACTACACGCGTCTTCCAAAGTCCCCTCATGCCCCCAAACCGTCTTGAAAACCTTTAAATGCATAAACTCATACCTCCTCCTTTAAATCAAAAGCTACCCGAAATCCCAAATTATCCCAACGCACATCCTCTCTCGCCTTATCCCTCCACGAAGCCCGCAACATCCTCGGCAAATGATCCCAGCCACCACCTCGGATCACCCGGCACCCCTCCTCACCACCATCCAACCGCGCAGTCCCATCACCAGCCGCATCCGTATGACAAGCATGCCACACATCCTCCACCCACTCACACACATTCCCCAACATATCAAACACACCGAAACCATTCAGCGGATACTCACCCGAACTACTACGTCCACCCTTACCAACCCGGTGCCCCAACTCATCGTATAAATAATTCCCGTCCTCCACATCCATCACCCCCCGTTCACCAAAAATCTCCACACCACCCCCACGGCACACATACTCCCACTCCGCCTCACTCATCAAACGACAATCATTCCCCACCCTCTCACAAAACGCTTTCACCTCACGGAAACTCACACGCACCACTGGAAGCTCCCCATCGTTCTCATTCGTATCTCCTCCTATCACCTTTGACCACTGGCCCTCAGTCACTGGCATCACCCCCACCATAAAATCTTCCTGTATCTCCACCATCCGCGCTGGCAACTCCACCCCAGTAACATACTTATCCTCCGCCAACCCACCCATCTGAAACTCCCCCTTTGGTATCCGCACCAACTCAAATAGATCCCGAGAGCTCATATCATCAGTCTCTCAAAATCCCCTCCGGCAACGGCGCCGTCCGCTCATAGCTCGGCAAATCAGAAAACCTACAACTCCACTCCACCGCATCCTCCATCCAGCACTGATCATTTGGAACTAACTCACCACACCGATCCATACTACACGTGCTCACCTCAAAAATATCCGGCAACGTCGCATCATAAAACATCAGCGGCGTCCCACAATCCCCACAAAACGTCCGCTCACGCTCCGCAAACTCAATCATCTTCCCCTCTCCCTTCGTCCACCGCAACGCACCGGCCCGGAAAAATGTCCACGCCACCGCAGGCGCACCACTCGCCTTCCGGCAGTCCTCACAATGACACAAAGTCGTCCCATACGCCTCACCATCCACTGCATACCGCACCGCACCACATAAGCAGCCACCTTCAAACATTTACCCTCCCCCCTTTCCAAACTACCTCCCCTAACGGTGCTTCCTCCACCATCCCTCGTTTCACAATACCACATAGATCCTCCACCATCCTTTCAAACAACCACTTCCCCTCCTCAACACTCGCATCCCCTGGCCTACCAG
The DNA here is from genome assembly GCA_963849375.1 of uncultured Verrucomicrobiae bacterium. Lineage (GTDB taxonomy): Bacteria > Verrucomicrobiota > Verrucomicrobiia > Verrucomicrobiales > Akkermansiaceae > Luteolibacter. The sequence continues at coordinate 302,418 of CAWKHB010000014.1, read as the reverse complement.
TCACCCCATTCAAACTTGTCTGCGAAACCGGATAAGAAAACACCGTCCCCTCCGTCCGGTCCTCATCATTCGCATCCGCTAACTTAGTCATATCTACCAAGTTCGGAAACAAATATAACATCAACGAAGTCTCTGCCCGATTCGCATGTAAATCCTCAGCGTCATCCGTATATCTCTTCCAAACCTCCGCCGAACTTTTAAAAACATGCACTAAGCCAACTTGAAGCCTCCCCTCAAACTTTAGACGTATCTTATCCACCGCCACCCGCGCCGCCGCATCATTTCCGAAATGCGAGTTCACTAGCAGCAATCTCTTCCACCCGCCACCCTCTACCCACCTCGCCATATCCATCAGCACATCAATAAATGTCTCATGACTAAGTGAAAACGTCCCCGGCCACTTCATGGTATGACCCTTCTGAAACCGTATACCGCAGAGCCGAAAGCATAGGCACTCCCACCCTAGCTGAAACTGCCTCACAAATCTTATCCACCAGCAGAACATCCATTCCCACCGGCAAGTGCGGCCCATGCTGCTCCGTCGCACCCAAAGGTAAAAGTAACAACCCACCCTTCGCCTCGCGCATCTCGCCAATCACCGGCGAAGTATATTCCTCTAGCTTAACTGCCTTCATAACTTAACCCCTAGAACATCCGTGCGTATGTATCGATCTCCCACTGACTTACCCGCTGATGATACTGCCGCCACTCCTCACCTTTATACTTTATAAATTCGTCTCTCAACTCCTGCCCCAAAACCTCCGTAACAAAAGGATCCGCCGCAAACGCCTCCACCGCCTCACCCAATGTCCGCGGCAACTCACAAATCCCTGCATCTTCCAGTTGTTTAGCATCCCACTCATATAAATTCTCCTCCATCGCCGGTCCCGGATCCAAATTCTCCCGAATCCCCTCCAGCCCCGCCGCCAATGCCAAAGTAGCTGCTAAATATGGATTGCACGCCGCATCCGCATTCCGGCTCTCAAACCTCCCACCACCCATAGGCACCCTCACCGAATTTGTCCTGTTATTCTTACCATAACTATTAAAAACCGGAGCCCACGAATAGTAAGACATCAGTCCCTTCCGCACCAATCTCTTGTAACTATTCACCGTAGGTGCAAACACCGCACACAACGCCGGACCATGTCGCAAAATACCCGCTATAAATTGATACCCCAACTTCGTCATTCCCAGCCCTCTCGGATCGTCCCCTACATCACATTTAAATAAATTTTCTCCCGTTTCTTTATCAAATAACGACATATTAAAATGCGCACCACTCCCCGTCTTATCTGCAAACGGCTTCGGCATAAATGTCGCCAGCAAACCCTCCTCCGCCGCATACTGCTTCGCCATCAATCGAAAGAATATATACCGATCACACATCTCCAACGCATCTGAATACGCGAAATCAAACTCAAACTGCGAATTCGCATCTTCATGATCCAATGAATACAAATCCCAACCCAAATCATTGATCGTAGTCGATACCTTATCTAGCCAAGTATACCGATCCATAAATCGTTTCACATCATAACAACTCTTATTCAAGTTATCATCCGAATTTGGTATACTTAGCGTCCCATCCTCCTCCTGCTTTACCACAAAGAGCTCACACTCAATCCCCAAGTTCATCCCAAAACCCATATCAGCTGCCACCTTCAACTGCTTCTTCAATGCCACCCGAGTATTGATCTCATACGGCTCTCCTCGAAACGTGTTATCGGCGGGAAACCACGCCACCTCTTGGTTCCAAGGCAACACAATCAATCCATCAAGATCTGGCACCGAGGCAATCTCATCATCATTCGGCCGCTGCCCCAACCCATCCAACGCATAGCCCGTATACAATTCAGAACCGCCCGCAAAATGCTCAAAATGATCAATCGGCACAAACTTCCCCTTCGGCACCCCATGAATGTCAACATACGCACCCACGCAATACTTAACCCCACGCGCCTTCAAATCAGCCATTATCTCCTTAGCTTTCATATTCTTCTCTTCATTCATAATTAAATAAGGCAATTCGCTCTTAACCTCAAAATACGTCCGGATGTGGTGCATTCATCTTGATCATCGGTGCCTGTTTCTTCCCCTTACCCGGAGGATGTATCACATGTTCTATATGCCTTCTCGTCTCCACAAAAATTGGCTCGAAGATCTGCTCATGTTGCCGCGGCCTAGTCACTGGCACCTGTATCATTTCACGAACCCTTCCCGGATGAGAATCCAGAATTAAAATTCGATCCGCCAGATACACAGCCTCATCAAGATCATGCGTGATAAAAACCACAGTGATATCTACATTCCGCCATATATCCAAAAGATATGTCTGCATCTCACTACGCGTCTGCGCATCCAATGCACCAAATGGCTCATCCATGAACAAAACCTTTGGCTGGTTCGCCAAGGCACGCGCAATCGCCACCCGCTGTTTCATACCCCCAGAAAGCTGATGCGGATACGCATTCTCAAATTGTGATAAACCCACCAGCTCGATCCACTGCCGCGCATCTCGCTCCGCCGCCACTGAGGAAACACCCGAAACCTTTGGGCCAAACATCACATTATCCTTCACAGAAAGCCACGGAAACAATGTATAACTCTGAAACACCATACCCCGATCCCGTCCCGGACCGTTAATTTTCTCGCCGCCTATCAATACTTCCCCAGAAGTCGGAACCTCCAACCCTGCCATGATTCTCACCAAGGTCGATTTCCCACAACCCGATGGACCAATAATACAATTGAACTCCCGCTCATGTATCGTAAATGAAACATCCTTCAAAGCTGTCACCTTACTTGAAGATGACTCAAAAACCTTAGTCAGATTCTTCACCTCCAATGAGACCGGACGCTTCACCAAGCGCTCAAATCGCTCACAAACCTTCGGAGGCTGGTCCAAATACGAAATACCCTTATTCTCCATATCCATAACGCAGTTCAGGGTTTCGTATTCGCCACAGCCTCATCATCCCCCACGTCCACTTGACGTGCCTCCTCTTGCTTACCCCCCTGAGTAACCGTGCGGAATGGCCACGAGAAAAATCGCGATACCGCCCGTGAAAACGGCCCCGAACTTCCAGCCCACGGAAAAAACACACCATGCAAACGCGCAAGAATCTGGTCCGTCACAAAGCCCGTCACCCCTATCAATATAATAATAGGGAACACCTGATCAAAATTACGAAACCGCCCCTGCGTCTCAATCACCTCCGTCAATCCGCTCTTCACCCCAATCAATTCTGCAATCACCAACCACGTCCATGCCCAACCTAACAAAATCCGCAAGTCATTGTATAAGTTCGGCAGAATGCCCGGTATAACCACCCGACCTATCATCTGCCCTGACTTTGCACCCAATGTCTGCGCAGCCTCCAACAACGCGGGATCCAGCAGTCGAGTCGTTTTTGATAACATAAGGATCAAATGCGGTAGCGTCCCTATAAATACCAACGCCACTTTTGGCGAATCACCTGCCGCCAAAACCGCTACCAATAACGTACTGAAAGTCGGTGCCGGCATATACCGAAAAAAATCGGTAAACGGCTCAAACAATGTCGAAAAGAAATCATACGTCCCACACAGAATCCCAATGGGAATCCCAATCAAACAGGCCCAGAGAAACCCTTGGAAAATGATACCCAAAGAACTTACATAACGTTCTGGTAAGGTAGCCCCATCATTCCTAGGCGGAGATGTCATCATCCTCCATCCCGTCTCCAGCACTTCATGTGGTGCCGGTAAATATGATGGATTCGCCGGTTTTCCCTGCGGGACCAATTTTAACAAAGCCTCTTCGGGCAATTGCTTATACTCAAAAACCTCAGAACTCGCACTAAGCAAGGCCCAATTCTGGCGAATGACCTCCTTATTCTCCTCATTCAATAACGCCAACTCCCTTCTCCCCTCCGCCAAATCCCTCCACAAAAGATAGATCTTCTCGTCGTTCTGCGCTTCCTCATTACCCAACCACCCCTCATCAATCAACAACGGACCCAACTGCCTCAGCAACTTCTGGTTTTTCCGCTTAGAGCCCTCCCGCTCCCCTGCATTCTCTAACCGAATATCCTCTACATACTTCGGAAAATAATCCTTAGGTAAATGATCACCTGCAGTCAAAACTGTAGCAGAACCCTCGCGCGAGGCTGCCAGCGTAATTTTCACATCCGGATGCCATATAAACGGAACATACGAAACAATACACCATAACAAAATCGGCAACAAAAACGAAGTCACCGTTAGAATAAAACGCCGCCCCGGCGATAGCTCCACACGTATGCGAAACCATCCCGATAATATAGCTGGCTTAGCCATGGCGGACGTTTTTTAAAAGAACAGGCAATCCCTATTCCTTAGTCGTCGCGTATGCTTTCGTAAGAGATGGATCAAGATACTTCATAGGATCTTGCGCCTTATCATACACTTCATACTTCAAGTTAAACTGATCCACAACACGCGAGCTTCCATAGATAGAATCTAAGCCCTCCTTATCTTCCCAGCGCTCTAACGCCTCTTCAAGATTCAAAATATATGTTCCCTTCAGGAATGGCTCATATTCTTCTGGCTTAATTCCTACCCGGGCTGAAAGAATCTCCAATGCCTCATCCAGGTTTTCTTCATCTTTAATATATTCGACAATCCTATACCAAACTCCAACAACCTTCGCCCAATCCTCTTTACGAGTATCTAAGCTTTCTGGTGAAACATATAGCAAATCATAAATGATCCCCGGCGCATCTGCCGAAGTGAATACTGGTTTCGACCCAGCAACAGCCTTCAATGCCTGTCCGGAACTCGGCTGCCATGCACCAATCGCGTCCACCGCCTTCGCCTCCAAAACCTGAGGCGTCTCGTTAGTTGGCGTATTTACGATGGTCACTTTAGATGGATCCAATCCATTCTGCTCGAAGCCAGTCAAAAGCAAAAGATGAGTCACGAAACCCTCCTCTAGTCCTACTTTCTTCCCTTCCAAATCACTCAAAGACTCAATTCCCGGAGCAGCCACGATCATGTCATTCCCATTAGAAAAATCATTAATGATAATCCCCACCGAAGGCTTCCCTGTCGCACCAGTAACCAAAGCATCGCCATTCGTCATAGTCACAGCGTCCACCTTGCCGGCAACGTAAGCATCCATAGACTCTACATAATCCATCCAAGAAAATTCTACTTCCACGCCAGCCTCCTTAAACCAGCCCTTCTTAATGCCAATCTCCCAAGCAACCCAGCCCGGCCAATCAGAATAACCTATCTTCAACGGCTCTGCACTCGCCTGCGCAGCAAAACCTAACAGGCTCCCCGCTACCAACGCCCTCATCCAATTCATCTTCGTTTTCATAAGTAGTAATGTGTTAACTCGTGATCCATTTTCATTCATTTAGTATGAACAAATCCGCGAACCTTCATACCCAGATAAGCAACCCCCGTGCCACAGATAATCTCATACCCCTGCCTCGCCAAGATCCACATCAAATCAGAAACCCGTTCCGCCTAAATCCAAAGCTGACATCACTTCCTCCCAGGCCCAGTCAACTCTCAATCCCACCCCCTCCAACGTATGCGCTCCGATATCCTCTCGCTCAGTAAATTCTTCCCAGTTAGAAATCCTTCCCTTCCACCACCCTGAGGAACTCAACTGTTCGCTCTGGCAGCTCCTCCACCCCGCTCCCCGCTCCCCAGTTTCATCATTTAGCCAACCTAAACTTACCCTCTAAAGAAGGAAACCAATTCATTGTGAAGGCCAACACTGAAAACCTAGAAGTTTAGAATTCAAAGAGATGGCAGTGTAGTGAATTCTACGAACTTTCATCCGTAAAAAACAGAAAAACATTCATCTAATCAACCTTCGTAGCTCTTTCGCTTCAGCTGATTGGTCCGTTGGTCGAAAGTTTAGCTCCCAGAACTCACGAGGTATGAAATAAACATTGTTCTTATCATCTTGTAGAATGAGTTCTTGGCCAAAAACTGACCTATTTCGACTCTCCATATAATACCGAACAAAAGTCACCTCATGTCCATCAAACATTTGCTTGGTCCCAAAAGCCCAACGTAAATTCATCGGGCCAGAATCAACCTTTATCCCATGTAACTCTTCGACGCTTTTGGTATCGAAAAATTCAGCATCTCGATAGTCCGGATGTATGAATTTGGTAAGGATTACCGTTCCAGCACCCCTTGAATTCTCATATGCTTTGATAGTTTCAATAATGTCCTGCGAGAGATTATTGTGGATTGCCTTAGGTTCAGCAACAGACTTGCACGAAATGAGAGCGAAAGATAGTAAAGCTATAATTAATGTTTTCATTCTACCATTATTCTTGTTAAATCAATTTTGTGCCCTCTTATTCTCACTCGCCGATTTGCAGAAACCAACTCAAATTCATTTCCGCCAGACCGCTCTGCTCCTTCTATTTCGGCGAATTTCCAAGACCAATCCGTAGGGTGGGTATACGAATTTGAAGCGCCGTTCCAAGCACTCCAAGTAGGACTATCAGCAATCCAAGTGCAACCGATGTCCAAACCTAAAGGTTTACTGATTAACCCTCCAAAGTTGAGTTCACGTTTCTGAAATTCCTCCCCAACCCTCCCTTTTATTCCTGAAACCCTCAAACGAAGAAGCCCTGCATAATCAAAACCAGTCAATAGCATCGGAGCATAGAAACTCGCATTTGCCCCATCTTGAAAGCCACTGGGATCCTCCCTAGTCCATCTCAAATGAGATTGATTATACACTCGATATTTAAAGACATATGAATCGAGACCTTCGACAAAGGGTTTACCAGTGTAGGATCTACCGGTTTTTAGGACGCTCGTGGTATTGGACATTGGTCTCATGTTCAGCCACAGTTCCAGCTTCTCCTTCCTTATAAACCCACTGCTTTCGCTAATGATTATAGCTTGTGATGTCGCAATCAACATCGACGTAGTTACAGCTAGTACAATCATATGTTTCTTTCTTTTCAGTGTTCGGGATTTGAACGAACTTCCTACATTCGAACTAGAAACTTCATCTCATTTCTTGGAGTTCTCACATCAATTAGTTTCAAAGAGCAAGCAGGTTTCATACCGTCCAAGATTCCGTAACTAAGAGTTTGCCGTATTGTTGTTCCCCTAAGCCCTACATTAGTCAGAATTATCCCTAACGGGTCATGCTGTAATTAGCTAGCAGAGCTACCTATCCGAGCAAATATAATACGTATATCTTTTCGTTGATTCTCAATCGGCAAGAAAGGCAGTACAAGCACGCCATTATGGCCAAACTCAGATGGAATGTTCTATCCCTCGTTTTAGTGGTAAAGATCTAACTCATCCAGCAACCCCAAAGTACTCACCAAATCATGTCGAATCCCAATCATTCATTCAATTTATCGCTGTGATGTTCCATGAAAAATTCAAACCTGCGGCTCGGAAGTTCCTGTAAAATGCGTCTGGCACCTGAATTACCCTTGCCCTTGCGGTTTCAAATGAATCACAAACCTCAACATCATTCCACCTTCGTCCGCGCCAAGATCCACAAAAGGTCCGAGACCCGATTCAAAAACACCCTTACCTCCTGCGGAATTCCACCCTCTCCCTCGCTCAATCGCAGAACCTCGCACTCCGCCCGCCGACACACCGTTCTCGCATAATCCAAATGCGCCTTCGCCATACTCCCTTCCGCACCCGGCACAGCCCAATGCGTCAGCGTCACCCCCTCCTCCTCCACCCGGCTTGCCAACTCCGTCACCCACAGCACCTCTTCCTTACCAACTGCCCCATACCCCTTTTCCCTATACTTTTCTTTATCCTCCGGCACACACGCCACTTGCCCCATCAAACTAAACAACAAGTTCTGAAGCCGATCCAAAATTTCCACCAACCCATCATCCGTCGTAGCAGCCCGCGCCAGCCCCAGCGCCGCATTCAACTCATCCACCGCCCCCAGCGCCGCACACCGCAGCGAAGTCTTCGCCACACGCCTGCCAAACATCAAATCCGTCTCCCCTTCGTCTCCTCGCTTTGTCGTAATGCTCACTTCCCAAAGATGAACATTGTATCCTGCCCCGCAACTCGGAAGATACCCCTACCGAAATGAGAGAATCCGAATTGGCTAAAACCCTAGAATCCGCCATCTGTGAGATCGTCCGCGGCCAGCACACCGCCATCCGCCGCATCCTTGCCTGCCTCTTCGCTGGCGGCCACGTCCTCCTCGAGGACTACCCCGGCACCGGCAAAACCACCCTCGCCAAATCCATCGCCGCCGCCATCCGTAACACTCAATTCAAACGCGTCCAGTTCACCCCAGATCTCCTCCCATCTGATATCCTCGGCGTCTCCATTTTAAATCCGAAATCCCAAGAGTTCCTTTTCCACCAAGGCCCCATCTTCACCGATATACTCCTCGCCGATGAAATAAATCGCGCCTCCCCACGCACCCAAAGCGCACTCCTCGAAGCCATGGGCGAGCGCCAAGTCACCGTCGAGGGCATTCGCTACGATCTCAATGACCTCTTCTTCGTCATCGCTACCCAAAACCCCGTCGAGTTTCGCGGCACATACCCCCTTCCCGAAGCCCAGATGGATCGCTTCGCCATGCAATGCCGCCTCGGCTACGTCTCCACAAAAGAAGAAGCCCGCATTCTCTCCGATCAGGAAACTGGCCATCCTCTCACCAAAATGCAAAGCGTCCTCGACCGCCAAGACATCATCGACATCTCCGCCGCCTCGCAAAAAATACGCTTTAGCGAGGAACTTCGCCACTACGCGGTCACCCTCGTAGCCGCCACCAGAAACGTCCCTGAAATCCAACTCGCGGCCAGCCCCCGCGCCTCCCTCGCCCTCATGAAAATTTCCCAAGCCATGTCCCTCTTCGATGGCCGCGAATTCGTCACCCCGGAAACAATCCAAGACCTCGCCGTCGATGTCATCGCCCACCGCCTCGTCCTCGCCCCCGAAGCGAAATTCTCCGGCTCAGACACCCGCAGCTTCGTAGCAGATCTACTCACTAAAGTCCCCGCACCCGTCTAAAGGCGCATCGCCCCCATGCGCTTCCGCATCCTACATTTCTTCTACAAAAACGGTGCTGCCATCCGCCATTGGCTCACCATGCGCATCCGCCCACCCGGCCTCGCACTACTTCTCATCGCCACCCTCGCAGGCTTCCTCTGCATCGGTCAGCCACGCAACTCCGTCTTCCAAATATTCTGCCTCTCCATCGTCCTACTCAGCATCTCCATGCTCTGGGCCGTCTTCCGCCGCGCGAAAATCCAAGCAGACCTAAATTTCTCAAAACACGCCCACGCCGGCCATCCCCTCACCATCACCGCCCACGTCTCAAACCTCACCCAGAGAACCCTCCGCTCCCTCATCCTCTGCCACCCTCTACCAGATCCACGCCCTACCCACCACGAATTCGCATCCCAACCAGAACCCGGCGAATCCGAGAGAAATCCCTTCGATCGCACCATGGCCTTCTACCGCTGGCAATGGATCACCAACCGTAACCGACTCTTCGAATCATCGTCCGCTAGCCAAATTTTCTCTCTGAAATCCGCAGAGTCACTCCCCGTCACCCTCACCATCCACCCCCTCAAAAGAGGCCTCTACCCCCTTCACAACCTCCGCCTCCTACTCCCCGATCCCCTCGGCTTCTTCCAAAAAATCCGCCAAGTCCCCACCAAAACTTCCCAACTCCTCGTCCTCCCCAAAATCCATCCCGTTCCCAACCTCCTCTCCAAAACAGCTTCAAACTTACTCATCGGCCCCACCGATCCCACAAACACCATAGGCACCTCAGGCGACTTCATCGGCCTGCGCGATTATCGCCCCGGCGATCCCCTACGCCTCATGCATTGGAAAAGCTGGGCACACACCGGCCGCCCCGTCGTTAAAGAACTTGAAGACACACACCTCCCCCAAATCACAATTTACCTCGAAACCTCCGCCAACCCCCATAACCGCCTAATCTTCGAGGAAATGGTCTCCGTCACCGCTTCCATAACCCAAGCTTTCATCAATGCCGGAACACCAATCCAACTTCTCCACGAAACCACCAAAGTAGAATCGATCACCACCGATCCTTCACAACAAAATAGCGACGAAATCCTCCGCGCTCTCGCTAAAATCCAGCCCGTAACCACCGCTGACCTCTCCCGAATTACCTCCCATTTCGTAGCACTTCGAAAATCCCTGCACCACTGCATCCTCATCCTCGATGGCACACGAAATCATCACCAAAACCTTACCAAAACACTCACCTCCTCAGCCATTCCACACACACCCATCCTCGTCGGCATCGGCCTCCGCCCAGAAAAAACACCCGGCCATTGGCTAAATACAGAACACATCGCCCAAGATCTTCTTCGCCTTTCCCTCCATTTGTCTGCCGCGCCTTTAAATAAATAGAACCATCGCTCCATAACCCAATGAGCTCATTCTCTCCCATCCAGCCCCCACCCCGCCTCCTACTCGGCGCTGCCACCCTATTCTGGGGCGCCATGGTCGGCCTCCCCATCCTCGGCTTCATCATCGCCGTCATCATAGAATGCGCCAATTGGATACGCTTCCGCTGGAACTTTGGCACACCCGAATGCGCCCTCGCATGGAAAATCTGCATGCTCCTCATCCTCCTCACCGGCACCTTCATCTGGCTCGATACAGATCGAATTTCCGCACTCCCGAAGCTCCTCACCTGGCTCCCGGCACTCGTCCTACCCCTCCAATTCGTCCAAAGCTACGGCCTTATCAACTCCATTCCCCTCAACTGCTTCTCCTTCTTCACCAGCCTCCATCAAAAGCGAAATATCCGCCTCGGCCTCGCCCCCGCCCTCATCCATTTCAATTTTGGCAACGCCTACCTCGCCATCACCCTCATCGCCGCTACCCTCGGTAAAAATGCCGATGGCCACTCCTTCCTCCCCGGCCTCGTCATCCTCGTTGCTTGGCTAGCCTTCGCCCGCATCAAAACCAGGCCCATCACACTCACCCTCGTCATGCTCCTCGCCGGCGGCCTCGCTTTCGGCGGTCAAATAGGCCTCCAAGCCCTCTACAAATGGGCTACCAACCGCTCATTTAACCCCAAATACAGCAGCCCTGATCTCTCCATCAGCAAAACCAGCATGGGCTCCCTCGGCGAGCTCAAGCAATCCCCCGAAATGCTCTGGCGGCTGAAACCCACCAACACAGAACGCTCACCAAAACTCCTCCGCCTCGCATTCTACAACTACTACCGCGGCGTCACTTGGCGCACCAAACTCCCACCCTCCCCCACTCCACTCACAGAAGAAAGCGCCTTCCAAGAACTCCGCTCCGTCGAGCTCACCCCCGGCACAACCACCTTCCTCTTCCGCGCAGATACAGAAATCGCAAAAATCCCTAAAAACCTCCCCACTTACTCCATCCGCGGCGCCGCCTCCAAAGAAGCACCCCTCCCACTCCCAGGCAGTGCCGCAGACCTCAAAGGCTTCGCGCTCGATGGCATCGAACAAAATCCTCTCGGCACCGTCCGCATCTTTCCAAAAAAATCCATCATCGAGGGCTCCGTGCGCTACCAAACGGACTCACCTCGCGACCAAGCACCCTTCGCCAATATCGATCTAGAAATCGATCCCACCGAAGCCCCAGTCATCCAAAAAATCACCCAAGACCTCGCCCTCAATACCCTTCCCACCAGCCAGCAAAAAGCCGCCCGCATCCACCAATACCTACACTCCAACTTCACCTACTCACGCCACCTCGCCATCTCCCAAAACCACGTCCGCACCCACTACAATACCACCCCCCTCGCCTCCTTCCTCACTCGCGAAAAACAAGGCCACTGCGAGTTTTTCGCCACCGCCGCCACCCTCCTCCTTCGCGCCTCAGGCGTCCCCGCCCGCTACTGCATCGGCTTCGCCATCACCGAGCGCGATCCCAAACGCGGCGAATACATCATCCGTGGCACCCACGCACATGCATGGACTCGCTTTTGGGACGAAGAAGCAAAAACATGGCGCGATCTTGATGCCACCCCCGGCACATGGCACAACGTCGAAGCTCTCCAAACAAAAAATTCCACCTGGTTCTCCGATGCCTTCCAACGCCTCCGCGAAGACTTCTTCCTTTGGCGAAATCGCCCCGCCAACCGCACTCTCGTCCTCACCACAATCTCCATCCTAGGCCTCATCATTTTCACCTTCATCGCCTATCGCCTATGGAAATCCAAAGTCACCCCCGCAAAATCCTCGCCCTACACCTACCAATCCACCCCCTCCACCGCCCTCCATCGCCTAGAAAAACCCCTAAAACGCCTCCTCGGCCCTCGCGAACCCCACCAAACCTACGCAAACTGGCTCGCCGCCCTCAAAAACCACAACATCCCACCAAACCAACTCAACGAAGCCATCCAACTCCACCAAATCATCCGCTTCGATCCCGTAGCCCCACCCCCCACCATCACCTCGCGCCTAGAATCCCTTACCAAAACCCTAGCAAAACACCTCAAATAAATCCCCCCACCCTCACCGAGTCACCCGAAAATGCCCCGTATGCGGAAAACGCCGCCAAACGATCCTCCTCCACCGTGCCACCCCCAATATTGTGGATCACCAACGGCCGCCCACCACCCGTCTTCTTGTCGAAACAATCACAATATGTGCTAAATTCGGCGGCACCGTGCACGTCACCAAATCCCCCGGTAAAAAATGTTCATAACCCTCCCCCGCTTCCCCTACCGCATAACCCTTGCGCTCAAAATACCTCATCAAATCTGCACCCGCCGGTGATCTATATTCTTATCCGGCCTCCTCAAACCCCATATCACGGAAACTCCAAAATTCGCCCGCATATCCTCATGCACCTCCCTCTGTAAATCTAACCTAAAAGCCTCCCTCAACGCTCGAATCACCACATCCGTACAAACACCCCTCTCCCTAGCCACATCACCCCCCGGATACTCAAGACCCACATACGCCGGATCATAAATCACCGTCTCCCCGATCTGCCCCCTCGCTGCATCCACAACTTTACCCCCATCCCCACCACCCTGCCCCTCGCAAGACAAAAGCCCTCCCAGAAAAAATACCCAAAAATAGCAAAACTTCACCCTCTCACTACGTTTGATCCTCATACTTTCTTTGCTCAATTATGAAAACCCTCCTAACCTTCCTTTTTCTAGCCGGCTCCACCGCCCTGTCCTCCGCTGAAGCCCTCACCCAAGCCGATCGCGAAGCACTCCTTGAGAAACTCCTCGAAATTCGCGAAAACGCACAATCAAAAGTAGACTCCCGCTTCGCAACCGCCACCAATGCCTTCCGCTCCGCCATGCGCAGCCCAGATACAGCCCTCGAGCTCTACCTGAACTGCGTAGAAAAAGTCAACTACGAGCAGGCAAATAAGAAATCCAGCGAGTTTCGTGACTGGAAAAGGAAAAACTCAGATCGCCTAAAAGATGAAACTTTTGCCCGCTCCCTCCAACAACAACTCCGCTGGCTAAATCTCACCCTCGAGGCCGCCTCTAAAGACCCTGACAAAGACAAACTCGCCCTCAAAGCCGCAGAAATCCTCGATTCCATCACCTCTCAAGCAGAACTCTTCGCCCCCTACCACGAGGAATTTAACAAAGCAGTCACAGAATCCGTTTTCGCCAGCGCTTACGGAATTGATAGCCTAAAACTAAGAGATTGGCCCCTCTCTCCCCTCCCAATCAGCAAAGTCTACCAAGAAGTTATCCTCCCCACCGTCCGCCAGCCAGATCGCATCATCTCGCTCAAATCAGCATGGCAAAAACGCATCCTCCAAGAAGGCACCATCGCCGAGCATTGGATTAAAAAGGAAAAAGGTGAAACTCCTGATCCCGCCGCAGAACTACTAAAATTCCGCTCCAAAACCCTGCCCACCCTCCGTTGGGCCTCCGAAGTAGATCAATATAAAGCCGGCGATCAACAAGGCGCCGCCCTCCGCATGCTCAGCCTTATCGAAACCAATCTCTCCCACCCCGAAGCCCAAAAATGGGTCAATCAATTCAACGACCTCCTAAAAGTAAACCCAGCCCCGTAAATTACCGCTCTACATACCTCAAACAGCACTTACCCCCCGGATCCCCTCACCCAAAATGATCCCACCCCGCCTGCACCTTCTCCCCCTGCCCCTCACCCACCAACCGACCAATCCGAGTCAACTCCAGCTCCGGAAATCTCTCACCCCACTCCTCCGCAATCCCACTACCCACCTCCACCGCCACCAATAGCTCAAAATCCTCACCATCTCCCAACGCCGCCTCCACCCCACACCCCACCGTCAGCGGCAATTGATCTCTAAAAATCTCAAACCCACACCCACTCGCCCGCGCCATCCGTGGCAAATCACTCCCCAACCCATCCGATACATCCATCATCGCCCGCACCCTCCCCGTTCCTGCCAACCACTCACCCTCTTCAACCCTTGGCGAGAACGACAAATGCTTCCCCGCCAGAGAACCCCCCAGCCGCCCCGTCACCCACAATTCATCTCCCACCCTTCCACCTGACCTCAAAACTACCCCTCCACGCCGCACTCTCCCCGTCGCCGCAATCGAAATCACCGCCGCACTCCCCTCCGGCACCCGGCAAGTCTCGCCCCCAGCCACCTTCCCCCCATACCTCTCCAAACAATCGCCCAATCCTCGATAAAAACCCTCAATCCACCCCACCCTCGTCGACCTCGCCAACGCAATCGTAATTAAAAACCGATCCGGCCTCCCCCCCATCGCCGCAAAATCCGAGACAACCCGCGCCGCCGCCTTCCACCCCACAGCCCGTGCAGCCGCACCCGCCTCATAATGCACCCCCTCTACCAGCCCATCCGTTTTTAAAAGCTGCAGCCACTCCCCTCCTACATCCACCACCGCACAATCATCCCCCGGCCCCTCACCCCTATCCTCAGGAACCGGCACCAGCCCCACCAAGCGCCGCACCAGCTCGTCCTCCCCAACGGACCCAATCTCACTCATAACCCCTCCGTCGGATCAATCCCATAATACCTCAGCCCCAGCTGAATCACCACCGTCGCCCCATTAAACAAAAAGTGCACCGAAATCGGCACCCAAATGCTCCCCGTCTTCTCATAAAGCAGCACCAGCAAAAGCCCGAATAAAAATAACGGTAACATCGCAGCCATACTCCCATGCGCCGCCGAAAACACCAAAGACGAAGCCAGCGCCCCCACCCACATCCCCCCGAACCTCTTCAAAACAGGATAAAAATACCCACGAAACACCACCTCCTCACAAATCGGCGCAAAAAACGCCGCCGCCAAAACCATCATCCCAATCAACACCGGATCCGTCTCCGTCTGAAAAATCGTCACCAGTCTCCTGCACCTTCTCCACCCCCAGCCCATCCAGCCAATCCATATATCCTAACGCCTGCAGCCCCGCAAACATCGCCCACATACTCACCACACTCACCGGCGCTATTAAAAATACCAATGGCCACTTCTCCCATTCAATCCCAACCAATCCACAGGAGATAAACGGCTCGTCATAATCGCCGTCGCACCCGCCGCCATGAAAACCTGAAACCCAATCGAAAACACCAAACTCTCCAAACTCACCCCTAGCTCCGCCCCCTCACCTGCCCCCGCCGCAGCCATAATCGACATCATCGAAAACGCATAAAAAATTCCCCAAATCGCCATCGCACCCAGCAAATCCCCCGGCACATACGCCCACACCCGCACCTGCCCCCGCACATCCACAGCCGCCTCGCCCGTCGCAGACTTCCTCGCATAAAATCCAACCAAAAACAGCCCCGCTGCTACCAAAAAACACAAGTGAGCTACAACCGCAGTGACATCATTCATTCGTTACACCCTCACCCTGCCCCCTTTCCCCCCCACCCGCCACCCCAAAAAACCACAAACCCAAACCTAAAAACCCAACTCCCCCCTCCGCAATTTCCCCATCTCCGTCACCGGCAACTCGCTCACCTCAACCCAATCCTGCAAACTCCATAGCCCCGGCACCTCGCCCGCTATCCGCTCATACACCTTCTCCATCCCATATTCCTTCAGAAAAACCCCCACCAGCGCATGTCCTCGCCGCGCATCCGGCCTCGCCACCACAGCAAAATCCCGCACCCCCACATCCTCACCCACACACCCCCCAGTAATACCTCTTCCACCTCCTCCACATCCACCAACTCACCCAAGCACCTTCACCAGCAAATCCGCCCGACCCCTCATCCGCAACACATCCCCCTCCACCTCCCCCAAACTCATCTCGCTCTCTTCTCACCATCCCCCCTCCCTTTCCGATGGAATTATTCCCATCCCGGAAGAGGTGGTGCCTTAATCCCCGCAGAGCTAGAGCTTCCCCGCCTAACCTCCCAACCTGGGTTACCCATTTCCCCCGCCCTCTCTCTCCCACTCTGGCAAAACTCCCAGCCCACCCTCCGCAAAATCCTCACCCAAAGCCGCCACCTCTTGAGTCGCCACCTGAGAGCACGTCTCCGTCATCCCATAAGTCGCCAAAACCGGCCACCCCAATGCCCGCGCCGCCCTACCCGCCTCCACTTCCAACTTCCCTCCACCCACCAGCACCACCTCCAAACTACCCGGCCCTCTCGCACCCGCCGCCACCAAATCATGCACCTGCGTCGGCACCAACGACACATGCGTCACCCCCACTTTATCCACCCATTCACAAAACCCATCCACCCCCCACTTCCCCTCAAAACTCACCACCTCACAACCCGCAAAATACCCCCGCGCCACCACCCCAAACCCTCCCACATGACACACCGGCAGCGCCAAACCCCAGACCGATCCCGCACCCACTCCCACCCAGTCATTTACCGCCTCCGCAGAAATCCTCAGCGCCCTTTTGCGTAAAACAACCACCCTTTCCCCTCCCCAGTAGATCCCCCAGTTCGAAACGCCAATAGCCCATCCTCCCGCCAAAACTCATCCGTCAAAAACTCCCGCCAATCCCCCCCCACTTCCCGCACGCCCCCTACAGCCTCTTCCATGGCAGCTCCCCGAAAACATCATCAATCCCAACCCCGTCCGCACCCGGCACCGTAAACTCCGGCTTCCATCCCCCCAACTGCTCCGTAAACGCATCTTCCTGAAAACATGATGAGTCTGTAACCCACAAACTCCTACCAAACCCGGAAAATCGCCTCCGTCCGCGCCGCCTCATAAGCCGCAAATGCCTGCCCCAGCGGATGATCCATATAACTCGTTACCACCACCTTCTGCTGCTGCATCATCGCCGCCTCACCCAGCAGAAATGGCTCATCCACCAGCCGGCTTAATCACCATCACCTGCGCTCCCTTCGCCCCGGCCCTGCCTCCATATCCACCGCCAAACGCACCCCATACTTCCGCCAAAAACCTTCCCATACCCTCTCCGAAAACGGCAACGGATCCTCCAAAAAATCAATCTCCCCCTCACCTCCTCCGGAACCCCTCCAAAAAATCTCTCTAAATCCTCAGGCAAAGCACCTCATTGAATCAATCCTCCACCTCATCTCCGGAAATTGCTCCGCCGCCTCCTTCAAAAAATCCATCTCACCACCTAAATCCCTACCCACCCTTCACCTTCACATACCCAAATCCAGCTTCCCGCGCCGCCTCCACTCCAGTTAAACTCGCTTCAGTCAACGTCGCATGACTCACCGGCACCTCCATTTCCTCAGAAGTGACTCCTCCTGCTGCCTCGCCGCCTCATCAAATTGCGCGCACCGCAGCGCTCGCCTCACAATCGGCCAAAACCGCCTCCCCCTCAAATCATCCAAACAATCAGCCAAACCGGATCGCCCAACTCCGGCCACGGATGCAAACACCCAAATCCATCACCCACCCGGATCAACGCACCCTCAAACTCCCGTCGCGCACTAATCGAATTGACAAAACCCCGCGATTTCAACCGATACGGCGAAACCCAAATCTCCCTCTCCCCCGGAAAATCAAACGCCATCTCCACCCCCTAACAAAGCCCTCGCCATCACCTCCCACGCATCCTCATCGCTCACCTCACCCCCAGGCAGCTCCTCACCAGCCCGCCCATACCAATACCCAGCATTCACCAAATCACCCTCCTGCCTATGCAGCCACCCGTGAATCCACAGCCCCGCCTTCCCCTGCAAATCCTGACATAAATCATGCGCCGCATCCCACTTCCTCCTCCCCTACCACACCACAGCGCTTCCTCCACTTTCCCCAGCCCATCCGGCAACTCCTCACCAGCCTCCGCAGATCGTATAAAGTCCTCAACAGTCATAATTACTCACAAAATCAAACCTACCCACCATCGAATGCAAGCCTAACCAAAAACTTTACCCACTCATCTTTCCTCCCCAGCTCTACTTCCCAACCCCACCGCCAACTCCACCGTCACCTTCTCCAGCGGCCTCACCAACAAAGGCAAAAAACGCTCCCTTCGAAAACAAAGGCCAAATCCCCCTCTGCAAAATCTTCTTCCTACGCTGGCCACCCCAGAACACGCTCACCTACATTCACTATCCAAGCTAAATAACCGCGTTGACGCGCCCGAATTTCCGCACCAAGCTCCCGCCGCAACAACTCGTAACCATCTTTTTATCAATGACCTCTATCAAACGCTTCATAAGCACAGCTCTTGCCGTAGCCCTCATCTCATCTGCCTCCGCCCAGGACGCCGAAATTAAAATTGCTACCGTAGATATGCAGGAACTCTTCAAACAGTTCTACCGCACCAACGAAGCACAGCAACAAATCAACGTAGAGCGCGCCAAAATCCAAAAAGACAACAACGAGCGCCTCGCACGCATTCGTGAGCTCGAAACTAACCTCTCCAACCTCAAAAAACAAATCGAAGATCCTTCGATCAATGAGTCAAAAAAACAATCCCTCTACAAGGATTGGCAGATGCAACAACAAGAAGGCATCGCCCTTGACCGCGAGCGCCGCGAATTCCTCCAACGTCGTAACCAAGCTCTCAACGAGAAAATGGTGCAACGTATGAAAGGCATCCTCGAAGAAATCCGCAAAATGGTCGAAGAACAATCGAAAACAGATGACTACGACTACGTTTTTGACAAATCCGGCCTCAGCACCTCCCAGGTCCCATTCCTCCTCTACACAAAAGACGCTACAGACATCACCACAGCCCTTCTCGTAGATCTCAACAAGGACGCACCCGAAGATACAGCTCCAGCAGAAGATGCGTCTGATGCAGATGCTGCCACAGAAGAAAGTGCAGCTCCAGAAGCTGAGTGAGCCAATCACTCAACCCATCCGCTGCGGCATCCAGCCTCAGCCTTCAAGAACTTGCTCTCCGCATTGATGGCACCATCATCCGCGGAGAGCCCTCCTTCTGTTTTCTCCGGCATGGCCGCCCTCGCTGCCGCCTCACCCCAGTGACATTAGCTTCCTCGGCAACGAAAAATACCTGCCAGACTTCCTAGCAACAACTGCCGGTGCCGTAATCGTCCCCAAAGGCCACCAGTTCCCAGACGCTTCCCCAGCACTCATCGCGGTGGAAAACCCCACCCTCGCCTTCTCTGAAGTAGTCGCCCACTTCGCTACCGCACAGGCCAATTTCTCACCCGGAATCGATCCCGCCGCCTCCGTCAGCGCCTCCGCTATCATAGATTCCACCCAAGTCCGTATCCACCCCGGTGCCGTCATCATGGAAGGCACCCACATCGGGAACCACTCAGAAATCTTCCCAAACGCCGTCATCCATCCTAACGTCCAGATTGGCAGCAATTGCCGAATCGGTGCCAACGTCTCCATCCTCTCCGGCACCATCATTGGCACCAACGTCATCATCCACCCCGGTTCCGTCATCGGCGCCGATGGCTACGGCTACCAACTCGAAGATGGCCAACATAAAAAAATCCCCCAAGTCGGCATCGTCGAAATCGCTGACGACGTAGAAATTGGCGCCAATACCACCATCGATCGCGCCCGCTTCGGAAAAACCACCATCGGCCAGGGCACAAAAATCGATAACCTCGTCCAAATCGGCCACAACTGTATCATCGGCAAACACTGCCTCATCGTCTCCCAAACTGGAATCGCCGGTAGCGCAAAAATCGGCGATTACGTCACCATCGCTGCCCAAGCCGGAATCGCTGGCCACATTAGCATCGGCGATCATACAATCCTAACCGCTCGTTCCGGCGTCACCACCAATCTCACCGGCAGCACCACCTACTCTGGTAAACCCGCCGTCCCCATAAAAGAGGACATAAAAGTCCAAGCCCACGTCCGCCGCCTTCCTAAAATCCTCGATCGCGTCAAAGCCATCGAAAAGAAGATCGCCCAGTCCCATCCCTCTTCCTGATTCTCTTCGCCCCCCGAAGTTAAGCATTCCATTTTCCTATTTTGCCGCTACATAGCGCGCATATGTTTGATTATTCGTGGTTCTCACAACCGGATGCTTGGGCCGCACTTCTTACCCTTACCCTCCTCGAGATCGTCCTCGGAATCGATAATATCGTTTTCATCTCCATCCTCGTAGATCGCCTCCCACCAGAGCAGCGGAAAAAAGGCCGCTTCATCGGCCTCTCCCTCGCAATGGTCAGCCGCCTCGCCCTTCTCGCCACAATTTCATGGATGATGGGCCTCACCAGCACCCTATTTTCCATCCCCATCCACCCTCTCCTCTGGGGCCTCTTCGGCTACGCTGCAGAACACAATGGCCTTCTCGATATCAGCGGAAAAGGCCTCATCCTGCTCGTCGGCGGCTTCTTCCTCATCTGGAAAGCCACCAAAGAAATCCACAATAAATTAGAGGGCGAACAAGAATCCAAAACCTTCGTCAAAGCCGCTACCTTCGGGTCCATCATGCTGCAAATTGCCATCATCGACATCGTCTTCTCACTCGATTCCGTCATCACCGCCGCCGGCATGGCAGACCACCTCTCCGTCATGGTCCTTGCCGTAGTCATCTCCATCGGCGTCATGATGATCGCTGCCGGTGCCATCGGCGATTTCGTTTCAAAGCACCCCTCCGTCAAAATGCTCGCCCTATCCTTCCTCATCCTCATCGGCACCGCTCTCATCGCCGAAGGCTTCCACTTCGAAATCCCCAAAGGTTACATCTACTTCGCCATGGCCTTCTCCCTCGCTGTCGAACTTCTTAACCTGAAAATTCGCTCAAAATCCGCGAAACCAGCCCACCCCCTCGCCGAAAACATCGACGTCTCCGAATAAACTCTCACTCAACAATCTTCCAAACCGGCACATCCAACTTCAGCCGGTCAATCGCATCACCCATCAAACCTATCGCTTCCACCCGGTGAGAACTGCACACCCGTAAATACAACGAAGCCTCCCCCACCGCTACCCAGCCCAGCCGATGCACCATCGTCACCGCCTTACACGGCCATCGCTGCGAAAGTTCTTTAAAATGCCGCCCCATCACCCGCTCCGCCATCGGCAAATAAGCCTCATAACGCAGCCCTTTCAATAACTCCTCACCTTCCTTCTCCCTCACAATTCCCCAAAACTCCACCACCGCGCCCACCTCCCGCGATTCCACACTCATTGCCGGCACAACAATCTCTTTCTCTGTAAAAATTAACTCATTTTCCATCTCTATCACCCTCCAGATACCGGCGGGATAATCGCAATCTCAACCCCCTCACCAATTTCATCCTTCCATTCCACAAACTCACAATCCACCGCCACCCTCAGCCCCTCCAATGAAATCCCCGGCCCCACCCGCTTTATAATCTCCTCAATTGTTACCTCATTCCCCACATCAATCGATCTCTCTGAAAATCCAAAGGCACCCTTCGCCTGCGCAAACGCTAACACTACCCGCTTCATCTGCACACCACCCGTTCATCTTCTATCTCCTCACCCCGCAGGAACTTAGAAATACTATCCAAAGTAGTCTCTGCGATCTCCGTAAGCGCCTCCTCCGTCAAAAATGCCTGATGCGAAGTAATCAGAACATTCGGAAACGTCAGCAACCGCGATAACATATCGTCCTGCAACGGCGCATCCGATAAATCCTCAAAAAACACCCCCTCCTCCTCTTCATACACATCCAACGCCACGCCCCCCAAGTGCCGCGATTTTAACCCCGCAATCACCGCCGCACTATCCACCAGTTTCCCGCGACTCGGATTCACCAAATACGCACCCCGCTTCATGCCCCTCACCGCCTCTTCATCGATAAAGTGATAAGTCTCTTCCGTTAGCGGCATATGCAAACTAACTACATGGCTTGCCTTCAATAACTCCTTTGCACCCACATACCGCACCCCTGCGCCCGCCGCCCAATCATCGTCTGGCCGCGGATCATATGCCAAAACCTCACACCCAAAACCCCGGAAAATCTCCGCCGTAGCCTGCCCAATCCGCCCCGTCCCCATCACTCCCACAGTCTTCCTATACAAATCAAATCCCACCAATCCACCCAGAGAAAAATTCAACTCCCTCACCCGATTGTATGCCCTATGAATTTTCCGATTCAGCGTCAGTAAAAGCCCAATCGCATGCTCCGCAACCGCATGCGGCGAATACGCAGGCACCCGCACCACCTTCATCCCTAACTTCTTTGCCTCGTCTTGATCCAATTGGTTAAATCCTGCACAACGCAGCGCCACCATCCTCACTCCCCTCTCTGACAACGCCTGCAGCACCCCCGCATCCAGCCGATCATTCACAAAAACGCAAACCACATCACAACCCTCCGCAGAAGCCGCACTCTCCTTAGAAAGCCGAAACTCAAAAAAACGCATCTCTAAATCCAAATCCTTCCCACACGCCCCAAAATACTCGCGATCATACGGCTTCGTATCGTAAAAAGCCACCACGCCTTTCCGATCATCATCGCCCTTAACTGCATCTCCCATACCTAGAAGACTTACCACCTGCACCCCCCACATAGCAACCTCACAAACGGCGAAATCCACACCTCCCATCCTCCATCATGATCCCTCTCACCGAAGCCCGCCAAATCATTATCGATTCTCTCTCCCCTCTCCCCAGAACCACACTCCCCCTCTACCAAACCCTCCACCACACCCTCGCAGATCCTGCCCTCGCCGATTCCGATTACCCCTCCACCCACCGCTCCATGATGGATGGCTTTGCCATTCCCCCAAACTCACAACCCGGCCCTTTCAAAATTATCGGCTCCATCGCCGCCGGTGAAGTCCCCACTTCACCCCTCGCCCCAAACGAAACCATCCGCGTCTCCACCGGTGCCACTCTCCCAGAAAATACCGCCCAAGTCTTAAAACAAGAAGACTGCCAGTTTGACTCACAAATCATGCAGTGTAATTCCCTCACCATCGAAACCTACATCCGCCCCCGCGCCTCCGAGGCCAAAGCAGGCTCCACCATCCTCCCCCAAGGCACCCAGATCACCCCCGCCGAGCTCACCATCCTCGCCCAGCTCGGCATCACCCACCCCACCGTCCATCCCCTGCCAAAAATCCTCCACCTCGCAACCGGCAGCGAGCTCGTCCCACCCTCACAATCCCCCTCCCCCGGCCAAATCCGCGATAGCAACTCCTCCCTCATCCACGGCCTCCTATCCGCACTCCACATCACTCCAGATTCCCACCACGTTCCTGACGAGCCCACACTCCTTTCCCAACACCTCACCTCACCCTTCGATCTCCTGCTCATCTCCGGCGGGGCCAGCGTAGGCCTCCACGATCACGGAGCCGACGTCCTCAAAAAAAACGGCTTCAAAATTCACTTCAATCAAGTAAACCTCCGCCCCGGCAAACCCCTCACCTTCGCCACCCGCGGCCACCAAGCGGCCTTCATCATACCCGGCAACCCACTCTCACATTTCACCTGTTTCCACCTCGCCATCCACCTCGCCATCCAGAGCCTCGCCGCTATCCCCCATAATTTCTCACTACTAGATCTACCCATAACAAACCCGGAAACCCTCCGCAAAAATCCCCGCGAAACCTACTGGCCCGCCACCGTCCATCATACCAACGGCACACTCACCACCACCGCCAAACCATGGCTCTAGCTCCGGCGATACCTTCGCCCTCACCCAAGTCAACGCCCTCATCCGCGTCACTGACTCCCCACCCCAAACTCTCCTCCTCACCCTCCCCAAATAACTCACAAAATTCCCATGAAACAACTCTCCCACCTCGATGCAGACGGCACCGCCCGCATGGTAGATATCGGCGCAAAACCCACCCAAGACCGCACTGCCACCGCCTCCGCTACCGTCATCTGCCAGCCTTCCACCCTCACCGCCCTACGCGATAAATCCATCCCTAAAGGCGATGTCCTCACCGTCGCCCGCATCGCCGGCATCCAAGCCGCGAAAATAACCGACCGCCTCATCCCCCTCTGCCACAGCCTCCCGCTCAACCAAGTCGATATCCAGTTCCACCTCACAGAAACCGAAGTGCAAATCCAAGCCACCGCCTCCACCTCCGCGAAAACTGGCGTCGAAATGGAAGCCCTCACCGCCGTTTCCATCGCCGCCCTCACCATCTACGACATGTGCAAAGCCATCGATAAATCCATGGTCATTCACAACACCACCCTCCTCAAAAAAACCAAATCATGAAAGTCGCCCGCCTCACCCTTTCAGACCGCGCCAGCGCTGGCATCTACAAAGATCTAAGCGGACCCGAAATCGAACGCATCCTCTCCGAATTTGACTTTCCTGAAATCCAATGGACCCGGCACATCATGCCCGACGATCGCCCAGAAATCGAAGAACTCCTCTCTAGCCTTTGCGATGAAAATCCTCACCAACTTATCCTCACCACCGGCGGCACCGGCCCCTCTGCCCGCGATCACACACCCGAGGCCACCCGCGCCGTCCTCACCCGAGAGCTCCCCGGTTTCGGCGAAGCCATGCGCATGAAAAGCTTCGAGCACGTCCCCACTGCCATCCTTTCCCGCGCCACCGCCGGTACCCGCCACCGCACCCTCATCCTAAACCTCCCTGGTAACCCAAAAGCCATCGGCGAGTGCCTCCCCATGCTAATCCCTGCCATCAAAGAAGCCCTTCGCCACCTAGCCGATGACGCCTAACCTACTTGCCCTCCTTCACCTTTCCACCATGCTTGAAAATTCCCGGAACCTCCGAGATCGCCTCCTCCTCCCTCAATAACCGCATCGCCTCCTCAAGCTGCGGATCCTCACCCGCCAACTGATCCGCCGGACCCATCTCAACCAGCACATCCGGCACCGCACCATTCAGCTCTAAATCCTTCCCCGTCTCGATCTCATACCATCCTCGAAACGGAACCTGCAATCGCCCCACCTCCGGTATCGTCACTGAAACCGCAGAAATCACACCCCCGTTCGTCGGCTGACCCACCAGCGGCCCCCGATCCAGCCCCTTGAATGCATGACAAAATATCTCTGCATTCGAAAAAGTATTCTCATTACATAAAACCACCATCGGCCCCTCCCACGCCGTCATCGCCCGCCGATCCGCCGGATAACCCCTCGGCCCGCCCCGCGGAATCGTAAACGTATGCACCGGCTGGCAAAACATCGCCAATAGCTCATCCGCCACACGCCCGCCCGCATTATCCCGCAAATCCAAAACGATCCCCTCGGACTCCAGCGATGCCCGATATACCTCCACCTCCAAATCCCGTAAATCCTCCGCCTTCATCCGCCGGAACGGTAAATACGTAAACCCATCTTCACCCGCTAAATCCTTCGCCCTCCCCACCTTCGCCTCCCGATCCAGCCCACGCGCCTTCCTATAAGAAATTGGCACCAGCTCCAGCCCTCGCTCCTCCCCCTCCCCATTCTCCACCACAATCGCCAAGGATTTTCCCCTCATCCCCTCCCGATATCTCCGCAATGAACTCCCCGCCGTCACCTCTTTCCCGTTAATCCTCCTCAAAATCTCCCCCACCCGTGGCGCACCCTCCACCTTCGCCACCGGTGCCCCCTCCAAAACCTTAGAAATCACCAACGGCCCCTTCTCAGCATTCGTAAACTCCAACCCTAAATGCGCCGTCCGCTTCTTCTCCCGCTTCACCCTCTTCCCCAGCCCCCATCGCTTCGCGCGAAACGTCAAGTGCGAGGCATTTAACTCACCCAACAAACGCGCCACCACCCGATCAAACTGACGCGAATCCCTCGCCCCTGCCGCCAAATCCTCATACTTCTCCAACATCCCATTCCAATCCCTACCATTCATCCCAGGATCATAAAACCGCTCCCCCAAAGTCCGCCAAATCCGCCGAAAACCCAAGCGGGACCTCGCCTCCCGATCCTGCTCCACCACCACCGAAATCGGAAACTCCCGCATCTCATCCTCACCGATCTCCACCACCGTCGGCACCCGCCCAATACTCCATAACCCATCTCTCATCGAAACCGGCAAACCCCGAAATTCCGCCACCTGCTCCACCTCCCCATCCTCCAAACTCACCCTGTAAACCGCCTCATCATCCTCATCCCGACTCTGAAAATACACACCCTTCGAGTCCTCTGCCCATACCGTCCGGATCGGCTCCCCAATCTCTGTCGCTACCTCCTCAATCTCTACCTCGTCAAACCCATCCCCCACATCCACCATCCAAAATCGCGCAATCCCACCCTCACCCCGCCTCGCTATAAACACAATCTTCTCCCCATCTGGCGACCACCGCGGCGAGCCCTCAAACGCCGGATGCGCCGTCAAATTTACCTCCTCACCACTCCCATCCGCCGCCACAATATAAAGATCCCGATTCGAATGCTTATCCTTCGAGGCCACCACCAACCACTTCCCGTCAGGCGCCCAATCATACGTCGGCCTATCCCAGCAATCCTTCACCTTCACCACCTCTCCATCCTCCAAATTCATCACCATCAAATCCCCCGTCGCCTCCACCCACGCCAGCCGCCCACCATCCGGACTTATCTGGAACCGATCCTTCGAGCGCTCACTCCCATGCATTAACTCACCCTCACCCATCTGCCCCTCATCCCACTCCGCCCGCCAGATTCCCATCTCCCTCCCATCATCTTTCGTGTAAATCAGATACCGCCCCTCCTTCGTAAACATCGGCTGACTCTCATCCACCCCATCCGTCTCAGTCATCCGCCGTAAATTCTCACCCCCCGCCTCCGTCACCCATAAATCTCCCGCCGCTTCAAACACCACCCGCTCCCCACCCGGTGCCAAACATACCTCAGAAGTCCCACTCACCCGCTCCCTCCGCACCGCACGCCCCCGCACCTTCTTTTTCTCCCTCGTATAAAAACTCACCCTCTCCGCCTTCCCCCCGCTCTCCAAATCCAACAAATACAACTCCTCGCCCACCCGAAAAACCATCCGCCTCCCATCACCTGACAACACCGGAAGCACCACACCATCACCCTCAAAATTTGTAACCTGCCTCTCGTCCCCACCCCCTAGCTCCCGCCGCCATACATTCATCTCCCCACTCCTACCACTTACATAGTAGAAAGCCTTCTCCCCCGGCACCCACATCGGGCTCCTCGCATCCATCTCATCATCTACCAACTTCGTAAACTCATTACTACCCTCATCGTAGTGATAAATCCTCCCCGCCCTAGAGCCCCGATACCCCTTCCGGTAAAGCTGCTCCCCTCCCTGACAAAATAATATCCCATACCCATCAGACGAAACCGATGAAGAATGCGCCGTCGCATCAAAAACCATCCTCTCCCTACCATCCCCTCTTAAATCCACATACATCAACCGCGTCGGCCGATACCCCGACGCCCCCCTCTCCCCACGCACCACCGCCCAATTCCCATCCCCCGTCAGCCCCTCCAGCACATTCCCCTCCGTATGGAAACTATGCTGCCGCAAATCCTTACCCTCCAAGTTTACTGACCACACCTGCACCGTCCCACTACGCTCCGAAGAAAAAACCAGCCGCTCCCCATCCACTGAAAACTTCGGATACGCCTCCCTCGCTGGACTTTTCACCACTCGCCGCGCCTCCCCACCCTCCGCCGGGGCCACCCACAAATCCCCCAACCACTCAAAGGCCAGCTGCTCCCCATCATGCGATAAACCCGGCCACGCCAGCCCTCGGATCGGCACCTCAGCCCATCCCAATCCCCCAAAACATACCCAAAGCAAAAACAACAACCTCACATCACATCCCAACCCACACACAACCCCCAATCAAGCCTCATCCCACAGATTTCTCCCTAAAAGTGCTCACGAGAGGACTCGAACCTCCACAGGGTTGCCCCCACTAGAACCTGAATCTCATCAATGGTTGATCTGGGGTGATCAGTGTTTGCAGATTAATGGGTTTGCTAGATCATTATTTGATGATAACCGCCATATTTACCCACGATTTTGAACGTAGGGGGGCATTGGGAGGGGGGCATTAGCTATGTTGTGGCCTCAAAATGCATCGCATCTCGCCCAATCACACGCGCAAGGGATTTCCATCCGTGCTTCTCGAAGATCTCTATCGCCTCATGCGGCATATTCGCCTTTGCAGTCCATGGGGTATACAAACCATTTTCTGCGGGGTTTAGATCTATAGCGACTCCCCAAGCGTGTTTGCTTTTTGAATGTCCACCACTGCGGGTATTTCGATCGTTGTAAATGCCACCAAATACATCCAAACCGTTTTCTTGAATCCATGGTAGACCATAGGTTTCTAGGATCTCTGTAAGGACTGCCACCAGAGACTCAGCCACCAAGTTATGACAGCTGTGGCCTGTTACATTCGCGGGAGCGGACCGCGTGTAAAGACGCATGGGGTATGGAAATTTTATGCGGACTAGATTGGATTCGTCACCCGGTTGGCCGTAGAAATTGACCATCGATCTATAGTCCTCGTTGGGAAATGTTAATACAGGAGGCGTGGGGATCTTTACGCCTAAAGCCTCTTGGATTGCAGCCCACGTTTTGTCGCCCGGCCATCCGTCTGGATATAGACCTAGTTTGTTCTGCACCCGCACGATTGCCGAGCGGTTCTGTATTTGATCGTATCCTACTTTATCGGCGTTCATTTTGTCGCCTCAATCACAGTCTTACGAGCTACACCAGCTAGGTATCCTGCATCGTAGAGGCCGTGGACAGGAGGGGTTTGGCCGGTTAGAATTGCAGCCTCGGTCGCTTGCTCAGCTAGGGCTAGGTCTGTGCTGGAGATATGGATGACGGGAGCATTGTCGTTACCGGCACGCTGGACGGATGTCGAGGGGATAGATTGCCCGGTGATGGCAGAGCCTATGACGTGGCAGGACGGGAGGGTGAGGAGGGCAAGGCATGCGATGAGTGCAATGGCCGGGATGCCGCTTTTGGGTGCCTTGCCGCCTTTTTCAATAAAACTCCATACAATAGATGTAAGGGGCAGTAACAGCGCAACGGCACTGGCCGCTTGGTCAGGATCAATAAGACCAAATACAACTAACACACCGGGAGCCGCGCTTAGTGCTTTGCGGATGGAGGTATATATTACATCCATTCCTTCATGGTAAACGATTGCCCAAATGATACTTAATGCCATGACGATCAGGCCGACCACAGATGGCCAACCGTCGACGGTTGCGAACATTAGTGAGCCTAGGGCGGTGAGTGCTTCGCGCGCGAAGCCTAGTATTTTCTCTTTGTTTTCTTTCATATTTTTTGTTTGTTTTTGGTGAGTTGTTAATTGTTTAACTTTTTAATATCAGCTTTCATTTCTCCAAGTAGTTCTTTGACTTGCACTAAAGATGATGCATTTTCTGTTTGGATACGGATTGATTGGAGTTTGAATTCATCCTGTGAATCCACACGTTCCCGCAATGCCTGAATGTCTTTGTCGAGAGAGGCACCTAGCACTTTTACAGCAAGATCAATTTGAGCCTGCCCAACGCGTGGTAACACCAATTTGTCCTCTACTACACGCATCTGTGATTGCAGCTTTATAACATTATCAGTGTTGTCTTTGACAGCTTGTGCTTGCAAATAGTGTGCGCCGATACCTCCAGCAACAATGATAAATATACCCAAGCACGTTGCCATAACTTTTATATCAATGTGGTGGAGAATTTTAGATTCCTTTGGTGTCATTTGATATATCTTTTCTTAAGGTCTAAAAGCATCACTCCTACATGCATGAGTAGTTCACGGGCTTTGGAGACATCTTTGAGCTCTTTGAGTTGCAGGACCATCCACTGCCTTGCTATGTGGCGTGGGTAGCCTAGATCTAGTAGCCTGTCGTGTAAGAGTGATGCAGGATTGTGAGCACCGATTTGTGGGATGAGTGGGAGGAGTATGCGAGGGGTTGTGGTAACATCTGTGCGCCAGCCAAGCGGGAAGTCTATGGCTAGGGTTTCTCCCAAGATCACCTTCCCCGGCTTAGTGCAAATCACCTTTGTAAATGGTGATTCATTTACGAAACTAATCTGCGGATGTTCCACCCATTCGATCACTCTACGGTAGGTTCGGGTAGTTCTTCGACGGTGACAGAGCCGTCTGGCTGTATATTGAGTTTGTATGGTGGTGTGTCCTCCACCTCTTTTGTAATAGCAGAGTCATTCCGGATTTGATCCAGTAGACCGATGAGTTGCTGCACGTTGGCGTTACCCATGAGCGCGGGATTATTGATCAACGACATTGTTACATTATGGGTGACGATTTGGATCATGCTACCAAGCACTAACACTGCTGGCGGGATAGGTGACATGCCCACGGGTGTGGATGTTGCCACAGCGTCAAATACAGATTGCACATCTTCCATCTCTCCTGCATAGGTAGCATCCCACCCTTGTGTGATTTGGAGATTCTCAAATTTCAAAGTTTCATCAAATGATCTGATAATACTATGTGCGCGGACAACGGGAGGTTCTTTGGTGGATTTCATAAATTTCTATAGGTGTGCAGTTGTAATTTTCAATGGCCACAGGAAGCATTTTCTTTGGTCTCCCAAAGAGTTGGCAGATGCGTTACAGCTCACCCAATCAATGTTTGAGCTGGCTTCAGGTATGAGGCCAGTGGGTCCATCCGTAACTGTAATCGCTGGGTTGTTCGACATCGTAGACTTCGGACCACCCCTACTGCCTGAGGACTCTAAGTAAAGATTGATAGTCCCGTTTCCGACGTTCTCTACCGCATAAGATAGGTTGAAAAGGTATGTGTTACCCCCACCTGACATTATCTGCCATGCGGACATTTTGTATGTTGTCCCGTCATGATAGATTAGGCGCACTCTCATACCTAAAGAAGATGGATCATTAGCAACCTCAATTCCAACTCCTTGGGCTGTAAAAGCGTCTATGTCTGCTCTTTGGGAAGCAGGTGCGTCAGATCCAACCAACAATCGCCTGACAGAATTTGGTGTTGTCCCAGAAAAACCAGCAAAATACGCAGTTCCTGAAATTGCAAAAGTATTCTGGAAAAAGATACCACCAAATCCTAGAGATCCACTTGCAGCAAACCGCGCAAACGCATTGCCATTATTTGCGGTTCCAGAAAGTAAATATGGAAAGTTTTTACCTATGCTATCAAGACCGGCAGCTCCCCCATCTGAACTACCAACTGACAAGGCAGGGTAGGTGTAGGTGTTGTTCATCATAGAGCGGCTCAGCTTGAGCTCTTTAACCGTTACCGCATTTGCATTATCAGAGAGGCTCTGATTCGATAGTTTGACTAAGCCTGAAAATACTTTAGCCCCTGCAATCGTTGCTAAATTGTTCAGCCACGTCTGGAGGTGGGTTTTGAAATTCAGCCAACTGAATGCTTCCGCACTAGTCCCTTTAAGTAGGGCAAATCTATCAGAGTCCCCAAGACCCGGATCACTTTGCAAAAATAAAGGGATTCTGGTTGCAGCAGCGTCTGTTGCTATAACTTCGGCATCAATACGTGTTACCAAGTCAGGCTTGTTTTCTATGGCATTCCAGTCCGGAGTGCTGTCGCTTACAAATATATAATTAGCCTCGTCGTTTTTGCTACCAGTGCCTTTGTATCTCCACACTGCGCCGTCGGTGGTGTATACGGTGGTGCCTAGTGTTATCTCATCCCCTTGGGCAGCTGTGAGGGATGATATATCTGTGGCGGCAACAATCTGGTTATTAGATTTTAATGCTGGGATCGTGGTAGGATCTAGTAGCCCGCCTGTTCCTAAGATTGGCACGTTTCCCTGGGATGTGCCGGTGTTAGCAGTGGCGGCTGTTCCAAGATCGATGTTCTGGCGAGCTTGTAATTGCTGAGAGGATGTAAGCGATTGCTCCCTGTCATACATGAGCGCCCTAGCGGCGATGTAGTCATCCGGGCCGGGTAGCTCTAGTGGGCTACCCTCATCCCCTCTTATCACATCATTCGCGATTTTAATCACCAAACTTTCCGAGGAGAGCCAGTTAGACCCGCCATCCTCAGACCATGTGACTTCGAGGTTCGCCTCGATCGATTCGATGTCGTTTTCATCGTCGAGATCCACGGCGAGAGCGCTCATTAGAGATGCGGTATTGAGATTTAATGCCGCACTGTAAAAAGTTTCCGGCGCGGTGGGTTCCGCGAAATTTGGAGCTAGAGCTAGGAAATCTGTGTCGTATTTCTCAATCTCCTTGATCCCGAGTTGGACTACTGCACCAGCCGATAGTTCCTGCTCAATACCGTTCCGCAGAAACTGGATTCTCACGATCCCACTATCGCCCCGCTTTAATTTTAAATTTGTGGGCCTCGATGTAACAAATTGCGAACTTTGGAAAACCTGCCTATCTAAATCAATGTAAAGAACCATCTGGAAAGGCGGAGTATCGTCAAAAATTTATTTCCTGCATCCCTTGCACCGCTTAATCAGATTTTGCCCCTCGTATAAATCTCCCTCCTCATTTGATCCTTTTAGCCTTACCCGCACCTTGGCGGGACGCGGTTTATACTTTGCAGCGCTTACTTTTGGGAGTGGCCTAGATTTACTCATATTTCTAGAGCCTCTCCCATTGTCTGCGGAAATACAGGCACTACCGCCCCATGCCGGCAGGCATAACGGATATTCACAACTCTATTCCTTCCAGGCTCGGTTGGAATTGGAATATCGACCCATTCAGTAAACCATGACTCGCCGTCTGGATCCTCCTGATCTCCCGGCCCACTCCAATCAATCACCTCGTCCTCGATCAATATTTCGGGATCACCCGTTTCGGGAAACGATCCGATATCATAAGTAATTGTGAAATATGTGCCCCTATGCCCAGTTGGAATTTGGAATCTAAATCTTGAAGCTATGACTTGTACATAACCTTCCCCGCCGAAAGAATCCGGGACCGAAATTATTAATTCAGAAAAGCTTACTTGGCCGAAAAGAGGACTTTCACCCCAGCAATCCTCAGGAAGGTCGAATGGCACATTCGCCTCGCTGAGCCAGTCTTCCCATTTCATCCCGTCTTCGCTGTAAGATCTTGAAATTGAAGTATCGACAGCCTGTAGACTGCTTACAGCGGCGGGATTGGTCAGCTGTTCTGTGGTAAAATTATTTGAAGGATCTTGTTCATCCTCGTATTCGCAGACTCGGTTATAAACATCTCCTTCTTGTTCCCCGTCCCGTGTTATAACGCAGGTATTGGTGTTTCTTAAAATCCAGGGCGAGTTTTGATCTGCCCGGCTAAACTGTTTGGTGACTATATCTGCACTACCACTATACTCAGTAGTTTTTGTAGGTTCTTCTTCTTCATCATCTGCAGTGCTACAGTCAATCAGCTTGATCTTGCTACCATCATATCTTTCTATGGTTTTAAAATTACCGCTAGATTCGAACTCCCTTTTAAAATTTCCTGATGGCCCGTTTCGGAATACCGTGGGGGCAGAAGATAAAGTCCTCGTGTGCGTTGTTTCAGAATGCAATTCCCAAAGATCTATATCAAAAGCTGTTCCGAAAGGTATATCGGAACCCACATCACTTTCAGACGGGCTATTATAAATTCCTGCGGTCTTTTTACCTGCCGATTGCCCTTCATACTGCAGCCCTGGACGTGGACATATTGGGAGCTGGCAACATCCGCAATCTCCTATCAATCTATTGTAATCGTAAATTGTCTCAATCATTTTGAAAATCAGTTGAGAACATCGCCGCTCAACGATTGGCTGTTATATTACCCGTGCATGAGGAAACGGAAACATTGCCACAACCTGACGGCACAAATTTCCTTCTGACTCCATGATCCTAACGAGAAGTGCACTTTCCCAGACGGGCTTGCGCCGGTTGGCACCTTGTTATCTGGCAAGCTAGCTCCAGAGCTTACTGTTACAGATCCTACATCTCCATTTGGCAACAATACCCCGTCCTCCTCGTTTGTAGTGTAATTGATCGCCAGCCAATGATGCTTGCCATCCGCTGGCTTGTTCCCGATAGATCCTAGGGTGATGTCCGGAATTGTAGCCACCCCATTCCCGCCGCTCACAGTCCCACCAAGCAATTTCCAATTACCGCTATCCTTAAAAACTTTGCAAAATGGCCCCTGAGGCCCTGGAGCTATGCTAGTGCTACCGCCTTTTCCTGCCCTAATATCCAGCGCCGTTCCTCCTACCGTGCGTTTCAGAAAGTAACCTACACCCGGCAATAATGCTATCATCTGGACAGCGGATCTCAAAGCATTGAAATCCTCATGTCTTATCGGCTCTCCCGGGCGGGCCTCTGGTGGTAGTTTAACTAAGCTCATATACTAAACCTTTAGTTTAACCATAAATCTCAGACACCCATCCTCCTATCCCGGAGAGTTCCCAAACTATAGAATTTTCGTAAACCCTTCCCGCCTGATTGCTTGTGATACCAGCATTTAGCCAGTCTCTATTTTCGTTAACAGATGGTGCGCCGGGTGGGTTATCAATTTTCCCAACGGAATTGAGGTTCGATGGGCGGGAGTTACTCACCCAGCTCATCGTCCACGTAGCGCGTGGCACTCGGTAGCTCACTAGCCCTGCCTGGAGAAAGTTATAAAGCTCTACCTGTTTCGCTGGCCACTCTGAAAGATCCGGCTCTTTAACCTCTCCGTCTTCATCCTTGGGCGGGTTTTTCGCCCACTCACTAGCCTGCTGGATCTCTAGTGGAGTCAACTCATTTACGTATGCTCCGAATGTCTCCAGCGGATCTTCGGAGAGGGAAATCCCTAGACTATACCTAACCCTCGGGTCGTTATCGTCTGGCTCACCACCGGCCTCAGATAGCAGCCCTACGTAGTTCCCTGTTACCTGCACCCACCCTGCTTGCGCGCCTGAAATACTTAGACTCTCTAAAAATAGGCTAGTAAACAACGGGTGCGAGGAAAGCTTTTTTGGAAGATCCGCACTTAGTGTTTCTATCCGGGCAAACATTTTATGAGTCCCTTTCCATAAAGATTTTTCATCTTGCGCAAAATTGTAGTCGTCAGTGAAAATAATTCCCCCGCTGTGAAATACGATTTGTGATTGGTCCAAAAATACAGGAACACCCGCCATAAAGAGACTCTCTCATGTCAACTCATGCATAAACTGCAACTGTTGCTGCACCCGGCTTCGGACGAGTGTTAGCCTCTATGCTTTTCAGGAGCTGGTTTCTTTCTTGATCCATGTTTTTACCTATCCCCAATAAACCAGCAGCACCCCCCTGAGCAGCTAGGGAGGAGATAATCGGCTGGAGTCTTCCTAGTATATTGGGGACTTTTTCTACACCCTCATCCTCATCTTTAGCCGGTGAGGAAGGGACGGCAGAAAGCGTTTCTTCAGCTTTTTCCATAGCTGCCTGTGCAACTATCCCGCGTATTTTTCCGATTCTCTCTGCTATGCTTTTTTCCTTTGCCCCCGTATCCATCACATTCGAAGAATTGATCTCTTTTACAAATGCCGCGCCAAATTTCTTGGCCCCATCTACTACAGCACCAGTATACCCAGCCATAGCCATTCTAGCTTGTTCGCTCCCCTCCACGAGTGTCCCTCTCGAGTTAGTCATAGCTGCATTTATATCCCTTTGACTTACCCCCAGAAGCTTTGTCACCTCAGAGGGTAGCATGTTCATGAAATGCAATCCCATCATCTCTGCTAGCCCCTTGAAGATCTTGCCGAGCCCACTCCAGAAATCTGGATTCGTGAGTGTCTTAAAGGCTCCCAGAAGCAGCTCCGGGATGTTTTTTATCCATTCCCAAGAACCCGCGATAATTCCCCGAATACCGCCGTAGAGATAGTTTACAAAGTTCTTCCCTGCCAGCATAAGACCATCTTTCAGCAGGCCTGGAAGCTGTCCGCTGGAAAATGCGGCGGATATAAGAGCTATCGCTTTTCCCACCGTTTTCCCAAAACCTACTGCCTTTTCAGTAAGTGCAGAGGTCATGCTTATGGACTTATCCAAAAACGGTTTGATTGCATCAATAATTGGCTCTCCGAATGCTGCCAGTGCTAGCCCAATCTGGTCTTTAAAGGTCGATAGCTTGCCCGTCCATGTCTCACTCTGTAGCTCCATGCTCCCCGAGAATTTACCTAATGCTTTTTCTGCTACACC
This sequence comes from uncultured Verrucomicrobiae bacterium, assembly GCA_963849375.1. Classification (GTDB taxonomy): domain Bacteria; phylum Verrucomicrobiota; class Verrucomicrobiia; order Verrucomicrobiales; family Akkermansiaceae; genus Luteolibacter. The sequence continues at coordinate 266,095 of CAWKHB010000014.1, read as the reverse complement.
CCATACCTCCCGCCCTTTCTTGCCTTCCTTTTGGAGCTGTTCCAGCTTCCCGCGCGTGTCTCCACTAATAGCCCCTAACTCCTGTAATCTAGCCAAAGCCTCACCCACCGGACGGCCCGAATCTAGCCCATCATAAAGCCGCCCCACAGTCACGGCAATCTCATCAAAGCCTACACCCGTTCCACTGGCTAGGTCACCTACCATCCTTAGGCCCTTGCCAGTTGATAACGCACCGCGCGTGAGAGTCTCTAGCACTTTAGATGCTTTGGCTATTTCGGGTAGCTCGAAGGGCGTTGCCGCTGCAAATTTACTAAGCTCTTTTATCCTCATCTTAGCCTCCGCAGCACCACCTAAAAGGGGTATAAAGGCAGTCCGCAGCGTCTCCATTTCCGCTGCTTTCTCCACCCCCTTGAATGCCACCCCTACTCCGGCGAGAGAGGCCGCTACACCGGCAGCAATCCCTGCGGTGCCTACTTTAGCCGCAGCACTCGCTAGTCCACTGAGTAAATTTTTTGACTCATTGAGAGATTTATTGAGAGCGGCAGTATCGCCGGAGATTTTAAATTTTAAAGCGGCCACACAAGGAGATTTTCGCGTCAATCACCGCGCGAACGTAGCGCACGGAATTGCGCTAGCATCGACTGTGCAGGATCATCCATATCTTTACCTCCTCGCCCATCTGCCCAGTCCATAGTCTCCCCCTGAAAGATCGCCTCAGCGTGCTGGATCTGTAGGCCATGCGCTAGTGGCAGCTCCCAGAGTATGTAATCTCTGGCCCACCCCGTAGCCCTCGTTATATTAACAAGATATGTCACCCAAAACGCTGGCTGCACTCCTGGTGCCTCTACTCTCCTCGGCCCGCGCGAGGTGTCTGCTTTTTTCTCGGCTTTGTCTGTGTCGCCTTCGCCGCGTCTAACTCAGAGTTAAAAATTTGCCAGAATGCATTAACATCCTCATCGGATACATTCATCGACCATGAGCGGACCTTTAGCCTCCACTCCCTAGGCTCTACTAGTGAGAGCTCTGCTAGCTCTTCGCCGTCCAAAATAGATACATAAAATGCCTCAAAAACAGTAAACGAATCCACATCCGCCCCCTCTTCAACCCCACACGCCAATACATTTCCATGCTCTTCCAATACGGCCATGCGGCCTCCAGTTAGAGGATTTAATGTAAAATCACCCACCTTCGGGCGTTTAGAAAACAAAGTAAATCTTACTAGGTCTCCCGTAGTTGTTGCACCTTTATCAGTGCGCTTATTTGTGTTCATAAATCTTTTTAAAAGCTACCCAGAATTCTCTCCTCTAGCCCTGCGGAAGCGTTTTCTGGAAGCATAGCTATGGATGCTCCAGATTGGAGGAAAACCTGCCTCTCCCCATGCCTGAGCCTGCGGATAAGCGCACGGTGATTGGCCGTCGTAGCCATCGCATAAGCAAATGGATGATCAGGATTCTTCTCCACCCACTCAGGCCCCGCCTTCCACGCTTTTACTAATTCTCTTACCCTATATTTTCCACAGCTCGACACCTCTGGCATCGAGAAATTATAAGATTTCCCTCCCTCATTCTGGCGCGCGATCACTCGCACCGGTGAAATACCCAGCGGCTCGAAGCCCACCGCCATAAGTGCAGCTACCAAGTTGATATCTCGCGTATCGAGAGGATCACCCGTCAGCTCATCTTGAATAGTAATAGACATGTATCTCGCCTAGTAATAATGATAATAAAACCGCCCTGTAAATTAGGACGCGCTTGCTAAAAATGGCTTGAATTTGCCAGACACGTCTAACGTTTTGAAATTGCGCACCTCTCCACCAGGTTTAAGCCCTGTTATGAATGTTTGCCCGCCGGTGCTGTAGCCGCTGAGGTAGTCTGAGAAGTCCACAGCGTTAGCCAGCGTGATGCTCGCGCCTAAAGCTGCCGGGAAAGTGGACGAGTCTTTCATAAAGCCGTTGAGGCTAAATGTAGCTTCTTGGCCAAACAATGCCCCCGCCACATCCTCAGATGAGACCCCAGAAATATACATTTCTTGAATCGAGAAATCATAATCAAAGCTTTGAGCATACATCCCAGTTTCATCCTCCATGCCCCAGTCTCCATCACCATAAATTGTCGCTGCCATAAAGTGGGGGATATGCGTCAAATTTTATCCACACCCATACACGTTACATCCATGATCACCCGCCCCATCAGCTCGTCATCTACCTGATCCCACCCACCATCGAGGATTACTATATCAAATATGTGTAAACCGTAATCACCTATCCCCCTCACCTCATCCGGATCATTCGCGAAGGCGCGCAGATCCTCATCGTTAACGAGGATGTTCATGAGATCTCCCAGCAACTCTCTCCTCGCTACCGGCCCTAAATCCCTAGCATGCATCTGTATGCTCAGCTCAACGTTGATAATAAACACCCCGTGCATCCCCTCATGCTCTACCGGCTCGTCGGCATCGATTACTAATTGAGGCTCTCCCGCATCCCTACTCGCCGGGCTATCCCGTAGTTTAGCCAAGCCTAGTTCCGGGAAGAAAATTTTAACATGTTGTTGGATTACAGTCAGCAGTCGGTCTGATACGAGCATGGAAGTGGCTTGATTCGTCAACGGTTTGCCCTCTTCTCCACCCGCGTCATCTCTCTACGGATATCCCTGTTTAAAGCGCGATTGAGGTTCGCCCTATGTTTGCTCATTGCTCGCCTCACCCCTGCCATACCCAGAACTCTCGAACTCGCTACATAGGCAGGATCTGCCGTAAAGGTCCACTCCGCGCCGGTGAACATTTTTCGCCTCTTCGCATCGCCAACACCATCATGGCGCTTGATCCATTTTTGTGAGCTGGATTTGAGTTTTCCCCCTCCCATTACCGAGCCCTTCGCCATGCCTACCCGCTCTTTCAATCTCGCATACAGCGCCCCAAAAGCTGCTGCGGTGATTTGTCTGCGCTCACCCGTAGACACCCTCCCCCTGCCATTTCTTCTGCTCTGGTGAAAATTCGCGGCCGCACTTGCATTTCTTATCACCCTCCTGCCCCTCGCATTGTTTGGTAAAATCCGAAAGCATTTGTGCAAGTCCCCCAGTATCGCCTTCTCCCCTTTTTCCCTCGCCGTCTTCCCTAGCCCGAATGGCTGGGCATTTCTCACAACGGTATCGCGTAACACCTGCGCGGATTTATCAGCGTGCTCTCCTGCCGTTAGCCCTAGTTCCCGTTTCGCCTGGTCGATCTTCCTCTCCAGTGCTGCCAAGCCATCTATTTTAACTTTGATCATGCGCTTTCTAGCTCGATTCCCCACGTCACCCCACCGGGATCACGGGTGACGCGTTTTGTCCGCAGTCTTTCCCCATCTAAATCCACTACCGTCTCCAGTGGTGGATCTCCTTCTAGCTCCTCTACCAGCATTCTGATAGTCACCACCGTCTCTGGCTCAAATCCACCCACCCCAGGATTGTCCTGCCTATCCACTGCGCTACGCGCAACACCATAGCCCACCCCCTCCATGGTGAGTATGCCCGGAAATAGCCGCTTAGCTAAATCATGCCCACTTCGCAAAAATTCGTCTTTGTCCACTCCTAACATACGAGGTGTCTCGTATGTCAAAAAAAACCCCCGCGCGGTGGCTACCAATACCACTACGCCGGGGTCTCCCTTACATCCAACTACGAACGAATTTACGGCGTGCCTGTATCACGGATGAGTTTAACCTTAGCAGGATCACCTACCGCTGCGCCGATCATCACATCGAGCGAACGCCATACAGCGCGCGTTTTTGTAGACACCCAGCTATACAGCTGCACAGTCAGGCCATTTGGTAGCACCACTTGCTCTAGGCCAGTCAGCTCACGCTCTAGCTCCTCAGGTGTGTATGGCACACCGGTAGCAATCGCTATCGCATCGCTATCTGCCACAAATCCTACTACATTAGGTCCAGCACCACTCCAGCGGCCATGGTGCATAATGGAGTCAAATCCATAGGCCCCGCTTGTAGTGATATCAAACTGATCGTTATTAGAGGGGATCAGCTCCGAAAACAACGGCCCGTCGATAATCAGGTTCTTGTTGTTAAAATTAGAGGCTGCTACCCACAGTGCCTTGAGATCATCTCGGGAAAACGTGCCACCAGCTAGGTCCAAAGCCGCCGCACCATAATTGCCCACCAAAAGAGGAGCAAAAATAATGTCAGTTAGCTCGTTAGCTAGCACCTGCATGTTTTTTTCCAAGAGCATCCGCACGCGGAATCCCTTTTGTAGATCTGTATTCGAGGCGTGGAACGGGACAGACTTCTGATCTACCTCCACCAGCACAGAGCTTACCACACCGTCTCCAATCTCAAAATCATTGGGATTGGTCAGCACGTTAGAGCCATCTGTCACCAGCGGAACGCGCGTTGCAGAGCGGGGGCTCATTGGGTCCACAGAGACATCCATGGTAAACGCGTTCATCCGCGCTAGGACTGGGCCTAGCGTAGTGATAGCCACGTCACTCATGATCTCTTGGACTAAATTTGAATCATATGTATTTGCCATCTTCTTACTTAGTTAAATTTTTTGTTTCAGTTGTTTATTTCTCTAGCTCACGCTTGTGAGACTGGTAAAACGCACGCCGCTCGTCGGCATCCGTAATTTTTGCGAATTTCTCGCGGACGGTGAGTATCAATTCCTCATCGTTATTAGCTGGTAGATCGGCAGCCTCTGCTGCGCTCATACCAAGCTCTTCTAAGACTGCGTCAAGGTCTCGTGCCTCGCGCTGCAATCTATTGTTCTCGCGCTCTAGTGTCTCTACACTGTTCGCAAATTTATCTCTGTCGTTCCGTGCTGCTAGCAACTCGGCGCGGAGATTCTTAAGATTATTTTCTGGATCAGATCCTTCAGGACGGAAGAAATTCTTGATCGATTGCAGTTTCGAAAGGCGGGATTTGTGATCCTCTTCATGCTCCTCTTCAGGCTCTTCTTCACCTTCCTCTTCCTCTGTCTCACCCTCCTTATCAGTGGTGTCACCCTTCGTTTCTTCCTCCACCTCTTTCAAATCTTCCAGCGCAGATGGGAGATTTGAAAATCTACGGTGCATCCCCTCGATCCCAGCAGTCAACGCAGCCATCTGCACCACTGGCAAGAGCGCAGTAGCAAAGCCTCGTTCGAGAGCTTCCGCACCATTCATCCACGTATCTACGCTCATCCACGCGCGGAGATCATCTACACTCTGGCCCGTTCTTGCTGCGTAAAAATTCGTGATATCCTCCTGGAGCTTATCGATGAGGTCCGCTGCGCGGCGCACCTCGTCCCCTCCACCAAATCCAATGCCAAACACGTTGTGAATCATCACATATGCGTTTTCAGGCACCTCCCTCACATCCGCTGCCATGAGGATGACAGAGGCCATCGAGGCGGCCATCCCCTCCACCCGTGCGCAGACCTTTGCTGGATGATTAAGCAAAATGTTTGCAACGGCCCAACCATCAAACACCGATCCACCAGGCGAATGTATCGACAAATTAATCTGGCCTACATCACCCGCAGCTATAATTGCTCGAGAGAATGCGGAAGCATCGACATCCCACCCGATCTCTCCGAAGATCTCAATGTTTAGGTGGCGCTCCCCCTCCGCTGCCTGTGCAACGGTATCCATGTTAAACCAAGATTTTCTCATACAATTAGCATCCCTCACGTCAATTCTCTATCTCAATCCCAGAAATTCCTACTTCCTTCCGCATCTCCCTTATGCGCTTTTGCTCCAGTAAAATTTGCATTTCCTGCTCCTCCCAATCCTTGCCTCTTCTGCCCCACATCTCCGCACGTGTCATCATCCCCTTCTCTACCATTTCGATCTCCAGCCGTCCTTCTCGTCCTCTATCAATCGTAAGATCCGCCTGCGGGATCCACCGCACATTCCACCATCGATCAATCCCGCGCGGAGCTTCAAGCCTCCCTGATTTGATTTCTTTCGATAAAATATAAAGCCAGATCCTTTCGCAATCTCGCTCCATCAGTAACTGCTGATTCTCAATAAATCTCCGGGTATCCGCCATCACGTAGCGGGTAGCTGTGCCATTCAAGCTACCAGGGTCCCATAACACCTCGGGGAAAAGATTGATCCCTAGCGCCATGTCTCTGACTAGCCACATCAGTAACTGCAATTGATTCGGGTGCGGACGAGTATCCTGCACGGTTTTAAGAGAGGCCCCCGCCGGTAGGCCCTGAACTCTCCCGCCCTGGGTAATCCTATCCAAGGTTAAAATTTCACCAGTTTCACTCGCCCCAGCCGCCGCTGATGGCTCTGAATTTAGATACGATCTGAGCGCATCGTTCATCTCGTCGTTGCTGGAGTCTGCTAGGGATTGCTCCATGGCCACACCCCAGAGTGCTGCCACTTTGATAGCATGTTTCGTATCCGCAATGATCTCGACCATATCGATAAAATTGCTTACCGCATGTGCTAGCCCCGAGACGGAACGTGGCCGAGAATGCCGATCCATTGAGCCATGATAAACAGCGTTCTCCCTCGCCAAATTAAACCAAGAATCCCCCCTCCCTCGCAAAATCCGGTAGCCTGCGCGGCCTTGGTATCTATCCAAGTAAACCCCATCGCAAAGATTGTCTGGCTTGCTCTGGTCATAAGCCCCATCACCTATTTGATGGGCTTCATAAAACATAATGCGGCCTCCTCCTGATGGCCCTTCGCCTAAAGCTGTGACTGCGTCGCCATCTCGGAGTTTGCTGCGTTTGATCGCACCCTGCCAAGCTAGGAAATCCAACTTGCCAGCGTAATCAAAAGCCGCCGGGTTTCCAGCTCTGCGCCAGAATACCTCTTCCGCTCGCTTGTTAAATTCCTTATCCTTCTGTCATCGCCTGAGGACGGAGGTGGCCAATCAAATCGAGAGGCCCCCGTGATGCAGCGTTTTACGAGTCCTATGTTCGCCTCTCCTGCCCGCACCTTGCGCAAGATCTCAATGCGGGAAGAAGAGGGTAGATCTTTGTTCGCATCTAGCGAGGGCCATTCCACATATCCCCGCCGAGGGCTATGTCTTGCTGCGTCCCACCCGCTTCCTAAATTCTTCTGATCTGTCCGGATTTTACCGGCTAAGTCTGCCCCAGAAGAATGTTTCCTACCCCCTCTGCTACCACGTCTCGCCATGTTATGGCAGACTCCCGTCAAGCAATCCTACCAACCAACCGGCCTGCGCGATAAATCCACATGGCTCATCGAGCTGTTCGCTCTGGAATTCGAATTCCCTTCCGCATCGTTCAACTTCCATTTTTTCGCCGCTTTTACCAACGCCAAAATAAACTCCGGATCTCCCTCAATAAATTGGCCAGTATAGCCAGAGTCTCGCATGTTACTGGATGTCATAACTACCCGGTCCACATTTTCTAAGAGCGCTTTCGCCGCCGCCAGCCGGTATCTATCCAATTCCTCAACGCTGAATAGCTCCGCACAACTCTCGATCATCGTGCGTGTTACAATACGTCTACCCATAGCTAGCACTCCCAGCGTCAAACCAAATGCCCACACGCAGCCCACGCAATGTTCCCCATTTTTACAGCGTCTCCGAAATCGTTAGGCCCATCAGTTTCATATTTCCACTTGCCCAATTTTTTAACCAAAAACTCATGACACAACTCCATGCAAAAAGTCTCATCCGTGTTACCCGGAAGGGACAAAGATGGAGAGTCCGAATCTTTTCCCGCATCTAAAATCTGCGTGCGGTAAAGCAACCGCCGGAATCCATCATCATCATACGTCAGTACTTTGACTGTCTCGCTTCCCCCTTCATCCACCCCGAAATCTTTCCAGTCTAAAGTCTGTCTTACTTGTATCCCTCCCAACCCTTTAGAGGGATTAAAAATAGGTGTCATCGGTAAACATAATCTCCTCACCTCCCGTGTTCTATGCCCACCCTCGTCCACTAAACAAAACTTTGCCATATACTGTTTCCCTAAAAAACTAGCTCCGCGCTTCGCAAATGCTACTACGTCTACCCATGATATAAATATGCCGTAATCCACCACGTATTGATTTCCATATTTATCCCACGCAGAAATCACGCCCTTCCAAGCACTGTCTTGCGTATCAAACTGCCCCGTCACTAATACTGGCTCAATAGGACACTCCCCTCTCTGGTAAGTTTTATCTTTGAGCGCGAGGACATGCTGGAGCTCCACGCGCCGCATAGCACCTAATTTGAACGCCTCACCTAGCCGCCCGTTTACAAAGTTCTGGAGCTTCAAAGGATCTCTCGAAGCCGATATCTTCTCCACCGCTAAATCCCCCCACCGGCTCCCCTGCCAGAGCGCATACAAATCCGAATAGTAAGCACTCATTTTTCGCGGCACCCCACTTGGCACCATCTCCTCTGTGCCTAGCTCCACATTTTTACGTTTATTGAAATGCGTAGGCCTCCATTCCCCGTTCCACATCATTTCCTCTTTATGGTGTTCCTGAATCGTTCCGGCGCAGTTACTGCATTCGTAGTGGCTTTCATTCCTCACTCTCTCCAAATCTAGATCGCCGAATTTGTCACGCAGGTGATGGTATTTAATCCCATCCATTCGTAGATACTGGAAATGCCCACAATGCGGGCATGGCACAAAGTCCCTGTGTCCTGATCCCGTGAGCACCTCCTGCCAGATCGGCCCGGTATCATACGTTGGGGAAGAAAAATATGCGAATTTACCGCCCACCGTCACCTTGCCCCGCTGCCTCAATAGATCCACCACGCTCGCCTCTTTTTTCGGCAGCTTTACCTTTTCCACCTCATCGAAAATCACCAGCCCCACCCCGGGCTTTGAGGATGTTTTACCTACAGATCCCACGCCGGTAAACCAAACCTTCGTCCCGGGTAAACGTATATTTAGACCAGCCATGTCATCTGCGCTCGTCCCCTCTCTCTCCAGCGTCTCAGATAGTCCATCGGCCCCACTCACAATCCACCTAAATCTATCCGCAATGTTCCTAGCCTCCTCGTCCGAATAGATGGCATAGATCATGTTTGTTGGGCGGTAATCTGCTAGCCACGCCATGCTCATCACCGCATGGAAACTAGCCGCTGCCTGTGAGGATTTTACAAGCGCTAGCTCATCCCATGCTCGTCCATCGTCCTCCTGGTAAAATTGCCCATAGAGCCGCGACATTGATGGTGTCAGTTTCGAGGAGTAGGGGCCAGCATACGAAGAGTTCTCACCCGGCTGGATAATCACATTGCTCTCGCACCAGTCCCTGTATGATAGCCGCTTACGCCCGCTCCACACCCGCCGCAGCAAACTGTTAATCTCGTCGGAAACTACATCCTCTAGCACAGACACCATACAGTAGCCCTCGTTCCTCAAATTTCGTCGCCTGCTAAAACTGCTTCTAGCTCCTCATCCCATACCCTAACCCACTCTCCATCTGTCGTCGTAGCCCTCAATCTAGCTTGCGCTGCTAGCCCGAGATTTGCACCCCTAAGTTTTTTGCGCCTCTCTGCCTCCACAGGCTCCAGCTCAGCTCTGCACCATTCTCGAAACAGCTCCGTAGCCACAGCTACTGCATCTTTACTACCCTGCGTTTTACGCTTTTCCTCAGTGATTGTTGTCCATCTGCGCCGTAAAGCATCCGTTGGTTCCTCACGTGATTTTGCCCGTTGATATTCTGCCCAGCACCTCTCATCCTCCTCTACTAAGCGCGCAATCGTCCTAGATAGCCCCAGCCGTTCTAGTGCCGATTTAATCACTCGGATAGGCATTGGATCAATAATCACCTCTGCCCCCGCTGGCTCATAGCTCGCCTCCTCCTCCTTCTTGACCAGATCGCGCAGCTTCTGCACCGGCTCGCGCCCATACGCACCTCTATACCACACGAGCAAGTCATTCCCCTCGGGACTATCTAGCGGAGGTGGAATCTGTATTTCTTCCCCACGCCTTTCCCAATTCATCACAGTCTGCGCACTAACTTTCCAGCGCCTACAAATCTGTTTCCTCCTCTCTAGTTCTTCAGTTTTCATATTTTTTACATGCTGCTCGATTGATTCATCGGCGGGGCTTTTTAGCGGTGCGGAACCGTTCCTGCACTCCCTCCTGCGTCACCTCTGCCGGTGTGGTAACGCTATATTCCCAATCGCAATACGTCCGCTTAGATATCGAGAGTAGAGACGCGGCTTGCGCCTGAGTTAGCCCCAGACGCTTGCGCTCGCTTTTGAGTTGGTCGGCGAAGATCATTAGCTGCTTGGGCGATCATCTAAACCGGACATTGTTGGCACCACCAAAGGCTCGGCGCTAGGATACAATGCCTCGAATTCTTTTTTTGCCATACTTACTGCTTGAGCTAGAGGGGCTTGGAAAAAATGAGTATATAGATGCCGGTTTGCATCGGTTGCTTTAGTTGATGGAACGAAGGCCCAGTTGCGGCAAATTGTAGCTTTCATATTTTTTTTGGTTTGTAGTTGGTCGCGCTCTTGTTTTAGATGATCCGGGAATCTCATGCTGTGGCTTGGATTTCATCTTCATCCTCAGCGATAAGCAGATCGCCATCCTCATCGAACCACATGCTGCGGGTTTCGTAGGTGTATTCCATTTCGTTGTCCGTGTCGTATCCAGATTTTTCCGCAGCAGATTCCTCTGCCTCTTCGCGAGTAGCGAAGAACTCGCGATCCGGGTTAACATATTCGTCTTGGCACTCAGAGAAGTGCATCAGACCTTTTTTGGCGTGTTCGATGGCTTGGGCTTGGGTGAAGTTTTGGGGATTTGCGTAGTAGCTCATTTTCTTGGTTAGTTTGTAGTTGGTCGCTCTCGTTGGCGATGGGTTTATAATCGCAGAAAATACGATATCTGCAAGAACTATTTTGCAAAATCCGTATCTTTTTTTAAGGGGCGGCAAATAGTAACTGATTTACAGCCCCCACAAACATAGACAACTGACAATAGACTGACGATAATGACTATTATCATTGGTGCTCAACCTCGTTGTCGCGAGCTAGAATTTGGAATAGGCGTGCCACGAGACCGGAAACCAGCCCGTGGCGATTTGAGCACAGCACAATGCGAGCTTCCATCCTGCGCCCGCATCCGTCGAAATGTGGGGCGAAGTCCTCAAGAATTGCGTATCGCTGCACCTCGGGATGCTGTATCAGCCATGCCGCTACCTCATTCCAACGGTGTCCGGTGATCGGCGTTGCCCAATCGTCGTGCAGATGTTCGGCGAGGTATGGCGATAGATGCTTTTTGATTTTTTCCCGATTTTCCAAATTGCGCCAGTCTGAGCTAACCACGATCTTTGCACCAGTTTCTTTGCAAACCTTCGCGAGCATTTTCATCCGGGACTGGCAAAACTCGGATTGATCCGCCCCGGCCCATCCGCTCTCGACGACGACACGTATTACGCCGTCAAAATCCAAAAAAATGACGCGGGAATGGTTGTGTGACTTATCCATGAAAGTTGACCAGTTGGCTTACATACTGTTAGGCAGAGAAGGCTCTTGGACGGGCATCCACCACGAGTCCGGATACGCACCAAAGAACGTGGCGCGTTCCATTCCGTATTGTCCGGGCATGATCCATGCGCCTTGATCGTTGCTTCCGATATTTAGTGGGATCGGCACGTGATCCTCGTCGCCGACCCACATCCAGTAGAGTCCGGTTTTGGTTGGTGGCGTTTGTGACCACTCCGGCGTATGCAGCACTTCCGCCATAATCCTCTCCTTTATCATCACATAGATTCCAGCAAGGATTGGGGTTTCGTTTTCGCTGGTCGTCCAGTCGTAGAGATTCTGAGCGTATTCGCGTTCGAATTTCAGTTCTTCGCGCAGAGTTTTGATAGTCGCCTTTAGTCCTTCGCTGTCTTTTCGGAGATTCGCTACCGCCAAGATCGCGTGATCTACGTCGAGCGGATTCACGATTTGCAGCCCAGCAACCGGATAGATGTGACGGATTGCATCTTGGTATCCCTTCTGATACTCAGCGGGTTCATGGCAGTAGGAGCATCGGCCATCTTCGTAGTCGTCGGGGTTTATTGTAGTGGAGCAGTTTGAGCAGTTCATAAATTAAGTTGTTCTAAATTTTAGGAGAAGAAGCATATCGAATCGGTATCGCCGTCGCACTTATTCAACCCATGGTTTTTGCGAATGGTTAGGATATTTTTATCGGTTGTGAGTATCTTTATGGGTGGACAGGACATACAGATTCCATACCGCATTCCTTTTTTTTCGTTGCACCACCAATAACCGAAACCGAGATCTTCGCACTTCGGGCTTTCTACTTTTATTGTATCTTTCATATTAAGTCGGAAGAAGCCTAACAAGTCGGAGATGGCAACCCCGTTCAGCCCTCTGATTTGGGCCCAGCTTTCTCGCGGGGTGCCATTCCTTTGACGTTCTGCAAGAAATGAGTGAATCGACCGCTTACAAGACGATTGCAACTGGGCAAGAAGCCGCTCGGAAGTTCGATTACTTTATCACCGCTCTGACAGGTGCCGTATTTTCTTATCTTATTAATCATCTTGTTCCCGAGCAACTCGGATGGAACTATTTCACGCTCAATATTGTAGCGCTGCTGCTTTTGGTTTGGTCGATTTACCTCGGATTTAAGAGAATAGAGTTTCATCACGTCATTTTGTTCACTAACGGCAATTTATTAGATCTATCTGAGGAGTCGGGGCAGATGATGAAGGTGATTTCAGATGGTGTTCCGGGCTTCAATTCAATGAATGGAGAATGCTTCACGGTAGATAAAGCACGTCGCGTTTATGATCGGAATCAAAGGCGCATTGCATCGGTTGAATCTTCCTTGGACAAGGCAGTCGATAAGTCCGCATCTCTTTATAAGTGGCGGAATATTCTGTTGGCATTAGGATTCGCCTTTTTGCTAGTTTCCAAAGTTTTAGAGCCTTACATCCAATGAATCGAAGAAGGCAGAACAAGGCGGAGGAGCCGACGCCGAACCGCCGTCTGATTAAATTGGGAGTTTTCATCGGCGCGGCTCTCCTATGACGTTCTCCAAAGAATTATTGTTCGCAGCTTTTAGATCCTCTTCGGCTTTTTCTGCTTCGAACTCATCAATCAGCTTGCCCTGGCTGCGAATCGTGAATGCAGTCATCATCATTCCTAAGGCGGCGCAGATTGCCCAAGCTGGCTGACTGAATAGTAGCGAGCCAATCGCAAGAGCCAGAAGCACGGCGGCAGAGAACCACGAGAATCGAAGATCGATTTTCATTCGGAGCATTAACAACTGGTAGTATTTATCAGCTTGAACTTTTTTAGATTTATCTGCCGCCCGGATTCTTCGGATGATTTCTTCGGGCGGGACTGGTGGTGGTAGATTTTTCATTGTTCGTGAGTATTTTTATTGGAGGGCAGGCCATGCACATTCCGTAGCGCATTTCCTTTTTTTCGTGGCACCATCGATAGCCAAATCCAAGATCTTCGCATTTGAGGCATTCCATTTATTTTGTGTCTTTTAGATTAGGTCGGAAGAAGGAGAACAAGTCGGAGATGGCAACCCCGTCCCGCATTCTGGTTTGGTTTTGGCGTTCTCGCGGGGTGCCATTCCTATGACGTTCTGCAAGAAATTTCATGCTATGAAAAACTTTGCCATATTTCACAACAATCGCGAGAAAGACCGATGCCCCGAACTGCATGATGTGATTCTATCCAACTTCGACCACATCAGCTCTGAATATGACAATGGCCTGTTTTTCATCCGTAGCGGGGCGACTGCGGGAGAAATTCGAGAGGTAATAGAAGACCTATTCTCAATGGACATGAGTGACATTTGCTACGTCATGGAACTAGGTTCCGACTTATCGGCCAACGGCAATTCTAAAACCATGCGCGCTATCGAGGATGCATTATAGTCTCTACGATCCATTACGATTTTTACATCTTCAGAGATTTCCATTGGTATCAACGCCGACCGACTGAGGTAAACTAATGTTCCCGCTGGTATAACACCAACAATCGCCAACCCCCTTTTTCTAATTCCTTCTGATCTGCTCATACTCATACCCTGCGAGTCAAAAAAGAGGCAGAACAAGTCGGAGATGGCGACGCTGAGGAAGCCGTTTGGTTGGTTGTAGTCTTATCTGTAATCATAGTTATTTGGTTGGTTGTGAGTTTTCCGGGCGCGCCATTCCTTTGGCGTTCAGCAAAGCAAAAGTTTTGCGGCACCACTCAATTGAATATTTGCGTCGCCCGAGCTCCATATCGGACAGGAACGGCGCGGAGCATCCGAGACGGCGTGCTAGCTCCCGGAGTGATACCTTTGCGTGTTCGCGATGCTTTCGCATTGATTGGCCGACATCTATCAGGGTGGAGACGCGCAGTCTTTGCGCCTGATTTTCGGCACGCTGCAACGTTGCTAGTTGTTTGATGATTTTATCTAAGTCCTTCATTTTACGTATTTGATTCGTCCGGTGTCAGTGCCTAAGAAAGCATCCATTTCGAGCCGAAAGCATTCGTGTCGTTCAATTTTCCCTTCGGCGTAGAGGTCGCCCGCGATAACTGATCTTGCCCGCAGTTGCGACAACGAAAGAGGCTGAACAAGTCGGAGATGGCGACGCCGTTGAAGCCGTCTGATCATTCTGCACCTCCTTCCCGGCGCGCCATTCCTTTGGCGTTCTCGGGAAAATCTACCGCGTGACACCAACGGCATTCGCGGACGTAAAAATCATGGTTCGTTTTTTGGCGACACTCCTCCTCCAGATCTTCTTTCAGTCTCATCATTTCTATTCGATGGTTTGCCAAGAGTTGAGCGCTTGTTTCCTCCCCATATTTTTCGAGCGATCTCCTTTTATCCCTTATCTCTCGGGTGGCGAGCAACCGAGAACAAGTCGGAGATGGCGACGCTGAGGAAGCCGTCTGGTTGGTTGTAGTATTATCTGTATTCATATTATTTGGTTGGTTGTGAGATTTCCCGGCGCGCCATTCCTTTGACGTTAGGCAGAGAGACTTTCAGGTTATACGCACTGAGTGGCTTCCCTTCTCTATTCGCTTCGGCGTTACATTCAGATTTCACGGTTTCGAGTGCGGTCATAAGTGAGCGCAGACATTCCGGCTCTCCCTCTGAATACATCAGCACGGCGTTTAATGGGCGGTAGAGAGTGGTTTTCTCCTCCATGGTTACTTTAAGTTTCATATTTTCACTTGAAAGCCCCAAGTGATTCAACACTCAGGGTAATTCGAAGAAGCCTAACAAGTCGGAGATGGCGACGCTAAGGAAGCCGTTTGGTTAGTAGGGGTGTTTTCTGTAGTCATAGTTATTTAGTTGGTTGTGAGCTTTCCGGGCGCGCCATTCCTATGGCGTTAGCGATGAAAAATATCGGGTATCCAATCTCCCTTGTCGGGCGGTCGAATGACGCTTTGAGTTCGTCGATGATTCCCGTGTGGCGCATCACATAGATTCTCGGGAGCGTATCCCCCATCGACATCGCAGTTGTCCAGTGCGGTATGTGATATTCTGGCGGTGCGAGTTGATAGCCCTGGCTTTCGGCGTGAGCGATTTCGTCCGCCCATGTAGTGAAAGCTTTTGGGCGGTTTGATTCTACCCACTCGTAGCGGGCTAAGAATTCGGAGTCGTTTAGTGTAGGCATAGTTTTCAGGTAGTTCGTTAAGAAACGCTAACAAGGCGGAGATGGCGACGCCGAGGAAGCCGTATGTTTATTTTGAATATTGACACCGGCGCGCCATTCCTTTGACGTTAGGCAAATCTCTCAAGATTTTAAAGACGTGATCATCGAGCCGATTTAGTTCCTCGATGTTCGCAGTAAGTATGCGGCTGACGAGCGGTGGTGGATCGGTCGCTTCTTTAAACGCTCTGATCGTCATTATCGCGTCGCCGGTTATTACTCTGATGGTCGTAAGTTCGGATTTATCTAGGTCGATTTTCATTTGTTCGGTAGTTTTAGATTAGCTCGGAAAAGCCTAACAATTCGGAGATGGCAACCCCGTTCAGCCCTCTGATTTGGGTTCAGCATCTTCGCGGGGTGCCATTCCTGTGGCGTTCTCCAAAGAAAGAATTCCATGAGCACGCCCTACACATGCCACAAGGACACGGAATCTGGTATTTCGTTTCATATTTACAGCAAGACGACGTTGTATCCTAACGATGTGGCGAAGATTGTTCGGGAGTGGAAGGCGAAGAATCCACCACCCTATCAGACGGACAAGGTTTCGATTCATCACCCCTACTAGCAAGTTGCAGATCAACCAGCGTCCTACTTGATCCAATGTATTCGATGATATGAACAGCGACCATCATTGCCTGCTCGTAGCTCATGCGAGTTCCATTTAGACTGACATCCGTAGATCCAAAGTCCATTTCGAAGTATTTGTATTCCATGTTTTCTTTTAGCCACCGGCCAGCGTCCACTCTCGGGCAGGACGCGCCCAATAAAATTAAGAGGGAGAACAAGGCGGAGATGGCGACGCCGAGGAAGCCGTCTGATCTTTTTTGGGCGCGTCCCCCGGCGACGCCATTCCTATGACGTTCGGGCAATAATGGCGGCGGCGCTTTGGTGGTGGTAGGACGGCCCTCAATGGCGGGACATGCCACATGGCAGCCCATCCTCTCCGACCGTGCTTTTTGTATCGAGGGCGGCAGAAGTCAGAGCACCCACATTCAAGCGTGAGATCCCATTCTCTCCAGCCTGTTCCGTTGCCTCGCGTGCCTTCCCGGAGGTCAGCCGAAACAACCCGAACAAGGCGTAGATCCTGACGCCGAGGGGTGCGTGTGATGATTTTTGAGTCCATGGCGGCGCAGGATTACTCAGCGTTCAGCAAGAAACCAAAGACACCATGATCGACATCAAGATAGACTTTAACCCCGACGCAATTATGAAGGCTGTTGTTGAAGCAGCGGCTGACGATATTCGGAAGCGACTTAGGCGCGGAGGTGTTCATGGCGTTACGGTTCGTGTGAAGAAGAAGGGTCGTGACGATATTTCGTTCGATATTTCTGGTGACGAGGAGCAGGTTCAGAAGGCAATAAAGATTCTAGATAAGTGATTGGGATAGATAGCCATTTTCTCTTAGGCTGCTTTCCATTGAAGGTTATTGTAACATCAATCTCTATATCCTCACCGCCAACGATTCGACGTATCAAACCAAGCTGAACAAGGCGTAGGAGCCGACGCCGAGGAAGCCGTCTGATCATTTTGAACCTCCTTCCCGGCGCGGCTCTACTATAACGTTAGGGGAAGAAATTTTCGTTGATAGCCACCGCCCGCCAACTCCACAGATCATGTATACACCAAGCGTCACAACTCCTGCGAATATGAAGCATACCAACAGCAAATGAAGATCAAGACCCTTGGATTCTGGAAGAGCGTCACCACTTGGGGCGGTTTCCTCATTGCGGTGGCTGGAGCTAGTTACGGACTCTCGCTGGGCAAGCTCGATATCGTTAGTGGCTGTCTGACCTTTGGCGGTCTTGCGATCAGCGCAATCGGCAACCTGATCGGCATCGCACAATCCAAAAGGCAACAGGCAGAGAAGGAGGCATTGCAGAAGCGGCTTGCGGGGATGGATCGCCGTATTAAGGAAGCTTACGATAAGCCTGCAACCTTCGGCTAACAAAATGAAGAACCCTAACAAGGCGGAGGAGCTGACGCCGACCCGCTGTCTGATTAAATTTGAAGTTTTCACCGGCGCAGCTCTCCTTTAACGTTGTGCGAGAAAGGCGCGGGTGCGGACATGAAGGCGTGAGCGATGATTTCCGTGTCGTAGCTGCTCCACACCCATTTAGTTTCGCAGTACTCGCAGTATCCGTTACTCCAGCACGTCCACTCGTATTTCTCGCAGTATCCGTCTTCTTCGGGCTGGTGAGGCACGGCGCAGTCTGGAGGGTCACATTGATCCGAGCATGGCATGACATGGCCGTTCAGGTAGGTCATACGACCAACCCCAATCTTGCCGCTTCCTTTTTGGCGTGTTGTTACCCATAGCTCGGTCGATGATCCTGCAGGAGTATCGGGCTTATCACCCGGAATCCAAGAAGCACAACAAGTCGGAGATGGCGACGCTGAGGAAGCCTTCTGGTTAGTTGAAGTATTTTCTGTAGTCATAGTCATTTGGTTGCTTGTGAGTCTTCCCGGCGCGCCATTCCTATGGCGTTCGATTTATTAAAGTTCATCGTTGATGGTTCGTAGAAGATTCCATGCGAGCGGCACCACTGCTGGAAACTGGCCGTTGCCGGTGCATCGCAGTTGGTCCAGCCTATCGGCCACCCCATGAGCCACTGGTGGAGGTGCGGATTCAGCTCGCCACCACGTGTCCCGTAGAAGTCGTTCAGCGTGATTTTTGAAGTGCGCACCTCGTCGAAGAATACTAGGCGGGGTTTCTCCACGTTGAAGATGTGTTCTAGCGATTTCTCATTTGGTAGATACATCACCCGCAGCTTCTCGCCGATGAGTTCGATCAGGTGTTTGGCAAGTCGGGATTTTCCGGTTGCCATATTACCCTCGATAACGAGCAGCCCGGTGGGCATCTCGCCGCTCGCCGCCCGCTCGTAGTTGATTTCTGATTGTGTGTCCGCGAAACGGATTCTTTCTGGTATTTCGATTTGTGTTATCATTTTATTTGGTAGGTTATTTTAGATTAGTTTGTTATAGATTGCACAACTCCCGGCTCGGGCCGCGTCTCTTCCAAGCCCATCAGAACCACAACTTTACTGCCATCGAGGTAGACTCTTTTTTTCCTATCCCGCCATTTCGGGCGGCGGGAAAACAGTTCTCTGGCGAAGGGCGATTTGGCCTCGTAAAATGCAACAACATCGTTTTCCTCGCACCAGATGAGGTAGAGCTCAAAGATTCTCTCAACGGTAACGTGGTGATCTCTCTCCCCAGTCTCGACCTCCGAGAGCCAGCCCTCTTTGAGAAAGGAACTGACTTGTGCGCGGTGCTTGAGTAGATCCGTAGTGGCCTGCTCAGAACGGGCCGTGTGGGCGAATCTTCCTCGCTCGCGGAGGCGCTTGTAGCCCTCGATTGACCAGTTCAAAATACCTGGCATCTCCTGCTTAAATCTCTCCTGAAACCCGTAAATGATCTTGGAGCGGTTGAATTCTTTTTCCCAGTTGATCTGGATAAATCTACGCTCGAAACCTCCCGAGCTATCCGGTGTTGCAGCGATCACGTTGGACTCCATAACAAGCCGGCCTTTAGGGCGAAAATCAAAACCGTCGCCGTATTTCACATCCACAGAAATAGGATCTCCAGAGACAATGGCTTTGATCATGCCGATATGTTTTAGAGAGCTAGTAGTCAGCTCTTTAGCCAGATACAGGCTGCGTCCAACTAACTGCGATCTAGTAAATGGATTGTTAAGCTCGGTAAGCTCAAGAGCGACTTTGTTCTCGCTGCCGATCAACCACTCTAGCACATCCACGCATGTTGATTTACCCGTGCCACCCTCGCCAAACAGGAAGAAAAACGAATGGTAATTGATATGCGTAAACAGGCAGTAGCCAAACATCTCCTGAATCTGGTAATAGGTCTCTTCGTCATCGTGCCGATCCCGTAGCCACGCGATCCACTCTAGACAGGTGGCTTTGCGATCATAGTTGTGTGGTGTCTGGGCAGTGATGTAATAGCCGGGTAGGTGAGCGTGAAGCTTTCCGGTGTCCACATCTAACAAGCCGTTTTTCAGGGGCAATGTCCCCTCTGGGTGAGCGTTGAGTTGCTCGGGAAATTTCACGCGCTCGGAGCGAGCCAGGGCGCAGATGGAATTGACCCGTGAATCTGTGATGATCTCATCGCCGCGCCACTGGCTACCAAGGACGCGGCGCACGCTGCGCTTGACCCATGTCTTCTCCCGTTTTTTACCCCAGCGCCCCTCGGTGGGATCATATTGCCAAAAATGATCTCCACAGTAAATGAGCCCTTCCTTGGCGACGAGGTGCCGGGCAATCAAATCCTCTCTAACATTCATCCCACCACGCGAGCCGGGGTAAACGCTCTCTTTATACCATTCCACGCCCACGGGCTTAGCACGGCCTGCCGCATCCATAAGTTCAGCGCGCTGGGTGTCTACATATACGTCCACACTCCAGCCCCACTCTAACCAGTCCGACACATCCGCCCCGGCTGGCCCGCCGGGCCAGTAGTCCTCCTTAGTCAAGATACTCACACGGTCTGCGTGATCAATCAAACTGTTCGCTACTTTCTGCGCGCCTTCCATCCCCGGCTGGTCATCGTCCGCAAGGATCACTACCCATCGGCCTACGAAATACTCGGCGAATTCATCGCGCCATTTTCCCGCACCCATCGGCAGGGTGGTGGCTGTGATGGGATCTCCCTCTAAACTGAGTGCGAGGAGGTTTTCCACATCTTTTTCGCCCTCGACCAAAAACACGGGCTTGGCTTTATCTGAGGACAGCAGATCGGGTAACAGGTAGGGGTAAACGGTGGAGTCTTTGAGCGTCCACACCCATTCAGCCTCGGCTTCTCCGCCGGGGCGGCGTTGCCGGAACGTTTTAGGCTCATAGCGTAGTGTCTGGTGCGCGAGATTGCCATCCTCATCGTGGTAATCGTAAATTTTCACCGGCTCGCCCAGTGGCTGGCGCGGGGCTTTTTCTTTCGCGGGGGCGTGAGCCTTTTTTTTCTGCTTTGCTTTTTGCGGAGGGGGCGAGGAGGATTTTTTCCGGGAGGAAGGTTTTCCGCCCCCTTTGTAATCTCTTTTCCAATCCACTCCGGCGAGCTCATGATAGATCTCGATTGCATCCTTCTGGGAAACTCCACGAGCTTGCTGGATCAGGCTAACATCATCGCCCGAATCTCCGGTGCCATGGTCTTTCCAAAATGTTTTTCCTTCCGCCTCCCAGATCGAGAACGAGGGGTTCTTGTCCTCGCGGAAAGGCGAGCATAGTTTTACCTCGCGCCCAGATCCGAGCTTGTGCAGCCGGTCACTGGATGGCAGACCGAGCTTACTCCATAGATCTGTAAAGCTGAGTTTTTGGCGGCAGGTATCTAACGACATTTAAGCGGTGATTGGTGAGGAGTAGCGATGGACAATCTCGTGATATCTGAGATCCCTCGCACTGTGCAGGGCGGCTATAGCGGTGCGGACTCCAATTTGATCGGCGTAGGTATCCACCCATTCTTCGCGCTCCAGAGGGACGGGAAGCGATACTTCCTCTTGCATGGCGATGGTGATGATAGCTCGACGGTCTGGAGCTAGAGTGACGAGATATGAGCGAAAATTTGCGGGATCGGACATACTTAAAAATTTAAGAACTTGGCTTTTTAAGCGGGGCAACGCGCATGAGTCCTCCATCGCGGTAGCTCACATGGACAATGTAGCTGCGCAACGGATCAGGATCGGCATAACCAGCTTTGCGGAGCAATGGCACGGTGTGGTGTAAACACTCCAGACGCACGAGATCTGAATGCAGATGCACAGCACTGCGCAGAATCTTGTCCTCTTGAATTTCCGTCATTGCGCGTTTTTTAGTTTTAGTTTTAAACATCGTAGACGGTTTGCTAGGTGATATTGACGGCAGGAAAATCCCCACCTTTTCGAAGCTGCTTCAGCTCCACGAAATAGACCTTTTTGTGATCAAATTTTTGAGTCGGTGCTTGGCGCCGGAACTCGCGCTCAAGCCCTGTCAGGCTGCCAGTCATAATCACAACGCGTCCATCGGCAGCGCTCTCGATCATGGTGGCATAGCCAGTTTTTCTGCCGGGATCATTCATTCCGCCTCCTTTCTCAGCGCGACGAGCGCGCTGATCTGAGATCCAAGCTCAACGCTAAAGTCGTTAAGAATATAATGCAGAGGGGATGGATCTTCCCGGAGCTGATCTTCGATGGATTTGAGGATACGGGTGATATAGTAATCCTCCATGGACTCATCATCCTGCGGATCTTCGGTCTCAGGGGATTGCTCCTCATCATCATCGACAGACTCATCGACAGACGATTCCTCTTCCCGCTTCCTTGGCCCTAGGGTGTGAGGGCCGCCAGATTCTCGGGATGATTTTTCCAATGCCTCAATTTTCGACCGATCAAAGATGGTGTATAAATCGCCATGCAGGGGCACCACGAGGCCGCGCACTCCCAGAGCCTTTGCCAGATCCTGCCATGCGAGCGCGGAATCGCTGATCTTAGCCGCGGCCGCGCCAATAGGATCGATACCAAGCACCCAGTGGCCGTATGGCTCGCCGTAGGGGCGGAGGTATTTCGCCCATTCTTCGCAGTCTTCTAACGGATCTGCAAATTCTCCGTAGATTTCTTTGAGGCTCTCTTCCCATTTCTGCAACCATTGGCGGCGGCGCTCGCGTGGGAGGCGATATTTTTCAGAGAGCGTCTGCCTAGCCTGGGCGGCGGTGATTTCCTCGCCGAAGTCCAAGAGCATTTCCGTGGCCTCGTCCCTCTCCTGATCCTCAAGACTAAGAATCTCATGGGCAATCGTGACGGACATCGCCCGCACCCGCACCGCATCTCGCGCCGTTTCCGGTAGGTTGTTAAGTGCTAAACGGGACTGCACCCACTTGCGGCTTGTGCCGAGAGCTTTGGAGATACTTTCCTCATCCGCCTCGCCCAGATCGATTATCTGTTTCAGGCCCTCTGCCTCCTCCATCGGATTGAGAGACGCACGGGAAATATTTTCCGCCATTTGCGCATGGACAATCTCCTTTTGACTCATCTCCCGAACGACGCACGGGACCTCCGCCATCGGCACCCGCAGGGCAGCACGCCAGCGAGTTTCACCGGCCACGATCTCGAATTTATCGCGGCGCTCAACGCAAAGGATAGGCTCTAACATCCCGACTGAGCGCAGGCTTTCCGCCATGTCTAAGATGCAATTTTCATCGAAATCCTTGCGCGGATTCGTTGGCGATGGGGTGAGTTGATCAGTTTTTATTGACTGGAATTTCATGACGGTTTTAAGGACGGGGTTGATTTGGATTTTTTCCGGGAGGCGTGAGATTTTGTCTGAGCTAGGGAGCTCTTTGACCGCTGGCTTTCGGCTTGCTGCCATGTCGCTTTACCTTTTCCGCCCATGCGCTCGATGGGCTTGGAGCACATGCGGCGGATACGCTCCATCGTGCCCGCCGGTGTTTCCGCGCAGCCGCGCCCGATAGCACTCATGCTCCAGCCGGTGAGTTCTTCGCGGTTTAGGAAAATGGCCACGCTGAGGACCTGCTTACCCACAGATTCGGGATTCAGCGTATTGGCACCGTGAAGCAAAAAGGCGAGTATCCCTCGGATCAGCGCGCCCCGCCGCTCATCGTTTTCCGTGATACCCAGCCGATTGGACGCACCAGGGAGAGGTAACGCAAAACACTGAGGATGCCCGCAAGCGGAGGCAATGGAGATCATCCGGAAACCCACCCGCTGCACGAGGGGCATTTTTTGAAAATCCGAGAGGGCCAGTTCGAAAATTGTGTTAAGGATCTCCGCACGATCATCATCGATCATCTGCTCTCCCTCCTCTAACATCTGGGTCAGCTCATCCGGCTGCCCCCCAGATCCAAATGCGGCCCAGCCAAGCTCGCCGCCGTGTTTTGCATACATGTCGCCGAGATACTCGGCTTCTATCGTTTCGCTTTTTGCCATGGTATTAATATTTCGAATTTTTTCTCTTCGGGATTTTGCCACTCTGGAAATCACGCACGGAATCCACCGTGATTAGCATCCTCCCCGTCCCCTCAATCCGCCGCAGCCGCCCACCACCCACCAGCCGCCTCACCTGAGTTTCTGAAAGCCCAGTCTCCTCCGCCGCCTCGCCCACCGAATACGGCCGCGTCCGCGGCTCCGGAGCCACCAGCCCCCCAGCCTTCCGCATCGCCTCAATCAAAGCCGCCAAAAACTCCGCATCCTGAGCGGAACTAGGATCAATAGTGATGTTCACGCCGCCTCCTTACCCTTACCCTCACCCTCACCCTCACCCGCCGCTTGGATGATTGTTTCCGTGGTGGCAGCAATCATCTCAGCTAGGAGCTGCTTCATTGGCTTTCCTTCGCTCACCGCTCTGTCCTTGAGCGCATCCTGCACATCGGGACTAAATTTCGTAATGTCGATAACGATTTCGTTCATGTCTAACTCAAATTAGACAAAATTAGAGTTAGGTCAATAACTATTCGACATTTTTCTACATTTTCTTGCTTTCTTTGATTTTATAAACTAGAAACTTAGACATGACTGCGACGAAAGATCAAATCAAAGCCTGGCTTACCTCCAACGGAAAAGACCGCGAATGGCTGGCGCAAAAACTCAACACCACAAAATCTGTTGTGGACTCTTGGTTTTCGAGTCGCGGATTCCCCAGCGAAAGACTTGAGGCAATCTCACTTTTGATGCAGCCAGAAGGATTCTACCTCTCACATTAGAATACCCTTCACAGACGAAGAATTCAAGCGAACTCAAAGAGCTGCCCAGATTGTTTCGTCTGATTTCCAAGAGTATTGCCAACGGGCAATCAAAGCACAAGTAACCCAAGATATATTTGGAGCAAAGCACCTCAAAGTCGCCGAAGATCCAACGTTATACCCGGGCGATTAAGCCTCCGGTTCCAGGCAGATCATATTTTTCAGCCGAGTCTTTAACTTCGTCGCTTTCCGCTTAGCAGCGGCAGCGATTTTTTCTTGCTTATCGATCCCAGCCAGAATCTCAGGCAGATCACTCTCTGCTACCCAGCGCACAAGCACCGGAAGATTTTCAATACCTTCCAGAAGCCCCTTTGTTTCTTCTCCTCTCATCAGGGAAACCACATGCTTACAGAAACCTCCAAACCGATAGCCACTACAATCACAAAACGCGATCACCCGATCATCCGATTTTCTAAACACCAATCGGTAAGGTTCACTCGCCGATCCGGAAATTGAAAAAGCAATCGCAGCCATGCACCGAAACTATCGGGACAGCTTATCAAGTCAAGCCAATGGACACGATGGACATCATGGACAGGCAAAAAACCGCCTACCTTTTATAGGGTGCATTATTGCAAGCTATTTGCATTACTTCCCATTATAACTTATCCTCTCATTTTGGGTGTCTATCCTGTCCATCCTGTCCATATCAGTAGTAATCCCTTATAGTAGCAGTATTACAGCGGATACAAAACTGGACACCATAGCGGACACCATAGCGGAAATGGACACCCAAAAACCTGCGAGCAAGGAAAACACGAATCCCCCTCCTCATCTTTGGACAGCATAGATCCGCGAAATGGACACCCACAGCACCCTTAGGGTGTCCAGTAGCAGTAGGCCGATTTTTTGCCTGTCCATCCCGGCCATTTCTCACCCATCCTCCAATCACTATGAGCTACCCAAGATCAGTTGCCGCCGCCTACTCCACACTGGATCCCGAGATTCAGAAAGCATTCCGAAAAGAATACGGAGCCGGCAAAAAGTCCACTCTCCTAGCCTACTTGTTCTGGTTCTTCCTAGGATTTCACTACCTCTACATGGGCCGGGTAGGAATGCAGCTCGCATTCTGGTTTACAGGAGGAGGATTCCTAATCTGGTGGATAATCGACTTTTTCCGCGTTCCCGGCATCGTGAGCAACCATAATAATGACCGAGCCAGGACAATCATGGCGCAAATCAAGCAGATGGGCTAAACTTACCGCCATATCTCTCCACCACGCCCTCAAAGATAATTTTCCACCACCTCGCGCCACCGAATAATGCGAGCCTCTACCCCAGGGGACGTTTCCAGTGCCGAAAAAGATTCCTTTAGGCCGTATAGCCGCAAAAAATCGGGCTTCTACTACTGCACTACGTAGTGCCGACTAGATCCGCGCCGCCATGGCGTGGCTGTGCTCATCTCTGAGGTGGCCGTAGGTTTTCATAGCAAGCACCCCGCCGTCCTTGTGACCCAACCAACGGGAGACAGTGGGTATGTCCACACCCTGCTCGATGCAATAGGTCGCAAAGAAATGCCGAAGATCATGGACGCGCTGTGGATGCAGGCCGAGTCGATTGGTGGCATTGTTCAATGACTCTCTGGGTGATCTCATTGTGAACGAAGGATCGCAGCCCTCTGCTATTCTCCTTCTCAGGACCGGCTCCAAGAACCGGTTGAGAGGAAGAAGGCGAGTGTCTGCACCCTTCGATCCACTCACACCTG
Organism: uncultured Verrucomicrobiae bacterium; assembly: GCA_963849375.1. Taxonomy (GTDB): domain Bacteria; phylum Verrucomicrobiota; class Verrucomicrobiia; order Verrucomicrobiales; family Akkermansiaceae; genus Luteolibacter. The sequence goes on along the minus strand of CAWKHB010000014.1, from coordinate 240,069 downwards.
ACCGAATTCGCAAGGACTTAGCCCCAACGTCAGCCGGTGATAGAGCGCGAGCTTGACCAACTCTGATGCCGCTGAATGCAAGGACAGCCACGAAGTCCGCTGCCTCCTTGCTGTAGGCTCGCTTCTGGGCGCTAATCGAATCAATGATAGACAGCACCTGATCGAGACTTAGTGCATCAACGAGCGCAGAGTTTGGCTTCCGCCGCTTTATGGATTGGAATGGATTGCTAGGTAGATGACCGTTGATCACCATCTGCGCGGCTATACCGCTCAACATTCCGAGGATGTTGTTGGATGGGCTAGGCGCATACTCCTCGATGATCTCGGGCCAGAGATGAGCCTTCAGCTCCGCAGGGGGCGCATCATTCGGAAAACGGCGAACCAGCCATTTTGAGATATCTGAGTAATTTTTCTTTGTAGTTTCCTCGATGTCGGTTCGTGATTTCTGGTATTGCCTCCAGTCATCCAGATATTCAAGGATCGTCAAGGAATATCACCTCTGATTGTCAATGCCTGGGCAGCCTCATCCCTGAGCTTTTGAATGGCGCTAGGGAGGATGTGGCGGGCAAGATCCTTAGATTTAGTCTTGAGCGAGCGTCGGACTTTCTCACCACAAATCTTTGCTTGCAGGTAGTAATTTCCTGAGCTGTGGCGGATGAGGTTACTGATACCGGTGCGAGTGAATTGAGCCATATCCATGTACATGCCGATATTCTCCCTCTGAGTCAATTCCGTAGGGGGGCATCATAGGGGGGCATTTTACTCAAATATCTGAGGAAAAAGGAGGCTTTAAAACCTCCCGGACTCTTTATTTTATAAGTAATTGCTCACGAGAGGACTCGAACCTCCACAGGGTTGCCCCCACTAGAACCTGAATCTAGCGCGTCTACCAATTCCGCCACGTGAGCAATCACAAAGGCAAGTTCATACCTCAAAACAGGGCGCACAAACAATCACGCTAGCCCCGTTCATGCAATAAATTTATCGCCTCGTCCGCTCCCTCTCAATCCGAAAAACATTCTCGATCCTCCTCACCTTCGGCACCTCACCCTCATTCAATTCCACCTCAATCACATCAAACCTCCATGGAACCGCCCGCGTCCCCAACCTCTTCAACCACTCACTCGCACCCCTGCGTATCAAATTCCGCTTCTTCGCATTCACCGCCGCCAACCCCCGCACCTGTGCATCACCCGCACGACTTTTCACCTCCGTAAACAACAACCGATCCCCATCCCGCGCCACAATATCCACCTCACCACCCCGGTCCCCCTTGAAATTCCTCGCTAAAATCCGGCAACCCCGCGCCCTTAACCAATCCACCGCCACCCGTTCCCCATAATCCCCTTTCCACCTCCTCTCCTCAGCCAACCCAGCTTCAGCATTTCCTCTATAACGATAGAGTGAGTTGAGATACCGGCTTGAACGTCCGACGATGAAAGCGACAAGGCCCATATTTCTGTAATGCTGCTGAATGTTCCCTCGTCCCATAACCCTGATTTCTCACAAAGCCATACATCGGAAACTCTTCCTCGATCTTACTCATCATCCGATCCCGTGTCACCTTCGCAATCACACTCGCAGCAGCGATCGAAAGCGAAAGCCCATCCCCCTTCACCAACGCCTTCTGATAGAACCCTAAATCTCTCACCGGCAAGCCATCTACCAAAGCCGCATCTGGCACCACGTCTAAGCCTCCCAAAGCCTCCCTCATCGCCACATGCGTCGCATTCAAAATATTGATCTCATCAATCACCTCCACCCCCACACAACCCACCGCCCAAACCACCTCCTCACAACCCACCAAACGCTCAAACAACACCTCCCGACGCTTCGCACTCAACTTCTTCGAATCATCCAAACCACCCACATCAAAACTCCTCGGCAAAATCACCGCCCCCGCCACCACCGGCCCCGCCAACGGACCCCGCCCCGCCTCATCCACCCCCGCCACCACCCCAAAACCCTCCCCAACCAACTCATCCTCATAAAAAAAATCCGGCACCCCCAAACCATACCCCCCTACCCAAAAATATCCCAACCCAAATCCCCCCCTACTTCCAAACCCATTTCACTAGGGACACCTCGCCAAGGCCCCCAATCGAATCTTCAGCCCCAAAGGAGCGCCAGCATACCAGCATAGTCCCCAAAGCTATAACCCAAACAAAACCCAATCTTCAGCTCCAACGGAGCGTCAAGATACCAGCATAGTCCGCAGGGCTATGACCAAGATCAAAACCAAATTTCAAGGTCTGAAAGACCGCCGGATCTGTGGCTCACTTCCAAATTATTCCCAACCCATACGGCTCAACATGAACTGAACTTTACCTCCCTAGTGAACATTTACTCACAGATCCACAACCCTCCACACCAAACCACCCCGCCCCAAAGGGGCACAATACTTCAGCCCAGGGCATCGCCCTGGGTCCCATCACCCCAAAAGAAAAACGAGCCCTGAAGGGGCGACACCAAACAACCTAACCTTCAACTTCAGCCCATCCCTAATCAACATCCACCCTCAGATCCCTCGCACTCCACAACACACCCGCCGCCGACTTCCCGCTCCCCCGCATCCACCGCGCACCCTCTTTCCTCTTCAGATCCAAAGGAGCGTCAAGATACCAGCATAGTCCGCAGGGCTATGACCAACAACATAACCAAATTCTAAGGTCTGAAAGACCGCTGGATCTGTGGCCCGCATACAATGTTTCCTCCAACCCATACAGCTCAATATCAAACAAACCTCCCCCTCCCTAATCAACATCCACCCTCAAATCCCTAACACCCCACAACACATCCACCGCCAATCCACTCTCCCGCATCCGCCACTCACCATCCTTTCTCTTCAGCTCCAACGGAGCGTCAAGATACCAGCATAGTCCGCAGGGCTATGACTCAAACAGAAAACAAATTCTAAGGTCTGAAAGACCGCTGGATCTGTGGCCCGCATACAATGTTTTCTCCAACCCATACACCTCAATGTGAAATGTACCTCCCTCCCTAATCAAAATACACCCTCAAATCCTTCACACTCCACCCCCCACAGCCTCCCCATAGCTACTCCACCGATAATTCGCCGGATCGCCATAAATTCCCGCCCGCACCGAATGCCCCTTCCGCGCTAGCGGAACATCACATTCAACTATTTCCGGAGGAGGAAATGGCACACCGCATGGCTTGAGCGGAGCGAGAGCAATTCAATTCAATATAAGCCGCCATCGTCCTCGCTGCCTGCCCGCACTCTACAACGCTTTGATCGCTGCAGCGATCAATCCTAAACAATCATTTCTGGAGGAGGAAATGACTTCCCGCCTAGACTGAGTGGAGCGAGGCCAATCACACTCTTAAACCGGCCCTCCCATAAAGTCCCAGACCGCTTATGTAATCCATAAAACCATTGAGTAAACCGCTGCAACAAAGCTTTCATAAACCCTCCGAGATTGTGCATCCAGTAAGTAAACCGCCCTTTAATCTCGTCGGCCTTCGCTATGTCTCTGTCTTCGATTTCATCTCCCTCGCGTGCTTCCCTTAGCTGCGTTGCTTCATTTTCGTTAAAAAGCCTGGCTTTGTGGATGCGATGGCGGAGGCGGGGCGCGGAGCATGTGCGAGAGGTTGGCTCCGATAAAATGGAAGACGTTGACGAAGCACCATTGGGAAAAGTTTGCTGCCGCTTGCGGAGGCCGGAGGGGTGGCAGTGTGTGGAGGGCGTAGCGGAGCGGAGTCCGGGGAGGCGGATATTCACCCGGAACACTCTGCCGCACCGCAGGCCGCCTCAACACTTCCTGACCAACGGGAAGCTGGGATCTACGCCCGAAGCAATGTTGGGATGGTTCACAGCGTTGACTTCCAGATCGCCAACAAAACCTAAAAACAAACCCTGAGCGCAGGTGTGGGGGTGGCACCCAAAACAAATCACCGAAGGTGCACGGTTAGGGCCCACGCTACAACCACACCGGAGCGGATGCCAGCCTGAGGCCTGGCGCGGAGGGACTGGAGAGAGCTACCGCGAACGCAAGGACTGAAGCGACTGGCCGTCCGAGCGCGGCTGGCCCGGTATTCCCGGGGCAGGAGAGCGCACGGCGGGCGGGTCTGCACGGCGAAGGAAGCGGCTGGAGGCGGAGGATTTTCCTGTGAGGAACGAGCGGAAATCCGTAGCCGGAACGCCTAGCGACCGCCCCCTGACAATCTGCGCGCGAGCGGACGGCGCGACATCTGCCTTGGGGGCTTTCACATCCATACCGCGAAGCGCAAACCGCCCCCAAAAGCTGATGGCGTGACGGAAGCGGGGTTTGCTCTGGCGGTTGGTTTGGCCCGCCTCACCGATAGGTCTTCGTTGTGTCCCCAAAATCCCCTTTTCGTTCCGTTAATGCTTCTGATTAAGGGCTCTCTTCAAAAAGCCTGGCTTCATAAATATGTGGCTTCATAAATATGTCATAAATATGCGGTCCGAGCGCGACTGCCTCTGGAGGCGATGTTCAAGGCTTGTAATAATCCGGCGGATCTTCTTGGGGAGCGGCTTGATGCTTTGGTGGTGGGGCCGGGATTGGGTGAGATGTCTGCTGAGTTTTCAGAAGGTTTGCTGGAGTTGACTGCTTCGACAAATGTGCCGATGGTGATCGATGCGGATGGGCTGAATCTGATTTCCAAACATCAGGTAAAAACGGATGAACGCCACATCCTTACGCCGCATCCCGGTGAGTTCGAACGGCTGGCTGGAAGTGTGGTGGGGCAGTCACGTGAAGAATCTGCTGAGGCATTTTCGTCTGACTGCGATTCGGTTCTGCTTCTGAAAGGTGCGCGAACGATCATTTCAAAAAGAGGCGAGCCGCTTAGAATCAATAGCACTGGAACGCCTGCGATGGCGAATGGCGGGCAGGGAGATTTGTTGTCGGGAGTTATTGGCGCATTGCTGGCGCAAGGAATGGATGGGCTGGACGCAGCATCGCTGGGTGCGTGGCTATGCGGGAGGGCGGCTGAGATTTTCTTGGAGGAAAATGGCTCTCCTGTGAAGGCGGGGGACGTCTGCGGAAAGCTAGGAATCGCGTTGCGGGATTGGCAGGAGGGTAACCGGTAGATCCGGGATTAGCGTGCCTGTGCAATCGAGGTGGTAGATACCTCTTTAAAAGAGGCAGCGCTGGTGGGGTTTTTCTCGGGAATGATCCTGTTTTCGATTCCCTGTCCCGCGCTGACGGGTTTGCCGCGTCCGTAGTCAGGGTGGCTATTTTTTAAAATCATCAGTCCGCAGTAGCAGGAGGCGCAGGCGGCTGTCCATGCGCCGAAAGGGATCGCGTAGCGGAGTAAAAGACGTGTTCTTGGGAGGAGGAGGTGGATCATTACCAGAGTGATCACGAGCAACGCTGCGATGGCTAGGCTTCCCGGAATATCGATCCTGCTGGCTGCTCCCTCGAAATTTTCGGAGGAAAACCGGGTGATTGTAGCGCATGCGGCGGTGGCGCTAATCCAAAGTCCTGCCAGCCAGAGTGGCGAGAGACTAATGCGTTTCCGGTTTCTCATTCCTTTGGGCGTAAGATTGCCGAGATAGAGGCGGGGGCGAGGGGTTGTCATTTTCTTGAACCCAGCTCGGCGCCTTGCTTCGAGGGCTTGCTCTTTTGCTTTGGTGTCCGACGCGCAATCTGTGAGGAATTCTAAACGGAGCCGTGCGTAATGGGTCATTGCGTGGTCGTGGCTGCCATTACTGTAAGCTAGGGCAAGCGCCCAGGTGCCAGGCTGCAAGTTGCCATTGATAATTTCACTGCCGACGACGGTTGAGATCTCAGGGTCGGGGTTGGCAACGAGCTTTGTGACTGCTGGCTTGGAGAGCTTCTTTGGAAAAGTTGAAGAGGGAACGGATGTCTTCCAAGATGACAGTTGAGCTGCACCGGCCTTTTTCACGGGAGGTGTCTCCTTTTCAGCGGGGTCTACGAATTCCGGTTTCATAGGAATGGTTTGGGTGTTGAATAATTAGTGGCGATAACAGTCTGTGTGCGTCGTAACCTAAGTTATGAGACTGCGGATTACAGCAAATGGGCTCCCTATGCGGTTTCAGGTGTATCTGGGATGAAGTGGGTAAAAAGTTTCGAGGGACTAATAACCTAGAACAAAAAATTTTTCCTATTGTCAAGAAAACCTAGTGAAATTTAAATTTTTTTTATCGCTTCGAACGGAGCTCGTTGAGCTTCTGAGGTTTTGGGACATTATCGCAGGCTTTTGGTAACTGATCGATTTGTAGGGGCTTGTAAAAAAATTTATCTTTTATGTTAAATCATAAAATCGAGTGTCCAGGTGAATATCGGAGCAGGATGGTTTGGTTCTTAGGATGCTTTTTGGAAAATTGGACTTGTAAAATATCGAGAAATATTCAGAAGTATCTTATGCCTTCAATAAAATCGTTGAAAAAGGTCTGCCGAGTGTCCAGTCCCGAAGGTGTTATTGCATTATTTATCAGCGCAATAATCAGCTTGTTTATTGTTGCTCTAGTTCCAGACAAAGACCTTTCCTATTTAAAACACGGAGCTGCGGAAAACACTGAAGATGCGCGTATTGATGATGCGTACACCGAAGATCTTAGAGTAGACGCTTTAATAGAGTAGCAGGCGATGGAGCCAGTTGATTTGGAAAAGATCATCAAATTTTGTGATTCCCAAACGACTGCGACCAGAGGATTTGTGGTTTTCAGGAACGGGACTTGTGCGCTGGTCAACGAATCCAGCGAATATCCGGTCAAGGCAGCTCGAGCAACTCTTTGTAACTGTGCGCAATCTGAAGCTAGGTTACTCTCCGAACTCACGGCGGAAGGTGATCTGGTTGTCACTTTTAAAGGATCTGTTTTCCGCTAAATTCATGAAGCCAGGCTTTTTGAAGAAATCCCTCAACCAGAAGGATTGACGGAGCGTAAAAGGGATTTCGGGAACACAACGAAGACCTGTCGGTGAGGCGGGCCAAACCAACCTCCAGAGCAAACCCCGCGGCCGTCACGCCATCTGCTGGCTCGTAAAACTCGCTGTTGCAGATGTTGTAAAAAGGGACAGACCTTCTGTGGCGGCGGCAGCACTAGGCTCGCCACCATCTACGGCTACCAGGCAGGCCTACTCACCAGCACCGATTACAGCGATGCCACCCCAGACGTCACCCAACAATATGACAACTACGGCCGCATCACCCAAACCACCAACGGCATCTCCACCTCCGCCTACACCTACAACCCCGCCAACCTCTTGATCGCCAGTGAAACCATCACCCACGATCTCGATCAAAACGGCACCCCGGAGCTCACCCGCACCCTAGATCGCAGCCAAGATGTTAAATCCCAAATTATCATCGTATGAGATTACCAAATTGTGGTCGGGTAATTTTCGGTGGATTTCCGCGTTGTGATCGTGGTTTGGTTTCATTTTGATTGTACTTTCGTAATGATTGTTCCACGGGTTTCGGTGGGATTTTCTGAGGCATGGCAGAGGGCTTCTTCCCCGCCGATGCTGGTTTTTTGGCAAGGGTTTTGGTACGTTGCACAGGGCATGCCTTCACGGAGTGACGGCATGCCCTGTGGCGTTGTTGTTGGCGGTGTTTTCGCCTCTGTTTTGACTATCCCTTGGCGTGGTTGCGTCCCCGCAGAGCCGGCCTCCGTTTGGTCAAAAGTGGTTGGGTGATTTTTCGGGTGATTTAGGCGGTGGGTTGTTTGCTTTTTTGGTTGGAGGTTACGAGGGGTTGCTCGGGTTCATCGCGTGAGTTGTGCCGCCAGTGGGGCTGCATGAGGACGGCGTTTACCTGTTTAAGTTCGACGGTTTTTGAGCGGTCGCGCACGGCTTCGAGGAGTGCACCGACGCAGAGGTTTTTAACGGCTCTCAATGTTCCTTCGGAGGCGCGTAGGATGAGTGCGGTGGCATCTTCGCTGAAGGTGGAGTGCGGCAGTGCGACGCGATCAAGCTGGCTGTGGATGAAGCCGGTGAGGGCGGAAGGGGCGAGGGTGTCGATACGGGCGGAGTAGGTGATTCGGTTTTTAATGTCGGCGTGGTGGCGGAGCTGGAGGGTGGTGTTGAGTTGGGGTTGGCCGAAGAGGACGAGGTTGTGGTTTTTTGGAAAATCCTCTAACAGGAGGCGGAGTTTGTGAAGGGCGTCGGGTGGTAGGAGGTGGGCGTCGTCGATGATGGGGATGATGAGTTTTCCGCGGTTGTTGAGGTTGCGCGCTTCGGTGATGAGTCGGGCTTCGCATTTGTGATCGGTGCCGTTGGATTCGACTTCAAGGGCATGGCATAGGAGGCGCAGGAGGTTGTGCCAGGTGTGGAGGGAGCGATTGATGACGGGGGTGATCCATTGTTTGGGGTTGTGGTGGATGAGGGCGTTTTTGAGGACGGTTTTCCCAGTGCCAGGCTCGCCGAGGATGACGCAGAGCCCGCCTTGTTGGGAGTGGACTTTGAGGATGTCGAAGTGGCGTTGCTGATGTTCGAGGAGGGTTTGCTTTTCATCGATGACGAAGGGGTTTTGGCTGAGGCCGAAGTAGGAGCGGATCATTTTAAGAGAGTTTAGAGTTTAGAGTTTTCAGAACTCGATGTCGGGTCTGCGGTCGTTGGCGATCATGTCGAGTTTGGTGGCTTCGCCGAGGCGTTGGCCGTTTTGATAGACGATGGGTGGGAAGCCGAGTCCGGGGCGGTTGTGGCGGATGGTGATGGTGGTGTTGCGCAGGTCGCAGGGGGCTTCGAAGCGGATGGAGTCGAAGCTAAATGTGTTGTCAGTGCGGACTTTTCGGGTGCTTTCAAGGAGGAAGAGTTCGCTATCGTAGGTGTTATCGGCGATGCGGCGTATGAGGTTGAGATCAAGGCCGAAGCGGTCGATGGGTTTCATGCCGAGGGTGGAGTGCTCGCGTATGTGGTAGGTGCTTTCGACCCATTGGGTGAACTCGTCATTGAGTTGGCGCAGGTCGCAGATGTGGCGCAGGTCGCGGACGAGGAACTGGTCTCTAACGGTGCGGAAGAAGCGTTCGATTTTTCCTTTGGCGGCCCCGTCTCTGACAGGTGTGTGGATGAGGACGGTGCCGAGCCGGGAGCAAATGAGGCCGAATTCCTTGGCGGTGTAGTTGGAGCCGTTATCGACATAGACGGCTTTGGGGATGCCGCGTTTGTAGAGGGCGGTCTGGAAGCAGTCGATGAGGTTGACGGTGTCGTCGGCAGGATAGAAGGCACCATGGGTGATGACGCGGGAGGCATCGTCTATGAAGCAGATGAGGAAGGTTTTGAGAGGTTTGCTATGAAGGCCGATCTGCAGGTAAGGGCCGTGGAGTGTGTCGCCTTGCCAGAGGTCGTTGGCGTGGGCTTTTGCAAATGCGAGTCGGGCTTTGGGACTGGAGTCGGCGGCGGGTTTGAGCAGTTCGTAACGGTTGACGATGCGCCGAAAGGTGTTGGGTGCGATCTGGGAGTGGCGGAGCAGACCTTTCTGGATGCAGGCGCGGTAAACTTCGGCGATGTTGTATTTTTTCCCGTAAAAGGATGGGAGGACTTGCTCAATGGCTTCGAGGAGGTGCTCGGGGGTGACTTTGCGGGTGGTTCCTTTGTCGGCCCGGGCTGGTGGATCGGTGATGCCGTGTTTGCGGTAGTAATACCACCAGGTCTGGATGGTGCGCCAGGTGAACTGGCGGGGGTGGCCGTCCTCGTCGAGGAAGACGGTTTGACTGACGGCTTGGTAGCGAGCGAGGTCGGAGTGGCCTTGGGCGTGTTCGAGTGCCCCGAGGACTCGCATTTTGAGGTAGTTGCTGACGCGTTTCATATGACGCTGGCGAAGCTGCACGGCGGGGGGCTGTGGGGTGGATTGCCATATCGTGTTGCTGCAAGTTCGGGGTTCGGTCGGCAATTGGGGCACGATGTCAAATCGGCAACTGTTAGGGTGGGTTTGGTCTGGGCGGGGCTATGAAGTGGTGCCGGGAGGAGGTGGATTTAGCCGCAGACGGGTATTTGGAAGCGATTCTGGAAGGCGGCGCCCGCACAGGGGTACGCGGGAAAAGCTGCGTTGAGATGTCGCAAGCTATCGGGGTCGGGCAGGCCGTCGGTTTTGGTGGGAGGGTCACACACCGTATTGAGCCAGGTTCGGATTAGATGGGCGGCGTTGCGCCATTTTTCAAACCAGCGATAAGCACCGGTCAGAGATAAGGTGAGACGGGATGCTCCCACCCACGCGGCATGTCGTGTGGGCGTGGATATACAAGCTTCGAGCAGGGCGATGAGCTGAGCGGAGCGCAGTGATGCATGGGGCAGGATGTTTTCCCAATGGATTGAGAACGTCCTGCCACAGCCTATGTTCGAGTGACGGTTTGAACAAAAAAACGCAGTCCCCGAGTGACCGTTTCGTGCCCTGATTCCGCCAAGCCCCGGAGGTAGCCATGCGCTAGGATCGTCTCCCGGCAGCCGCAGTGAGGGCAAGAGTGGGAGCGGATTTCTGCACGGAAATTGAGCAACTCTAACGAGCCGGGAGAAAGGAAACAAGTGAACTTCATTCCCGGAGCTTAGCAGGCTACGCAACTCGGCATTTGGGTTGTTGTCACAAGTTGCGAGTCTCAATAAGACGGATTTATGGGCGTTCCACAGTGCGCAAACCGTGTGGAAATGAACTGTTCAAAACCCGTCTCAATAACAAACAATCATTGTGGAACATTTGGCGGCTGAATTGCCACCGTGTCCCGAAGGGGTTTAATACGGTGACAGAAAGGTAGTGCCGGAAGGCTAACCACGACCGGAGGGTAGGAATTCACAGTCGCATCGAGTGGCCCGGGTGGCTTGAGCAAGTTGAGCGTATGATGGATCGGGCTGGGGATTGAGGTGCAGTTCAGCCGTCCGGGATGTCCCCAGGACAATGGCTGCCACGAGCGTATGCACGGGACGATGAAAGCGGAATGTTGCAAGCCGAGGAGTGCGAACCGACGTGCGCAGCAGCAGCGGTTCAACAGGTGGAAAAAGGTGTTCAACGAGGATAGGCCGCATGAGGCACTGGGGATGAGGACACCTGCCGAAGTGTATCAACCCTCGGCGCGGCGGCTCGATGAGCGTATCAAACCGAGGCTCTATGAGGCGGGTGTAAATACGAAGCGGGTGAATGGAGCGGGGTTCATTTCGGTGGGCGGAAATACCTGCTATGTCAGTGAGTCTCTGATGGGTGTGGATGTTGCAATCGAGGAGTCTTCGGAGACCGGATTGCTGGCGGTTCGTTATGCAAATGTGAAGCTGGGGTGGCTGGAGCGCACTCCCAACGCTCGGCTCCGGCCTCCGGCCTACGCCGAGCGTTGGGAGTCTAAGCTTGCGTCCGAAACCGATGAAAAGTAGAAAGAAAAGTGTAACCTATGTTGTCGGTTAACTTGTAACCTATGTTCCCGTTCAAACAAAGGCGAGGCGTCCCTACCCACTCAGACAAGACCTTTCCCCGTCTTCGTTGAGTAGCGCAGCCAAACTCAGACAATCAGCAGAAGAGTCCGTCGGGAAACCCCTTTCGTCCTCTTGCCACTGATAATTACCGAACAGACGTAACCTTTGACCTCTTAGCAAAACTCTAAATCCTCCCACGCTTCCTCGCAGTCACCTGCCAGATCGCAACCAAAGTCAGCGAAGCCCCCACAAGCTCGTGCCCCTCAAAGGTTTCCCCAAAGGTAAAATATGCCCCCACCGCCGTGAAAATCGGTAGAGTCATCTGCAAAGAAGCACCCTGCGCAATCGAAAGCCGCTGATACGCACTTGTCATAATTAACTGCGCAAAAGTCACCAAAACCGCCCCCAAAGCTAGTAAACCCCACCCCCCGACCGGCAGTTCCGGCACTTTCCCTAAAAATGGTAAACCTAGCAATAACGAGCAACTCGCCTGCGCACCGTAAATCGTCGCCGGATGCTCCTGATGACGCAGTTTACGAATGATTACCACCACCCAGCCAGCCGCCAAGGCCCCCAATAAACCCAACAGATCATAGGCCGTGGGGCTCAATGACATATCCTCGTCGCTCAAAAAGACTACCAAACCTAGCAGCGCCACGAAAAGCCACCCCCCTGTCACCCAACGCACCTTCTCTTTCAACCAAACCGCCGCAATCAGCGTCCCAAACATCGGATAAGTCAGATTGATCACAATCGCCCGACTCGCCCCCAACTCCACAATCGTAATATAAAAACAAATGATCCCCACGCAGCCCACCAAACCACGCAGCAGCACCAGCCGATTCACAAACATCCGCCTCCATTCAAAACCCCGTCCTCTCGTATAGAAAACAAGCAAAAGCACCACCCCAACACCCCCCCGAAAGAGCGTAGCCATCCACCCATCCGCCCCCGCCGAAGCCATCGACGCCCCCCGAATCAACAAAGTATTTCCCGCAAACAAAACCGCCGAGCACAGCATCCATCCCGCCCCCCGCAAATCCATTTCTTCGTCCTCCCCGGCCATCAGCACCCCTTCTCCAACACTCCATCCCCATATGCAAGCCCCACCCTCACAGCTTCCCCCGCCAACCATAGTCTTCTCCTCAAAACTGATCACCCGGCCCTCAATCCTCGGCACCTCCGAACCAAAAACTGCCAACGATCCACCCTTGACCCGCCGCAACTCCCCCTCTAAACCCACCACCTTATGGGATTTGACACACTCGGCCTCTCCGCCCCTGTTCTAGAAGCCGTCATGGAAACGGGTTATACCAACCCGACGCCCATTCAGGCACAAGCCATCCCTGTCATCCTCGAAGGAAAAGACGTCATCGGTGCCTCTCAAACTGGAACTGGCAAAACCGCTGCTTTCGCCCTTCCCTCCCTCTCGAAAATCCAACCAATGGGGAAACCCCAAATTCTCATCCTCGAGCCCACCCGCGAGCTTGCCCACCAAGTAGCCGAACAATTTGAAAAATACGGCGCGAAAACAGGCATGAAAGTCGCCCTCCTCTACGGCGGCGTAGGCCTTGGCGAACAAATGAAACAACTGGAAAGCGGCGCAGATATCGTCGTCGCAACACCAGGCCGCCTCGTCGATTTATTCTACCGCGCTGCCATGCGCTTCGGCGAAGTGAAAATCCTCATCCTCGATGAAGTGGACCGCATGCTAGATATGGGTTTCCTCCCCCAAGTCCGGAAAATCGTCAACCTTTGCCCTTGGGAAGGCCGCCAAACGCTCTTCTTCTCGGCCACCATGCCCGCCGCCATCCAGACCTTCGCACAATGGTGCCTTGTCGATCCCGTGAAAATCGAAATCGCCCGCCGCGAAGTCGCCGCAACCGTCTCTCACGCCTTCTACCCTGTTTCCATCGACCAACGCGATGAACTCCTCCTCGCCCTCCTAGAACATACCGACTACCAATCCATCATGATCTTCACTCGCACCCGCCGCGAGGCCGATGAAGTCACCGGCATGATCAAATCCTCCGGCCAAACCAAAGTTGCCGCCATGCATTCGGATATCAATCAAACCGATCGCATGAAGGCCCTTGCCGGCTTTAAAAGCGGTGAATATCAAATCCTCGTCGCCACAGATGTCGCCGCACGTGGTATCGATGTCTCCGGCGTCTCCCACGTCATTAACTACCGCGTCCCCGAAAATGCCGAGGATTACGTGCACCGCATCGGACGCACCGGTCGCGCCGAGGCAGAAGGTGACGCCTTCACCATTCTCACCGCCGATGAACTCGATTTTGCAAAATCGGTAGAAATCTACGTAAACAAAGAAATCAAACGCGAAAAGCTTCCAGACTTCGATTACACTTACACCGCCCTGTTAGATACCGACCCCGTAAAGCCAATCCGCAGAAAGAAAATGGGCGGCAAGAAGCGCCGTCGTTGATCCTCGCACTGCATCCCACTAGGTTTGCAGCCCTATTTGACAACTCACTTTTTAGGCTAAAACTACCCCATGCCCTCTACCCGTGTTGCCGTCATCGGCGCTGGCCTCGGCGGAATCTCCGCCGCCATCTCCCTCCGTGCCGCAGGCTATGAAGTCGATGTATTTGAAAAAAATGCACAAATTGGCGGCAAACTTAACGTCCTCGAAAAGGACGGCTTCACTTTCGATCTCGGGCCCTCCATCTTTACCCTCCCGCAATACTTTCGCAGCCTCTGCGAGCGTGCCGGAAAAAACTTCGACGACTACGTCACCCTTGATCGCGTAACCCCTCAGTGGCGCAATTTTTTCGAAGACGGCTCCACCTTTGATCTCCATGAAGACATGGACCTAATGCGCCAAGAAATGGAGAAACTTCCCGGTGATCCTTCAAAACACTGGCAGGAATTCGAAGAATTTATGGCCTACGCCCGCAGCCAATTCGATATCATCGAAGAAGGCTATTTTGATAAAGGCTTAGACAATCTCTGGGAGTTTTTTCGCTACTACGGACTTCGTAGATTAGGAACAAAAATGGACTACCGCCCCTCCATGTCAGAAGCCATCGAAAAACGCTTCACCGACCCGAAACTACGCTCCATTTTTGAATATTTCATCAAATACGTAGGCTCCTCCGCTCTAGATTCGCCCGGCTACATGAACATGATGCCCGTCATCCAGTTCGATCACGGCCTCTGGTATGTCCGTGGTGGCATGTACGCTCTCGCTCAAGGTCTTGGGAAACTTATGAATGACATAGGCATCCGCACCCATCTTAATGCAGATGTCGCCCAAATTACCAAAGACGGCAAGCACGTTACCGGCCTACGCTTTGCCGATGGGAACACCCTTACTACAGACCTAGTAGTCAGTAACATGGAAGTCATTCCCTGCTACTCAAAACTACTCAGCGAGCCACCTCGCTTCATGAAGAAGCTCGAAAAGTTTGCTCCTACCTGCTCTGGAATCGTCGCTCACATCGGCACCAAAATCCCTTACCCCCAGCTCGCCCACCACAATTTCTTCTATAGCGAGAATCAGCACAAACACTTTAAAACTGTATTTCACGAGCAAAAGCTCCCACACGATCCCACGGTATACGTAGTAGCTCCTACACGTACAGGATCCCTCAAAAGCCCCGGAAGGCTGCGATAACATTAAAATCCTACCTCACATCCCTCCTCTCCAGAATGGCCGGCCATTTGAGAAACATGAATACATGGATCTCTACCACCGCATTCTCGAAAAAATGGAGCGGGCAGGCCTCAAAGACCTACGCAAAAACATCATCACCGAGGATATCCTCCTCCCCGAAGACATCCAGCGCATGTATCGCTCCAACCAAGGCTCCATCTACGGAGTCCTCACAGATTGGAAGAAAAACTATGGCTTCAAAGCACCAAAATCTAGCACTCGCTATAAGAATCTATACTTCTGCGGCGGATCTACCAACCCCGGCGGCGGAATGCCCATGGTCATACTCTCAGGCCAAAAAGTAGCCGACCGCATCATCGCTAAGCATCCACCTCAAAGGTAGTTCGTCATGCTCATCATCCTGCCGCTGCTTGCCCTCATCTGCTCCCCTTCTCTATACCTCATTTTCGGCAAAACAAACCGTATCAAACAGCCGGACAGAACCCTCAAACCCGATACTTCCGAGACCATCTCCATCGTCATACCAGCCCGTGACGAAGCGGAAAATCTAATCCATCTACTCCCTTCCCTCACCGCCCAGAATCCATATCAATTGATCGTCGCAGACGATAATTCCACCGATGCCACTGCCGAAATCGCCTCATCACTAGGAGCAGAAGTAATCACCTGCCCGCCCCCTCCTCCCGGCTGGCTCGGGAAAACCTGGGCCTGCCAAACCGGAGCCAATCACGCCACCGGTACTCATATTCTATTCCTCGATGCAGATACCGCCTTTGAGAAAAACGCCCTCGCCCAACTCAAATCTCATCTACCACTCACCTCCTCGGCCTATTCCATCTGCCCCTACCACAAAGTCTCGCAAGCCTACGAACAGCTTTCCGCAATCCCTAATCTAGCAATGGCTGCCGGCATCAACGCATTCTCTCACCTCAAAGGCCCCTCCGCCCTTTTCGGCCAGTGCCTACTCATTTCATCCTCGCATTATGAAAAAGTAGGCGGCCATCAATCTGTCAGAACCAATCTTCTAGAACATGTCGCCCTCGCCGAAAACCTTCGGCACATCAATGTGAAATCCGAGTCTTTTCTCGGTAAAAATACCATCCACATGCGCATGTTCCCCAACGGCCTAGAACAACTCTGCAATGGTTGGCGCAAGGGCATTGTCGCTGGAGCTTCAAATTCACATCCCCGCGCCCTCATCCTCATTTCCATGTGGATCACCGGCGCAATGACCGCCGCCACCTCTGTTTTCCTCCTCCTGCTTCCCAATACTTCTACCACTTACCTAGTAGCCACAACCCTCGCATACCTCACCTACGCCATTCAACTCGGCCTCTCTCTTAAAAAAATTGGCTCCTACCATCCCCTAACCAGCCTCCTCTTCCCCATCCCTCTCTTCTTCTATCAAACGCTCTTTTTTACCTCTATCGTCGATCAGAAACTCGGCAGAAAGATAAAATGGAAAGGCCGCCATGTGGATTGAACTCCCAAACATCTGGATCGCCCTCATCAACGCCTTCGGCATCCCAGCCACCCATCTCACCATCGCAAAATGGTCTGAAACACGTCCCATCACCCACTTTCATCCAGATCATTTCCCATACCGCACCCTCCCCTTCGAATCCTCTGGGAACATCTACACCCACTTCTTCCGCATCCGTTCTTGGAAAAACCGCCTCCCTGACGGTGCCTCATGGCTCGGCGGCTTCGCCAAAGCAAAACTCACATCTACAGAACCCGCATACCTACGGAACTTCATCCGTGAAACCTGCCGGGGCGAGCAATCCCATTGGCTGCAAATGGCCGCCATCTGCATCTTCCTTCTCTGGACACCCTATCCCGCCGCACTCATCATTCCCGCCTGGGCCTTCATCTCGAATTTCCCCTGCATCCTTAATCTCCGCCATACCCGCCAGCGCCTAATCAAACACCCAAACTTGGCAAAAGATTAGCTGTCCCCCCTCACCCTATCGCCCAAGTATCCGCAGCCCTCGCCCAAGTGACCAGTGACCCTCCTTCAATACCTTGCAAAACGGACCTCTCGCGGAAAATCCTACGCCCGCCACCTCCTTTCCACCCGTCAAGTCACTTTCAATCAAAACCCCTCGCCGCCCGCTGAAACTCCCGTAACCAAGTTCGATCACATCACTGCCGCAGGCATCACCCTCCAATCACTCACCCGCCGCGTCATCCTCCTCCACAAACCATCCGGCATCCTCTCAGCCACCTCAGATCCAGTCCATAAAACAGTCATCGATCTCATACCTCACCTTTGGGCGAAAGACCTACACCTCGCAGGCCGCTTAGATCGCTCCACCACCGGCCTCGTCATCCTCACCAACGATAGCTCACTATCCGAAAAACTAACAGATCCCTCAGCCAAAACCCCCAAAACCTATCTCGTCCATACCGACAAAGTAATACATCAGACAGCCATCGATAAATTCTGTGCCGGCATGCCATTCGCAAAAGAAAACACCCGGTCACAGCCAGCTCTTGTCACACTGCTTTCTCCCACCTCGTGCCGCCTCACCATCTACGAAGGTCTCCACCACCAAATTAAACGCATGTTCCTCCGCTTTGACATCCGCGTGACTTCGCTCCATCGCGAATCAATCGGCACCTACCACCTCTCCGATCTAGCTGAGGGCGAGTGGAGAGAGTCAAACTAAAAACATAGTAGCAGCCACCTATTCCAAATGAAAAAGATCGTCCTTATCCTCATTCTTCTGCTGCTAACTTGCCTCCTCCCAAGCTTCTCTCTTCCGCAATGGCTAACTCCCATTTGGCCCGCGTTTTGTGCGCTCACAATCATCATCTATACCAAAAAAGCCGCCCTCGGCCTGGGTTGTGGCGTCCTCGCCGGAGCACTCCTCCTCCACCCTACCAACCCTCCCGCCGCCCTTCGGACAACCCTCACCGATTTCATATTTCCTGCTCTCGACGGCCCTTGGCACATCGGTGCCATCCTGTTCACCCTCATTCTTGGCGCCTTCGCTGGCCTCTTAGAAAAATCTGGAGCCTTCCTCACCATCTTCACTCGCCTACTCAAAAATTCCAAAAATCCCCAAAAGCGCCTACTCAACAGCGTATACTTCGTAGGCCTCCTTTGCTTCTTCGACGGCCTGGCCAATGCCCTCCTCACCGGCCGCATCGCCCGCCCCTTCGCGGATCAAACCAAAATCTCCCGTGAACGCCTAGCTTGGGTCGTCGATTCCACTTCGTCCCCGGTAGCTTGTGTGGCCTTCATCTCCACATGGATTGCTACTCAGCTCAGCCTCATCTCCTCCAGCCTTGCTTCCGCGCCCTTCCCCACAGATCCCTACTCACTTTTTTTCTCGTCCATCCCTGCAAATCCCTACTGCCTTCACACCCTCCTGCTTATCCCCCTCGCCATCTCTAGAAATTACCAACCTAAAGCCATGCGCAGCTACCTACCCCACCCGGACCTTTCTGAAATACATACCCGCCACACCCCTACCATATCCCCCCTCCGCGCCATCGTTCCTCTCACCGCACTCATCTTAAGCGTTCTACTAGCGTTCCCCCTCCTCTCACATCCCATCCCAAACATCCTCAGCCCTGAAGGCTGGCGCTCCTCCTTCAGCGGCAATTCCGGGCCCTACGCACTTGTAGCTGGCAGTCTCATCGGCCTACTTGCTGCATGGCTTTGTTTTCCTAAAAACCTCCCAGAAACACCCTCAGCTGCAGCCTTCCAAGGAGCCACCAACCTCTTCCCCGCCCTGATCATTCTCGTCCTAGCATGGGCACTCGGTAACGTCTTCTCCACACTCGGCGCAGGCCAACAAATTGCCACTCTTCTCACCGGAAATTTCCCCATCACTTGGATGCCCTTCGCCATTTTCATTAGCGGCGCCTGCGTATCATTCGCCACCGGCTCCTCTTGGGGCACCATGGGCCTGCTCATGCCACTCGCCCTACCAGCCACACTCGCCACAGGAATAGCTGCTGATATACCAAACTCCGAAATTCTCGACCTTCTCCCGGCTACTATAGGCGCAGTATTTGGCGGAGCTGTCCTAGGCGATCACTGCAGCCCATTTTCCGATACAACCATCGTTAGCTCCATCGCCGCCGGTTGCGAGCCTACCGCGCACGTGCACTCACAACTCCCCTTCGCTGCCCTCACCGCCCTCTTCTCACTCCTAGCCTATGCCCTCATCGCTCTCGAAATCAGTCCCCTCATATCAACCGCCCTCGCCGCCGCCGCGCTCACCATCACCATAGTTCTCCTATCAAAAAATAACCCCTCAACCCCACCTCCCTAGCCTAACAAAAATCTTACCCCTCCACTTCCCAAGCCGTTAGCCACTTCTTCCATACCAGTTTGAAACCCTTTTTCTCTAACCGCTCCGCTAAATCCTCCAAGTGCGCCGCCCCATAAAAAATTCCCAAAGATTCCTGCCCCTTCTCAATCTCCCCATCCATCACCTCAATCGCCTTCGCATTCCGCGCATCAATAATCACATTCTCCCCACTCATTTCATTCAGCTGCGTATCCCCCTCCGCCATCGTATACATCAGCTCCTGCTTCACTAAATCCGGCCTACCACCTATCAAACCCTGCATCATTTTGAAAGAGTTCGGCTCACGTTCAGGCTTCGGCGCCGCCACACTCGCCCGGATCATAAAGCCTAAAAGCGACTCCCCCCTCTCCCTCTGAAGATCCGTAAACTCCTGCATTGTCAGGTCCGCATGCACAAAATTCTCCTTCATGTAATCGATCACCTCACCCTGTCCCACCAAGCCCAACGCCTTCTCCATCGCGCCATAAATCGTCCCAAGTCCCCTCAAAGCATCCTCCTCTTCAGGCTTATCCACCTCCTCCTCAATTTCCAACGCCTCCTCAGCTCCCGCCTCTACCAACTGCCCCCCGCCCAAATGCTCCCCTCCCACCATCTCAAATAACAAAGCATCATACTGCTCAAAAAATTGGTTTAGAAACCGATAATACTTCGCATCTGCCAAATGCACCGCCCCAATCAAATCAACCTCCACCCCTGCCTTCTCATAGCGTAGAATTGCCGTTTGCAGCTCCATTTTCGCAGCCTCCTCCTTGATCCGCACGAAATCCCCACCCAGCGCAAAGTTCCAAATCCCTAACACCGCAAAAATACCTGCTAAAGCCAAACGAAAGCCTTTCATACAAACACCCTCGCACCACATCCCGTCATTGCCCATGCAAAAGTTCCAGTCTATCGTCCCCACGAAATGACTGCACCTGCCGCACTCCGCTACTGCCCAGATCTCTACTCCTTCTCGCGCAGGAAAACTCGTGAAGTAATGGTCGGCCACGTCGGCATTGGCGGAAATAACCCCATCCGCGTGCAGTCCATGATCACCTCGGACACCCGCGACACCCCCGCCTGCGTCGCCGAAACCCTACAACTCGCAAACGCTGGCTGCGAAATCGTCCGCATCACCGCCCAAACCAAAATCTACGCAGCAAATCTGGAAAACATCGCTCGCGAAGTCCGCGCCGCCGGCTGCAACGTCCCGCTCGTCGCAGATATCCACTTCAAACCAGATGCCGCCCTCGAAGCCGCCAAATGGGTCGAAAAAGTCCGCGTAAACCCCGGAAACTACGCCGATAAAAAGAAATTTGAAATCCGCGAATACTCCGAAGCCCAATACCTTGCCGAGCTCGAGCGCATTCGCGAGCAGTTCACCCCCTTATTCACCCTCTGCAAATCCCTCGGCCGCGCCATGCGCATCGGCACCAATCACGGCTCCCTGTCAGATCGCATCATGAATCGCTACGGAGATACCCCCCTCGGCATGTGCGAGAGCGCCTTTGAATTCGCCCGCATCGCCCGCGAAAATGACTACCACAACTTCGTTTTCTCCATGAAAGCCTCCAATCCAAAGGTGATGATCGAGGCCTATCGGCTCCTAGTAGCGCGCCTCGATGCACAAGGACCAGATTGGAACTACCCCATCCACCTCGGCGTTACCGAAGCAGGTGATGGAGAAGACGGCCGCATCAAATCCGCCATCGGCATCGGCTCCCTCCTCGCAGATGGCATCGGCGATACCGTCCGCGTCTCCCTAACCGAAGACGCCATCCACGAAATCCCCGTCGCCCAGAAACTCATTACTCTCCAAAATTCTAAAAATACCTCCCATTTTAAATCAGAAACCGCCCACCTCACCCCCTCCTACAACCCTTTTTCCTACGAGCGCCGCCCTACCTCTGAAATCACCGTCCAATCACTACCCCTCGGCGCCACTCACCCGGTCCGAGTTTTCACCACCCAAACTCGCTGGAACGCCCTAGCCCACAAAATTGACAAAATGGGCGATTTTAAACCAGAAATCATCTACGAAACATCCGACGCAATACATCTAGATCCCTTCGATCCTGCAGCCGTCGCCACATTCAATCAAAATTCCTCCCCCACCCTAGTCACCGTAGCCGATGACGTAAAAGCCGAGCCCATTCACGCCTTCCGTGCCCTCGCCGCTCAAATTGAGCCGATCCACCCCATCCTCCTCAAGGACACCTTCACCCCACCCACTGACGATACAGATTTCCTCCCTGCCCTCCTCACCGCCTCCCAAAACATCGGCTCGCTACTCTGCGATGGGATCGGTGATGCCATACTCGTCCGCTGTGAGGCCGCTCCCGGCCAATCTCTCCGCCTCGCCTACAATATTCTGCAAGCCGCCGGCACCCGCATCTTCAAAACCGATTACGTCGCCTGCCCCTCCTGCGGCCGCACCCTCTTCAATCTCCAAGCCACCACCCAAAAAATCCGCGCCGCCACCGGCCACCTCAAAGGCGTCCGCATCGCCATCATGGGCTGCATCGTAAACGGCCCCGGCGAAATGGCCGACGCAGATTTCGGCTACGTCGGCGGTGCCCCCGGAAAAATTAACCTATACGTTGGCAAAACACCTGTGAAATTCAATATCCCCGCTGACGAGGCCGTCGAGCGCCTCATCGATCTCATCAAAGAAAACGATAAATGGATCGAAGCCCCCGCACCTCCCGAAACAGCCACAGTCTAACATGGCAGATACAGAAACAATTCCCGTCCCGAAGTCCAAAACTTCCATCCAGCCAGAAACACCTTGGAACGTCATCGTCCACGACGATCCCGTAAACCTTACCGACTACGTGACCTACGTCTTCATGAAAATCTTTGGCTACGATGAAAAAACTGCCCACCGCATGATGATGGAAGTCCACCAACTAAAACTCTCCGTCGTATGGTCCGGTGCCCTCGAAAAAGCCGAATTCTACGCGCAGCAACTCCAAATCCACCAACTCAAAACCACCATCGAAAAAGCGGAATGAAAATCGCACCGACCATAAGCGGCGGAATGCGCATCGATCCTGAATCTCCCGACGATTGGCACATCCTCAGATCCATAACTCGAGACGCAAATTGCGCCCAAACAGACCTAGCCGATCGCCTTGGCCGCCTCGTCACCAACGAAACGATGGCCGATGACTGGCAGGAACTTATCGTCCCCGACTTGCGCGAAGCTTTTAACGACCACCTCCACACAGTCTACGCCGCCATCGAGGCCGCTGCCGCATTCCCAGACGAAGAAGAGCACCCCATCTATATCACCTCAGATGACGGAATGACATGGTTCAGCGCCCTCAACCAGGCACGCCTAAACTTAGAAGAAATTCACCAATTTGGTCCCGAGCCCTCTCTCGAATCGACCAAATCCTCACAAGTCCGCCACGAGGCACATCTCCGCTCCCGCTTCTACTCTGCCCTCCAGGGTTTCATCCTTCTTCACGTGCTGAAAATAAATTCATAAAACGCCTTCCCCGTCACTTGGTCACCATACGCACTTGGGTGACTCCCATCCTCCTCAAATAAATCTTCGCCACGTCCCTCACCATACTCGCGTTCCCACGCATCCCCTACTGCTACAATCCCCACCCCGCCGGCCGAAAACGAGGCAGCTTGATATCCAAATCGCACCCGCTCATTCATCTTCAGGAAATCGTCTCCTATCACCCCCGGCTCACCATCTCGTCTTCCCCAAGTCTGATACAGCAAAGGCACCGCTCCCATACGCCGAATCTCCTCTACAAAAAACTTCACCGCCGGATCCATCTTTTCTGCCCTATCCCTACTCCCCTGCGCTGGATGCAAACTATACTCCTGCAAAACCACCACATCCCATCCCCCTCTCCTAAGCTTATCCAAAGTCGCTTGATGATTGCGATGCTGCTCTAAGCTCCAACCACCATAAGTCGAGTGTCCAGTCCTGACATTCTTCCCATAACCGTCCGCAATCTTCTCAAACGCGGCTGGCACTCCAAAGCTATAGCTATTCCCTATAAATAAAACCGAAAGCACATCCTTCTCAGGTATCACATCCCGCATCGTAACCTTTCTCGGCACATCATTTACTGCACAACTCGTCATCCCGAAAATACCTGAGAGCCAGCTTAGTAATGACATAGAAAAATATAAGTAACTACGCGCGTGGGTGTGCCTGATCATACGCATCCTTAAGTCGTCCCTTCGTCACATGAGTGTAAATTTGAGTCGTAGACAAAGAAGCATGCCCCAGCAACTCCTGCACACTCCGTAAATCTGCCCCCGCATCCAACATATGCGTCGCAAAACTATGCCGTAGCTTATGCGGACTCACCTTAAATGGTAACCCAGCTTCCAATAAATACTTCTTCAACATCTGATCCACCGCCTGCTGCGTAATCCTTTTACCACGCACGCTCCGAAACAATACCCCACTCGTCACCACCGCCTCCTGCCGATACTTCTGAATCGCCCGCATCGCCATTCCCCCCACCGGAACAATCCTCTCCTTTTCGCCTTTGCCCTCCACTCGGACGCTCTCTCTCACGAAATCCACATCCACCACACCAAGCCCAAGCAACTCGGAAATTCTTAAACCAGATGAATAAAATAACTCCAAAATAGCGGTATCTCGATACTTGATCCACCCCGGCCCTTTCCTCGGCATCTCACTCCGCAGTGGAGTCTGTAACAAAAGATCAATCTGCTTCTCACTCAAAATCACCGGAAGATCCCTTTCAAGTTTCGGCATCCTCACCCCCGCCACCGGGCTCGCCACCAATCCCCTCCGCAAAACCATATATTTATACAACGAGCGCAGTGCTGCGAACCGCAATCGGATCGTAGTCCGCTTCAGTCCCTCACCCATCAAGGCAATAAGATACCCGCGAAACTCTTCAATACCCTCCTCCCTCCACCCCTCAAACCCTCTTCCGCGCCATGACCTATAACACTCCAAAGCCGCCCGGTAATTCCGAATCGTAAGCGCAGATGCATCCTTCTCCACCGCTTGAAACTCCAAAAACCGATCCAGCTCATCATCCATAATAGCTGTCTTAATGGCTATAAAATATTCACCTCTGCTCAGCTGCTACTCCGGCAAAACCTCAGGAGGACATAATACCACACTCCAAATGCAATGCGCAGGCCCGTTTTCAATACGGACTAGAATATCGTTGAAACCCTCATTGAAGTGCACCTTACGATATCCCTCACCTAAAGCCCATCCAGACTGCCCCGTATCCTGCCAAACAACCTGGCCATTCAGCCATACGCTCGCGGCATCATCCGACGCCACTGCTATCAACATATCACGTGCCTTATCAAACCAGACATCTGTGTAAGCATAATATGTCGACGCACCATACACGATCGGTGGCTGACACCTCACTTGATCGGATTGATAGAACTCCCACTGCAGCTCTTGCAAAGGATGTCCTTCCTTCTTCGCGAACTTGCCATCGTAGTAAGTCGCATCAAAATCAATTCCATACTCAGGAGGATGCTTGATCGTATAGTCCACTACGGAGTTGTTCTCCCACGGACCAATCACATACCAGGTATCCAAATATAGCCATCCCTTACGAGTGCTCGCATCCGTAAACCTCCGCCCAGGCATAGCATTCTTGATGATTTTCCCTTCCGATAAATGTAGCTGCTTTCCACCCTTACCGAATTTCATCGCCTTGCCCTCGCTCGAGGTATCCTCACGCATTCCGCCTGACTGACCTGCCGTAGAGCCGCTCGCAAATGCTGTCATGTCCACAACTGATCCATGCCGCCCCGTCTGCTGCGCCGCCATCGCCATCGCTGAGACGCGCTGAAAGGACGAAGCTGATAAACTCTTTTGCTCTGCTTTCCCCAATGCCGCATCTGCCCTTGCGTTCATATCGCGCATCTCATTTTCAGCCTGCGTTAAACCGTCGCGGAATTCATTTAAATCACCAACGGTCTCCGGCGCCTCAACCCCTAATACCTGTGCTAAATCTGGACGCTCCGGCGTCGCAGCCATCGTTTTCTCCCTAGCATCTTTATACGAAGAATTTTGCGCCACAGCTTCATTGGCAGCATCAATGTCTGCCTTAGCCTCTGCAATCTGCTCCTCCAATTCCTCAGCTTCGGAATACATCTCTGCAGAATCGCCAGAACCTTCACTGCCCTTTTTCGAAGCAACCTCATCCGCCTTCGCAGCTTCAGTATCGTTCATCTCCTCCATATTAGTCTTTTCTCCAATATCACCCAAAGCCTCCCTCAATTCATCTACGGATTTTTTTGCATCCTTCAGCTGATTACGTAAGCGGTCATTATCTTCTTCAGCTTCCGCATTCGATGAAAGCTCGTTACCCAGCTCTTCTAACTCATCAACTGCATCCGATATCTTATCCGGATCTAGTTCCTCATTCATCAAGTCATCAATGACACTGTTCGCTAAATTAGCAGCATCTTCGAGGTCCAAGGTATCCGTAGATAAATCTTCAGCCAACTCTGTCTCAGGCATCTCCGGCTCTTCTGAATTGATATATATCTTTACCTGATCTGTTGTTGTATCTGTCGTTACTACAACTCGGTTCCATTGCCCAAATACAAATGAACCTGGTTCACTCGAACTCACAGCCTCGTTCTTCTGCTGCCCCGTGGTCCGGAAAATTACCTGCCCCTTGCCTTCCTCTCCCGTCACAATCAGTTGTAACGAGCTGTGACTTTTTCCAGAATGATTGTTCGTAAGTATAACCTGCTCTTCCTCACCCCTACTCCTAGCGAAAACTGATACACCTATAGTAAACGCGTCCCCATAGTTCACCGGTCCTACCTTTGTCAGTGCCTGCGAGGATCCGAAGATTCAGAGCCATCCCCTTGCCGTCCTCCCGCGGGACAATCTTAGCACTCTGCGTGAGAGAAACCTCTCTTCCGCTCCTCACCTCCTTCGGACCACTCTCAAAATCCCACAAGTATTCTGACTCAAGCAAACCAATAGATTCTTCAAGAATTTCCTCCGTACTCCAAATCCGCTGAGATACCTGCACATCGTCCAACCAACCCTTCAAAGCACCCGTGTTCCCGTCAGGAAACCGCCCAAACACCGTATCACCGCGCCGCGCATATTCGTCCGCTTTCCCCACCTGCTTCTTCACACTCTTAGCTATCTTCGAAATGATTGCCTTCTCACGCGCCATCACATCTTTCCTAGTCCGCTCCTGAAACCGCGCCAACTCCCGTTCACGTCGCTCCATCATCTCATCACGCTTCTCGCGCAACTCTTTCACTTGCTTCTTAAGTTCCTTCTTTTTCTGAAACTCCGCCTCACGCTTCAAAGCCTTCGCCATCTTCTCATCAAGCTTCTGCTTTTCCCGCCGGAGCCGATCTTGCTCCTTCCGATCCATCTCACGCTTCTGCACCTCCGCTGTCCGCTGAACCTCTTCTTTCTCATCAAACTCCATCCGAGTTTTGATCAAGGGCGCGAGAATAATCAACAATATCGCGTGGATCACGACTGATAATATAACGATCTGTTTCATCTTATTTGGGCTTTATTTTGCATTATAGCGGTCGTCGTAGGTCCGTATACCCACATTGTTCAATCCGCGGAACTGACATAAGTCTAGCATCTCTACGACCAGTTCGAAAGGAGCTTCTGCATCAGCATCCAGCCGTATCCGCTTATCCGGATCATCCACTGCCTGCTGCTTTAACCTCGCATTCAAGTCCATCTGCGTCACCGAGACTCCCTGCCAAAATACCTCCCCCTCCGTAGTAATCCCCACCACCACCTGCTTATCATCAGGTGGCAACTTCACCGCAGAATCCGACTCGGGCGGAATAATGTTAATATCTCGGTTCTCCTTCTTAAACATCGTCGAAACTAAAAAAAAGATCAGCAACAGAAACACACAATCGATCAAAGGCCCCATTGAGACCTCCGGTTCCACCTGCTTCCTTGCTCGAAATCTCATGATAACTACTTTCTATTCCGAGTTTTCTTGCCCGGAACCAAACTTGAATCGCGTATCCTAAATCTTACCTGAGTAAACCCTATGATTTCCAACTGATCCTGCACTTCCACCACCTCCTGAAACGGCGTGCCCTTCTCTACAACCACGATAATCGGGGCATCTGCACCTCTCACTCTCTTCTCTCCCACTAGATAACCTTCCGGATCTTTCAAAGGCGCAAACGATACCACCCCAAACTCATTCACCTCACCTGTAGGCCCGAAAATCGTGCCATCCTGACTCACTCCTACAGTAAAGCTCTCATCTGACTTCTCCTCCTCAATCGCCGACGTCCCATCCGATAATGCTACCGGAATCTGGCGCTCAAAGCGCTTAATCATACTCGTCACTAAAAAGAAAATAAGCAGGAGAAACACGCAATCAATCAGCGGCGACAAAATCACCTCACACGCACTATTGCTTCGCCTTCTCTGCCTCTTTTTTACCATCCTAATGAAGAAATACGCTCTCGCTCCTTACTTACCGACAAGAAACCAACTCTTTAACAAACCTTCCGTCTCCAGCTCGATCGCGTTGGAAACTTGATGCACCCGCCGCCGCGCCCAGTGATAACCCAAAATGGCCGGAATCGCTAAAATCAACCCCACAGCAGTCGTAATCAATGCCTTCGAAATCGAGCCCGCTAGCAACGATGCACCCCCCTCATCACCAAAAACCTCCACCAGCTTAAACGCCTCAATCATCCCAATCATCGTCCCCAATAGCCCCAGCAAAGGCGCGACTCCCGCAATAACTGTCAACGGCGCACACTTCTCCTCCTGATCGATCACAGCCCGCCCGCCTATATCCGCGGCACCCGCAGATACGATGTCAAAACTCGTCCCGCGGAACGACACACAATGCGCCACAATATCTGCCATCACTGACTTCTTCCTCGCACAAATTGCCAAAATATCGTCGTAACGCTTCTCCGCAAACAATGGCCGCACCTCATTTATCAGACCCTTCGGTAAAAATTTCGACTTCCTCAACGCTACAAAACGCTCAATCAAAAATGTCAACAAAGCCACCGAAAGGAACCCCAAAAACAACATAGTCAATCCACCCTCCAGCATTTCCTCAATCCAATTCACCTCCACCAACTTCGACTCCATCGGATCTTCAATAAATCCTTCTCCCTCAGTAACTTCGCCTTCTACCACACTTCCCTCCTCCACTACCGCGTCGCCAGCTTCCTCACTCTCTCGCCGAACCGGCGCTATCAGCATCATCGCCAGCACCATCGCTGCACTCATACATATCCCTATCAGTCGCACAAATTTATACATAGTCAGTTCTAGTCAGGTAAAAATCAAAAGGTCATACACCATCGACCATGAAAACCCTCCGAAAATCGGAATCCTTAAAGGGCTTTTACGGTCGCGTAGCGCAACCTAGAAAATAACCGGTGTAAAGTATAGAATCACCATATCTGCATGTCCTATACCACACACCCGCACTCCATAAACGCCCACCACTGCTAAAATCTTACAAGCTTCGCGTAAATTTGATCTCAAAGCACCTGTTTAATCAACTAGCTCCCTTCAACCCAAGCCCCAGACCCCATAAGACAAAATGTCTTATACCAAATTCGAAAAAGGTCTGGACGATTGCCGGAGCAGTTTTTTCGGAGGACAAGGCGCGATGAAGGATCGGTGCGGGCACCGAGACTGAAGAACAACGCTGTCATCCGGAAAAAATGCCCGGCTCTTCTCAGGCCCGAAGGCTGCTTGAAAAACCCGTCACCAAATCAATCGTCCAGAAGTTTTTCGATTTTGGTATTACTACTTCACCCGCTGAATCGCTCTCAATTTCGCAAACAGCGGAGCTGTATCATCGTCCTGTTTCGGTATGCGTAACAAACGCTTGCATGAAGGACAAATTACACCATCCCCGTCATAATCGCGCAACACACGCATCACAAACCGACACTCCGGACACACAAACGCCCCCCACCGCCTCGGCTGCTTTGTGCGAACTTCCATTTCAGACATCTCCCTCACTTTCCATACCTTTGCCCCAACTGCGCAAGCCTCACCTAGCACCCCTCGATAAAGATCCTACCCGCACGCCGCTTCAGCCGATTTCCCCCCGGCAAATTCACAACATCCACCCCATCGTCACGAAGCATATCTTGGCAACGATCTATCAAACCCTGACTCAACCCCTCCACACCCTTCTCAATTAAATACCTCCAAAAAACCTCCCTCTGCAACACACCCGGCAACCCATCCAGAACACCTCGATGCAGCCGGCCTTGCGGATCCACTGCATCCACCCCCGCCATAGCCCAATTAACAATCCCCCGGCCGTCTTCCGCCGTCTTCAGCCCCCTCACCAACATCTCTACCACATCTCTCCCAGAAATTTCCTGCAAAAGCGGCAACGCCTCATTCCGCAGCCGATTCCGCACCACATCATTCACCTCATTGCTCGCATCCTCACGAAAATCCAAGCCCCGCCCCACCATCCATCGCCGTAACTCCTCCTTCCTAGCCCCAAAAAGCCCCCCGCACCACCCGCACACCCATCCCCCCCCATTTCTTGAACACCCGGTCCTCTTCCATCCCCCGCAGACCGTGAGAACCACCGCGCATAAATTCCACAGAAAACCGTCTCCCGCCTGATCATCCGCGTGATGCCCCAGCAGCAGCCGCCCACAGCCCACCTCTTTACCCACCTCACCAAAAAATTCATGCCCGCCTCTCTCCCCGCCGCCTCCATCCCTCCACTCATAATCTTCGTTAAATCCACCTTCTTCCCTCGAAATACATACCCGCAATCTCCTGCCACCTTTTCCACAAACTCCGCATCCCCATCCGCCTCCACACCCCGCAACCCATGATTCAAATGGCAAATCACAAGCTCCCTAAACCCCTCCCCATGCAAAAAGTGCAGCAAAGCCATCGAATCCACCCCCCCAGAAAACCCCAACCAACCACCGCTCCTCCCGGGAAGCACCCGCCACCCATGGCACCTCAAGCACACTCATCCTTCATCATGAAAAAATTCTAAACGCTCACCACTCACCGGATGATTAAATCCCAATTTCCACGCCTCCAGTTCCATCCTCGGGTCCTCCACTTCCAAAGTGTCCCCCCTTCGCTCACCCCCCTCCAGATACATCGGATCACCCACCACCGGATGCCCCATCGACCATAAATGCACACGCACCTGATTCGTCCTACCACTATACAACCTCGCCTCCACCCACGCCGTCCCGTCAGCCAACCTCTCATTTACCCGAAAATCCGTCCGCGCACTCCGCCCATCCTCCTCATCCACAGTCCGGCCACCGCCCTCAAGCACCTCGGCCGAAATCGCTGCCTCACATACCCTTTCATCCCACTCCGGCCACCCACAAACCCTCGCCCGATACAACTTCTCCACCTTACCCTCTAAAAACTGACGCTGCATCAAATGACAATAATGCCGCGTCCGCGCAAAAAGCACCAACCCCCGCGTATTCGCATCCAGCCGATGCACCGGCCTCAAAAACTTCGGCTCATACACCTGATTCAGGAAATACTGCAACGTATTCCGATGATATCGCCCACACGCATGCATCGGCAGCGGCGCAGGCTTCGCTACCAACACCAAAGCCTCATCCTCCCACAAAATCCGCACCCCCCTCGCCACATCCGGCTCCACAGCTGGCGGAAATATCTGCAAAATCCGCTCCCCAGCCCGCACCATGTATTCCATCCCCCGCACCTCCCCACCATAACTCACAAAACGTCCCTCCCCACACCTCTCCGCCCATTCTTCCCGAGAAACTTGCGAAAACTGATCCACCAGCAAATCCCCTAGCTCCCATCGATCATACTTCGCCACCACATGAATAGGCCGCCGATTCTCCACTGCCTCAGACCCTGGTAAAACCTCACACACAGCGTCAAGTTTTGCCTGCGCCTCCTCGATCCGCACCCTCATCTTACTAGGCTCCGGCACAAAGCAATGCGGACAGCTCACCCCCGCCACATAGCGCACATCTTCCTGATCCCGTGCGTCCAGCGGTGCCTGACACGCAAAACAAACCGCAGTCTCCGTCTCCCTCAAACCCGGGTCCACACCCACCCTTTGATCAAACACAAAACACTCCCCCTCGTAATGCGCACCCCCGCATTCCTCGAAATACTTCAAAATCCCTCCGTCCAGCTGATACACATCCTTATACCCCTCCATCTCCATAAACGGCCCAGCCTTCTCGCAGCGGATCCCCCCCGTGCAAAACATCACCACCGTCTCATCCTTCCGCACCTCCGGCATCTTCCTCACCGCCTCCGGAAACTCCCGGAAAGTATCAATCTCCGGCACCACCGCACCCTTGAAAGTCCCTAACTTCACCTCATAATCATTGCGCGTATCTAACAGCGTAATCTTCCGCCCCTCATCCAGCCACCGCTTCAACTCTTTCGCCGAAAGTTTAGGCGAAGTCCGCTTCGCAGGCTCCACTCCCTCCACCCCAAAAGCGATAATCTCCTTCTTAATTCGCACCAGCATCCGCCGAAATGGCTGCTCGTCACTCTCACTCACCTTCCCCTCGAAATCCTCCAAACCCGGCAGCATCCGCAACCTCGCCAAGAGCCGCCCCACCCCCTCCGCACCCCCAGCCACAAACAAATTCACCCCCTCCAAACTCAACAAAATTGTCCCCCGCAGCCCCTCCGCCTTACACAACGCCAATAACTCCTCGCGCAACTCTTTCAGCCCACTCAATTCCACGAATCGATATGCTGCCAAATTCGTCACCTTGCCTTTCTTCTGCCCCGTCATGCCTTCCAGAAAATTACTCAGAAATCTCTCCCGCTGGCAACTATCTACCGCCCCACCCGCAAAACACCACCTCCCACAATCCGCGCCCTCAGCCCCCCACGGAAACCCCCCGTCAGAAAATCCTCCGCCCCCTCTCCCACCGCCTCTTCCATCCAGTAACACGGCTTACATTCCTCACTTCCCTCAAAACTCACCCCCTGAACCTCAAAAATCCTATCCACCAGCCCCTCCATATCCATCCCCCTCACCAAAATATTCCTCCTCAAATCCGCAAACCGAACCCCCTCATAACTCCTCCTCATCTCCTCCAAAACCTCCCACGAAAAAAAACTCACCTGCCCCTTATAATCCTCCTTAAAATCATAATAGCGATCCCCCACCAAACCCCTCCCCGCCTCACAAACCACCTCATCCACCCTCACATTCTCATACTCCATCCTTCCCAACCCATGCCTACCCCGAAAATCGTGTCCCTGCGAAATCCAAATCTCTCGCACCTCCACCTCAAAACTTCTCCGGAAATCCTCCACCGTATTCGCATTCTCCAAGGCACGTTCATCCTCTAAACCCAAAACCCTCACCCCGCTCTCACGTAAAATTTCCTGCAAACCCCACCTCCCCGCCTCCCGCGCACCCTTCAAAATCCCCAGCGCGCCCCTCCCATAATACCCACAAAGCGGCTCCAAACCCCTATCGCTCCCATAAACTACAAAATCATCCTCAAAACCTAACAAACCCTTCAAAACACCCACATCTAGCCTTGGTAAATCACACGCCACCACCAGCCAATCCTCACCTACCCCACTCTCCAGCCCCGCAATCATCCCCCCCAACGGCCCCTCCCCTGCATCGCGCACCACCTCCAGCCCATCCCAATCCGCCAGCACATCCTGCCCCTCCCTCAGCGAAACCACCACCCGCTCACAACCCACCTCCTCCAGCAAATCCGCCGCACGCCGCACCATCGTCCGCCCATCCGCATGCCGCATCCCCCCTTTCTCTCTACCCATCCGCTCCCCTTTTCCTCCCGCCAAAATCAATCCTCGCACACCAATAGCCCACCAAAATTCTCCCTCCTGCACAACTCTTTACCACTCTCAGAAAACCTCCTCCAGCACCGTCAGTCACCCTTGATCTTTCCTGCGCCATCTTCGAGACTCCTTCATGCTTCTCCAACAGCTCATCCGCATCCCATCGGTCAATCCAGACCATGAAGCATCCGATCAACAAGAAATCACCCACGAACAACGCATCGCCGATTTCTTAGCCGACTACCTTACCGATCTCGGCGCCCGCGTCATCCTCCAAGAAATCCAACCCTCCCGGCCAAATCTCATCGCCCGCTTCGCCCCCCTCGATGGCCGCCCCCGCATCCTCCTTGGCCCACACCTCGATACCGTTGGCGTTGCCAATATGACCATCCCCCCCTTCTCCGGGGAAATCAAAGACGGCAAAATCTGGGGCCGTGGTGCATCCGATACCAAGGGCCCTATGGCCGCTATGATCGCGGGCCTCGCCGCTAACAAAAATATCCTCGCAGACCTACCCATAGCCATCGATTTCGTCGCCTTCATGGGCGAGGAAGCCTCGCAACATGGCTCGAAACACTTCGCAGCGCACCACGCATCACCCTACCAATTCGCCATCGTTGGCGAGCCCACCTCCCTAAACATCGTCCATACCACAAAAGGCTCTCTTTGGGCCACACTAGTCGCCACCGGCGTATCCGCCCATGCCTCTCAGCCAGAACTCGGGGAAAATGCCATCCTATCTCTCGCCAACTCCATCATCGCCCTCCAAGAACACCTAGAGCCCTTACTCAAAACCCACACCCATCCCATCCTTGGCCACTCCACCCTGAACTTCGGCACCATCCAAGGCGGCCTCGCCCCAAACATCGTCCCAAACCACGCCTCCGCCCAGCTCGATATCCGCCTCACCCCCTCCCTCGCCTCTTCCGGCGGTGCCACAAAACTCGTCGAAGAAGCCATCACCTCCCTAAACCTTCCCCTCACCATCGAGACCTCCCACGAAAACCCACCCATGGAAACCGATACCAACCATCCCATCATCGAAAAAATCCTCGCTACCGATCCACAAACTCAACTCACTGGCGCTCCTTGGTTCTCCGATGCCGCCCTCCTCTCTGCGGCTGGCCTCCCCTCCATCTGCCTCGGCCCGGGCTCCATCGCCCAAGCACACACCAAAGACGAGTTCATCTCCCTCGCCGATCTCGAAGCCGGCGAGCGCTTTTTCACAAAATTCATCCGCTCCCTTGCAGATTGATCGCATCCGCTCCAAATCTTCCCCCAGCTATCAGCGTACCTCCGGACTCACGCTGGAAAACCGACGGGAAATTCCTCGCTCGCGCTAACAAGCGCACCTTCATGCGGGCCGTGACTTTCGGACCCTTCCCAATAGAAAAATCTCTCGATCCCTACCAAGAATTCCCAAAAATACGCGCCGCAGGCTTCAATACCCTCCGCCTTTTCACCCTCCCTGAACAGTCCCTCCTCGCTGCAGCCCATGAAAACGACCTGCAGATCTTTGCCGGCCTCGATTGGTGGCAATTCGGCGATTTCTTCGCCTCCTCCAAACACCTATCTCATGCCCGCGTCCGCCTCACTTCCTGGCTCACTGAAAATGCAAACCATCCCGCACTCTCCGGCGTCTATATCGGCAATGAAATCCCCGCAGATCTCGTCCGCTACCTAGGCCCCGTCCGCGTCCGCCAAGCCCTAGAAGATTTAATCGACCACGGCCGCACCGCCGCACCCCACCTCCTCTTCGCCTACGCCAACTACCCATCCACAGAATATCTTGAGCCCGCCAATGCCGATTTTACCGCCTTCAATATCTACCTAGAAGCCCCAATCCCTTTCACAAAATACCTCCGCCGCCTTCAAAATATCGCGGGGGACCGCCCCCTGGTCATATCAGAATTTGGCCTCGATTCCCTCCGCAATACCCCAGAAACCCAAGCCGAAACACTCAAATGGGCCACCGAAATCGCCCACCAAGAAGCCACCTCGGGCATCACCATCTTCTCATACTCAGATCTCTGGCAAAACGGTGGCCGCGAAGTCACCGATTGGAATTTTGGCCTCTCCGACCGCCTAGGGAACCCAAAACCCGCACTACATACCCTCCAAAACCTCACTCTCCCGCCCACGCCACCACTTAGTCACACTTTCTCTATCATCGTCTGCACCCGCAACGGCGCTACCCGCATCGAGTCCTGTCTCCGCGCCCTCGAAAACCTTCAGCACGGGCCCTTCGAAATCATTGTCGTCGACGATGGCTCCACAGATCACACCGCAGCCCTAGTCTCCGAAAAGTTTCCTTCCGTCATTCTGAAAACCATACCCCCCTCGGGCCTTAGCGCCGCCCGCAACACCGGTGCCGCCATCGCCAGTGGGGAAATCTTAGCCTTCACCGATGATGACTGCCAACCCGATACCGAGTGGATCACCCACCTCGATTCTGCCTTCAAAAACCCCTCCACCGCCGCTGCCGGCGGACCCAATCTGCCCCCACCTCCCCGCACACCCAAAGACGCAATCATCTGTTCTGCACCCGGATCACCCTCCCATATCCTCCTAGACGACACTCAAGCCGAGCACATCCCCGGCTGCAATCTTGCCGTCCGCGCCTCCGTTTTCCATTCCATCAAAGGCTTCAATCCCATCTTCAAAACCGCCGGAGACGATGTCGATTTCTGCTGGCGCCTTAGCGATGCAAACCACCTCATCACCTTTGTCCCCAGCGCCTTCGTCTGGCACTCGCGCCGCCCTTCCATACGCGCATTTCTCAGGCAACAACGTGGCTACGGCCTCGCCGAACGCATCCTCCTCGAAACCCATCCCCATCGATTTACTCAACGCGGCGAAGCCCGCTGGGCCGGCGTCGTATACTGTGGTTCCCCCGTTCGCGTGACCCGAGACTCCTTCATCTACCACGGCCCCATGGGCCTAGCCCCCTACCAATCCCTCTCCACCCATTCCCTAGCCGTTCGCCCCCTTCCATCCCGTTTCTCCACCATCTCAACCAGATTCCAACTTTCCGCCCTTCAAATCCTCCAGCCCATCGTCCGCTCCCTCTATCGAAACCATCGCCTTCCCCCGCGCCGTTCCAAAGAATCCCGTAAGCACTCGCCTTCACCTCCCTCATCGCAATTATCCATCCACTCCCCTCATGGAAAAGATCGGCTCCATTATCTCAAATACCTAAAATCTCAAAACTGGCTCCCCGGCACCCCATCTTCAGACTTCGATCTCACAAAACAATCCACCCGCATCATAATTGCCACCGAATCCCTTCCTCAAAATGGCACAAACATCCTCATCAAAATCTGGGGTGACCAACAACTCGTCCTCCTAGACCTCCCGCCTCCACCGCTCCTCGAATAGTCCTCATGTCTCTCCGCACAAAAGATTACAGCTACCACCTTCCAGAAGACCTCATCGCATCGCACCCCCTCCCCGATCGCGCTGCATCCCGCATGCTCGTAATACATCGTGCCAACGGAACCATCACCCATTCCCATTTCTCAAAATTCGAAACCTTCCTAAAACCCGACGACTTACTCGTCCTTAACGACACACGCGTCATCCCCGCCCGCCTATTTTCCGATGACCGCCGTATCGAACTCCTCTGCCTAGATCAACTCTCACCCACCCTCTGGCGCTGTCTCGGAAAACCAGGAAAACGCCTAAAAGTAGGCCGCACTCTCACCATCGGGGGCATCACCGGCGAAGTCACCGAAATCCTCGACAATGGCGATCGCCTGATCCAATGGGCAACCCCCCTAGATCTAAACACCCATGGCGAGCTCGCCCTCCCACATTACATGGGCCGTAGCAGCGATTCTTCAGACACGGAACGCTATCAAACAGTCTACTCCAAAGAGGAAGGCGCCATCGCCGCTCCCACCGCTGGCCTCCATTTCACCCCAGAAATCCTCCAACGCATCCGCCACGCATTCATCACCCTCCACGTCGGCGTCGGCACTTTCCGCCCCGTATCTACAGAGTCGATCACCGATCACGAAATGCATTCCGAAAA
The DNA here is from genome assembly GCA_963849375.1 of uncultured Verrucomicrobiae bacterium. GTDB lineage: Bacteria > Verrucomicrobiota > Verrucomicrobiia > Verrucomicrobiales > Akkermansiaceae > Luteolibacter. The sequence goes on along the minus strand of CAWKHB010000014.1, from coordinate 202,949 downwards.
ATATCACATCTCTTCCGAAACCGCCTCCTCCATCAACTCCGCCTCCCGCGTCATCGCCGTCGGCACCACCGTAACCCGCGTCCTCGAGACACTCGCCGGCACTTCCACACGCCTCGCCTCTGATAAATCAACATCCGGCTCCACCAACATCTTCCTCCATCCACCCTACCAATTCAAAGCCGTAGACAGCCTCCTCACCAACTTTCACCTCCCAGAATCCACACTCATCATGCTCGTCTCCGCCTTTGCCGGCAAAGAACTCACCCTAGAAGCATACCGCCAAGCCGTCGCCGAAAAATACCGCTTCTACTCCTATGGCGATTGCATGCTCATCCTCTAATCGCAACTCTCTCACATGAAAATCATCTCCTGGAACGTAAACGGCATCCGCGCCGCACTCAACAAAGGCCTCGCCGACTTCCTAACTGCCGAAAACCCCGATATTCTCTGCCTCCAAGAAACCAAAGCCCGCCCCGAACAAGTCGAGCTCCCCGCCGCCTTCGCCCCATACCACCCCTGCTGGAACTCAGCCGAAAAGCCCGGCTACTCCGGCACCGCCATCTTCTCAAAAACAAAACCCCTCACCGTCACCTACGGATTCGCCCAGTCTGAGCACAACACCGAAGGCCGCGTCATCACCGCAGAATTCCCAGATTTCTTCCTCGTCAACGTCTACACCGTAAACGCCCAAGACAAACTACGCCGCCTCCCCTACCGCCTCGCTTGGGATGCCGCATTCCGCGAACACGTCAGCACCTTAGCTAAAACAAAACCCGTCATCTTCTGTGGCGATCTCAATGTCGCACACCAAGAAATCGATCTAGCACGCCCCAAAACAAATCACAACAGCCCCGGCTTCTCCGACGACGAGCGCAATAGCTTAACAGAACTCCTAACAAGTGGCTTCACAGATACCTTCCGCCATTTCCACCCAGAAAAAACTGAAGCCTACACATGGTGGTCCTACCGCGCAGGAGCACGCCAGCGCAACGTCGGCTGGCGCATCGACTACTTCGCCACCTCACCCAGCCTCCTCCCCCAGCTCACATCCGCCGAAATCCTCCCCCACATCCTCGGCTCAGATCACTGCCCCATCTCCCTCACCCTAAAAGTATCATTCTGAGGTAAGCGGCTAACATTGTAAAAAGGGACAGACGTTCTATTTATCAGAGAAATTGGAGTAGTATCATTCTGAGGTAAGCGGCTAATGGAACGCGAGTCTTCAGCTCGCCCCAAAGCACTAAGCCAAAGCACTTGGGCGGGCTAAAGACCCGCGGTCCGTTCCGCTGCCGCGCTGCTTTGACTTGAATTACAAAGTATCAGAGAAATTGTGAGAGGCTCATTTTGAGGTAAGCGGCTAATGGACCACGAGTCTTCAGCTCGCCCCGAAGCACTGAGCCAAAGCACTGGTGCGGGCTGAAGACCCGCAGTCCGTTCCGCTGCCGCGCTGCCTTAACTTGAATTACAAAGTATCAGAGAAATTGGAGTAGTATCATTCTGAGGTAAGCGGCTAATGGAACGCGAGTCTTCAGCTCGCCCCAAAGCACTGAGCCAAAGCACTGAGCCAAAGCACTGGGGCGGGCTGAAGACCCGCGGTCCGTTCCGCTGCCGCGCTGCTTTGACTCAAGTGTCAGGAAAGTGTCAAAAGGGTGTAAGAAGGGACGGACGTTTTATTTCTTCCTAAAAACTACATAAAAAAACGCCGCACCCCTCAGAGTGCAGCGTTAATGAAAACTAAAAAATTCTTAAAACCTACCGTCTGCGGCGCAGACCAAGTAAACCAAGCGCTCCCATAGCCAAAAGTCCTACACTCGGCTCCGGAACGGACAAAGTGTCACCAGGAGTTACGAAATTAAAGGTGCCAGATCCATCATACAAAACACCGCGTGCACGTGTGCCGGTATCGAGATCTCCCTGAAGTCCCGGAATACTCCCGTGTAGAATATCAACTCCAGATGCGGGGAAGTTTGCGAAACTAAAGATTGCTGAAATGTCGTCCTGATTCGCATTGAAGTTAGTCGCTCCATCACTCGTGTTACCTACCGAACTCAAATCGCCAGAATTATCTAACGCCACTGTTGTAAACGAAGTGCCCTCGTAACTTCTGCTGCCTAATACAAGGCTCGTGTTTTGGCTTGTTTGCAAACCGAACGGTGCTGCTGCCGCTATTCCCAAAAAGTCAGTAAAGTTCTCACCCGGATTGGAATCGATATCGAAAGATGCAATCTCTACCTCTTCACCACCTACCGATATAGAGTTATCGCTATTTAGAACGAGTCTAATGTTATATCGCCCGAAGCTCTCTTGGTCGATGTCTGTGATAACACTTGTAAACGCACGACCACCGCTTTGTTTGAAATCATTGGTAGTCGAGAATACAGCACCTCCACTGAGCGATCCAAGGGTCACAAGTGCATCGAATGCGATACCACCAGTGTCGGTAGTCCCGATATTCGCGTATCTATAGACAGCGCCCGGCGTGGATTGAGTTCCGCTTACCAAGTGGCAGGGGCGCTGAAATTGAGCACAGCAGCGTGTGCAGGAAGGGCGAGAAGGGCCGCGAAGGCTAATGGGTAGTTTCATGGGGGTTGTGTAATTTGTTAATGAAATTCTTTTAAAGAACGTAGCGACAATGTCACAAAATTCCTAACCGACAAGATAAAAATTCTAACAAGTTTCTGAAAAGTCAATTCCACTTGAACCTTACCCTGTTACTTACACATCATAAAACCTACTGCCTATTCCTCATCCCCTCTTAATAATCGGAAGGAAGGGATTCCCCCTTTTCTCTGACGCCCATGTTGTTGCCGGGCCGTGTCCCGGGAGAATCAGACAGTCCTCACTAAGCACATCTGCACTTTCACGCAATTTGCGTAAAGCTTTCTGAAACTGTGCTGAACCCTTGCACCTTCCCATAGAACCAGCAAAAATCGCATCACCTACCACAAAAACCTGCCTCTCCAGACCCGCAACTACATATCCCGCAGCCGGCGAGGCATGCCCAGCCAAATCCACAACCCGGATCTGTAAACCTCCCAAGTCAAAAGTTTCCTCACCCAAACTTTCCTCTGCCGAATAGATCTTCACCCCACCCTGCCGAAAATCATCATCACCTCCTACGTGATCCTCATGCGCATGAGTCGTAAAAATCTTTTCGACATCCACCCCACCCAGAGCACTCACCGCATCGCCAGCTCTCCACCCGCTATCAAATAAAATTTGCGTGTCCCCAGCTTCCAATAACCATGCATTCACAGTCCAAGCATGAAATGGCAACTCCAACCTCCGCACCCCTTTCGGTAACTCAACTGCCGGACAATATTCTTTCAGGCCCCAAAGAGCATCGCCACTCAGCCCCAGAGCATCTGCCAACTTCCGGATAGCACCTTCATCACCCTTCCCCTCAATCACCCTCTCATAATCCGCCTCGCCTATTCCCGCTTTCTTGCAAAGCGAAACCTTATCGATACCCACCCCCACGCGCGCTTTCTGAACAACATCTCCAATCTCATCTTCCAAACTCATCCCATCTCTCCTTCACCACTGCTCAGCTTTCCAATTCGCATCTCTTCTTCTAGCAAAACTACCACCCTCAAGAAAAACAAAATTGGCGAAACCTTACATCGCCCGCTGTCATTCAAAGCCCTTGAAAAGAAATCAGTTCGTTCACTTTCTTACAAAGCTGTTGAAATAAATGAAGAGAAAGAGACTCCTCATCCAACTTTCAGTGGTATCGTAATCGTAATAAAATACCGGTTCCTTATTAAATAATCCGTGCTAAAAGCAGCAAAAATGAGTCTCTAGTGTGCTTGAGAAAGTAAAGAATAAACCCACTCATGCCACCTTCAGTTTCACTCATCATTCCTCTGTGGAAAGATACCAAACCTCTGATTGCCCTTCTAGATCCGCTACCGATCGAAACTCTATCTTCCCTGCAGGTAATCGTCGCCGCAGTCCGTCCTGATGAAACTCTCAGGCACTACTGCAATTCCCGTAAGATATTCTTAGTCGCATGCGAGAAACCTTCCCGCGGTGCACAGCTCAACCAAGGCGCTACTGTAGCTACCGGCGCTCTATTATGCTTCCATCACGCCGATACCATTCTCTCTCGTGAACACCTTCAAAGCCTACTCGCCACCTCTGAGAACGCTGAAATACAAGGTGGTGCCTTCCATCGGCTTCTCGATCAGCGTCACCCTTGGGCATTCCGGTTCCAGAAACAGGTGGAGTTTCTAAGCCGCTGGCACCCCCTCCTTGGCGACCAATCAATTTTTGTAACTCGTTCGGTTTTCGACAAACTCAATGGCTTTCGTGATTACCCTCTCATGGAAGACGTGGACTTTAGTAGAAGACTCCGTAAAGCAACAAAAATCCATTTCCTTCATCCTCCCGTCCACTCCTCAGCAAGACGCTCCGAGCAACTCGGATCCTGGAAAACTTCGCTTCTAAACATCGCATTCCTCAGTATGTTCTACCTAGGTGTATCACCTCATCGTTTGCACCGTTGGTATTATCGGACGAAGTAAAACAACTAAAAAACCTGAAACTCACTAAAATGTTAGGAAAGCTGCTCTTTCTCGCTTACGTCACCCTCAGTCTAGTTTCGTGCAGCACCATGAAAGCACCTGACGCATCTCTACCCGTGGCAGCGATTACAGCTCCTCCATCCTACAGTGGTTTACTGCAGCGTTATGTCGAAGAAGATTTGGTAGACTACTATAGCCTCAGTAAAAACACTACTGACCTGAACAAACTACGTTCTATTACAGAGTTCTATGCCACCCATCGCCCACCTTCTTCACAAAAGGCTTCCTTGGCATGGCACCTAAATGCCTACAACGCGTGGATACTCCATAACATCATGGATAAATATCCCACTAACGGCCCCCTAGCAGGCAATCCACTCTTCTTCGAAATCAAATCCATCACCCTGTCCGGTAAAGCGATGAGCTTTTCTCATCTCGAACAAAAAATCATCCGACCTGAGTTCAAGGAACCTCGCATACACTTCGCACTCAACTGCGCGAGCACATCCTGCCCTCCTTTAGCAAAAGAACCCTTTACCGAAGAAAACCTCGAACAAAAACTAGAGACCCTGACCCGGAAATTTATAAATCGCGACCCCGATGGCGTCAGAATCGACAAAGACCGCATCAAACTTTCGAAAATTTTTGATTGGTATGCAGAAGATTTCGGCGGCAAAGACCAGCTTATCACATACGTAAACCGCTACCGAACTCGACCCCTACCACCAAACTTCCCTATAGAATTTCTAAATTACGATTGGGCTCTGAACAGCACACGGTAATTCTCATCACTCAGCCAACATCATCAACCTCGCGACGTTTGTTGATTCGCATACCGATAAACAGTAAAATTGCCACCATCCCCAAAAACAGAACGGCCACCACACCTAGAACAGTAAACAAACGGTCACCCGCCTCCGCCACGTCCTCGTCACTCAACGTATCCGCCGGTAAAACCCCCGCCTCCTTCACAAAACTCACAAACCCATCCCCCAACTCCACCGCCGTCAACTGTGCCATCACCTCGCCAATCCTACCCTCCCCCGCATACCGCTCTGTAATCCGGTAAGGCGAAAATTGTCCCAAAAACCCTTCCGGAACATCTGCACCTACCACTTCAATATCAGATACCTGCAGCACAACCTCACCCCCCAGCAGCCCCGGCACCGCCACCATCGTCCCATTCAAATACCGCGGATCAGATGTCATCCATCCCTCCTCACCCTCTCTCGCCAATCGCGGCTTCCCGTTCATCCGGAAAGAAATCTCAAAACGCATCTCCTCCGGGGAAATCGAATCGACCCTCAACGTCCCTCGCAAATCTTCAAATTGTAGAAACTCTGCAATCGCCAAATTTAACTCTTCCTCCGTGAGTTTCACCTCCGCTGACACACCTCCTTGATTCAAATCTTCCTCAAAATCAGCCAATTTGTCCTTCAAACCGTCCCGCTCCTCAAGAAAATCCCCCTCAACAATCGTCTCTATCTGCCCTGGCTCACTATCCGTAAACTTCTCGATCTCCCCAAACTGACGAAACAACGAATAGATCGAGAAAACCACCAAAAACACCATCACCGCCAGCGCAGCGATCAGGATGAAACACCCCGCAAACGGAGACTTCTGACTTACCTGCTCCTCTTTTCTACCACTCATATTTACTTCCGATCCTCCTCAGGTCCGTTCTGCTCATCATTCGGATCCACCCAATCTTCCTTCGATTCCAAGTCATCTAGAAGATCCGTCTCATGCTCGTAATCTTCATCCCAGCCCTCATCACCGCCATCCTTGCGGCTCCGGCTCACCGTAACCACTTGCCTCCTCCCGTTCATCATTGCTTAACATCCAGTTCAATCTCCGCTGCCGCATCTCTTCCTCCTTTGCCGCCTCTTCCTTCCGCATCTTCTTCCGATCAAACCACGCCAGCCAAATACAAATCTCATATAAAACCAGCATCGGAATCGCCATCAAATTCAAGGTCATCAAATCCGGCGTTGGCGTAATTACCGCTGCTGCCACGTAAATCGCTACAATCGCGTAAGTCCGCGTCTTCGCCATCGTCTCATAACTCAGCAGACCCAACTTCACAAAAACCATCACCAGCACCGGCAACTCAAACGAAAGCCCAAATAATAACGTAAACTGCGTCGCAAACGTAATATACTCCCCAATCCGCCAATCATTCGCCACCCCAAGCCCATTGCTCCACTCATAGAAAAACAACAAAGCCCTCGGCAGCACGAAGAAATACGCAAAAAACACCCCTGCCAAAAACAACCCAAAGCCTATCCCTAACGCAGGCCACATAATCTTGCGCTCCGCCTCATGCATCCCTGGCAACACAAACTGCAGCACAAACATCAACAACAAGGGAAATGCCAGCACGATCCCCGCATAAAATGCCAACTTCATCGAAAGCATAAACGTCTCCGTCGGCTTCAACGCACTCATCATCCGGATATTCGAGCCCGCACTCGGCTCCACATCCGGATCAGAATTCAACAATGCCACCACCTGCCGCTCCATCTCATCCCCCACATCCAGCCCTCGCAAAAACTCCAAACGCCTCTCATCCGGAAAAATCTGCGCCGCTCGTAAAATCGCCACACTGCGCGCGTGAAACTCTAGCTCCGGATCATCTAGGGCCTCATAAAAACTTGCCCGCTGACTTTCCGTCAGCCCCTTCGCCACATACTCAATATCTTTTGCCCGATCCCACTCCGCCACCGTCGGCACCCGGATCCCCGGATACGCCACCCCATCTGGCATCGTTTCCTGCTGTTTGACCTGCAGAACCTGCTCCGCTGGCTCGCGTAGGATCTCCATCAATTCATCCTGAAACGTAAAACAAGCAATCATCGAAATCACCAAAGTCAGCAAGACCCTCGTAATCAAAATACGCAAATCCTCAAGATGCTCCAAAAAAGGCTTCTCATGGTCTGGATGAGCCTTCTCTCGTAGCTCAAATACTTTCTTCAACAAATACATCCCGCGCGCTCAGAGTGAACCTTCCAAACCTCACACCCGCAAGCGAAGACTCGTATCAAGGCCCTCCAATTCCATGATCAGAAACATTTTCTTAAAAACCTACAATCCATGACTCCCACATCCTCCCCCTCCGCAGCCCCGCTTCCCAAAGTTTAAAGCAACTCAAGCCTCAGGCCTAAATCAGTCAGTTCTGCAGCAAAGTATCCAGCTTTCTCAAATAACTTAAACTGTAGATACCACTACCATGCCCGTCATTCCAAAAAAGCTGCAATCCATAGCCACCCACAATTTCAAAACGCGATAACGCAAAGGCACCCTCCCCGTGTTTCGTAATCGGCTTCTTCACTCGCCCCATCGCATCAGGCTCACCCTGACAAATTGCACACGGGCAAGCCCGCCGCAACATCAGCCAACGGCAAATAAATTTCCTCACCACCCAAATTAAGCGCCAACTCATCGCCTATCACACAAATCGATTCAAATACACCACTCATCCTAGTTCTCCCTCAATTTTCTTATCTCGTTTCCCAAAAATACGTGAACCCACACGCACATGAGTCGCCCCTTCCTCAATCGCCACTTCAAAATCCTGACTCATCCCCATACTCAAATATGGTAAACTAAAACCAAATTCCCTTCCTAAGCGATCCCTCAACTCACGCAAACTTACAAACCACCTCCGTGCATCTTCAGCCACCTCCGAAAGCGGCGGAATGGACATCAATCCCACAATCTCGACCGACCCTAAACTCTTCTGAAACTCAGCAATTTCAGTTACCTCTTCCTCAATAAATCCGCCTTTGCTCGCCTCACCACCTTGATTCACCTGCAAAAACAATTTTGGCCGCAATCCCAAATCCTTCGCAACCTTGTCGATATACAAAAGCAATTTTTTTGAATCCACCGCATGTATCACATCAAATAACGGCAGAATCTTGCGGACCTTATTTCGCTGAATCCCACCTATAAAATGCCAACAAATCTCAGGCGGTAAACTCGCGATTTTTGGCTCAGCCTCTTGCAATCTGCTCTCCCCAAATACTCGCTGGCCGCCCTCAATCGCTTCTGCAATATCACATTCCGGAAAAGTCTTGGAAACCGCGATCAGCTCAACATCAGCCACGTCCCTCTCACCCCGCACGCACGCCTCAGCAATTCTATCCCGAATCTCCGCCAAATTCTCCCCCACATCAGACATCAGCGCACCACTTCTTCGTCGGGCTCAAGAACACCCACCACCTTAGCCTTCTCAGTCAGTTCTACGAGATCACGGAGCACATCGAGTGCCTCGCGCTTTTCTGCATTTAAATTCGATGGCCATTTTGGCGTCTCATCCAAGCTTGCAGTCTCATCTTTAGCCCGGCGCATGTAATCTAAATTCTCTGCCGATGGATCATACGGAACTAAAGCTGATTCATCATCCACCATATCCAAGGTAACTTTGTAAAAAGTAAATCTCTCCGAGTCCTCTTTAGCAATTTCTGTAAAACGCTCACGCCGCTCCAAATTACGCTGCTTATTTTCCTGATCCGAAGCCTGCAAATCCTCTTCTCGCTCCTCTTTGTTTAAAGAAACCCTATTCTCTTCCACCCGCTCACGAGCTTTCTTTATATCTTCAATCACATAAGCAAAATCCTCGCAATTTTGCACCCTCACCTCACTCGTTTGCTTGAGTTGCGGAATGAACAAATTCTGCGTATCCATAACCTCGAAATCCGTAGCCGGGCGAATCCGATCATGCGGAAGCGCATTTTCCAAATACTCTTCACCTACATCAAGAGCATCAGTGATACTTGGCAAAACGATATCTGGCACCACCCCATCCATCTGCGTAGACGATCCTGACGGACGATAAAATTTTTGGATCGTCACCTTCAAGAAACCCGCCTTATCACGCACTGCGAATAACGGCAGCATCCTGCTAATATCCATCGGCTGCTGCACCGTTCCCTTACCGAAAGTCGAGTCATCGCCAACCACAACAGCCCGATTGTAGTCCTGCAAAGCACCTGCCAGAATCTCGCTTGCAGATGCACTACTTTTATCTACCAGCACCACCATCGGCCCAGTGTAAATCGGCTTCCCAGAGTCAGTATTCTTCACTTGCACCTGCCCCAAAGCGTTTTTCACCTGCACCACAGGGCCTTTCGGAACAAAAAAGCCAGTCATCCGCCGCACCTCCTCCAGCGAGCCCCCACCATTGTTTCTCAAATCAAACAACAAACCATCCATCCCCTCTTTCATCAAGCGTGTCAAAATAAGCTCAACATCCACCGAAGACCTCACCGTGCCCGCATCAAAATCTGCATAAAAGGACGGTAAAGTAATAATCCCCAAGCGCACAACCTTCCCTTCATCATCACTCACCTCTATCAAATCTCCACTCGCCTGCTCGTCCTTCAGCTCCACCTTTTCCCGGTCGATCACTATGATCTTCGTTTCTCCCGGCGCACCTCCACTCGGCTCTACCTTTAAAGCCACCGAGGCGCCCTCTTGCCCCCGGATCAAATCGACTACCTTATCGATTTTCATAAACATAATATCCGTCATCCCCTCAGCGACTCCGGTATTCATAGTATCAACTCCTACTACCCGATCATTCAGCTTCAGTTGGCCTTCCTTATCCGCAGGTCCACCGACGACGATTCCCTTAATAATCGTCGCCCCATCCTCCTCGGCCTGCAGCAACGCGCCAATACCTACCAGCTCGTTCTTCATCCCATCCTTGAAACGATTCATCTCACGGAAACTCATGTAATCCGTATGCGGATCGTATGCCCGCGCCACAGCACTTAAGAAAATATTCGCCACCTCCTCGTCATCCACATCCAGCACACTAGCAAGTAGCCGCTTATATCTTAAAGCCACCTTCTCACGAGGGTCCAAATCATCTGCACCCGGGTCTGGCTTTTTCTGTTCCGTTGCCATCCGAGTAAGCATCTCTCTACGCAACGTCTCTGCCAAAACAGCCTCTTCAATATGCTTCGCCCAAATTGCCCGTGCCTCCTCCTCATTCGCCGGCCATTCAGCATTTTTCCGGGAAAGCATAATCTCGCCCTCATCGGAGAAATCAAAATCACCCTCCAGCAACTCCTTCGCCTGCGCAATCCGTGCCTGAACTCGCTCCCGGAACACCCCATAAATCTCTATCGCCGGCTCCATACTATTGCCCTGCAGAAGCAAAGTGTGCAACTTATCACCATACTTTTCACGAAACCCTTCCACGTCCTCTTCTGTCAAATAAAGCTTCTGAAAATCAAGATCCTGCAAATAGTCATCGAAGAACTTTTCACTCAGCTCATTGTATGGAAGCCGAGCAAAATGGCTATTCTGCAGCATAATTGCCGTCTGCCTCCCCACCTCATTAAAGTCTGCTTGCTGCTGAGCGCACGCCGGATTCGAGACGGCCAGAAGAGCGATAGAGGCTGATGCGTTGCGTAACCAATGGGTGATCATAATAAGTATAACGTCACGGAAGGGGGATTCCAGTCACAGAAGTTGGCACGCCTACAAAGAATGTCGATTCAGAAAAACGCAGTTTAATCACTTACCAAGACGCCTGATCCGCGAGCTCATGCCCCTCTTCAGCTAGCGAGCACTTCAAATACACCTCACCCACCGGCGGAATCGTATCCTCACCAAACTCCTGACCATAAGTATAAACCCCTCCGGCGGGACATTCAGGTATCTCCTCAACGAATTTACCAAATCCAATAATCTTCGACTTCAGCTCAGCCACAGTTTCACCCGGCGAGTGCCCATACAAATTCGCATAACTCCTCACCGCCTGCTGCACGTTCCGCATATTCATCAAGCACAGCGTCCGGTCCGCCCCCCTCTTCCAAGCCCGCCCCCCAATAAATAGCACTGCCACTAAAGACAACAAAACGAAAATAACCACCGTCAGCTCCAACAGCGTCATCCCCCGGCTCCAATGCCCCCGCCCTCGTCGGAGGCGTGCTTGAGACGCCATTCTAAACCCACCTATCTGAAATCTCTGCCCTTTCCTCAAACCACTTTCAACATCACCCAATTCTCTTATCAAACAAACGATTTTTAGTAAAATGTATTCCCGCCCATTCCTACATCATCCTCCTTCAGTTCCCGAAACATAACCCGCAACGGCTTCAACCTCTCACGCCCCACCATCTTCGCTAACCCACGAAACGCCTCATCATTTAAAAAATCTTTCGTCCGCCCACCACCGAGAACAAATTTGAATTCTGGAAAAAACCGCAGCCGATCCTGAACCATCAGTAACGGCACAAAATTCCGCACCGTCTCACCTTGCAGCTCATACGAGACCACCATGGCAGCCCACCCATCTTTCAAAATAAGTTCATCGAGCTTCCGCTCACTCGTCGCCCCATGGGAGACTTCAAATGCTAAAGTCCGCAAAAGGTCCTCCTCGTCTTGCCGGTCATCTCGCACCATCGCAGACATTTCACTAATCCTCTTAAAATCCCTCTCTTGCAGAGCCTCTAGCCAACGCTTTGCAAAAATTGTCGCTTCTTCCTCCACCACATCTCTCCACCCCCCTTCCTCCAAGCCGCCCTTGTCCATCAAAGCCACCTCCCGCAATAAATCTCCAGCCCATCGATTCTTCCAAGCATCCATTCCCCCCTCAGCCCACTTTACCAGCTCCTGAAAACCGTCCTCCGCACCTCCTTCCGCACCACCCCAAGTCCACAGCCAACCCGCATCTTCCTTTGTAAAATACAAAACCTCAAAATCCGCTCTCACCCCTGCCTTCGCATCGAAAAATTGCATCACCAAAGCCCCCTTCTCACCACGGACTTCGCTATCGATATAAATAGGGTATGTCTGACTATTCGGTGCCTGCAGGCTCCACCAAGCCTCCCCACCTCACGTAAATGTGCCCTAGCATCCTGACTTCGCCCCCCGAAATTTACCCGCTCTAGCACTTTCTCATAACTCTGCGCCTTAAGCTTCTTCGCCAACTCATCCCTCACTGCAGGGAAATCCACAAACGGCCTCTGTTCCCTTTTGCTAACCATCCGTTCTGGAAAATTCGCCACAAGATTTTCATCCAAACCATCATCCTCAAACAACAAAGCTGCACTGTTCTCAGAAAGCGCCTCTGGCAAATCCACGGACCACCGCCCCTCTTCATCACGCCTCATCCGAAAATGCAGCACCTGAATCTCACTTTTCTCCTCATCGCTCGCCAACGCTGGATCCAGAAAACCATAGGAAATAAGAGTCGCGTCTCCATCCTTCTCAGTCCGCAGCAATACCCGAGACACATCCTCGCAGCACAGTAACCTCCAAGGCCATTTTTCCCTCACGTCCGGTTCCCCCGCAAATTCGGAAGCCACCATACGCCCTTGCCAATCACTCGGCAATTCACGACTCAGCCCACCCAAATATCCTAAAACACCCGCACGCACCCCGTCACGGCATTCCTCAAAAAAAGCATCTAAAACCTCTCCCGGTGCATCAGCCTTGAGATCATCTTCGTCAATCGTTGCTAAAATCTGCTTCCGCACCTTCTCGCTACCCTCTTTTGACATACGAATCCGCTCCAAAACACGCTCCCGCATCATCCATTCCTCTAAATCTGCCACCGCACCAAGCAACCTAGCTTCAGAACGCGGCACCGCATTCTCAAACGAGCCCAAAACAGGTGCCGCCCTCCACAACTCTCCCTCTTTCACCATCGCCACCGGAAAAACTCGGTATCTCTCGCGCATCAAAACCACCAACTTTGCGGACCAAAACCGCCGCCAAATCACCACGCTTCTCCACCCGTCCCAGCTCAAACTCGCCACCCTTCAAATCACCCTCCAACCTCTCTAAGCGCCGCTGAATCGAGCGCTGCTTCTCCTGCATCGTCGTCGCCCGCAGCGCCGTATCTCCTCCCGGCTTTCCATCCAATCCCCCCCTCGCAAGCCTCTCTATAAAATCCAGCGCCGCAGGTCCCGGCTCATTCGCCAACGTAAAGGAAACGCAGAGCAAGCTCGTAACCGCAATCGCAAACCCTAACACACTACTGCTCATCTGTTTTTGGGAAATCATCCATCACAAGTGCCACCATCTTCTGCCCATCAGGTGATAAATCCGCCGCTTTGCCCACCCCCCTCACAAGCCCTCGCGTAAGCCACCTTTGATCCATCTCAGAAGGCCGCAAATGCGTCACTTCCGGCACACTCACCACGCGCTTACTAGGCGTGAAAGACACCGCATGTCCCGTCGCCGCAAATCCTATCTCCCAAGAATGCGCATTCTCCAATTCCCCCTGCCGCATCCACGGATACCTCAATAGAAATTCCGGATCCTCCGCCAGCTTTGGCACCGCCACCTTGAACTGCAGCGGCTGGCTTAACACAAACTCACGAAACGTCAGCTCAGGTGTTTGCTGCCGCTGAAGGTAAAACTCCGTAATGTTCACTCCCGCCAAGTTCATCCCATTATACATCCCATGGAAATTCGCACTGCCAATGTAAGTCTTGTGCCACAAATCGTAATCAGGGCTCATCAGCAGAGCCAGCTCAACGTGCACATGGGCCCGTGTCCGGTTCAAGCCCACACCCGTATACCCCATCCTACCTAGCACACCACCTGCCCGAACCGGAAGCCCTACCTGCGCCGTAATTTCCGCTAAATGCGCATACAAAGAATACACTTTAGAACCTTCCCAAACGTGCTCTACCACCACATATTTCCCGTAATTGCTACGGCCCGCAACCGCACTTACATGCACCACCGTCCCCTTCTGATACGGCCATAATTAAATCCAAAGGATTACCCGCCTTATCTCGTTTGATCGGCGCAATATCTATCCCCTCATGGAATCGTGTCATCACCACCTCACCATTCACCCGGCGCGGCGAGCGCACATACCCAAACGCACCTCCTTCCCATGGCTTCGAAGTTTCTCCCTCGAAATTCCGATCCACATACATGAAAAAACGCTCCGGCTGGGATGAAAACAGATACGTATTCTCAGTTGGCAATAAAAAGTCCTCCGGCGCAGCCGCCGCAACACCAACCACCAGCGACAAATAAATAATACTAGCCCTCAAAGCTCTCATCCTAGCGCTCCTTACCCCCGATTCTTGGCAAAGTCTCATCAATTTCCTTAATCTCTTCCAACATCAACCCCTGCCAAATCACAATCGTGCCGTCATTGATCGCCGCATCAATCAAAACTCCATCCACAATCCTCCCGAAAGCCTGACAAACCAGCCACTTACCAATACTCGTAGAAGTCACCGCTGCCAATCTCCGCTGCGCTGCCCCTTTTAACTGAAACACCGCACCATAAGACATCTGATCCTCCGCCGGAAATGGCGAAAATGCTACAAAATCGTTTGAGGATATATCAGGTATCCGCCTGAAATACCTTTGCTTCCCAAACATCTGATGGGGGAAAATCATCTTTGGATTATCCGTCACCTCCGTCTCCACATGAAATGAAATACGCGTAGTCTTCTTCTTGCCTCCCGCCCACGCATTGCTCAGACATATCGCGAAAACAAAAAAGATCAAAGCTAACCGCATAACGGAAAGAAACCACACCACCGCCGCGCAGTAAAAGGAAAACCTACGCACCTCCCGTAAGAAGAGTATTGCATCTCGCCTGCTTTTAGTTTCAGTCTTGCCCCCCACCCCACACCCACCATCGCAAACATGCGAAATCACGGGTTTCTACCGATCACTCATTCAACACCCATGCGGACCGCAATCTTTGGCGATATTCATGCCAACCTAGAAGCCCTAGAAGCCATGCTGGCTGATGCGGAAAATCAAAATGTAACCGATTTTGTCTGCCTCGGCGATGTCGTCGGCTACAATGCGGATCCCGTCGCCTGCCTCAATATCGTCCGCGGCCTAAATTGCCCCACCGTAAAAGGAAATCACGATCAAGACGCATCAGAAAACCACTCACTCGACTCCATGAACCCCGTAGCTGCCACCGCCATGCAGTGGACTCGGGACGAACTCGATGAGGAACAACGCCTTTGGCTAAAACGCCTCCGGATGGTCCGCCAAGTCTCCAACTACACCATCGTCCACAGCACCCTCGATCAACCAGCGAACTGGAATTACGTGACGAATCGCTTCGATGCCATGTCGAACTTCTCTTACCAATTTACCCAAGTATGCTTCCACGGTCATACTCACGTCCCGCGGGTCTATATTAAATCCGATAAAGTCCGCGAAGTCCCCGCAGAATCGATCGAGCTAGAGGCAAATTCAAAATACTTCATCAACGTAGGCTCCATCGGCCAGCCCCGCGATGGCGACGCACGGGCCTGCTACGCGATTTTTGATCATGAGGCAAAGCTCGTGAACTTCCGGCGCATCGAATACGACGTCGCCCTCACACAAAATAAAATCATCCAAGCTGGCCTGCCAAAAATGCTCGCCGAGCGGCTTTCCGACGGCCGCTAAGGCCTGCAAACACTTCAAACCTAAATGAAATAAACTCTTCGGTGTTTCCCACCACTTTCATTTACGATTTCATAAAAGATGACTGCAGTGCGGCTGCACGAAGGCACTGAAAAGCATTTATACCAAATTCGTGAAAGGTCTGGACGATTGCCGGAGCAGGTTTTTCGATTTTGGTATTGGACAGGCTCACCCTCAAGTTTCCAATCTTGCCGAAGTTCAGGTAGTCCTAACTGCTTTCACTCTTGACGCACTGCCACACCATACCAATTCTCCGAAGTAGGCCCTGCGACACTGCGGGACTCAGTGCCATCGGCCCTAAACCGGTCCGCCATAGGCATTCATCAATTTCCACACCTTCAAATCACTCTCAGAACCTCTTTTCATGTTCAAAAAATATTTCGGAAAATTCTTTTCTAATGATATCGGAATCGACCTAGGCACCGCCAATACACTCATTAACTTAAAGGACCATGGAGTCGTCCTGCGAGAGCCCTCCGTCGTCGCCGTGAAAGTTGGCACGAACGAAGTGCTCGCCGTCGGTGACGACGCAAAACGCATGCTAGGCCGCACCCCCGGCAACATCGTCGCAATCCGCCCCCTCAAAGACGGCGTAATCGCTGATTTTGAAATTACCGAGGCCATGCTGCGCCATTTCATTAAGAAGGTAAACAAAGGCCGCCGCAACAACCCCCGAGTTCTCATCGCCATCCCTTCCGGCATCACCGAGGTTGAGCGCCGCGCCGTCCGCGAATCTGCCGAACAAGCAGGCGCACGAGAGGTCTACCTTATCGAGGAACCCATGGCTGCCGCCATCGGCGTAGGCCTTCCCGTCCAAGAAGCTTCCGGGAACATGATTGTCGATATCGGCGGCGGCACCACCGAAGTAGCCCTCATCTCCCTCTCCGGAATCGTCTACGCCCGCTCCGTGCGCACCGCTGGCGACGAGCTCGATGAAGCCATCATCCAATACATGAAGCGCGCCTATAACCTCATGATTGGCGAGCGCACATCCGAGGAAATTAAAATTCGCCTCGGCTCCGCCGCCCCCTTGCCCAAAGAGATCACCATGGAAGTAAAAGGGCGCGATCTCGTAGCTGGCCTACCCAAAACCATCACCATCACCTCGCAGGAAATTCGCGAAGCCATGGCAGATCCCTTGCACACCATCGTAGATGCCGTCCGCACCACTCTCGAGCGCTGCCCACCAGAACTCGCAGCAGATCTAGTAGATCGTGGAATCGTCCTTGCTGGCGGTGGAGCCCTACTTAAAGGCCTAGACCGCCTACTTCGTGAAGAAACCGGTCTCCCCGTCCACGTCGCAGATGATCCCCTTGGCGCTGTCGCAGAAGGCACCGGCAAAGCCCTTCAAGAACTCGCCCTTCTCAAGCGAGTCACAAACACAGATCGCTAGACAACATCAGAAGAATCGTCGGGAACTTAAAATCATCCCCACGCCTACTTCACCTGCCACCAGGCCATGAAACCGCTCAATTTGATCGCCCTTCTCCTGTTTCTCGCAGGGGCCACATGGGCGCTCACACGCAGCGAGCCCATCGTCAGGGAAATCCAAGTCGCCTACTTCAAAACCATCGCCCCCACCCTAAAAGTAGGCTCAGCCCTCGAAACGAAAGCCCGTAAACTCCTTGAGGAAACAAAACATTCGAAAGCCCTCGAAGCAGAAAGTTCTGCCATCCGTAGCGAGATTGGCCGCCTCCGCATCATCGAATCACGCTTTGCAGAACTCGAACGTGAAAATTCCGAACTCCGACATGCCCTCGATTTCAAAGAAGCTACCAGCTTTGACGTCGTTCCCGCACAAATCATCCGCCGCCATCCCACCACTTGGTGGCAGACAATGGAAATCGATGCCGGAGAGGACCGCGGAATCGGCATCCAACTTTCTGTCCTCTCCAACGAAGGTCTCGTCGGCATCATTAACCGCCCCTTCCAGAACCGCTCTTCTGTCTTACTCATTACCGATGAAAAATGCCAAGTCTCCGTCCGCGTTGAAGGCTCCCCAGAAATCGGTATTCTAAGCGGACAACGTGGCGAATTTGATAACAACCCTACATTGCGCCTCCGTTTTCTCTCCAAAGATGCAGCCCTCAAACGTGGCCAGCGCGTCTTCACCACCGGCCGTGGCGGAATTTTTCAGCCCAACATCCTCGTTGGAACAATCATCTCGGTTGAAAAAGGTCCGCTCGATTCGGAAGCACTTGTCAAACCCGCTGTAAATCTCAGCGATCTCGGCACCGTCTTCGTCGTCCTTTCGGAAAACCACTGAATCCTACCCACACTTGCTACGTTATAATCTCAGCACCGTATTTCTCCTGCTAGTCGCCTTTCTGGCGCAGCAATTCGTGCCTGCGTTCACCGGCCTCAGTAACTCCCGCATCCTCATCGTTCACCTTGTCTTCCTCTGCGCCGCAGTCACCGTCACCACGCCCACCATGCTTCTTTTGGCATTCATCGGTGGAATCCTTTGGGATGCCCATTCCTCTCTAGCGCCGCTTGCTCTCGATTCCTCTATCTACGGAAATCCCGTCGAATCCGTCCGCTTCGGCTATTCCATCCTCCTTTTCGCCGCCATCGGCTTCCTCATGCAAGGCCTCAGCCCCCTCTTTCAACAAGGAAAATGGCACTTCTCCGCGCTGCTCACAGGTGTCGCAACTTTCCTCTACCTAAGCGCAGAATTCATTCTGATCTCCTTCATTCGAGGTGATTTCACAGTCACCCGCTCCATCTTGAGGCTTATGTCCTATACCTCTCTGCTAACGATGCTATTTTCACCCTTGATCTTCTGGTTGCTATTCAAAGTAGCGCATGTATTCCACCACTCCCTCTACCAAGAGTCCAAACGTCAAAAGCGTTACCTACGCTAACTTATCACCATGGAACCTAGCTTCAGACTCCGCCTCTACCTTTTGACTGCGCTCATTTTGATAGGCTTCTGTGCGCTGCTCTCACGCCTCTACGACTTCCAAATCGAACGCCAAGACGAATTTCAAGCCCTTGTTCCGGGAAACCGCACCGTCACAGTCCGGGAACCCGGCATCCGCGGTGAAATCATTGACCGCAATGGCATCCCCCTCGCCAGAAACCTCCGCAACTACATCATCTCGTTCAATCTAGACGAAATCGCCAAAGCCTACCGCACCCAGCACGATAGCGCCCCCACCTTAGACCGCCTCACTACAGAAGGTGGCCTCCCGCGCCCACGTAAAGAAAAGGACATCGTCACCATCGTCAACGAATGGACCATCGAGCCGTTGCGAGAATTAGGTTTGGCGAAAAACTATAACGCCTCCGCCCTCCGCACTCACTACATCACTCACCGCGGCCTCGTCCCTTTCACCTACCGCGCGGATCTTACCTACGAGGACTTCGCCCGCCTTGCCGAGCGCAACCTAGAATTTCCCGGCGTCACACTCGGCATCCGCCCACAACGCCAATACACCTACGGCACCCTCGCTTCCCACGCCCTAGGTTACCTCAAACAATGGGGAAAAGGCGATATTTCCGCTGCGGACAAACGAGCTTTTGATCACTACATCGGCGAGGATAAAGGCATCGCCGGGATCGAGGCCACCATGGATGAATACCTGCGCGGCCCCGAAGGTAGGAAAACCGTCCTAAAAGATGAAAAAGGCCGCACCATCGGCATGCTCGATTACACCAAGCCCGGCATCGGCGCCCAAGTAGAGCTAGCCCTCGACGCCCGCATCCAATACCTACTCGAAAATACCCTCCGCCGCGCTGGCCGGGCCGCTGGCGTCGTCATGGATGTCCGCACCGGTGAGGTCCTCGCCATCGCTTCCGTGCCCGATTACGATCCCAATGCCTTCATACCCTCGATTTCCCAAGAAAAGTTCCAATCCTACAACTCAAACCCACAGCTCTCTCCTTTCAATAACCGCGCCCTCTCCACCTTTGAGCCCGCTTCCACCATGAAAGTGGCCACCGCCATTGCCGGCTCGCTACGCGGAATCGCCAATCAAACTCGCTCCTGCGAGGGCTACGTCATGTATGGCCGCCATCCCATCGGCTGCTGGATCTGGAACATGAAAAAAGGCCGCCATGGCTCACTCTCACTCCCCCAAGCCCTCCAAAAATCCTGCAATCCCTATTTTAATAAACTTTCGAACTCCCTACGCTCCAAAGGCATGGTCGAGGGATTATCGCTCATCGGTTTCGGCAAAAAAACCGGCATCGAGTTGCCAAATGAAGACCCCGGCATTCTCCCCGGCTCCCGCGCATGGCGCTCCGCCCGCCCCGGCGCAGTCATGACCCCAGCCCTCACCGCCATGGTGTCCATCGGCCAAGGCGACATGCTCGCCTCGCCCATCCAACTCGCCGCGATGACCACCGCAGTCGCAAACGGTGGCAAATACTACCAACCCCGTCTCGTCAAGAAAGTCACCGCTGAAAACGGCGATATCCTCGTAGCAGACGAGCCAAAACTGGAGGTAGACCTCATCCAAGCCGGCGTGCGTGAGGCAGATCTCGAACAAATCCGCAAAGGCATGTATATGGCCGTCAACGAACCCGGCGGCACCGGCGGAAAAGTCCGCATGGACGACGTCGTCATCGCAGGCAAAACCGGCACATCTCAAACCATCGACAACGGCAAAAAATCAAACAACTCATGGGTCATCGCCTTTGCCCCCTACGAGGAACCCCGCTACGCAGTCGTCATCATGGCCCAAGCAGCCGGCTCCGGCGGCGGCGTCTGCGGCCCACTCGTAAACCAAGTTTTCACAGGAATCTTTGCCCAAGAAAAAGGCATGCGCCTCCCGCTGAAACCACAGACTGAGTATGCAGGAAACCTCGAATTCATCGAGGCAATTGAGCCCCTCGAAGATGTCCTAGCCGCCATCGAAGCATCCGAAATTCCACCCACCGTCACCACAGAAACCCCAAGCACCTCCGAGGATGATATCGGCGAAACTGGCGAGGAAATCTCCGAAATACTTACCGATTCTCCCCTAGAGACCCAGCCAACGCTGGTTACTCCACAACCGACAATTACCCAAGAAACTGACCTCGAAGGCCAGGTCATTCCTCGCGCCACCCCAGTGCGCGAATAACGGGAAATAAACAAAACACTTATCAATTAAAGAACATCTATCGTGATTAAACGTATCAAGAAATTATTAGGCATCGGCACTACCGATCCATCCCAAGGGAACTCAATCATCGTTAACGTCGAAAAATTAGAACGCCGCGTCGCCCTCCTCGAAGATGGCGTTCTCGAAGAATACACCGTCGAGCGTGAAGGAGATCAAAACATCGTCGGCGGCATTTTTAAAGGTAAGGTCAAAAACATCGAGCAAGGCCTCAAAGCCATGTTCGTAGACATCGGCCTTGAAAAAAATGCCTTCCTGCACTTCTGGGACGCCATCCCCGCCGCGCTCGATGGCGGCCTCGAGGAAATTCAACGATCCAATTCCCGGAAACCTCAGAAAAAAATTAGCTCGAAAGATATCCCGAGTATTTACCCAATCGGCTCTGAAATCGTCATCCAAGTCTCCAAAGGCCCCATCGGCACCAAAGGACCACGCGTCACTACAAATATTTCCCTCGCCGGCCGCTACCTCGTCCTCATGCCATTTACCGAACAATTCGGTATTTCTCGGAAAATTGACGATCCAAAGGAACGCCAACGCCTCCGCCGCATCGTCCAGAAACTATCCGTCCCCGAAGGCATGGGCATCATCATGCGCACCGTCGCCCAAGGCACCCGTGCCCGCCATTTTGTCCGTGATCTCGCCATGCTTCTCGAACAATGGGACAGCATCGACCAGCGCCGTGCAAACAACCCCGCCCCATGCTGTGTTTTCCAAGAACCCGGCCTTGTCGAACGCACCGCTCGCGATTTTTTAACCGATGAAGTCGATCAAGTCCTATGTGACGATCCCGAAGTCACCGAAACCATCCGGGAAATCGCCGGAAAAATCTCGCGCCGCGCAAAACGCCGCATCCATCACCTCCCCACCGCTACTCAGCCCATCTTCGAGCGCGTGGACATACAAAAACAAATCGACGAGGCATTTTCCCGCCAAGTTTGGCTGAAATGCGGCGGCTACATCGTCATCGACGAAACGGAAGCACTCATTTCTGTCGACGTGAACACAGGCCGCAACCGAGGCTCCAAAGACGTCGATAAGATGATCCTACAAACGAATATCGAATCGGCCGAGGAAGTCGCACGCCAGCTCCGCCTACGGAATATCGGCGGTCTCGTCGTTGTCGACTTCATCGATATGCGTCACCGCAAAGACCAAATGGCGGTCTACAAGGCGATGAAAGAACGTGTCAAAAAAGACAAAGCCAAGACGCAAATACTCCAGATTTCCCCAATAGGCCTCATGGAAATGACTCGCCAGCGGCTCAACGAATCACTCCGCGATTCTATGTACGAGCCATGCCCCTATTGCCAAGGCCGTGGCCGCGTCAAAACCCCAATGACCATGTCTATCGAAATTCAACGTAGACTCAATACAGTCATCCAATCCCGCCAAGATCAGACGGGCGATCTCATCGTCATCGTGAACTCCGATGTCTTAAACCGCTTCAAACAAGAAGACGCGAAAGTCCTTGTAGAACTCGAGCGCTCACATTCCGGGCGCCTCATCTTCCGCTCAGATCCCGCCTTAAATCGCGAGCGCTTCGCCGTCCTCGATGCAGCTACTGAGAAAACCATCGAACAAGGATAACGGCGCAAACGCATTTCTTATGAAAATTCCACTCTTGCTTCTCCTCACTTCCCTTTGCGCCTTCTCAGAAGTCAGAACATGGACACGCGCAGAAGATCAAAATTCCTTCCGCGGCGAATACATCTCTCAGGACATCGAAGCAGAATCCGTCACCATCTCAAAAAGCGGTAAAGAATTTTCACTGCCGCTTTCCACCTTCATCAAGGAGGACCTTGCGTATGTCGCAAAGATGGCCGCTGCTGAGGAAGAACAACGGAAACTTACCGGGCCCATCGGTGAAGCAGTCCTTGAAAGACATGCGCACCCCAAAGCAACTGTAGAAACATATTACTCGTACTTACCTGCATCATACACGAAAGCTGGTGAAAAAAGCCCCGTTTGTTTTATCTACTCACCCGGTGGTGATTCTCGCCGCATCCTCGATCCCATGCAAAAAACTGCCGATGAACTCGGCTGGGTGCTCATCGGCATCGATTCCTACAAAAACGATACCGCAAAATCACCGGCCGGGGGTGAGCAAATCATCGAAGATGCCATCCTAATTACCGAAACTGCATTCGAGGATTTCAATATAGATGAAGAACGAGTCGTCTTCGCAGGATACTCAGGAGGCGCATGGTGGTCATACCGCTCCTCCCATGCCGTCTACAAAGATACCCGCGGAATTCTCGCCTTCGGCGGCTGGATGAACCGCGAATACGATAGCCCCTACCCTCGTAAAATGGCAGTGGCGATGGTCAATGGTGATAATGATTCCAACGCGCGCGCTTGGGAGAAAAAAGATGGCGAAGCCCTCGAAGACCGTCGCGCCAAAGTCAAAGTGTTCACTTTCTCCGGCGGCCATCAAGTCCCCCCCAAAGACACCATCCTTGAAGCTGCAAAATGGGTCCACGAAACCCAAGAGTTTTGAGATAAACGTCTAGCCACCCAGTTCATTGGAATCCCCGGTAGCTATCGGCTAGCCCCAAGCACGGCACGTCCCCTGCTTAGTATTCCCAGCAAGCGCCCCTCACAGCTCAATCCCTTCTAAATGTCTCAGAAAACAAAACTAATTGTCACCCTAGGTCCTGCCACGGAAACTCCTGAAATGATCGGCAAGCTGATCGACGGCGGAGTCAACGTCTTCCGGCTAAACATGAGCCACGCCAAACACGAATGGGCTGCTGAAATGACGAAATTCGTCCGCAGAGAATCTGAAAAGCGCGGCTCTTACTCCGCAGTGCTCTTCGATCTCACAGGTCCCTCCATCCGCACTGGCGATCTAAAAGAGCCTTACACCCTCGCTGAAGGTGACAAAGTAGAATTCCGCCGGGCAGATGTAGAACCATCCATCCCACTTTCCACTACGGTAAATTATCCCGGGCTCATGAACGACGTCACCGCAGGAAACACCTTGGTTGTCGATAACGGTGCCCTGCTCATGCTCATCGAACGCGTTGCCGATGACCGCATCATCTGCGAAGTCCGCACGCCCGGCAGTATGGGCTCCCGCCGCCATATCAACCTCCCCGGCGTCCGCCTAAACCTGCCAGCTCTCACCCAGAAGGACCACAAGGACCTTGCACTCGCCGTCGAATGTGGTGCCGATTATATCGCAGGTTCCTTCGTCAGAGACGCCGCTCACGTCCGCGAGTTGCGCGAGGCCATGACCGCCCTCGAAGGCGAGGCGCAAATCGTAGCAAAAGTAGAAGACCAAGAAGCCATCCGTAACATCGATGCAATCATTCAAATTGCCGATGTCATTATGGTAGCTCGCGGCGATCTCGGTATCGAAGTAGATTTCGAGGATCTTCCCATCCTTCAACGCCGCATCGTAAAACGCTGCCACGAACTCGGCACACGCGTGATCGTAGCTACACAACTTCTTGAGTCCATGATCACCAATCCGACGCCAACTCGCGCAGAAGTCACCGATGTCATGAACGCCGCCTACGAAGAAGCCGATTGCCTTATGCTTTCCGGCGAAACATCAGTTGGCCGCTATCCCGAGCGTTGTGTCGAAGCCCTCGTGCGTATCTCCGGAAGGATCGAGCGCTCCGGTGGCCACGGGTTCGGACAAAGCGTAATCCTACGCGACGAACGTCAGAAAACCGCAAAAGCCGCCGTCACACTCGCAGATTCTCTACATGATTGCCGTTTTGTCATTCTCACCCGCCGTGGTGTCCTCGCCAATCACGTCGCCCTGATGCGCCCACGCACGAATGCCCTCTACGCTTTT
The DNA here is from genome assembly GCA_963849375.1 of uncultured Verrucomicrobiae bacterium. GTDB lineage: Bacteria > Verrucomicrobiota > Verrucomicrobiia > Verrucomicrobiales > Akkermansiaceae > Luteolibacter. The sequence continues at coordinate 178,086 of CAWKHB010000014.1, read as the reverse complement.
ACCCCGAAGGAGTCCGTTTGCCGCCAGCTCTCACTCACCCGCGGAGTCCGCGCTTTCCGCATGTCGTTTTCATCAAATATCGAGGAAACCATCGAGCGCGCCACCGAAGAACTACGCCGCAACGGCCTTGCCCGCCCCGGCACGCCCATCGTAATCGTTTCAGATATCCTATCCGATCACTTCGCAGCAAATTCTATCCTACTGCACCACGCCTAGTCTCCTATGAAAGCAGTAGCTAATTTGCTACGATATTCATAATACGGCCCGGAATATAAATGATCTTGCGCACCGTCTTACCCTCGGTGTGTTCCGTGATCTTCGCCGAGGCGAATGCTAACTCCTTCGCAACCTCCTCCGGCGCGTCCATCGCCAACCAGATCCGATCTCGCAGCTTACCGTTCACCTGCACCACCAAATCACACTCCGTCTGAATCATCGCTTTCTCATCAAACTCCGGCCACTCACCCTCCAGATAAAAGCCCATCAGTCAGAGAAAAATGCTTCGCCAAAATTGCGTGAATCTCTTCCGTAATGTGCGGGGCAAATGGATTCAAAAGTCGCAGAAAAGTCACAAAATCATCCACTAGCACCACCTTCGCCTGTGTAAATGCGTTAGTGCAGATCATCATCTGCGAGATCGCAGTATTAAAGCTTAGCTTCTCAATATCCTCGCCCACCTTCTTGATCGTTTCGTGAAGGATCCGCAGCATTTCTTTGTCCCCACTCCCCTCCCCAGCGATCTTGTCGGTCACTTTCCCTTCGTCAGAAATTGCCAAACGCCACACCCTTGCCAAAAACCGCGAAACGCCCTCGACACCCTTCATCTGCCATGGTTTCACCTGCTCCAGCGGCCCCATAAACATCTCATAAAGTCGCAACGAATCTGCGCCGTATTGCAGAATGACGTCATCAGGATTCACCACATTGCCCCTTGATTTCGACATCTTCTGCCCATCCTCGCCCATAATCAGACCTTGATTTACGAGCTTTTGAAACGGCTCAGACGTCCTCACTTCGCCTAAATCATATAGCACTTTGTGCCAAAAACGCGCATACAGCAAATGCAGGACGGCATGCTCAGTCCCACCTATATAAAGATCCACCATCCCAGGTTTCTCATCCGTCCAATACTCCTCCACATCCCTGCCAATAAATCGCTCCTCATTCTTAGGATCGCAATACCGTAAATAATACCAGCAAGAGCCCGCCCACTGCGGCATCGTATTCGTCTCACGCAATGCCCCATCTTCCATCTGCACCCATTCTCTTGCCTTGCTAAGAATCGGCTCAGGCGAGCCCGAAGGCTTATAATCATCCAACGGCGGAGCCAAAAGCGGCAGATCATCCACCGACAAGCCATGATGCTGGCCATTCTTCCAATAAATCGGAAACGGCTCCCCCCAATAACGCTGCCGGGAAAATAACCAATCCCGTAACTTATACTGCACCTTCCGCTCCCCAATCTTTCTCTCCTGTAACCACTCAATCACCTCATCAGAAGTCGGCGCCTTTCCCACAGATTCCTCGGTATCGACTGCCGAAAGCTCACCTTCCAGCGATTCTCGAATCGGCAGATCATACTTCTGCGCAAACTCCCGATCCCGCTCATCATGTCCCGGCACCGCCATAATCGCTCCCGTGCCATAACTCATCATCACATAATCCGCGATCCAGATCGGCACCCTCTCCCCATTCACCGGATTCACCGCAAAAGCACCCGTAGGCACGCCCGATTTATCCTTGTTTAAATCACTCCGGTCCAAATCCGATTTTGCCAAACAAGCCTTCTGATAAGCCTTAACTTTCTCCTCATTCTCTTCAGAAGTAATCTCATCCACCCATGGATGCTCAGGCGCCAGAACCATATAAGTCACCGCAAACAACGTATCTGGCCGCGTCGTAAAAATCTCTAACTCCCGTGAAAACCCATCAACCTGAAATCTCACAAGCGCCCCTTCACTTTTCCCAATCCAGTTTTTCTGCAGCAATTTAATGCCACTCGGCCAGTCTAAGCCCTCTAGGTCATCGATCAAACGCTGCGCATACTTCGTAATCCGCAACATCCATTGCCGCAGCGGCCGCTTCTCAACCGTGTGTCCCTTCGCCTTCCACTCCTCCACCTCCTCGTTCGCCAGCACAGTCCCTAAAATCGGGCGACCACCAAACTGGCGTATCTGCCACATAGGCCAATCTTACCTCATCAATCTCCGCTCTACTCCAACCCTTCGCCTCCAAAACCGAAACCGGCTTCGCTTTCCCCTCATCCTCACAAAAATATGAATGATAAATTTTCAGGAAAATCCACTGAGTCCACTTCACATATTCAGGATCCGTTGTCGCAATCTCTCGCTCCCAATCATACGCAAATCCAAGCGCCTTTAACTGCCTGCGGAACGTTTTTATGTTCTCTGCCGTAGTAATCGCCGGGTGCTGCCCGGTTTTGATCGCATACTGCTCAGCTGGCAATCCGAAGGAATCATAACCCATCGGATGCAGAACATTAAATCCCTGCATCCGCTTAGAAAACGACCCACAATATCCGTTGCCGTATACCCCTCAGGATGCCCCACATGCAACCCCGCACCACTAGGGTATGGAAACATGTCTAAAACATAATACTTCGGCTTCGTAGCATCGAAACCCTCGTCTCCGGGGTTCGGGCTGCGGAAAATCTTTTCATCATCCCACCGCTTTTGCCACTTAGGTTCAAATTCAGCGAAAGGAAATGGTTTGTGAGTAGCAGGCATAGGGCAGAATGGCTGGAAAATCTGCTACCTCCCGCACCACTTGAAAAGAAAAACCCTGCCCGAATCAAAAAATTCAAGCAGGGCAAAACAAACACACACGTTTTTAAATCAATCCATACTTCTCCGCTCTTTCGCTATTTCTAGCTGTTCAAGAAACCCATCCACAGTCGGAAACTCCGCCGCACGAATACGACTAAACTCTTTTCCATCCGAATCTGAACAGCACAACCGTTGGATACGTCAGAATCTGAAACTCCTCAGCATAAGGCTCGTTTCTCTCACGCAGCTCCTTATCTCCGTTAGGAAAATCTAAATAGCACCAGAATAAAATCCTCAGACGCCTTTTTGACAAACTCGTCTTTCGAGAAAACCTCTTTCTTCATGATAATGCACGGCGGGCACCAATCCGAGCCCGTAAACTCAACCATGATCAATTTGTCCTTTTCCTTCGCCACGGTCACCGCCTCTTCAATATCTGTTAACCATCCCTCCGGAGCTTTTCCAAATGCCGGCATACCGAGCAAAGTAAAACCCAATAAAAACGTCACACCTAATCTTATCATCGCTTTCATACCCTTATAGACGCTCCGACTCGCCAAATTATTCTAAATTTCTCGTAATCTCTCACCATTTTCTAACAATAAAGACATGCCCACCCCCCCGCTCATCATCCTTGCCACTCGCAACGATAACAAAGTCCGCGAGATCCAAAGCATACTTGGCTCAAACTTCGAAATCTGCAACGTCAGCGCATACTCGCATCTCCCAGAAATCGAAGAAACAGGCACCACTTTCCTCGAAAATGCCCAGCTCAAAGCTCTCGGAATCAGCCGCCTCATAGACGCTTGGGTGCTAGCGGACGATTCTGGCCTCGAAGTTGATGCACTCGGCGGTGCCCCCGGCGTCTACTCCTCGAGCTTCGGCGGCGAAGAAGGAAATCACCCCAAAAATAATGCCCGTCTACTCCGAGACATGAAAAACGTCGAGAACCGGTCCGCACGTTTCCAATGCACCCTCGTCCTAGCTCGAAATGGCATCGAAACCGGCGTATATCGAGGCACCGTAGAGGGTAAAATCGCCACTGAAATGTCCGGCAACCAAGGCTTCGGCTACGATCCCTTATTCATCCCCATCGGCCATTCAAAAACTTTTGCTGACTTAGATCCAATGATCAAAAACACCCTCAGCCACCGTGCCAACGCAATCGCAGAATTCGTAGCTGCCGTCCAATCTAAGGAAATCTTTTAGAAATCTAAATAATCTGGATTTCTAAAGCAAAATCCACCACGATGCCCGAATGAAGCTGCTCTCCCTGTTTCTCCTTCTACCCATCCTGCTTCTCCCGCAACTTTCATGCTCGAGTCAGGTAAAAGCCAAGCATCCTGTCTCCTACAACTTCAAACATGGCAAAACCGCCATGTTGAAAAACGGAATCGCATACGCACCCCGCAGAGCACCATCCGCCGTCAAGCGCGCTTTGGCAGCAGGAAATCGCCTTCAAGGGAAACCTTACAAATGGGGCGGCGGCCACGCAAAACATCGCGATAGCGGCTACGATTGCTCCGGCGCGGCCTCTTACGTTCTGCGCGAGGCCGGGCTTCTCAAAGGCTCACTCACTTCCAACGGTTATTTTAATTACGGAAAAAAGGGCGAGGGTGATTGGATCACCGTCTATGTCCGGAAAGGTCACGTTTTCCTCACAGTTGCTGGCTTACGCCTAGACACCGGCGGCACCGGAGGACGCACCGGACCTCGCTGGAAAACCGCGACACGCCAAGGCCGCGGCCACATTATGCGCCACCCGCCCGGACTTTAGTCACCGTCCATTCAGCAATTCCCGCACCGCATGGAAATCAGCACACAGCGCATCGGCATCGCTGAAATCCAAATTCGTGGTAACTCGATTGGGGACCGCCCAAACCTTCATCCCTGCAGCCCTGCCAGCAAGTAAACCATTCAACGAATCCTCAATCACCAAACAATCCGCTGCCTCCTCCCCCAATGCCTTCGCCGCCGCCAAATATAGATCAGGAGCAGGTTTGATCCTCGCAGCATCTCCCCTGCAAATCACTTCCTTGAAAAACGACCGCATCTGCAACTTCTCTAACCACCCATCTACCCACGAATGCGAAGAACTAGACACAACAGCCAGCGTCAAATCGCTCTCCTTCAGCTCCTCCAACAAAGGCATAACCCCAGACATAGGCCCCTCCTCCTCCAGCTCACTACAAATGCGTTCCTGCCGCTCTAAATCCATACGTGCCCAATCAAAACTCTTACCTGTAAGTTCCTCCAAATATGTTTTGGGCGACCATGTCTCAAAATCTGATCCTATACAATTTGTATACAACTCAAGGGGAAGATCCTGCCCATTCTCTTGAAACGTAGAAAGCCATGCCTGATAGATCGCCCACTCGGTATCTACTAAAATCCCATCAAAATCGAATAAAATTGCGCGTAAGGCCATCCATGGAGTGATGACTTTTCCTCCAAACTGCACAAGCTTGAACTCTTTAAGACATCTTAATCAATGATCTCCCCATTTTAGACTGGCAAAAACCTAGAAGCTTGGCATACCGCCTGCACCCACCCAAGAAACATTACATAGCAAATGAGCATTCGCAACTTCATCGGAGCCTCCTCCGCCCTCCTCCTCGCTTGGTTAGGTGCCACCTACATGCACCAAGTTCCTGCCGAACGCTATCCTACTGACGCGCGTCCCACTGCAGAACTTACAGCCGAAGCACCATCCAATATCGTGGCTTCTGTCGATACTCTCTCAGAGTAATCCATAAATGCCTGAAAAACCAATATCTACCGCAAACCAGCCGGTCCGCCTCGACCTCGCTCCTGGTACTTATTGGTATTGCACCTGCGGAAAAACCAGTCACGGAGCCTTCTGCGACGGCTCTCATAAAGGAACCGGGCTACAGCCGCTAAAACTAGAAATTGAAGAGCAAACTACCGCCTCTCTCTGTCTTTGCAAAAATACTAAAAATCCACCCTATTGCGATGGATCTCATCGTTAGGTTATGCATAAGGTTACGCCCTAGGCGATGCCTTAGGCCAAGCCCTCATAAAGTCTGTCTACTTATCACATAAAATAGTTTCTCATTTGAAAAACTGTATGTCTGCAATCTATCTTATCTTTCTATCTGCCATCATAGCAGTTCTGTTAGGATGTGGGAACCAAGACCCTTCGGAAGTCTGGAAAACAAGAGTAAGCCAGCAGGTAAATATGCTGGGAAACCGGAACTGGATCGTTGTTTGTGAAGCATCATTTTCTGCCTTCAATCGGCCTGGTTTCACCCAAGTCCTTGCAGATGAGGACGTTCCAGAAGTCATAGAGCACGTTCTAAACACCCTAGGCGAATCTGAGAACGTCCGCCCAAACGTCTATATCACCCGTGAACTTCGGACCGTAGACAACAATTTCGCCCCGGGCATCGATCAAATGCGGGAACGAATTGCGGAGTCACTTCACAGCCTAGATACCACTGAACTAGAACAGCAATCCCTGATCACTCTCATCGATTCCGCAAATGCGCGCTACAACGTTCTCGTAATCCGCACGGCAACAGCTCTGCCATACACAACTGTGTTCTTCGAGCTAAAGCCCGGTTACTGGGACGCCGAATCCGAAGATCATCTCCGTAAAAAACTACGCGAAGACACTGCAGAAAGTCTGGTCACAGCTGTGCCATAGTCACAAAGTAAACCCGTGACTCGAAATGAAGCATTAAAAATCGAGCGGCAGGCAGCTTGGATTGGTGACGCAGTGCTTGCCCTTTTCGCTCGTGAATATGTCCTGAAAGAACGCGGATGCATGGACGGCGTATGGTTCACTCACCTCACTTCCAACGAGTTCCTCAGCTGCTTCGGTAACCCCACGAGTATGGAAGCGATCATCGGTGGAATCTACCACGAAAAAGGCCTCGAAGCAGCTCACCTTTACATCGAAACCGAATTTCTACCCCTCTTCCGCAAACAGATAAAACGTAAGACCGTCTAATACCAAATTCTGGAAAAGTCTGGACGATTGCCGGAGCAGGTTTTTTGGAGGACAAGGCGCGATGAAGGAACCGTGCGGGCACCGGGACTGAAGAGCAACGCTAACATCCAGATAAAATACCCGGCTATCCTCATGGCCGAAGGCTGCTTGAAAAACCTTCAACAAACCAATCGTCCAGAAGTTTTTCGATTTTCGTATAAATCCTGTGCCAGCAGAAGCAGTCTCCATGAACCGCTACTACCAAACTTTCTCTGCCTATCTAAAAACCTTAAAATAGCCCAAGCGCGCGCCACAGCTCCTCTACAAACGAAAAAACGCCCTCCCCCGCAGTTGCGAGAGAGAGCGCTGATAGAATTTTGTTTCAGCTAGAAGGCTTTACTGCTCGGCAGGTGCCGCTGCTTCTTCTTTTTGCTCAGCTTTCTTCTCTTTCTTCGCACTTGGCTCACTCTTCTCTTCAGCAGCTGGAATTTCGATCTCATCCTCAGCGTCCAATGCGGGAAGATCTACCCACTCAATGATTGCCATCGGTGCTGCATCCGTCATGCGTTTGCCTAGTTTCGTGATCCGGCAGTAACCACCCGGGCGATCTCCAACATTCGGAGCAACCTCGTCAAAGAGCTTCGTAACTGCTGTTTTCTGGCGCAAAAATGCAATGGCCAATCTGCGTGAATGAAGGTCGTTTCTTTTCGCCTGTGTCACCAATTTCTCGGCAACTGGGCGCAAAGCCTTCGCTTTCCCGAAGGTCGTTCTGATCCTACCATGCTCAATTAAGCTACACGCAAGGTTTGCGAGTAGAGATTTGCGATGCGGGGTAGTGCGTTTGAGTTTTGTTGTATTGCGGCGATGTCTCATCGGGTGCTTCCAGTAAGTAGTTTATAGGTTAAAATATTGTTTATTCGTCGAGGTTTTGCGCGATCAGATCTGCAAGGCCTACCGGTGCCTCATCCTCAGCGCCCAAACGTGGGCCACGTGTAGCAACAGAGCCACCCGAGAGCAAAGCTGGCTCGAAGGACATTCCAAGACCAAGACCTAACTCAACGAGCTTATCCTTAATCTCATTCAGTGATTTCTTACCAAAGTTCCGGTATTTCAGCATCTCCGCCTCAGATTTCATAGCGAGCTGGCCGACAGATGTGATGTTTGCATTGTTCAAGCAATTTGCCGCACGGACAGAAAGCTCGATCTCATTGACAGACATGTTAAGCAGCTTTTTGAGCGCAGCGTTTTCCTCGCTGGATTCCGCCGGTGCCTCCTCGAAGTCCACTGCGTTTTCGTCGTAGTTTACAAACACATCTAAGTGATGACGTAAAATCGCCGACGCCTGCAGCACTGCGTCTTGCGGAGAAATACGACCGTCTGTCCAGACATCGAGCGTCAACTTATCGTAGTCAGTCATCTGGCCGACTCGCGTCGTGTCCACACTGTATTTTACGCGAGTCACTGGTGAGAAAATCGAATCAATAGCGATCACGCCAATCGGCTGATCCTTGCGCTTGTTCTCATCGCCAGTGAAGAAGCCACGTCCTACGCGGACTTCAAATTCACAATCGAATTTCACCTTCTTATCCAACGTGCAAATGACCTGCTCTTTATTAACAACAGTGTAATTGCTGTCCTCCTGAATATCACCAGCCTTCACTACACCGTCCTTCTCTACTTTGATTGAGAGAATGCGTGGCTCTTTATCATTGTGGGAAAATTTTACCTTTTTCAGGTTCAAGACAATGTCAGTCACATCTTCCACAACTCCCGGTAGGCTGGAAAACTCATGCTGCACACCAGCGATCTTCACGGAAGTGATCGACGCACCCTCCAACGAGGAAAGCAAAACGCGGCGGAGTGAATTGCCAATGGTGTGCCCATAGCCACGCTCAAATGGCTCAGCCACGAATTGCGCGTAAGTTTCTGAAGCAGTTTCCTCGTTTCTAACGAGACGGTTTGGTAGCTCAAAGCGAGCAAGTGTTGTAGCTGACATATAGTTATCGGTAGCCGGGTTACCCTCTCGCGAGCTCGTGCTTTCACACTCAGAGGACCAACGGCGGTTTGTATCAAGAACCTCGCGGGCCGCGAAGGAAATACCTTACTCGAATGAATGCAACCTTTTTCTGCAGACGATTCCCGTTTCGTTGGGTGTAAACCTACATTTCCTAAAATATTTTCTTGGAAAACTCTGCCTAAAATGGCTTTTTAGGGGGTGTTCGCCCCACCCCCAATTGAACACGAGACCGCAGCGATGAAATCACAGAAAAATCTTACCCGCTTTACTTACGAGAATTCAGCATTCGTCGGCTGGCGCCTATGTATTAGCAGAACAGGATCCACCTTCACGAAATACTTTTCAGATAAGAAGTATAGCGGTGAGAATGAATCATTCTCAGCAGCTGAGAAGGCCCTGACAGAGATCAAAGAAATTCTTAGAGGCGCTAAAAAGGTAAATGGAAAGCTCGGAGCACGGACAGTCCGCGAGGTCCAGTCCTACCTCGGAAAAGTATAGACACTTTTTCAATGCCTCATTGGCCAATCGGTGTTTCAGTGGGAAATGGCCCCCGTTATTCATTGGTTCCGCCGCGATCTCCGAGTCGCTGACAACACCTCACTTCACCATGCAGCCGCCACAGGCAGCCCTGTCATTACAGTCTACATACTGAGCACTTGGAAAAAAAACCACGCATGGACAGGGCCAAATCGCCAAAAGTTTCTGTGCGGCAGCCTCGAAGTCTTAGCTAAAAGTCTGCAAAAGCTTCAAGGTGCCCTTCTCATCCGTGAAGGTGACCAGTTAAAAGCCCTGAAATCCCTCGTCAGTGAATCCGGTGCCAACGCCATCTACCTGAACCGCGTTCCAGATCCATTTGGGAGAAAACAGGAAGAAAAACTCGCAAAACTCTGCCAAGACCTAGAAATAGATTGTCACATGTTCGATGATGTCGCTCTGCATCATCCTGACGAAATAAGAACCCAGACAGACACTCCTTACAAAGTCTTCACCCCCTACTCCAAAAAATGGCTGTCTTGCGAAAAGCCAAAGGTGCTCCCTACGCCTAAAAAGCTAAACTCTCCAAAGGATCTCGATTCCCTAGATCTTCCCACCCTTGCGCATTGGTCGCTACAAGATTCAGAAGCGGAAATTCCTCAGCCTGGAGAGGCCAACGCCAACAAGCGAATGAAGGAGGCGCTTTCAAAATCGATCCCTTCGTATTCGAAAAACCGCGACATCCCGAGTGCTGAGGCCACGTCAAGACTATCCCAAGACCTACGCCACGGCACACTTTCTATACGGACCTTGTACGCCAACGTCGCGGAGGCCCTTTCAAATGCCAAAGGAGATCAAAAAAAATCGATCGAAACCTACATCAAGGAACTCGCATGGCGGGAATTCTACTTCGCCATCCTTTACCACTTTCCCCACGTCTTGGATCACGAATTCAATGAGGATTGGAAAGGCCTTCCTTGGTCTAATAGCCAAAAAATGTTCGATAAATGGAAAGCGGGCGAAACGGGATTTCCTATCGTAGATGCAGGAATGCGCCAGTTACTCAAAACTGGTTTCATACACAATCGCGTCCGAATGATCACCGCAATGTTTCTCACAAAAGATCTACATATCGATTGGAAACGCGGTGAATCACACTTCATGCAGCACCTCACCGATGGTGAAATCGGCTCGAACAACGGCGGGTGGCAATGGTCCGCAGGCACCGGTGCAGATGCCGCCCCGTATTTCAGAATTCAAAATCCTTGGACGCAAACGGAGCGCTTCGATCCCAAAGGCGGATACATCAAAAAATGGATACCTGAGCTCAAAGACGTAGCACCCAAAAAATTTCAAAGCCCACCCCCAGACGGTGAGTCTTTAGCCGAAAACTATCCCGCTCCCTGCGTCAACCACAAATCAGAGCGAGAAGAAACCATTGCCATCTTTAAAAAACATAAAAACAAACAAGCCTAGCCCCCGATATCTAGCGAGCAACTTACCTCGCCCACATTCCCTAAAAAATCCTCTTTCCCCCTCACCCGACTCCATACAACCTTCCGCGCATGCGTTTTGCCATTTGTAATGAAACCTTCCGCGATCACGATTTTCCAGGAACCTGCGCCGAAGCCGCAAAACATGGCTACACCGGCCTCGAAGTCGCCCCTTTCACCCTCGGGAACCCAGAGAAGCTAAGCCAACTCGAAGCTGAAAAATTCGGCCAAATCGTCTCCGATCACGGTCTCGAGATGGTTGGTCTGCACTGGCTTTTGGCAAAAACTGAAGGCTTCCACCTCACAGATCCTGATACAAAAATTCAACAACGCACCTTCGATTATGCACGCCATCTAGCAGAGACCTGCGCCGCGATGGGCGGCAAGATTATGGTCTGGGGAAGCCCACAACAGCGCACTTTAGCACCAGAATGGTCTCGCCCTGATGCTGAAGCACGCTTTGTCGATTTCTTTCAGCGCCTCTCACCTCACCTAGCTGCCGCTGATGTCACCATTGCCTTCGAGTTCCTCGGCGCCTCTGAAACAAATTTTATCAACACGGCCGCTGAAACAATCCCGTTTCTCGAAAAAATCGACTCGCCCCATGTCCGCCTGCATCTCGATGTAAAAGCTATGGCCGCCGATACAAAACTCATCCCCGAAATCGTCCGCGATTCCCTCCCGTGGACAGCCCATTTCCACGCCAATGATCCGAATCTCCAAGGCCCCGGGATGGGCGATGTAGATTTCCCACCCATCGCTGCAGAACTCATCAAAGCAGATTACAAGGGCTGGGTCTCGGTCGAGGTTTTCGATACAAATATCAGCCCCGACATCCTTGCCCAAGAAAGCATGGAGAATCTCCAAAGCGCCTTCGCCTAATCCGCATTTAACCCTCTAAAACCCTCCTTAATTTATGAAAAGTCAAGTTAACCGCACCGAGGCCGATCTACTCGATGAAGCCGAAACCAAAGGCCCTTTCGGAAAAGCCGCCATCTACGCAAGACTCTCCGGGCCCGGCTGGTTACAAGGCGCTATCACACTTGGTGGCGGCTCCCTCGCTGGCGCTCTTTACCTCGGAGTCATCGCTGGCTTCAGCCTTATGTGGCTCCAGCCGCTCGCCATGATTTGCGGCATCATCATGCTCGCCGCCATCGCTTTCGTTACCCTCACCACCGGCGAGAGACCCTTCGGCCTTGTAAATCGCCACCTCTCACCTGCTCTCGGTTGGGCTTGGCTCATCGCTACCGTCATGGCCAATATCGTCTGGTGCATGCCCCAATTCAACCTCGCCCGCGCTGCACTCCAGCAAAATCTTTTCCCCTCCATCGGCGATAGTGATCTCTCCACCGGCATCATCTGCGTGATCCTCTTCGCCATCGCCTTCTCAATCAACGTTCTCTACCAATCAGAAGGCGGCCGCGGCGTGAAAATCTTCGATTTGATCATAAAAATCCTCGTCGGCCTCATCGTCCTCTCATTCTTTGCCGTAATCATCACCCTCACCACTTCCGGCACCCTAGATTGGGGCGGAATTCTCAAAGGTCTCATACCCGCACCTGCCCTGCTCTTCACTCCTTCCTCGGATTTCACCCAACTCATCGCCGCATCTTCAAATCCAGCATGGTGGACGGAAAAAATCGTAAACGACCAGCGGGATATCATCATCACCGCCTTTGGAACAGCCGTCGGCATCAATATGACCTGGCTCCTTCCCTACTCACTCCTTAAGAAAAAATGGGGAAAACGCGAGCGCGGCCTCGCAATCTTTGACCTATCACTCGGCCTCTTTATCCCCTTCTTCCTCGCCACCTCCTGCGTAGTCATCGCAGCAGCATCACAATTCCATGCCACCACCAGTGATGTCTTCGATGAGGATGGCCGCCCAATCGCTCAATTCGAAGGGGACTATAATAAAAACCTCAGCGGTCTCCTTGCGGAAACACCAGTCCCCGGTGCCATCCGTCCGGATGACAGCATCGATTACTCACTACTCAATCAGCCCGATCTTGAACTCGCCGGAATGCTGCTCAAACGCGATAACTTCCAACTCGCAACCACTCTTGAGCCCCTCGCAGGACCCACAGTTTCTCAGAAAATCTTCGGCTTCGGCGTCCTCGGAATGGCCATCTCTACCATCATTATCCTAATGTTGATGAATGGCCTCGCTTTCCAAGAATTATTCAACAAACCAGACCACAAAGCCGTGCACCTCTTCGGCTGCACCGTTTCCGGCGTTGCCGGTGCTCTTGGGCCCTTCATCTGGACGGGTGGGGCCGCCGCCGCACTTGCTATCCCCACATCCGTCATCGGCGGATCACTCATCCCTATCGCCTATTTCACCTTCTTCCTGATGATGAACTCGAAAAAAGTCCTCGGCGCAGCAAAACCCACCGGCGGCAGTGCCATTCTTTGGAATTGCCTGATGATCTTCGCCACTCTCATAGCTACATTCGGCTCCGTATGGACACTATCTAACAAAGGAACATGGGGCACCATTGGCATCGTCATCCTCGCATCTCTCTTCATCATCGGGACGCTCAGTTTCTTTAAAAAGAACAAAGCCGTAGCCTAAATACCTGCGCCCACTCAATCTATGGAAACCATCCACGGGGCCACTTCGTTCGCCTTAAAAACTAACGAAATCTCTCTGTTCATCACAGAACAGGGAGGCCACATGGCACCCGTAGAGTTCCATTTTCCTAATCGTTCTGTCTCGCCTTATGCCCTCGCTCCTTGGAAACCGGAAGAGCTCTCAGGTGACGTCCCACCTCTCCTAAAATTCCTCCGCGGTGATTTCTTTTGCCTCCCCTTCGGCCCCCAAACTGAAGGCCCACCCCATGGTGAAACCGCAAATCACCTTTGGAAGGAAATTTCTCGAGAAGATCACTCGCTCTCCCTCGAAATCCAAACACAGGACACCCAAGTAACTGTCCAAAAAAACATCACTCTCCGCCCCGGCGAGACAGTTCTCTACATCGAACATAAAATCTCTGGTTTGGACGGAAATTGGTCTTACGGGAGCCACCCGATCCTCAACATATCCACTCTACCGGACGGCAAAGCTCGCATTTCTGTTTCCCCATTCCGCTGGGCCTCGGTTTACCCAGAATGGTTCTCAGCTCCTCAAGATGGCGCAAAACAAGCACTCAAGATCGGAGCCATTTTTTCCGATTTAAACAAAGTCCCCTTAGCAAAAGGTGGAACAACGGACCTAACTTTCTATCCCGGCCTAGCCGAAACAGATGACCTAGTCATGATGGTCTCCGAAAATGCTACAGAGGCCCAACCCTTTGCTTGGTCTGCCTGCGTTCTCGACGGCTATGTCTGGTTTTCACTTAAACTTCCCGCAGATTTCCCTGCCACAATGCTCTGGCTTTCAAACGGTGGTCGCTCCGCTCATCCATGGGATTCCGCTCACATAAAAAGGCTCGGCATCGAAGACGTTTGCTCTCATTTCTGTGATGGAGTCGATATCTCACGCCGCGATCTTCTAAAAAATCTGTCCATTCCCACCTCCCGTGCCTTCCAAGCGGAATCTCCCGTCTCACTTCGCCTCATCCAAGGCGCCGCCGAGACACCCGAGAATTTCAGCATCGTCACGCAAATCCTTCCAGCTGGCTCCCATCAAGTCCAAATCATCGACGAGAACGGCACCAAACTTACCACCGCACTGAATTGGGAATACCTGACAAAGCCCTAAAGCACATTTCCTAAAGCCCGCGCTTGCCCACATCGCCATCGGCACTTACACGGTCTCGCCATGGCTACGATCAACTCGAATTACCTCAAACTGCAGGCTGGCTACCTTTTCCCGGAAATCGGGCGCCGCGTAAAAGCCTACACAGAATCTGCCCCCGATAAAGCAGAGCGCATCATCCGCTGCGGCATCGGAGACGTAACTGAGCCACTACCATCTGCCGTCCGCGAGGCCATGCATGCAGCCGTCGACGAGCAAGGCCAGCGCGCAACTTTCAAAGGCTACGGCCCCGAGCAGGGCTACGCCTTTCTCCGCGAGGCAATCGTCGAAAATCAGTTCGCCAAACTAAACATTACAGCAGACGAAGTATTCATCTCAGACGGCTCGAAGTGTGACACCGGCAACATCCTAGACATCTTCGGTAAGGGCAACACCATCGCCATCACAGATCCCGTCTACCCAGTTTATGTGGACACAAACGTCATGGCTGGCAACACAGGACCGGCAGATGAAAATGGAGCATACACCGGCCTGCTTTATATGCCTTGCACCGAGGAAAACGGCTTTGTCGCTGATATCCCTTCAGAAAAAGCCGATCTCATCTACCTCTGTTTCCCGAACAACCCCACCGGCTCCACCGCCTCACGCGCCCAACTCACAGATTGGGTAAATTATGCGAAAAAGCACAAAGCCATCATCCTCTTCGATGCTGCTTATGAAGCCTTTATCCAAGACCCAGACATCCCTCGCTCCATCTATGAAATCGAGGGTGCCCACGAATGCGCTATCGAATTCCGCTCGTTTTCGAAGAATGGCGGCTTCACTGGCGTCCGCTGCGCATACACCATCATCCCGAAAAGCCTGAAGGCACGCGCGGATGACGGCTCTGAAGTCTCTTTGCACCAGCTATGGTCCCGCCGCCAATCCACCAAATTCAATGGCGCTTCCTACCCAGTCCAAAAAGGCGCTGCCGCCGTCTTCTCAACCGAAGGCAAAAAGCAAGTCCAAGACCTCATTAGCCACTATATGGCCAATGCGAAACTCCTCCGCGAGGCCTGCGAAGCCATAGGCCTAAAGGTTTTCGGCGGCAAAAACGCACCCTACGTCTGGGTTAGCTGCCCACAAGGCATCACCTCATGGCAAATGTTTGATAAAATGCTGCAAGAAGCCCAAATTGTCGTCACTCCCGGCTCCGGCTTCGGCTCTGCCGGTGAAGGCTATTTCAGAATTTCTGCTTTCAATTCTCAGGAAAACGTATTGGAAGTATGCAACCGCTTAAAAGCACTCATCCAATGAAGCCTACATCCCTTCTCTCCACTCATAATCTCATCCGAGAAATTTCATGACTCTATTCCGATCATTCTGCCTAACCGCACTCACATTTCTCCTCTGTCAGTGCGCCAGCTCCCCAGGTAGTAGCGTCTTAAAAGCCTCCGGTGGCCCCCCAAACATGGGCGGCCCCAGCGCACAAGAACGGACAGTTGCTATCAAAAGCGAACCAACCGGCAATTTCTACTACGGACGTCGTTACCTTGTGCAGAAAACTCGCTTCTGGGGATATCTAAGGGAACCTCGCCAGCCTGCTTCAAAAGCAAAACTAGTCATATTCGAGGAAAGCGCGAAACGCAGCCCTGATCGCAAATCAGAAACTGGCCCCTCTGGTTCACGCTATGGATTTGATCATAACTACGAATACCGGATCTCTGGTAACTACACCGGCCGCGAAGCCTACGAGCCCAATAGTAACCAATTCCTACCCATCTTCCGCCTCACCAACTACCAGCTGCTAGATAAAAATCCCGGCTGGTTGTTCTCTCCGAAAGATCATTACGACCCTTATCGACTAACGCTCGCACCTCGCTGAATCACTTGCGTCTATGGCCCCCAATGAGGAAAATCTCACCCCTTCACGGAAGTCCGATCGGGCTTTCGGAGAAGCTCCCTCACTTGGAAAAGTTGTCCGCTCTCCCCACTCTGGAATCGCCAGAAAGGCCTCGAGCCGCCGACGCCGAGTCTCAAAAGATGGCGGAAATACATCTTCAAGAAAGCTCTCTAGATCGTCCAGTAGCCGCTTTTCAAGAGACCAAACAAAAGGCACCCAGAAAAAACATTTCGCTTGGTCTATTCTCCTATTCACTGGAACTCTCGGCGTAGTCATCACTCTTACGGTGATGTATTTCCGGAATCAGCGCCCAGCACCTGCAGTCAATTCCTATCAAATCACAGAAATCTCTAGGACACCTGACAGACTTCTCACTCTAGAGAAGGATGAGGCCGTCGAGATCGCAAGAACTGCACTGTTAAATCGCGATCCCACAAAAGTCCCGAAATTGTTTCGCCTCAGGGCAGATGTGACACCTGCTGATGTCATCGCAAAACTTGAAGAGCTCGAAGAGGCGGAAGGCAAAATCACAAAAACCACCGCGACATCACCAATCTTTATGAACGGCCTTGGAATGGAGCGTGTCCTAGTTCAAAGTGCTAAACTTGACAGTAAATCCCCCCGTTTGGTGTACCTAATCCCCGATTCCGCTGGGAACTGGAAATTGGACTTCGCGGCCTATATTCGAGAAGCACAACCTTCGTGGACTGAAATTCTTAAAGGTGAACCGATCTCGGCTACAGTCCGAGTTTTTATCTTACGGGATAACTATTATAATACAATTTACTTGGACGATGAAGTCTGGAGCGCCTTCAGGTTTACCTCCCCTGACTTCGAAGGTCACTTGTTTGGCTACGCAAAGATCAATACCCCTCAACACCGCGCGTTAGAAAAAATATTCGAGGCTTCTAAACGCGTCTATCCCTTAACTCTTCAAATAAAACGCGGAGAAGGCGCTGACCCGCGGCAAGTTGAAATTACCTCTGTCCTCGCCGATAATTGGGTCATGGCCGAAACACCATACGACGCAGAATTCAAATAGCGCAAAACACCTCGCTTTTCCTTTTCCCAAACGCAAAGGACCTCTAGCTTTCACCACATGACTCCTGAGCTTGAGGACCTTTTTACTTTCCTTTCATTTCCCAGCGTATCCACAGATCCATCCCACAAAGATGACCTACTTGCTTGCGCAGATTGGCTCATCAAAAAGCTCACCACAAGCGGCCTTGCAACAGAGCTTCATGAAACTCCGGGGCATCCTATCGTCATCGCAAGAAACGAACATCTACCCGCTAGAAAAACAGTCCTGATCTACGGCCATTATGACGTCCAGCCCGCAGATCCGCTTTCTCTCTGGACTACACCACCCTTTTCCCCAGAAATCCGCGATGGAAAAATCTGGGCACGCGGCGCCACCGACAATAAAGGCCAAATGCTTGCGCACATACTCGGCATTGAGAAAACAATCGCCGAATCCGATGAATTGCCCGTAAACCTCATACTTCTTTTCGAAGGTGAAGAAGAAATTGGCTCTCCCAACCTCGCTCCATTTCTAGAAAAACATAAATCCGAGCTTAAGTGCGATATCATCGCCATCTCAGACACAGGTATGGTAGCTCCCAATACTGGCACACTCGGCTACGGCCTGCGGGGAATTGCCTGCGCCGAAGTGAAGCTCATTGGGCCAGAACGCGATCTACATTCCGGACTATTTGGCGGCGCAGTTGCCAATCCTGCCACCGCTATGGCACACCTAGTCAGCTCCCTTCACCTGCCTGACGGCACCGTTGCCATCGAAGGTTTTTATGACTCCGTGCGTCCCCTCGAAGCATGGGAACGTGAAATGTGGGCTAAAGTCCCCGGCGTAAAAGACGACGATTTCCTAAAAGTAACAGGCTCCCCCACCCTCTTCGGTGAAAATGGATATACTTCCGCAGAGCGCACCTGGGCCAGACCTACCGCAGAAGTCAACGGGATCGGCAGCGGCTACCAAGGCGAAGGCTCAAAAACTGTCCTCCCCTCTGAAGCTTTCGTAAAACTCTCCCTCCGCCTCGTTCCAGACCAAGACCCAAAAACCATACTCTCCCAACTCAAACAACACCTCCAAAAACACCTCCCGCCCGGCGTCAAAATGGAAATCGAACTCGGCCACGATGGTAAGCCCTATGCCACTGATCCACATTCCATCTACGGAAAAGCCGCGCAACGCGCCCTCAAAGCAACCTTTCCCGGCGAGCCCATGCTCATCCGTGAAGGCGGCTCCATCCCCATCGTCCAAGACTTTAAAGACATCCTCGGCACCGATACCATCCTCCTAGGCCTGGCCCTTGCTGACGCCCAAATCCATTCCCCCGACGAGAATTTCCCCATCGCCAACTTCGATGCTGGCATAAAACTCAACCAAGCACTTCTCGTAGAATTAGCGAAGTGACCGGCCCCTGCCTAGCTAACACATCCACTTCCAAGTCACCTTCCATGTCCGAATCCTCAAAAACCGACTTCATTCGCGAAGTTATTTCCTCCGACCTCTCTTCAGGAAAGCATCAATCCATCGTAACTCGTTTCCCACCAGAGCCTAACGGCTACCTGCACCTAGGCCATGCAAAGTCCATCTGCCTAAATTTCGGAATCGCCATCGAATTTCCAAAAGCGACATGTCACCTCCGCTTTGATGATACAAATCCCGAAAAAGAAGAAACTGAATACGTCGAAGCCATCAAGAACGATGTCGAATGGCTTGGCTTCTCATGGGGTGAAAATCTGTTCTTCGCCTCTGACTATTTTGACTACTTCTACGATTGCGCAGTCCACCTGATCAAAAACGGACTCGCCTACGTTGACGAAGAAACCCCAGAAGGAAATCAAACTCCACCGCGGCAATATCCAAACACCCGGCACCCCTTCCCCCTACCGCTCCCGCACACCCGAGGAAAACCTCGAAGCATTCACGCGCATGAAAGCTGGCGACTTCCGCGAAGGAACTGCCGTCCTACGCGCAAAAATCGGCCTCACCTCCTCCAACATGAACATGCGCGATCCTGTAATGTATCGCATCATGCACCAACCTCACCACAAAACTGGAGACAGCTGGTGCATCTATCCCATGTATGACTTCGCCCACCCACTTGAGGATGCCAAAGAACACATCACCCACTCACTCTGCACACTAGAGTTTGAAAACCACCGCCCCCTCTACAACTGGTTCATAGAAAACTGCCCTGTGCCCTCAGAACCTCGGCAAATCGAATTTGCCCGGCTCAATCTCTCCTACACCATCATGAGCAAGCGGAAACTCCTGCAGCTCGTCCAAGATAAACTCGTAGATGGATGGGATGATCCACGACTGCCCACCATCTCCGGCATCCGCCGCCGAGGCTATCCGCCCGAAGCTGTCCGCAACTTCTGCAAACGAATAGGCATCACCAAATACAATGGCATGACAGATGTTGCCCTCCTCGAACACGAAATCCGCGACCACTTAAATACAACAGCCGAGCGCAGAATGGCCGTGCTAGATCCACTGAAAATCACCATCGAGAATTACAATGATGAACCCACTGCATCTGTAGTAGTCCCTAACCACCCACAAAATCCCTCAGCTGGTGAACGCACAATCAGCTTCTCATCCTCCATCTTCATTGAGCGCGATGACTTCCAAGAATTTCCCGAGAAGAAATACTTCCGTTTAGCTCCCGAAAAATACGTCCGCCTCCGTGGCGGCCCCATCATCCAATGCATCTCCTACCAGAAAGATAGTAGCGGAAAAATAGTCGAAGTAATTGTAAAGCAACTTCCTAACACCACCGGCAAAGACGCCCCCGAAGGCGTAGAATGCAAAGCCGCCATCCATTGGGTAGACGCTGAAAAAGCCGTAGATGCAGAGATACGTCTATACGATCGGCTATTCAATGTCGCCGAGCCAGACTCCGCCGACGAAGGCTACCTGAGCGTCATCAATCCTGATTCCGTCACCTACACACAAGCAAAAGTAGAACCTTCACTCCTACAAGAACCCCCGGAAACCACCTTCCAGTTCGAGCGCACTGGCTATTTCACCACAGATCAAATAGACCATAAACCCGGCGAGCGGGCCGTTTTTAATCGCACCGTGGCACTCCGAGACTCATTGGGAAAAAACAAATAAGTCCACCTCATTCAATCAGCACTAAACCCAGCGCTAGCACCATCAAGGCAGCACCTGCCAGCTGCCTGCCTGAAAGCGGCTCTTTCGCCTTCTTCACAATTAGCCATACAAACAGCACAGCCATCACCCCCCGTGTGCTAAACGCAATATTGCTCAACGCCGGCTGCTGATACCAGCTAAATGCCAAATTCACAAACAAAGCCTGGAATCCTAAAGTGAAACCTGCTCCAACTACTGGAAAACCAGTAGATTTACTATGAAACGTCTTCAGAACCTCCTTCAAACGTGGCAGTAAAACACCAGCGGAAAGAACTCCCGCACTACCCATCATCAAAATTAGCCATCTAGCACCCCCAACCTCCTGACTCTTCCACCCAGTCATAAAATCGTTTCCCGCAAAAAACACACAGGCAATAAGCGTAAGCCATAAAGTAGTCCAATTGTCCTTCAACCGGCCCAAAGTCGCCCCTGCCACCAAATACACCGCAAGCGCAGCAAGAATCGCCCCGCCTAATAATCCAAATCCAGCCTCCTCCAAGCCCACACCTGCCGATAAGATTGCTACCAAAATCACCTTCAGCCCGAGAGCCGACGAATGAACTACTAGATCTCCCCTAGCTACCGATTTCACTGAAAACCATTGCCCGCCAAAAAATAACACCCCGTTTACAACCGCAAGGACATCATAAACCCCGAACGCCGCTGTAAAATCTGGTTTCAAATAAACTGCGAAAACGCCCAGCGTAATCAAATTTGCGAATCCCAGAATTACCGAAAGGCTGACACCTAGCTTCGTAGCCCTCTGCACCATCGCCCCCAATAGCGGATGCAGCGCCGCACCCACCAAAGGCAAACCAACCGCTCCAGACCACGCATCCATGCACCCTGCTAGACCTCTCAAGTCTTAAGGTCAACTGCTACCTACCCTAACCAGCCAGTAACCTCACTCATCCGAAGCCAAAGATAAGACTCGCCCCAAATTGTCGATGCATCGAAAGTCTATCCCATGAAAGAAGATATCGAACGCGTGTTGATTGATGAAGCTGTCATCCAAAGACGCATCGAAACCATGGCCCGCGAGGTGGATCGAGACTTCCCAGCAGGGCCCATCCTCGTAATCATTTTACTCAAAGGTGCCCTCGTCTTTGCGGCTGATCTGCTACGTCGCATCCCGCGCGAGTTATCCATCGAGTGCCTCAATGTAGCAAGCTACCACGGCGGCCTTGAAAGCTCTGGCAAAGTCGATTTTCTCGATCGTATTTTCCCCGAGGTCAAAGGAAAACACATCCTCTTGCTGGATGATATCCTCGATACCGGCCGCACCCTCGCCGCCGTCAGCAAACGCCTAACCGACGAAGGCGCAACCGCCGTCCACACCAGCGTCCTCCTAGCAAAAGACAAACAACGTGCCGAAGAAGTCCAAGCCGATTACGTAGGCTTCGAAATCGCCGACGAATTCGTCGTCGGCTACGGCCTAGACTACCAAGGCCGCTACAGAAACCTGCCCTACGTCGGAGTCCTAAAAAAATCCGCAGCCAAAACCTAACCCCCCCGTCCATCCGACATAATACCCTCGGAAATACACATCCAAGCAAAGAATGAGGAGCAGGTGCGCCCCCGCGCCTTGAGTTCAAAGCGGCGTCCCCGCCGCTCTTCCAAAAGTTTCCCAATAACCAAGTCAAAACACCCCCCAAAACTCAAGGCGCGATGACGCACCTGCCCCAGATCTCTGCCTGACCCCTTTTGCGTTCCCGGCACGCTAAGCCTAAAGTATTTACGTCCCATCGGGACAACTCATACCAGCCCGGCGGCAAAGCCCCGGGACTCGCCCACCCCCGGATACCAGGGGTTCCACCACTGGCTGATATAAATCGTCCCTTTGCGACATGGAGCCATTGCCGTTATTTTCGTCCCGAAAAACCATTTAAAACAGCGCCATTCGGGTCATGTGCTTCGTTTGAACATTTCTCTGATTATGTTGCGATGAAGAACCTATTACTATTCACATAAGCCCTTTGGGCTAAATCCAGATGACTGTGACCGTTAAAACCAGGGTGGTAGATTCACACTAATCTGACGCGTGCCAGTATAGCAGACACTTGCAATATACCTCTTTCCTAATCTATATATGGCCAATGCGAGTCACTCATAACAAAGATCTCGTTTCCGGCATCTCACGGAAACTCCCTATGATCGGACTTGTTCTCTTTCTTCTGCAATCCCTGGAAAGCCGTGCCCAGACCTACTGGACGGAGGCGGGAACCGGAACCATCCAGGTTTACCGAAACGAGGAGGCCGAGACCTTGGTCACCGGTCTTTCGAATCCTTCCGGCATCGCCGTCGATGCGGTTAATGGAAAACTCTACTGGACGGATCGCGGTGAGAACGACGTGATCCAGCGCAGCAATACCGATGGCTCGGACGTGGAGACGCTAGTAGATACCGGTAATGTAGATGCTTTCGGCATCGCCCTCGACGTCCCATCCGGGAAAATGTATTGGGCGGACTCCGCTCTGGATCTGATCAAGAGAGCCAACCTCGACGGATCAAATGTAGAGAACTTTATTCTCATCAGTGGAGACCCGGAAAGCGTCACCTTGGATCTGCGAAACGGGAAAATCTACTGGTCAACATTTATTGGCAGGGAGGTGTTCGTCGCAAATCTGGATGGCACGGATGAGGAGCGTATCGTCAGCAGCGACGAGCCGATTGGTCTTCTGGAAGGAATAGCGATCAATCCGACCACGGACAAACTGTATCTGTAACCTTTTTTCGGAGTGCTCGCCGAGTGGAAAACCAACTACAAAGAATCCACCTAAAACCAAAAACAACCCGCTTTAAGGTGACAAGTCCTTATCTTAGGCGGGCATCAAAATTGGGCGTAGCCGAATAAACGGTACGTTAGGCGAGCTACAACAGAGTGGCGAAAACATCTCTATGCCACTCAGAAAATGGTCGGGACGGCCAGATTCGAACTGACGACATCCTGCTCCCAAAGCAGGCGCTCTACCAGGCTGAGCTACGTCCCGTAGCGCTGGGGGCGGGAGACTCTGACATCCTGCCTGCAGAAGCAAGTTTATTTCACTAGAAATTTTGAATTAAAATTCACCACGAAAGGAACAGCGCGCTGTCGGTGTCTCAAATACCACAATCTCCGTAAGCCCCGGGAGGTCAGGTGCCAGTTTCCGCCAAAACCACGCAGCCATGATCTCAATGGTCGGGCTCTCCAGTCCCTCAATGTCATTCAAATAAGAGTGATCTAGCCTTTCCAGCAGCGGATTCATCGCTTTTGAGATCAGTTTATGATCATACACCCACCCAACTGTTTCATCGACCTCACCCTCAATATGAATCTCGATTTTGAAACTATGCCCATGCATCTGCCGGCACTTATGGTCCTCCGGCAACGACGGTAGGGTATGCGCCGCTTCAAATCTGAAATCTTTGATCAACCTAGCTCTCATTTCTTTCCAAACCCTACTCGCACACTTCCAAAGTGAAAATCTTAAAGAAAAAACTTAAGTTACTCACTGGGATTTCATCAATGCCGCCACGTGCTTGGCTAACATATCCGCTTCCAAATTCACTGCATCACCTTCCTTCATCCCCTTGATGTTTGTATGCGCATACGTGTGTGGCGTGATCCAAAATACCGCTGTCGTTTCATCCAGTTCTGCAATCGTCAGCGAAATTCCATCAATGCATACCGATCCCTTTTCCACGCAAAACCGCCGCACCTCATCTGGGAGTGAAACTTTTAGAACATAATCACTACCACTCGACTGTAACGAGACCACATAGCCCACTCGATCCACATGGCCCTGCACGAAATGACCTCCTAAACGATCACCAATGCGCAATGCCCGCTCTAGATTCACCTGCTTCTCGACAGACAACTCTCCAAGTGAAGTTACCCGCATTGTCTGCGCAAGTATATCGAAGCTGATGGCGCCTCCCGCTAGCTCTGCCACCGTCAAACAACAACCATTCACCGCCACAGACTCACCCAAAACTAACTCTTCACCAAAAGGGATCTCCAGCTCCAGCCTCGCCTGCTCCCCCCTTTCCTCCAAACGCCGCACAATCCCTAAACCTTCTACTAACCCGGTAAACATTTCCTTGAAACCTCGCCTCACTCTCTAGAATTGTCACCAGTAAAAACATAAGGCACTACCCTAAGCCATCCCATACGGATACAAACTAGTGAGCCTACGAAAACTGAGGTAATCAATTGGGCACAAAGTTATTCAATCTAAGCCGACCTTTAACAAACTCTGAATGAGATCCAATGGCCTTTATGCACTCAAAGTTCTTGCGTGTTTCATTTTTTTCTGAAAATACTGCATGTGTGAAAAGTCTTTCGAAAGATCAAGAACTCGGTACCGCAGAGAACTTCCCGACCCGTAAGACCAGATGGTTTGCATTGGTGGTGGCTATTATGGCTGTTGCCGTATGCGCCTACCGCTTACTAGTCATAGGACATCTTGAACAAACCGCGCTGATGTTTATCGGCCTTCCTACTTTCTTGGCCATCATGCTGGCTTTCCTTCCCGCTGCTGGAACGGTGGTAGGAAAAATTGTGAAAGGTATTACACTGTTCCTTTTACTTTTAGGGATCTTGGCCATAGAGGGATTCATTTGTATATTGATGGCCGCTCCCTTCTTCTATTTCATCGGAATAACTGTGGGAATCGTGTTAGATAGCATACGAGCTCGTAAACAGTGGCAAAAGGATCTCCGAATCATGGTGGTTCCCGTTCTCCTGTTTATGAGTATAGAGGGAATCAATGACCTACTATCTTTTGGTCGAAATGAGACTGTTACAATCACCCATACAACCGCTCTTAACACTGAGGAGGCTATTGCACTATTGGCTCTAGGTCCAAGCTTTGACTTGAATGAGCTTCCTATATTCCTCAAACTTGGTTTTCCGGAACCACAACATATCAAGGGAGACGGCCTTAATCTTGGAGACAATTGGAGTATACATTTTGCTGGCGGAGAGGGAGCACCTGGCACCCTGCTTGCAAAAGTAACTAATGAGAAGGGGAAGCATTTTGTAGTAAGCAAAATTGAAGACACAAGCCACATTGCCCATTGGCTGAACTGGCAGAGCGCTGAGTGGCATCTTACGCCTGTCGAAGAGGGAACCTTAATCACCTTGAAAATCAACTATGAACGCCTTCTGGATCCGGCGTGGTATTTCAAGCCTCTCCAAAGACATGGCGTAAAATTGGCCGGAAAATATTTTCTAAAAAGCACCTATAAGGATTAGATGAATAGAAATTTAGCAATCCAAATTGCCTGCCTTTATGCTCCCTTGCTAGTTTCAATACTGCTCTTATGGTTTGTTAAGCCAAAGAAAAAACAATGTATTGGTTTACTCTATGCTACTTTATGGGTAGCTGCTTTGCTTCCATGGATCAACTTAAGTGCAGTTCATTTCGAATTTTGGTCCTTCCAGAAAACCAGCACAGATTTTGCAGCCATGCCACTGTCGCTCTACCTTGGTTGGGTCTTTGCATGGGGTGTTGTAGGCCCTTTACTGAGCAAAGCAGTTGGTGATCGGCCTTGGCTCTCGATCATAATACTTTTATGCATCGACCTTCGTTTGATGCCTGAATTGGCTCCTTTGCTCATCTTAAATGGTGATTGGTATATATACGAACTAGTGAGCATCATTGTCCTACTGATACCTGCCATATATTTCTACAAATGGACTGCACAAAGCTCACGATTACATATCAGATGTGCGATGTTAGCGCTTACGTTTGGCGGAATACTCCTGGGTATTCCTACCGCTTACGAGATAGATGACCTCGATCATCTATTTGCTACCTTGGACGCTATACCTGTAATTCTGCAAATCCTTATTACTTCGTTATTCGCACTATCTACCCTTGTCGGACTGATCGCACTCAACGACCTCGCATCTGGCGGAAAGGGAACACCTGTTCCTTTCGAGCCGCCAAAGCAACTCGTAACTCATGGAATTTACTCCTACCTGCAAAACCCTATGCAACTTTCTATGACCCTTCTGCTACTCATCGCATCATTCCTAATCGCAAGTCCATGGCCAGCGATGCTAGCTCTCGTGGGTTTTGTATACTCTGAAGGTCTAGCCCGTTGGTCCGAAAACAAAGACATGCAAAACCGCTTCGGATCTAGTTGGGTAAAATATTCAAGATCAACGCCGAAGTGGATCCCAAGGTATCGACCTATCTTGCTAGAAACCTGTCATCTTTATTACACAAATCGAAATTCCTTACAAAGTAGATACGTGAGATGGCTGGAATCCAGTCAGCCAGTCAGTCTTTTACTTACAGAGAAAGGAGATTTAGGGAAAGAAACACTTATTTGGTATGACCCTGCTACCGGGCGATCGGAAACAAAAAGTTCGGCGATTGCCATGTCTTTACAACACGTCCACATAGGTTACGCATGCCTCGGATGGACGATCATACTTCTTAACTTCCGCTTAAGAAGTCATGAGTTTAAAGTGGAAAATTGAAGCGAACAAATATTTCCTAAAAAGAAAACATTAGCTACCCCCACTGGTGATCCGTTTCGGTAAACTGTGCTAGCGAGACGTGGATGATCTATATGCCAATGCTCAACCATTACCCAATGAGCTACCAGAACCTTCAGATCAAATCTTATTGTAGGTTTCTGCAAATCTATTAGCGGAGAGAGTGGGATTGCTTACGCTGAAGCTCCAGCTCTGCGGTCTGCGCTGTCGCGAAAGGAATGCCTTATTCGCTAGCGCTCACCTAGCAGTCGAACCCAGAAGATTGCTGCGCAAGGGGTTCTCATCCCACTCTCAATCTCACTTGGGCAGCCTTGTAAGATAGCTACGATATTTTTAGGCGTTAGAGCAGAATTAGCGGAGAGAGTGGGATTGCTTACGCTGAAGCTCCAGCTCTGCGGTCTGCGCTGTCGCGAAAGGAATGCCTTATTCGCTAGCGCTCACCTAGCAGTCGAACCCAGAAGATTGCTGCGCAAGGGGTTCTCATCCCACTCTCAATCTCACTTGGGCAGCCTTGTAAGATAGCTACGATATTTTTAGGCGTTAAAGCAGAATTGGCGGAGAGAGTGGGATTGCTTACGCTGAAGCTCCAGCTCTGCGGTCTGCGCTGTTGCGAAAGGAATGCCTTATTCGCTAGCGCTCACCTAGCAGTCGAACCCAGAAGATCGCTGCGCAAGGGGTTCTCATCCCACTCTCAATCTCACTTGGGCAGCCTTGTAAGATAGCTACGATATTTTTAGGCTTTAGAGCAGAATTGGCGGAGAGAGTGGGATTGCTTACGCTGAAGCTCCAGCTCTGCAGTCTGCGCTGTCGCGAAAGGAATGCCTTATTCGCTAACGCTCACCTAGCAGTCGAACCCAGAAGATTGCTGCGCAAGGGGTTCTCATCCCACTCTCAATCTCACTTGGGCAGCCTTGTAAGATAGCTACGATATTTTTAGGCTTTAGAGCAGAATTGGCGGAGAGAGTGGGATTCGAACCCACGGTAGGTTTAACCCTACGCACGATTTCGAATCGTGTGCCTTAAACCAAGCTCAGCCATCTCTCCGATGACCGCTAGCTGCGGGCGAGAAACTTGGCTGCTTCGTAAACGCTTGTAAAGTCCACTTTTGAAACAAGTAGCACTTCATGTCAGGCTCGTCACAAATGGCTCCTTGCAAACTTTGCACGATACCTGCTAATACCCCATCGATTGCCCCCTCACATCACGATGAAACACCTTATATCGGCCCTATTTCTCTACTCATTTGCCACCTGTTCTATCTTCGCAGAAAAAATGGAAATTGTTGACACAAAAGGTCGCTCTTTCTCAGCAACTCTAACCGGTGCCGATTCAAAATCTGTCGACGTAGTGCGCTCGAGCGATCGGAAAAGATTCACTTTACCTCTCGCCGACCTTAGCGAAGAGACGCGTACTGCCATCGCTGCTTGGGTTGAAGAAGGCGGCCACCTTTCACAAATCTACGAAGTTTCCTTAAACACTGGCAAAACCGCACGGACAACGGGTCGAGAAGATTTCGATGACAAACGGGTAAACCTTGAACCCACCGTCACCATCCAAAACCCCAGTCCCAGCCAAGAAACGATGTCTAACAAGATTACAGTATGGTTTTTTGGTAGACCCGTGGATAGCATGTCAGATATTTACATATTTAGCCGTGAAACTTTAGTCATCCCAAAAATTGCCCCGCAAAGCTCACGCGATTTGGAACTAAAACGAATTTCAAAGTCTTATGACAACCGCGGATATGCTCAGCACGGATCACGTTACCTAGGCTATGCTTGGATCATCCATAATGATGACGAAACTGAGATCATTGATGCAAATTCCGTTCCGAGTAGCCTTACTTCGAAATATGGTTCTGGCATTTTAAGACTAAAAGCAGATAGCACATATACCAAAGAGCTAGTCGCAATAGGTGGTGCAGCATTACCAACTGCACCTATCAATTGATCCTTCACAAAGCATCTAGCAACTGCTGGTGGATACCCCCAAACCCACCATTCGAAAGCACAGCGATCACATCGCCCGGTTCCGCCCCTGCCTTCACCTTGGCGACGATCGCCTCGTTGCCCTCAATGTAGTAGCCCTCGCCACCACCTGCGGCTATATCTTGAGAGAGCCTCGCTGGATCTAGCCGATCCGCCTCAGGAATATTCTTAGAATCTGCGATAGCAGCCACTATAGCAAAATCGGCTAAGGCTAAGGCCTCTCCTAGCTCTTTCTGAAAAATCGAGCGGCGAGTCGTGTTAGAGCGCGCTTCAAAAAGCACCCATAGCCGCCCTCCCGGGTAAAGCTGTCGTAGGCTCTGAATAGCTAGCCTTATAGCTGTGGGATGATGCGCGAAGTCATCAATCACCTTCACACCGTTCTTCTCTCCCTTCAGCTCTTGGCGGCGCGCAATGCCCTCAAACGTCAACAAGCCTTTTTGAAGTTCTGCCACACTCAAACCACCAAATTTCCCAGCACAGACTGCCATAGCCGCATTCCGCACATTGAATTCTCCCGCCATCGGGATCGTGTAAGACTCCCCATCAATAGAAAACGTGCTACTAGACGTATCGTAGGAAACATCCGTAATAGTGAGCATATTCTCAGCCCCCATACCTATCGTGACTACCGGACATGGCGCATTCTTAGCTACATCTAAACAATGGACTTCATCACCATTCACAAATGCCACCCCATTTCGAGGGACAATTGATAACAAACGCCGGAAACTTAGCTTAATCTCCTCTACATCATTATATATATCTGCATGATCGAATTCTATATTATTCACAATCACACACTCAGGAAGATAATGCAGGAACTTGGAGCGCTTATCAAAGAACGCTGTATCGTATTCATCACCTTCGAGAACGTTGATTTCGGTATCAGGAAAATAACCGCCGCATCCTAGGTTCTTTGGTAAACCACCAATCATAAAGCCCGGTTCTCTGCCGCTTGCCTTGAAAAGCCACGTCAGTATTGATGACGTAGTTGTCTTTCCATGCGTCCCACTAACTACGAAATTCCTCTTCCCTCGGAGGAAATGCTCCTTCATCACCTCTGGGAGAGAATGATATAAAAGCTTTCTATCTAAAGCCGCTTCCGCTTCCGGATTCCCCCTCGAAATTGCATTTCCTATCACAATCACATCGGCCCCGCTTGGCAGGTTTTCTTCAGCGTATCCCTTTGCGATCTCGATCCCCTCCCCTCTCAAGAAATCTGACATCGGGGGATACACATTCATATCACTTCCCGTGACTTGAAATCCCCGCTGCTTCATCGCCGCCGCCACAGCACCCATCGCTGTCCCGCATATCCCTGTAAAATGAAAATGTGTCTTATCTGACATGAAGTGCGGAGACTAAAGACCGATCTCCCAGTTGCCAACTAAGATTACTATTTCTGAAATTCTAACTACTACCCTCTAGAACTTCGGCGCCGCAACGGTAGAATTCGCCAACTCCTCGGTGTTCCGCCGCATAATCCGATCCGCCGTTTCAGTAACCATTTCTTTGAGCAAAAGCCATAAGTGCGAGCCCTCTTGATAATCCGCCGGCGCAATATGCTTTACCCTGCCTGCATGCGTGCTGAGCTGATAGCATTTTCGAAACGATTTCCCCGAAGCGTCGTCCGGGTTGTAAACCGCAATACCATGCCCACCATTCCGCAGCAGAACGGTAAAACAAGGCACGTCCGTCGGGCCATCGCCCACATACACCATGTTCTCAAATGGAATCGGCCTCTGCTCCGGCGGCATATGATCGTTCACATCTTGGTCATACCGTAAGAGACCCTTATTAATCCGGAAAAGGAACTGAGTCTTTGTCGTGTGAGAAATCACTCGCTTCGGAAAACTGATATGGCCCTCCGCGTTCTCACCAAATTCACAGCCAAACATCTCCTTCACATAAGGCTTCAAACGAGAGCCCTCCAAAAGCGCCTTCAGCCCCGAGGAAATAATATAGTGCTCCACTTTGATTCCCGCAATCTCATGCTCCGGACGCAGAGCCGCTTTTGGTAAATCCTCGAATAACTCCGGTAAGCCCGGGAAAAATTTCAGCCCTCCCCCAAGCTCCTGCAGCATCGCATTGCTCACCTGGTCCATCCCCAAATAATCCAGTAAGCACTTCATATACGCCAACTCCCCATCCCACTTCTGCTCATTTACCAGAGCATTGCACTTCGCCCAAAACTGCGCCGGATCGATCCCAAACTTCGGAAACAACACATCATCCTGCATGTAATTGGGACTCAATGTCTGATCGTAATCATACACCAGTGCGATGATATTTTGAGAAGCTGCCATGGTCCCCTAAGGTTCTAACCACCATCTCTGGCCGGCAAAGCATATTTTTCGTAAAATCATGATACTGCTGCATTGACAAGAGGACGAGCTTCCCTAAAGTCCCGCCCCCACGCCCCTCCCGGCGCAAACAAATTTACAACTACCGCCATGAGCTTTCGCACCTACCAGCCATCCAAACGCACCCGTAAACAACAGCACGGTTTCCGCGCTCGTATGTCCACAAAGGCAGGTAGAGATTGCATCAAACGCCGCCGCCAAAAAGGTCGTAAGCGCCTGATTCCAAAAGGTGCTGAGATCCACTTCAAGCGCCATACCGTGCAGCACGGCCGCTAATCTCATGCGGGTGAAGTCCCGTCTAAAAATGGGCTAGCCGCTGCCCGCCTTCCATGAAATTTCCCCGCTCCCGCAGTATCACGCAGGCAGCGGATTTTTCTCGTATACGCAAAAACGGGCGCTCGAAAGCCGGTCGTTTTGTCATCGTTTCCACCTTGGAAGACGCCGCCACACCCCATCTCAGGGCTGCTTTCATCACAAGTAAGCGCTCCGCAAAGATGGCGCATGATCGGAATCTCATACGCCGCCGTCTCCGCGCACTTCTGCAAGAGCACACCCCTCTCATCGAAAATCATCAACGCTACCTTGTCACTATTGCCCGCAATGGCGCTGCCAACGCTACCTACACAGAACTTAAAGCGGATTGGACGAAGCAATTACGGCGCCTCGGACTCCTGAAATAGATCCCACCCACCTCTCGCACCTCACAAACTACATAAGTATAGCAGCATTTGCTATTTCTTCGGATTGACCACCACCCAATAAGGCCCTAAGCAGCGCACCCCCCACTTGGCCGCAAGCCTACTTCGTCCTATCTCAACACCTTATCATGTACGACCGTAAAACTTGGATCATCCTCGCCATCTGTGGCGTATTGATCGCGCTCAATATCCATTTCTCCGCGAAAAACCAAGCTGAGCAACGCGAACGAGAAGCAAAGGCAAAAGCCGAAAGGATCGCTTCTGGAATAGAGGAAATCGAAGAATCAACAGCCGATCCAGTAGCCGGCCTCACTGTCGAAACACCTCCCCCGCCGACAACTGAGGAACTATTCACCCTTGAGACAGATAAAGCCGTATTCACCCTTTCTACGCTCGGCGGCGGCGTCAAATATGTGGAGCTAAAAGATCAACGGAACATCGGCGAAGACTCCCTAGTCAGGTTAAATCGCAAAGGCGGCGGGGCCATCGGCGCCTTAGTCGGCCCTGGCCAAGTCATCGATAGCACTTCCTACAGCTATGCTGAAAATGAATCGGAATCCGGCAAACGCGCCGTTTTCATCGCCAAATTACCCACCGGCATCATCGCGAAGAAATCCTTCAGCCTAGAAAAAGACGACATACCCGGTGCTGAATACTTCCTAGAGCTTTCTCTTACCTTAGAAAACTCAAATCCCACCTCTTTCGATCTCTCACAATACGATCTCTACCTCGGCGAAGCTTCACCGCTCTATCAAAATGAGCGCCCATCCCATACCGGCTTCTTTTGGTATGAAGGCGAAGACATGCATTTCAAAAATACCGGAAAATTTACCGGTGGCATGTTCTCATCAGAGCAATCATTCATCTCCAGCCCCTCTGGCGAGACTGTCCTCTACGCAGGTGTGGCGGACCAGTTTTTCACCACAGTAATCCGGCCCGAAGTAGCCTCTGAAACACCTGTCTGGGGAAAACCTTCCAAAGTCACCCTATTAGAAAACCAAAAGTCTCTCACCGCAGTCCGCGCAGCCATCTCGCTGCCCCAAAAAGTGCTGGAAACTGGTGTGCCCGTCACTCTCAACTACGATATCTTCACCGGCCCGAAGGCAAACACCATGCTCCGCAAGCTGGACAATACCGAAGGCACTGGCACCGGCTGGGGTGAGCTGATGCAATACGGCTTTTTCTGGTGGGTATCCCGCCCGCTCAACTGGCTGCTCAACTTCCTCCACACGGGCCTCGCACAACTTTCTGCCCATGAATCTTGGGGCCTCGCCATCATCTGTCTCACCCTCATCGTCCGCGTCGTGATCTGGCCACTTCATGCGAAGTCCACCAAATCGATGAAACGCATGTCCAAGCTCCAGCCCATCATGAAGGAGCTGAAGGAAAAGCACTCAGACGATCCCAATAAACTCAATACCGAGATGATGGGCCTCTACCGGAAATACGGCATCAATCCGCTCGGTGGCTGCTTGCCCATGTTCATTCAAATCCCCATTTTCTTCGGATTTTTCCGAATGCTAGATTACGCCGTTGAGCTGCGCAATCAGCCATTCCTATGGGTCGATGATCTTTCCCAACCCGACACGATCGCCGAGCTCGCAGGTATTCCCATCAACCTTCTTCCCATCGTCATGGCCGGCACCAGCGCCATTCAGATGGCCCTCATGCCAAAAACTGGCGATAAAATGCAACAGCGCATCATGATGCTGATGCCCCTCATGTTCTTCTTTTTCTGCTACAATTACGCCTCTGCCCTAGCACTTTATTGGACCACTCAAAACATCTTCTCTATCGGCCAAACTTATCTCATGAACCGCATGCCAGAGCCTGAGCTCGTCGTCAAAAAAGGTGCCGATGTGAAGAAATCATGGGTGCAGCGCATGGCAGAAAAACAAGCCGAGATGCAAAAAGCGCAAAAAGCCAAAGGCGGCGCTGGAGGCATGCGCAATGTCACCCCTGAGAAGCCCAAGAAAAAAGGCCCTCGCACCGGTGGCTGAGAATGGGATTTAGAACCCACCCCTACCCACGTTTCTACAGAATTCCTCCCGGCACATACGCGGCCGCGTCAGGGTATTTAGCCTCCAAGCTTTTGATCGCATCACTAAACACTTTCACCTGCGCCTTGGCCGCACCCACCTGCTGATCTCCGCGTTCCAATATCACCTGAAGCTCTGCCTCACTCAGCCCAAGCCGCTCATCCTTAGCTAAACGCTCAAGTAAATCATTCCGAGAGATCTCCCCCGTCCGCATATCCGCTACAGTAGCCACCGCATGCTCCTTGATCACACGATGCGCAGTTTCCCGGCCCACACCGCGTTTCACAGCCTCCATCATTACCGTAGTAGTCATTAAAAATGGCAGATACTTCGCAGTCTCTGCGCCAATCACCGCTTCATAAGCATCCATCTGATCCAAAACTGTAAGATAGGTCTCAAACATCCCATCAAGTGCATAAAAAGCATCCGGCAGCATCACCCGGCGCACCACTGAGCAGCTCACATCACCTTCATTCCACTGATCCCCAGCTAGCCCGGCCGCCATGGCCAGATAGCCTTTGAGTATCACGTGGAAACCATTCACCCGCTCGCACGAGCGAGAATTCATCTTGTGCGGCATCGCGCTCGATCCAGTCTGCCCCGGCGCAAAACCCTCACTCGCCGTTTCATTGCCCGCCATAAGCCGCAATGTCTTACAAAACGACGAAGGTCCACTCGCTAATTCAGTTAAAACACTCACCACCCGCAAATCCAACGACCTTGGGTAAACCTGCCCCACATTTGTCCACTGCGCCGGCATCCCTAAATGCTCCACAACGCGTTTTTCCAGCTCTGCCACCTTGGTAACATCTCCCTCGAAAAGCGAAAGCTGATCCATCTGCGTGCCCACCGCCCCCTTCAAACCTCGCACTGCATAAGTCCCAATCAACTCCTCTAAGCCTTGCAAACTCATCAAAAGCTCCTCTCCAAACATCGCAATCCGCTTCCCTAAAGTCGTAGGCTGCGCCGCAACATTATGCGTCCTCGCCGTAAGCATCAAATCATCCCACTGCTGCGCCCGCGCCCGCATACGCACCAAAGCCGCCACCGTCTTGTCTCGAATCACTAACAAACCCCGGAAAACCTGCAGCTGCTCCACATTCTCAGTCAAATCCCGTGACGTCAGCCCCTTGTGTATCTCCTGAAATCCAGCCAAATCATTGAATTCCTCAATCCTCGCCTTCACATCGTGCCGCGTCACTCGCTCACGCGCCATAATAGATGCCACATCCACCTGATCTTTCACCGCCTCATAAGCTGAAATTGCCTCCTCAGATACTTCCAGTCCCAGATCTCTCTGCGCCTTCATCACTGCAATCCAAAATTCCCTCTCCAGCAAAATCCGACCCTCTGCGGACCAAATTTCATTCATACCAGCGGAGGAATATCTTTCTGCGAGAACGTTCGGAATCATGTCAGCGGAAATATGACCCCCAAGCGCCCTCCAAAGTCTACCAGAAAGCGGCTAAACCCTCTCGCGGCGCGCCCTATACTTCTCACTTCGGTTCTTAATCACCGGCAAATAATGCGGCATAATCAGCGCCAACCCATGCACCAATGGATACGCCAACAAACCCAATAACAGACCTGATACCATTGTTCCCAAAAGGAAACTCGCCGCATTCAAACTCTCCGGTAACGCCACCCCCAAAGTCCCCTGCATCTTCGCACCCAACCACGTATCCACATAGAATTTCTCCCAAGACTCCGGTATATTTATAGCGGATTTAGTCAAAAACTCCGGCATCGGCACCCCTACCTTTTCGCGCAACCAATCACCCAACCATTCCTGACCCACCCAAATCGGAATATGCGTCGCCAAATTTGAAATCCAACAACCCGCAATCGCAAACGGAATATTTGCCCGAAAACGCATCGTGATCAACGCCGCAGCAATCATCTGAAACGGCATCGCCATCATCGAAAAAAAGAAACCCACCGCTAAACCCGAAGCAACCGTATCCCGACAAGGCACCCAAAGCTGCCTGTCAAATAACGGCGCAGTCAACCGCCGCCACCACCCTCGGTGCCGAAGCCGCTTGTGACGAAGCATCCGGTAACTGCTCCTCACCATCTTTAAATACCGCTTCCTCATACAACCTCCGCACTCTCGCATCCTCCCCCAAGCATACAACCCCGAACACCAAAAAAACTTGGGTTAGGCACCCCACCCTTTCGTCCAGACACAATTTTAGGACCCAATACCAAAATCGAAAAACTTCTGGACGATTGGTATATTGAAGGTTTTTTAAAGCAGCCTTCGGGCATGAGAATAGCCGGGCATTTTTCCGGATGACAGCGTTGCTCTTCAGTCCCGGTGCCCGTTGGTATAAGTCAGCGTACCTTGCACCGACGAAAAAACTGATCTGCCTCAATTTTAAAGAGGGAGCAAAGCTATCTAGCTTGCCCGACTGACCATGATTCTTTCGCGGGAATTAAGCAACCCAGTGGACCACGAAGCCAAGGAAATACGGAATCCCTAGACCTCGTTCCACTCGCCAAATTTACGGAACTTTTGATATCTTTCTTCGAGGAGTTGCTCAGTTGAAAGATCACATAAATGGTCTAAATGCTTAGAAACGACCTCACCGAAATGTTCAGCCGTCTTCTTATGATCATGATGCGCACCTCCCAATGGCTCGGGAATAACATCATCAACTAGGCCTAACTTTAAAAGGTCCGGCGCAACCAACTTCATCGCCTCCGCCGCCTCTGGGGCATGCTTTCGGTGCTTCCACAAAATCGCTGCACAACCTTCCGGCGAAATGACTGAATAGTAAGCATTCTCCATCATCAAAACACGATCCGCCACACCAATTCCCAACGCCCCTCCCGAGCCGCCCTCTCCTATCACTACCGCCACAATCGGAGTTTTAAGAAGCATCATCTCCCTGAGATTGTATCCTATCGCCTCAGCAATATTCCGCTCCTCCGCACCAATTCCCGGAAAAGCCCCCGGCGTATCAATCAAAGCAATTACCGGCATCGAAAACTTCTCGGCCAACCTCATCAGGCGCAATGACTTCCTATAACCTTCCGGGTGCGCAGAGCCAAAATTCCGCTTCAAGTTTTCCTTCGTATCCCGCCCCTTTTGGTGCCCCAAAACCACGCACCGGCGTCCGCCCAGCTTCGCAAATCCGCCCGGCATGGAAGCGTCATCGCCAATGTGCCTATCACCATGCAACTCAGTAAAATCAGTCAAAGCCAAGGCAACATAATCTAGCATAAATGGCCGCTGGGTATGCCGCGCAATCTGAACCCTCTGCCACGGCGTCAAATTCTCATAAATCCGCGAGCGCAGCTCCGCCAATTTCCCCTCCATTGTCTGAATCTCATTACTCAGATCGACATCCTGCCCGGTAGACTTCGCACGAAGCTTCTCTAACTCTTTGACAAGTTCTGCAGCGGGTTTTTCAAATTCGAGCAATTGCATACGGTCTTAGATACGAATCTCAGCCTCTCTCAACGAAACTTACTTCGGGACGGGCTTGATAGGCGAAACCCTACAAACAAAGCAAGCTCTATGGAAACCGCAAATCACCTATTTCTTTGCAGTGCGGATCTCCACCACATTGCCATTCCGCGTAAGCAAATACAATTCCTCCAAATCTACAGACCGCAGATAAATCCCTGCCATCGGCTCCTTCTGGCCCTCCACAAACGGGAAAATCTGAATTGGCGGTGCCTTTAATACTATTGAGCGGCTTGCAAATCGATACTTCTCTTGAGTTGGCGAAACTGACCTCCCTTCAATCGTGGAACTCCGTGAAGCAATCTCCGTTTTCCGGTTCGAGGGTATCGTACCTTTCAAATTCATAATTGGATACTCCGTCACAAAACGCTCTCCATCCCACAAAGAAACTGAATTTCGTTCAGGCTCAATGAGAACTCGGTAATTCAAGGGCATCAGCAGCAATTCATCTCCCGGCTGCAAACCTTCGAGCTCAAACATGCGATTCAGATGCATAATCATATCAAGCGTCGTGTCATTACGCCCCGCGATCGCAAAATATGAGTCTCCACTACGCACTGTATACTTCGATTTGCCTTCGGTGAAATCGCTCGAAAGGATCTCATCGAGGTTCATATCTCCTAAAATCCGCCGTGCCTTAGGCGCCACAGGCGAAAACGGAAACACCGTCACGATCTCCATCAACTTCTCCCGCCCCTTCTCAACTTCATTCAGCGCAATGAACTCGTGTGCCTTTTGAAACACCCGATCTCCCGGGTCAAAGTCTGGCATCTCAGCAGCATCCAGAGCTGCGGCAAATCCTTCCTCTGTGCCCTTTGCCAAAACTCCTCCCGCTTTAGGCACCAGCCGTTCAAAAATCCCCCCCAGCGGAGACACCGTTACATGATACGTTAGCATTGCAGTAACCCCAACGATTACGGCAACAGCCAAACCGGCCGCAATCCGGATCATAAAACGGAAACTCACAGGGCTGTATGGTGCTTAGTCCCGGGATTTCTGCAAACGCCAATTCATACTAAAATAGACCTTTGCGTTTAAAATCAAAGGCATTGATCTCATGAGACTTTAAAATCATATCGAAAGAAAACTTCAGCACCGAGATTTCCCAAGTATCATCCACACCTTCAATAATCGCTCGCGCCGGATTTCCACTACGCCGTATATCCTCCAGCACCTTCTCCCGCACTGATTCTATCGTATCCTGCAGTAGTTCCTCGTTCACAGCACCTCGCCGAAAACGAAAACCATACTGCAGAAATGCTAAATCGCGCCCCTCCTCCTTGAACTTCTCCACCATTGCATCAAATCGAGCCCGCGCATTCTCATCAAATCCCTCAAGCTCTACATCGCGATACGGCTCAGGCCGCAAAATGCGCGGTTTCATCGCCTCTACCTCACCTGTTCGCACCCGCACCTTGCCCACTTGGTCCATCGGCTCACTCAAAAGCTGAAACTCAAAACGAGTTTCTCCAAAAGTCTGAATTCGATGATCCGGCTCATGTAAAACACGGGTCGTCTCCATCGCATACTGAATATCGTCTTGGGAAGGCATAAGAAAAATAGATTAGGAAAATTTAGCGGAGGAGAAAATCAAGCCCGTGGGCGCACCATCGCCCCATTCCTGCAAAAACGCAAAGAAAAGGGTGGTAACCCATCGGCCACCACCCTTCAAAAGTCTGTTTCTATCCGAGATTAGCTGACTTTGCTGCTGATGAACGAAACTACGTCCTTCACTGCCTGAAGTTTCTCAGCCTCATCGTCAGGCACTTCCACATCGAATTCCTCTTCCAAAGCCATCACAAGCTCAACTGTATCGAGCGAGTCCGCGCCTAAGTCTTCGACGAACTTTGCTTCAGGAGTTACCTGATCAGCGCTCACGCCTAATTGATCTACAATGATATCTTTTACTCGCTCTTCGATTGATTTATCTGACATAAAATTCCGTGTTTGTGTGTTGTTGCAGGGAAACGGGTATCCTTGCAGAAGGTAGGCTTGGCAACTATGAAAAAGCATTTTCTTATCCTTATTTCCTGTTTTCAAGCGGATTCACCATCTGGCCGCTCCCCATCCACTTTCTCAGTCTCCTCTTCTTCCGTAGAATATTCTACCAATTCACCTGAGAAATTCGCGCGAATTCGCTCCATCAGCCTCTCCGCCGGCTCATCGCGCTCCTCTTTAAACCCTCCATACGTAAGCCCATCAATCCGCGCCCTTCCACTGCCGCTTTCCCCTGCGTAATCAATAAAAGCGATACCTTTCGAAGCCCACTTCCGCAGATCTAAGCGCTTCATATCTGCGTAAGGCACCCGCGTGCCCTTCACCGTAACAATCCCTTCATCATCTGCCCTTAAAGAGCGCCGAGTCGTCCGCAATAAGAAAAATAAAGTTACCAATGCCAACGCCAGACAAATGTAGAAAACGATGATCTGCTCCCCGATCTTCTTCGCAGAGAAAGCTTTCTCCGGCGGCTTAGAACTCAGCTTGTGCTCCTCCGAGTATTCTTGCCACAGCAAATTATGCTGCAATGGCTTCACCTTTTCATAATCCGCCAGCACCTCAGGCCATGGCATTGGCGTTTCCGTCCCCTCCGGAATCAACGCTGGATCTTCCGGGAAATCCACCGTCTGCATCGCCACATACTCCGCCCATTTCTCTGGCGTCAAATCCCCCTCTTTATTCTGACTTG
Source organism: uncultured Verrucomicrobiae bacterium (assembly GCA_963849375.1). Taxonomy (GTDB): domain Bacteria; phylum Verrucomicrobiota; class Verrucomicrobiia; order Verrucomicrobiales; family Akkermansiaceae; genus Luteolibacter. Next base: position 137,863 of record CAWKHB010000014.1, on the reverse strand, counting down.
CAAACGCTGATGTAGCCTTGGGAAAAGTCTCATGAACATAGTATTCTAAATTATCCTCCCGGTATCCCGTCGTCCCATCAATATAGAATAGGACTGCAAACACACTGAACATCACCAGCATCGCCACTGCCCGTAAAGTGAACCAAGGAGTAGGCTTACAGACAATTTGCTCGGGGGAACTCATAAGATATCTAGATACAAAAGCTCCACACGCATCTTGGCAAGCAAGGATAGTAACCCTCTCCCGAATTCACACATTTTCCGAGTCCTGCGCCTACCTCAGCCCTCTCAACAAAAACTCCGCATTCGTCTTCGTAGGCTTCAAATTATCCAACAATGTCACCAAAGCATCACCAATCGGCAACGCAGACAGCTGCTTACGCACATCAATCACCTTCTTAAATTCATCTGGATGATACAGGCGATCATCGTTTCTCGTGCCCGATTGCGGAATGTGAATCGCAGGATACACCCGCCGCTCTGCCAGTTCCTGATCCAAGCGAACTTCCATATTTCCAGTGCCCTTAAACTCCTCAAAAACCACGTCATCGAGCCGCGATTCAGTCTCTACAAGAGCTGTCGCTAAAATCGTCAGAGAGCCTCCATCCTCGATATTCCGCGCTGTGCCGAAAAACTTCCTAGATTTCTGCAAAGCCGCCGGAGACACACGCCCAGACCCAATGGGCCCGCCCTGCATCGCAGAATTATGACCACGCGCTAAACGTGTTAGCGAATCTAACAGAAGAACCACATGCTTACCCTGCTCCACCATCCGCTGCGCCCGCGCAATCACCAAATCAGCCACCTGCGCATGCCTCCGCGGTGTTTCATCGAAAGTTGAAGCATACACCGGCGCTTCCACCGTTTCCTCAAAGTCAGTCACCTCCTCTGGCCGCTCATCGAGCAACAAAATTACCAACTCCACCTTCGGATTGTTCGCCTTGATCGATTTCGCGATCTGTTTCAGCAAAATCGTCTTTCCGCCACGCGGTGGAGCCACAATCAGTCCACGCTGGCCCTTCCCTAACGGTGCAATCAAATCAATAATCCGCACGCCAAGATACTCAGTCCCTTCCCCTTCCAAATGAATCCGGCTATCTGGAAACATCGGAGTGAGCTTCTCAAATTCCTTCGGCTCTTCCCATTTCTCAAAGGGCTGCCCCTCCACCTCTAAAATCTCTAGCGTCGTCAAAAACTTGTCCCGCTGCACCGGAGTTCTCACCTTCACTTTGATCAGCTGCCCATTGCGCAGCTTCGTATCGTTCAGAACTGGGCCGCCCAAATGAATATCATCCTGCCCTGGCCGGAAAGACCGCTCTGGATCCCGTATCATCGCGAAATGGTCCTTCCCAAACTCCACAACCCCCTCACACGTCACCTCCGTCCCATTCGCCGTATAAAAACAAATCACCTCATAAACCAGCTGCGCCTTCGTAATCCCACCCTGAATCCTTACTGGCAGCTCCGCCGCGATCTTTTGAAGCTCTGCTAACGGTTTTTTCCGAAATGCATTCAGGTCCACCGCCTCAGGCACAGGAAATTTCTGTGGCTCTTCTTTTAGCTCTTCCTTCTCCGATTTATCCACCACTTCCTCAGACTCATCTGCATCAGGCTTCTTCTTCGGATTCTTTTCAGTAGTAGTTTCGGGCATAGGTGAATGTGAAATTGATCGGCAAAATCGCCGGACTTGCGCTTCCAATGTTGCAGGATCGCCATCGTTCCAAAAAACAACATCCGCACGTGCAGTTTTTTCTTCCAAGGGCAATTGCGCAGCGAGAACACGTTCCACCAGTTCATCGTCCCAGCCATTTCTCACCTTCAATCGTGAAATCTGCGTCTGTCGCGATGTCGCCACGACCAACTCTTGATCGTGATCGAGATGAAAACCTGTCTCGTATAGCAACGGCACATCCGCAAGAAAGCACCGGGCACCTTGTGTATCCGCCTCTTGCCAAAGTGCAAGACATTCCTTGCGCACCCTCGGATGTAAAATCTTCTCCAGCAACAATCGCTTCGCCTCATCCCCAAAAACAAGCGTCCGCAGCTGATCCTTCGAAAACTCTCGCGAATCCTCATCCAAGACCTCATCGCCAAATTTTTCTACAATCTCTGCAATCACCCCCTCCTCCCGCAACAGCCCCTTAACCGCCTCATCGCAGTCAAAAACTACCAAACCTTCCAAATATTTCTGAAAATAACCGACCGCACTAGATTTCCCCGTAGCAATCCCTCCTGTTAGCAAAAATACACGCACCACCACCATTCAAGCTCCGAAAGCCCCCCAAAACCAAGCATCAAATAGAAGCCACCACCATTCACCCAATCAATCAACCTCCCCCACCGCATCCACAACCTCACCCAGCACATCTTTCCTCCCGTGATCTTTCACCACCTCCTCCTCTACCGCCAACAAAGCTGAACCATCTAGCAGCCCCAGCCCAATCAGATGCTCCGCGATGACATTACTATCCTGCGCGAAAATCATCGGCACACCCATCCCCTCCGTTGCCTCCTTCGCTTTCATCACCCGCTCCCCCCGCTCACTACCTACCCCCTCATCAATATCACGGATATAAATCGCTTTCACTCGCCCTGGCCGCTCCCTTACCACATCTGCATAAATTTCCGGATCCTCCTGCCCAGAATCACCGATCAACAAAAACTTCACCTCAGGAAAATCGTCTAACAACCGCAATGCCTTCCGAAATTTATGCCCGTGCCCTTTCTCCTTAATAAATTTCGTCCGGTCCAGCCCCACATCCCTCAACAACATCGGCCCCGCCGGGATCTCATTCATCTTCAGGAAATCCTTCAAAAGATCATACAAATTCCATGGTGAACTCGAAATATAAAAAACTGGGTTCCTCTGAAAATTTCCCAAACCCCTCACCATTTCCTGATACAGCACACCCACGCCCTCCAGCGGCTGGCGCGTCTTCGCATTCTCCAAAAATGTCAACTTCGCAGCCAGCCAAATACTCGTAATACCCGTATGAATCACCGTGTCATCCAAATCACTAATCACACCGAATTCCGGCCTACGCGGCGGCACTAAAATGCGATGCGTCGCCCGCACACCCCTACACTCAGCCTCCACTTCTTGCCACTCAAGACGCTCGTCATCCCCGCCCTTCGCCGGGAGCTCTACCTGATAATATCCCTCTTCATCCGTCTGCACCTCTACCACTTCTTCACCGTATTTCAGCTGCACATTCACAAACGGCACCTCATCACTTTCCCACCTACGCCACGTATTTTTTAGATTCTGCCACCAGCCATCTTCTTCCAGCGGCCCCCCTCCCCGGCTTGTCCGCCAGCACCCGCCCTTGCACCAACACCAAGCCCTCATGAGCGTATCCCATATATACCGCAATCTGTTTCGGCTCGTTCTTCTGAAAAATTCTCCAAACCCACCGCCGAGCTCCATCCAAGCCTTTTTCCAGAAAAACAGTAACTTGATGAAACGCATTCCCGACTGCCATCACCACATTTTTCATTAGCTCAGGCAGTTTACAATAGAAAAGACCCGTTCCCCGCTTGCCAGTCTGCATCCTGAAATCCACAGTCCGCGCCCGAACACTTAACTTATGGAAATCTGGCAAGCAATCCTCCTCGGCCTCATCGAAGGTATCACCGAATACCTTCCCGTCTCCTCCACCGGCCACCTCATTGTAGCCCAGCGGCTCATGCACATCGGCACCGCCTCTGATATCGATAAACTCGCTGCCGATTGCTTCGCCATCTGCATCCAAGGCGGTGCCATACTCGCCGTCCTTGGACTTTACTGGAAGCACGTCATCAAAATGATCAAAGGCGTCTTCGGCCAAGACCCAGAAGGCCTAAAACTCGCCATCGCCATCATCGTCGGCTTCCTTCCTGCAGCTGTTCTCGGCTTTCTACTCAACGATATCATCGAGGAAAAACTCTTCGGCCTCTGGCCCGTCATCGCCGCATGGATCATTGGCGGCTTCGGCATCTTATGGACCGTTAGCTACCGCCGCAAAAATCCGCCGCGCGGCAATGGCCGTGATATCCTACGCCTCGCATGGCAATCCGCCCTCTTCATCGGCTTTCTCCAATGCATCGCCATGTGGCCCGGGACCTCCCGCTCCCTCATGACCATCTGCGGCGGCCTCATCGTCGGCTTATCTGTCAAAGCCGCCGTCGAGTATTCCTTCCTCCTTGGCGTTGTCACCCTCACCGCCGCCACCGCCAAAAAAGCCGTCTGGGGCATTGAAGGTGCCGGCCCCGGCTACGCAGATTGGTTCGGCGGCTCAAAACTTATGTGGGAAACCTACGGCGCCATCCCCCTCACAGTCGGCATCATCGCCGCTACCGTATCCGCCGCCCTCGCTGTCCGCTGGCTCGTCAAATACCTCCAGTCCCATGGCCTTCAAATCTTTGGCTACTACCGCATCATCCTCGGGATCACCATCGCCGCCCTACTAATAACAGAAACCATCCAAGCTTAATGAATTTCACGCAAATCCCCGCCTATGTAGGTCCTATTGGTGGCCCAGAAATTGTATTACTGCTCGGCCTCCTGTTCCTTGTCCTGCCAATTATACTCGTCATCATATTTATCACCAAAAAATCAAAGGCAGCGAAGCCAGACAAAACTGAGGCCAGCCTCAAAAACCTAGTAAATCTTCGCCAGCAAAACCTAATCACCGAAGAAGAATACCAAGCCAAACGCAGCTCCGTTCTCTCCCAGATCTAATCTCTTCCCACCCTCTCCACCCTACCCCATGAACTTCCCTTTCTTAGATCCTACCTTCGAGGTCAAATGGTCCACCCTCACTGCAGAAGCTGCCGTGCCCTCCATCCGCCATGCCCTCGCGGAAGCTAGAAAATCCATCGAGGAAATCTCTACCCAGCCCGCCCAAGAAGCCACCTACCAATCCACCTTCGTAGCCCTCGAAAACGCCACCGAAGCCCTATCGCGTGGCTGGGGCCGCCTCAATCATCTCGATTCCGTGGCCGATCACCCCGCCCAGCGCGAGGCCCTCAATACAGTCCTCCCCGAAGTCACCGATTTCTACTCATCCCTATCCCTAAATCCCCGCCTCTTCAACGTCCTCAACACCGTTGCCAAATCGCCCAAGGCCAGAGAATTATCTGAAATCCAACAACGCGAGATCGAAGAAACCCTCGCAGATTTCATTAACTCCGGGGCCGCCCTCCCTGACGATCAGAAAGCCCGCATCGCCACCATCGATACCGAGCTCTCCCAACTCACCAAAAAATATTCCGAGAACGTCCTAGATTCCACCAACGAATGGTCGCTTGTCATCGAGGATGAACAAAAACTCGCAGGTCTGCCAGATTCCGCAAAAGCCGCAGCCGCTGCCAACGCAGCCTCAAAAGACCTTCCCAAAGGCCACTACCGTTTCACCCTACAGTTTCCCTCCATGTATCCCATCATGCAGCACGCGCATGATGAAAATCTCCGAAAAACGGTCTGGAAAGCCTCATCCGAGGTCGCCGCTAAAGGACCGCACGATAACTCCGAACTCGTCTGGAAAATTCTAACTCTCCGTCAGGAAAAAGCAGAAATCCTCGGCCACCAAGACTTCGCCTCGCTCACCCTCCAGCGCCGCATGGCCCGCAATGGCATCAACGCCCTCGCCTTCATCGAGCAGCTTCACGATCGCATAAAACCTGCCTACCTCCAAGAAGCACACGAACTCGCCTCCTATAAAGCTACAAAAGAAGGCAACCCCCCTACCAAAGACCCTGAACCCCTAGAACCGTGGGAAACCGCCTACTACGCCGAACTTCAGCGCCAAGAAAAATTTTCCATCGATGACGAAGTCCTCCGGCCCTACTTCCCCGTTAATAAAGTCATGGCCGGCATGTTCCACATCGCCCAAAAAATCTTCGGTATCGAAATTTCAGAGAAAGCCAAGTCCCTTGAGCTCTGGCATCCCGAAGTCGCCTTTTACGAAATCCATGATTCAGAAACCAAGGCGCACCTCGGCTCTTTCTATGCGGATTGGCACCCGCGCGAGTCAAAACGCGGCGGCGCATGGATGAACTCACTTCACACAGGTGCCCTCGGCGAGCCCCATCTAGGCCTCATCATTGGCAACATGACACCCCCCGTCGGCAATGACCCCGCACTCCTTACCCACCGCGAAGTAGAAACCATCTTCCACGAATTCGGACACCTGCTCCATGGCCTCCTATCAGAAGTCCCCGTGAAATCCCTCGCCGGCACCAACGTCGCGTGGGATTTCGTAGAACTGCCCTCCCAAATCATGGAAAACTTCTGCTGGGAGCGCGAAAGCCTAGACCTCTTTGCACGACACTATCAAACAGGTGAAACCATCCCTACCGAGCTCTTCGACAAAATGCTCGCCGCCAAGAACTTCATGTCGGCCTCCGCCTTCATGCGCCAACTCGCCCTCGCAAAACTTGATCTAGAGCTTCACCTCAATCTTGATCAATATACAGGCCGAGACCTCGAAGAAGTCGATCGTGAAATTCTCGCTGACTACCGTGCCCCGCAGAAAACGCAATCACCCTCAATGATCCGCCGCTTCGGCCACCTCTTCAGCTCCCCCACCGGCTACGCCGCAGGTTATTACTCCTACAAATGGGCCGAAGTATTAGATGCGGACGCCTTCACCCGCTTTCAAAAAGAAGGCATACTAAACCCCACCACCGGCCGCGATTTCCGCAAACAAATTCTCAGCAAAGGCAACTCCGCCCCACCCGAAGTTCTTTACGAAAACTTCATGTCCCGCCCCGCCGATCCTAACCCACTCCTCGCACGTGCTGGCCTAGCCTAACACTCCCGAAAACATCCCATCTCTCCACCCAAGTGGACACCCTTTCAGAGCTAACCCTAAGGTCGCAGACCCCCACCCCACATCAACACATCACACAGCCGTGGGTCGCAAAGCCCCCTTCCCATTGCAACACATCACGCAACCGTGGAAATCCCCCCTCTCCCAGACATTCCCGATGGGCAAGACCCTGCCCTATGTCAGCCCATGGCGCAGCCGTGGGTCGCAAGGCCCTGCCCTATGTCAGCCCACGGCGCAGCCGTAGGTCGCAACACCCCCTCATAACAACCCATCACACAACCGTAGAAATCCCCCCTTACCCACATATTCCCTTGGAGCAAGGCCCCACCCTATGTCAGCCCATGACGCAGCCATGGGTATAAATCCCCGCCCCATGTCGTCCCATATTGCAGCCGTAGGTCGCAACACCCCCCAATATCAATTCATCACACAACCGTAGAAATCCCCCCTCACCCACACATTCTCGCGGGGTAAAGCCCCGCCCTATGTCAGCCCACGGCGCAGCCGTGGGAATAACCCCCCCTTGTATAACAAGTCCTGAAAGGGCGACCTAATCCCATATATACCGATCAACATAACCTTTCCCATGTTTCTCTTATAATGAACGCAACCTATCCCTAAACAAAACCTTGCGATGATGCTCTGCTTGGAAATCCCCCCTCACCCACACATTCCCGCGGGGTAAAGCCCCGCCCTATGTCAGCCCACGGCGCAGCCGTGGGAATAACCCCCCCTTGTATAACAAGTCCTGAAAGGGCGACCTAATCCCATATATACCGATCAACATAACCTTTCCCATGTTTCTCTTATAATGAACGCAACCTATCCCTAAACAAAACCTTGCGATGATGCTCTGCTTGGAAATCCCCCCTCACCCAGACATTCCCGAGGGGCAAGGCTCACACTGCCGTTCCACCAGAATAAACAATGATTGGTTAATCGATCATACCCATCCAAGCTGCATCATAAACACAACGCAACTCTCGGTTGGGTAAGGATACATCCCTCTGCGAAGCGATCAAAAGCCAGTGCAGTTATCATTTCCTTTTCCTTCAAGACGTCGGAAAACCCGCACCCACACTCCTCAACACTGAAAACTAGCAAACTTCTCCCATGAAAAAAGTCCTCATCGCCTGTGGCGGCACCGGCGGCCACCTCTTCCCCGGCATCGCCGTCGCAGAAGCACTTCTATCCGAAGGGCACCAGCCTCTTCTGCTCATTTCCCAAAAAAAAATCGATTCCCAAGCATCCGCTAAATACCCACACCTGAACTTCGAGGTCGTCCCCGCCATCGCCAAGCCCCCCACCCTCTCCCCGAAAATGCTGCCCTTCCTTTGGGCCGTCTTCCAATCCATTCAGAAATCAAAAGCCATCATCAAACGTTTCGACGCAGATATAGTCCTCGGCATGGGCGGCTTCACGTCCCTCCCTCCAGTTCTAGCCGGCCACAAATTAGGCAAGAAAACCTTCGTTCACGATTCCAACGCCCGCCCCGGAAAATCCAATATCCTCACCTCCCGCTTCTGCGATAAAGTACTCATCGGCCTAGAACCCGCCGCCAAGTTCTTCACAACCCCTGTCGAGCTCACCGGCACCCCGGCCCGACCTGAAATCTTAAACCTACCTACCCGCGCCCAAGCCGCTGCCGACTTCGGCCTCGATCCCGAGAAGAAAACTCTCCTTGTCACCGGCGGCTCCCAAGGTGCCCTTGGCCTCAACCGCCTTGTCGCCGCTGCCGTTCCAGACCTGCCCGAGAATACCCAAATCCTTCACATCGCCGGCCCTGTCGATTTTGATCGCCTGAACTCAGAAAACCCAAAACGCAGCCCCGGTTACCACCTTATCGGATTTTGCGATCAAATGCCCTCCGCCTACGCCATCGCTGATCTCGTAATCACCCGCTCCGGCGCATCCACTCTTACTGAAATTTCCCTCGCTGGCCTTCCCTCCATCCTCGTCCCCTACCCTTACGCAGCGGACGACCACCAAACTGCCAACGCCAAAGTCTTTTCAGACGCAAAGGCCGCCCAGCTCATCCAGCAAAAAGACCTCACCCCAGAGTCCTTAGCGGAGCTTCTAAAAAACCTCCTAGCTGATCCTGAAAAACTCGCGACCATGGCCGCCGCCGCCCAATCCCTAGCCGTCCCCGATGCCCCTCAACAAGTCACCAAGGCAATCTTGTCCTCTACAGAGAAATCGTAACACCTGCCAAAACACTGATATAGGGACGCTCAAGTGAACATTTCAAAACTCGACTCAAATCTTGGATTCTCCAATACTAACTCACCCGCTAGATTCGCCTGTTTCCAACGGCCTCGGCGATAATCACTTCCCAAGAAGCTAATCTAACTGTTCCCGCTACCGAATGCCCACTGTATTTGATAACATCAAAACCCCTTTCCTGGATGGTGAAGAAGGGAACGGCTTAAAGCATGCCCTGAAATTGGCGAGACGCGGCGACTTCTGTGTAGGGTATTTTAATCTCAGGGGTTGGCGTTGCATCGATGGAGTTGTCAACGGGTGGAAGATGCCCACCGGTGAGGGCGAACCACCTCCGGCAAGGTTGTTGGTCGGCATGCAGAGGTTACCACAAGAGCAGCTCAGAGAATTCCTCTCCGACGAGCCAGATCGTCCTCCAGATAGCAAAACACTGATTAAACTTCGCAAGGACGCCGCGCGGGAGTTTCGGAAACAGCTCACGATTGGCAACCCGACAGACGCGGACGAGGCGGGATTGAAGCGTTTGGTTAAACAGCTGAAATCTGGGCGACTCAAAGTGAAGCTCTTCCTAAAACACACGCTCCATGCAAAGCTCTACCTTGCCTATAGGGATGACGCCATCAACCCGGTTATTGCCTATCTGGGCAGTAGTAACCTCACGATGTCCGGGCTCAAAGGGCAAGGCGAACTTAACATCGATGTTCTGGACAAGGATGCCGCAAAAAAGCTCTTCCAATGGTTCAAGGATAGATGGGACGATTCACGCTGCCTCGACATTACCGACGAACTTATCGAAATCATTGAGGAGAGCTGGGCTGGCGAAAAACTCGTCCCTCCCTACCATGTCTATCTGAAAATGGCCTGGCACCTCTCCCAGGATGCGCGGGATGGGATCAAGGAGTTCCGGGTTCCCCGCGATATCCGGGAAATGCTTCTGCCGTTTCAGGAAAAAGCCGTTCAGCTAGCTTGCCGCCATCTGAACAAGCGAGGTGGCGTGATGGTCGGCGATGTCGTGGGGCTTGGAAAAACCCGAATCGCCGCCGCTATCGCACGAGTCATGGCGGATGACCAGATGCTGGAAACCCTTATCCTTTGCCCGAAGAACCTCACGAGAATGTGGGAAGACTACGCACACACATTCGGGCTGCGTTCTCCTAAGGTGATGTCCCAAAGCGTAGCCCAACGGGATCTGGCGGAGCTTCGAATCTACCGCCTCGTCATCATCGACGAGTCGCACAACTTCCGGAACAAGGAGGGGAAAATTTACAAGGCCATCCAAGAGTATTTGGAGCGAAACGGCAGCAAGGTCATCCTACTTTCCGCCACACCCTACAATAAGACCTACCTCGACCTCGGCGCTCAGCTCCGCCTATTCCTACCGGATCAGAAAGATATCGGCATACGCCCTGAAGCGATGCTTCGCAATGAGGGCGAATCAAAGTTCGCCCTGAAAAACCCGAACATCCCGGTCACCTCCCTCGCAGCATTTGAGAAAAGCGAGGAACCCGATGACTGGCGCGACATCATGCGCCTCTTTCTTGTCCGTCGCACGCGCTCCTTCATCATCAAAAATTACGCGGAAACCGATGAGCGCAACGGTCTTTCGTATCTAACGCTGCCTACTGGTGTTAGGATGTATTTCCCGGAGCGGAAACCGAAATCCGTGAAGTTCCGCTCTGATCCCCATGATTCCTCCGACCATTGCGCCCGCTTATTTCGAGAAGAGGTTGTCGCAATCATCGATCACCTGAATCTGCCTCGCTATGGTCGCAGCCTTTACAAAAAGGACATAACTCCACCCCTCACCCCCGCAGAGGAACAGATCCTGGCCGATCTCTCACGTGCGGGAAAACGCATGAAGGGTTTCTGTCGGACGAACCTCTTCAAACGCCTTGAGAGCTCTGCAAACGCGTTCCTCCTGTCCATCCACCGGCATATTTTGCGGAATCATATTGAAATTCATGCACTGGAGAGCGGCCTTCCCCTTCCCATAGGCCAGCAGGATGCAGCCTTGCTTGATACCCGGCTACATGACTTCGGCGATGGAGAACTCGATCTCGACGACGGCGAGGAACCACTCCCACCGCTCGGCCTTTGGGATGAAAGCCACTACCGCTCCCAGGCTGCAGCGATTTACAAATCCATCTCCAGCCTCAAGACCAAGCGATACAAATGGCTCCGCACCGATGTCTTCAAAAAGACCCTCTTAGGACACTTGAAGGAGGACACCGCCGCTCTGCACGGCTTACTCTTGGACACCGGGGAAATTCCTCCTTCCGCCGATCACAAGCTCCAGTCTCTCATCAAGCTTCTGAAAACCGACCATCCTTCGGAAAAATTCATCCTCTTCACACAGTTCGCAGACACGGCGAAATACCTCGCTGAGGCTTTGGAAGAAGCCGGACTCAGGGACGTCGATTGCGCCACGGGAGATTCCGAGGATCCAGCGAAGCAGGCATGGAAATTCTCTCCCGAGTCCAACGATAAGCTAAAACAATTCCCACCCGGCCGGCAAACTCGCATCCTGATCGCCACCGATGTTCTTTCCGAGGGGCAAAACCTTCAGGACGCCGCCCGCGTCATCAATTACGATCTCCCTTGGGCAATTATCCGCCTCATCCAACGCGCTGGCCGTGTTGACCGTATCGGCCAGAAAGCGGAAGCGATTCATTGCTATTCCTTTCTTCCAGCTGAGGGCGTGGAACAGATTATCAATCTCCGCAGACGTCTCGTTCATCGCCTCCGCCAGAATGAGGAAGTCGTCGGCTCCGACGAATCCTTTTTCGAAGACCAGACCGCTCTCGACGAAGAAGCCCTGCGGAATCTCTATGATGAAAAATCCGGCATTCTGGACGAACCTGAGGACGACGAGGTCGATCTTACCTCGGAAGCCTTCGAGGTATGGTCGCAAGCCACCAAGAATGACAAAGCCCTCCGCGAAGCCATCGAAAAGATCCCCGATGTTGTTTACGCCACGAAGAAACACAATCCCAACCCAGTGAGCCCGTCCCAGACCCCGCCCGGAGTTCTGAGCTACATCCGCACACCACAGGATCACGATGCCCTCTTATGGATCGATGCAGACGGGAAAACAGTCACTGAGTCCCTCGTCCGCATCTTCCGCCAAGCGAAGTGTGATCCGGATACCCCAGCACTTCCCCGCCGCGAGGATCATCACAAGCTGGTCGCCCGCTCCGTGAAAATCGTCGAGGAGGAGCGCACCATCACCAAGGCAGGCCAGCTCGGTTCTTCCCGTGGTGCGCGCTACCGCTGTTACGAGATGCTTCAGGACTACCTCCGCCACAGGGAGGGAGATCTATTCCTTACCGACCACGTTCGCACATCCATCCAGGCCATCTACGACTATCCGCTCACCACAGAGGCCGCCGACAAGCTAAACCGCCAACTCCGCAGCGGCATCGCCCCGGATGATCTTGCCAACCTCGTCACCACCCTTCACAGGGACGACCGCCTCGTCGTCGCCAACCTCCACGACGCACCAGTCAGAGAACCTCGGATACTATGTTCGATGGGGCTTGCTCAATAACACGTAATTTCAGCATGCTTAGAGTTGGACAAAAAAGGAGCGGCAAGGAACCCCGGTGGGATTCGGGTCGCCTATGGGGCGGCCACACTCGTCGCTGAGATCCTTATAACTAAATATTACCTGTTCTCAACAGATTTTCTCCAATGATTTCCAAGCTCAACCCCCGCACCGCCCGCAAGCACCTCCAGGAATTTCGCTTCGCGGATCTCTTCGTCGAGGATCTGGGCTGGAACTACCCGGGGAAAGGCAAGCCCCTCAGCATTACCCACGATACGCATCGATACATCGCCACAGAGATCTCGCAACTCTCGGGTTTCCGGGTCTTCGAGGTCTGCACGGCGGATGCGGATACACCCTTTCCGGATGCGAAGACACAGGCCGTAATCTGGAAGCACATCGCTCCGCAAGCCGTGGAAAATATCCTCATCTTCATCGATCCTGCCCGCGAGCGTTCCGTCTGGCTGTGGATGAAACGCAGCGAAGGCAAGACCCGCCCGCGCCGCCACCATTACCTCAAAGGCCAGCCCGGCGATCTTTTCCTCTCCAAGCTCTCCTCTCTCGTCATCGATCTCTCAGAACTGGACGAGGATGGTAATATCCCCATCACCGAGACAGCCGCACGCGTCCGCGCTGGGCTGGACATCGAGACCGTCACCAAGGCCTTCTTCAAAGACTTCCAGGAAGAGCACGCCAAGCTGCTCGCCTCCATCGGCGGCATCCCCGATCCCCGCGAGTGCCGCTGGTATGCCTCCGTCCTGTTGAACCGCCTCATGTTCATCTGGTTCCTCCAGCGGAAATCCTTCCTCGATGGTGGAAACCTAGAATACCTCCCGGAAAAGCTGACCGCCTCCGGGAAATCAGGGAAAAACCTTTTTTTCAAATCCTTCCTGCGGGATCTCTTCTTCGAGGGCTTTGCCAAGCCGGAGGAAAAACGCTCCCCACTCGGGAAAATCCCTCTAGGTGACATTCCCTACCTCAATGGCGGGCTGTTCCTTCCGCACGGCATCGAGGCACGCATTGAGGGCGATTCCCTCCACTCCGCCGCCTATTCCACCATCACCGTGCCGGACGAGTGCTTTATGGATCTCTTTGCCCTCTTCTCCCGCTACTCATGGTCGCTCAATGACACCCCCGGCGGCGATGACCGCGAAATCAATCCCGACGTGCTCGGTTACATTTTCGAGAAATACATCAACCAAAAGGAGTTCGGAGCCTACTACACTCGTCCGGAAATCACCGATTACCTCTGCGAGCAGACCGTCCACCAGCTCGTGCTAGACCGCGTGAACGATGGCCATGTAGCCCGCAAGAAACTCCACGAGGCCGATCCCAAAGGCTTCCCCGCACCGCATCTCTACGATTCCATCGAGGATCTTCTTCTACACGCCACCGGCTCCATCGCACAAAAAGTTCTCCAAGATATCCTGCCGAACCTTTCCCTTCTCGATCCCGCCTGCGGCTCCGGTGCCTTCCTCGTCGCCGCGCAGAAAACCCTGCTCAATCTCTACACCGCCCTCATCGGTCGCTGCGAAGCCCTCGCCCACAGGCCCGTCCTCCAATGGATGGACACCGAGCGGAAAAAGCACAAAGCCCCCGCCGCCTACTGGCTCAAGAAAAAAATCGTAACCGAGAACCTCTACGGCGTGGATCTCATGGAGGAGGCCACGGAAATCGCCAAGCTCCGCCTCTTCCTCTCCCTCGTCGCCTCCGCCGAGAAGCGCGACCAGCTCGAGCCACTGCCCAACATCGAGTTCAACCTCCTCCCGGGGAACTCGCTCATCGGCCTCCTCCATGTCGATCCCAAGAACTTCGACGTGGCGGCGGATTGCATCCGCCCTGCCAAACAAAGCAAATTCACAAAACAATCCACTCTCCCCATCACGCACACAGAAGACCTTGGCTTCACCACAGACTTCTCCATCGCCCCGACAATCAAAGAAACCCAGCAATCCCACATCGCCACCAAACAAGCCGAAAAATACGAAGAACTCCTCCGCCGCAAGAACGACCGCATCCGTCTCTACAAGGAATCCACCGCCACCTTCAAAGACCTCGCCGGACTCAAGCGCGACATCGACCTTCTAAAAAAGCAAGCCCGCGTAATCCTGGATTCTCTCCTGCTCGACCAGTTCAACGCCCTCGGCATCAAATTCGAGCAAGCCACCTGGGATCAGAAAAAGAAGAAGGAAGGCAAACCCGAAAAACGCCCCCTCCGCATCAGCGACATTCAAGCCCTCCAACCCTTCCACTGGGCTTACGAATTCGATGAAATCATCGTCAATCGCGGCGGCTTCGATGCTATTATTACCAATCCGCCTTGGGATATCTTCAAGCCCAACGCCAAGGAATTCTTCGAGCACCACAGCGAGGCCGTCACGCGGAATGTCATGCGCATTGAGGAGTTTGAGAAAGAGAAATCTAACATCGTCGCGAAGAACCCGGAGATTCAAAAGGAGTGGTTGGAATACCTCTCCGCCTTTTCTTACCAGAGCCTTTGGTTCCGCACCTCCTCGCAATACTCCAATCAGATTGGAAAGGTGAATGGCAGGAAAACCGGCTCCGATATCAATCTCTTCAAGCTCTTCACTGAGCAATGCACCCACCTCGTAGCAAAGGGCGGGCGCTGCGGCATCGTCATCCCCTCCGGAATCTACACAGATCTCGGTGCCACCCAGCTCCGGCGCATGCTCTTCTGCCACCACCCGCATCACCGGTCTCTTTGGTTTTGAAAACCGGCAGGTTATTTTTGAAGGAGTTCACCGCTCATTCAAATTTGTCGTTCTCACCTTCGAGAACCATGCCGTAACCGGAGATTTCCCGGTCGCCTTCATGCGCAGGGACGTGCGGGAGCTAGCCCAGTTCCCCTCGGAAAGCTCCCTCCGCCTCCACCCGGATCTCATCGCCAAGCTCTCCCCCGGCTCCATTTCCATTATGGAATTCCAATCCACGGAAGACGTTGCCATCGCAGAAAAACTCCTCCGTCACCCGGCTCTCAGCGCGAAACTGAAGAACACCTGGAACATCAGCTTTACCGCCGAGTTCCACATGACCAACGACAGCGATATCTTCCTAAACGAACCCGGAAAAGGGAGGCTGCCGCTCTACGAGGGAAAGATGATCCACCAGTTTCAGCATGGCTTTTCCGAACCTAGATATTGGATCGACGAAAAGGACGGAAGGGCACGTTGCCTAGGCAGAGTTGAAGATATTGATCAGAAAATCGCCTATCAGGGATATCGCTTGGGTTTTCGGGACATTGCGCGTAACACGGATAAGCGAACGCTGATTGCCGGGATGATGCACCCGATGGTCTTCTCAGGAAATACGCTCCCCAGCGTAACTCTTCCAACCGATGTGCCGACCGTCCTTTCCATTCTTACTCTTTTCAATTCGTTTTGTGTGGATTGGTTCATCCGCCAGAAAATCACAACGCATTGCAATTTCTTTTACCTGAACCAGACGCCAATCCCCCGCCTCACCACCAAAGATCCGGATTTCCGCCTCTTGGTGGAGCGTGCAGCCCGCTTGGTCGGCACCGCCCCGGAGTTCGATGACCTCCTCGCGGAAGTCTTCGGCAAGAAAGCCACGCACAAGACCCACGGCGTGACCGACCCGCAGTCCCGCCTGACCCTCCGCGCGGAGATCGATGCCCTCGTCGCCCGCCTCTACGATCTCACCATCCCCGAGTTCCAGCACATCCTCACCACCTTCCCGCTGGTGGATGAGAGCGTAAAGAGCCAGACCCTCAACGCCTACCGCGAGCTTGTGAAACTGGGGAAATTCGCGAAATCACAGTGATGAACTATTTTTTCTTCAAAATGATCCCTTGACGAAATGGATCAATTGATCCCTATTTCCTGTGTGAGCACAAACCTAGCTACCCCGGCGATATCCCACCATGGCTCAAATCGAAATCCCAACAGCTTGGACTACGGAGGTCTGCCGCATCTTAAAAACTGGCAAAGCCGGCAAAGATATCATTTGGACGACGGATGCCCGCCAGCGCTTCGAGGCTGATTTCCCCGGTGCCTGGACGTATCAGGCACAGGATGATTTCCGCCATCACCTTTCCGCCCCGGGCAAGACCGGATGCAGGGTGGAAATGGACAGACCCGCCGGTGAAACCTACGAGTTCTTTTTCCCACTGCAGAAACGGCTCTCCTACGGCAAAATCCTCCTCACTACGGATAAAAAGACCATCTACCTATTTTCCGCACACCTGCCTTTGAAAGAAAGCCTTTCCTGCGATCCCAAACCGCAACCAAAAAAGAAACGATGAAAACAAAGTTTGAACCATTTGAAATCCACATCCCCGACGCGGAGGGCAAATCCACCGCCCGCACGGTTTCCATCGAAGTGCCCGTCCGCTGGGACGAGGTGATAGCCGAGTGGGTGCTTTCCGAAGAAGCCCACGAAATGATCGAGAACCGCAAGGCTCTCGAAATGGGGATACTCAGTCCGGCGCAGCTCTGCGAGCTACGCGAGCGCCACTCTTTTACCCGCAAAGAGATGGGTGCCCTGTTCCAGGTCGGCGAGAAAAGCTGGAATCGCTGGGAAAGCGGCAAGCACCGCCCAACCCGCAGCATGAACCTGCTGATCCGCGCCCTCTATGACGGGGAGATCGGTATTGGCTATCTGCGCGAGCGAGCCGGAATGCCAGCCCAAGCCGTGAGTGCGGCAAGTATTGCCGCAAGCATGTTCGACCACGCACGTTATAGCGCGATGGAATCGGTGAGCGTAATAAGAAGCAAATCACCCGAAAAAACAGCCAAGAAGGTAGCCAAGCGAGCCGTGAGAGTTTCCAACGAAAGCTACTCTCTTACGGACTGGCAGGACGGCGCATGTTTCGAAGAACTCCAAGTCTGAAGCCATGAAACTTTCCCCGCTACAAATGGCCTATTACAGGCTGGCAGATTTCTCCCTGACGCCACGCTCCGGAATCGATACGGGCGAGGACTCCTTTGAGTGGATTGAGGAAATGCAGGTTTATCTGGAAGTCTATGAAGAGGAGGAGGAGGCGAATGGGGAAGACATTGCGACCTGGGGAGTGACGCTTGGCTTGGCTTTCACAGGACAGGAAGGAGACAACTCCCCGTATGACTTTAAAATCGCCCTGCTCGGCACCTTCAAATGCCCGCGAACGCTGCCATCCGGCCTCGAAGCAGAACGTCTCGTCGGCGTGAACGGAAGCTCGATGCTTTACGGTGTCGCGCGGGAGCTTATCCAGACGATTTCCGAAAAGTCTGTTTGGGGGAGGCTGACGCTTCCGACGATGTCATTCACAAACTACAAGGAGCTTATTCAACCTGACGGTATTTTTGCAGCGGATTCCAACACAAGGGCTCTCGCAGGGTGACGGACTGGCTCGCAGTCCTGCAGCGGGTTGGCGTTGGAAATTACATGCGGCGTCATACATTCTCGCCAGACGAAAACGGAAAGGCTAGTTCATGGGGATACTAACCAATATGAAAAAGTCCCTTGGTAAGACAGATGTGAATGCGGCTCTGAGCCTTCTTTCCGAAGAAGTGAAGGCAGAAATATCACGAATCCGGAATGAAGGCGCGGATGCGATGAAGGCCGGCGACTACGAGACGGCAAAGTCCGTCATCGATTTCGCCGGTGGGCTGGAAACATTTGCCGGGAACGTAGGAAAGTTGATCGAGCAGTGGAACGACATCGCCAAGCAGCACGATGCCGAACCCGAAGCGGTGAAAGAGATCGTCGGGAAGAGTTTCTTCGGGAAAGCCCGCAAAGGCACAATCACAACCCATAAGGAATTTTACGTCCCACTACTCCAAGTATTGGTGAACCTCGGCGGCGGCGGAAAAACCCAGATCGTCATCGATGAAGTAGGAAATCTGATGAAAGGAAAGCTAAAGCCCAAGGATTTCGAATACCTAAATACGGGGTCTCAGACGATACGCTGGCGCAATAAGGTCGCGTGGTCACGAAGCGATCTTGTGAATGATCTCGGATACATGAAAAGCGATTCTCGCCAAGGCTGTTGGGAGATTTCCGACAAAGGCCGGAAGTGGCTCAAATCCCAAACCTAATCGCTCCATTCTTCATGTCTCACCAATTCAATCGCATCGCCTACGGGAAGCTCAATTCCCGCCAAAAGGAGAATTTTAACTCCCAGAAACTCAGCGCCGAGCTCGCGGACTTCGGATTCGTGACTCATCGGCTCTCCGACGATTGGCAGGGAGCGGATTTCATCGCCCAGCACATGACCGAAGACCTGTTTCTCAAGGTGCAGTTGAAGAGCCGCCTGAGCTTCGACCGCAAATACGAAGGCAAGGACATCTGGATCGCCTTTCTCGATAATGACGGATGGTATATTTTTCCCCACGACACGCTGCTCGCAGAACTTCTGAACGACACGAATATCGGCAACACCGCCTCATGGATGGAAAAGGGGATCTACACTTTTCCGACAATCTCCCTCGGCAACCGCAAAGTACTTCTTGGTCTTGGAGGCGTAGCACTGCTTTCTCTGCGTCGCCGGCATACACATCAGTAAAAGGCGTCTGAAAGACTTCGCCGAAGGCGGCTTAGGAAAATAGGGAGAGGGGCTTTTTAAAAACCCTTTTTCCTATTTCCGACGATAAATTCCCAATGGGCAGGAATGTCACTTCTCCTTAGCGGGAGCACCTGCTAGCCTCCCGGCGATGTTCTCTGAAACTGATGGTAGCCGCAAAGCAATTGGCGATATTCACGTATTTTTCCATGAGGGCCTTTATCACCTTTTTCACCTCGTATTACCGAACCACGACTTCATCGCCCATGCCGTCAGCACAGATGCAATCCATTGGCGGCGTGTGCGTAACGCCATCTTCCTTGGTGACCCCGGAAGCTGGGACGACCTTATGCTATGGACGATGCACGTCACGCCAGATCCGCATAAACCCGGCGCGTGGCGTATGTTTTACACCGGCCTCACTCGGCGAGATCGTGGCTTGTGCCAACGCATTGGCATGGCTGTCAGCGATGACTTATATGTGTGGGAAAAATATCCAGTGCATTGGGAGGATCGCCGAGGCTCCGAAGATCCGGAAATCGTAAAAAAGGCACGCAGCGCCTCCCTCCGCCAAGAGCCCAGCGAAGTCTCATCCCTTATCGATGCGGAAAGCTGTTTTCCCATCGCCGCTGCAGCCGAGTTCTATGAATCAGATCTGGAGGAAGGTCGGCAGTGGGTCAGCTTCCGGGATCCATTTTACTATCAAGAGAATGGCGAGGGCATATTGCTCGTCGC
Source organism: uncultured Verrucomicrobiae bacterium (assembly GCA_963849375.1). Classification (GTDB taxonomy): domain Bacteria; phylum Verrucomicrobiota; class Verrucomicrobiia; order Verrucomicrobiales; family Akkermansiaceae; genus Luteolibacter. The sequence goes on along the minus strand of CAWKHB010000014.1, from coordinate 118,032 downwards.
AGCACGCGTGAAGGAAGGTCCCGTTGTCCGCCGAGGCTGTGTCGCTAAATACCGAGAAGTCTCCCCTAACCATTTTTCCGCAGAGCCCACAATGCTCCATCCCGGCCTTTACGATGATGTCGAGGTCCCCAATATCGTGGCCATCGGGACAGAACGTTACCTCATTGGCAGCATTCGCGAGGATGCAAAAATCCGCTACTGGCATGCAAATTCAGAATGCACAGATTGGCGCAGCTACCACGACAATGTGCTCATGCCCCAAGGAAATTATGCAGGCCGCGTCTGTGAAGATGAGACGGGTTGGTTGCTTTGGTGCTTCTACGCGATGAATAAGGCGGACCGCACCGCTAATAACCTCATGCCCCCGCCAAAGCGCCTTTGCCAAGCAGACGACGGCATACTTTTCCTAAAAACTTACGAGGGCTTCGACAAATGGATCGAGCACGCAGCGCAAGTGTCTCAGCCAACCTTACTTCTTCCAGAAAGCCATGGCCAAACCCGCGAGAAACTCCAAGATGGCTGGAAACTTGGCAGCAAATACGGATTTCAAGCATTTTTGCTAGACGGGCAACTTGCAGATTTTCGGCTAAACTGCCATCTAGCCGTTGAGGGAATGGGGAAATGCGGCTTCGTATTTCGTTTGGATGATGAAACACACGATGGCTACTACCTCTCGCTCGATCTTCTTAAAGGCATGGCTCAGCTCCGCGCTTGGGGCACCAACACAGACGTTGTAGGTGAGCACATGATGCACTTCCAAACACTACAATCCGGAAACTGGGTAGCACGAGGCGCTTGTGGCGAAACTTTCTCACTCCTTGTTTTCGGTAGCTATATTGAGCTTTCCATTGGCGGACGCATCGTCCTATCTCTCGCCGATCTAAATTTTCGTGAAGGTCGTGTTGGCGTTTATGCAGATTCCTGCAATCTTGCCCTCACAAACATCGCGCTACACCCCATGCGCCAACCCAGCCAACGAGAAAACCAACTCATCGGCGGATAACACATTCTACTTATTATATATCTATGAGCGATTCATTCGAAGCTATCAACGACAGCGTAAAAAAGTGCCCTTTCCTAGGTGGCCAAAATCAGCACAGTGCCACAGGCGAAGTATCCATCCAAGGATGGTGGCCTAATAACCTCAGCCTGAAAAGCCTCCGGCAGAACTCTGAGCTCTCAGATCCCATGGACGAGGGCTTTGATTACGCTACAGAATTTCTCTCCCTAGACCTCGATGCCGTCATCGCAGACATCGATGCACTCATGACAGATTCGCAGGATTGGTGGCCTGCCGATTACGGTCACTATGGGCCGTTTTTTATCCGTATGGCATGGCACAGCGCAGGAACTTATCGCATCCAAGATGGCCGTGGCGGAGCTGGTGCAGGCACCCTCCGGTTTGCCCCTCTGAACAGCTGGCCTGACAACGGAAACCTCGATAAAGCCAGGCGCCTCCTATGGCCTATCAAACAAAAATATGGCCGCAAAATCTCTTGGGCAGATCTGATGATCCTCGTTGGAAATCGCTCTTTAGAAACCATGGGCCTCAAAACTTTCGGCTTCGCCGGGGGCCGCGAAGATGTATGGCAGCCAGAAGAAGATATTTATTGGGGCCCTGAGACAGAATGGCTCGGCGACGATCGCCATACTGGAGACCGTGAGCTCGAACAACCACTTGGTGCCACGCAAATGGGCCTCATCTACGTAAACCCAGAAGGCCCCAACGGCACCCCTGATCCCCTAGCCGCAGCGCGCGACATCCGCGAAACCTTCGGCCGCATGGCGATGAACGATGAGGAAACCGTAGCCCTTATAGCCGGTGGCCACACCTTCGGTAAGGCACACGGGGCCGCAGATCCTAACGAATTTGTCGGACCAGAACCCGAAGGCGCACCTACCGAAGAACAAGGCCTCGGCTGGAAACAATCTTACCAAAGCGGAAAAGGCAGCGATACCATAACCAGTGGCCTCGAAGGCGCATGGACCTCCAAACCCGCGAAATGGGACAACGAATATTTCGATAATCTTTTTGGCTACGAATGGAAACTAACCAAAAGCCCCGCCGGTGCCAATCAGTGGACTCCCACAGACGAATCTGCAAAAAATACAGTCCCAGATGCTCATGATCCTGCACGCCGCCACGCGCCTATGATGTTCACTACTGATATTTCTCTGAAAACTGACCCAGAATATCTAAAAGTTTCCAAAAGATTCCATGCAGATCCTGAAGCCTTTTCAGAAGCTTTCTCAAAAGCATGGTATAAGCTAACTCATCGGGATATGGGCCCCATCTCGCGCTGCCTTGGACCCCACGTAGCGCCCGCTCAAATCTGGCAAGACCCCGTGCCGGAGGTCACCCATGCTCTTGTCGAAGATAGCGAAATCGCAGAGCTGAAGAAAACGTTACTTAACTCCGGCCTATCTATCAGTCAGCTCGTATTCACCGCATGGTCCTCCGCCGCCTCCTTCCGTTCTACCGACAAGCGCGGCGGTGCCAATGGTGCGCGCATCCGCCTCGCCCCACAGAAAAATTGGGCAGCCAACGACCCCGAAGCCCTCGCGAAAACTTTACCTGTTTACGAAAAAATCCAATCGGACTTTGCTACCTCCAAGAATGGCGCTAAGCAAATTTCACTCGCAGATCTCATCGTACTCGGCGGTTGCGCAGCCGTCGAAGCCGCCGCCATCAAGGCTGGCCATCAAGTCACCGTCCCTTTCACACCCGGCCGCAGTGACGCCACTCAGGAAGACACGGAAATCGATTCATTCGATGCCCTCGAGCCCGTAGCCGATGGATTTAGAAATTATCTCAACCCAGATCATGTCCGCTCTGCTGAAGAACTTCTCGTAGACCGCGCCCACATGCTCAGCCTTACCCCGCCCGAAATGACAGTCCTTGTTGGCGGCCTCCGTGCACTCAATGCCAATACCGGACAAACTTCCCTCGGCGTTCTCACAGACCAGCCGGAAGTGCTTTCCCGAGATTTCTTTCTCAATTTACTTTCCATGGATATCACGTGGAAAAAATCCGAGAAATGCGAACATTTTTACGAAGGAACAGATAACAAAACCGCTCAGATGAAATGGATGGGCAGCGCCGTTGACCTAGTTTTTGGCTCAAATTCAGAACTACGTGCCCTCGCCGAAGTCTACGCATCAGCCGATGCCGAGGAAAAATTTGTGAACGACTTCATCTCTGCTTGGGAAAAAGTCATGAACCTTGACCGCTTCGATCTAAATACTAAATAACACGAATATAATGAAATTTGGTATTATAGGCGCTGGCATGATCGCGAACTTTCATGCAAAGGCAATTCAAGCAATGGAAGGCGGTGAACTGCATTCAGTTTACAATCACCGCCCTGAGGCCGCTGAAAAACTTGCGAATGAATATGACATCAAAGCATTTTCAAACCTTGAGGAATTTCTCGCAGACCCTGAGCTTGAGATTGTCACTGTTGGCACTCCTTCGGGGGCGCATCTTGACCCCACACTTGCCGCTCTGAAGGCTGGCAAACACGTCATTTGCGAGAAACCACTCGAAATCACCACTGAGCGCATCGACGAACTTATCGAAGCACGCGATCAAAGCGGTAAAACTCTATCAGCCATCCTGAATCGGCGCTTTCACCCCGGTATGGACGCTTTCAAAAAGGCTGTCAACGAGGGCCGTTTCGGCAAACTCACCTCTGCATCCTGCTACGTGAAATGGTTCCGTCCTCAAGAATATTACGATTCCGGAGCTTGGCGGGGCACATGGGATCTAGATGGTGGCGGCGCTCTCATGAACCAATCTATCCACACAGTCGATGCCCTCATCTACCTCGCCGGGCCCATCAAAGCTGTAACTGCGACGACTGCCTGCCTAGCCCATGAGCGAATTGAAGTCGAGGACATCGTAGTCGCCACCGTAGAGTTTGAAAACGGTGCACTCGGCGTGATTGAGTGCGCTACTTGCACATGGTCAAAAGATGGCCACCCGGCCCGAGTCCAACTTGCAGGGCCAGATGGCTCCGTGTTTCTAGCTGATGAAGCCTTCGAAATCTGGGATTTCCGCGAAGAGAAGCCAGAGGACTCCCATATCAAATCCACCCTCATGCGCGGTCAAGAAGCCGGACTTGGGGCCAATGATCCTACGGCGATCAACTTCTATCAGCATCAACGGAATTTCGAAGAAGTTGTCCAATCCATTCAAGAAGGAAGGGAATGCACAACAAATGCTATGGAAGCCCGTAAGTCCGTAGAAGTAATTCGTGCAATCTATGCTTCTGCTCAGAACAGCGGGAAGAAAGTCTTCCTAGGTGAATGACCTCGAGTGCATCGCTTCCCTTGAAGTTATCGCCTTACGAAGTATCTTAGTGCCAGTGCCCGCAAACTCATCAGATCTGGAAAATCCAATTTCACTGAGCAATACGCTACTGATCGCAGCGCCATGCATTGATGATGGTATGTTTAACCACTCGGTCATTATGCTAACGCAGCATTCATCAGAAAACGGTGCACATGGAATTATTATAAACCATCCTGCGAAGATCACTGTGGAGCACTTGCTCCCACAGTTTCTCGATACACCCCTCGGGAAACTCGAAGTGTTTCATGGCGGCCCAGTAGCCATGGATAAACTTGCCTTCACCGCCATTTCTTACACCCAAGAAAAGGGTCTCAAATGCCAATTCAGCATCGATACAGATACTGCTATGGATTTAGTAGAAACCGATCACCTAGTCTGCCCTACCGTCGGCCATTCTGCATGGGAATCCGGCCAATTAGAATCTGAACTGCAGCGAAACTCATGGATCACTAGCAAAGCTACTGCCTTCATCTTCGAAGCTTCGTGGAATCTCGCCCTCTGGGAAAATTACCTACATCATCTCTCACCCTATCACTCACTCATCGCCCGGGCACCTAAGAACCCAGCTTTAAATTAGTGATTCTCCCATCTCCTACATGCCTGCACTTACCTTTCATCCTATAAAAGAAGTCATTGCTGAAATTGCTGCTGGCAAACTCGTAATTGTTTCGGACGATCCTTCACGTGAAAATGAGGCAGATCTCGTAGGTGCAGCTTCACTATGCACCAAAGAAATGGTGAACTTCATGGCCGTTCACGGCCGGGGCCTTATCTGCGCTCCGATCACTCAAGAACGTGCCGAAGAACTCGATCTCCCACAGATGACTCGCCGAAATCTTGAGGGAATGAAGACAGCTTTCACCGTATCGGTTGATGCAGCAAAGAACATCACGACTGGTATCTCAGCAGCCGATCGCGCCCATACCATCCGCCTGCTCGCCGATAGCGGTTCGAGAAGTGAGGCGTTTGTCAGACCAGGTCATATCTTTCCCCTACAGGCAATGTCCGGAGGCGTTTTGCGCCGGGCTGGTCACACGGAAGCCGCTATCGATCTTGTAAATCTCGCTAAACTACCCTCGTGCGGCGTGATCTGCGAAATCATGGATGAAGACGGAGAAATGGCACGGATTGGTGAGCTCGGCGATTATCAAAATCGCCATAACCTGAAAGCCTGCACCATAGCTCAGCTCATTGAATACAGGCGTTCCTCTGAAGTTTTTGTAAACCATGAACACACCGTGCTCATGCCAACCGAATTCGGTGACTTCGATTGCCATTTATACACCATAGCCCTCGACACCTCCCACCACCTTGCGCTGACTCGGGGAAAAATTGATCCTGAACAACCCACCCTCGTCCGCGTCCATTCTGAATGTCTTACAGGCGACGTTTTCTCGTCTCAGAGGTGTGACTGTGGCCCGCAACTGAACTCCGCAATGAAACGGATCGCTGAAGAAGGTGGCGTCTTACTTTACCTCCGCCAAGAAGGCCGCGGCATCGGCTTACCCGCGAAAATCCATGCCTACAAACTGCAAGAGGAAGGCCTCGACACCATCGAAGCTAATGAAAAACTCGGATTTGCCGAAGACCTTCGCGACTACGGAATGGGTGCACAAATCTTATACGATCTCGGAGTCCGCCGGATCAAATTGCTGACCAACAACCCGAAAAAAGTCATCGGTCTTTCTGGCTACGGCCTAGAAATCGCAGAACAAATCCCCCTTTCTCTCCCGTCCAACGCACACAACGAGAAATACCTAGAAACCAAGCGCCACCGCATGGGTCACACTCTCTAGCAATCAAGCCGCAAGTTTTAACCTATCTTAGGCAAGGGCCCCATCGAAGCACACAGCGGATGCAATCCGCTGCTCCAGATTGGGCCACCTCAAGCTTCCGCAAGATCTTTATCAACAAAAAACTCCGAGAGCCAGTGGCCCTCGGAGTTTGAAAGATTCAGAATTTACGCAGAAACTACGTCCTCTTCGTCATCAAGGTCCTCTGCCTCTTCTACAACTGGCTCAGGCTCCTCAACTGTAAATTCAAATTCAGAGTCACGGTGATGATGGAAACCAGTTCCGGCTGGAATTAAGTGTCCCATAATTACGTTCTCTTTGAATCCGGTTAGATAGTCAATTCTTCCAAGAGTAGCTGCTTCAGTAAGCACCCGAGTTGTATCTTGGAACGAGGCTGCAGAGATAAACGAATCAGTCTCAAGGGAGGCTTTCGTAATCCCCAGAAGGACAGGCTCGCCCTCGGCAGGTTTACCACCGTTTGCTGCGATTTCCTTATTCACGCGTTTAAAGGTCGTGCGCTCCACTTGGTCGCCCCAAAGGAACTGATCAGCATCACCCGGATCCGTAATTTTCACCTTACGTAGCATCTGACGCACAATCACTTCGATATGCTTGTCGTTGATTTCAACGCCTTGCACTCGATAGACCGATTGCACTTCGTTCACGAGGTGCTCTTGCAGTTCTGTAGCCCCACATGCTTCCAAAAGATCGTCTGGAGAAACAGGGCCTTCCGTAATCTGGTCTCCGTGTTTCACACGGTCACCTTCAGTAACGATGATATGTTTGCCCATAGGCACCAAGTGATCCACTGCTTCGCCAGTCTTCGAATCTGTAACGATGACCTTCTTTTTACCACGGACATTGCCACCGAAGGAAACATCGCCTTCAATTTTTGCAATGACGCAAGATTCCTTCGGTTTCCGTGCCTCGAAGAGTTCTGCTACTCGTGGAAGTCCACCAGTAATATCCTTCGTGCGCGCCACCTTCCGAGGAGTCTTCGCAAGCTGTGTTCCTCCTGTCACAACATCACCTTCTTTTACTGAAAGGTGAGCGCCGACAGGAATCGAGTAACTGATAACCACCTCTCCGGTCTTTGGATCAGTAATACAAACCTGCGGATGCAAATCTTCTTTGTGCTCCGTAACCATCGTTCCCTTCTTACCAGTCTCTTTATCGACCTCAGAAGCAACTGTGATACCGAGAATCATATCGCGGAACTCAATCTTACCTGGTTTCTCAGTGAGAATTGGCACGTTGTATGGATCCCATGTGACAATCGAATCACCCTTCTTAGCGTCTTCTCCATCTTTCACAGAAATCACCGAACCGATCACGATCGGGTGGCTTTCGAGTTCAAGGCCGCCTTGATCGCGGATCGACACAGAACCGTTTTTATTGAGAACGACCCAGTTCCCATCAGAATCCTGCACGGTGCGGAGGTCTTTGTAGACCAAACGTCCACCGTTCTTAGTTGTGATAATAGGCTGTTTGAACGTCGCCGAAGCAACACCACCCACGTGGAAAGTCCGCATAGTAAGCTGTGTTCCCGGCTCACCGATCGATTGCGCGGCAATAATACCAACCGCTTCACCAATTTTTACTGGAAGACCCGTCGCAAGATTCAAGCCGTAACAATTTGCACAACAACCACGATCCGACTCACAAGTTAGAACCGAACGGATCTTCAACTTCTCATGCCCAATCTTTTCAAGCGCATTTGCCTGACTTTCCGAGATAACGTCATCGATATTTACAAGGACTGAACCAGAAACTGGATCTTTTACCTTCTCACATGACACACGGCCGTAGGTGCGTGTAGAGAGTGACGCAACTTCTTCATCACCGTCGTAAATAGCTTCAACTGTAATTCCATTTGCAGTTCCACAATCTTGTTCGAAAACGATGACATCCTGTGCAACGTCTACAAGCTTCCTCGTCATATAACCCGAGTCAGCTGTTTTGAGAGCCGTATCAGAGAGTCCCTTGCGGGCTCCGTGGGTGGAGATGAAATACTCAAGCACCGATAGACCTTCGCGGAAGTTCGAAATAATCGGGCGCTCAATGATTTCTCCAGACGGCTTAGCCATCAACCCACGCATACCGCCGAGCTGCTTAATCTGGGATTTGTTACCACGAGCACCAGAATCGACCATCATGAACAACGGCGAAGCTTTCGCCTTGCCTTCGTTATGCTCGATTTTCCGGTAAAGCGCATTCGCAATCGTATCTGTCGCCTGCGTCCAAATATCGACCACTTTCTGGTATCGCTCACCATTCGTGATCACACCATTACGATACTGCTTGGAAACTTTTTCGACCTCAGCATATGCATTCGCGATTACTTCTGGCTTCTCCTCAGGGATCAACATGTCGATAATTCCGATCGAAATACCTGAGCGCATCGCCTCCATAAATCCGAGGGTTTTCAGCTTGTCCAATACAGTAACGGTTTCTTTTTTACCGGCTACTTGAGTGCAACGCCAAATGATGTCACCAATCTGCTTCTTACCTACAGTCTTGTTGTAGAAGCCCATTTCCATCGGCCAAATCTCATTGAAACGCACACGCCCAGGAGTGGTTTCAATTACCCGAAGATCGCTCTCGCCATACGGGGTGTCCTTGCCAAAGTCTTGGTTCCGAATCCGGATCCATGAATGATAATCGATCTTGCGTGATGCAATAGCGAACTCAACTTCCGATGAACTCTCGAACAATGGAAGATGTTCCTTTTTATCACGGTCCGCCTGAGTCCGGATACGCGCCCAAGTGAGGTAATAGGTTCCCAAAATGATATCTTGGGAAGGAACCGTAATTGGCCGCCCTGAAGCAGGTGAGAAAATGTTATTCGGTGCCAACATCAACTGACGGCACTCCATCTGCGCTTCAATGGACAACGGAACGTGAACCGCCATCTGATCGCCATCAAAGTCTGCGTTGTAAGCGGTACAAACCAATGGGTGCACGCGGATGGCAGAGCCCTCAATCAGTTTCGGCTCAAACGCTTGAATGGACAATCTGTGAAGAGTCGGCGCACGGTTCAGAAGGATCGGGTGCCCTTTGGTTACTTCGGCGAGGATATCCCAGACCTCAGTAGTTTTTCGGTCGATCATCTTCTTCGCCGAACGGACGGTATGGCAGTAACCGAGCTCTTTCAGCCGGCGAATGATAAATGGCTCAAACAAAGTAAGCGCCATCTTTTTCGGCAGACCGCATTGGCCGAGCTTCAGATCTGGACCGATCACAATCACGGAACGACCAGAGTAGTCTACGCGTTTCCCGAGAAGGTTCTGACGGAAACGACCGCCCTTGCCTTTAAGCATGTCGCTCAAAGATTTCAACGGACGGTTTCCTGCTCCAGTAACAGCACGTCCATGACGGCCATTGTCAAACAAGGCATCGACGGCCTCTTGAAGCATGCGCTTCTCGTTCCGGATGATGACTTCCGGCGTTTTCAAGAGAAGGAGGTTCTTAAGCCGGTTGTTCCGGTTGATCACACGACGGTAAAGGTCATTCAAATCGGAAGTAGCAAAACGACCACCCTCTAGCGGCACCAATGGGCGGAGATCTGGTGGGATGACTGGCAGGACCAGCTGGACCATCCACTCAGGACGCGTTTTAGATGCGGCAAATCCTTGCGTGATTTTCAATCGCTTCGATAGCTTTTTCTTGTTCTGCTTCGACTTGGTAGTTCCGAGTTCTTCCTCGAGTTCTACAGCAAGTTTAGCCAGATCAATCTGCTTCAACAGCTCCATGATCGCCTCAGCACCCATCATAGCTTTGAAAGCGCCATCACCGTAGGTGTCTTCAGCTTCGTGAAGTTCGACCTCAGTGAGAAGCTGCCCAATTTCCAAGGCAGTATTCCCTGGATCTGTCACCACGTTATCTTCGTAATAGATGACACGCTCGAGTTGGCGGGCACTCATATCAAGCATTAGGCCAATACGTGAAGGCATACACTTGTAAAACCAGATGTGAGAAACTGGCACTGCTAGCTCAATGTGGCCCATGCGCTCACGGCGGACACGCGAAAGGGTCACCTCGACACCGCAGCGATCACAGATTACACCTTTGTGTTTAATCCGTTTGTATTTTCCACAGGCACATTCCCAGTCACGGGTAGGCCCAAAGATCCTCTCACAGAAGAGGCCTCCTTTTTCAGGTTTGAAGGTTCGGTAGTTGATCGTTTCCGGGTTTTTCACCTCGCCTTTGGACCAGCTACGAATTGTATCTGGTGCGGCTACAGTAATGGAAACTTGATCAAAGGCTTCAGGACGTTCGTCCACACCAAAGATTTCGCGAAGGTTGTTATCGACACTCATATGAAGTATTTGTTCGGGATTTTAGGATTGGTTCGCGTTAGAATTTAGAGAGTAAGATCGTCGAGGGAGAAGTCGTCACCTGAGCCAGGCAGCGGAGATCCGTGATTTGTCTGACCTTGGCGGCCAGGGCGGACGTCGAGTCCTAGAGATTGCATCTCTTTAATTAGGACGTTGAAGGATTCTGGAGTGCCAGCTTCAAGGTTATTGTCACCTTTGACAATCGCCTCGTAAATCCGGGTCCTACCTTGCACATCGTCAGATTTCACCGTTAGGATCTCCTGAAGTGTATAAGCGGCACCGTAAGCTTCCAGAGCCCAAACTTCCATTTCACCAAAACGCTGGCCACCATACTGAGCCTTACCACCGAGTGGCTGCTGAGTAACGAGTGAGTATGGACCCACCGCACGAGCGTGAATTTTGTCTGCGACCAAGTGGCCTAGCTTCAGCATGTAGATGTAACCGACCACGATAGGGTTATGGAATGGCTCACCTGTGCGGCCATCATACAAAGTCGATTTACCAGCTGTGCTGCCGTCCTTGCCATCGCCAATCCAAGTGTAACCTGGAGTTTCCGCTTGGCTCGGCTTGCGTTCGACTGCTTTGCGGCCGTCACCGATGATTTTCACACCGTCGACTTTTTTAGCCTCAGACATGAAATCCCAAATGATATTCTCCTTAATGCCATCGAAAATCGGTGTAGCAACCTTGAACCCGAGAGCGCGTGCTGCGACGCCGAGGTGAGTCTCAAGAACCTGACCTACGTTCATCCGAGAAGGAACACCTAGCGGGTTCAAACAAATATCAACTGGCGTTCCATCGTGCAGATACGGCATGTCTTCCTCAGGAACGATGGTAGCAACAACACCTTTGTTCCCGTGTCGTCCGGCCATCTTATCGCCCACAGAAAGCTTACGTTTCGCTGCAACGAAGACTTTTACCTCTTTAATTACGCCCGGGTCTACGTCGTCGCCCGATTCAAGCTGATCGAGTTTGCGCTCACGGTCTGTATCGAGCTCTTGGAAGCGGCTTTCAAAAGAGTTTACGATTTCAACAATCTTGTTACGGATCGGTGAAGGATCAATTTCGATATGATCGTGCACAGATGCGAGCTTACGGAGGAGCGTTTTCGTGATCTTGCGGTTCGCTGGGATAATGATTTCGCCAGTCTGCGCGTTTACGACATCCAACGGAATTTTCTCACCAAGCAAAATGTCGGAGAGTTTCTCTGTGAGATCATCAGTTAGCTTATCTGCCTTCTTCTTGTGCTCGTCATTGATTTTCTTGAGATGCTTTTTGAGTTCCGCAGGATCCACCTTCTCAGCCCGCTTTTTCGCAAGGCCATGTGAAGAGACACGAACGTCCTGCACGATTCCTGTGCAACCGGATGGCACACGGAGCGAGGTATCTTTGACGTCTGCAGCTTTCTCACCGAAAATGGCGCGAAGTAGCCGTTCTTCCGGTGCGAGCTCAGTCTCGGATTTCGGAGTAATTTTTCCGATAAGAATGTCACCGGGTTTCACTTCTGCACCGATGCGGATGATACCATCGTGGTCTAGATTGCGGAGAGCTTCCTCCCCCACGTTCGGGATATCTCTTGTGATTTCTTCCGGGCCAAGCTTCGTATCACGAGCGGCCACATCGAATTCCGAGATGTGAATTGATGTGTAAACATCGTCCTTCACTACGCGCTCAGAAATAACGATCGCATCCTCGAAGTTGTAGCCATTCCACGGCATGAAGGCTACAAGCACATTCCGTCCAATCGCTAATTCGCCGTCTTCTGTATTTGGACCGTCAGCAAGGACATGGCCTTTTTTGATCTTCTGGCCGATTTTGACGATTGGCTTCTGATTGATGCATGTGCCCGCATTGGACCGCATGAATTTGCGCAGAGGGTAAGCAAAGACACCTTTCGCCACATTCGATTTCACGATTTCAGGCTCACTTAAGAATTTCTCATCAGAAACTGGAAGTTTACCATCTGTAGTTGTGACGATGATTTCAGCAGTTGCCGCTGCAACAATTCCGTCAGCCTCAGAAACCACAACAGCACGTGAGTCACGAGCCGCTTTCCCCTCAAGACCTGTGCCCACCAATGGCGACTCAGACACTAATAGGGGAACACCTTGGCGTTGCATGTTCGAGCCCATCAAGGCGCGGTTTGCATCGTCGTGCTCAAGGAACGGAATCAATCCTGCCGCAACTGAAACGAGCTGCTTTGGCGAAACGTCCATGTAATGCACTTCGTCTGGGGTGGACTCAATAAACTCACCACGCTCACGGGCATCGATACGCTCTGTATCAAACTTGCCTGCCTTGTCGATGACGTTTGAAGCCTGCGCGATCAGGTAGTTCTCCTCTTGGTCGGCTGTAAGATACTCGATTTCGTTAGTGACTTTGCCCTTCTTCACCTTCCGGTAAGGAGTTTCTATGAAACCGAACTCATTGATACGTGCGTATGTGCACATCGAGTTAATCAAGCCGATGTTCGGCCCTTCCGGAGTCTCAATCGGACAAATCCGGCCATAATGAGAGGGATGAACGTCACGAACTTCAAATCCAGCACGATCCCGATTCAAACCGCCAGGTCCGAGGGCTGAAAGTCGGCGCTTATGAGTGAGTTCCGCCAATGGATTCGTTTGGTCCATGAACTGTGAGAGCTGGGAGCGACCAAAGAAATCACGCACCACTGCCGACAAAGCCTTTGGATTGATCAGTTTCTGCGGTGTCATGCCTTCGATATTTACATCGAACAATGTCATGCGCTCTTTCACCAAACGCTCTGTGCGAGCCAAGCCAACGCGGCACTGATTGGCGAGCAACTCACCAACCGCACGCACTCGGCGGGAGCCAAGGTGATCAATATCATCAATCACGCCCTCACCTTTCTTAAGCTTGAGGATATAACGAACGGCCGCGAGGAAATCCTCAGGAACCATAATCCTTTGATCCGAATCAACTCCGATTCCCAGTTTTTGATTAATCTTGTAACGACCGACACGTGTCAGATCGTATTTTTTTGCATCAAAGAACAAACGCTTCAGCAGAGCGCGTGCATTGGATGCTGTCGGCGGATCGCCAGGGCGCAGTTTTCTATAGATATCTTTAAGCGCTGTTTCCTCATCCTTTGCAGGATCTTTCCGCAACGACTTCAGCAGAATTTCATCCTCACGCCCATCAATGACTTCGAGTTTCTTCTGACCTAGTGCCAAAAGTTGCTTAACGATCCCGGCTGTTAGGGGTTCATAAGCCTTTGCAATGACTAACTCACCATCAAGGATATCTTCGAACGGAACCTTGTGACCAAGCTCTGCCTCATCAATCTTGTTCGAAAGTGTAAGATTATCGATGGAGTAGAAATGACTCACAATATCGCGGTCTGTCGGATAACCGAGAACGCGAAGGAAGGTTGTCGCAAGGAACTTACGACGGCGGCGGCGGCGGTCGAGGTAAACGTAGAGCAGATCGTTCGTATCGAACTGCACTTCCAACCAAGACCCGCGGTCAGGGATAATCCGGAAGCTATGAAGCATTTTCCCGTTCAAATGCTGTGAAGTTTCAAAGCAGATACCCGGTGAACGATGCAACTGGGAAACAATAACACGCTCTGCTCCATTAATAATGAATGTCCCGCGTCGGGTCATCATTGGAAGCTCGCCCATGTAAACACGCTCCTTTTTATTGCCAGTTTCATCCTTGAGCTTGAACGTCACATAAAGCGCCGCTGAAAAGGACTCACTCGTGCGAAGGGAATCAAGGGAAGTAATCTTGGGATCTTCAATATCATACGATACGAAATCTAGCTCAATAGCTTCATCATAGGATTTGATCGGGAAAACCTCGCGAAACACAGCCTGCAATCCGCCATCGGCACGATCACCTGGTGAGGCGTCTTTTTGCAAAAATTCGTCGTATGAACGACTTTGCACTTCAATGAGGTTAGGAGGATCAATGACCTCTTCAAATTTTCCGAAATAGAGACGTTCAGCCATGGTGATGGAGTGGTAGGTAAGTTACGAGTTTAAGCCCGGGCTATCACAGCGCGGGCGGAGATGAAATCAGGAAATGATGTATAAGAGCAATGGGACGGGAGCGGCGCGTAATACTTCAGTGTGCAGTAGTCTTACGCGTCGATCTCGGTTTTTGCAAGAATTAGATGGCTTTTTAGAAACTTTTCTGAAAGGAAAAGTTCCCGAGGTGGCTTTCACCACCTCAGGAGACGAGTTGAATTTTACTTAAGCTCTACTTTTGCGCCGGCAGTCTCAAGCTTGCCTTTTGCCTCTTCAGCAGCTTCTTTAGCTACGCCTTCAAGGACAGGTGCTGGTGCGCTTTCCACTAATTTCTTAGCGTCAGCAAGGCCTAGGCCTGGAGCAACTTCACGGACTGCTTTAATGACAGCGATTTTGTTAGCGCCACATTCAGTGATCATAACAGTGAATTCTGTCTGTTCTTCAGCAGCTTCTGCAGGGCCAGCGGAGGCAGGACCAGCAGCGACCGCTGCAGCTGCGGATACTCCCCAGCTTTCTTCAAGTTGTTTTACGAGGTCAACAGCTTCCAATACGGTAAGCTTGCCGAGTTCTTCTACGAGGTTTGCGATATTTGACATATTTATTCTCCTTTGCGGCGACGTCGCCCCCGGAGCTTCCGGAGATTTCAATTTCCCTGCTGGGAAACCGACGAACTACCATTGTTTCAAGCCATAGCGTGGAGACGCGACAGGCCATCTGTTCAAATTGTTATTAGGCTTCGGGGCTTGCTGCTTCTTCCTTGCTCGCGTCGCCTTCTGAAGCGTCCGCACCTGCGGCATCTTCTGCGCCTTCGGCTTTGAAGTGTTCGCGTTCTGGATCGAATTTCTCGAGGAGGATACGTGCGATTCGTGTCGCAGGCTCATTGATAAGTCCAAGAAGCTGAGAAAGGACTGCTTCCCGCGAAGGAATTTCAGCAAGCGCTTTCAGCTTGTCACCGTCGAGGACGTCTTCACCTAAGATACCCACTTTCATTTCAGGCTTTTTAAATTCCTTTTGGAAATTCTTCAGCACCTTAGCTGCGGAAAATACCTCTTCGCTACCCGTGACAAAGGCAGTTTGCCCATTGAGCTCTGCACCGATGTCTGGCATTCCGGCCTCGGCGAGTGCCTTGCGCATGTAGCTGTTTTTAGCAACAGTGCACTTCGCGCCAGAATCGTCCAAGCGGTTACGCAATTCACTAAATTGAGGAACGGTAAGGCCTGTATAATCAATTACGATGACGTAGGGCGATTCGTTTACCTGGGACAGCAGGCCCGTTATGATGATTTCTTTATCTGGATTCATTTTCGTTATGCTTGCTGTGATTTTATACGGTTGCTTTCGCGAAGGTCGCTGCTTCGAGTGGAATACCCGGCAACATGGATGCTGCAAGAGTAACAGCTTCAACAAAATTTCCCTTAGCGGAGGGTGGTTTAGCGCGGACAACGCTATCTACAAATGCTCTGGCGTTCTCCTCCAACTTGGAATCATCGAAATCGACTTTTCCTATGGCACCTGAAATATTACCGTTTTTATCAAGTTTGTAATCGATACGGCCTGCCTTCACTTCCTGCACAGCCTTCGCTACGTCATCCGTGACGGTTCCAGTTTTTGGGTTAGGCATCAAACCACGAGGTCCTAGCACCCGGGCGATCTTACGAACCTTTGCCATCGCATCTGGAGTAGAAATAGCAGAATCAAAATCGACAAAGCCTTCTTGGACTTTTTTGATTAGATCTTCAAAACCTACATGCTCCGCACCTGCTGCAGTAGCTGCCTCTGCAGCTGCGCCCTGTGCGAAGACTACCACCCGGACATTTTTACCTGTGCCATGTGGGAGTGATACAGACCCACGAACCATTTGGTCGCTTTTCCGTGGATCAACTCCTAACTTGAATGAAAGAGTAACTGTCGGCGTGAATTTGGGTGCCGGAAGTTTCTTTACAGTGGTGATTGCATCCGGGAGGCAGTACATTTTATCTTCACCTACCTGTTCGGCGGCTTGACGGTATCTTTTACTACGTGCTTTTGACATGTTCTATTTTTGTTTGCAGTGATAGCGGGTAGTTTGTCTACCCTCTTGCGGTGGCCCATGCGGATCAGGGCCGAGATCTTGATAAAAATTACATTCCCTCTACTTCGAGGCCCATCTGACGGGCGGTGCCGGCGAGGATACGCGCAGCTGCCTCAGGATCTTTCGTGTTAAGATCGGGCATCTTCATGTTGACCACTTCCATAAGCTTGGCCTTTGTGATCTTGCCGACCTTTTTCTTGTTTGGCTCACCTGAACCAGACGCTAGACCCGCAGCTTTCTTCAGAAGGTTCCCTGCTGGTGGGCGCTTGGTTACGAAAGTGAAGGATTTGTCCTTATATACAGAAATGACACAAGGAAGCACATCTCCTGATTGCGCCTGCGTGGCAGCGTTAAACTCTTTGCAGAACGCCATGATATTGACACCTGCCTGACCCAATGCCGGACCTACTGGGGGGGATGGATTTGCAGCACCAGCTTGAATCTGGAGTTTGATGATTTTGGTTACTTCCTTAGCCATGATGATTGATTGTTAAGATAAATGCCGTGATAACGGCGGAGTGTTTTAATTATAAAAGGCAGCTTACTCGCGCTCTACTTGCCAGTATTCGAGTTCCACAGGCGTTGTCCGCCCAAAAATATCCACTGCCACGCGTAATTTGCCTCGCTCCGGATCGATTTCCTCCACAATCCCGTTCTGAGATTGGAATGGACCGTCTGCCACTTTCACCGTGTCGCCCACTTCGAATGAAATGGCAGGGCGGATCGTTTCCTCGCGCTCTTGGATCTGCGACAGCATTGCCTCAACCTCCTTGGGCCGCATAGGCGTCGGGCGGTCTTTTGTTCCCGCAAAACCGATCACTCCATCCATCTCCTTGATGAAAAACCACGTCTTCTCGACAAGCTGGTTATCCTGCGTGGCTAAATACATATTTACGATGATATAACCCGGGAAAAACTTCTTCTTCGTCTCAGTCTTTTTCCCGCGTTTAATCTCAGAGACCACCTCCATTGGCACCAAAACTTCACGGATGTAATCGTGCATCTCCTTTGCCTCAACGCCGCGGGCAATCCGATCGCGCACTTTTCCCTCCATACCAGAGAGAACTTGTACGACATACCATTGGTCCTTATAATTTTTCGAGTCAGGCATTAGCAGAGAAATCAATAAAAGTCAGAATATCAACGAAAGATCTCAGTGAGGAAGCCAACAATCAGCACCTGTAAGAAATCCCAAAATTGGACGAAGCCCGCGAGCAAGATCACCGCGATCAAAACCACTATGGTAGAATCAATAAGCTCCTTGTATTTTTTAAAGCCTTTTGCTTTAGGGTCTTGATCCCATGGCCAGCTCGCTTTGCGAAGTTCGCCTTTTACTTCGCCAATGAAGCTAGTGATTTTTGAGAACATAGATTTGAAGAAAGGCGGAGGATGAAATGAAGAATGGCACGCCAGGAGGGACTTGAACCCGCAACCCTCGGTTTTGGAGACCGATGCTCTACCAATTGAGCTACTGACGTATTGTTGAAAAGTGTTTGTTAGAGGCAACTTAAGGGCACCTCGCCAAGTGCGAGGTGCCCCAAGTCATTTTCTGTTCCGCAGAATGAACTACGAAACAGACTCGTTGTTGCGATTATTTGATAATTTCACCCACACGTCCTGCACCAACGGTGCGGCCGCCTTCACGGATCGCGAAGCGCATGGTAGGCTCCATGGCGATTGGATTGATCAACTCGACTTCAAGGCCGATGTTGTCTCCAGGCATCACCATTTCTACTCCGTCTGGAAGTTTAATGGAACCAGTAACGTCTGTTGTCCGGAAGTAAAACTGCGGGCGGTAGTTCGAGAAGAAAGGAGTATGACGCCCTCCTTCCTCTTTAGAGAGAACATAGATCTCTGATTTGAAAATGGTATGACCTTTTACAGTGCCTGGTTTTGCGATAACTTGGCCACGCTCGACTTGGTCCTTTTTAAGACCACGGATAAGGAGACCTACGTTGTCGCCAGCACGTCCTTCGTCGAGAAGCTTACGGAACATTTCGATGTCAGTAACTGTAGTTTTCTGAGTATCGCGGATGCCCACGATCTCTACTTCTTCCATCTTCTTGATGATTCCGCGCTCTACACGACCTGTGCAAACTGTTCCACGACCTTCAATCGAGAACACATCTTCAACTGGCATGAGGAAAGTCTTATCAACTGGGCGTTCTGGCTCAGGAATATACGAGTCCACTGCGTCCATGAGTTTCATGACGTTGGCCATATGGTCTGCATCGCCCTCAAGAGCTTTGACAGCCGAACCAGCGATCACTGGAATGTCGTCACCCGGGAAATCGTATGATGAAAGCAATTCACGAATTTCCATTTCGACAAGCTCGAGAAGCTCATCGTCGTCCACAAGGTCGACTTTGTTCATGAAAACTACAAGTGCCGGCACGCCTACCTGACGAGCCAAAAGAATGTGCTCACGAGTCTGTGGCATAGGGCCATCAGCTGCCGATACCACCAGAATGCCGCCATCCATTTGCGCAGCACCAGTAATCATGTTTTTCACGTAATCTGCGTGTCCTGGGCAATCGACGTGCGCATAGTGGCGCTTTTCAGTCTCATACTCAACGTGTGCTGTATTAATGGTAATACCACGCTCGCGCTCTTCGGGTGCAGCGTCAATATCTGCATAACTTTTCTTCTCCGAGAAACCTTTCTCAGCAAGTGTGTGTGTGATTGCCGCTGTAAGCGTAGTTTTACCGTGGTCGACGTGACCGATCGTGCCGATGTTCACATGCGGCTTGTTGCGTTGGAATGTTTCTTTGGCCATTTTCGTTTTAGTTTCGCTGAGACTTTCTGAGAGTTGATTTATTTGAGATCCTGGAGCTCGTGGACGGAATTGAACCGTCGACCTCATCCTTACCAAGGATGCGCTCTACCCCTGAGCTACACGAGCATATCGGATGATATTTTCGCTAGCCCTTTCTGCCGACAAAAGAACCGCGTCCTGCCTGAATTTCCTCAAGACCGGTCGCGGCACCCCTGATTGCTGTGGGGACGAGCGGGCGGACAGTAACAAAGCGCGCAGTTCTGTCAAAAAAAATGTGCTACAAACCGCTTTTTCTTTGGGATCCTTGTAATTACGCACCTTCCAGCGGCTCACTTACCTAGATTTCCTGCTCTTTTCTGACGATTTCTTGGTAGCGTTCGATTGCCACACAACGTCCCGTCTCGATTTCTACGTCCACAATCACCCCACATAGCCGCACCTCGCCCTTTGCTACTGGGAACCTCGTCGGCATCCCCGTCTTGAACCTCCAAACGACAGACTCCACACACCGCCCCAGAACCGAAACCTCTGGCCCGCACATTCCTGCATCAGTCAGATAGCCTGTGCCACCCGGAAAAATCGTATCATCCGCAGTCTGCACATGCGTATGCGTGCCCACCACCAGTGAAGCTTTTCCATCAAGCATCCGCCCCATCGCAATCTTCTCCGACGTAGTCTCTGCGTGAAAATCCAATACAATCACACGCACCCCGTCTTCCCGCAATCGCTCGACCTCCCCCTCTATAGCTAAAAACGGATTTTCCAATGGCGGCTGCATAAAAGTCCTGCCCTGCCCTTGCAACACCGCCACCCTCCCCTTCGCCGTATCCAAAACAACACTTCCCGCCCCCGGCGTATTCGCTGGGTAGTTAATAGGCCGAAGCAACCGAGGCTCTGTCGGGAAATAGTCCGCCAAATCCCGCTGATCCCAAACGTGATCTCCCGTCGTAACTACAGCTGCACCCGCTCTCAGTAAATCAATCGCAAGCCGCGGTGTAATCCCCCGTCCTCCCGCCGCGTTCTCCCCGTTCACAATCGCAAAGTCGATAGCCCGCTCCTCTTTTAAGTTACCCAACCTCCCAGCCACCGCCGTCCGGCCCGGCTCACCTACCACATCTCCCAAAAATAAAATCCGAATCGTCGATTCCGTAGGCCTTTCAGTCATCTGTTGAAAACATGAGGGATGCGTCTTCTACGACAACTCAAAAATCAAACCCTCCGCTCTGGCGTTTCACTTCGCTTGCAATCCCCTCCGATGCAGCGCCATCCACAACAACCAGAGCCACATCGGAACCGCAGCCCCGAAAATACACCAAGGCAAAACCCAGCCGAATTGAGTAAAGAAAGTAAGCTCGTCTCTCCTCTGCAACACCCCTACGAGCGATCCTTGTTCCATCGCGCCAAGGCCCTCCCGCACAAAACCCCGCGAGTCAATCAGTTGTGAAACTCCAGAACTAGCAACAACGAAAGCCCACCTTCCATTTTCTGCAGCGCGCATCCTTGCTAACTCCGCATGCTGCTCATGCTGCCGCACACTCCAAGACTCAGCATCCATCGTCGGCACTACAAAATATTCAGCTCCCGCAAGCACCATCCGGCGCGCAACATTCGTGTAATCAAAATCAAAACAGATCGGTGTGCCCACCAGCCCATTGATTGTCCTCACTGGTTCTGACTTCAGCCCTCGCAAACCATCGTCGAAAAAATGCACCGTATGCACCTTCGTATGCTCTCCGCGATAGCCCTCAGCATCCAAAGTCATCGCTATATTGCGCCAATTCTGCCCTTCTGGATCCCGAAACTGCGTGCCAAAAGTCAGCGTCGCATCCTTAGCCTTACACAAATCTAGTAACAACTTCCAGTCCCTCTCTACCCGCCGGATGTCATACGGGACAGCATACTCTGGCCAAACAATATGCTCCACATCATCAGGAAACCCCTGCGAAGAACCTAAATACTCATTCAGGGAAACCCCTTCCAACTGCACCCCTCCCACCTTGATCTGGTCCTTCTTCTCCACCGCAATCCTTCCCGGCTGATAGGAAAATACCACACCTACCAACAAAACACCCACAACCACACTAACAGCCCACCGCTTCGCAAAAAAACCCGCTATCACCCCAACCGTGAGAAAACCCACCCCATACACACCGACGTAAGGGATCAAATAGTTCGGACCGAGTCCTAACCCAACGGACATCCAAGGAAACCGAAGCGGAAACACCTCACAGCGTAGAAACTCCCACGCGCCCCAGTTGATAGCTGTAAAAACTACCAAACCATACCCGCGTAAGCCCACTCGAATTGCTCGTGCCTGAAACTCCGCGAAAAACACAGTGAAGAGCGCTAATATGAACCATAGCGCAATCGCCGCCAGCCCGAACAGATTCCAAAGCCATGAAAGCCCGACTCCGTAAGCCGCCAGTCCATGCGCCAAACCGATCGCACGCGCTTGCACCCCCTGCGCACCCTTCAAGGAAAACAACAAACCCCCAAAACCCACCACCACCAACCACCCAAAATCAATGGGTGGAAACGCCCCTGAATATATCACCCCGGAAGCAATCGCTAACAGCACCCTTTTGTAAAAGTGTGTCTCAAAAGTCCCCCCTGTCTCATCACGCATAGCACTCCGACCTATCATTTTTTCGCATTGCACCCAGCTACATAAACTTCCTTTTTACAAACACTGCCAAGCCCCACAAAACCGCTGGGAAAGCCAGACTAAATCCCAAAGCCCACCCCGGCTCATCTCTCCCAAGCACGCCCACCCAAGCAAATAAAAAACCCATCGGCACAGAACCGCATACCAGCGCCACCACAAACACTCTGAAAGGCATGCGCAACAATCCCGCCAAACACGCAATCACCTCCGGCAAAATTGGCAGCGCCCTACTCACCGCCACAACCCACGCACCTCCCGCAGAAAATACTCGTCTACCCAAATCCACATCCTTCTTACCCAACCAACGCTCCGCAGTTTCCTCCTTAAAAAACCGCCCCACCCCATACCCGAGCAGCCCCGCCAGCATAGCCCCTACCGCCGCCAATAATCCACCCCACCAGAACCCATAAACTGCCCCCAGCGCAGACATCACCACCGTCCCCGGCAATGGTAAAAATAAATCTGCCATCAGCAATAAAATCCCCACCAGCCAAGCCCAGCCCCGCACCTCCTCAAAGCTAGCTACCAGCCTTTCGTGATCCCACGTCTCTTCCCACCCAGCCCCGAACGCCCACCAACCCAACAGGGAAATCACCGCCAAACTCACCGCTAAATACAGCACCCTCATCTATCATCCCAAGTCACAATCTCAACCGGCGCATCCGGCAAAGCCTTCATAAACGCACCCCCATACCGCTTCGTCACAATCCGGTTATCCAAAATACACACCCACCCCACATCCCTCTTCGTCCGGATCAAACGCCCCACACCCTGCCGTAATTTCAAAATTGCCTCCGGCACCGAATACTCCATGAAAGGATTCCCACCGCTCGCCTCAATCGCCTCCAACCTCGAAGCCGTCAGCGGATGATCCGGCACCGCAAACGGCAGCCGCGTCACAATCACGTTCGAAAGCGCCTCCCCAGGCACATCCACCCCCGTCCAAAAACTATCTGTCCCGAACAACACACTACTCGTATCCGCCCGGAACTCCTCAATCATCCGGTGCCGCGGCATCCCCTCACCCTGCATCAGCAAACGCCATCCATTCTTCCTGAAATTCCCCGAGCACCTCTCCGCTGCATCCCTCATCGTCCGATAACTCGTAAACAACACAAAAGCCCGCCCATCACTCTCCCGCACCGCCTCCATAACCCCCCGCGCCAGCAACTCCGCATACTTCGGCGTATTCGGATCCGGCACTGACTTATAAATACGCACCCGCATCTGCTTCCGGTAATTAAACGGACTGCCAATGCACAGAGCCCGCGCACTCTCCGCCCCCACCCGCTTGCGGAAATAATTCATCTCAGGATCCCCCACACCCAAAGTCGCACTCGCCATCACCATCGATTTCTTCCCAGAAAACAACAAAGGCCGCAGCCGATCCGCCACATTTACCGGCGCTCCATGGCAGCTGTATTGATCATCATCGCGCCCCGTCTTCTCCACCCAATACACACAATCTTCATCCTTTTGATCGAGAAACTCCCCCACCGCCCCATGCACCTCACGCAACTTTCTAGCCGCATCGTGCAGCTCGTTCCTAGAAGACTCATGCTCTGTGTCATCTGCCAAATCTTCGATCTCCTCCCATAAATCTCGCAACGGAGCTCCCAGATCATTCGGCACCAGCTCCGGCCTTCTCACTCGAAATTCCTTCGACCACTGCCCGAACTTTGCCACCCCACCCACATTCCCAAAAAACTTCTCAGCCGCTACCAACCCTCGCTCCGCAGCCAGCATCGGCCCCGCCTTCCCATACGCCTTCAAAAGCCCCTTCCGCGTCCTTGGATTATACAGCCGCTGCAGGTCAAACCGCAGCCCCGCCTGTGAAATTCTCAAACCTAACTGCACCGCCGCCACCTGCTCAATCGTATGCGCCTCATCCAAAACCCCAAAATCATTCGGAAATAAAAACCCCTGCATCTTCTCCCCTTCCTCATCACGCACCATCTCCCCCGTATTCAATAACGCGAAAAACAAAGTATGATTCACCACCACCAGCTTCGCATCCGCCGCCGCCTTCCGCGCCTCCTGAAACCAACAATCCCCCTTCGGCCCACAATACCGCTGCGTGCACGAATGCGCCTCACTGCACACCTGCAGCCACACCTTCATCGATGGCTCAAATGGTAAATCACTACGCGTCCCATCCCGCGTCCCCTCCGCCCAACGCTGGATCCGCTGCAGCTCCTCATTCTCCCCACTTGTAAATAAATCCGCAGATTGCTCCCACGCCCTCCGCAACCTCGCCGGACATACATAATTTTGCCTACCCTTAAGCAAAACCGCCGGAAGATCATCCCCCACTATCTTCCGCACCAAGGGAATATCCTTCCTCACCAACTGCTCCTGAAGATTGATCGTATGCGTCGAAATCACACCCTTCCGACCCGTCTCCAACGCGAATTTTGCCGCCGGCACCAAATACGCAAGAGACTTCCCCACACCCGTTCCCGCCTCCACAACCAATGGCTGCGCATGTAAAAAGCTCTCCGCCACAGCCCCCGCCATCTCCTCTTGCTCTGCGCGATACTCAAAATCCTTTGATCCCGATAACGGCCCATCCGCCGAAAAAATATTCCGCACCCCTGCCACCAAATCCACCCCACCACCACTCTCTGATATCGAAATCATCTGCCCCATCATCACTCCCATCCACCGCAACGCAATACCAACCGCACCTGCAAAACCACCTCAGCACCACCACCGGAAAACTTTGTCGTGCCAAACCACACAATTTAACCCCATCCTCCTCACAAGTGAAAGTCATCGCCATCGGAAATCAGAAGGGAGGAGTCGGGAAAACCACCACCGCCATGAACCTTTCCCACGCCCTCGCCCTCCGCGGTCAACGAGTCCTCCTGATGGACCTCGATTCCCAAGCAAACTGCACCTCCGGCCTCGGCATCGAAGCCCCACCCATGTCTTCCATCTACCCCGTCCTCCTGGGCGAAAAAGATATCCGCGAGCAATTTCTCCCCTCAGGCCGGGAAAATCTCACCTTCGTCCCCTCTGAAATGGATCTCGCTGGCATCGAAATCGAGCTCGCCCGCTCAGACGATCACCTCACCCGCCTCCGTGGCATCCTCCAAGGCCTCAAACCAAACGACCTCTTCGAATACTGCATCCTCGATACCCCACCCTCCCTCGGCGTCCTCATGACAGCCGCACTCGCCGCAGCCGATGAAATCCTCATCCCCCTCCAGTGCGAGTGGTTCGGCCTCGAAGGACTCGCCAAAATCGTCGGCATACTCGATGAAATCCGCGAGTCCGGTGCCAATCCAGACCTCGTCCTAGAAGGAATCATCATGACCATGTATGACGGGCGCACCCTCCTCTCACGCCAGGTCGTCGAAGAAGTAAGCAACTATTTCCCCGACGAAATCTATCAAAACGTCGTCCCACGCACCATCCGCATCGGCGAGGCCCCCTCTCACGGCAAAACCATCTTCGAGCACGATCCCTCAGGCTCTGGCGCAGCCGCCTACCGCAAAGTAGCTGACGAATTTCTCACCCGCCAATCTCGCGTCGGCCCACAGCTCGCTATTGATCAAATGCCCGTCCTACCGAGCCAGTCGAAGCCCCTTCGCACCTAAAGTTCCTCCTCCTCGCCCGGCACCGGCGGCAGCACATCCTCCCGCTCCAGCAGCCGCTCCAAATCAAGATCTGCCACCAAATCCTTCGCAGTCCCACGCACAATCGAAGCATACGGCACCATCCGATCTAGCTCCGCAATCGCACAATGGACCATCGAGGAAACAATATCCTCATCGTAGCGCTCCCGCTCAAAGATATTTGTCACCCGGAACACCAGCATCTCTCGGTCAAAGTCATACTCAATGCTTCCCAGCGTGAACTTCTTGTTCGCCCGCATAAGTAATTCCAAAAACGCCGCCATCTGTGGCTCCGCAATAAACATCGCCGTCTCAGATACCACACTCAGCGCATTCAACTCAGGATACGCCTGCGCCACTAAATCCACTCGCGTATGATGCGCCTCAAAGCCCGCCCGCAGCACATCCCGACCCTCCACAAGCTCTGTATGCCACCCATTTTTCCCAAAAACCTCTTCCACCGATAGAATCTGCCTTGAGTGTGGTCGCATACCCCCTAATCACCCCGTCCACCCCACCCTGCAAAGCCTAAAATACAATTTTAAAGACACCACTCGCACCCTAACCTTCCTCCACCTTCGTTGCCCTGCCCTTCACCGCCGCCACAAACAACTCCCGCGCCTCCTTCCGGATCGGCCGCAGAGAAAGATGCAAACCAGCCGTCTTCTCCTTATTATAGTGAAACGTAACCCGCTTTCCATCATCCGCTAACTCCAGCTCCACAATCTCCCCCCAACTCACCAACTGCATCCCCTGCGCCGGTCGGAAAAATGGAAAAATCTCCACCCCCAGTGGCGTAAAAAGCACATAAGCATGCACCGCCAAATGCCTCGCTACCCAAAATAACCCCACCGCAATCACCAAACACGGCAAAGCCCATAACGGACTCGGTAGCTCAGGATTCTCCCCCCGATGAACCCCCGTAGCAATCAACGTCACCGCAACCCCAACGAAAATTGCTCCCAAACATCCAAACAACACCGCCTGCCCAGAACGAGTAAACCTCAGCTCCTTCTGCCCTTCAGCTACCATCTCACCAAAACCGTTTGAAGCCTAAAGCTCATCCTCCTCAAACACCACAAACTCATCCCCCTCCTTACGCCGCCGATGCGTGTTAAGCACCAGCAAAATCACAAAACCCAAAACAACAAAAGACCCCTCCATCAAAAAGGGAGTCGTCAAAATCCCCGCAAACATCCCCAAAGCCTCCCCGCCAAACCCCGGCACCCGCCGCCAAAGCATCAACAAAGCCACCACAACAAACCCCACCCCGAAGATAATCCCCAGCCCCACCACCACCTGCCGCCCCCGGCTCACTTCAACATCTTCTCCCTCCTTCTTCACAACAAAACCCTACACCACCCCCCACCCACTTCTACCAAAAAAAACTCTACCCTTCACTCCTACCCAGGACCACCAATCCACGACATCCTCCCATTCCGATGTAAGCGGATCTCACCAAACTGAGTATCCGGATAGCGCACAATCCAATGTCCCTCCAGATACACAGGCAGTTCCCTTCCAGATGGTTCATATCCCCTTTCGATAAGTTCCTTTCTAGCTTCAACAATCGCCCGCTCAGAACTCATCCGACCAAACAAGTTCCAAAGAACGATCAAGATCATCACGCCTACACACACCAGAAATCCAGATTTTCCTACCTTAGTCATCGTCGGCAATGATAAACGAAGCTCAAAAAGACAGAAGACACCGACGAACAGACCAAAGACAGGAAGCAACCATACCCAACCGCTTATTAAGAAAACATAATTTGCCAGACGGTTGTCCGGCGGATCTAACACCATCATCCAAAGGTTAAAATAAAGCCACGACATGCCAGCACAGGCAAGCAGCGCTGCAGTCCAGCTAGCCTCAAACCTCCACTTTGCAAAACACACACCTAGCGGAATGACTAAAATCAAACCAAGATAAAGTTCAATCGGTAAAAGTTTCATCGCAGGGCAACCGTAGGACAGTGTCATTCATAATCAAACCTTCAATTCAAAATCAAATTAACAGCATAGTTACAAATCGTTGTCTTTTAAGAAGGAGCCTCTACAGATAATGATAAAACGCCATATTACCCCTGCAGCAACTATAGCAATCGAAACACTTGCAACAACACGCCATCCCTTAAGCTAAGACTGGAGGCAATAAGTAATTCTCGAACTTCTGCCTTCGTGCCCAATGTTCCACCTCATCTTTCGCTATGAAATCTAAAAACCAACCATAAATAAACTAAGCCATACTATTTCTAAAAGTGAGATACGCTAACCATAAAACGCCCAAACAAGCCAGAAGGATCTGGTAAGCACTTATCATAGCTAGTCTGCAATTTAACCCTCAGTTAAACAATATTTAACCCCACAACCTGCAGTATTGGCGATCAAATCATCCATGACTAAAGCCAAGCGCACTCCTACGAGAGCTCCTAAGCTCCAACCGACCACACTGAGAATTGAGGAACTAACCACACCAAATCATTCAAGAGCTAACGCAGGGCGATAGATAGATATACTTTAGCGCTCCGAGCCCAATCGCCAAGTTTACTCTTTGTCCTCAACAGCTTCATTTTGATAAAGTGGATCGCTATAGAAACCACGAATCAGGTATATGCTTCCCCAGTAAAAGGCAAACAGCATAGCAAGAAGTATCAGCCATAAGATTAATTCTGGCACCATCGATTCAACATAACTCTGAACGCCGTTCTCACCCATAAATGTCAAATCAGTGACTCCCAACCACAGAAACAAGGTCGCAATCCCAATGACTGAACTCCTACTTACAAAAGCCCCACGTGGTCGTTCAGGTATAAAAAAGGCAATCACAAAGTAAATAATCGTCGCAAAAAGATACGAGAAACCTAGTGACCCGTCCGTCCAGTATTCGAAGCTTCTATTTAGAACAGTCCACAAACAGAAACCTCCTACAATCATCAGAGTTTCTCTAATCTTATAATCTAGCAGAACCTTCATCGTTGATAGTATAAGCTGTTTCGAATTTTTTCTTAGAATAAGAAAATAAAAGCGATCCTACTACTTTTTTTCAAACAGAGATCATAGCTTCTTTTGGCAAGAATTAACGTCATTATTGACTGCCAATGAGCAGTATGCCGGCCTCAGCCAAACGGTTTCCAAATTCCTTATAACCTTCCACAGAGTAGTGAAGATCATCTTTGATAGTTTCACCCTTCTCATTCACCCCGTCGTTTAAATCATCCGTGTCTACCCATGCGCCTTTGGACGACCGATCTGCAACTCCGACCTGGGCTCGCCGTATCATATTCCAGTGAGGATACGCTTTATCAGAAATCCCGAAATCGCTGATCCGTCCAATGACAACGTTGAGTTCACGCCCTCCTAAATCATCAGATAACTGCCCAATTAGGCCGTTAAGACTATCAGCATATACCTTACCATGGCCTTCTCTGGCATCTGTTTCGCCCTGCATCCACACAAAAGTAACTGTATCAAAATCACGCCCTTTCACAGCTTCATTCACGCGAACCATCAAACGCGCGTAAAGATCACCATTCTCTTTCCCCTTAACACCATCTTCAGACTTCCACTCCTTATACCAGCGTCTAATTGGTTGCCCACCCTCCGCATCTTTTACAACCAACACGTTCTCCGCCCCGAAGGCTGCCTCCACCCTTGGCGTAAACGAGATAGCCGGATCAAGGCGCTCCATATTTGACTGCCCCGAGAGAATAAACAAATGCTTACCCATTTCCTCAGCAGAAATCGATGCACAAAGGATTAGTGAAATAATAAAGGTAAATACAGGTCGTTTCATAATGATTCTCATAGATAAATAATAGCGTTTCGTCTGTAAAGGAACGAACTGAGTGAACATGGTTCGGCATCAAGCAAAACTACCAAAAGCCCCAACCTAAACTTCTAAAAAAATTCTCCGACACCTTGTAATTGAACTGGCTCAAAAAGGACGCTACCTAACTATTCCGAGAATCCGAGTCCTAACCCCGTTCACTCAACTCAAAGCAGCGCGGCAGCGGAACGGACCGCGGGCCTTCAGCCCGCCCCAGTGCCTCTGCTCAGTGCTTCGGAGCGAGCTAAAGACTCGCGTTCCATCAGCAACACTCAAAGTAGCACAGCAGCGGAACGGACCGCGGGCCTTCAGCCCGCCCCAGTGCCTCTGCTCAGTGCTTCGGAGCGAGCTAAAGACTCGCGTTCCATCAGCAACACTCAAAGCAGCACGACAGCGAAACGGACCGCAGGCCTTCAGCCCGCCCCAGTGCCTCTGCTCAGTGCTTCGGAGCGAGCAAAATACTCGCGTTCCATCAGCAGCACACCTTAGCAAGGCGTCCCTACCTGGTTATTTCCCTTCGCGGCCTCTACTATGCATACATTACGGCGCTCTAACAGCCTAGTCATGTACCGTTCAAGAAAGACGGCATCCGCAACGTCCCCAAGAAATCCTAAAGGCGAGGTATAATCGAACACATCAATCATTCGAGTGCCTCCGGGAACAGTTTCGAAGTAATGTTCGTGATCGAATCTTTTGAAGATACCATCAACCATAGAATCGCGAAAATACCTTGGTGGATCAAAGCGAATGATCTTGCTTGTAAGACGTTGGCGGACGCCGAAATGTTTCGCTTCCCATGTAATTGAATCCCCTAATGCAAGAAGGCCTGAGGCGCGACCTTTGAAAACTCTTTCACCAGTATCTTCAGTCGATTCTAAATTAAGGTCAACGCTGCGAGAAGGATCAAAAGCTACATTCGCCGCGCATTCAAGCTTGGTATATAAGTGGATTATTGGCACCGGATAAGTATTTTGCGTCCTTCTTCACTTCAGCGGACAGTCGTATATATCAAAACCTTTTGTACAAATTGGAATGATACTTTCTCAAAAAGAAGGCTGTTAATCAAGATGATTGGCTCCGCCGCATTCTGAGATAGCTTCCATTCGTTTGGAGCTCAAGATTACAATTTCGTAGTGGTGGAAACGTAGAGAGAGCATGGCTTAAGGCGGAAATATTACACCCCACTTTCTCCAGAAGTCATTCACACCTCCATACATACTCGCAACTGATTCCCGATAAGGATCGGGACCAAACGCGGCTACTATAAGAATATAAGGTGTGCAGATGATCCAAAGCAATGGAAAGACCACCACCCAAAGGACGATCTGACCAAAGAGATATAGTGCAAATTCAGTTACCACAGACATACGACATGCGTACTTCACAACTAGTTGATGTGAAAGTCGCAATTTAGTTTTCGCCAGTCGAATGACCCTAAGAATGATTAAAACGTAAAAACCTGCGCTCAATCAGATCCTGCCAGAGATGCAATTTCGTAATCTAAAACCATAAATTCTCGAAAACACCCAACCGCTAATACAGACCTTCTCTATGTTCTATGCGCTATCAAAAGTTCGTAAGAGCCTGAAAGACTGGTCATTCTTCTACGATAAACCTGATGCTAGAGCTAAAGCCATTCTAAATTCACGTTGTTAGCCTCGATACAGTCACAATGCGCAGACGCAGACTTACTTGTTGCGAATTTGATTCTCGTAAAACCGGAGATTCCTTGAGAATATTTGCGTCGTGCGCGGACGATCCACAACTACCCTGCCTCCCCATTCCATAGGTTTGGTGTTTCTAGTAGCTGTTCTGTGGATCCAGCTATTCGCCGCTTGTGTCTACGCTTGGAGGTTTGGTGAATACTACGACTATGGTTGGTATGTGCCGCCCATGTTCGTATATTTTATGTGGAGGATCAGACATTTGATTTCGGATCAGCTCTCCTTCACTTTGAAAAAGTCAGTGGTTGTTCTGAACCTCATCGCTATAGGCAGTTCTTTGTTCTTACTGCGAGTGATCGAGCGAGTGGACCCACGCTGGACACTTCCAATCTGGCTCCATGCCGCGCTTGTCGTTCTGGTAACACTCACCGCAATTTCTGCACTTGCAGGCCAAAAGGGATGTCTTAGGGCTATTCCCGTCATTGCATTCGGATGCACAGCTATCCCCTTGCCAACCCTTCTCGAGTCGTTTATTGTATCTAATTTTACTGATAGTGTCGTCTATGCTTCTTCTGTTCTATTGCAATCCGCCGGTATGCAAGTGCAAACTCTCGGTGACCGACTCGCCGTTATGAACCAGGTCGTGCAGGTCACTGAAGGCTGTAGCGGTGTTCGTTCTGCGCAAAGTTTCCTAATGAGTTCTTTATTTCTCGGTGAGCTTATGCGGTTGCAGGTGCTGAAGCGAGTCACTCTCATTGCCATCGGCCTAATGGTGGCATGGGCCCTCAATGTAATTCGTGCAAGCACGCTTGCCGCCATCCAAGTGCGGAAAGGTCGTGAGGCTTTTGATCAGGCACACGATCACGCTGGCCTCATTGCCTACATTGCCGGCTTGCTTATTTTGCTTACGTTGGCAATATTGATTTCGAATGTAGAACGCGGAAAGGTAATGCGTCGAGAAGTTGGGAGTGCAAAGCTATGACTCGCACCTCACTTATTTTCCTCTGGATCTTACCTGCACTATGTGCCGAGATAGGTGCCTATATCTGGATGACGCCTGCTTCTACAGGTAAGTCTCAAGACATCCTCGAGATATCATTCCCTACAGGAAACAATGCTTGGAATTTGCAGAACGATATATATCAAGAAGTTCAACCATCACTAAACTGCAGCGCCGGATGGATCGCTGATGTGCGTAACGAAGATTTGCCTGAAGCTCGTGTCTCTTTCTTTCGCTGGGATGCGACAACGACTGCAAATACCCTTGAAGCCTTCAAACACCTACCTGAGCAATGCATGGGAGCTATTGGTATGGAATTGGAGAAGATTTATCCCCCAAGAGTCCTTGAAAACGTAGGCGGGAACCTAAAGTTTGATTCCACTCAGTTCCGCCCAAAAGGAGGTGGTAGGGCAGTTCATATCTTTAAATGTGTATGGGTGGAAGGTTTCCCAAATAGTAGTTTGCGAGACGATGCACTATTAGGAAAGGACGGCAACGAGCTACGTCAACTCAGAGTTGCTGCCGCGATTGCTCGATTCCGACCTCAACATACCCGCGTAATTATGGGCGGAATCCTCGGTATGCCTTCCGAAGAGCTAGCGTGGAATCAGTTCAGCAGGCTCATTGAAGGTAATGTAAAATGGAGACATATAAGTTCCCATTCACTAGCTCAAGATACACAATAAAATGTAAAACCTATGCGTAGTTTGTATCGAATCCATGATATATGGGCAGATCTTCACCTGCTCTGGCGAGTTCTTATACTTCTGTCATTATTAGCTTTAAGCTTTCTTGTTCTATATGGGCCAGTAAGAGGGCAATACCAGAGTTGGAAAGGTTCCAATACAATCTCGGATGCAAAACTAGCACTTGCGGCTGGCGATTTACTGAAGGCACGCAATCTCAGTTTTCAGACTTTACGGGGAGATGAAAAAGACGCTGAAGCCTTATCGATATTACTTCGGTCAACTACTTCCCTTAACGACCCTACTGCAGTTGATACCGCAGTCGCAATGCTCCAAGATGCGCGCACTAGCGAAGAAGATTGCCATCTCGCGTGGACTTATCTTTGTAAATCCGGGCCAACTTTCTATCTCGTAGGCCTATGGTCAGTTTTCCCTGAAAATTTTAAAGAACAGGAAATATATTATCTTCCTTTCATTGATCGTCTATTATTTGATCGCATTCCGCTTACGGCTTTAGACGTAATCGAAAGCCTTCCTAGTCCACATTCAACAGAATTAGCCTACCGACGCTTAACCATTCTGAGCAGAACTGCCGTCGACCGCGATTTTTCACAATATCATCGCGAACTGTTGGTGCAGATTGGAAGGGAACCTTCATCATTCCCACGTTTATTGGAAAGTATTGACGAAATCCCACAAGAGGAACTCTCACCAAAGATTTTCGAGTTCTTGAGGAATGAAGTAGACTTGATCGAGCACCTTAGCGTTGAAAATCGTTTTCGATTCTATCGTTGTGTCATAGCTGCGGATCAGGGGGTGAGTGGGACGCTATTTAAGGAAGTCTTGAGAAGGTATAAGAAAAACGAGCCAGTGCAGCTAGCTCAGTGGTATCTCCAAATGAACCGACCTGAAGATGCTGCCGAATGTATCAGTCTTGAAAACCCAGCCACAAACCCAAAAATCTATCGTATACAGATTGAGATTCTAAAGGCCACAAGCCAAACAACAAAACTTCTCAGCTTCTTAGATAACTCGCCAAAAGGTATTCCCAGTTGGGAAAGGTTTTTACTGAAGTCTCACTCATTGAAACACAACAAAAATCAAAAAGCAGTTTCACGAACTTCAGGAAAGGCACTTAAAGCAGCAATAGAAAGTCCAGATACAAGTGCTCTTATAGTTCTTGCTCAGGGTGCAGAAGATTTCGGATTCGAGGATTTAGCTTTGGATGCTTGGACAAACGCGATTGCTCGAGCTACTGGGCCCCTGCCGTTGTCTGAGTCGATTCCGTATGTCATCAGCGACCTATCTGCCCAAGGACGTGAAGATGAGCTGTATTCTGTTCTCAACGCCTTCCACTTTATCGAGACCAGTAACCATATCATCCAGGTTCAACGTCTTTATCTAGCTTGTCTCACAGGCCGCGCTGAACCGAGAACAGTGATAGAAGAAATTAAACCAATGCAAATGCAGTTTCCAGATGAAACTGCTCTTCGGTGCATTCTCGCAATCGCCTTAGTAATATCTGGTGATACCGCCGAAGCAAACATTCTTACTGATAACATAGGCGTAGATTGGTTTGCTACCGAGCCAGCCTATCGTGCAATTCGAGGGGTTATTCTAGCTAAGACTGGTGAAGTTGAGGAAGCCCGAATCTTCTTTGAAGATTTCCCATGGGATAAACTTCTGCCTTCTGAGAGAAGAGTGTTCAGTGGTCTCATAGATGATGAATTATAGCCACAAGCAAATTTTCTCAATCGCAGAACCCTAAAGAAGGTTAGGCGGCCCACACATATCTAGAAACTAAGCTTCACTTGGTAAAATCTTGCGTCACATCTGTCTCATGCAAACTTACATCCCATCTATAAACCTTCAGTTGATACTTTAGCGCATATCTATCAAGTTCATTAAGCAAACTTGCGTTCGGATTGCGAATTGCCAAAACGACACCCTCCAACCCTTCTTTTTGTGCGAGTAAGGGAATCAATGAGAGGCCACCTAAGATACGAATAGACCTAAGACGCCGACCGTGTAAAACAGTCATTTCGTCAAGAAAACCGAGGATCTGAAGACCTGGATAACGATCTTGGGAAGTAGATTTTAAGTGATCTAGGAAAAGGGTTCCGAGATCACCAGCGCCAACAATGACTACTGGATGTGCTGGAGTTCCGGTTCTACTAGCTGCCCCTCGATTTCTAGCATCGAGGTTCAATTC
Organism: uncultured Verrucomicrobiae bacterium; assembly: GCA_963849375.1. Classification (GTDB taxonomy): domain Bacteria; phylum Verrucomicrobiota; class Verrucomicrobiia; order Verrucomicrobiales; family Akkermansiaceae; genus Luteolibacter. The sequence continues at coordinate 83,034 of CAWKHB010000014.1, read as the reverse complement.
TCTCATGAGATCCAACGCTACACGCGGAAGACAGATACCGATACTTGCAAGCACAAAGCTCGTAATTGCAAGTCTGAGCATGCTCCATTCAACTGAAGAATAGGCAGCGCAGATGAGTGTGAACGTAGCAACAGCAGTCACGAATAACCAAAACTGTAGTGCAAGGATATCTCGCATCGTCGCACGAACCCACAACCTGCGATGCACCCGTACTACGAGTGTAGCGATACATCCGAGGATCGTGAATACCATAACAAAGCGAATTAGCTCAGGCAGTTCTCCCCCTCGAGTCATCCAGTTCGTTTCAATAAACACTGCTCCAAGTCCAGAAGTGAATAAGACAACCAAATCATAGCAGAACAACAGCGCAGCAGCCCACCTCCACCGGCGAGGAACTTTAATTGCCAGTTGTATTACGCTACCAGTGTGCTGTATTTCTACCCGAGCAAGATTCCGCAATCCTACCATGGTGACAATCATGAACCCAACTACGGAAAAACCTATAAGCTGCTCTCCGAAAATTAAAGGCATGAAAGCAAGTAGCGAGATCACTATCGCTATCCCATGCAAAGCAGAAGCCACTCTACGTTGCGTCTGCCCGGAAGCTAATAAACGGTGATGTAAATGATCTTCATCGGCATCAAAAATACCGCCTTCTACCGAATGCCCCTTAAGCTGTTTTATGAGCCGCTTAGCCCCTCTCCTCCAAATCGCTAGGAGAACATCTAGTAGGGGGACTCCTGCAACTGCTATGGGTAAAAGAATAGCACCAACAACAGCCCGCCGACCCACCGACTGGGTAGCGGCACTCGCTATGAAGAAGCCAATCACCATCGAACCGACATCACCTAAAAAGATTCGAGCTGGGTTCAGATTGTATCGAAGGAAACCTGCGATTGCACCAGTCATTACAAGTAACAGAATGACTGAATCATTTCTGCCGTTCACCATCGCGAGAACTGCGAGGGCGATGCATGCGACAGCCGCAAGTCCTCCACAGAGACCATCCAAACCATCGATAAGATTGAAGGCATTGATGAGAACCACGGACCAACCGACGAAGAGAAGAAACTCGAATGACCAATGCCAGTGACTAGGAAAAAGACCTGTTGATATAGGATGGAGAAGAAAGAATACTGCCGGAGCTAGGATGTGCGCACCTAGTTTTACAACGGCTCGTAGTCCACGCCGATCATCAATGATACCCGCAATTACTAAAACTACCGAACCAGACGTGAAGGCACCCAGCCACTTCCAAGACAAGGTGTTAGAGGAGTCTAACAGACCACTTAAGAGCCCACCTCCTACTACGAATAGAAACGAAATCCAGATCGCAATTCCACCAGCACGTGGAATCAGTTCAGTATGGATTCTACGCTCACCAGGTTGATCAATCAGCCCCAAACGGGGAGCAAGAGCGATCATGAGCCGTGTCATCGAAAGTGACGTAAGTAATGCTACGACCGCCGCTGTTATCATTTGAGCTGACATGATGAATACCGCCTGAGATACTAGGAATACCCCTCGATTGGGATACTAGATAGGTCGTAACAACCCATTACGAGGAATTTCTACGATTTCGGTAGAAAATGAGTATCACCTGACTGACTCACACCCTCATTTTATGGCTTCTTCTAGGAATATAATTTAGTCCCGCAGTAGGCAAATTGTCTTTCCAATTCGATGTCTTCCCAATTCGAAAAAAAACACCTTTCATGTGGGTTGTCTTTGGCGGGAATCTACCGCAAGTTTTACACCACAAACCCCCAATATCGAATCGTCACCTCACCTTAGTTTGCTAAGTGCCTAACAAGAATCAATTTGAAGACACTACGGGCAATGCACTTGGAACTATTGAGGGACCTTGTCGCAGAAGACCTGGTAGAATAAACGAAGACCTAGGTGACCTAGTCTGCATCAAGTTCGGTTGGAAATTTCCACTCCGAATCCTCACACGTTCGATTTCATAGGTCAGCTCATTTTGTTCAGTGTTATTCGAGGCATCGTTTGTCCTCCACTTCCGGCGCATAGTTACATGCAGGATGTTCACATCTACTCCCTCATCAGGTTCGAAGAGCCGCCATACAACTGTGTCGAAAGAATATCCACCACGGCTTAAAAAATCACGGGGTGAATCAATTGGTTGCCCAAGGACTGCGACGTAATCTGCGTAAGTTTCCAAACTAGATAACTCCTCTTCACTAGGCAGTGAGCTGCGATAGGCATGCGCATTTGAATAGTCTTCACCATCCTCAGAGTAAGCCAGAAGCGGAACAGAATTTGGAGGACCTTGAGCATTTTTCCCGGGCGGGATGAAGTAGTTCAAAACTATCGTTACTTCTCTACGGTCCGTCGTTTCGCTATACTCTAGGTCTGCCATAACCGTGCCCTGATACGGCTTTGTGAGTAAACCAGGCTCACCCGCCTTACGCGTAGGCACCTTTGTTATTTCATTGGCCGAGACTAGAGCAGTCATTATCAAAGAGCTGAGAGCGATGAACAATGGTTTCATTTTATTTGTCGTTTTGGGAATAAATTACTGCGCTTTGATTCATCGTTAACCGTAGCAAACATCATTACTAAGCCGATAGTTTGAAATCACCGCACAACAACCTACTCCAACTAGCAGCCTGGATGGCTCAGAAATCTCGATTCGGCTAAGGGACAAATCACTCAGTCGGCTATTTGAACTATTAATCATTGAAATCAGCAATAAGTTGAATTTGTTGGCAGTCGTATAATTAAAAGGGTTGATTGCCGTTCTGCTGAGCTTCCAATGAGGAAACTCTTACGGTCCCGCAGTTGCTCGTTCTGCTATACTTAGAAAGTTTGAGATTTGTGTGTGTAGGATTCGATTGGACATAAGGGGTATCTGTGTCAGTATGCATGGCATTGGTATCTGGTCCCGCGAGGTACGGAAATTGGCCATTCCTACAAACAATTTCTGTAGCTACCCGAGTTACATGATTGTTTGTCTCAGAATTAGTAAACTTTAGGTCAGAGCTTGGAGTGTTTTCGGTTGAGAAACCTAACGACATCCAATTGCTAAAATTGTCAGTACTATTATCATTAATATCTCGTATAGTAATCTGATGATCGAGTATCCCAGTTGCACTACCTTTTGTATTAATGACATAATTACCAAGGTTCAGAAACACAGCACCATCCCTTAGTGGGCTTGAACTAGTTGTGATATTCCCACCAGCTTCAAATTGCGCTGGGCCGTCCAGCGCTGACAAAGTTGCTGATCCACCCCCAAGCGAGAAGAAGGACGCGACTTTAAAATTTATTCCACCTGTGCGATTGCAGTCCTCTTTAATAATGAAGGCGGCTGAAACCTGTGACTCAACGCACGCATGCATGACTCCGATAAGTAGCAGTTTCTTTATCATAGGTGGATTTGTAAGCTTATCTCCTATTGCATCGGAGCCTGTCCAATGTCGTAAGGGTTCTTTTTAATAAACTCAAATCTGAATCCAATGTCAATCGGTTTCCACCAAACCAAATGAGCTAGGTGCGCCTTAGACGCTGGTATCGGGCTTTCACCAAAGTCCCAGAGTTGGTGAGTATCTAGTAATCAGTGCCGCCTCTTTCTACACACCATTGCGGAGCAAAAGGAGTTGATACCTACAGTTAGCGATGTTGAACATTGTCGGCACGACGTTACTGAATTCCATTAGTAACTGACCCCTTGCCCCTCAGATCTCTTCTTTAGCTCTGCGACCCAAGACTCAACGTAAGAGTTCCAATCAATCGACCCGCTAGGTGCAGGAATGGCCTTACTATCTAAGCTGCGCGCTCTCAATTGAGCTTCTTCGATGAGCTCTTCACCTTTCTGAGCGTCGATAGGTAACCAAGCGATGGCTTGCCTCATCGGCACGGCAGGTTGTTTAGGTTCCAGTAAGCGCTCAATCTCAAATGCGCGATTTACCTGATCCGCTCTTCCCGAAAATCCCAGTGCTATGATCCCTTCGGAGTGGTGAAGATAAGAATCGAGAGGATGATAAACCTGTGATTTTTCGAGGATTGCCAGTGCACGAAGTAAAGGATCTTTTGATGAATCCAAGGCCGAAACTACATCTTCAGGGCCAGCTTCGAGATCATTTTGATAGAGTCGCCTCACTTCAGAGTCTGAACGAGCCTTTGTTGTAGTGAGCGGGGCTGGAGCATTCCATCGACCATCCACTAATAAGAAGGTGCCTCCTGCGAAAACCAAAATCCCACCCAACCTAAATGAAGGAGAACTAATTGAAAACTTTTCTATAAAGGAAGGCCGTCTAGCCAGAGATAGCAGAAAAGCACTTATCCAAGCAAGAGATACCCGATGACCAGGAACATCAAAGAGACTATGTAGAAGCATTACTAAAGCAGCCGCCAAACAGCTGGCGCGGATTGCCCGCGACCTCCCATGAGAAAGCCCTTTCCATGTATCAACTACCGCTATAACAACAAAAGCTGCCAAGAGAAGTGTAGCTGGAATACCGACCTCAGCTGCCAACCAAAGCCAATCGCTTTCTGGATGAAGGTGTCGTGTCTCGTTTGCCACGGTGGTTAAATTCCTGTATTGAGGAAAAACATAGCTGAACTGACCTGCCCCAAAACCCGTCCACGGCCTATCCCCAATCATGCCCAAGGTATCGGACCAAGTCGGCAAACGAAAATCTATCCCCAGTCCGCCCAGCCATCGCCCTTCTCCTTTCTCCTCCAAATCTAACCAATTCACCTTTTCGTTAGTTTGCGCAATACGCTCCTTCACCTGTGAATTCAGAACAAAAAAACCGCCCAATATTGCGACACCCAACACCAAAAGCGCCTTCCGTGTATGACCGCGTAGGTAGTTAGGCCCTACGGCGATCAACCAAATAACTACCCCGAAAACCAATAACACGACACCCGCCCGACTAACTGACCAAGCAAAGATGGCCCATGCACATATTAAGAAAGAAATAAGTGATAAGGCAATTACCCATGCCCGCCGACTTCTGATTCCCTGCATCAGCACGCCCAGCGCGGTGATAGCGCCCATCGCAAGCAAAGTGGCAGAATGGTTGCGGTTAGGAAAGAATCCGTAATGGCTCGTTGAACCCACATCCGTCGGCTGCTCTCGTAACAGAAATGCTAAAACCGCGTAAAAAGCAATTCCCACAGAAAAAGTTAAAACTACCCGCCGCAAACCGTCCGAAGATATTCGGAGTGTTTGCAACCAGAGTCCTACAAGAAGTGTAAATGCGAAAACCACAGACATCTCAAAGGCATGTCTGCTCTGCATCGCTATTTGATTGCTGACTTCCAGCCCAGCTTCTTTCAAATCACGTCGCCAAGCAAGTTGCGGGAAGAACTGATCGGGAAGGAAGGGTAATCCTAGTAAGAGAAAGAAACCAAAACCCAAATAAACCCATATCCGCGGTAATACGGCGACAGGTGCAAAAAATATCATGAGTAATCCTGCTAATGAAAACAGAACCCCATGATTAAAAGACCAAGCGCTACCTGCGGTAATTACACCCAACGCCATCACCCCGAAAAATAGAATGTATAGCGAAACTAGTGTGAAAGTGCGGGGAAATGGCATATCAATGAATCAACATATCTTCGAAATAAATACCTACTCTTTCTACAATGCCGGAGTAACTGGTATACGAGCCTCCTAGGACGAAACTTATAATATTTTAAAATTTTTTAGGTATGTCGAAGTAGTAACCTGAAATTAAAAAATTATTAGACCTATAGTAAGTCACGGTGAACTTACAAAACTCTTTATATTACGTTTTATCCTTTCGAGAGCAGGCGTGCTATGCGTTCGGTATTCTTTTCCTTTGAAAAATGTCGGGAAGCGTAAACTAAGGCAGCTTCGCCTCGCTTTCGTCGCACTGAAGGATCAGACCCCTCAAGGATCGCTTGTCTCAGGCCATCTATATCACCTTGTTCTACAACCCAGCCGCCGCCACTTTCATCAATCCAACGTGCTATACTAGAATCTTTACTTCCAATGAGAATTGCTGGCCGTCCCGCTGCGAAAATGCCCTGTAGCTTGCTAGGAACCATCGTTCCGGCCCAGTTCTTCTCCAAGGAAACGAGGTGTATGTCAGCGCTCTTCAGATGCTCATTCAAAATCTCAGTTGCTACATAATCATGTAGTTCAATTTTGCACTCTGGGTGCTCTTTCGCAAAATCGGCGACTTGTCTCTTACGAACGCCTTCTCCATAGAACACAAAGCGGACCGGGGCTTTGACAAAATCAATCGACGCGTTCCTACCTACCAGAAGGCACGCTACTGACATAATTTCACCAAACCTATGTCCCCTACCAAAATTGCCAGAATACATAATGACTAAATCATCATGATTCCACCCACGCTCTCGCCGAAGCCGCAGTTCTCTCTTTGATTCTTTCTGTTCAAGTTTAGAAACTGCTTCCCGGTCCGAATATCTAATTTGATCCACCTCTCTGTTGTTTGTGCAACCCTTCCCCCACAGCGGCACCCATTCCACCTTCCTCGCTGGACAAACATAAATTTTCACCCGATCTGCCATGTCGGGACCTAAGGTCACCACGGCAGCACAGCGGCTACCCCCAAAGCCCAAACGTGCAGAAAATGACAGCAAACGATGAGTCATGCCCCCATCCTTAATGATTCCATGTGCCACCAGAATATCGGGATAAAGATCCATCACCCAATGAGCGTGATCTCCTCCACGCACTTTCGATAAGGCCCGTGCCAAAATAGATAAATACGGCGGCGTAGTCATCGCAATGACCCGATCTGGCGGCGGCTTCATCGTCATGAGACTCCAGGCCGTTCCAGCGTAGTAGGAAACATAATCAATCATTTTCCCGAAAATAAACTTCCGCCCGAATTGGGTCGCCCCGATCCGCATTACTCGAATTCTCCTATTCTCTGAAACAACTCCATCCACTGCCCTTGGTCCGAATCTTTGCTGATCATCGATTAATTGACCCTCACCACCCGCCAACGAATCCGCATAGCCCCCCTCTGCGCAGATGACAGTCACCTCATTCCCCTGCCGAAACAACTCCTCGACCAGCCCCTCCAACATTGCTCCAGTGGGAGCAGCATCAGGCGGGTAGTATTGGTTCAAAAAAACGAGATGCATACTTCCTATAAATCGCAGTGAGACTCATCAACCACTAGTATATAACAACTACTCCGTTTACGGCCTTTTATCCTTCGCCGCCCACACCTCATACGCTTTCACCATCGTTCCGGCTGGTATTTCTGCTCCGGGTCCGACGAATGCCCCTGCCGCGATCCAACAACTATCTCCAACCGAAATCGGCCTGACAATCAGATCGAACGAAGTTTTTCCAAAATCATGACTACCGGTGCATAGAAAAGCCCGTTGTGAAAGACAGACGTTGGACCCAATCACCACCTGCTCCAAACTCAGGATTTGCACCTCGTCGCCGATCCATACATGATCTCCCAGTTCAATTTTCCAAGGGAAGGTAATGTTTACCCGTGACCGGATCACCACCCCCCGCCCAATCTTTGCCCCGAACAAACGTAAAGTTGCCACCTTGAGGATTGAAGGCACAGGAAACCAGGGTGCGAAGAGAAGCGATCGCATCAGCCACCAGAGCATTTCCTTCCAAACCGGAGCCCCGCGGTCAAAGGAGGAATTATCAAACTGATCAAGTCGAAGCACGAGATATTAGGGAAAGGGTTTCACCACAGGAGCGAAGGAAATTCGCTAGTCGTCTTTTAAACTTCTCCATTTAGGTTTAGGTTTCTTCCGGTTAAATATGTAACTCTTGTCTGAAAGATAAGATTCGAGAAAATGAGCAGAGGAGTTCACCCGAATTTACTATCTCCCCACGCGGTGATAGCAGGCAATGAACTCCTCAGCAATGCGCCTCCACGCGAAGCGCTCAACCATCACCGCCTGCCCTCTTTTGCCCATCTCAGAAAGTTCATCCGAGTGCTTTGAGGTCGCATCGTTCAAAGCAGCAGCAAGGCCGTCCACTGTCACTGGCACCCACCATCCGCAACGCTCCGTTTCCAAGAGTTTCCACGGAGTTCCTTGGGTCGTGATTACTGGTAAGCAGTAACCCAGCGCTTCGCCAATCGCCATTCCAAAGTTTTCTGTGTGGCTGGGCAGAACGAAAAGATCGGCACACCGGAAGGCTGCGGCCTTGGCCTCGCCCGCAAGCTCGCCGGTCCATTCACAACTCCCCGAGAGCTTTGCCCGGTCGATCATCTCTTCCAGCTTGATGCGATGACCGCCTTCATCGGGTCCGGCTATCCTAAGCGTCCATCCCTCAGGCCGCACACGGTCCCACGCCTCAATCAACATAGGAAGTCCCTTTACCGGGTGAATCCGGCCCATAAATAAAGCAATCTTGGATCGCGAAATTCTAGGTGAGTGCTTGGCCGCAATAGGGATATCGACGCCATTCGGGATTTCACAAATCGGGACCTTCCAACCGAATCCTTTCACATTCTTAGCCTCCGCAGCCGAAGTGACGTGATGGCATGCGGCACTAGCGAGATCACGGCGTTGATATACCTCCCAAGCGATCCATTTTTTCAGGCGTTTATGTTTCCTCGCCCATGGCTCCAGCATCCCTCTCACACTGACGACTCGGGGAATGCCGCGCTTTTTACAAAGTCCTGCCAACCGGTGATTATGGGGCAGCCAGATACCGTTGTCGTGGAGGATCTCGGGAGTTCCAAATTCTTCTAAGGCCTCATCCATCGTTCCGCAAAGGCGGCGGACTCTCGAACCAGATTCCAAGAAAGGTGTCTCGCCCACTGATCCATCGGCAGACCACAAACCGATCTCACATCCCAGCGCGCTTAGTTCGTCTGCCAGCCTTGAGACCGACCTCGCCGGTCCTCCATACTTGGACTGGAGGCTTGTGGCTGCGACAAAGATTTTCATTGGGATTTCCTCTCAAGTGAGGCGCAAAATTTAGAACGCTTCATGCACGAAACGCTTCGCTCTGGGCTACAGATCTCCTATGCTTTCGAGTCCAGTTCTCGGTAAATCGCCTCATACTGAGAAGCGATTACTCCAGCTTGGAAACGGCGGACATTGACGAATCCTGCTTCTCTCAACGTATTTCTCAGATCCTGATTCGAAATAATCTGATCCACTGCTTCCCGAATCGAAGCGCTGCTTTCCGGGTCCACAAAAATCGCACCATCACCGGCAATCTCTGCCATAGCTCCCCGGTTGCTCGTGATTACCGGCCTCCCTACGGCCTGCGCCTCCGCAATGGGTAGCCCAAATCCCTCAAAAAGGGATACAAATAACAGAGCGTCGCAGCGGCGGTAAGCCTCTACAAGTTCCTCGTCACTCACCCGCCCTAACGAAATAAAATCGATCTCTGCCGATTCAAGCGAATCAAGTTGTTCCCGAGAAAGCTGACCAACGATTTCCAGTTGGCATACCACTCCTCTCAAAGCCTCGATCACACCCGGCAAATTCTTATTCCAGCCAGTGCCGATTTGTAAAAACACCGGCATTTTAGGGTCAAATTCTTTATCATCTGGGACAAATTCATCGCCCACACAGTTTGGCACTACTCGGATCCGCTCTTGGAGACTGACCGGTATCCAATCCAGCAAGTCATCCCGCGTAGTTTCTGAAATAACAGTCGTGATGGCGGATGATTGGATTGGCCACTCGAACCATAGTTTACGAACCAGCTCCCGTCGCCAACCTTTAAGCCGATGCAGCACCCCACAATCATGGATGGTCAAAACCGTTTTGCGCCCAGATAGAGCTAAGGCCAAATAATGAACGTCGCCAGTAATATGACAGATGTTTTTCCCAACATGACGGCGGGCATCAAACGCATTCCAAAGACGGCGTAACAGGCCACGACTGGGAAACGGACATATGTGAATTCTAGTCTCTATGGCCGGATGTAAATTCCGCCGGATCCCATCGAACAGCCGCTCGATACTAATCTGGGAGCCCATTGGACACCGCTGCATGAAAATCACTTTCAAATTCTGCTAGTTAAATTCAGTTTTTTCCTGCGGCCATTAGGAAAAACTTGTTTGAAAATGCCTTTGGTCGCTGCCACCCGAGAAAGACAACCTGTTGCTCAGCCCGGTATCTCCCTTTTGGCCGGAGACTCCTCCGGTGCACTCTGCGGATCACGTTCCTCTCCTCTACTCCTTCGCTTCCGGCGTCGGATCGGTCTAATTTCCGGAAAAAAGGAAGGCATAATCTGCTCACGGATCAACCAATATGCCCCAAAAGCAATCACCGCCCCCTTGCTTACCTGATTGAGCACAGTCGAGAATTCGGTTTCCGCCTTGATCGCTTGGTAGAAGATCAGGGGTATCCAAAAGAGAAAGTCTGGGCGGTTGAGACTCCAACGCAGGCACAGAGCATAGATCGATGCGAATCCTAGCCCGAATCCTAGCATCAGGACTATCCCACCTTCCACTCCGAAATTCGCGTAGGCTTCTCCCAAGGGGCTGATCGCCATCGAGGTCGTATCCGCTAGGTTCAGGCCCGTGAAGCGGCGAAAATTTACCTGCCCGCCTGCCTTTACCTTATCCTGCCAAAGGAAGCGCGGCACAAACGCCCCGGCAACCGCGCTCACCAATGTCTCGCCCTCCGCATATGGCTCCCGTACCGGAACGTTCCGCATGATCGCAGAAATGATCCAGCCCTGATTGAGACGGGCGATCACATTGGGCAGCACATCCTTGCCCTCCATTTCTCCGGCACTACTCCAGTAACCTACTACCTCTCCCGTAAATGAAGCTTCTTGGCCGCTCCACACCTTCGCTCTGTAGTCCTGCTTGACCGCTTGGATAGTAAAAAGAACGACTGCCACGCCTCCCAGTAATACCACCTTCCCCGTCCCACTATGTTTCTTCATCCCATACCAGAAACAGAACAGCAGCCCCATCCATAGTAGTAGATCATGAAACATCGCGGACTCCGCCGTTTGCCGGAATAACGGCAGCAGTGCCACCGTGATCAGCAACCAGCGATACGAACTGCGGGAAAACAGAAAATACAACACCCCCACATAACTCAATTGGGATAACAGATGAAGGGCGAAGGCTAATCCTCCGGGCATATAAGGCGCTGCAAACCGTCCCATCAGCGCAATCCCCGTCAAAATCAGCCCAGTGGTCACGAAATTCCCTCTCCGCACAGACTTCAGCAGACCTCGTTGTTTCACCGAGGACCCCACCGCAAGCAACCCAAACGCAAAAGCCGCTGTCCCCGGCAGCGCAAAGCTAAAGTAGGTCGCATCCCCCACATACATATAATAGCGATCCGTGGTAATCCCCGTCACAAACGCCAAATAAGGACCCAAGCACCACTGAAGCGCCGCGAGGAGCGCCGCCACCTGCATCAGCGGCAAGCCTTGATCCACACGCTTCTGGAACTCATAGGTCAAACACACCAACAACAAAATCACGCATAGCCCGTGAATGCCGATGCCGAGGTAACCACCCAATCCGCTCAAAGCGATCAAAAGCAACGAAATCGGGCTGGCACCGCGCTGCTCAAGCGAGTTCCAAGTGCGGCGGATCGATGATCTAAGGCTGGACCTTTTCACATTCCGTCGCTTTGGGCGCGAGGCCGTATGGGAAGCAGAAATCATGATAGCAGCACGCGGTGATCATTGAGGATTTTAGCAAGAATCTGATCGTAATCTCGCCCATCGGAAAAGACACGTTTCCGGCCGGCCTCCGCCATGTGCCGAAGGGATTCCTCCGGCTGGCGAAACAAGTCCTGCACCATCCCGGTAAAATCCTCGTAATCCCGGAAAAACAAGGCTTCGCCGGCTTCGAAAAACGATAAGGTCTCGGAATTGGCTTCCGTAGCAAGAATCGTCCCGCAGGCAGGAATTTCAAAAGTCCTAGTTGTGTGCAGCTCGGGAAATCGCTTGGAAAGCAGTCCCGCGCCTACCCAGCTCCCTCTTAGCATCGAGGCGTAGTCCTCCCCGAATATTTCCTCTCCCTCAAAATTAAAATGCGGGTAGTCACTGTATTTCCGCCGGAACTGCTGCCAGCCACGGCCACCCAAGCGCACCGGCACTCCGCAATCCAGCAGCAGTCCCAAACAACGCTCTCGGTCCGGCTCTGCCAATCCCACAAACGCCACCTCCCTCCTTCGCTGACCACCTTCGACCGGCCTATGAAGTGACGTATCATACCCCTGAGTCGTAAGCAACAAACGCCCCCCAACCCCGAGGCTGCGATACTTTTCTAGCTCAAACGACTTGGTCGTCACCAGCAAATCGTATCGGTCAAGCGCCGCCTCAAAGTGGCGCGACCGGTTCGCGTAAAACGCAGTGTCCGGAGTGAAATGCACCATCCGCTTCGCCATAGACCGCAGCTTTTCTATCAGCGGCGGTCTCAGAAATACCCCCTTATCGATCCATACCAGATCGTATCCATCCGCGGACAGCGATTCCTCCACAGCGCGGTTGATTCTATCTACAGCCTTCCCCCACTTGATCCGGAATGCCAGCGTCCGCCATAAACGCGCACTAGATTTCATCGGCACATCCGTATCGATCCATTGCCATTCCCATTCCGGCGTCACCACCCGCAGCCTTTCAGCCCGCATCCGAGCCGTCGTCCCTTGGGTGAGAATGCCTATGTAAACTGCCTTCATCTAAAATCTATTCGCGCCCATAGAAGTTTTAGAATTTCCACGCACCGTTTCCTCCATCTGTGCGAAAAGCGGTTCCATCGCTGCCTCACAGGTAAAATCGCGCCACTGCCTGCAATCTGGCTCAGCCGCTCGCTCGGGAACACCATTAGGGAGATTTGTAAAATCAATCATCCGCAGCTCGCTTTCGGAATGCTCGCGGTGGAAAATCGTCATCCCATCCATCTCCGGCGGATACCACACCTCAAGGCCGCAGCTCAGATACTCGATCGCTTTATTCGGAACGTTATAGACGAAGTTTAACGTCTTTCCTTTGTATAAGACCAGACCCACATCAGACTTCCCGAGCAGCGAGGGAAGCTCTCGGTAGTCACGACCCTCCGGCTCAAGAGTCACATTGGCAAATGCCCGCTCCCGCAGCCACTCCCAGACATCGCTATGGATATTATTCCCGCAAATGTGCAGAGAAACCTCCCCTTCCCTTCGCCCCACCCACTCCACCACTTCCCGGATGAACGTGTCTTCGAACGATGCTGAGCCGACATAGATGAGTCGGAGAGGTCTCATACCCAGCCGTTCCTTCACAACCGCATCGCTGTTTTCAGACCACTCTCCCAAGGGATAGTTCGGAAAGATTTTCGCCGTCTCTCCACGGATCTGTGGATTCCACTCCCGCAGCAGTCTCATCCTCTCCCGGTTCGTTTGCGAAACCCACTCAGCACGCTGAAAAAGATCCCGACGCTCCATCTTTCCTACCACCCTCAGCAACCGCATGCCGTTACGCCTGAAATCCTCAGGAGCGTAATACTCGTGGTGATGCACGAAAAGCCGCGCCTTCCCGCGAAGAATGAAATAATAAATCCACACCGCCAAAGCCGAGTGCGGCTCCACCGACATAATTACGTCCGGCCGCCACTTCACCAAGGCCACCGCCGTCCGTACATGCCATGCCAAATACCCCGCCATTCGAAGCAGCATCGGACTCTCCGGATGGGGATGCCCCGGACGATCCACCCTCACACTAGGACTCTCCCACCGCGGAATCCCTTTGCGATTCTCACTACTCCACGCCCTCACCGTCCATCCTGCCCGCCGCGCAAACAACAAAAGCGTATTTTGCGCCGGTGGATAATACTCCAGCGGCAGGACATGGACGTATGCTATTCTCACGAAAAAATTTTGGTTCTCTGGATCGGTTGGCCTAAAACCTTGCACCTTCCAACCATCAGTTTTCTATGTTTCCTTGATTATAAAACAAACCCCTTTGTGCTCTCTAATTCTTTCGGGCCTGCTATACTGAGAGAGGTAATCATGTAGGGCCCTCGTGCAACCTTCCCATGTGTAGTAATCATCTACTACGATCAACCCACCTAGATTCACTTTTGGGAAAAAGATCGTCAAAATATCCATGGTTGACTCATACCAATCACCATCTAATCGAAGCAACGCAATCCCAGATGAATCTTCGAATCTCGGTAGTGTTTCCGAGAACCATCCTTTGACAATATTTGGATCACTGATTCCAGCCTTTCTCATTGCATCACGCGCAGCCGACTCAGGCGCCATACAATTATTGTGAAAATTCTTGGGATCTTTTCCCTCCTGCCAATCAACAGCCGCAACCCCGTCATTTTCAACCCGTGCCTTAGGAAGCCCCTCGAAGCTGTCAAAAAGCCAGTATTCACGGGAAGGTCCGAGAAGTAACGCAATTCCTCCAATCATTCCACCGCGCCAAGTTCCACACTCGATAACCGCCCCTTCCACTGGCCTCCAGCGATAAACTAGCTCAAGATTCTCTACATAAGTATGTAGCCCAATCATTGTATGATCTTTGAGTTTTCTATGTATAGTTCGAAATCTCATCTTTCGAAGAAGTTCTCCGAAAGCCCGCCTTCCAGATCCCAAGATACTTATGCTTAAAGGCATTTTCATTTAATTATTCGCTGTAAACTTCCTTTTGAATTTTTGAACTAGGGCTTTCACGCTACTCTTTAGATACCAACCAGTTGGCATCACCCCATCTTCAATTTTGTTTGTAAAAAACTCCCGATTTCCCAACCACCACGCATCTGGATGCCAAACCCTAGGAATAGAAGCTTCATTACCTGCCTCTTCCGGATTGTATTCCGCTACGAATAGATTCTGCCTATACCAAGGCTCAATTCTTTTATCACTCCAAATGCGCCATCGAATACTATCATCGCATTTAAATCCTCTTGAATTAAACATTGCCTGCCAATACTCAGGCCACTGACAATTAATGTGATTTTGACCAGGCTGTTGAGGAGAGGCTGCAGAAAAAAGTATCCGGTCAGAATGTCGCGCGAGTGAATCAACTAGGTCTTTAGCACAGCCTTCGCTAAGGTGTTCCCCCACCTCGAGACATATTGCCATGTCAAATTTACGACCCAACGACCAAGAATTTTCTAGATCGATCTGAGTGAAGCACTCTGCAGGAAATTCCAAACGCCTTGATTCATTGGATACCCCATCGATACCCACCACATCTGCGACCCCGGCGCGAAGTGCCGCTCCAAGCCAAACTCCAGTACCACAGCCCACATCAAGAACACTAGCTGGAAGATTCCCATTGAAATAATTATTTAATACGATTTCGGGACTAACAGATGAATGAGAGTTGTTACTATAACTATAATCTACTTTTTTCATACTTTGTATATAATCACTGTTTGAAGTGACCAGTGGATGCAGCCGAGTTTGATTATAATAGCTTCTTGAATCGCCTGCGAAGCCGCTTAATAAAACCTGTAAAACCGCTCCGCGACTTTTCAGCAAACTGTTCCCGGGACTGATCAACCCATATCATGGAATGAAAATCGTCATCCCAGATTGCAATACGTGGCGATAGCCCGTATACATCAGCTCCTACGAACGCCGAATCACCCACAAGGTCGTCAGAAGGCATGCGGATCGGATATGAATAACGAAGCAACGCTTCAGCACCTTCCAGGCTAATTAAATAAGCCCCGGTTCGGCCCACAACACGCTCAAATCGGCAGACACTAATGTGACCGAGCCCATTTTCAGGGATTGCATTCATTATAACTGGGGGGGACATGTCGTGGGCAAAGTTGACTACCCGCCAGTCCTTAGGTAGCCAATCAAGTCGCGTGTGCAACACTCGCCCAAAGTCGGAGGACAAATCAACATCATCCTCAAGAATCAAGGCCTCTCCAATTCTCTCCTTAAACATTTTTTCGTAGATCTTGATATGAGACCAAGAGCACGCCACTTCATTTGCAGGCATTGATCTTCCAAGTCGATCAAAAGCAGCGCTCTCTCTATACACTGAAGAAATCTCTTCTTTTGATAAAAAGGCACCATCAACAGCGTCGAAGAATTGATAGGTCAATTGCTGTTCTTGCAATTGACGGGCCATCTTCTGACGACGATCCGGAGCCCTTGCGAGATTGATTACAAAGATTTTGAGGGGACAACTCGCTTCATCCGTCTTTGATTTATTGTCATTTTTCATTAAAGGCTTTGCTTCGCAGTAACTGGAGATTCTGACTGATATCTAAAATTGATTGAGGACATCTAACAGGTGTGCCAGCTAAAGACGTAGTAGGCGCATACCTTTTCACTCATTATCCCTACGTGTGTTTCGATCAGGCTCGCCTCGATCTGAAGATCCGTAAATCGGCTTTTTGCTGCTTCCGGCTTTAGAATATCAGCAATCAATCGAATTTGACAAGGTTGAGATCATACGGTTTCCAACCGCTTCCCAAGTGTGGCTGGTCGTCGCTATCTCCCTCACCCGCCTCCGCATCATAAAGTAACAATTTCGGTCTTCCAGCAGTCGGCGGATCGCCACGGCTAGCACATCGGCAGACACCGGAGCATCTATAAGTAACCCGCTTTTACCGTCGCTCACAAGCTCTGGGATCGCAAACTTTTGCACGGAAACAGCCGGACAGCCGAAGTATCCCGCCTCTGTTAGCACCAACGGGTTGGTGTCTTCTCGGGTTGGATGAACGAGAAGGAAGCTTTGCGCATAAAGATCCTCCAATTGCTTCCGCTCGTCCGGACGATCAGGCCGGAGAATCCCCTCGTGCACAATCCCGTGGACCGACTGCCAATCACCTTCGGGTGCGGCGCCTACCACATGCCAGCTAAGTTCCGGAAAGTGCGGCTTCAATATTTTGTATGCTTCAAGAATGAGATCACCACCCTTCTGGCGGAAATTCATCGCCACGCTCAGGAGCCGCAGCTGGCCATCCCAGCGGTCATTGTCTGGCGGATCGATCACCCCGCCACGGCCAACCGCTTGAAATTGCTCGCCTCGCAAACCATAAGATTCTTTCGCTTTTTCCATTCCCCAATGGCTTTCGAAAAAAACGCCTGCCGCCCCTTTGAGAAATGCAGCTTCTTCATCGTATATTCGTTCCAAATCCTCTTTCAGGAAATCATTGGGATGAAACGTGTTATGAAAGAATGTATGGAACACCACATCCAGATAGACAAAATAGGGCAAAGTTGGTTTCCACCGGCACCAGCGAGTCGCCGAACGAAAAAACACCGCATCACTTTCCGGCTGAATCGCCTCCCGCACCGCCACGGCGTTCCGGTCGAGGGTTGCAGGTGAAAAATAGTGGAAACGGGAGGGTCGTTTGAGGACTTTACGCTGCAACTTTGAGACAGCTGTATCCAACAGCGGCGGTTTGGGACGCAGAGGGCCGCCATAATGCACTCCGAACCGCTGTGACAACTGGCGATGAGCATGAAAATTGACCGCATACGACCCACCCCCGGAGGACCGTAGCTCCAAATCTGAAATGTAAGTTACCCGCACTGCGCTGTTTTCTCCGAAAATCTTTTTAAGTCGTAAAACCGATCATGCCCGAACTCGTAGCATGAGATTGCGAACCTTAAGCGCCCTACGAAAACCCAGCTTGCTAACGAGCACCCTAAATCCTTGGCCGCCCACACAATTCACAGGCGAGACATTGAGCCCTCGGATCCTCCCAATAGCTTTGCGAACAAGGTCAGGAGCTGCATGACTAAACTCGTAAGCGAATTGCGCATATTGGGTAGCAATCGCAATACGCATTTCAGCATTGTCGATAGCTTCTATAAGATGTTTCTCCCGAGACTCGCAGACAGCCAAGGCGGACTCCATCGCTTTCCTTCCCCTGCTCCGGCTCAGGCTACCGGCAACCTCACGGTAATAGACAAGCGGATCAGGGACAAACACGTTACGACTGCAAGAAAGCAAAACACGCGTGAAATACTCCCCGTCATCATGGAGTGTAAGCGATTCATCCCAAGGTCCGGCTCGGTCTATCACCTGCCGCGGACACAGCCAAGCACCGGGCTGCATCATCCCTCCACCGCAAAAGGAAACCAATAGCCACTCAATTGGGTCTGAAACTTGCCATACAGCTTCGGGGGCGATCTGAACCTCAGAAAGTCCGTCGGAAAATCTCCCCCAAGGACAAGAAGCAATCGCATCGGCAGGAGCCTCCGCGAGCGCCTCCAGCTGCTTCTTTATTTTATTATCACTAAGCAAATCATCGGCATCAAGAAATTGAATATAATCTCCCTTTGCCATGGCTAACCCATGATTCCTCGCGGCCGCCGCTCCAAGATTTTGTTGTTGGATTAATGTAAGTTGAGGTTCCCCAATTGCACCAACCAACTCCGCCGTTCCATCAGTCGATCCATCATCTACAACAATGATTTCAATCTCCTTCCAAGATTGCACTAGGGCTGAATCGATCGCCTGTCCCACCCATTGTTCCGCGTTGTATGCTGGGATAATGACTGAAACAAGAGGTGCGCTCATTATAAGTCACTAAGTAAATCGAACGAAACTACGGCAAACATCGTACATGCTAAAACACGCAAGATGAATCCACCTATGCCATTCAGCGGTAAGGCCGAAAACCCCTGACCAGATCCCTGAACTTCAAGTCCGCCCGTCGGTATAAATCAACAGCCAATGCAGGGGAACCACGACGCCCTGCCAAAGACAACAAACGCCGCGCGTGAAAAGCTTTCAACCGCACTAATGCACTTTGCCGGTCAACTTCTGTGAGTGGACATCCTGGGGAGTGGAGGGCTTCGAGCGAAAGCTCGAACCCCTTTTGCAAATAAGTAATGGCAGCATTATCTTTACTAAACTCTTGATCCTCATGCCTGCGCCACCAAACCAAACCCGGTGGCAACAAGAGAACCGGCCACCGCCCGCTCATCCGATACCATAGATCAGTATCATTGAGCACCCCCCAATCACGAAACCCACCGACCTCAAAAAAAGCATCACGTCGGATGATTGCTCCAGATGGCCCGCAATTTAAACACCCTCTTCCTAAAAACTGTTTCCGCCAAGTTTCGTCCGGCTCCAACCGCCAAGGATACGGCTGTTCATCCTCTGGCATCGAGTGGCAAAGCCCCAGAGCCGCGTCAGGATTCGCCTCCATTGCCTCCAACATGATCGCGAGACTGTGAGAATAGATCAGATCGTCCGAGTCCACATACTTCAAATACTTTCCTTGCGCTAATTCCGCCGCCCGCATCCGGTTCGGATAGTCTCCCAGATTTCTCTCGTTCCGGAAGAAGTGGATCCGCGGATCCCGCGCCGCATACTCCTCTGCCACCGCCACCGATGCATCCGTGGACCGGTCATCGACCACGACAACCTCGAAGTTCTGCCAGGTCGAGGCGAGGATGCTGTCGAGACATTCTGCCAGATAGGACTCCCGGTTGTAGACCGTCACAAGAACTGAAACCGTTGGTAACATCACATTCATTTGTCGGACTCAAGCACCAAGCCGCTTCCCTGAGAACCACAGATCCTTCAATGATAAAATCGGTTTCTCGAACCTATAATACGATAACGTGGCGACGGCGACGGATAGCAAGCTGCACACAGGCAGTTTTACAAGCCATGAATGCCACCGGATCTTCTCAAAAACACCGAACGACTCCCAGTCAAGAGCTTTCCACCAGGGATCAAAACAGTACATGATGAAATAATATGCAATCGGTATATGCAGCAGGTAGACTCCGTAGGAAATCCTACCAAGAAATCTCAGCCTTTTGTTACAAAGAACGCGGTCCACCCAAATCAAACCAGTTGAACCGCTTGCCGCTGCGTGAACGACCAGACTCAGTAAAATAGTCACGATGGGAAGCCGCCATGCGCCGCCACACGGCATTAGGGCAAAAGCACCGAAACCCGCTAGAACAACTACCCATTTGGGCAGTCTCCCAACCTTGCCAGTTTTCCCGATGGAGGCAACCAAGCCGCCAAGAGCGAGCGCGCCCATCCTTGTGGGCAGACCAGTATAGTCCCATTGCGCAATTGCCGGAAACAGGCCAAAGGTGATCTGCACGAAGGCCATCACAATGATCGCGCCACTCACCAACCTGAAAACTAGAGGCCGCGCGCAAAGCGAAAGGACTACGAAAGGCCAGAAAACGTAAAACTGCTCTTCTACCGACAATGACCAAGGATAGGCGGGGGGGATCTCCCCTAACAACCAGTTGCCATCTGTGATCTCCGTGACTCGGTAATTCCATACATATGCTGCGAACCACCCCAGCTCTCGTCTCACGAAGGAAAAATTGAACATCCACAAGACCGCAAGAAGCACATAATAGAGGGGGAAGATTCGAAGTACCCTGCGTCCCAGAAACCGCCACAGCGCCCCGCCAGCGAAGCCGTGCTCACTTAGGAGAATTCCGGTAATCAGGAACCCACTAAGCACGAAGAACAAGTCAACACCGAAATAGCCGCTGTGTATTGAAGATCCGACAGGGCCTCCGAAATGTTCGAGAAGCACCATCAATATGGCAACCCCCCGGACTCCATCTAGCAAGGGCTTGTGTTCCATACAGTCAATCGGGAAACTATACGGTTACAGGCTTGAGGCCAAACGGCTCTAAAATCCGAACCCGAACCGCCGCGCGCCAGCGTTTCACTACCGATTCGCGGGTTTGCCTGCGGCTTATCGTTCCGAGAGGCTTCTGTTGTCTGGAAGACGCAACAATCAGGCCATCAACCGAAAAACTCTCACCAGGAGTGTGCTCCGCAGCGATCGCATAACCGTGGCCCCTTAGAATCTGAAGACAACGTTGGTGAATATTTTCTCCGTGGGTGGAAATAAACACCCAGTCGATTGATTTTTCCCTTAGCGCGGTTTCTGCACCATGAAGCATCTGAACCTCATGTCCCTGTATGTCGGCGTGCAGGATTCCAATTCTTGGTAGTCTCTCAGCGGCGAGGAGGCTATCCACCGAATGCGTCGAAACCTCGACAACCATTCCCTTCCATAATTCGACCTCCTTCTCTGGCTGCCGATCCTTGCCGATAGCGGCATGCACAAACTGCCCAACCATATCATTTTCGTTGAAATTTCGCTTGCCGCACTCAAGCGCACTAGGCACCGGTTCGACGAGAATCGCACGAGACCGCGCAACGCTGTCCAGAAACCAAAGTGAATAGTAACCCCAGAAAGCACCCAATTCCACCATGACGGATTCAGCTGGTAGTCTCTGTAGCACTTGGTCGAAGACTCCCTCTTCCTGAGGTTCATGATGCCCCCGAAGCCCCTTGATCACTTCGACGTTGTAATCTCCATAATGACTGTCACAGAACAGCCGGATTCCGTTGTGCATGATCTGCACGGGACCCTCAGGACCCTCTTCGACTGAGCCAGCACCGCTAACTTTCGGAATTGAATCACAGTCAGAGCACTGTAAAGCCAAAGCAATTCTTTCTTGGTTATTCATAATTTAGAAAGGGGGAGGAGACTTACCTTATTTCGCCCACACCCGGTGCCTCCAAGAATCAAAGCGCCGAAAAATCGTCAGATATAGCGCAAGCGAAACCGCCAAGCTGACTAGAGCGCATACGAGGCCGACTAGCCACTCGTCGAGATCAGGCATAAAGGAGACAATTACCTGAAGGACGAACAAGTGGATCAGATAAACAGGATAAGAAAGTTCCCCAAGAGACCGGTCGAACTTACTCTCCCGAAAGAGGCAGAACATCAACGCCATTGCGGGAATCCATAGAACATAGCCAATCAACCTTGACTGGTTTTGACCGATAAATTGGCCGAGTAACCCTACGGCTTTTGTCTGCACGCACAGCGCGACTGCCAGCAGAAGGATCAATACAAGATACCCGCCAACCCCTACTTTCCCGGTCGAGAACTTCTTGCTCAATGATCTGATAAAAGGAGCGTGGGAATACCTTAGATACAATCGGCAAGAAAAAATGCCAGCAATGAAAAGAGCGAGCTCGAATGGCATGAAGCGGTAAGTCCAAGGATCGTGATCGAGGCCTATGCCGAGGTAGAACCAGATGCGGACTGCCACGAGCCCCCCAAAAAGCCCGATGAGCCTACTGCTTCTCAATCGGCACAAAAACGGCGCGAAGGCATAGAATGCAAGCTCTAGACTCACTGTCCACGCCTGCGGAATTGCGATCAAATTTTGCAGAAGAAAGGGCGACTCAAGAAAGCTTTTGGTGAACTCAAGGCCTTGCCCTGGCACTTGTTTGAGAAAGCACAAGATGTCGGACCCCACCACGGTAAAATTGAAAATTGCCGCAAGAACGAAACCCAAAGGCTCGACCTCCCCACCAACGGCGGCACGCCAGCCATTAAGAGAAAAGTAGTCATCACGAAGCACGCCACTGGAGAGGCTCAATGCAACAATCAGCGCGAATATCACTGCATAGGGGAAATACACTCTTGCTGCGCGGGATTTGTAGAAGGCCAAGGTCGAAGAATAGGACCGACTGAGAATCAGGGTCATGTAAAAACCTGAAATCATATAGAAAAGCTGCACCGCCTGGGTGCCGTCGTGAACCTGCCAAGGAAAGAATGGGCCCGCATGAGCGGATACTACGCAGAGGGCCAGATAAACTCTGAGGAATCCCATGACTTATGATGCTGCTAATTTGTCGGTATCCGTCGCGAGAATATTAGCGATGCGCCTGAAGACACGTTCATGATGTGTTTCTCTAACTGCTGCACGGAGGAGCCACTTCCGGTTGGCTTCAGCCACCTCGCCACTGTCAGCTTCCAGCGCGGCTTCCAGTGTGAGTTCTGGGTTGTCAGCGTAGTCCCTTGGATCGAACCATCTTGCCCCCTCTAGGAACGTCGAGGCAACCGTGGGGTCGGCTCGATAGACAGGGATGCATCCGGCGCTAACGGCCTCAACCATTTTCTCGGTGAAGTAGTGAGGCTCGTTCATGTTCTCAAGGCAAACCGCGACCTTGTAGCGCGCCATCAGCGAGCGCTTGCCTGCAGCCGGCCAGTCTCCTGGGAGTTCACCGAGGTAATTCGCCGGGGCTCCGGGCCGAAACGAAAACCTGCCTTGACGGTAGCGCTTCCACCCAGAGCGACCGTAAAGATCCACCAGCGGGTGGGAAATGAATCGGTTGCGGTAGGTCAGATGCCGATGCCGGCGCCACGGATTTCCTCCGTGATTGGACACGATGGCAATCGCCCGCCTCAGGCGCTTACCCTCATCGACAATTCTGAGATTTTCGTAGTGCGTGACATGCGGTACTCTATACTTGGCATCCGGATGATTGTGAAAGAGAAACTCCTCCGGTGCCAGACGCTCCTTAATTCCCGGCCAAGCCCCACCTCCCAGTCCCCTGAACTGGCATTTAGGCTCACAGCAATACCAAGCCTTCCGGCGTGAAAACGTGAAAAGTTCGGGTGAGGGAGCCCAGTTACACAGCAGCGCATCGGCCGCATCGGGCGAATGCTCGCCTGAAAACCAGACGTTCCCGACTTTCATCTCAAGAGGCCAAGGCGTGATTACGCGCACTTTGAACCACTCACGCATCGCGACTTGTTTGCAAAACACTGATCACAAATTTTTTTGTCATGATATCCACAACCATCGTAACAACTAACTCAAGCAGTTGCTTAGTTCCTTCAGAATTGCTGTCTTGGTCAACAGGTCATCGCGATGTTGAGATTAGATCCAACATGGCTTCCCTCAGCCGTTCCCCAGCGATACGCCAGTCGTAACAGTTTTCCGCAAGTTGTCGTGCCTGCAGGCGGCAGCGCCCATACTCATTCTCATTCGCAAGCAATCGGCCTACCGCTGCAGCGAAGTTCTCAGGATCATCGGCAAGCTCAAAGTGTAATCCTGATTCTCCTCCAATTCCTTCCGCGCCAATCGCGGTACTTACGACGGGAGTCCCTAGAGCCATCGCTTCAAGAATTTTCAGACGCGTCCCACTCCCCATTCGGAGCGGGACGATGCTCAGACTGGCTTTTCGGTAGTGTGGCAACACATTCTCCACTTCACCGATGAAGTCGACTTCCGGATCGGTTTGAAGATCGTGACTCCATGATGCCGTATTTGCTCCGCGGCCAATAACCCTCAGCCGAATTCCGGGATTCGATATCTTAACCAGAGGCCAAATCTCGCGGTGAAACCACAACAGGCCATCCACATTTGGTTCGTAATCAAGACTTCCACAAAAGAGCAGCGTGCCAAGTATTCGTTTTTCCGGTGCGGGATCGAATGGTTTGTTCGCGGTATCAACACCGTTCGGCACGGTGAATCCGCGTATTCCATCACCATTCATTGCCACCAGGTCATCCCGATCCGCATCACTGCAGGCGATGACCGCATCGACTTCCGACGCCAGTGATGTCTCCACACGCCTTAGCCGCAGAGCCTCCCGATTCAACCGATTGTCTGTTTGGTTGGCTTCATAACTCTGCTCGACCAGGCGATGGTCTATGTTGTGAGCATCCAACACCCGCAGGGACAACGGACTTAATCGGCGCACCAACGGTGCCAAAGTCATTGATTCGATGTGTTCGAACAGAACGACATCAATCGGATGATTCACTAGGATTCTGCGCACCAAGTGAGACATTTCGAGAAATACTCCGGAGGCAGGTCCTTTCAGGGAACGCCTTTGCCAACGGTAGCGGAAAGCCTTGGTAAACCGGCGAGGCAGCAAATCGAAAGCATCATGGGGCGTAGGAGTCTCGATGGGTGAATAGAACTGAATGTTAGGTGGCAGGCACCACTCTTGAGAAACAGCAGCCAGTGCTGAAGCCGATTGCCCCGTAACGGCATGCACTTCAAAATAGCGGCTCAATTCCCGGAGGAGATAGTAAACACGCATAGACCCACCATTGGTTGGTGGGCAGAACCCGGTTTCCGGGATAATCATCAAAAGCTTTCTCATCTCGAAACGCCAATCACCCACTACGCACAGCCGAAGCTTGCTATATCCCGTTCAAACGCCGCAATTCTTACTCAACTCGGCAACAATACAGCCCCGTGCAAGTGAAAGGCGGATTGTTTTCATTGGGCCAACTCAAGACGCAACCCTCGAACAAATTAACTTCCTCCAAGCCAGACCGAAAGTCAGACCAAAGAACTGCTTCAGAATACCCACCGTTAACCGAGGCAATTGATGCATTTCGCACACAACCGATCCGAAAACTGCCAAGAACTCCTTCAACATTTTGGAGCGCAATGTCATAACCAACTGGGGGACAATGAAGGAAGCCACGGATTTCTCAAGTTGGCTCAGTTCCTCTTTGGTGGCCTTCCCTTGGGTACGCATCATGCCAACGAGACGCAGGGCATCACGAAACATGGCCTTATTCATTACGGGAGCACCCCTTGAGTCGGTGGTATGCGAGAGACTGCTGTCCCTGATCCAAACGTGGCAACCAATAAAATCATCCACAAAGAACCGTCCCATCGAAGCCAGTCCAAGGACTAACCACCAGTCTTCGTAGCACGAGAGATTCTCTGCGTAGCCGCCAACACGATGAAAAGATTCCGACTCTACGCAAAGCGTCACATTCGGAATGATCATGCCGGAAAGTAAAACCTTGCGGAGATCGCTTGCCCCATAACACGGATAACCCCCATGAGGCATCATGTGCGTCTTCCCGGTCCTTTGGTGACATGCTTCTGCCTGTGAACAATAAGCTACGACGTTGGAATCGCCCGGCTTCAAGGCAGAAACGGCTCGACGAAGATGCTGACTCTCCCATGCGTCATCACTATCCAGAAATGCCAGAACCCGACCACTCGCTGCCGCGGCTCCGGCATTACGTGCACCTCCTGCGCCTTTTTGAAATGCCTCAGGGCGCACAAAAGCACTTCCCATCAGCCCATATTTTTTCAGCAACCTTACGGCCAAATCCTTTGTTCCGTCGCGAGAATTGTCGTCAACCACGATGACCTCGAAGTCACGAAAGGACTGCGCCGCTACGCTCGATAGGGCAACTTCAAGATACTCAGCGCTATTATACGCCGGAATGATGACAGAAACTGCTGGCATAAGATGAACTATACTGACCGGATTTTTCGCCTTAATTCTTCGCGGCAGCATGACCACAAAATCCAAGGCGAAAGATTGTAATACAAAGCTGTCATCAACAATCGACGTAATAGAGACTTGGAAACAGACTGAATACCCCACTCGAAGAAGCCCACCCAGCGATCGTCCACGGTTTGTTTGGCCTCATTGAGTCTGTCAGAACTCCAGTATCTTTTGCGACGCCTCAGAGCCTCACTCATCGCTAGCAAGTGCCATCCGTAGGCCTCGGCTGTCCTATCACCCGCTGAAACACCGCCCTCATGAACCCGATAATAATACAAGACATGCGGAACGTGATGGGTGTCACCCACTTCCTCCAACTTGTAAAACAAATCTTGATCCTCTGCGAGCGGGAAGTCCTGCGAAAAACCTTCCGTTTGACTATAATAGTCTTTCTTAAAGCTCCAACAGTGATGGATGTTACCAAGAGTATTCGCCAAATAACCAGCAACCGCATCGCCTTTATATTTACAGGAAGTGGTTTTCACGATTTGAATATTTTCGTCGCACAGATGGTGATCCGACCAAATGAGACTGGCTTCCGGATACTCCCGATGGGCGTTGACGAGTATCTCAAGTGCATTTTCACTTAAGCAGTCATCGGGATCTAATATGGTAACCACCGGTGCAAGCGCCAACTCAGCGCACCGCTTTTTAACATAACCCACACCCCGGTTTCGCTTACAACTTTCCACCCTCACCCGTGCGTCTCCAGCAACAGCCTTTGCAATCACCGACAGACTGTCATCAGAGGAACCATCGTCAACGATCACTAACTCCCACTCATGGATCGTCTGCGCGCGAACACTTGCAATCGCGGCGCCGATGAGGTCCGCATGATTGAAATTCGCCATTAAAACCGAAATCTGCGGTTTCATTCAAAAAATAGTTAAAGAGGAAGAGTTAACCCCCTTTTTCTGCCCCTATGGAATGCACGGCGAACCATGCGACGCTCAACTGACATCCGTGCGAGCTTATACCTAGCAGCTAGCCTATTTAGGCTCCGGAAGAGGATACCACCTTCCTGCCGTGGGACGACATCATGCATTCTCTCCAACACACTTTGTGAAAATCCAATTCCTTCCGCAAGACGACATAGATACGCCAGCTCGGTGCGCTCCGGACTGATCAAATGGCGCAGGCTCAACGATTTGAACCGACCAAGTCCATAGCCTTGTTCGCACGCACAACAAGTGATGTCGGAATCCCCTCCGCTCACCAGTGATGCACCTTTCCGATCTAATGTTCGTCTGACGGAGTCGTTACTCAGCCTGGCAGCATAGGCATCTGCAACTTTACGCCGCACCACCATGCCTGCTCCTATCGGCGTTGACTCCCACAACCACGGAAGGTTCGACCATAAGTCAGTCGAGATCGGGCGCACCCCCAGAAGATCGAATTCAAACTGCGAGAACCATGGAGGGGCGCATGGGGTAAACTCACCTACCACGGACCCGCCAAACGCTCCGATCTGGGGAAATGCCTCTGCGATCCGCAGGACTTGAATTAGATAATCGGAATCCAAGACATTATCGTCGTCCACAAGAACCATCAATTCCCCCTTTGATTCCTTGAACCCACGTAATCTAGCATTCGTCAATCCCAGCTGTTCCTCTCGGATCACCCTGCCATTCGGATGCCAGTCCAGGAAAGTTTCATCTGCCAACATCCTAGTGGAACCATTGTCAATCAGGCAAAATTCCCACAGTTCAGCCGCAAGTGTTTGCTTCCTTACTGCTTCGATGACCATGGCCAGCTTTTCTCTGTTGGGATTATGGGTGCAAATTAGAACCGAAAGTTTCATAGATTCATATTCTCGGTTGAGACTTGTGGGGGTGACCCCTGCCACGTGGCTTGCATGAAGCCCGTCTTTCGGTGGTTGTCGTAAGCGAGCCCGCTCCAGACATTGGCAGTCAGCTTCCTCACTCTCGTATGCCAGTGCCAACTGGGGCCAACCCTCCGGATCCAAGCCAAAACCAATCTGTCGAGAACGGTCAGTAGACTCTTGCCTGCCGCAGACTCAGTGAAAATCCAACATAGGTGACTGTGAGCCCCATCGATCAGTTGAAGTTGGTTGCGTATCGAAAAGGCTCGGACATGCGGACTCAAAGCGCTACGAAGCTTTCCATCCTCTTTGATTACCATCCATATCGCGTCGACCGCCGCCGCCCGCGCATGCACATGGGCTTCCTCAAAATGCCGCTGTGAGATCCGATCTTCTTCCGACCGGCGCACATAGAAATCAGGATGCTCCAAGAGCACCGGTCTCGCACCACGAAGAAGCATTCGCAGGTGGAACTCCCAATCCTGAAACGAAAGGAATTCAACGTTCCATTTGGCGAGCCTTAAGAAAGAGCTCCTGCGCCAAAGTGGACCGGGGGTGCGCCAAGGCATGTCTTGATCAAAAAATCTTGAGATCAGATCATCCGTTCCATACTGCGCAACGATTCCACAAAAACTTCTGATCGCCCGGCTGCTCTCTGAAGAGCAATCCCTGCGCCACCACCAGATCACAATCCGGGTCTCGTCCGAGCGCTAGCACCCGTGCGCTCCACTGCGTCTACGGCAAGCAAGTCATCGGAATCAAGAAAAATAACAAAATCCCCCGTGGCACTCGCGAGACCTAAGATTCCGACAACTCGGAGCGCCTTTCGGCACCTGATCACGGACAAGCAGCTGCACCCTCCGGTCTCGATGTCGCCATTCTGCCACCACCCTCGCTCCGCTGTCGGTTGAACCATCGTCTACTAATAAAATCTCGAGATTTTGATAACTCTGGCCGCAAACCGATGCTAGCGTCTCCCCAATTAGTCCTTCACGGTTGTAGAGCGGGATAATGATGCTCACTGTTTTCACGGGCACTTGCATCATGAAAATTTACACATGTTTCGAATTCTTGACACTTAGGTTTCAAGTAGCAGTCCATGTCTGACTCCTCACCTGTCCCACGCCAAATACGAGATCTGCGTCAGAGAGTGGTCTCTGTCCTATCGAAACGGATCTGAATCTTTCTTTGGCCAACTCAAAAACTGAACGATGCTATGCTTTTGGAACCATATAGAACCACTCCATAATCCTTGACCGACGTTCCGCGAGGAGTTCCTCTCTCTGCTGCAAATTATACTGTTCGAGCTCTGGGTATTGGTAAGCATGCGCCTTTTCCCGATCATCAATACTACGGAATACTTGGATGATGTGCGTGTCCTGGAATAGTCGCCGAATAGAACTGGATATATTCACTATCCACATTGTCGTGTATTTCTATAAGCAAATCATGCGCCGCAAAGGCTCGAACTGAATCCGACGGTAAACAACTCCTTTTCATAACCTTCGCAGTCACTAATAATCAAGGCCTTCCTTCCGAGCGGAAGGCTCGAAAGGGTAGCTTCACTGCAGAAAGTGCCAGTAAGAACTCTTTCAGCTATATCGTTAATTTGCGCCATTATCTCACACTGCTGGATTGCTTTGCTATCGCAATCAAATGCAAACACAATCGACTGCGGAATACGCAAAGCTAACCCGACAGCATAGTATCCTTCCGCACTTCCGATATCGACAATTATATCATATGAGTTGGCGCAGATGGTTTCGACAACAGCATGCAATTCCCGTTCGTAGCAGCCGATGATCTTTGGAACCAAAGTGCTACCGACCGCCATTCGTCCGGGATAGCGCATACCTCGGAACGGGCCATGCTTGACCGTTAGATCCGGGTTACCGACAAAGAAGTCGTCACTGACCGAGGGGGCAGCAGGGGGGACTCGACCATCCTCAACTACTTGCCGCCTTACCCTTGCGTATTCGGCGGTGCGTATGACCGTTGTGTTGATAAGATTCCACGCCCTATCACTTTTGACAACTTGTTGAATAATTTTTTTGATGGTAGTCATGATGAACCTTTAAACTATAGTAATAATTCTTATGATGGGCGGGATACAAGAATCCTTACTTCGAATGAACTCGGTCCCCTCTCCTCAGTCGACTTCGAACTCCATGTAGGGTCAGCCTTACTGCTTTGGGAAACCTCACCCACACGGCACCACGTAAGATAGTGAGCGAATTAATAATATCAAAGGCCTTCCCATACAACCACGCTATCACGCCTGCCCATCTCCGTTTCGATGAGAGAATCCTCAGTTTGCGAGATTCCCGTACGAATACAGGGTTTCTACGCCATTCGCCGGCGAAGTGGACTACCGCCGGTTCACAGTAATGTCCGTTCTTATTGAAGCGAGCCTCACCTTTAATCACATCAACATGTAGTGGCCCAAACAATCCGATTGGAGTCCGCATTCAGTTTGCCATGGTCATCAATTGGTAAAATCCCGGCTTCCGCCATGGCCGCAGCCATTAATAGTTCATCAGCCGGACCATCCTGACGAAAGTCTTTGAAACCATAGTTTTTGTAATTTCGAAGAAGTTCGCGGGCTCGAACAATAATCGTGCATTGAGGACCGTTCTTGTCCAAGTAGTATATCCCACCATTAAATTTCGGCATTCGCCCGATCCCAAGAGTTTTGGCAACTTCCCCCAACTCGGCTTCATGAATGCTCTCTCCCGGTTCAAAAAAGTCGGTCCCGATGGCACAAGCTTTCTCGCCATCAAACATTTCGAACGCGAACTTGAGATTTCCAAGAGCTAGGCTGTCGCAATCGATAAAGAGTGTGCGATCAAACGGTGTATATTGATCAATGTGAAGCTTCTGGCTGACATCAGACCCCCACTCAGGCCGTAGTCGGATGATCGGATCAAACCACTCTCCTAATTCCTTAAGATTGGAGTCGGTCACAAGAGCCCGGGATACTCCTGGACTGAATCGCTCCAAACTCTGGCCGAGCGTGATTGCTAGCTCAATGTATTCGTGCGATCCATAAGCGAATGTAATGATGCCTTGGGTTGTCATACCGAGTTACACGTTGCCATTATAATTCTACTTCTGATTTCACTTGAGGACGTAAGAATTTTGTCCAGTTCCTCCAAATGGCGCTCCAAGGTAAATTGGTTCGAAATTCTGGCTCGAGCAGACCGTCCCATCCATTGGGCAAGTTCGCGGTCCTGTGTTAGTTCCACAATCGCGTTCGCCATCGCTTGGGTGTTTCCCGGTTCCACGATAATTCCCGTGCGCTCGTGATCGACGATCTCCGGAATTCCAGCATGTCGAGTTGAAATCACCGGCAGCCCAGCTGCTCCAGCTTCAAGGATCGCAACGGGAGTCCCCTCGGCATCACCATTTTCCGCACGCACTGAATGCTGAACGAAAGCGAATGCATCCTCCATGTAATCGGCGATTTGCTCAGGACTGGTGACATCGATCATTTCAACATGGTCACGCAGTCCCCATGCATCAATCAACCGATCACACATTTCTTTTAGTTCTCCGCTGCCTATCAGCCGGAGCTTCAGTTCCGGGCAGATCTCATGGGCGCGGCGAAATGCATCCAAAGTAAGGTAGGGGGCTTTCTTCGCCGTGAGGCGTCCGACGGCGAGTAGCCAGTTTGAATGGTAATTGGGCGTGACATCGAAAAAAATCGGAGAAGGTCCATAGGGGTTGAGGTGGAGCTTTTTATTCGGGCACCCGATTTCCAACAACGCCTTCGACATTTCCAAGGAGACCGATATCACTGCGGATGCGTATTGGAACATCTGCTGATAACGCTCCCCGAATGACTCGATGACATCGTAGCGGCTCGCATCAAAGCCGTGGAAGTGGGCTACCAAGGGAACACCAGCCATCCGACATGCAGGGGTCATCATCGCTGCAGTCGTGCCATACTCCGCCAAGACCACATCGACTTTCCGCTGCCTGAGGAAATCTGCCACCACTTCACATTCTGATGGAGTTGGGAAGAGTTGGTTACGGAGCCTGTATTCGAAAAAGCGTGGCAGAACGTTCAACCAACTTCCACGAACTAGCCCGCAAGCGTCTTTACTCAGCCTTGTTCCCCCACAAGCCAAATCGACCCCCGAACCGTGGAGGTGAATAATTTCAAAAGGCAATTCATCAAGGTGGGCGCGAATAAACGTTTCTGTCGAACCGGGCTCGGAGGGTGTGACGATGCAAAGGCGCATGGACGATCAGGGAAAAGGGATTAAGGGCACCTCAGCTTCGATAAATCTGATCCAGCTTTTTTGCAACAACACGCCAGTCGTATTCATCCAGGATCCGCTGCCTGGAATTCGCCCATTGCCGCCTGTCCTCCAGCGCGGAGACAGTTTTTCCCGCAAGATCATGAATGTCTCCTTGTCGATAGATCAAGCCGAATTCTTCGTCCCCAATCGCCTCCATGCAACCAGCCTCATTAGGCACTATAATGGGTTTGGCATGAGTCATGGACTCCAACACCAATGTAGGCAAACCCTCACGCTTGCTGGTGACGACCAACGCGGCGCAGGCGGCCAGGGCATCCTGAACTTCGGAATGTGTGGCCGCTCCTAGAACATTTAGATTTGGTGGTGACTCTAGACCCCAATCCCGTCGGATATTCTCCGCACTCAATTGCTGACCGAGCATTACAAAATTTTGCGAGGGAAGAGACTGGGCGAGTCGAACGAAATCTGCGGGGTTCTTCACCGGAGTATTCCTGCCCACATAGAGGATAAACGGATTCTTGATAGAGTGCCGGCTGCGGAAACGATTCGCCCTGCCATGATCACAAACACGCACATCCACGCCATTGGGTAAGTAGTCAGTTTCGATGCCATACTCCGAGCGTAAGTAGTCCTGCTGCCAGCGGGAGACGGAAAGACGGACATCGGCGTGACACGCTTCATGGATCAAGGCCTCATTGATTTCTTTCTGCCAGAGCTCCAAGCGCTCACGCCCATGTTCGGCGAAGTAGGGCAAGTGGTAGGTATGAATCCAACGGAGTCCACGTTGCTGCTGCCTGCGGCACCACTGTATCATCCAAGGGAGGACGTGGGAATGGACTACCGGTGAGCCTGAAGGATCAAATTTCATAAAACGCTCGCGGATCTCAGCCGTAAAATTCTCCAAGCCCGCCATCGTTTTCTCATCTGGCACCAGTTGGATGTTTAGCGCCGAATACTTCTCGATGGAACGTATATGCCCCCGGACGCCGCCGTAGGTGAGATCAGGACCGATGAAAACGTCCGGCGGATTTTCCTGCAGTTTTCTGATCCATGATTCGTAACGCAGAATGTTGCGACTTTCCAAGCGTCGTTGATGCCACTCGGCCATTCGTGAACACCTTCCGACGGTAGCCATCGAGTTTAGCGACGATTCGCGTCGAAGTCATAATTTTTTCTGAGGCTACAAACGGTGGCTGTTTTGAGGGAATAAGGCATCGTCGCTTAACACCTACCCCAGACGGCAATCCAAACTAGTTTCGATGCATTCCTGAAAAAAACGGTTCATCCCCGCGATCGAAAATTCGGACTCAATGCGCTGCCGATTGCGGTGACCGACCTTTGTGCGCAATTCGGGATTCTCCAGCATGCGAATGATCCGATCTGCCAAAGCAGCTGAATCGCCGGGTGCTGCGAGCCATTCTATCCCCTCTGGACCCAAGGCTTGGCGGCAACCAGGAATGTCGGTGGCAACCACCGCACGACCCAAAGCCATGGCTTCGCACACTGCATTCGGACAGCCTTCCGTCAATGAACTATGAACCACGAGACTGGACTGCAAAATTAAAGAATTCACATCTTCTACTGGTCCGAGAAACTCGATGTCAGTTGCGGAAAGGCCTAATTCAAAGCCTAGAGTTTTTAGAGCGTAAACCGTTTTCTGCTCACGCAGATGGCCGGCAAGTCGCAACACTAGTCGCTGATCGGAAGGGAAATGATTGCGAACCTTCACCCAGGCCCGAATTAAGGTCTCATGATCTTTAAAGGCGGTGATATTTGCGACCATGCATGCAGAGAGAGTAACAGGCACATCGCTTGCTGAAACTTGATTTTCCGACAGATTTGGAAGGGGTGTGCCATTGTTGTAAACGAGAATAGAGTCTCGCGGTAGCCCGTAGGTATTCACCAAGAAATCCCGCCCCGCCTCAGAATTCGAATTGATGCAAGAAACCCTGCGAAGAATCCGTCCCTCTTCCTGTGTGCCGTGCAAATCCCGCCCCTCGTCTTGCTGGTTCCACCAGCAAAAACGAGCTCCCTGAGAACGGCCAGACTTGCGCAATCGCCTTACTGTGAATCCCTACAAAAGGGAGCAGGGCATCCGGCTTGATGGTGTGGCGTAGTCGCCAAGCGAGCTTGGCAAGAGCTTTCGCCCGTCTCGCTCTCGACCAGAGGAAATAGTAGGGGTGGATGTGTAATGAGACTCCGAGTCGTTCAAGTTCAGGTCGTAACAACTGGCCATCCTCGAAAGCTAACACCTCTACCGTGCAATCATGTAATCGTGACAGATGGCGAACCAAATACAGCGCCTGGCGCTCCGCACCACCCATGTGGGCGACAGTCCCGATTACGACAAGACCAAATTTCATCGGAGAGAATCTGGACGAGTACCGATCAAAGCAAACGAATCACTTGGCTGCTTGGACTCGAATGAACCAAGATTTATAAATCGGTTCATTGGTAACGATGACACGAAATCCTCGCGCAGCTGCGAACTCATCGACAGCAGATTTCACCCCGTAATCCCCAGACGAAATGATCCCGTCGAGATAGTCATGGCCACCGAGGACCCCCCCTTCAACGATTTTTGGAAACCATACCTCAATGTCTTCCTTCACAGCTGAATAATGATGCTGGGCATCAAGGTAAACAAAATCGAGCGATCCATCTGCAAAATCAAAGCTCCGCTGTGTGAAGTATTTTTAATGACTTGAGAGCGGTCACCGAATGACTTTAGCCGTCTCACTGTCGTATCGTAATTCTGATCATGCCCTTTCTGATCGAGATTACAGACGTCATTGTATTCAGAGGTCGGAAACTCTTTCCATGGGTCGATGGAAACTAACAATCCACCCATCCATGTGTTGAGGAGATGGGCCGAGAACTCACCTCTGAAAACCCCAACTTCGATGCCCTTGCCAACCAACCCAAGCCGATTAAGCCAATATCCGACCTCACGGCGTGAAATGAGTCTCTCAGGATGCTCGTCCCACCGATCGCCCAATGCAGCAATCATCACGTCATTCATGCACTCATTATTTGCACGAATCGAATCGTTCGCCCTAAGCAGTTGGCTTTGCATTTCAGAGATCAGGCTTGTTTGATCCTCAAACAGCGGATGAAGAATGGTGCGGGCCTTTTTTTGAAGAAATCGAATCAGTGTTTGCATTAGCATTTGGAAATCGAGGGTTGATCTAAGGAAGGTAAATCATGGAAAGGCGAAGAATATCCGACGCGCCATTCGGCACATGCGAGAGAATGTGCGCCGCTAGCGGTATGCGCGACTACCTGAACATGGGCGACGTTGTCATGCCGACAATAGATGGAGAGCTGATCTTCAGAGAGAGCTACAACACTTAGCATGTATCTCCCTGCATTTAATTTGAGCGAAGAGATCAAAGCAGAAACCTCTAGCTCTCCAGATTCCTTAGTTTCGAACAAAAATCCTTTCAAATCCTCATCCATAACATCGAGAAAAGGAAGCATCTCCGCGCTCCAGAGCAGAAATTGGAGGCGAATACGATGCAGTTGTGAATCAACTTGGAGCTTCACGGATACGCGTAATGA
Organism: uncultured Verrucomicrobiae bacterium; assembly: GCA_963849375.1. Lineage (GTDB taxonomy): Bacteria > Verrucomicrobiota > Verrucomicrobiia > Verrucomicrobiales > Akkermansiaceae > Luteolibacter. The sequence goes on along the minus strand of CAWKHB010000014.1, from coordinate 47,408 downwards.
ATCAGCCATACTCGACACATATGGATGCCTCCAAATCCAGCGTGACTACCTTCAGAATTCTCTAGATTCAGCGACAGCGGCTTCACCCCGCCAACGCCTGAAACATTCTCCTCAGAGTTCTTGAGAAGCGATAAATAGGTCGAGACTCCCTGAGAAAGCATCACCTCCTTGATAAGAAGGTCGACCGCGATCGAGGACTAAGACGTCGCTGCACACATGAAAAATCTGCGGCATGGTATGAGTGACGAATATAACGGCGGATGATTTCATCATCTTTCCAATCGCATTCAGACATTTGAAACGAAATGCTACATCTCCCACTGCCAGCACCTCGTCAATAATCAAGATGTCAGGTTCCATTTGGATGGCCACCGCGAAGCCTAGGCGCACCTTCATGCCCGAACTGTAGTTCTGGACTGGCATATCAAGGAAATCGCCAACTTCGGAGAAGTCGACAATAGCGTCGAATTTGGCGAGCGCTTCCTGACGAGTGAAGCCAAGCAGCGAGGCTTGATTGAAAATATTATCCCGACCTGTCAGCACAGGATTGAATCCAGCGTTGAGCTCAATAAAGGCAGCAACCCTTCCCCTCATGGTGATTCGTCCGGAATCCGGCCGGATCAGACCATTGAGTATCTTCAAAAGGGTCGATTTGCCGGCTCCATTGTGGCCGATGAGCCAAGGCACTCGCCACGGCGGAATTCAAAGGAGACGTCGCGAACTGCCCAGAACTCGTCGTTCCGGAGCCCAAGCTCTCCTTCGGGTTCGTCCTGTCGGTCCGGAGAAATGTTGGTATCGAATTCACGACAGGATTGAGGGCCGGCCACGTCACGGAACGCCATACCAAAGGGATCGCTTGAGAGAGCGACAAAACTTCTTAGACACGTTTTCCGCGCAGACGAGAACTTCGTTATCGCTAGATTCTGACATATTGGAAAGCTGACTCGTGGACAGAAAGGCTAGTGCCGACTGATCGGTGAACAGGCGAGGAGAGTGAAAAGAAAAGGCAAATTCCAGCGTTTCTTCAAATCTAGGAACTAAGTCGCTCGATGAGAGTGGGGAGAACGACCTTGTAGATGACTAGCCCAAGAATAACGATCAGGATTAGGGAGACACCGACAACCACAGAACACGACGGTAGGCATGGCCTCGCCGGATCCTGTGAGCCATGCGCGACCTGAGACGAGAATGGGCGTGACGGGATTGAGTAGCATCAGCATTCGGGGCAAGCCGGCCTCGGGAAGCGGGAAGATGACGGGAGTGAGGAAGAAACCAAAGCGGAGAGCAAGCTGCATTCCTCGGCTGACATCGTGATAGAGGGCGGCGATCGGGGTGAGAATAAGGCCAATCGAGCAACCGACCAGTAATGCACCGAGCAAAGCGAGTGGGAAAAAGAAGGATGCCACCATGCCAGCCGATGCCGTAGAAGAAAACCGCAGGGATGAGGAGCAATGCCGGGATGGCGGACTCCAGTAGCGACTTCAAGAACGATTTATAAACCAATGATTCTTGGGGAAAGTTGATCTTTGAGAGCAGTGACCTACCCTCGTTGATACTACCAAGCATTCCGATCAGGCTGCCGTTGAAGGCGGCCCAAAGAATGGTGCCGGTGAGCACGAAAACCGGATACGGTATGTTCCCCGAATCGATACGAACAACGTCACTTCTATTTAGAAAAACCCATACCAAAGTGTTAGCTAAGGGGGTAAGAGAACCCAGAAATACCCTAATAGACTTTGACGATGTGCCGCGCGTGTATCACGTAGGAAAAAGCGCCACGCCAGACTGTCCGGCTGCAGAGCGATCTGAAATAAGTGAACGGAGCCGCATCAGCAAAGGAGGCAAGTCCAGCCTGTGGCGTAATGATTCGAACTGGCAGAGTAGAAGGCATGCTTGTGAGTGATTAGGCTGTATCCATCTGCAGAATTTTTCTTATCTCCTTAACCCAATGCCTCCCCACGCTACCGCCCTTGGTCGAATCCCTTTGTTGGAAGGAAAACCGTATGAAGTCGTACGTTTTTGTTGAACCCAAGTCCCGCCTTAGACTTAGGCTTGAGTGCGAGGGTAGTTTAGGATTGTTCGATGGAATGAACTAACCGGTGAAGGTTCAGATAGAAAGGTATTAAGATTGGTAATAAGTTGGTTTATAAGTGATTTCCCAAAAGAAGGTCATCACATGTAATTTAGTATTCACACCTAATGATCATAATCACTACCGTAAGCACCGTAGGCTCCATAGCCATAACGGTAGGCACGCCCGTAGCGTGAGGTTTTGTAGAAGCCATAGGTATTGTTTTCACCGATCAGACTGCGTTTTTCTTGGAAGCCGTTAAAAACAATTCCGCTGATCTTGGTGTGCCGTCCTCTTCGAGGGTATAATAACGTGGCGGACGGCACCCTTGGGCACATACTCCGCGCGACAGACCAAACAGAAATTGTCAACAATGGGGCAATGATACGTGTATCGGGAACGGAAAGGAGTGGTGCCGTATCAAGAACCACCACGTCGTATAGGTCACAGGCTTCCTTCGATACGGCACTAATCCGACCTGTGCTTAAAAGCTCTCCGGGATTTGGCGCCTTTCCCGGAAAAGACAAAGTGAAGGTTTTCCACACCCGTATCGCGTATAATGGCATCGGAAAAGGTGACTGATTCGCGAGGCATTCGGTAATACCCGTTGCGACCTTTGCTCCGAATATAGCCAAAGAACTTATGAAAGCTGGCTTCCGTAAGATCCAAATCGATCAAGAGGGTTCTGCGCCCTTGTCCCGCAGCAGCAAGAGCAAAGTTCGCAGAAGTCAGAGATTTACCCTCTCCCGGAAGAGCGCTGGAGAACAGGGTGACTTTTCGATTGGATTCCACACCTAACAATGACACGGATGCACTAAGAATCCGATACATTTCAGCGAATGCGGTCGTAGAAACTCCGGGGCGAAACATGATCCGCTGATCCCAGTCTTCGTCAGGTCTTCCCTCACCCCATGGCGCTTTTTGTAATCACGTTCTGCAGTAGCGATATGGCGTAGATTAAGCTCCGCAATTGAAGCTAAAATCGGGTATCCGCGTTTCTTCCGCAATTTGTGCAACAGTATGGAATTTATTATCAATCCTGCCTAGGAGGAGGGCGAACAATAAACCCCTCGCAAGACCGACTATGGCCCCAGTAGTCGTGCTTTTGCTGCGTCTCGGGACCACTTGGCCACCCTGGCACGCGGGCAAAATTGCTTATCTCCGCGCTAGTATCGGCTGACTCTTGATCGACAGAAGTTTCCTCGATCCGCGTCAGCATGCTATTAAAGACCGTCGTGGAACTCTGAATCTCACTTTCGAGAACACCTATGCGTGCCAGCAGTTGCTGGCGGGCAGCACGGAAATACTCATCCGAATCAGCCCTTGGAGCCGGTAAGTCCTTACTCGCTTTTTCCCAAAAACTGCGCTCATTCGTTGCTTTACGAGAGACCTCAAACTCACGCAGAAACTGTGATCTCAAGTTTTCAAGTTCAGCAGTAGCAGCAATCATACGAGGATGCATCTCCTTATACCGCCGCTGAAGTGCAGAAACCTCTAATTCCTTCGCATCTAACGCGTTATGTATATCCAAAGCGCGAGAATAAATGGCTAAAGAACCTCGAGCTATTTGTAAACTCGTCCGGGCTTCGTTAGATTCCTTCTGCAAAATATCGATGGAAGTGCTTCGTCCTGCAGCTCGGGCGCTTGAAATCTCCTGAAGATACTCGCGCGCGATGCCATCTGCTAGTGCTTTAGTAACTTCAGGCACGGGATGGGTAATTGATATATCCAATAGCCGGGTGCCCGGGCGGATCGATACTTTCACCCAGCTACCTATCATCCCTGCCAGTGCTTCCGGCGAAGGCGGTGTGGGATTTGCTTCGGTTCTACTTTCCGGAAGCGCTTCTTCCTTAAAGAGAAGCCCTGTCAACCATTCCGGTTTCCACTCAACCCTAGGTGGGATCAAGCCCGGCAGGTTAAGTAGGTTCTCTCGCGCGGCCACCCGTTCTAAAAGATCAATTCGGAGGATCCGCGCCGCAACCGTGTTCAACGCTTCCAGACTACCCATATTGATTTCTTCAGCCCGACTGTTCGCCATGACTCCGACGGTTCTCTCTTTCACTAGCAAGGTAGTAGTTGCTGTGTAAGTCTTAGGAATCTTTGATATGTAGTAGCTGGAAGTAAGAATGCCGATAATCAAACCAAGAACAGGCCAATACCAACGGCCGAGGACCTCAAGAAGCATCCGCCGCATCTTCTCCTGCCCTCTCTGGCGAGAATAGCCTTCGAACTCTTCCTCTTCATAATCCTCAATGTCCTCGGGGTTACCCGTAGAGTGACTTGATCGTCTATGCGAATTCATAGCGATGTTCTACTACGGTTACGAGTTGAAGGTTCCATTCCTCAAAATAGATGGAACACAGAGCTGGCAAAGTGCGAGCGATTAAAGACAGGCGAGATTTGATAGGCAAAGCTAGGTAAGACGTTCAGGAAGATTTTATTAGTGATTCATCATCAAAGCCGTTCAAAATAGGCGCTCAGCGACTGTGATGACATCGCCGGGCTGAAGAAGATATGGCCTATCGCCACGTTGCGAGATCTCGCGGAAATTTACTTCTAATACTTTTCCTCCACGGTTGATGGAAACCTTTTTAGGGTTTGCTAATCGGGTAAGACCACCTGCCTGACTTACAGCAGTCACAAGATCTAACCGACCCGATAAGGGAAAAGGAATCGGCCCAGCTCGACCAACTTGTCCTAGTAAACTCACAGATTTTCCGACAAAAGGGCTCTGGTTTACAATTACCCTGTCCCCTGCTGCAAGCCGGATACGCCCCGAAGCACCTTGGATTGCCGCCATGCTGTATGTGGAAGAAGAACCACCTGCGCGAACGAGCTGTATGCGTCTCAGTATCGGCCAACTGCGAGGGCCCGCCAGCGGTAGCCATCGCAGATGCTAAGTCGATGTTGCCAGAAACTGGAATTGGGATCTGCCCAGGATTCTGAACGGCACCTATCACCGATATGAACTCCGTCGCGTAATCGTTTACGGTGAGGGTCAACTTCGGGTCTACTAGATAATCTTTGGCATAAAGCGCGCGGATCTTCTCAGCTGCGGCAGCCACACTTAGTCCGCCAATTTTCACGGAACCAATAAGTGGAAACGAAGCCTGACCCGTCTTCAAGATCCTCACCTCCACTGATAAATCAGCTTCCTCATAAACGGCGAGGCTAATTGAGTCATTTGGACGAAGCACATAGGACGTATCACTCGCCTCGGCTAATCCACTTGTTAGCGAAATCAGCGCACAGCAGATAAGCTTCCGGAGCATTTTTAATGGGTTACTTTCCAAAACAAGTTTACAAGAACCTAACTGAAAAAAATATTCGTTACAACTATGAATATACGACTTCCGAAAAAGAATTTAAAATATGATTCTGGTAGCATTTCAAATACAGCACGAACCCCGATACTTAAACGTATTTTTCGTCTAAGTCCTTCCCAGCTAACCCTATTCCAAGGAAACGAATACGGAGTCTCTTTTCTTTCTGTAAAGTGACTAAAACCTAGAAACCACGACTTAGTCTCAGACCCATTTGAAACGCATCAAATGATTCTTCATCAGCAAATTGTTCACTATAACGCATGAACAGAACTACATCCGTAGTATTTGCGAAAGTCCGCATTCCTAATGTGCTATCAAGACTCAAGTAATCACGACTTGGACGACTCCTACTCCCAAATCCCCCGCGATTTGCATCACTACTATTCTCGTAACTCAGTCCTAGTCCAAAACGTAAACGCCGAATTTTCCGGTCGTAACCTAAGCGGATGGCAGTGAGTTCTCGAAAAGAGTCGTCCACTGAGGGATCAGCCTGAGTATTTCGAAACAAAGAAAGATCCATCCCCCACAAAGGCGAGGGATTGTAGCGCAGCCCTACGGACGCTGTCACTGAAGCATCCGAATCGCCGATATCCGAATAATCTGCAAATGCCAGCCCAAACTGCGAATTTAGCGTAAGCTTCGAGCTATACGTGTAATTGAAACTCACTGTCGGCGCAACACTGATACGTGTATTACTACCTCCACCGCTATCGCGGGTAAATCGAATGCCCGGACCAAACGCAGTCAGCAGGCGAGTATTTCCAAAGCGCCCCAAATCCTAAGAAACCGCTATTTGTATTCGAAAAATCACCACCACTGGTTGCGATATAACCAGTCCCTGCATCAGCTGTGAGAATCGTCTTCTCACTAAGCGCGTAGCCCACTGAAAGACCTAAGTCGAATTGCGTCTGCTCTACGAAATTTCCGGTTCCCAAAAAGCGATTGCCGCCTCTCCCAGTGCTGATCCCCGTTGTCAAGGATGCTACTAATTTTGCCCCATCATAATTAGCTAGGAGCCTTCCCCGTTGCGTATAACCACTAAAATCAGAATTATTTAAGTAAAAGTTGTATGCCCCGGAGTAATTCCCACCAAAGGTCCAGTAACTATTCTCGGCCATATACGATAGAGTAGCACCAAAACTTGTTATGAAATCGTCAGTTGCATCTTTGCCTGCCGAGCCATCCGCCTGCGTGATGTTTGAGTCGTAAGTCCCCGAAGCATTGAGTGCCAGTCCGAAGCCCCTGAACATACTATCACCCCCACGTCTTGTTGGGGAAAAACCCGGGGGCGTAATGAAACCACTTGGCGGCCCGATCGGTGCAAATCCCGCATCGCCCGTCGCATTGCCAGCCCAGTCATTCGTTTCTGCCACAGACCGCAAATTTCCGAACAAACTCGTTTCTTCTGGATCTACTAGGTCTTCCCCAGCCTGTGCCTCCTCTTCAGCTACTGTAGGTAAAGTAGCTACGACCTCCTGTATCTCTAGTGGTTCCAAACCAGATGTATCTATCGGCGTGGGAGGTTCGGCTCCCGGAGTCCAATAAGGTTCCACATCGCTGAGCAAAGTATCCTCAATTACCGGCGCATCTTCAAGTGCCACCTGCCCAGCACGAACTTCTCCAGCTTCAACCTGTGACGAGCTATCATCCAAGTCGTATTCTTTCCGTATTGACAGAACTAGCTTCTGAAACGGCACCTTCGGACATCGCTGGGACAGCATTCGAGCCATCTATAACCCTCTCCGCAACAGTATCTGGGAAATCCACAATCTGTTTATCCTGCGCTACTAGATTCGCCGTGGCAACAAGGCACAGAACACCTTGTAAGGGTCGGGAAATTAATTTAAAGGGTTTGTTCACTTGTCTAGTTTCAGAAATCAGTCGAGAGCCTCCCGCGTGCAACTTACCCATGCAATCCAACAAAACATCTGAACACAATAGCGTAAATCACCAACTGAGTCGGCCAATTTCGAAGAACTATCATAAAATTCGCTCCAAGAGGAACTCTTTTCGTCAAACCATCGTAATAATCATCATAAACCTTCAAACCGCCCCATAACAATGTCCTGAGCTCCGACGCAATTGCTTCACTTTAAACTGCCTAAATTTCCCCAACAGCCCCTCCTAGCTCGCAGTATTTTGGTCGCTTCCTTTCAATCTACTAAACCGAAAACACTCTTCGAGCGCGGCTTCCCAGTAAAAAAAGTGCGGGTAATATGGTAGCCAGAAGATGAAAACTTCCTATCCATAAAGCTAATCTACTATCAAACCGAATACCCCAAGGGGCCAATCGCAGGTCCAAGTTTGGAAATAGGAAACCAATTGCGAAAGTTATCACCAGAAAAATCGGTGCTGCAATGGCCCATCTTCTAGTCGCCGCACTCCCCTTACCTAAACCGGCCGCAAGCCAAAACAAATAAACAAAGGAAAAGGTAATTGCGAGATGTCCTGTCCAATAGCAAATGAGAAGAACAATCACTGAAGAAATCACGTCAATCCATCCGAGCCCCTTGTAGTAATTTTCTGCAGAATGTCTGAGAGAATGATGATACAACTCATCATCTTCGACTGCCTGTCGATCTAATATAACCTTCTTCATAACTTGCAAAACTTACCTGATTGGTCCACCCCTGATTTCAAGTGACAAAAATGGTAGCTTCTTCTTTAATGATACTTAAGCTCTCCATCCTTTCGCCTATTAAATTTCGGTTCTAAAAGTTATTAACTCTCTTCCAGCATACAATAATATCCGCCCTTGGCCCTTTCAAGAAAAAACCCTTATGATAGCTGTAAATTCATTAGGATGGATCGTCATAGCTGGAATTGCGATTACCACTTTACTATCGATCCCAAACGTGGGTAAAGTTGTAGGGTGCAAGTGCATAGGCGTCTCGCTCGTAACAACCCTGTCATCCTATCTCATCTATGAAGCTGTCATGCCTGAGGAGATGAACATACGGGTAGATCTTTTCTTTCTTTGGCCCGGTATGGTCATCATGACATTGTTAGGTTTAATTCGGATCAATAAGTTAAAGAGTGCACGAGAGTGAGGAAGAGTTGTGCCTGAGTCCCAATCATAGCCTAACACATAACTGAATGTAAGAAAATATCATAGAAAGCAACCCAGTTAGTTACGACTGGCCAGCATTCCTAAGGAGCTTTCTCAACATGGTTCCGCTGAACTTTCCTGATACCTCTGATAGAAACTACAAGTCCCAAACAACAGTTCAGTATACCAGAAACTCCAAAAATGTAGGAATAAGAATTTGGCCATCGTCCCAGCGATGTCTCTCCCGCATCACTGTAGTAAATTTTCACTGAGCTTCCCTCAGAGAACTTCTCCGTCCATTTCCTAAGCTCATCTTCGTCGTTTCCCCTCCACTTTGCAAAAAATTCATCCGTTGACTCTACATCGGAATGATTCAACTGAACGCGGTAGGTAACTTCTCCTCCAATAGATTTTGCGCGCGGTTGCAAATCAGATGATAAAACATAACCTTCTTTCGACTCCCAGAAGTAAGTCTTCAATCCCTTTATAAAACCAGTCGAGGTGGAGAGATACATAAAACCTAGCAGTGTTAATACGATCCCACCAATAATCTCTCCGGCTCCAATAGCCGCCTCACTACCCTTTGGAGGTGGATTCTTCTCACGTTCCGTCATCGGAGGTTCAGGAACTGTCCATCGAAAAGTTTTCATCAAATCATACTAATATCAAACGATCATCGGTCCAGAAGCAATACAAATACGCCACGGAATGATTCACCGATCACGACACAAAAAAATTCAAATAAAACAAAGTTATATTATTAATTCACATATCATTTTGGCTTATCAAATTAAACCTAAGAGAAAAAAGGTAAAATCATTTATATACCAAATATTTTTCCGACAGCCCCAAAAACCCCTTCCCATATTCTGGCGGCAGGATTTCGCTTAGTTCCGGTCACTTGCTGTTGAATAACACTGCCCTTACCTGAGAAGAAATCGTCAAACAAAGGGTTTTTACCACGTAGATAAGAGACGAAAGTTTCCGCGCGGACTGGTGCATACTTGAGGTGAGGGCTAAAGGCTACTGTCAGACGGCTATTGACGCGCCGCCCGGAAAATTCAGGCAATACTTTTTCCACTTGAGTCCCACGCTGCGCCGAAAAGACCAATTTCACTGGCCCACGCACCATCATGTAACGAAATTGTAGATTGACCCACGCATGTAGCCGGTTCCATACCCAACGAGATTTAATTTCCGGTTGGGCATTACCCGGATGCGCAATTGCGACGAGGTATCGGGGCCTAAATACCATCCATCGCCCATCTGGAACCATCAATACTGAGAGCTCTTCTGTGGCATCCTCTTGGCTAGATAATGTAACTTGTCCCTGCGCCGCACTACGATTTCTGATCGAAGTCAGTAGGAACATCCCCGCTGCTAAACTGGAAAAGGGGTATCGCCAATCCATCAGCCATTTGGTCCGCTTCTCGTCATCTCCCATAGAGCCTTGCAAGTAATCTACTTTCGTCATTAACACGTCGTTGGCGGCCAAGGCGATCCGCTGCGCTGGCCTACTTTCTGTAGCAGAGATCGGCGGTAGTTTTAGGACTTCCTCGCCTAGGACGATGGGCGCAGACCTCTGAGCTAACGGGGCAAGTATGAAAAAAGCCATTATTTTCCAAACGAGCGGCACCACAGTCAGTAAAATTAGCAGTCCAAGTGCAAGCCAAGCAAGCCTACCAAGCTGCTCCCTCACCAAGCGATCAAACCGCTCTTGCATTGCCCGAAGGTCCGCTAACTCCTGCTTCTTCTTCTCCAGCAACTCTGCTTTCCGCTCAACTTCCTCCTCACTCTCACCACCAGCTATTCGAATTTCTTTTCGCTGCTCCGCCAAGCGCGACATCTCCCCACGCACAGCCCTTTCCTTCCGATCAATCTCTGCGCGTTTTTTCCGATTCTCCTCTCTTTGAAAAAGCCCCTTCAATCTCTCAAACCATTGATCCACCGCTTTCTGTTGCTCTGCTAATCTCCGTAACTCCCTGTCTTTCTTTACAATTTCACCACTAATATGATCTGCCTTGGCCTTTAAACTACCTAGCAATTGCTCCGTGCTGGTCAGCTCTGCCATCGCACTCTCCAACTCCGCCTCGCGATGCTCCATAATCATCGGCGGAACGGTTTTTGCCAAAAATATGAGCAAAAGGACGCCAAGTATGAGTGCATAAAGCACCACCCGACGTCCCAGCCAGGAGAGGATCGATGCTAAAAGTGCCGACATAAAGTGGTTAAGTATACCCCCACTTCTCGGTTGTCTCTCAAAATTGAGTCTGCTTCTGCTATGCAGACCGAAAAACCCAAGAGAAAATTAGCCCTCAATCATCGCATACGCATTGTGATGATGAATCGATTCAAAATTCTCAGCTTCAACCCTGAAGGACTTGATCCGACTCTCAAACTTCAGTGCTGCAGCAACATTTCTTGCAAGATCCTCTACGAAAACCGGTTGGTCATAGGCTCGCTCCGTCACCGCTTTCTCATCGACGCGTTTTAGCCCGGAATACAATTCACAACTCGCTGAGGCCTCCGCTAGTTGAATCAGCTCTTCAAAACCGACTTCCTCACCCACTTCTACCGCAATATTTACAACGCCTCGCTGATTGTGCGCACCCCTTTCACTGATGGCTTTCGAGCAAGGGCACAGTGTGGCTACTGGCACGGACACCCGCATATCGAGGCGATCGCCTGATGCAGGATCGTAACAAAAATCCATTCCAAGCTGATAATCCATCAAGCTCTTCATGCCACTCACTGGCGCCTGTTTCTCCAAAAATATGGGAAAATCACAAGTGATCCGTGCCCTTTCCGCATACAGTCTTTCCGCTAGATCCGTCGTAAGGTCTCGAAGACTTACAGGCGACAACGGTTCTGTATGAGCATGCAGCGCCTCTACAAATCGGCTCATGTGAGTGCCGCGGAGATGACTCGGGAGCTCCACAGTCATTTCATAAATGGCCACAGTTCCCTGTTCCACACCGCCAGCTCCCCGGAAGACACCCGGATACCGTAGCTGCCGTATCCCTACCCGCTGAATTGTCAGCTCTCGAGCATCGCTCTCGTTTTGCGTGTCTGGCAGCGATTCAATCATTTCCTAAACCTCAGATGACTCCATTTGAGAAACTAACGTCCCTTGCAAACGAAAAAAGACCTACCCTGACAAAAGGGGCAGGCCATACGCTTTGTTCTTCGTTGAAGGACGCGGCTTGATCTACCATGGCCCACTCAGTATCGACCACTTGCCGGGTCTACGGCATCAGATTGATCGCGCGGGACTGCTTGATCGCGTTGTTAATACGGCGATGGAGCTTCGCGGAAACTCCAGTCACACGTCTCGGTAAGATTTTTCCGGTTTCAGATGTGAATTTACTGAGAACTTCCGGATTTGTAGGTAGCAGCTGCTCGACAGGGATATCCTGACGGCGGCGTGTCATCTGGCGGTTCGCCTTACGGAAATTGATGCGGCGTTGGACGGTCTTTGGCTCGGACATATATTTTAGCGGAGTTCGCGGTGAAGTGTTCTGCGTCTAAGGAAGTGATTAAATTTCACTTTCTCTAGGCGGCCCGGTGTTCTCAGGCTTTTCTTGTTACGTGTAGTGACGTAACGGGACGTTGGTTTGCCCTCAGCTTTCGCTTCGGTGCATTCAAGAATGATGATCTCGCGTGGCATGGTTCGATTAGTGGGGGGCGGATACTGTCTTACTCATCGTCTTCGTCAAGCGAAACCGTAACAGAATCTTCATCAGCCTGTGGCTGGCCGCCGCTAAAGCCTACTTCGTCAGATGGCCGGAACCTCCGCGAGCCATATTCTTTCTCCCAATCTGCCTGACATTCCACTGTTAGCCGGGCAAATGGAATCGCCTCCAAACGCATCGTTGGAATCTTCCGTCCAGAAATTTCACATGCCCCATAGGAGCCCGCCTTGATCCTCATTAGCGCCTGCTCGATCTCATAAAGCGCATCCTGCTCCTTCGCCAATACCGACAGGGCAAAGTCACGGTCATACGCATCACTTCCCGCATCGCCCTGGTGCTGGCCGCTTCCTGAGGCATCACTCCCTTCCGGTGCATTGCGGATGGTATCGCGCGTCATGCCGTTCATCGCATCCACCAGCGTATCGCGCAGCTCCATCAAACGGTTTTTCTGTTTTTCGATGAAAGCAGAACTGTGATTACCTTTCTCCGAAGAGGATTTCGGGGCCGGATTTGCTGCTGGCGGGACGAATTTCGGACGCGCTGGAGCCGAAGGCGGCGGCGTAGCCACCAGTGACGAACCGCGCGACTTCTTAGCAACCGCCTTCTTTGCGACCACTTTTTTCGCCACAGCTTTCTTGGCTACTTCCTTTTTCGCTACAGGTTTCTCGGCTTTTGCCGCCCCCTCAGTCTTCACCGCTGCTTTCTTGGTAATTTTCTTATCGCCTTTGCTAGCAGGCACTTTCACTGCTGTTTTCTTCGTAGTCTTTTTCGCTGCCATGTCGGGTGTTTTCAAAAATAAATATAAGATACAGATTGTGCCCCGAAAAATGGCAGATGCTGCTACGCGGGCGCGGTGGATTAGCCCCAAGGCACTGCCACTTCAAGATGAAAAAACCTAAATCGTAAAAATATCTTTGCTCTTTGGTGAACCAGCAGGCTTGAAATGTCCGCATCTCTCCCCAAGGCTACGTCCCCACCATGCAACTTCGCTCCATTCTGGAATCTCTACTCGTCGCCTCGCAGGAACCCCTTTCCTCTGAAGAACTGGCACGCCTCGTCCGCGCGCGCTGCGCCGAAGCCGAAGATGTCTTCCAGCGTGAAAAGGACGAATCCAAGGACCCCGAAGCCATACCCACATGGCTGCAAGACCTAGCAAAGACCTCATCCGAAGACACCACGCAGGCCATCGAAGAACTCAACGCGCATTACTCGGAAACTTCCCGCGCTTTCACGATTCTCGAACGTCCCCAAGGTTGGAAAATCTACACACGCACGGATTTTTCAGAATTTGTCCGTCACCTTTTCCCCGGCCGGAAACCAGAAAGGCTCTCTGGCCCCGCCATGGAAACCCTCGCCATCGTCGCTTACCGCCAGCCCATCACCAAAGCCGCCATCGAAGCTGTCCGCGGTGTCTCCTGTGATGGAATGCTTCAAAAGCTCCTCGACCGTGATCTCGTCCGCATCGGCGGCCGTGCCGAGCTCCCTGGCCGCCCCCTTCTCTACCTCACTACCGAACTTTTTTTCGAGCATTTCGGAATCAACTCCATCGACGATCTGCCAAATGCTTCCGAATTGCGCCGCGTAGCATTACCGGAGCCTACCGAGGAAACCCCCAGCAATCCAGAGTCCGAAAAGCAAATGGCCCTCGCCGCTACGCAAACAGAAACACCCTCCGCTGGCCAGACTGATGAAACCCCTGCCGATACCAACGCATGAACCTTGATGACATCCGCGTCCAAATCGATCTGATCGATCGCGAGCTCCTTTCCCTCCTCTCACAGCGCGCGGATCTCGTCCACGAAGTCGGCGTCGTAAAAAAACGTGACGGCCTGCAAATTTACGCCCCAGAGCGAGAGCAAGCCCTCCTAGACCGCCTCGTCACCATGAACGAAGGCCGCCTTCCGGAGAAATCCATCAAAGCCATCTACCGAGAAATTATGTCCGCAGCACTGGCCCTCGAAGACGATCTCAAAATCGCCTACCTCGGCCCCGAAGGCACATGGACGCACCAAGCATCCATTAAAAAATTTGGACATTCCGTCACCCATTCTCCCCAACCAAATATCTCGGACGTTTTCGATCAAGTTGCCCGCCGTCGCAGCAGCTATGGCATCGTTCCTATCGAAAATTCTACAGACGGGGCCGTCTTTCACACACTAGATCTCTTCGTCGATTCTCCCCTCCACATCTGCGCGCAGATTCTGCTCCGCATCGAGCACAGCCTTATGGCCGCCATCCCACGCGAGGAAATCCGCACCCTATACTCCCATCCCCAAGCTCTCGGCCAATGTCGTGCATGGATTTCGAAAAATTTTCCAAACGCCGAGCTCGTAGAAGTGTCTTCTACCACAAAGGCCGCAGAAATCGCACGCGATCAAGCACACAGCGGAGCCGCTGCCATCGGTAGCCCACTCGCTGCGGAACTATACAAACTCAACGTCCTTGACGAATCCATTCAAGACCGTGCTACTAACACTACCAGATTCCTAGTAATTGGCGAAAAAACCTGCCCCGCCACTGGCAATGACCGCACCTCCATACTCTTCGCCATTAACGACCGCCCCGGCTCACTCGTAAACGCCCTCCAAGCCTTTGAGCACCTCCATATCAACCTCTCAAAAATCGAATCCCGCCCCTCAAAACGCAAAGACTGGGAATACATCTTCCACGTAGACCTCAATGGCCACTCCAGCGATGAAAACGTCGTCGCAGCCCTCGCTGAACTCGCCCTCCATTGCTCCATGGTCAAAGTGCTTGGCTCCTACCCTGATACCTGTGAGTAAACCCCGACGTTATAGCACATCGATCGCTAACGGTTAGAAATACAAGGAAGCTTAGGAACGGGAGTGATGGCCGAATCACTGTAAATACCTAACGAAGCTCAAAACGAGCCAGCAATAGGGCACTGCGCCTTGTTTGCCTTTCTTCAAATCCAGTCGTATGCCGCCTGACGGTGCCTTACTCGGATAACCAGAACGACTAGCTTATCTTCCTCAATCTCGTAGATGATCCGGTAGTCGCCGACCCTGATCCGAAATGTCTGTTCAGAGCCGACTAGCTTCTTTGCGCCCGGCGGCCTCGGCTCAGTTCCGAGTGACCCTGTAGCTGCAATCAGTCGAGAAAGATACCTTGAATCGATCCGTCTAAGATCCTTCTCTGCTCGCTTCGCAAACTCAACCTAGTAGGAGTCCATCTGCAATCAGACGATGTTTGACCTCGTCCAGCGACAAACGCTCGTCGTTCCTGCGTTCTGTTACAGTTGCAAGATCGAAAACGTCTTCCAAAAGGTCCTCATACTCTTGAACGGGGATCACCACCGCGACCTTACTGCCGCTCGCATCGGTGAGAAGCTGAGTCTTCATGGCCGGACACTAGAGCACAATGCGGAAAATGTCGATCTTTTAGGCGAACGACTAATGCTGAGCATTTCCCCGCCTACTCTTTGAAATTCGACAATCCTGCGCTATCCTCACCACACGGTGCAGAACAATCACGTCCAAGAATTTTTATCAAAACGCTTTCGTATCCTTCTCACTGGAGATCCCGAAGGCGTTCCCCCTTGGCTCGGTGCCGTCAAAGCCAGTGACGAGCCCGGCCTTTTCCTTCCCACCGAGGCCCCATGGATTGTGCACGCAGATCTTGCCACCCTAGTCGGCGGCATCCGCGCACTACTCATGCAGGCCCTCCATCCCGGCTCGCTCACCGGCGTCCGCAATCACTCGCGCTACACCAGCGATCCCCTAGGCCGCCTCTCTGGCACCATCCGCTGGCTCACCGTCACCACCTTTGCGTCTACTAAATCCGTCCATGGCGAGGCTGATCGCGTCAACAAAATGCATGCAAACGTAAAAGGAAAATACAAAACCTCCTCGGGTGAAATTCGCGATTACCGCGCAGCAGATCCCCACCTGCTACTCTGGGTCCACATCGCTTTCATGGAGTCATTCCTGCGCTGCCATCAAATTTTCTCAAGCCGCCCCCTCCCCGGCGGTGCCGATGAATACATCCGCCTTTGGGCCCAATCTGTAAAACCCCTCGGCCTTGAGAATGCCCCCCAAAGTGAGTCAGAAATGCTCTCCACCATCGAAAAATTCCGGCCCGAACTTGCCGTTACCGAGGAAACTCGTGAAATCGTTCACTGGATCCGCCATCCACCCCTCCCCTTCACATCCATCCCCGTTTACAATATCCTTTTCCAGTCCGCCCTCGCCTCGATGCCTTCAGATTATCGAAAACTTCTCGGCATCGGAGATCCTCCCATCTCCACCTATCAGCCAGTCACCTCGAGTTTACTTCGCTTCATCCGCTTCGCCATCGGCCCAGAAAGCCCTATTGAAGAAGCCGCTATCGATCGCTTGCATCGTGCCGGAATCATGAAAAATGGTGAAGTCATCGCATAAAGCGAAGGCCAAGGCATCTTTTCACCCTTCGCTCTTTCCCCAAATCGGGAAACCACGCAATCTCTCTCCGTGCCCGCAAAAAACATCGTATACTTCGATCTAGAAACACAACGCAGCATCAGCGACGTCGGTGGCTTCGGCAACAAAGGCAAACTCGGCATTTCCATCGCTGTCACATACTCCACCAGCACGGATGAATACTCGATTTTTGCCGAAAACGAAGTCGATGCCCTTACCCAGCAACTCCTAAAAGCAGATCTCGTTGTCGGTTGGAATCACATCGGCTTCGATTACCCGGTCCTACAGCCCTACGTCATCCAAAACCTCGAAGAGCAAACAGCGAACCTCGATATGATGCTTGAGGTAAAAGAGCTCATGGGCCGTTCTCTAAAGCTCGATAACGTCGCATCCAACTCCCTCGGGACCGGTAAATCCGCAGACGGCCTCGACGCCATCCGCTGGTGGCAAGAGCACAAAAAAACTTCAAATTTCGAGCCGCTACGGAAAATTGCGGAATACTGCGCTTACGACGTGAAAGTCACACGCTCTGTCCACGAGTATGGCATGGCCAATGGATTCATTAAGTATGAGGACGCAGGTAAAATCATCGAGCTTCCTGTGAACTGGTAACAATCACTACTTTCCCTCTAACGTGCCATCCTTCTCAGGCATAGATCGTATATGTATATCTGTCTGAGGAAATGATATCTCAATCCCCGCCTCTTGGAATGCCTTATCCACAGCAAAGTGCAGCTCCGTTTTCGCTGCTAACAAATGCTCGATGCCCGCGATGTGCGCCCTCAATATGAACGCAAGCGAACTGTCTGCAAAATTATCGAAGAGCACCACAGGCGCAGGATCCTGCAGCACCCGGGGGTTCTCTTCCGCCGCTTTCATAAGCAAATCCTTAGCCTTTTCCGTATCGGAGCCATAGGCAATACCCACCGGCACATCCACCCGCAAAACACTATCACTCAACGTCCAGTTCACAAACTGCCCTGTGATAAATTCCTTATTAGGAACAATGAGTTCGCGCCCGTTAAACTGCCTCACCGTAGTCGCACGTATACGTATTTGAGTTACCTTTCCATCCACTCCCGTTATCGTAACTATATCTCCCAACCGTATAGGTCGCTCAAATAGTATAATCAATCCTGCTACAAAATTTGCAAAAATCTCTTGTAAACCAAAACCAATTCCCAAAGTCACAGCTGCCGCGATCCATTGCACTTTACCCCACTCAATACCAATTTTCCCAAACGCCATAATAAGGCCAACTACTACTATGATATACCGAATCGTCGTCGTGAAAGCGAAGCTACTTCCGGGTGCCAAATTCATATGACGGAAGACTGCTAGTTCAAGAAGTCCGGGTATGTTTTTGGCAGCAATAAAAGTTAAGAACAGAATGACAATCGCAAGAAATACATCCTGCAAAGTAATCACCTGTCCCACCTCTGGCACAATACCCGCCTCCGCTTCAGAACTGTCTTGCTGAGGCGTAAGTGCGCCTACTGGATTAAAATCAGGCGTGTTTTCCCGCGTAGTTTCCGCCGTCCCCACCTCACCCCATAATGCTACTTTGTCGAATGCTGAGAGAGCTGGAATTGCCGATCTCCAAATGCCAATCAAACCAAATACAATCACTGCAATCGCCGCCGCACGCACTAGGCGGTTTGTCTGCTCCTCTACCTCAGCCACCTTACCCGCACTCGCTTTCACCTCACTGAGCGAAGCTACATTCTGTGGCTTCTCGCCCACCAATCCCTCTTTCTGATCCCGTGCGGTAAGCGCAGCTTCACGCCCCTTCACCGCCTGCAAAACTGCTAGCCGCTTCCGCGAAACGATGATCCATCTCCGTAGGAGCCCTGCTACAAACAAGGTCACCACCACCTGCGCTACCGAGAGCAATGTCTGAATCCGCAGCTGCTGCACCGATGCATAATATCCCACCGCCGCCCCTACAATGAGGGCAACTGGAATCAATAATCCCAACAAATAGCAGAACCGTGCAAAGCGGATAGATGGTTTCCCCTGCCAATGAATCACTTGCTTCTGAGGTCGCAAAACCTGCTCATACATGATCATCAAAATCAGCACCACCGCAATGAACGTCAGCCTCCCGCCAGAAACAGCCCCCGCATGATTCGGCAGTGCCACCGCAAAGAATAAGAACACCGGCATAATCGGTATGAGCCAATTTAGGCTCTGCCGGATCACTGCCACCCGCCTCTCAGACATCTGTAAATGCTTCACCAGCACCCCGTTGCGCTGGCATAAAATACGGAAGAAAATCGCTAATGTTAGGAAGCTCGCCACACTTCTCAAAGCCCCTTCCACGGCTGGTCCGCAGTCATAGCACCTGAGATACAAAAACCACGCCGCTAACGGCAAAGGCAAAGCCAATAAAGCCGAGTAAAGCAAAGCTAACGCAGTTGGCAGGAAACTCGTGCAGAACTTCTTCGATGCCTGCCTTCCCACAGCGCGCAGCCTCCTCCGGAAAAATCTTCTCCGCAATGCCAGCCCACCTATTCCCAAAGCCGCCAAGCACCAAAGATACGGACGCTTCCGTAAATCATTTCCCAGAGGCACAAAGGGTTCCCTACGGAAAAATTCTCGATATGCAGAAACCTCAATCCGGATCTCATCCATTTGAATTCGCCCCAGACTGGGAATCCATAACAAACGCCGATCCACAAACACCGCAAACTCTTCAGATACCTCAATCAAATCCCGGACCTGTGTCACCATTTCCCGCAGGTTTTTGATATAACTCCGGTAGTCTCGTATCAGTGAACGCAACGCTGCCAGACGTTCTTTTTTAAGTTCCACCAGTTCTGGCGAAGCATTCTCATCCATCGCGGACTCCGCCAACAAAGCAGAATAGCGATCATCGAGAACCAACCTCTCAATCTGAACCTGCGCCGAGCTCTCTACCACCTCCTGCAACACATCCGTCAGCTCTCCAGTAGAGGGCATTTTTTGCCGCTGTGTCCGCAAAAGCCTCCCAGTCGCGGGATCAATCCGCACTCCCACATCCTCCAAAAGTTCTACACGCTCTCGTGCACTTGAAAACTGCCTCGAAATCTCTTCGACTCGCTCCTCAATCTCTGCCGCCTGCGCAGCTGATTCCGCGATTCTCTCGCTAAGGCCATTTCTCCCACCTTGCCTTTCCACGAGGTCCACCACCTCGTCCGCCACCTCACGTTCTGCAGAACCTTCCGCAAACGAGCGAGCCCGCTCAGTCGCACGTTCAATTTCATCCCCTGCCTCTTCAATGCGCATCTCCTCCACCTCGCCACGCAGCGCATCTGTTAGATCAGTAAGCACGGCAATTTTCCGAGAAAGCAAACCTGCCTCCGCCGATACCAAAGCCGGCGCGGTCTCCAAATACTCCATCTCAGCTTCGAACATGGAAATCTGTTCTCGCAAAAGCCTACTCTGCGCCAAAGCCCGCTGGTAGGCCGATTTTACTGATTCCGGACTCGTTGCAATAGGCGTCTCCGGCCTCACCAAAGCCGCTAAATCATTCTTCGCAGCAGCCATCAGCGCTGGCAACGCACTCTGCCGCGTGACTATCTCGCGGGCTTGCCGATTCCGCGCTTTCAGCTCAGCTTTCGCCTCTGACAAAGTTGCGTTAGCCACATTAAAGGCGTTCTCAACCTTCTCCAAAGACGCATCCTCTGGCACGTTCATCCCACGGAATTCTGGAATCTCCTCTGCCAACTTCTCAATCTCATTAGGAGCATCCACCGCCTTCCTCTGAAATTCTGAAGTCCTCGCCTCAGCTTCCTCCGCATCCTTCACCAGCCGCAGCGCCTCTTGATAATCCACCAGCGCCGCCTGCGCATCTTCGTCTGCCACCGAGTCCTCCGATAACTGCTGAATCCGCGCCTTCAGCTCTGCCACTTTCAGCGCGCTCTCACCACTAAGACCTCTCGCAAAACCCACTCCACCCATCGCAAGGAAACAGAAGAATACAAACATCCACCCCACCAAAGCACCTCTGCAAAAACTACAAATCCCTTTGTCTTTCTTCATACCATCAGCCAATAGCGAGGCTCTCCCGCCTTTTACCCAACAGATTTCCATATCTATCAAAATTAAATTACATACCAACCCCTTCCCCCCCTTTCACTAAAGAAATCGGCGTAGAAAACATCCAAAAATCACGAAAAAACCTCCCGCAGCTACTCCTCAGACCCCTCAGCCTGTTTCGTAGCTTTCGGCCTTCTTTTAGCCGCGCGTGCTAAAATTTCCACATACACCTCACTCCAGCCTGCTTCCGCTCCTTCATCGATTTTCTCAACCACTTTGGAAACATGCACCACCTCCGCTTTCTCCTCATCAGGACCATAACGACAATCAAAATCCCAGAAATCCAAACCTTCCGGCACACTCTTCCGATGCTCCCGCTTCAGATACTTACGCAGCTCCGCCTTAATACTAGCCACAACCCGCTCCGGCTTATGCTTCGGATCCTGCAGTGAAAACGTCTTCCTCATTTTCTCTCAAGTAAGAAATTATTGGTTCGGTCCACGATCATGATCAATCCTGAACGTCTTCCCACGCAGCTTCGCGTTTCGAGTTTTCTGAATCGCTTGATCCGCCAAACCCTCCGGCACATCCACCAAGCAATGCTTCGGGAACAAAGTAATCCGCCCTAACGAGCCATCCGGTAAGCCTGCCTCCCGATACATCATGCCCACGATATCTTTCGGCATAATCCCCGCACCTTTGCCCACGGAAATAAATAAACGACTCATCCCACCTTCAATCGCACCCGCATCGCGCATTCCGCCACGTTGATAGGGCTTATCGCGGCTCGCGTAATCTCGCTCCCGCCCCTCACCGCCACGCTGACTGTCTTTCTTACCCTTTTTCGGATCCCGCCGCGGGCCATCCGGCTCACGATCTTCCTGAATCGCCTCACCCTCACGTCCGCTCGACTCACGTAACATCGTAATCAATGCACCCGCAATATCCGTCGGCGTGTGCCCTTGCTCTAGTAGCCGATCAATATTTTCCTGATACGTATCAAAGCCACCCGTCTCTAGGCGCTCCTTTAAACTCTCAAATATAATATCCGCACGCCGTCCCTCCACCTGCTCCACAGATGGAATTTTTTCGCGTTTAATCACCTGCCGTGTGTATCTCTCCACACCCTGCAACCTGTAAATCTCTCTACCGAAAACGAAGCTCACCGCCCGCCCGGAGCGCCCAGCACGCCCTGTCCGCCCGATCCGGTGCACATAATCCTCCGGATCCGTTGGCAAATCGTAGTTAAATACAATATCAATTTCATCAATATCCAGCCCCCGCGCAGCCACATCCGTAGCCACCAAAAGCTCTACCGCACCATCGCGGAACCGCTTCAGAACACGTTCCCGCATCTGCTGCGTAATATCACCATGCAGCCGATCCGCCGCATAACCCCGATTTACCAAATCCTCCGTGCATTCATCTACTGAGCGCTTCGTATTGCAAAAGATAATGCCCAAACGCGGCGGATTCATATCTAAAATCCGCGAAAGCACCTCCACCTTCGATCTCTGCCTCACCTCATAATACGACTGCTCCACGGTGGAAACAGTCATCGCCTTCTGCTCAATTTCGATGATCTCAGGACTGTTCCCGAATTTCTTAATAAACGTCGAAACACCTCGGTTCATCGTCGCCGAGAAAAACAGGATCTGCCGCTCCTTCGGCAAGGCAGCAAGAATCTCATTTATCTCCTCCTTAAAGCCCATGTCCAGCATGCGATCTGCCTCGTCCAGCACAGCCATTTTTACCCGACTCGCATCAAAAGAGCCCCGCTTCAAATGATCCAACAAACGCCCCGGCGTCCCCACCACCAGCTGCGCCCCATCCCGCAATGCCCGCAGCTGCCTATCCATCGGCGCACCGCCATACACCGGCGTAGCCTGTAAACCGCGCTTTTTCGTCCCCAGACGATGCACCTCCTCACAAACCTGCACCGCCAACTCACGCGTCGGACATAAAATCAAAACCTGCGGATAGCGCTCATTTACATCGATGCACGCCAAAGCCGGCAAAGCAAACGCCGCCGTTTTTCCAGATCCCGTAGCTGAAAGCCCTAAAATATCTTTCCCCTCCAAAGCTGGTGGAATGCTTAAAGCTTGGATCGGCGAAGGCCGCTCGTAGCCTAGAATCTCAATTGCAGCCAAAAGATCATCCGGAAGCCCGAGCTCAGAAAAAGGAGGAGTGTCCATAAAAGAAAACCGCGAACTTTTCGCGGGGACGCGCACCATTGCACGCATTTTGGAAAATAAGCAAGAACGGATTGAGAAACCCACCCAGCGCCCTCATAATACACAAATCCTATGGCTTCACACCCCCTACCTGCATCCTGATGATCGAGCTTTTCACCGACCACGTCCCCGGCCGTATCGCCTACTTCAAAGCCCTACTCGAAGTAGAAGGCATCCGCACCTTCATCCGCAATGAGCACATCTCAGGAACCGAGGGCATGATCCCCATTTTTCACCCCACTCTCTGCATCGTCCACCCAGAAGATGAGCCAAAAGCACGTTCCATCATAGAAAAGGCTAAGCTAGCCAGCGATCTCGAAGACGGCTCCGGCCCAGAAATTACCTGCCCTGCCTGTGGCGAAAAAAACCCCTCGAACTTCACCTCCTGCTGGAGCTGCAGCAAGGACTTCGCCCCATATTAATCGAAAAACTCGTGCCCGCACTTCACCCAGCCCTAGGCATCGATTACGGCGCCGCCCGCATTGGCATCGCAGCCACCGATATGCTCGGAATGATGGCCCATCCCGTAGAAACCGTCCCTACTGAAAACGCCATCCCGCGCATCCAAGAAATCGTTACCCTCCGACAAATCAAGGCCCTCGTCATTGGCATACCCTACCGCCTTGATGGTTCCGAAGGTGATTCCGCAAAACGCGTTCGCACCTTCTCAAAAAAGCTCCAAAAAGCCCTCCCCGATCTACCCATGCATTTCATCGACGAGTCCTACACCACCTCAGATGCCGCCGAAAAACTCCACCAAGCAGGCCGGAACGCAAAACATCAAAAATCCATCATCGACCAGGCCGCTGCCGTAGAAATCCTAAACCGCTGGCTGGAGGAAATCTCATGAAATTGAAACTCACCATCGCCTACGATGGCCGTCCCTACCTCGGTTGGCAGTCCCAAACTGGAGGCAACACCGTCCAAGACCTCATCCACTCCGCGCTTCAAGAAATAAGTGGCCAGCCCATCCGCCTTCACGGCTCCGGCCGCACCGATACCGGCGTCCACGCACACGGCCAAACCGCCCATTTTGATGCCCCCAACACCACCTCCATGAACCCATACAACTGGGTCCCGGCACTCAATACAAAACTCCCCCCCACCATCCGCATACTGGCCTGCGAGGAAGTCTCCGAAGACTTTCACAGCCGCTTTTCCGCTACAGCAAAATCCTATTACTACGATGTCTGCCTCGCCCCTGTCCTCCCGCCTCTCAAAGCCGGCCTCGCATGGCATCTACCCCGCCAACTCGATGCCCAAGCCCTCACCGATGCCCTCGCCCTCTACCAAGGCACCCACAACTTTCAAGCCTTCGCCGCCAATCGCGGTAACGAAACTCCCGAAACCGATTACACACGAACCATCACCACCTCGTCCTTAGAAACCCTACCCGATGGCTACCGTCTCCACTTCACTGGCAATGGGTTTCTCTATAAAATGGTCCGCATGCTCGTCGGCTCTGCCATGAAAACCGCCCAAGGCCGTCTCCTTCACGAAGACCTCGCAGCCTACCTCGATCAACCCCCAAGCCTCCCCCGCGGCAAAGCACCCCTCTGCGCCCCCGCCGATGGCCTCTACCTTCACTCCGTCACATACTGAAAAATGAAACGCTGGATCGCCTTTGATGCCGCTGAAACCCTCTTCCACCCCGCAGAGCCAGTTGCCACAACCTACGCCCGCACCTTCAGTAAATACGGCATCCATCATCCACCCGCCGCGTGGAAGCAAACCTTCAAAACCGCCTTCACCACCGCCCCAGACCCCATTTTCACCCCCGAAACCCCCGGCGAAACCACTGAACGCCAATGGTGGAAAAGCCTCGTCGCTACATCCTGCAAAGCACTCGGCGAAACACCCCCCACCCCAGTCTTCGAAAACGCCTTCGACGAGCTTTTCAAACACTACGCCCATGGCAGCGCATGGAAACTCTTCCCCGAAACCGCAGAAACACTCGCCTCACTACACTCCCAAACCCACGGCCTCGCCATAGCCTCCAATTTCGATTCTCGCCTCCACCAGGTCCTCCGCGACCTCAAGATCCATCACTTTTTCACACATATCTTCACCTCCGCAGACGTCAGTGCGCGCAAACCATCCCCTAAAATCCTCCAACACATCATGCGGGAAACTCACTGTCCAAGATCCCATTGCTGCCTCGTCGGAGACTCGACAATCTACGACCAGCCAGCCGCAAAAGCCGCTGGCATCGCATTCTACCTAATCAACCGACCCAATACCAACCTCCAGACCTTCCAGACATGGTTCGAGAAACACCCCCCCTCATCGTAGAACCACCGAAACTAAAAACTTTTCACCGAAAGTTCTTGCACAACCCCCTCCCCTCCCGTAACAAATCCGCCCCGGCACGAGAGAAACCTCAAGCCGGCCCCTACCAAACGCGCAGATAGCTCAGCTGGTAGAGCAGTTGGCTTTTAACCAATTGGTCCTGGGTTCGAATCCCAGTCTGCGTACTTTCTTCTCCAAAGGCCCTACCCTTTCGTAGCTCCTCCCCAACCTAAAACTTTCCACCCCCATCTCTGGGATGAGAACCCCTCCGGAGCGCAGCGGAGGATCTTCAGGGTTTGACTGCCAATCGAGCGTTAGCAAGAAATTCATTCCTCCCGCGCAGCGCACCCTGCAGAGACGGAGCGCAGCGCAGTCAATCCCAGTCTGCGTCTATTTCTTCTTCCAAAGGACCTACCCCTCGTAGCTCCTCCCCAACCTAAAACTTTCCACCCCCATCTCTGGGATGAGAACCCCTCCGGAGCGCAGCGGAGGATCTTCAGGGTTTGACTGCCAATCGAGCGTTAGCGAGAAATTCATTCCTCCCGCGCAGCGCACCCTGCAGAGACGGAGCGCAGCGCAGTCAATCCCAGTCTGCGTCATTTTTCTCCAAAGGACCTATCCTTCCGTAGCTCCTCCCCAACCTAAAACTTTCCACCCCCATCTCTGGGATGAGAACCCCTCCGGAGCGCAGCGGAGGATCTTCAGAATAAGGAGAAGGGCTTTTTAAGCCCTTTAACAAAGAATCCAGCCACCAAGGATAGCAAAGCGGGCCTAGTTTGATCAAAGGGGATACAATCCCCTTCTCCGTATTGCTCGAACATCACAAAGATCTACCGCTACAACTTCAAATTGAAACCGTAGATCCCCGTGATCTTTGCTAATAAGGAGAAGGGCTTTGTAAGCCCTTTAACAAAGAATCACGCCCCTAGGTTTAACACGACACTTAAGTTTTACTAATAGGGAACGCGACCTCCTCCACAGCGCAGTCAATCCCAGTCTGCGTACTTTCTAAAAAGACTTTACCCTTTCGTAGCTCCCCCCCATCCAAAATACGGAGAAGGGCTTTGTAAGCCCTTTAGCTAGGAAACCAGCCATCTGTAAAAGCGAAGCGCGCCAAGTTTGATCAAAGTGGTTTGTCTGCCAAGCGCGCACGTTACTTTCCCCTGCCCAACCCTCTTCCCTCATTTGCGAAGAAGAATGCATCTCACACCACCAACTCAGCTTTTGTCCGTTTCATTTCTAAGGCAATTTCTTCTGCAATGAACTCACTGTCATTGAAGGAAATTTCAGGGTAAAAAGTTTTCTTAAACTTCTCAGTCTTTGATCCCTTATAGTTCTCAATAGAAATAAAGTTTTGCGCAATGGATATCCCAAAGCCGTCCGATAATTTCTCCAAGGTAGCCTTGGGATCCTGGGCCACTTGATCATAATCTAGATTTACGAAATGTTTAACCCGCCCTCGCAATGCGGACCAATAGAGATCTTTTGCAGTTTTCATCGCAACTACGTTCGGATAACGCACGTTAGTTTGCGGATTCCGTTCATGAAGCATTTCTCTGCCCCATAACTTGTTCTCTGGTGTGACTCCCCAAAAATCATTATTCCAAACACATTCCCATTCCGCCCGAATAAACTCCCCAAAAGGCAGATCCTTCAAACATTCCGCTACATGCCAAGGCTTACGATGCAGACTTTGTAGAGAATCGGTGAAGTCCCGCGTTATGTGAACGACTAAAGTATCCTGCGAGATCTCTAAGTTTCTTTCTGGAAACCAATGCTTGAAGCCAAACTCCTCTGTAAACTTTATATCGATGAAATTCCTCTCTAGCAGCTTGATGATAAAATTAGTCCCACAGCAGCGCTCACCGTAGACCTGAAACTTCTTAGGACTCATCACTTTGCACAAACAAGAGTTTGAAAATACTCAATATAATCCTGAGCCATACGGTAAGAAGTAAATCTCGCCTCAAAGCGAGAACGAATCACCGTCCGATCAAGTTCAGACAGCTTACCAACCGCAGCAACGGCTTCGTCAATGCTGTCTACGACAAACCCAGTAACTCCATCTTCGATTACTTCAGGCACACTGCCCCGTCTCCAAGCAATCACCGGACACCCGCAAGCCATCGCCTCTATCATCACAAGCCCAAACGGTTCATCCCAGTCAATGGGGAAAAGTAAAGCTGCAGAATCCTGCAGCAGAAGCTTCTTCTGCGAGTCGTCAATCGCGCCTATCCATCGAGTGCGCTCACTCAAGTTCGGCTCTACTTTCTCAGTAAAATACCTAGGGTTCCCAACATCTAGCTTGCCTGCAAGAACCAATTCATAGCCAGCCTTTTGCGCAATCTCAATGGCACGGTCTGGTCGTTTTTGATCTGTCATCCGGCCAATAAATGCTAGCGCGCCCTCAGTCCCCTGCCCCATTTCATAAAGTTTCTCCGGAACACCATGGTGGATCACGGTTGCACATCCTCCGGAAAGTTGGCTTTTCTGGTTCTCTGAGATTGCTACTAGAGTTGCCCCGTTGAAATGCCGATACACGGATTGCCGGTCTTCTTCATCAACTCGCCAATGCAGCGTGGTGACTACTTTCTTCTGAAACTCAGCAAGCACGGCCAAGTGACTGAACTCTGTGTGGCAATGAATGATATCAAACTCACCGGCACGTGCCCTTAACTGATCAAGAGAGATTGCCTCGAATGCAGCAGGTAACGATGGCGGCGCATCTTTGATTCCCAAAACACTACTTCCGGCAGATACCGTAGTCACGGAAACCATTGAGTCCGAAGAAGCGAACAGCGTGACCTCATGGCCCATCGCTTTCCACACCTCACATAAATATGCGACGATACGCTCCGTGCCACCTTCAGTAAGAGGAGGCACTGGCTGCAGATGCGGTGATAAGACAGCGATTTTCATTTCCTAACTGAACCTTACCGAACCGGGTTGCTTAGATTTTTGAATTTCTTCAACAGTAGGTTCACGTAAAATTTCCAACGTTTCCAAACCTTCGTCCCAACGGATTAGCCCTGACTTTTGAAATTGACCAAGCCAGTAGTTCATACACCACCGGCCCCATTTCTTATAAAACAAACGCGCGTTTCGGATGATGGCCTGAAAATGATGAAAAGGGGGAATGTGAACGCTATGATGCTGATGAAAAGCAGCCGCACCTGCAACGCGATAGAGTGTGCAACCCACTTGCCTGAGAGATTGAGCAAAATCCGTTTCCTCGCCGCCATAGCCTACAAAAGTTTCATCGAACCCCCCCGCTTTCGTAAAAGTATCTTGGTGCAACGCAAAAGAAAGGCCCCATAGCTCGCCAAAGTTGGGCTCAACTTCCACGCCGTGGTCAAGAAACGGCTTCTTGCTAGGATGGCGGATGCCTAGATCCCTAAGTCTCTCAATCGATGTTTGGGACCGTAGATCTGGAAGATCCATTTCCGGAAGATAAAAAACCTCTCCTTGGAAAACTCCTGTCGGCTGCTTTACCAAACCTTCACTGTAACTTCTCACAAGATCTCTAGAAGCTATGCAGTCCACATCCTGAAAAATTAGATGTGGGAAACTTGCCTTTGCTGCCGCTAAATTACGTGCCGCAGCAAGTGGTAATTCTTTACCCGGAATCATAAACTGAACTACTGGAAACGGCGTAGGTGGAAGATCAGCAACCTCTTCCTCATCCATCACAACGAGAATGACTTCGCCCGGTAAGACACTGCCCAAGGCAAGAGATCGAAGTAAATTCCGAAGATGCTCTTCCCTTCCCCGGCAAAGGGTCAGCACTGAAATTCTCCTAGGCATGGAAACCGCCCTTCCAGCCTGATTTCTGCAGGTTGTTCCACCCCAGAATCTCTAGCTTTTGGAGGCCTTCTAGCAAACCTGCCGCGAACTTACGTTCTGCAAAAAGAACTCCTTTTAAAGGCCTCAGTGTGTCGAGTTCTTTCGCTCCGTTCTGAACAACAATCGCTGCGCCCGCCATTGATAGCATACTCTCATCATTCAGTGAATCACCCGCTGCGATCGTGCGCTCCCTTGGGACAGAAAGATATTCCTGTAGATATTCAAGCGCATGTCCCTTATCAACACCCCGTGGAAGTATATCTAGATACAGGTTATGAGAAAAAATTACTTCACATTCAAAGCCATTCCGGCTGAGTAAATCTTTGATTTTTTCAAGAGCTTCAAAAGGATTTGCCCGGAGATAGTAGCCAAGTTTACGCGACCTCTGAAGACCTTCCTTCTGCAGAGTAATCTCTTGAATCTCCGATAAAACCCCACGAATTCCAGCCGCATCCCACATGCCAGAGTGATGGTGAGCCCACTTTTCATCTAAAACGTAGGTTTTATCTTTTCGTAGATGATAAATTTCACTGCCTACAGAAGTGACAAGAACTTTGGGAAGAGGAACCTGCCATTGCCTCAAGACACTCACTGCGTCATCTAAATTCCGCCCCGTAGACACGACGAAGTGATGTTCTGGTTTCTTCTCTAGCCAACTGGTGAGTGCACGCACAGCGGCAACATCCCCCGTCAAATGTATTATCAATATCACTGCAGATTAAACCACCTTCAAGGGGAGTGAACACATTCCCTCCACTGAGATGCTTTTCTACGACTTCTCTAGTAACTTGCTGATAGCGCTTTGCGTGAACTGCCCAATCTAAATTTCGTCTAGCGTTCTTCGCCGCTGTAGAAAACTGTAAGTATGCATCGGAATTACTAAGAATTTCCTCCATTGCGCCAGCTAGTTCTTCGATAGAGCGAGGATCAATAACGAGGCCATTTCCGTTTTCACGCATAATATCGGCGGCCCCACCGTTCTTTGTAGAAACGCAAGGTAAGCCACAGTAGGTAGCTTCTAAGAGCGTCAAACCAAAAGGCTCATGGAGTGCTGGATTTACAAAAATGCCACTAGAGTCTGCTGCCAATTTATAGTAAACCTCTAAATCGCGCTCCGTATGAGACTTTGGCAAAGCTACATACCCATGCAGGTCATAATCGTCGATTTTCCGCAACAGACCTACCAGTTCGGCTTCTTGCTCAGTTTGTAGTTTGGAAAGAGTCGCGCGGCAACCAGCTAGAATCAATAAGTTGCAATGGTTCCGAAGCCACGGACGACTTGCAAATGCATCGATAATTACCCCGAGGTTCTTTCGCTTCATCGGCCTCGCAATGGCAAGAATGAGTGGCTTGGTGCGATCCTTAAAAAAGTTCTCTAGCTTGGCTTCGATAGTCCGGCGCCGCTCTTCCTTGTCTTGCACCTCTACAAAAGACGTCCCCGGGGCAATAATACGAATCTTCTCGGCGCGGTAATTTTGGTAGAGCGCATACTGATTTTCTGCCTCATCCTTCGAGCTTGCAATGATCAAAGCCGCCCCAAGAATCGCTTCCTCTTCAGCAGTGAGACGTGCGTTGAAATCCTCTAAGCTACCCGTTGTTATAGGTGACTCAATCTCCTTCACTCGGCCCAATGAATGCCCCGTGAAAACAAATGGAATCCCGTATCGCCGCTTCAGTTCAGCGGCTACAGCACCTGCATCAGCATAATGAGCGTGGATAAAGTCAGGCTTCTCAGCTCCATTTCTTAACAGTAACTCTAAATTCTTAATAAACTTTTCTCGATGCTGCCAAAGTCTCTCTTTGGGCAAATATCCTTTTTCAGAATCTTCAATTCTAACAAGTTTGATGCGCTTAGACAAAGTTTCCTTGGCCTGGCTGTGACTCTCAGGAAATTTTGAATCTTCAAAACTGCGGGTGATAATCACCTGCTCAAGTCCCGGCTGATCTACCTCCAGACTGTTGGCCAGGTCTAATAAGTATTTGATGTGCCCACCCGTGTCCGGGCAACAGCCGTAATCAATTCCGCCCGTTTTTAGACAGCCTTGTAAAGCAATATGCCAGATCTTCATATGGCATGTTCTCCCCATAACTTCTTCATCAAATTCATCAGATAGTCCGCTGATTTCTTTGCCGCAGAGGGATCGAAAAGCTCACCTTGGTTCTTTAGATCTAGCTTCTTTGATTTCTCGATCAATTCGTTCCACCTCGCTAACGTTCCCGGCCATTGCTCTGAACAAACGGCAGCGCCAAAAGCATGAAAAGATTCAGATTTCTTCAGTTGCTCATCGAAATACCGCCACTCTGGAATGCATATAAATGGCCGCCCTATCCGCGCAATCTCGGTAACCGTATTATCTCCCCCAGAAGCAATCACTACATCTGCTGCAGCTATGTAGTCCTGCCCGTTCTCGACCCACCCCAAGTTCCTCAAATTCGGAAAATCCGTCTCGTGCCCCTCCGTAAATATCTGACCTACCGTGAGCCAGAGCGCAGCGGGACGCGCGCGAGCCCCCAATGTCATAGACGCATAGGAAGTTCCTTTTCCTCCCGCCCCATTCATCGCTAAAATGATCTCTCGATCTTTAGGAAGGTTGAGCTTTTCCCGTGCTTGCTCACGCGTGAGTGGCTGCTGAGTTGTTGTGCAAAGCCCGCCACTATAGAAGGTCTTGTCACGGAACTTTTTACAGTAAGCTGGATCTTCAATTTCCTCATGATAGGGCGCTAGCAATCCACTACAACTCTCGTAAGCAGCACGATGTCCGGGATCGTCACGATTCCCATGCATCCGCACCTTTACCGCCGGAACGCTAAGAATTCGCGATAGTATTGCCAACTCTGCTGAGACATCGATAAACAATAAATGAGGATCCTCCCCAAGAGCCCACGCGGCAATTTTACCAAAAGTTTCGCGCATTTCCCGAACGCCGAGGGGCACGCAATGGAAAATCTCGGGAGTCTCCTGAGCCTTTGCATCCCGCACCCGTGCCGGAGCTTGAATCATATCCGGAAGTAACTGAAAATTTACACCTTCTGGTAAATCCGAGAAAAGATCCTTGGAAGCTGAGAAAATAGTTACATCACAGTCACGCAGTTCTCTAATGATTGCCTGACATCGCTTCGCGTGTCCGGTGCCTTGGTGATGGACAAAAAAGCCCACACGCCACTTTCCCTTATTATTTGCATCTCGGCTCATGCGAAAACGGGGGCTTCTACTTTCAGATCTTGCGGCGAGAAAGCTGGAGCTACCAATTTATTTCCCTGATACCATTCATCGAGTTTCTCGCGGATTTCATCCTCATAATGACCGCCCAATGTCCTATGCAGTTCTCGGATGGATTGAAACCGATCTTCAGTTCCTTCCGACTCTCGCATGACCAACTGGCGGATCAACCCAAGAACGTTCGGAAGTAACCTCTCTCTCGAAACAAGTTTACTAGTTCTTCTCACACCTTCGGGACACGAGTGACCCAACAAAAGTTTGCGAGTGTAGTGATAAACCAAGTTGCGCGTGTAACACGAGAGGCGCTGCGATTCCATCCACGGCTTGTCACCCCCTAAATAGTGTAGGTTTTTTTGCGGAAAATCCTCCAACAGAGCCGAATTATCGCGATACCACGGTGCGCAAAGGTAATTGTTGGAGCCGTGAAGAATTTCACGCGCTTCACCTACAAAACTGTTCAGTGCTGTCTGATCGTGAAACCGAAGAGTCTCCCGATATGTTTCTATGAAATTAAGGATCTCTCCGGCGAAACTTTCTTCGCGCATACGTTTCAAGTTCATCCAAAGGAAACCAGCGTTTAGGTAAGGCAATGTAGAATCGCCTAGTTCAGCCACTGGAGTTTCATTACCTACTACTTTTACCCCAGTATCTACACATCCAGCGATCAAAGGATTACCTCGTATTTCCTCGGCAACGTCTAACAGATTCCGAAACACGAGTATATCACAGTCAATCCATAGTAGGGAATCCAATTCAGTCTCCTCGCAAAGAAATAGCCGTGCGTAAGTTGAGTAGTTGTTTCCCCGTAACGGCGGCAATCCTTTCAAATGATCTAATTCTGGAGTCCGCCAGCTCCAGCGAACCGTATGACCTTTCCGCTCAGCCACATCATCTATCTCTTTAACAAGGCTTTCACGAGTCACATCTAAAATTCCAGCATCTAGCAGAATCAACTCACAACTTGTCCTAGCAGGTAGCGACCACAGCACCGTCGCCAGCGTCAGTAACAAACCTTCTGCATATAGCTCATCGGAGGCGGCGCATATCGCCAGCGGATTCTGTTTCGTGCCCCAGGGCTGATCTGTCGTCATAAAAGAATTTCAACTATATAAAAAGCAGAACTCGTCCGCCCTCGTGATCGTCGATTTTCTGATACAAACCCACTGGGCCCGCAAAAGCCTGAACAAACGTTGTTCAAAATCTCCGGTCTTATCGTTACAAACACTGAACGACTTCAGCACTGATAAGTCGAGTTCATCGAACTGCAAGAAAAAATCTAACACGTTTGTGAAACTTCCAGCTCATTTATAGCTATCGATAATCACTTGCGCAATTACTCCCATCTTCTCTCTACTTTTCTTGGCTAAACTTTGGATTTCTAAATAAGCTGTCTCTTCATCGATCCCCTTTTCCTTAATTAAAAGTCCTTTTGCCCGCTCAAGTTTCTTTCGATTTTCCAAAGTTTCCTTCAAAGCGAAAACCTCAGCTTTGAGCTCCTCAATCTGATCAAACCGCCGTTTTACCGCCACAATCGAAGGCCTAAGAACATCTGTCTTGAATGGTTGAATCAAGTAAGCTAACACGTAGTTTTCAACGGCCTCTTCAACCCGCTGAATATCTTCGTGCTGAGCTAGAATGATACTGGGAATGGGATTGTTCTCTAAAATTTGAGCCAAGGTCTCAATTCCGTCACCATCAGTGAAATTGAGGCCAGAAAGAATGATCTCAGGCGGGTTGAGCGCACATCTTACGAGTGTTTCACGGCAAAGATGCGACGTCCCAATCACCTCATGACCCAGCTCTTCGAGCATAGAAACTAAGTCCGCCGCTACCGCAGTATCAGAATGTGAGATAAAGAAACGTAGAGAAAAACTATAGTTACCCATGTAGAAGAACTGTTAGATTAGTAAGGACATAAAATCACTTAAAAAAGCAACCCGTAGGCAATCATCCGTCATCTGATAGCAATCACCACGCAGTCACTCAAATCAGTAAGCGTCACTTTCTCAAACCAAGCATTCACTTTCAACCCCACGAAAACTCGGACACCCCATGCAGCATGCTAGATCCTAGCTACCGATCTGCCCTAGCCACCTGTTACGGGGATTTTTTGTCTAGGAAATCGTGCTCTTTGCGTTTTAAAAAGGGCGATAAGTGTCGAGTTTGGCTAGGCTAACATCAGCTTCAATCTCACCGGCTGTTGGCCATAAGTAGAAAAAATAAACTACGTCCTAAGAGAGCGAATCGAGAAGAAAGTGGCATAAATGAAAAAACCAAAAAAGGATTCCATCCCCTTTACATAACCCCAGTCTCCCCCTGAAAACAAAAGCCTAAAAACTGCCCCCCATGGATCAAATCCTCATAACAGGCGCCCGCCAGCACCACCTCAAAAACCTCAACGTCGCCATACCAAAGGGCAAATTCACCGTCATCACCGGCCCCTCCGGCTCCGGTAAATCCTCCCTCGCCTTCGATACACTCTACGCCGAGGGCCAGCGCCGCTACGTCGAGTCCCTCTCCGTCTATGCCCGCCAATTCCTCTCCCAACTCGAAAAACCAGAAGTCGATTCTATCCAAGGCCTCAACCCAGCCATCGCCATCGAGCAGCGAGTCGGCGGCCTCTCCCAACGCTCCACCGTAGCCTCCACCACGGAAATCTACGATTACCTCCGCATCCTCTGGTCTGCCATCGGCGTCCCCCACGATCCTGAAACCGATCTCCCCATGACGAAAATGGGCCCTTCGGAAATCATCAGCGCCCTCACATCCCAGCCCGAGAACACCAAACTCATCATCCTAGCTCCCGTCCCCGAAGAAGAAACAGCCGATCCCACACGCCTCCTCGGCGATCTCCAGCGCCAAGGCTTCATCCGCATACGCCTCAACGGGGAAATCCTTGAAATCACCGAGGCCAACATCGAAGGGCCCGGCCCACATCACTTAGAAATCGTAGTTGATCGCCTCGTCATCCGTGAAAACATCGGCGCCCGCCTCGCAGACTCCATAGAACTAGCCCTCCGCATCTGCGGCACCGAAGCACGCGTCCTCCAAATGCGCCCCGGCGAAAATGACTACCGAGAGCTCAATTTCCAAACATCTTACCGAAATCCCCGCACCGGCGAGCTTTTTGGCGAGCTATCACCCAAGCATTTCTCCTTCAATACCCTCGAAGGAGCCTGCCCTGAATGTGAAGGCCTTGGCTGTAGATCCTGCAGTTTTCTCCGCCTAAAACGCGATCATCAATTTGTAAAAATCACTGGCCCACTCGAGGAGAAACCCTTGGGCATCATGCAATTTTGTAAACTGGACATCTGTGCCGCCCGCACATGGATGCTACATCTACACTCATCCCCTCACCCCATCGGCGAGCTAGCCAGCGAAGTAACAAAGCGCCTCACCTTTCTCGAAGACGTCGGCCTAGACTACCTCACCCTTGATCGCTCATCCGGCGCACTATCTGGCGGAGAAGTCCAAAGGATCAAACTCGCCACGCAACTCGGCGCCGGCCTCAGCGGAGTCATCTACGTCCTAGACGAGCCCTCCATCGGCCTTCACTCCAGCGACACCCATCGCCTCATCCGCGCCATCACCCGCCTCCGCGATATCGGCAACACCGTCGTAGTCGTAGAGCACGACGAGGAAATCATCCGCGCCGCCGATCACCTAATCGATATGGGCCCCGGCGCTGGCCCACTTGGCGGTGAAATTCTAGCCCACGGCCCCCCAGGCTCCATCGACAGCCCCACCGGAAAATGGCTGCGCGGCGAGATTTCACGCTTCAAACCCCAAAAAACCACCCCAAAGTCCACCGGAAAACTTATTATCAAAGGCGCCACCGAGCACAACCTACAAAACCTCACCGTCCCCATCCCCTTCAATCAACTCACCGTAGTCACCGGTCCATCCGGCTCTGGAAAATCAACACTCATCAACGACATCCTCGCCAAATCCCTCAGCCAGCACCTTCACAACTCGAAGGAAACCCCAGGTGCCCACAAATCCATCGAGAGCCTCGAACTCATCGAAAAATTCGTCCTCTGCGATCAATCAGCCATCGGCCGCTCCCCTCGTTCAAACCCCGCCACCTTCACCGGCGCCTTCGATCTCATCCGCGAGCTCTTCGCCAAACTCCCCCTCGCAAAACAACGCGGCTACAAAAAATCCCGCTTCTCCTTCAATGCCAAAGGCGGCCGCTGCGAAAGATGCCTCGGCAATGGAAAATTAAAAATCGAAATGCATTTCCTTCCAGATGCCTGGACAGAATGCCCCGCCTGCCTCGGCAAACGCTTCAACCGCGAAACCCTCGAAATCACCTACAAAGGAAATTCCATCCACGAAGTCCTCGAGCTCACCGCAGCCGATGCCAAAGCACTCTTCCGCCCCATCCCGAAACTCTACCGCATCCTAAACGCCATGGACCAGCTCGGCCTCGGCTATCTGTCTCTGGGCCAAGCTGCCAACACCCTGTCCGGCGGAGAATCACAACGCCTGAAGCTTTCCCTCGAGCTCTCAAAACCCACCGCACCTCACACCCTCTACCTCTTTGACGAACCCACCACCGGCCTCCACTTCGGCGACGTCGAAAAATTCCTCACCGCCATCTTCCAACTCCGCGACTCTGGCCATACCGTCCTTATCATCGAGCACCACCCAGATGTCATCGCCGTAGCCGATCACCTCATCACCCTCGGCCCCGGTGGTGGTAAAAATGGCGGAAGAATCATCAAAAATACCTAAAGCATCCTGCCCGTCCCCCGAAAAACAAGCGCTCGCCTTTTCCTCTCATTTGAATCACATTACCCACCATGTCACAGCTTCGCGAACCCGAAGAACCAAAGATTTTCTTCCTCCCAAATCTTATGACCGCCTGCAACCTCGCTTGCGGGTTCTTCGCCGTCCTCATGATCCTCAAAGGCCAAATTGAGGTCCAACGCCTCGCCGGAGAAATGAATCCCTCCGGCAGAGAATATTATGAAATCACCCGCCAATATTATGAATACGCCATCCTCCTCATCTTCGGCTCCTGCCTCTTCGATCTCCTCGACGGCCGCCTCGCCAGACTCGGCGGCCAAGACTCCCCCTTCGGCCAAGAATTCGATTCCCTAGCAGATATCATCTCCTTCGGCATGGCCCCAGCTATGCTCCTTGCCCGTGCCGTCCTCTTCCCCCTCGGAAACATTGGCTGGGCCATCGCCCTCGTCTACCTCGTCTGCGGTGCCATGCGCCTAGCGAAGTTTAACTGCCTCGCCATGCTCCCAAAACGCAAAAACGATGCTGGAAACTTCCGCGGACTCCCCATCCCCATGGCCGCCGGCTTTATCGCCTCGCTCACCTATCTCCTTATAAATCTCTACGAAACAGATCGGGAACTAGGCATCTGGAAATATGTCCTCGCCGCAGCCATGCTCGTCCTCTCCCTCCTCATGATGAGCAATATCCCCTACCCAAGCTTCAAAAAAGTCGATTGGAAAACTCGCAGCAGCCTCAGCGCTATCCTCGTCGCCGTAGTCCTCATTTTTACAACCATCCGTTTCCGCGACGTCATGCCCGTCATCCTCTTTACTACCTATCTAGTATACGGCTTCGTCCGCCCCCTCATCTCCCAGCGCCTTCGTAAAGAAATCGAAGTCGACGAGGAAATCGAAGAACCCGATGGCACAACCACAGAGCCTTCAGCCGACCCACCAAACAGCAATGCCTCCTAAGAAGCGCTTTCGCATCGTTCCTTGGCTCCTCGTCATCCTGCCCCTGTGGCTCATCGCCTCTGGCGTCTTTGCCCTCGTAAAATATTTCAAAGCCGAAGACCGGAAACTCGTCGAGGAACAACAAAGATTCGCTCGCACCGTCTCTGCCGACTCGCTCGCCGATGACCTCCGGAAAATCATCGAAGTCATTGGCGAAAGAAACACCGAGAAACCAAAAAATCTCTCCGCCACAGCCTCCATGATCGAGGGCCTCCTCGGCCCCGGCAACACCGGCTACAATGTCGGTAAAATCGATGGCCCCGCCGGTTTCCCCATCATCACCGCCAAGGCAGACTCCATCAACTCCTCTGCCCCACCGATCTGGATTCTCACTTCCTACGATTCCCCCTCCGGGTCCCGCGGCGCAGAAAAAAACGCCACCGGCCTCGCCGCCACCCTCGCCCTCGCCCAAGCAGTAGCAGACTCAAAGCTCCTACGCCCCATCCGCTTCATCATCCTACCCCACGTCAACCAATCCGCCGCACCCATCGAAGAAACTGCCACCACCGCCTACAACCTCATCCAAGCAGATACCACCCCCCACGCCATTCTCTGCATCGAGGCCATGGGCGAGCAAGAACAGCTCATCCTCACCTCCCAAAATCCGGACAACATCCCCACCAAAGAACTCTCCGGCCTCGGCACCGTCCAACTCCCCGAAACAACCTACCAAACCGAAGCCTCAGACCTCGCCACCATGCTCCACAACAAAGGCCTACCCACCCTCCGCATCGCCACCCGCCCCACCCTCCTCCCAAGCGAAACCGATAATCGCCCACCCTTCGCCCCCACCCTAACCGCCTCCACCGGCCGCCTCATAGAACTCACCCTCCGCCTAACAAACTCCCCCCAATAACACCCCCCCAATTTGGAAAAGGCAGCGCCGCATCCTCTGCTCCCTTAGACTTATTGCCTGATTGCAGGAAGCGGAGAATACTCCACCGAGCTCTCCGGCCTTGATGAAACCCACGCCGTAGACCGTGAAAAATCCCGTCTACGAGGATTGCCCGAGCCTCTCGTTCCACGCCGTCCTGTCACTACGGAAGAAACCCTCGGTTACATTGTCGGAGGACGTTCCTGATCCTGCCCGGCATGATCGTTGCTGATACAAACCTAGTGGTTCCGCTTTTGATGGAACACGAGCAAAGCCAGAATGCCATCGCTCTATTCGGGCGTGATCCAGACTAGAACCTTCCCGCTGGTGGACGAAAGAGTAAAGAGCCAGACCCTCAACACTTTCAGGGAGCAGGGACATTCCTGTCCCTGAAAGGTGTCCGGACATTCCTGTCCGGACGGGTTGGGACAGGAATGTCCCGCCTCCTTTGAAGGACAGGAATGTCCTTCCTCCCTTTTTTCTGGACACTTCTCCGGAAACCGTTCATCTGAACACATGTCGGACTTCATGGATCGCAACGCTAAGATAAGCAAGCATGGTGGCAAGCTCCCCCATTGGCAGCAGGTCGGGAAAATGCAGTTCGTCACCATCCGCCTGGCGGATGCAATGCCGATGG
Organism: uncultured Verrucomicrobiae bacterium; assembly: GCA_963849375.1. Taxonomy (GTDB): domain Bacteria; phylum Verrucomicrobiota; class Verrucomicrobiia; order Verrucomicrobiales; family Akkermansiaceae; genus Luteolibacter. Next base: position 7,991 of record CAWKHB010000014.1, on the reverse strand, counting down.
CCAAGCTCCGCCTCTGGAAGGAAGAGCGTGACAACTGGCTGCATCACCATCCGAAGCCGTGGGACGCGAAGGTAGAGAAGGAATACCACAGACGCTTCAGCGCCAAGTTGGAGGACTGGCTGGATGCGGGCAGCGGCTCGTGCATTTTCCGTGAAAAGCCCAACCGCGAGATCCTAGAAAGCGTGATGATGAAATTCCAAGGAAAGCGGGTCATCCATGAAGCACGGGTGATCATGCCAAACCACGCGCATCTACTTTTCACCCCACTGGTGCCATTGGAGCAGCTCATGCAATCGTGGAAAGGGGTTTCCGCGAGACTCATTGGACTTGGATCCGTCTGGCAAGAAAACTTCCGGGACACCATGATACGGGATCAGAAACATTTCAGAAGCGCGGTCAAATACATCCGCCGCAATCCCGCCAAGCTCATGCAAGGCACCTTCTCCCTCTGGGAAAGCGAACGAGCAAAGGAAGTGGAGCAGGGACATTCCTGTCCCTGAAAGGCGTCCGGACATTCCTGTCCGAACGGATTGGGACAGGAATGTCCCACCACCTTTAAGGGACCACCACCTTTAAGGGACCACCACCTTTAAGGGACAGACCCGCCGGCGAAACCTACGAGTTCTTCTTTCCACAGCAAAAACGACTCTCCTATGGCAAAACCCTCCTCACCACGGACAAGAAGACCATCTACCTATTCTCCGCACACCTGCCTTTGAAAAAAGGCCTTTCCTGCGATCCCAAACCGCAACCAATGAAGAAACGATGAAAACGAAGTTTGAATCGCTCGAAATACACATCCCCGACGCGGAGGGGAAATCCACCGCCCGCACGGTTTCCATCGAATTACCCGTCCGCTGGGACGAGGTTATTGATGAGTGGGTCCTTACCGAAGAGGCCCACGAAATGATCGAGAACAGCAAGGCTCTCGAAATTGAAATACTCAGCCCGGCGCAGCTCTTTTGCCCGCAAAAACATGGGTGCCCTGTTTCAAGTGGGCGAAAAAGCTGGAACCGCTGGGAAAGCGGCAAGCACCGCCCGACCCGCAGTATGAACCTGCTGATCCGCGCCCACTATGACGGGGAGATCGGTATTGGCTATCTACGCGAGCGAGCCGGAATGCCAGACCAAGCCGTGAGTGGACTCGTCACTTTTAATCGGAGTGTTTTTAGAGCGGATTGTTTTGGTTTCTAGGCAACTAGTTTGGCAGCGTTTCCAGCAGCTAAAGGGGTAAGATAGTCGAGTGATGAGTGCATTCTCTGGCTGTGGTAATTACCGTCGATATATGCAAATATCGCCTTTGTGGCAGCTTTTTCGTTTTCAAAGGCTCCGGACTTTAGAACGGCTTCTGTTTAGAGCGTTGACCAAAAGCCTTCCATGGCTGCGTTTTCATAGCAGTTGCCTCTCGCACTCATAGAGGATTAAAGGCCTTAGTCACCCACTTGCCGAAGGTATTAGTGACTATTATATTAGCTACCTCTATCTTTGTGATAGATGTATCCTGTCCGATCCGGACGGATTTTAATGACTTTTCCCAAAGCTTTACCAATCAGCTCCGTGTGCATGGTCTCATCGGTTTAATATACTTTGATATTTTTGTTATGAAAATTCACAAAGTCGGCCAAATACAGCCAGACTTCTTACATCGTCACATAGGTCATGTCTGTGACTGCTACTGGGTTGGGGGCCCTGGGGTGGGGCGATTTGAACAGCGTAACTTCCGAAGTTTTATAGCATATCGATGGCGCGTTCCATGAATTCCTCTTCGTAAGGTCCGGTAGATTTCATCTATGGTTTTGCTCTAGTTGCAGGGCATTTACATTACAAATTCCTGATAATCAGAGCTTAAACGAAACAGTCGGTGGGTATCAGGCCCGAATGTCTTCAAAATATGTATCCACTTCCGCTATCGATTTACGCCATGGCCTGCCTGAAGGTCTCGATATGTTCGATGTTATCGAGGGCCCCGGCACCGAAAATGCGACGCGACATTCCTTTGGCTCCATTCCCTTCATCGCCCCCTGCGCGATTCTATGCGGGATGGATACTTGCGAGGATTTCGTGTGCTTCGCCAAAGCACGTGAAGAGTGGCTGAAGAATTAGATAGCCCTGCCAGGCAGGATTCCTTGCGGTAATACCTTTCCTACGGGTGTTCGCTGCGATCGATCCGGTGGCTTCCTCGGAATGTCTCAGCGTTTTTGTGAAAGCAATCTGCCCGAAGCTAAGCGGGCGGCTATGGCTAAACCTTCGATACGCCAAACGCTTGGAGAGTTGGAGCACGACTTCGGAGGGCAAACTTCGCGAAGAAACCCGTTATTTTATAAGTAGCATGCCACTTAATACCAGAGAATATCTCGAATTAAGCCGAGCCCACTGGAGCATTAAAAACTCGTGCCACAGGGTTCTCGATGTCGTTTTCCGCGAAGATCAGTGCCGTGCGCGTTGTGGGGACGCGGCCCAGAACCTTTCCACTTTGAGACGGATTGGACTCAATCTTTTGAAGATCGAAACAGCTAAACCGAAAGAACCCATACGCGGCAAACGAATCTATGCAGCCCTCGACCCTACATACCTAGAAACGATTCTTGGGCTTTCTCAAATGTAGATGCCCTATCTTCCAATCCGGAATCCATTGACGCACCTCTGCGGGCCGATGACAATCGAGCATGTCGGGGAAACGAGGACTTACCAAAGATCATGCAGACCGAATCCTTGGCGCATCAAGCATAGAAGAGGCGGCAATTCGCCTCCGCCCGGATCACTCCACGCCCTTACCCAATTTCCCAGGATGGGCGAAAATTTCTAACAGCCGGGCAGGGAAAGCGGCCGAGAAGCTCGCTCTGGATTCTGCAATCACCTCGGTTCTCCTCTCTCCCGAGGTAGACGATCTTTCCAAGTATGAGGGCAACATCGAAAACGCTATTGGACTACTAAAAATTCCAATCGGCATCGCTGGCCCGCTTCGCGTTAACGGGCTTTCCGCGAATGGGGATTTTGCCATTCCGCTTGCTACTACAGAGGCAGCATTGGTCGCCAGCTATCATCGTGGCTGCCGTGCAATCTCGGCTGCCGGAGGTTGCTCCTCAATGGTGCTTTACGAGAGCATCTCTCGGGCTCCTGCCTTTGTCTTCGAAACCTTTGCCGATGCCTGCCGTTTCGTTGTGTGGGCGGTGGAGAATTTCGAACTTTTTCAGAAAACAGCATCTTCGACCACGGCTTATGGCAAGCTCATCGACCTGGGATGTACAGTCGAAGGAAACCACGTGTACGCGAATTTCGAATATACCACGGGCGATGCCTGTGGCCAGAATATGGTCACGCTAGCCACTCAAGCCGTTTGTGATGAAATGATTAAAAGGAGTCCAGTATCTCCAATCCGGCATTATATCGAATCCAACCTTTCCGGCGATAAAAAAGCTAGTTCACGCGCCTTTGCTGCAGGGCGTGGAAAAAAAGTTACAGCTGAGGTACGATTGCCAGAGGAAATCGTAAAAAAACTGCTCCAAACCACCCCAGAGGCGATGGTTAATTACTGGCGGATATCGGCCATTGGAGGGGTTCTCAGCGGTACGCTCGGCATCCAAGGCCACTTCGCCAATGGCCTTACTGCCCTTTACTTAGCCACCGGGCAAGACGCGGCATGCGTGGCAGAATCTGCCACCGGCGTAACCCGATTTGAGACGAAAGCGGATGGCTCACTTTACGCAGCCGTCACCCTTCCGGGAATCATGGTGGGAACTGTCGGTGGTGGAACGGGACTACCAACGCAGAACGCCTGCCTTCAGCTCATGGGGCTAGCAGGTAGCGGAAATGCCCGCGCCCTTGCCGAGGTATGCGCCGGCTTACTTCTTGCTGGGGAGTTATCCATCATTGCCGCACTCAGCGCCGGGCATTTTTCCCGAGCCCATCGCAAGCTCGCCCGCACTCGCAAACAGGCATGAACCGCTGGATCACTTACCAGGAAGAGCGCTTTCCCTTGCTCGCCCACGGCCCGCTTATCGCCGCATTCAGCGCCTGTGCGGTTAGCTATTCCGCCCTGCTACGCGGCGTAGCAGTCCCGTCCCTCGGGATGTTCCTCACCGCATTCATCGTATGCCTACTCCTGTTTCTCCAACTCCGGATTGCAGATGAGTTTAAGGACGCGGGAGAAGACGCAAAGTGGCGACCCTACCGAGCAGTCCCACGCGGCTTGGTATCTTTGAAAGAGCTTCGACTCGTCTTCGTTCTTGCCGCCATCGCCCAGACTGCGCTCGTCTTACTGTTAGATCCTAAGCTGATGATAGTTCTCGGCATCGCATGGACTTACCTAGCGCTCATGAGCGTCGAGTTTTTCTGCCGTGACTGGTTGAAAAAGCATCCAGTGATTTACCTTATTAGCCACATGGGGATCATGCCTCTTGTTGATTTTTTCGCAACCGCCTGCGAGTGGCTGCCACGTGGATCACAACCACCCACAGGCCTAGGCTGGTTCCTAGCCACCAGCTTCTGCAACGGCATCGTAATCGAGATTGGCCGCAAACTCCGCCAGCCCGCCGACGAAGAAGCAGGAGTCGAAACCTACAGTCGCCTTTGGGGGAAATCAGGAGGGTGTATCGTCTGGCTCATCGCACTAGCAGCCACTTTCATTTGCGCCACCAAAGCTGCCTCACAAATTAATTTTCAATCCCCTGTCCTCATTGCTCTGATGGTGATCTTTGGATTCGCGATGATCGAAGGATATCGCTTCACCACCACCCTACGCCCAGGCAAAAAAATCGAACTCGTCTCCGCCCTTTGGACGCTTATCCTATATCTCACCCTGGGCCTTATACCACTAATCGCTAAGGTCTTCTCCTGATCACTCGGCACTAGCCACATCTTTATGTTTCTTCACCCCGACACCACTGAAACACACCTTTTAGGAGGGAAAGCCTCCGCGCTCGCCCGCTTGGGAGCACTAGGCTTCGAGGTCCCGCCGTGGTTCGCCATCCCACCTGATGGAGCATTTACACCTAGCAGCCTAGGATCACAGCTTGAAGCACTCGGCGCCGGCCCTTTTGCAGTGCGCTCCTCAGGCCTTGCGGAAGACGGTGCGGCACATTCCTTCGCCGGGCAATTTGAGAGCTATCTGGAAGTACCCACAGAACGAGTTTTCGGAAAAATCGCCCAAGTCCGCGCCTCTGCCGATAGCGATGCCATCCGCGCTTATTGCCGTGAACACGGTCTCCCAAAACCCACCGCGCCCACGGTCCTAGTCCAGTGCATGGTCGCGCCTCGTTGCGCTGGAGTTGTTTTCAGCGCAGATCCCGTCACCGGTGAGCGCGGGATCACAGTTATCTCTGCGGTCAGAAGGCACCGCCGAAAACCTCGTCTCCGGCGAGGTCGATGGCGAAACCTGGAAAATCGACAGCTCTCGCCAAGTCATTTCACGCCCTGAAACGCCGTTTATCGCAAGTGAGGATGCCTACCAAGTCGCCGATCTCGCGCGCAATTGCCAGGCTGCATGCGGATGCCCACAAGACATCGAGTGGGCGATTGATGAAGGAGGAAAACTTTGGCTCCTCCAATCCCGCCCCATCACCACCCTAGGCCTCACGCCTGATCCCGCCGATGTTCTTCGTGTCTGGGACAATAGTAATATCGCTGAAAGTTATGGCGGCGTCACCACTCCGCTCACTTTCTCCTTCGCGCGCCGAATCTACGAATCTGCCTACCGCGAGTTCTGCGTGCTCATGTCCGTTCCACGCTCTCGCATCACCCGTTCGGACGATGTTTTTCCGCAAATGCTCGGTTTGATTCGGGGCCGCGTTTATTACAATCTCGTCAGTTGGTATCGCGTCCTTGCACTGCTTCCCGGCTTCCACCTGAACCGGGGATTTATGGAAAAAATGATGGGAGTCCGCGAACCTATGCCGGATGAGATCGTCCAGAAAATCGTCTTGGAGAATAAAAGCACCCGGTTTTCTGACAGCCTCGCACTGATCCGCACCTGCACTGGCCTACTCCGCCAGCTCATCAGACTTCCCCTACAGATCTCGCGTTTTCAAAAACGCCTGAATACCGCCCTCTCTTCACCCTCTCTGACACCTGCAGAAATGAGCGGCGATGAACTCGTCACCCACTATCGCGATCTTGAACGCCAGCTTCTTAAAAAATGGGATGCGCCACTCGTGAACGATTTCTTTGCCATGCTCTTTTACGGTATTCTTAGTAGTTTGTGCCAGAAGTGGGCGGCTGACGAAAACGGCACCCTCCAGAACGACCTCCTGCTAGATAGCGGAGATATCGTCAGCGCAGAACCTCCTCGCCGCATCACTGCCATGGCAAGAATCGCAAGAGGCCAGCCTAGGCTCGCAGGGATTCTTGCGGATCATACAACTCCCGTATCGAAGAAACTTCAAGCAATCCGAGAGTGCGAAGAACTCTCTCCGCTGTTCGAAGACTACCTCAATGAATTCGGCGATCGCTGCATGGAGGAGCTGAAACTTGAAAGCCTTACAGTCCGCGACGATCCTAGTAGTCTCATCATCTCCATTGGGGCCATGGCGCTGCGCCCACCCGTAGAACCGCTTCCAAAACCCGCGCTTCCCTCAATAGACCTTCCCGGCTGGAAAAAGCCAATCTTCAACTACGTTCTCCGCCAAGCACGCGAGCGTATCCGCTGCCGCGAAAACCTACGTTTCGAGCGCACCCGCCTCTTCGGCACTGTCCGCCGCATCCTCCGCGAGCTAGGAAACCGCCTCTACGCCGATTCCCTTCTAACAGATCCACATGATGTATTCTACTTAGAGCTCAGCGAAATCCTCTCCGCCTATGAAGCCACCGGATCCACCGCAAGCCTTTCCATCCTTGCCGCCCAGCGCCGCTCCGAGTTTTCCGAATACACAAAAACAGAAGACCCTCCCGATCGCTTCCAAACCCGCGGCCCAACCCACCGCTACGAAACCTTCGAAAGTATAACTCCACCCCCTACAGGCGGGGCATCACTCCAAGGCACGGGTGCCTGCCCTGGCATCGTCCGAGGGAAAGTCCGCGTTATTCTCGATCCACGAGGAGCCCGCTTGGAGCCTGGTGAAATCCTAGTCGCACGTCAGACAGATCCCGGCTGGGTGGTCCTCTTTCCCTCCGCCGCCGGACTACTTGTCGAGCGCGGCAGCCTACTCTCCCACTCTGCCATAGTGTCCCGCGAGCTCCGCCTCCCCTGTATCGTCTCCCTCCCCGGCATCACCATCGCCCTATCTACGGGAGATCTAGTAGAAATGGATGGCACACGAGGAACCATCCAAATTCTAAACTCGAAACTTTAGACTCCAGATCGCTTATTCGTATGAATCGTTGTTAGAAAAAATAAACAATGAACGCCTCAGAAATCCAATCCCGCGCCTGTTTCACAGTGATCCGCTACGCCCAGTGCTGGGAAGACTCCATGCTTCTTACCGCCGCTCTACTACCCTCCCAGAAGCACTGCCTCAGCATCGGCTCTGCCGGAGACAACAGTTTTGCTCTTCTAGCGGCAGGTGCAGCATCCGTAACCATTGCGGAAATGAACCCTGCGCAGATCGCTTGTATCGAGCTGCGCAAAGCTGCCTATCTAACACTCGACCACGCCGGGTTCCTCGAACTTCTCGGCTCCCGACAATCATCCCGCCGTGCCTCGCTCTATAAAAACTGCCGCGGAGCTCTCCCCCTCGCCGCCAAGCAATTCTGGGATGCCAAGCCCGCAGAAATTGTTCGCGGCATTGGCTCTGCAGGAAAATTCGAACGCTACTTTGCGAAGTTTCGTAATCATGTTCTCCCGTTAGCCCACTCACGCAAACGAGTGCTTTCCCTTCTTGAAAAAAGATCTCCCAAAGACCGCGAATCTTTCTATATAAATCACTGGAACAACCGCCGTTGGAACTGGATTTTTCAACTCTTCTTTTCCCGGAAAGCAATGGGCTTACTCGGCCGCGACCCTGAATTTTTCAAATACGTAGAAGGCTCCGTGGCCGACCGTATTCTCTCCCGCACCC
>CAWKHB010000013.1:0-25826 GCA_963849375.1 uncultured Verrucomicrobiae bacterium | reverse complement strand
ATCGTATACCTTGACCAGTACGTATTGCTAGCATAGTTTGATTCTCCACATTTAATCTCCTTAAAAGCCTCGATAAGCCCCTCCGCCACATACTTTTTAGGCAATAAATCGACTCCTACCCAATACTCTCGAATCTTCGCCGCCGTGCTCGGCCCGATGGCTGCAATCTTACGATTTCCCAAACTCCGCGCATCTTCATAAGTGGCGAAAAATGCATCAAAAAACTTCTCCACCCCGTTCGGACTCGTGAAAACTAGCCAATCGTATTCATGCGAATGCGTAACACCTTCCGCAAAGCCCTCACGATCCTCCGGCAAATCAATCCGGATAGTCGGCAGCTCCATCACATCCGCACCTAGATCCCGCAATCTTTTACTTAAATTCCCTGCCTGCTCCACGCGTCCGCGTGACCACAATTTTTTTTCCAAACAGCGGCCGATTTTCAAACCAATTGATTTTCTCACGCTCGTTCACCACATTGCCGATCACCGCCACTGCCGGGGAGGAAAATCCCTTCTCCTCCGCAATATCAGCAATTGTCTCGAGTGTTCCCACAATCGTCCACTGAGAGGCCGTCGTCGCCCAGCGCACCAGAGCAATCGGCGTGTCCTTGTCCGCCCCATGCTCGATAAACGATCCAGTAATCTCCCTCAACCTCCCCACACCCATCAAAAACACCTTCGTTCCAGGTGCCTTAGCGAGTTGCTGATAATCTACCGAGGTATACCCTTTCGTCGGATCTTCATGCCCTGTGAAAATGGTTAGCTGCGTGTTGTGATCCCGGTGCGTCACCGGAATCCCCGCATAAGCAGGCCCACCAATCGCCGAACTTATCCCCGGAACAATTTCAAAAGGCACACCGGCCTCCGCCAGTTCCGCACCCTCCTCACCACCGCGTGCGAAAATCATAGGATCGCCGCCTTTCAGCCGCGTCACGATTTTCCCCTGCTTCGTATGGTCTACAATCATCTGATTGATCTGATCCTGCGGCACCGAGTGATCCTTCGCCCGCTTGCCAACATAAATTTTCTCACACCCCGCCTTCGTCCAGTGTAAGAGCTCGGGACTACTAAGTGCATCGTAGACAAGCACGTCAGCCGTCTCGATGCATTCCTTCGCCTTCAAAGTCACCAAGCCAAGATCACCCGGCCCGGCCCCCACTAAATAACAGATTCCTTGTTGTCTCATCTCAAATTCTGAAAAAGTTCACGTGCTGTTTCAATTGGGTCCTGCCCCTCGACTTCCCCGCATTTCGGCTCCCCACCTTCTTCGGGAAATACTCGGGCACTTAATTTCATCCCTTCCGTATTCAGCACCGAATACACCCCCACCGGCGTATGGCAGCCGCCGTCTAACAACCTAAGAAACTCCCGTTCCGCAGAAACTTGCCTCCAAGTATCTGCATGATTAATCGCTGCAACAAATTCAGCTGCAGCCTTATCACCTCTCCGAATCTCCAAACCAATCGCCCCCTGACCAGCCGCAGGTAGGAAAATTTCTTCCTGCAACCGCACCGCATAAATCCCAAGAAATACCACCTAACTCCTCATCCACATCACTGGAAAATTCTGGAATAATCCCAAGCCGCACCAAACCCGCCTCCGCCAGCAAAATCGCATCATACTCGCCCCCTTCTGCGAGCTTCCGCACCCGAGTCGGCACATTTCCACGCAAATCCTCAACCCGAAGATCTGGCCGTAAATACAGCATCTGCTTCGCACGCCTCACGCTACTAGTGCCCACAACAGCCCCTTCCGCAAGCGCATCCAGTCCACCCTCGCACTTCATCAACAAAACGTCTTTCACCGGCGCGCGCCGCAGCGTGCCCGCCATCTCAAAATCCGCTTCAAGCACCGTCGGCATATCCTTTAAACTATGCACAGCAATATCAATTTCCCCTGCCACAAGTGCCTCCTCGAGCTCTTTGATAAAAACCCCCTTATCGAAAGTCCCTTCTGCCTTAGCCACCTCAGCCAAAGCCACATCCGTCCTCCGATCTCCCGTCGTCTTGATGATCTTCTGCTCAAAATCGATGTCGGGAAAATGCCGATTCCAAGAGCGCTTGAGTGGCCTTCTGCCTGCACCAATGCAAGAGCACTACCCCGCGTGCCGATAACTACTTTTTCGCTCCTGTCCATTCCATTCATGCAATAACGCCGCGCTCTCCTTGCCCCGGGCTAGCCCTCCGTGCAAGGCGAAACCAACCCCTCCAAAGCTCAGTCAAAAGCGCGCAAAAATAGCACAACTCGCAAAATTCCTTGAAATTCCCGTAATCTATGGGTATTTCCCCCCTCCCCCACGCACTCCGATATTACCTAAGTCCTTAAAAACCCCAGCCAGATCTATGAAGTTAGCCAGTTTGCTCGATGTCGATCATATCCTCTTGGATATGAAGTCCACCGGGCATTGGCCAGCTATCGAGGAGCTTGTAAACCACCTCGTCGGGCAGGGAGATATCCCCGAAACATGCCTCCAAGGCATCCTCACTGCCCTCGAAGAGCGTGAAGCGCAGATAAGCACCGGCATCGGCTCGGGCGTCGCCATCCCTCACACATTTTCTGATACCATGGAAAATGTTGTCGCCGTTTTTGGGCGCTCGAAAGAAGGCATCGACTTCGAAGCTCTCGATAACGCCCCAGTCCATTTTATCGTGCTTTTTATCGTGCCACGAAAGGATTATCACCTTCATCTCCGCACTCTCGCAGCCATCGCTAAAATGTTCACCAACTGTGAAATCCGCAGACGTCTGGGCACCGCCGAATGCCGCGATGAAATTCTCGAAATTCTCGATCCCAATTCCGCCCGCCCCACAACTCCCCCGTGACCTTGCGGAAAACGAATCCTCTTTCATTTGATCGTTGAACCTTCAGCACAGCCCGTGCATCTCTCTCTGTGCAGATGACTCTTCTCCAGAAATTGCAAGCACGCCTCGAGGCCGCCCTGAAAACAACAGTTGGAGATAGCAATTCCATCCAAATCACACCAGCTGCCGATCTCCGGTTTGGAGACTACCAAAGCAACTGCGCCATGGTTCTCGCAAAAACCCAGCGCACCAACCCTCGTGAACTCGCTCAAAAAATTGTCGATCAAATCGATCTAACTGACCTTGCCACCGCAAGTATCGCCGGCCCCGGTTTCATCAATTTCACCATCCTCCCGACTACTTTTGCGACTCACATCGAGCAGCTCCTCAAAGATGACCGCCTTGGAGTGCCAACGCCGGGAGCTGGCACCAAGGTAGTCATCGATTTCTCTGCCCCCAATGTGGCCAAGCCCATGCACGTCGGCCACATCCGCTCGACGATCATTGGCGATTCACTTTGCCGCATCGCGCGGTTTCTAGGTTACGAGGTCATCGCCGACAACCATATCGGCGACTGGGGAACACAATTTGGGATGATCCTACATGGCTGGAAAACCATCTTAAACCCCACCGCACTCGAAGCTGATCCTATCGCAGAACTAGTCCGCGTTTACAGGAAAGTGAATGCCGCCACCCAAAACGATGCCGAAACCCTCGCCACCTGCAAAGCAGAACTCGTAAAGCTTCAGGCCGGGGATACGGAAAACTTGGCAATCTGGCAGAAATGCATCGAAGTCTCAAAACACGGCCTGCAGAAAATTTATCAGCGTCTCGATGTTCGCTTCGATCATTGGCTCGGTGAAAGTTTCTACAACGAAATGCTTCCCGGATTGGTCGAAGAATTCCAAGAAAAAGGATTAGCAAAAGAATCTAACGGCGCCATCTGCATATTTTCCACCGGTGAGGGCCCACAGGAGTCAGATCCCTTCCGCGTTCATCGAGAAGACGGCTGGACTGATAACCCCGCTATCATTCGTAAAGCAGACGGCGGATTTCTCTACGCCACCACAGATCTAGCAACCATCCAATACCGCATCGATACCTGGGCCGCAGATCAAGTCTGGTACGTTGTCGGCATCCCCCAGCAGCTCCATTTCCGCCAAATCTTCGCAGCTGCGGAACGGTGGGGAAAAAATGCCGACCTGCGTCACATCGCCTTCGGCTCCATTCTCGGAGAAGACCGTAAATTGATGAAAACCCGAACAGGAGATAACGTCGGCCTCGTCGATGTGCTCAACGAAGCAATCGAGCGGGCAAAAAAAGCAATCGCCGAGAAAAACCCTGATCTACAAGGACCTGAAGCCGAAGAAATTGCCGAAATCGTCGGCATTGGCTCAGTAAAATTTGCAGAGCTATCACAAAACCGCCTCACCGACTATGTTTTCGCTTGGGACCGAATGCTCGCCCTTCAAGGAGATACCGCCCCTTACCTACAATATTCCCACGTCCGCATTCGCTCAATTTTCCGGAAACTCGAAACCCCGTTTGATATCTCAACGGCTAAACTATCACTCAACGAGCCCGCCGAAATACATCTTGCTCGCTTACTAGCAAGATTCGGCGAAGTAGTTCCAACCATCCTCGAAGATTTTCGACCAAATATCCTCACGAACTACCTTCTTGAGCTAGCCCGCGCCTTCCATTCATTTTTCGAGGCCTGTCCTGTGCTAAAATCTGAAGAACCCGTAAAATCTAGCCGCTTGGCACTCTGCGAGCTAACCTCCCGAACCCTTGCCAAAGGCCTCGACCTCCTTGGCATCCGGTGCCCAGATAAAATGTAATTTTCCCCAAAAAATCCCCGGATCGCTCTCACCCACCATGTCTCCTTTCTATGTTATTGGTCATAAAAACCCAGATACAGATGCCGTTTGCTCCGCTGTCGGCCACGCAGCACTTTTGCGCGCTACTGGCGAGGAACCAGATGCTATCGCCGCACGGTGTGGCGAGGTTTCCGAACGAACCAAATGGGTTTTAGAAAAAGCCGGTATCGAGCCCCCCGTCTTACTGACTGATGCCCGGACCACCGCCGGTATGATCTGCAAGCGCGATGTCATCCAAGTCCGGCCCTGCGATACCTTCCTCGTAGCCTACAAACGAATGCTCGCTGCCTCAGTCCGCTGCGTCCCCGTAGTGACTGACGAAGGCGAAATCGAAGGAATGCTACAGTATATTAACTTACTGAAACTTCTCCTCCCCGAAGATACCGAGGGAATTAGCGTCCGCACAGTCCACGCCTCGCTTAACAACCTCGCCGCCACTCTCGATGCGAAAAGTGAAGGTGCCCGCATCTGCGATCAAGATGCCGAGGAAGATCTCATACTCCTCGTCGGCGCCTCTTCACAACACACCGTGAAACACCGCTTAGACGAAGCTGAGAAGGAAGGTAACATTGAGCAATTCCTCGTGATCTGTGGAGATCGCCCAATCGTCCAGCGCATGGCCATCGAGCGCGGCGCTCGCGCCCTCCTCGTAACCGGCAGCAACCAAGTCTCGGATGAAATTAGAGAATTTGCAGTCTCCAAAGGCACCGTCCTACTTCGTTGCCGTCAAGATACTGCCAGTGCAAATACTCTCATCCGCTGCTCTCGCACCGTGCGCCACGTAATGGAGACAGATTTTATATCAATCGTAGAAAGTGAACCTGTTTCAAGAATCCGAAAACAACTCGTTGCCAAGGATCAAGACCTATTCCCTGTCATAGATCCAAATGAAAATTCCCTACTAGGCGTCCTTGCAAAATCCGATCTCGTAGACCCTCCAAAACTCCGTTTTGCACTCGTAGACCACAACGAATACGCACAAGCTGTTTCCGGTATCGAAGAAGCCACCATCACCGAGGTGATCGATCATCACCGGCTCTCCGGAGATCTCGTTTCTCGCGAACCTATCCGCTACCTAAACGAGCCCGTTGGCTCCACCTGCACCCTCGTAGCTCGGAAATTCTTTCACCGTGATCTCATCCCCGCTCCCGGCATCGCTCTCTGCCTCTGCGGCGGTATCGTTTCAGACACTCTCTGCCTCACCTCTCCTACCACCACCAAGTTAGATCAAAAAATGCTCACTTGGCTCTCAGGAATCGGCCAAGTCGATGCAAAGCAGTTTTCCGAAGAATTTTTCGCCGTCGGCTCCCTAATCGCTAATGGATCTTGCGATGACATTCTTCACTCAGATCGTAAAGAATTCACTGAGCACGGCCACTCCGTCAGCATCTCACAGGTGGAAGAACGTGATCTACACGGCTTCCGCGCGCGGCGCAAAGAGCTACAGGAGGCCTTGGAGAAACTCAAAGATGAGAACAATTACGATCTGGCCATCCTAGCAGTCACCGATGTAGCCCTTCTAAAAAGTATGCTGCTAGCCATTGGGGATGAAAAAATCATCTCCGGCCTACCTTTCAATCGCCTCGATACAAATCTCTTTGCCGCACCGGGCGTAGTCTCCAGAAAACGCCAAATTTTCCCGGCAGTTTCTGATGCCTTGGAGAACTCCGATAACGAATAGGTCTTCACCTACGGTTTTCCCGTCTCCTCTATCCATTTCTGCACGCTGCGTGCTAACAATTCTCAACCTTTCGATGAACCAAGAACAAATCAGACTCGCCCAAGATGCGGACCGCTCCCAAAACTGGAAACGCTGGGGCCCTTACCTCAGCGAAAGACAATGGGGCACTGTGCGGGAAGATTACTCGGAACACGGAAACGCATGGGAAGCTTTCCCGCACGATCAATCCCGCCTCCGGGCTTATCGCTGGGGCGAAGATGGCCTCCAGGGCTGGTGTGACCGCGGCTGCCGTCTCTGCTTTTCACCCGCATTTTGGAACGAAAATGATTCCATCCTCAAAGAACGACTTTTTGGCCTAGGTGGCAACGAGGGTAACCACGGAGAAGACGTAAAAGAGTGCTACTACTACCTAGACTCCACACCTACCCATTCATACACCAAAGCCCTCTACAAATATCCTCAAGGCAAATATCCTTACACCGCCATCCGCGTTGAGAACCAAAAACTCGGCCGCAGCGGCTACGAGATCGAACTCGCCGACATGGGCTTATTCGACGAAAATCGCTACTTCGATGTAGTGCAGGAAGTCACTAAACGCACACCACAGGACATCCTCTGGCGCTTCACCATCACCAATCGCGGGCCCGATACCGCTCCCTTCCACCTCCTGCCCACCGTTTGGCTACGCAATTCATGGTCCTTTGGCTTCGATCCTGAAGCTCCTCTCACCAAGCCCAGCATCGAACTTCAGGGCAATACTCTCTTCGTAAAACATGAATCCTTGGGCAATTTCCGCTTCCATATCCAAGAAGAAGAGGCCGGCCAAAAGCCAGAATGGATTTTCACCGAAAACGACACAAACTACAAAGCCTTAGGCGGTGATAAGAACAACTCACCTTACGTAAAAGACGGATTTCACCGCTACATTATCAAAAAGGATAAGAAAGCCGTAAACCCGAAGCACGTCGGAACCAAAGCCGCCGCGCATTACCGCTTCGATATCGCGCCGGGGGAAACAGTAACAGTTCGTTGCCGTCTGCACCTAGAAGAAGAGAACAACGGAATCCATGGCCTAGACCTTTTTGATCCTACCATCGAGGCCCGCATTCGTGAGGCAGATGAATTCTACGCAGAAATCATTCCCAAAGATATTTCCCAACAAGAAGAGCTAATCTGCCGCCAAGGCTACGCTGGCCTTCTATGGACCAAACAATTTTTCCAATACGTCGTAGAACAATGGTCTGAAGGCGATAAGGAAATACCCGTTCCCCCAAATATTCGGAAGACCGGTCGAAACCATGACTGGCAACATTTCTACGCGAAAAATATCCTGTCGATGCCCGATAAGTGGGAATATCCGTGGTTCGCCGCATGGGACACCGCCTTCCACATGCTCCCTTTCTGCGCCGTCGATGGTGCCTTCACCAAGCATCAACTTCTTCTTCTACTACGAGAGTGGTATATGCACCCAAATGGCCAGCTACCTGCCTATGAATGGAACTTTTCCGACGTAAATCCTCCAGTCCACGCATGGTCTGTCTGGCGCGTCTACAAAATTGCAGATAGAAAGGGCGAGCGCGACCTACTATTCCTCGAAAAAGCCTTCCAGAAACTCCTACTCAATTTCACCTGGTGGGTAAATCGTAAAGACATGGACGGCCGTCACGTCTTCGGCGGCGGCTTCCTCGGACTCGATAACATCGGTGTTTTTGACCGCTCACATGCCCTCCCGGGAGGTGGCTACCTTCAGCAGGCGGATGGCACCGCTTGGATGGGCTTTTACTGCCTCACCATGCTTTCCATGGCCCTCGAATTAGCTCTCACAAAACCAGCCTACGAAGATATCGCCTCCAAATTTTTCGAACACTTCGTAGGTATCTGCGATGCCATCAACACCCTCGGCGGCAATGGCCTCTGGGATGTCCAAGATAACTTTTACTACGATCAGCTCATCGTTGGTGAGGCCGCTCCCATCCCTTTGCGCATCCGCTCACTCGTTGGCCTTCTTCCCCTTTCAGCAGTCACAGTTCTCAAACAAAAAACCATCGATGCCCTACCCGGTTTCAGGAAACGCATGGAGTGGTTCTTAGTAAACAAACCAGATCTCCTAAAATATGTAAGTGCAAATCGCGTCCCTGGCAAAAAGAATTCCGGCCGGGTTCTCCTCGCCATTCCTTCCGAGGATCGCCTCCGGAAAAGCCTCACCTACATGCTCGATTCCAACGAGTTCCTCTCCCCCTTCGGCATCCGCTCACTTTCAAAAGCACACGCAGAAATGCCCTTCGTCTTCCAATACGCAGGCTCTACCCACCAAGTCGAATACACACCCGGTGAAGCAACCACAGACATGTTCGGTGGCAACTCGAACTGGCGCGGGCCCATCTGGTTCCCTACCAACTTCATCCTCATCGAGGCTCTCGAGCGCTATCACTATTTCTACGGAGATACCTTTCGCATCGAGTACCCTACCGGCTCCGGGAACGAACTCACTCTCCGCGAAATCGCCATCGATATCTGCGATCGGCTCATCTCCCTCTTCCTCAAAAATGAAGCCGGTTACCGCCCTTGCTATGGCGAGACAGATCGCTCAAAACGCTACTCTGACGATGAGCATTGGAAAGATCTCATCCTTTTTCACGAATATTTCCATGGCGATACCGGCGAAGGCCTAGGCGCATCTCACCAAACAGGTTGGACAGCCCTCGTAGTCCGCCTCGTCCGCGAACGCCGCGAGAAACTCATGGATAAGAAATTCTAGGTGAGCACCAAGCCCAAAGGTTTTCTCAACCCTATTGCAACTGGCACGCCAGCCAAAACACCACCCAGCGCCGCACCGGCGATCAATGGCCATCCATCTCCATATGCTAAACTGCCGATGCCGCGTAACCAACCCAAATCTAACGCATTCAAATCAATCCCGTTAGCAGCCAAACTCAAGCCCCCAAACCCCAGCAACACACCAGCCACCGCTAAAATGACATTCTCAATTGAAGCATGCACTAACAAGCTTCCACGGCTAACCCCGAAACTACGAATCAGCGCCATCAAATAACGCTCTTCCCGAAATTCCATCCACGCCAGACTCCCAAAAACCAAACCAAGTATCCCCCCAGAGAAAATGGTAACCCATACCAATGCCTGCCGCTGAATCGCACGAATCTTACGCAACTCCTGCAAAATCAACAAGTTGCTTCGGATAAATATTTGCCGATCCTCCACCTTCCTCAGCGCACTAACAATTTTATCAGCTTGCTCAAGTGCATCCAACGATGCCGCCCTCAATACCGTAGTCTGTGAATACCCACGAGTCAGCAAGAACATCAAACGCGCCGTGTCTGCTAGAATCGCCTCCCTACCGTTCAACAATGCCCCCATCTCCTCCGTAGGTCGGATCACCTGAGCCTCCGAAATCCTCCCGGAAATCTCAAATTCCACCACCGTCCCAACTTTAAATCTTTTCGCTACTAGATAAAAATCGTCGACCAGCCCAACCTTCTCAATATCCGCAATTCCTATCACCGATAGATTCCGCTGCGCACCCACATTTGCAACAGCCGCAGCACTGAAATACTGATTTACCTCACCCGGAACGCGATCCCAGTTCGCTCCCTTCCACTCATCCGAGTCCAAACGTGTCATCGCATTCCTCTCATCGAAAGCCTCAGTAATAATCGCAGTGAGCGCCTCCCGATCAGTGAGTCTTTGATCCAATTGCCGCCCCAACTCCTGCAGGCCAAGAATAACGAACGCACCAAAAACACCCAACAGAGCCGCAACCACCAACTTGCTCAGAAGGGACAATGGCTGCTCGATCCAACGCCGAATGCTATTGCGCCAAAGATACGAATGTATGAAAATCAACCAATTCATCTGCTATCACCTCTAAGCGCTTATCGTGCGTGGCCGTCACGCATATCGTTCTTCCACCTTGCATGAACTTCCGCACCGCAGAACGTATGATTTCTGTATTGTCATCATCAAGACCCGATGTCGGCTCATCTAAAAACAAAACCTTCGGGCTTTTCGCGATTGCCCGAGCAATTGCTACTCGCTGCCGCTGACCACCCGATAGCTTTTCAACTGATCGGTTCTCGAGCTCTTTCAAACCCAGAACTTCCATCCACTGCTCCGATGCATCCCACGAAGCACCCGCAATTTTAGCGGAAATCTCCAAATTTCGCTTCACTGATGCCAAAGGAAGAAGATTCAAATTCTGAAAAACGAAAGACATCTCCTGCCGGTAGAACCTTTTCCTACCACCCTGATGAACTCCCACCATTTCCACTGCTCCAGATGCTGGCTCCAACATCCGCGCCGCCAACCGTAGCAATGTGCTCTTCCCACACCCAGAATAGCCTTTCAGCATCGTAACACATGCTGGAAACTCAATATCCAAACCTTCAAACACACACTCCGCCGTACCGGGGTATCTATATGCTAGAGATTTGCAGCTAATTTTCATCAATACCCCTCACAACTAAGTGCTTAGGTCCTACGAAAACAAGCTCAGTGTCTGGCCACCGCTTCGTGATAAATGCTGACCAGCCCTCATCATTAATCTCATCCGGATGCTGAAACAAAAGATCCGCCTTCGGCACAAGATGCCCGCTAACACCCAACTTCCGATGAACTCGGAACATACGACTTCCATTTAACGAATCCGGTATCGCCTCTCCATCCTCCCCAGCCTCAATCTTAAACACAAACACCGGCACACCCCGCATCATTGCATTCTCAGTAACCGTGCGCTCATACACACCCCGGTAGATTCTCCCGTCATCTCCACCAATCGTAACTCGCAGTAACTCCGAAGGAACATTCCGAATCCGTGGATCCGACATTTCTAACAGCCCCTCAGCAATCTCATCTTGGACAATCACTCCAATCGTGGTGTCACGCGTAACTACTTTCTCCAAAAAAATCTTCAGTCTGCCCCCAACCTCGGCGCGAATCTCGGAATTTCGTGTCAAATCCTTATGGGCAAACTCAGCATTATCAATATCTAACTGCGATGCCGTTTTTTCATCTGCGAGTCCCACCTCAAAATATTCACTATTCAGCTTTGCATTCATTCGCTCTAACTGATTTTCCAGAAGTTTTCTCTCCTTCTTGATCCGGTTGACAAACGCATCTCCCAAGAGGTCTTGCTCCGTAGGCGTAAGCTGAAGTTCTAGCAACTTCTCACCAACCTCCTGCGTGGAAGTCCGTAAAGCCTCCTCTCGATCCGCAAACGAAATCTCCAAATCCCTGATAGTATTACCCAGTTTACTCCGCTTCAGTGCCAATTCTCGTTCGGATAACGTGATTTTTTCGCTACTCGTGAAACAAAGGATCTGATCTTTCTCCACTTCAGAACCATCTGGGACTTGCCATTCTACAGGGCCTAGCAAACTTGTCTCAATCTTTAGTTCAGGACTTACTGTCACGTCACCCACCGCCGAGGCTAGCCAGACTTCTTCGGAAACTGGAAAATCCTGCAGACTTCCCAAGTCCGGATGACTCTGCCCGCTCGCAAACATGACTAGCAGCCACTGAAGAACTGTGCTCTGCCATAAAGATCGAAATATCATACCGCTAGTTCCATGCTGAATCATCCCACAACCAAATCTCCAAATCCAACTGCTCTTTAACCTGTTTGATTCCTTCGACTCTTACCAAAGCTTCCCTCACCCGTGTAAGCTGCTTGCTTACTGAGCCTATCGACCCGTCCGATTTTATTTGATCGAGCCGCTCTTCGGCTATCTTCCGCTGCAGAACGATTTCCTGATACCGGTCTTGTAGCCGATGCCACTCACGCCCATCGCTATCCAATTGCAGCCGGAGTTCTTGCTTCACAAACTCTGTGTTCTGCTCCGCTGACTCAACACGATCCGCTTCAGTCCCAGTGAAATTATAAGACTTAGTAAGACCTCCAAACAAATTGATACGATCGCTATCTAGAACCTGAAAATCTGATTCTGAGCGGTTGTCATACAGAGCTGGAGTAGATGCAGCCAAAGTTAGCGTAGGCCAGCGCCGCAGTTTAATACCTTTCTCACGTAATAGCGCACCCTCGATTCGGTATGCTGCAAGCCTACAAGCAAGCGCTCCGTAATTTCTCCCAGGAATAAACGAAAATACCTCATCACTATAATCTAAAGCAGGGCGCGTTTTAGCCACTGGATAAGGCTGTGACCCGGGAACATTCAAGATCTGCACTAACTGACCTTGTAGTGTGCGCAATGAACTTTCATTCATCGTTCGATTGCGCAAGTCTGAAAGGGCTGTAGCGGGACTGCCAATCTCACCTGACTCACTTGGAATCCGCCTTCTCTCTAAGTCTTCTACTCTAGAGTAAATCCGATATAAATTAATGACCTGTCGTCTATATGACAATTTTGCACTATCCACAGCTTGCACATACGACAAAGCGTTCTCGAATGCTCGTGCCCGCTCGGTAAGCGGGTTTGGAATGTTAAGTGGCGCAATTACTGAAACAGATAGGTCAGAAAAAGAAAGCTTACCCAGTTCTGTAAGACTGCGGTTGATGTTCGCAAATGCAGATAATTGCGGCAACCAAGTCTTCCATTGCTCATCTCTTTGCTTCTTAATGTCTTCTACCCGCTGTTTAGTGCGCAGATACTGAATGTTGCGCTCCTCCATTAGAGTGAGCGCTTCTTCCCATCGTAGATCATAGGACTCTTTGCGCTCACCCAAATCGAGCATCTTTGCCGTAAGATCAGAGGTTTCTGATACCTGTTTGCCCAACCGCTCTTCAAATGCTTTCTGCGCACAGCTACTAAATAACACACAGGTAAGAACCGCAAAGACCCAAGCATAGAATGGATTCTCCATAATTTACTGGGCCTATAGCTACCGCCTACTTGGCGATCTTTCTAAGGTTGGTTTGTGAAGTTGTCTTCACTAAAGGTGCCAGTATCTCCATTAGAGTCTACAAACGTCCCTCCATCAAAACTAGTGAAGGTGAGGACATAATCTACACGTATCAGCTCATTTTCACCTTCTACATTTTGATTGTAACGGATCGCTAGTTCGGCCTGATCACCCCCGGTCCGGACGTAACTAAATATCCCTGACGGATTTGGAAGGACATTCCCGTTGATACTTACAAGTAATGTCCCCGCATCGTCTACAGAATCTTCACCTGGGATCTCTAAAACCTGCGCTCCTGAAGTTTGGTGCGCAATCTTCCGGAATACACTATTACCCACCAGGTCAATTGTCCGCCCCCTAAGATCTGGGAAAACTACCGACGAAGGCTCATCAGGACTGAACAGTGGTTCGTTGTTCGTGAGTAGCCGCCCTCCATTTAGAGAAACCCTTATAGTAGTTGAATCTACAGGCAACGGAACAACTGAGGTGCCTACCCCGAAAACAGAAGTGTAATACCACACGTCCCGCAATCTTATTGTTGTGTCGTTAATAACCCCACCAGCATCTACAAAAAGGACTTCGAGAGTTAATGAAGTTTGCGGGTTATCGGGAGCACCCCAAAATAGATTGGCTTCAGCAACTGTCGGGTTATCCTCAGTCGCAGGCGAGTGAGGATAGAGTTGAATATTTACCCATGTAAGAGTAATCAAACCTGTTGTCGGCGAGGTTCTTTCGTAATTATATGTCACCTGCTCCAAAAGGCCAGGTATGATCACATCTCGTCCAGTTGATCCACCAAGGCCTCCCGGATCATTTACTCCAACCCGGAAAGTTTGCCGCAACGCATCATAGTCAACAGCTCCATTCTCGGTGCCGTTCTTTCCCGCCAAACGAGCAAATGTCAGATTGAATCCACCATACATTTCTAACTTTAATCCATCCAAACTTGAAGGCGCGATCTGCACCGCATCCGAACTACCGCTTCCACTGCCGCAGCCGTTCAAACTAAAAGCTGCGATGCCACAGGCGACTACAGTTTGTGCTGTCCTCAGCACTGGCTTCAAGAAAGATAGGGTCATTTATGTAAGTTGTGAAGTTAGGGGGACGAGGGCGCAAAAGTGATTATTTATCTCACCTTGGTCAAGGCAAAATGTAGGACGGCCTCTTACGATTTCTTCTTTGCGGACTTTTTCGCGGCTTTCTTTCCCGTTTTCTTCGCAGGACGTGGCGGAAACTCAAACCCAATCTTGGCAGCCACCAAGTCAAAGGTAAGATGCGCGTCAAATTTACGTTTTGTCCGGTTCGAAATAAAGCCACGCAGCAGATCTGTTTTTCCTTCGGAAATCAATTTGAGTGCCTGGTCCTCGGGAATCTCTCTTTGAAGGATCACTTTCCCAATACGCACACCATGAGGATCTTTCTTAGTGACGATATCCGGCACGTAATAAGCCTTATCTGTTGCAAATACCTTGTGGCTCTTCCCTTCCGGAGTCTGCGCAGTCCCAATGACCATGTCCTCTTTCAAGTCAGGAGCGCTGTCGTCCTCACCTTCGAACAGAAATGACGTCTTAAACTTCTCATCCAGCTGAATCGACGCATCAAACGGCTTATTAAACCGCGATTTGAACCCTTGGAGTGGCCCCACAATACCTTTGTGTACCAAAGTTTTTAGCTCATCTTCCGTAAGAGTTCGCCCAGCAATATGTTTCTTGATTTTAACAGGAAGCTCGGGATCACGATTCTCATACGTAGCATCTGTTTGCCGGAAAACCAAAGTTCCATGCAAAGGATGCTCAACCTCCACATCAGGAAATTTTTTATTCTTCGCCTCCTCTGCAAGACTGTGCGCTTTGGCCACGATCTCATTGGTATACGCGATAATTTCCTTCATGAACTCAGGCCGCTGCAGGCCACCCTGCTCCATTTGCCGAAGTTTATATTCCCAATCCCCAGTCAATTTCGGCGAGTAAAGCCCTTCGATCTCCATTTGTCGGACAAGCTGAATGAGCCGCAGGCCGGAAGGTGTGACATGCAAATCGCGACCCTCCCGCAGCAGATACTTCTGCGAGATTAAACCCTCAATCGTCGCCGCCCTCGTCGCTGGCGTGCCCAAGCCCCGCTCCAGCATCGCCTCACGCAGCTCATCATCATTTACCAGCAATTTCCCCGCACCCTCCATGGCAGAAAGCAAGGTAGATTCCGTGAAACGCGCTGGCGGACGAGTTTGCTCATGCACTAGCTCCACCGGATCCGCCTTAGCAGTTTCTCCATCCGAAATACCTACCAAACCATCTTTGCCAGCAGCCACTCCGGGCTTCCGACCGTAAACTTCCAACCAACCCGGAACCACCAACACTCGTCCCTCCGTCTTGAAAATATCCTCTGTCCCATCCGTGGAAATCTTCGAAAGCCGCGTGGTTTGCTCGAATTCTGCATGCGGATAGAAAACAGCAATCGTCCGCTTCACCACCATATCGTAGACCTTCTGCTCTGTATCCGAAAGCTTTGCAATCGTGCCCGTAGGAATGATCGCGTGGTGATCCGAAACCTTGGATGTATTAAAAATACGCTTCGATTTTTGCAGGTGAGGTTTCCCTTTTTCTCCAGAGCCCGCCAACACTGCCTTCGCATATTTCGACTCGTTCAAATTACTATTCCCAATCTGTTGCAGCGTATTGCGCACCTCGGATACATAATCTTCCGGCAAATATCGAGAATCCGTCCGAGGGTAAGTCAAAACCTTATGTTTCTCATAAAGCGCTTGAGCAATCTGCAAAGTCCCCTTCGCCGAAAACGGCGCTTCACGCTGTAAGGTCGTCAAATCATAAAGCTGCGGCGCAATCTGAGTGCTAGATTTTGTCTCCTCAGAAATACTCGCCTGCTTCCCCTCACAGCGCCCTAAAATAGCTTCCGCCTTTTCTTTCTCCCAAATTCGCTCCGCCCGCGCATGCGGCTTCTCTGCATCTTTCTTAAAATTTGGATCGATCCATTTCCCCAAATATTCCCCTGCAGCTACTCCAAATGTCCCATGCACCTCGAAATACGGTTCTGGATCAAATGCCTGAATTTCTTCCTCCCGCGCCGCAAGAATCGCCAAGGTAGGAGTCTGCACACGCCCAGCTGCAGTAATATTAAATCCACCGTGCCTGCTATTGAAACAGGTGAGCGCCCGCGTCGCATTGAGCCCCACTAACCAGTCCGATTCTGACCTGCACTTCGCAGCGTCTGCCAAGGGCTTCATTTGCGCATCAGAACGTAGGTTATCCCAAGCCGTTACGATGGCACCTGTAGTCATCGATTGCATCCACAACCTCTCAATCGGCTTATCAATCTTCCCAATCTCAATAATATATCGAAAAATGAGTTCCCCTTCCCGGCCCGCGTCACATGCATTCACGATACGCTCCACATCCTTGCGCTTCGCAAATTTTAAAACCTTCTTGAGCTTCGCCTCAGATTGCTCAATCGGATCCAAGGTGAAGGACTCAGGAATGGCAGGTAAAACATCGAATTTCCACGGCAGTTTCTTGCCATTCGGGCCCATCGGCATTCTCAGCTCAACAAGGTGACCCACAGCCGATGTGATAATCGCTTTTTCATTCTCAAAATGATAATCCCGGCCGGCCCCTACCTTGTCAAATCTACCTAAAGCCTTGGTAAGAGCTTTGGAAAGATCGGTCATAACCGAAGGTTTTTCTGCGATGATAAGTGTTTTTCCCATTAGAAATATTGCCTTGTTGAGGACAGTTGTCTGAACGGGACTAGGCCGCGTTTCCTTAGAGTTGCAAGTAGGAAACGATTTGGAGGCTTGATCGTTAACGTTTTATAAAGCGAAATCCGGGTAGAGGCCGGACCAACCTACGAAGCTCTAATTTGAATAAAGCCGCCGTCACAACCGACGATGCTAAGCCACTTTTTTCAATAATCATATCCACCCCACATTCAGTTTCCGCAGATAAAACTTCCAGCACAGCTGCCTCTTCCGCAGGCAGCGGCGGATGAGCCTCCTTTTCAGTTTCAGGCGCTTCGCTGTTGCGATACGAGAACGGCAATTCCCCCATATCGTCAATAATATGCGAGGCATCTGTCACCAACGTAGCACCTTCGCGGATCAAAGCATTACAGCCTGCAGAAGAAGGCTTATCTATGGGCCCCGGAACCGCAAATATTGGCTTCCCATACTCTGAAGCCAGATTCGCCGTGATCAAACTCCCAGACCAAGCAGGGCATTCCGTTACTAAAACCGCCTGCCCCCACGCCGCAACAATTCGATTTCTCATAGGAAATGTATTCTTGTCCGGTGGCCTATGAAGCGGAAATTCTGAAATGACAGCCCCATTCCCATCCGCAATCCGCTCTGCAAGTTCAAGATTCTCAGGCGGATACAATTTCGCTAAACCCGAGCCCACCACGGCAATCGTCCGCGCTTTTGCTGCCAACGCCGCCTCATGCGCCGCCGTATCGATTCCCCGTGCCAATCCAGAAATAATCGTATAGCCAGCGTGAGCCAGCTGATAGGTCATCTTCTTCGTCGCACGCACCCCATAGCTCGTAGTCCTCCGGGATCCCACAACACTTACCGAATGCTTATCCTGCGGCAGAATCTCACCCCAAACATATAGTAAAATCGGCGCATCATACGCCTGCAATAGGTGCCGTGGATAACTGCCATCCTCCTGCGTGATGATTGAAATCCCTCGCTCTCCTGCCTCCTTAACCTCCTTTACTGGATCAACGTGACTCTCCCATTTTACGATCATTTTCGCAGTCTCCGGGCCGATGCCCTCCACTCTCTGCAACCGATCTAACGAGGCCCTCAGCACACTTTCAGCATCCCCAAAATGCTCCAATAATCTCGCAATTCGGACCGGACCAAAACTTGGCAGCAAATTCAGGGCTAAAATGGCTTCGGTGCGAGTCACCCGCACACCCTGCCGCATTTTGAGATCCCAAGGCCACCTCTTATTGAATATCCATCCCACTTTTTGGCGAGAACCACCGAGTGACCCGCTTATTTTCGATCACAGCGTGCGCTTCCAGCGATTTTACCCCAAAAATTGTTTCCGCAGTATAGGTGACCGAACCCACCTGCACCCCACTTGCGACCTTGGTATCCCCATCTTCTACCAAACCCCATTCTGTCACTTGATCCGCAGAAATCTCAGAAATCTCCCCATTCTCTAGGCTGTCTCTCAAAATCTGGACCACCTCCTCTTCACTAAGTTCCGTATTCCTAGCCTGAATAGGATTTTTGAACTCGTCTGCCGCCGCCTCGGGTTCTTCTGTTGGCTCTCTCGGTATCAATTCTTCAGGCGCATCCTGCATCAACAACGGATCTGCCGGTGCCTCCGTCGCCTCTGGAATGGGCTCAACCCCACTTAGCTGTTCTGCCAAATCAGTATCTACAATCCGAAGTTTTCCCTGAAAAGGACCTGCCCCGGGACTAATCACAGCGTTTTCTCCCTCAATTCTCAGTAGATCGACTCGGTTGCCTTCCGTAATCGTCATTTTTAACTCTTCAGAAGGATCTGTCACAATCACGTCAGCCTTCAAAAGAACCTTTTCGGGTAACTGACTGGCTGAATAGGAAGAGAAATCTGCTGTCACTTCCACTTCTTCTGCTATTTCCACCGGGATAGGCGAAGGAGTAACCGATTTTTCAACCGGTGCTAATGGTTCCGAAACATCCTTCACGTCCACCACCTCCCCACCCAAAAAGGGGCGGGCCAGAGGCTCAATAAAGTATCCTAAAAGCCCCGCTGCTAGCAAACCGATCAAAAATAATATACCCTTCATTTACTGAGTTCGATTCTACTGATTGCTTAAAAACTTTCAACGTAGTTTCCCGTGAGGTTGATGATTGCAGATCATCTATTCAATTGCATAACTCTCCTAAGTGAAAAAAATTTACGTAGTTGCAGGTGAAATGAGCGGTGATTCCCATGCCGCAGCTCTACTTTCTGAACTACTTGAAATTCACACAGATCTCGTGATCTACGGAGTGGGTGGGCCAAAATTACAAAGTGTCAGCAAAAATAATACCCGAGATTGGGTCGAAAATGCCGCTGTCATGGGCATCGTGGAAGTTCTCAAGCATTATTCATGGTTCAAAGAACAATTCAACACGATGCTGGAAGAAATTACCGAAGTGCGCCCAGACCTTCTTCTCTTAGTTGATTACCCCGGCTTCAACCTACGGTTCTCAAAAGCCGTTCGAGCTGCCCTCCCGAAAACAAAACAAATCTACTACATCAGCCCTCAAGTTTGGGCATGGAATAAACGCAGAATCCCAAAAATGGTCGCGCAACTCGATGAAATGCTCTGCTTGTTCCCCTTCGAAAAACCCCTTCTAGAATCTGCCGGCCTGAAAACCACCCACGTGGGCCATCCCCTTGTAGATGAGCAGCCCGCCCCAGAGAAACTTCATCAAATACGCCGTGCCGATCTAATTGGTCTCTTCCCCGGCAGTCGCGAGCGGGAGGTCAGTCTCCTTTTCCCAGTAATGATCGAAACTGCGCGACTGATCCGCGCCCAATTCCCCAACCTGAAGTTCGAAGTGCCCGCAGCAACACCGCAGCTACAGAACATAATCAAGAACCTCCTAGCAGAATCAAACGCTTCGAACCTGATCTCTGTAACTCTCGGAAACAGTCAAAATCTAATGCAAAAAGCAACCTGTGCCGTGATCGCCAGCGGCACCGCCACTCTCGAAGCTGCCGTTTTTGGCCTGCCATATTGCCTAGTCTACAAAATGGCACCGACGACCTACTTTCTTGGAAAGCTTTTGGTGAAACTCAAATACATCGGCATCGTCAATATCTTGGCGGACGAGAAAATTGTCGAAGAATTGATTCAAGCCGATGCAAATCCGGCGCAGATCAAAGCTTGGATCGAAAAGTTCTTAGGCGATCCAGCTTATAGGAACACTCTAGCTACCAAACTTTCCGAAACCGCAGCGAGCCTCGGCGCTCCCGGCACAAGCCAAAAAGCAGCCCAGCGCCTCTCGTCTTACCTAACATAATTCGCATAAAACCTGCGCGAAACTCTGTCTAGAAACTACAAGCCGTGGGCCTCAGGCCCAGATAACCTACGCCGGTGCACCCACGACACCCGGTAAAGGCCCATCGTCCTCAGGTCGATCTTCCTTTGGCTTCTTCGAGCTCGCTTTCTCGCTAGGCTCGTCCGGTATCGGTGGCGGTTTCGGCGCAGTCGGCGGATTTTTCATTTCACCATGGTCAATGATATCCTGCAAATGCTTCGCATCGAGAGTCTCATATTCCAAAAGCGCTAAAGCAATTTTCTCAACCGTCTCCTTATTGTCCGTGAGTAAGCGCGTTGCCTCATCGTAAGCGTTATCAATGAACTTCTTGATCTCGCTATCTATGACCCGAGCAGTTTCCTCGGAATAGTTGCGACCCTTGTTCATATCTCTCGCTACAAACACTGGGCTATCACCTTCGCCATATTCCACCATTCCTAGCTTCTCGGACATACCCCACTCGCAAACCATGTTTCGAGCAAGCGCCGTCGCTTGGCGGATATCACCGGAAGCACCGTTCGACATGTCTTCTGAGTGGAATGCCTCAGCAATTCTACCGCCCATCGTGACAATCAAATTCGCCAAAGACTCCTTTTTCGACGTCGAATATTGATCTCCGTCTGGCAGAAACATCGTCGCCCCCAAAAACGGACCCCGAGGGATAATCGTCACCTTATGCAGCGGGTGGGTATGCGGCAGAACCATATTTAGATAAGCATGCCCCGCCTCATGCCAGGCAGTGCCCACTTTTTCCTTGTCGGACATCGCCAGCGAGCGCCGCTCTCTGCCCCAACGCACCTTATCACGCGCCTCTTCCATCTCCACGATCGTCACTGCGGAAAGACCCTTCCTTGCCGCCAACAATGCCGCTTCGTTCACCAAATTTGCCAATTCAGCACCGGAAAATCCAGGAGTTCCCCGCGCAATCGTCGCAAGATCGGTATTCGCCGCCAACTTAATCTTCTTCACATGCACCCGCAGAATTTCCTCCCGCCCATTCACATCAGGTAAAGAAACTGTAACCTGCCTATCGAAACGACCGGGACGCAGAAGCGCAGGATCCAGAACATCCGGACGGTTCGTCGCCGCAATAATAATCACACCCTCCTGAGTATCAAAACCGTCCATCTCTACCAGCAGCTGATTCAGCGTTTGCTCACGCTCATCATGTCCACCACCCATCCCATGGCCCCGGTGGCGACCTACTGCATCGATCTCATCAATGAAAATTAAACAAGGCGCGTTCTTCTTACCTTGCTCAAACATGTCGCGAACTCGGGACGCACCCACACCCACGAACATCTCCACAAAGTCTGATCCTGAGATCGAGAAAAACGGCACATCTGCCTCACCCGCGATTGCTCTGGCCAACAACGTCTTACCCGTGCCCGGTGAGCCCACCATCAACACGCCCTTCGGAATCGAACCACCAAGCTTCTGGAACTTCTTCGGATCACGCAGGAAATCTACGATCTCAAAAAGCTCCTCTTTCGCCTCTTGAATTCCCGCAACATCTTTAAACGTCACCTTATTCCGGTCCATCGTAAGCAAGCGCGCCTTTGATTTTCCAAAAGACATCGCACCACGTCCGGCACTTTTCATTTGTTGCCTGAAAAGGAAAAATAGTAGCAAAATGATCAACAAAAACGGTAAAAACGTAAAAATCGCCTTACTTAAATAATCAGACGTCTTCTCATACCCGGCCTGATCCGTAATCAATTTGTTCAGTTCCGGACCTAACAATGTCGATGAAACATTCACCTTGAAAGGCTCTGGGGCCACAGGATTACCATCCGCATCTTTCGGAACCTCTAAATTTGTGATTACTCGGCGAGTTCCAACAATCGTGGCATTCGAGTCATCACCGTCCGTCACCACACGCAACGGCGATGTGGGATCATCCGAAATAATTTCCTCTAGAGCCAAAGACTTCCTGAGCTGGGGCAGCGTCAGAGTCTCCGCATCCTCCGGAATAGCACCTGCAGTCTCATTATCTGCCCGCACCGTCCTCATCTCTTCACCGAGAAGGTCAAGAACTTCATCACTCTGAATTGTTAGATTCACTGGCACTCGAAATGCCGAAATCACCTCCTCTGGCGGCCCAGCAGGCTTCAGCTCCGGCTTCACCCAACCAGTAATCGTCGCGTCATAACCCGTATCAGTAGTCACAACCTTAAATGGCTGTTTCGGATCATCCGTGACAATCCGATCCTGATCTAAAATTTTCCGGAACTCAGAATAGCTCAGCTGCTTTGCATTTTGATCCATCTGCGGCCCCAAAAAGGCGACCCCTAGAATGATCAAAGCCAAGCTAAACAACGCCAAAACGCGCCAGTTGAACCCATTTGGACTATTATTATCACCTGAGTTGCGATTCGGACTCGGTGGCTGCGGAGATTGATTTGGAGAATCGGACATGACTGCGTCTACTTCCGGAAACAACTTCCGGGAGAGGCACCTTAGTGGACAGAACTGAAATGTCTAGGCGAGGTTTTTCGGCTGGAAAATTCCACGCGCTTGCAGCGCCAAAAGCCATACCCCGGCTATCGGTAGGACATAATAAAACATTACATACCGGTAATCACTCAGAATATCACTGCCACTGGCTTCCAAAATTAGATAGGCCAAATAGGCGAGATAAAATGCGAAGAAGAAAAATCCACTAGCCCGCCCAACTGTATACTTATAGAGAAATATCGGGAAAGCCGCCACCGCGATCAATACCATAAACGGCATATCTAAGCGGAGTGCAGCCGCCGGCACCTCAATCCCAGAAGGCGCGACGATGGATGCGAGCCCTAACACAGACACGATATTAAAAATGTTACTACCCACTACATTTCCCACCGCAATGTCCCTCTCACCCTTCACAGCAGCCATAACCGAAGTCGCAACCTCCGGCAAAGATGTCCCCACGGATATAATTGTCAGTCCAATAATCAGCTCGGAAACTCCGTAGAAAGTTGCAATCGCTACCGCCCCTTTTACCAACAAATGCGAACCTGCAGTAAGTCCTGCTATGCCCAAAACTATGAACAACAGGTCCTTCCAAAGTTTCCTCTCCGTTTTTGAGTCCTCAATCTGCTCCTTCACCTCAGCTGGAAGCGCCGACTCGCCCGACCTACGAGAATGCCAAATCAACGCACTCGTATAAACCACCGCCATTGAGAAAAGAATAAAACCATCCACCCGTGAAATTTCCCCGTCTAACGAAAGCACAAACAGAAGGATCGAAAGGAAAATCATTACCGGCACATCAAATCGAATCAACTGCCGGTTCACCGCCAGAAGGGATGATCATCGCTGAAATGCCTAAGATGACTAAAATGTTAAAAATATTGCTGCCGATTACATTACCCACTGCCAGATCAGCCTGATCCTTATAGGCAGATGCTACCGAAACCGCCAGCTCCGGCGCACTTGTCCCAAACGCCACCACCGTAAGTCCCACAACCAAAGGTGAAATCCCCACCGCCGTAGCAATATTTGCCGCTCCTTTCACCAAATAATCGGCGGCAAACACCAGCAATATAAAGCCGATCAGCAGAAACAAAGTCGCAAGTAACATCGGCGTCTCTATCCCACATCGCCAGCCAATCGTCTATCGCCAAATGTTAGACTGCAAAAATGAGCGCCCTCCTTCTCCACCCAAATCGTTCTCTCCGAAAATCGACCCAATCCAGTCTCGAGGACGTTCATGGGCGCAACACGCATCATATCCGCTTCGTCGTTATTTGCCATCCTAGTCGTATTCCTCAGCTCGGAGTCCGCCGCGGATAAAAAAAGAGAGGAATGCGCAGAAGGTGACGCCGATGAAGCCCTATGATTAGTTTGCGCGTGCAAGCCGGTGCCCAGATCGCCAAAACCCGGGAAATGGCCCTCGGCACCATCGCCAACCACCTAGCCGCCGCCTTTAAATCCCTGGAGGCTGTCGCCTGATTTTCGCCCGTGGTTTTGATAGCGTCTTCATCAGGAGCATGCGGCGGTCAGGCATTCCCGAGGAACCGATTCATCAGTTCGACCTGGGAATTGACTCCGAAATGGCGAAACAGGTCTGCGGTGTAGCCTGCCACAGTATTCGCCGTTACTCCCAGTTTGTCGGCGATCGCTTTCCGCGACCAGCCTTCCATGAGAAGATTTAGAACGATACGTTGGCGTGGATGGAGTCGTGGCACGGTGGCTCCCCTGTCCTCCGGCCAGCCCATGGAATGAAGCCATGGCACGGCGGCCAGCATGATGTGGACGATCTGACTTTCGCGCGTTCCAAACGTGGCTGCCCCGGCCTTCCGATACACGCCTATCGCGCTGAACGAAATCTGATCTAACGGAAACCCGCTCATGATGACTGGCCCGATATCCAGATCCACCCAGAGGAAGCGGCCTTCGCTGATCTGCATGACTCCGTCCGGATCGATCTCTTCGGGAAGCATGGTCGTGTGCTTTCGGTCAGTTGCCACGGCTTCGAAAAAACCTCTAACCGCGCCCCCCCATATCGGGATGCTCAATGGCTTTGAGAAAACCCGCGAACCGCCCCTCATCGAAGCCGCCGTGGGTGTAGCCGGTGTAGGACTGGTTGCTTCCCGGAACAGTTTCGCAAGACAGGGTCCATACCCAGCAATCGGCGGCGATCAACCCGCACAGCCCGTCCATGACGAAATGTTTCAGCTCCTGGTGACCACCCTCCAAAGTGGCAGCCTGCCCCAGAAGCCTGATCATCGCACGCGCATCATTTTCAGACACTGGCGAATCTGCGTTTCCATTCTGGTTCATTCGGCATCCTCCCTATTGGGAAACGGTCGCTCACGCAAGGCGTGAGCGATAAGCTGCGACTGGGAATTTACGCCAATTTTCCGGAAAACGGACTTCGCGTAATCAGCCACGGTATATTCGGAAAGTCCGAGTTCCCCGGCGATCTCACCACGGGAAAGTCCTCGGCTCAGTAAAGTAAAGACGGTCTGCTCGCCGGAGAGAGTCCTTGGAATTCGCTACCCGGAGGAAACTCCCGCAGACTGTCATCGTATAGCCATGGCACCTCCTCTAATAGAAGCTCCACCATCCCGACTTCGGCCGCGCCGAAAGCGGGAGCATATCGTAATTTCAGAAACATGATACCCGCAGATCCGCCTCGTAATCTTTGATGGAGACAAACGAGGGTCGAACAATGTTCATAATTCAAAACATGGACTCCATCCTCGAAATTCTTCTCAACAATAGCAGATGATAAACCATCCACGCATTCAAAACCCCCTCCTCTCGCACCTTGATCTGCCATGGACAACCCGGCGGCTCGTCAGCTACTGCGCCCGCACCGAGAATCCAGCTCAGGCTGGAGAGTAAGAAGGCTCGCTTTTTTTCCAAGTCGCCCCGGAGACCCGCCGTCTCCGCCAGCAATTTGAGAAGCGGAAATAAGTCCATCCGGGGTAGTTCCCCGAAGTTGTTACCACTGTCTCTGCCATCGACGAATCGTAGGAATTCCCCCGAAATTTCCAAGCACGGTTTATCTCCTTCTGATGTCTTCCATCCGCCGACTCTCTACCACCCCACCAATTT
>CAWKHB010000012.1:0-127344 GCA_963849375.1 uncultured Verrucomicrobiae bacterium | reverse complement strand
TTGCGAGGTGGACTGATGATCATGTTTCCTTGGAAAAAGGTTCATTTCGAGGTTTAGAAAGCAACTTTCAGCCATCGAAAGGCTATGATTCCACTTCATCGCCCGCAAATTTGCAAATGAATCGATCAATATTTCCGCCGTTTCAGGCTTTCGTATTGCGGAATAGCTTACGGCAAGACAGCCTCCAAGCGTCCCATGCATTCCAGTTTAAAGACTCCTGATCTTACCGATTTGTCAAAGCCGATCCATATTCATCTGATCGGGGTGGCGGGTTCTGGGATGAGTGGACTCGCCCTTTTGCTATTAGGAATGGGCCATCAAGTCTCGGGGTGCGACCGGGTATCTTCGAGTGAGACGGTGCGTATGCAGGGGCTAGGTCTTACGTTTTATTGTCCGCAGACAAGTGAATCGGTTCACGGGCGGACTTAGTTGTATATTCTTCTGCGATCAATCAGCAAAACCCCGCTTATGCCTCGGCAATGGACTTAGGGATTCCTGCAATCCGGAGAGCGGAATGTCTGCAACAGTACTCCATGCTAAATCAGGCATTATCATTTCTGGAACGCATGGGAAAACTACTACATCGGCAATGACGGCACACGTCTTAAGAGAATCGGGACTAGATCCTTCCTACCTATGTAGGTGCCGAAATTCCGATACTTGGTGCCAATGCAAAATGGTCCGCAGAAGGTGAACACATGGTTGCGGAAGGTGACGAATCAGACGGAACCCTCGCCTTATATAAGCCTCAGCATTCAGTTATACTTAACATCGAGGCCGAGCATTTAGACTTTTACAGAGATATTGATCATATAAAATCTATATTTGCGCAGTTATGTAAGCAGACGTCGGGGAATATACTTTATTGTGCCGACGATAGTATTGCCTCTGACGTGTGCGCACCCTTCCAGAACTCAATTTCTTATGGTTGGGAAAGCAATGATAGAGTTATAGATTATTCGGCATCAAACATTCGAGATCTAAGGGGTTCTTCTGCCTTCGTAGTAAAGAGGAAGGGTAAACTATTGGGCGATGTGGAATTAGCAATTCCGGGCAGGCACAACATACTCAATGCTTTGGCTGCTATTGCGATAGCTGATCAAAGTTGTGCCGACTTTGTAAAGATTGCGCGCGCGCTATCAACCTTTGCGGGCGCAAGACGAAGGTTTGAAACAAAGTTTCTATCAAAGAACTACAGGGTGATTGATGATTATGGGCATCACCCTACTGAGATCGAGGCAACGATTCAAACTGCTCGTTCCCTTGCGCCAGGAAGGTTAGTTATACTTTTTCAACCTCATCGATATAGCCGCACGCAAGCACTTGCGAATGACTTTGGACTTGTCTTACAAAAGGCGGATCGGGTCTATGTTACTGATGTGTATCCGGCGTCTGAAGTTCCAATTGAAGGTGTGAGTGGCCAAACAATCATCGATGCACTGCATGCCAACGGACCAACGAAGGGTGTGTTTTTGTCCGATTTCAGGAAGGCCCATCTCGAAGTGGGCAATGAAATGAAAACAGGAGATCTGTTATTAACTTTGGGTGCGGGGAACATTCACGAGGTAGGCAAACGTATCGTTGCTGATTTAAAGGTTATGGAGGACCTATCCTCTTCTACGTCGCCCTCTGAACTGGTAGCTAAGTTATATGAACCGATGTTGAAACATAGTACGATCCGTATTGGCGGACCTGCTCAGTATTGGTTTGAACCAAGCACATTTGGTGCATTTGCAACGATAGTGGAATCGTGTAGAGATCGAGGAGTCCCTATCCGCGTTCTTGGTAGAGGTTCCAACCTACTGGTGCGCGATGGAGGAATACGAGGTGCCGTGATACAGCCGAAGGGCGGAGAGTTTGGCGAGCTTCGGCTCAATGAGAAAGGACACGTGGTTGCTGGAGCAGGGGTTCGGTTAAAGAAAGTTGCGTCGTTTGCTGGCTCAAACGGTCTGGGAGGCTTTGAGTGGATGGAGGGTATTCCGGGAAATGTCGGAGGCTCTTTGCGAATGAACGCGGGTGCGATGGGTATTGAAACTTTCGATCAAGTCGTAAGAATAACTTTCCTTGATGAAGACGGTCAGATTCGGTCCCGCAAGCGTTCGGAGATTGAAGCTGGGTATCGAAACACCCCGGAGTTGCGGAGAAATTTCGCACTACAGGTCGAGCTCAGAAGGTATACCCGATTCCTCTGCTAATATTCAGAACCGCTGGCTGCAATCTAGAGAGAAACGAAAGCTAAGCCAGCCAATTGCTGCATCTGCAGGCTGCACCTTCAAAAATCCGAAGGAGATTCCCGCTGGTAAACTCATTGAAGACCTCGGCTTCAAGGGAACTACGATAGGGACAGCAATGGTCTCAGACATTCATGCAAATTTCCTCACAAATTCTGGAAATGCTTCGGCGGCGGATGTCATTACACTTATTGAGTCAATTCAAAAGGAGTCTCTCGAGAAGCGCGGTATAACGCTTGATACGGAATTAAAAATTATAGGTGATGATGAGCTACAATTTTAATGAAATATGACTATGACAAGCCCCTCAAGTAAGTTGAACGATATGCAAATTGCCGTCCTGATGGGCGGCCCGGGATCTGAGAAACAGGTGTCTATCGCCTCGGGTCAAGCAGTATTGAAAGCTCTCCGTTCTTCGGGCTTAAACGCGGTGCCTCTGGTAGTGGATTCCGTGGATCTTGAGATACCTGATGAGATAGGACTTTGCTTCAATTTAATCCATGGAACCTTTGGTGAAGACGGTGAGCTTCAGGCTCTGCTGGATGCAAAAGGCATAGCCTATACCGGTGCAAGGGCAAATTCTTCACGTATTGCCTTCGACAAAGCATTAGCCAAAAAAGCCTTCATCGATAACGGTGTGCCGACTCCTAAGTCTCAGGTAATTGACTGCTCAGCAGGTGTAGTTTTACCCGATTTTCCTGCACCTTTCGTGGTGAAACCCCCTAGGGAGGGATCATCAGTCGGGATAGAGATTGTGAAGGAACAGGAAAGTGCTCAAGCAGCAATCGCTAAAGCATCCAAGCACTCTAACGAGCTTCTCATCGAAGAATTTATTACTGGTGCGGAGCTTACCGTCCCGGTGATAGACGGGAAGGCATACCCTATCGTTCATATCATTCCTCCGGAGGGCGTATATGATATGGCCACGAAGTATCCGTGGCTGTCCGGCAAGTCCACGGGCTCACAGTATATTTGCCCAGCCGATTTAGATCTAGAAACCACACTCAAAGTGCAAGCGGCAGCGGTGGCGGCACATCAAGCCTTGAACCTCGAGGTTTATTCTAGGGTGGATGTGATGCTTGATCGCGAAGACAATCCCTACGTTCTGGAAGCCAACACCATTCCAGGTATGACGGAGACTTCACTTCTGCCTATGTCAGCAGCAGCCGGGGGATTACCTTTTCCAGAACTTTGCCTAAAGATTGCGGAGCTATCTCTGGAACTCTAAGGACAACTAGGACAACTATTTCTTGTGGAGAGCATCCACACGCTGAATAGCTTCCCGAAACCATTTGGTTAGGAAGGGTCAATGCGCTATTGAGAGGATATGTCTGCGATGCGAAACACAATCAGGTCAGTTATCCTAAGTTACTTCTGGCTCTCCTCCTCACTGTTCGCATTTGAGGATGTGATTCCATTGTACCCAGGGTCTGGAATGTTGAACGTAAGGGACTTTGGAGCAAAGGGGGACGGTCTGGCAGATGATCTTCCGGCGATCAAGAAAGCACTAAACAAGGCTTTGGCAGATAATTCTAGATACAGCCGCCCCCCTTTTATCTACTTCCCTGCTGGGACTTACTTAATCTCTGATACTTTAGAGGGTAAAGTAGATGATAGCTGGTCTGATGGTTGGCGATCAGGAGTGATGTTGATGGGCGAAAGGCAGTCTGTGGTAACAATAAAAATCAAGGACAAGCATCCATTGTTTCAAGATCCGAAGAAACCTCGACCAGTCATTGTTACTGGCTCTGAAGACCCAAGAAAGGGTGGAGGTGGTAACCGTGCCTTCCGTCACAACATCTTCAATATGGTAGTAAGCTCTGGATCAGGAAATCCTGGTGCGGTCGGTATAGATTATATCTGTAATAATCGTGGAGCTATTCGTAACGTAACAATACGCTCCGAGGATGGCCAAGGTGTAGTCGGCTTAGACATGAGTCGGGAATGGCCCGGACCTGCGCTAATTAAGAACACTACGATTGTAGGTTATGACACGGGGATCCGTAGCGACCGCCATGGTCAGTATGGCATTACCTTTCATAACATTCGATTGAGGGACCAAAACATTGTAGATGTAGACAACAAACAAAACGGGCTCTTTTTCGAGAATCTACACAGCGAAAACAGCGTTCCTGTAATATCACAAAACCGTCACGATAATGGAATGATCGTAGTGATCAACGGGACTTTTGAAGGGGGCGGCAAAGTCCCTGCAATAAACAACACTGGTTCCATGCTTCTGCGGAATATAAATTTTGAAGGTTACAATTCGGCAGTAGTGAACACCCGAAATAGTGAGAAAGAGACTATTCCTGCTGGCAAGCTTGCGGAATGGATTTCTGGGGCCGCGATAGGCGAGGGCCCGTCAGAACAGATGAAACTCCCGATCAAACAATCACCGGAATATGTTTCAGAGAATCCCGACGAATGGCAGGATGCTACGGAGTTCTACATGGCGGAATCTGACGATCAAACTGCTGCTATACAAAAGGCTCTAAACTCTGGCAAACCTATCGTATATTTCCCAAACGGAAGTTACAGCATCACAGAGACTTTGGTTATTCCTCCTACAGTTCGTCGGATCACTGGTTTCCAGTCTTCAATAGGTGCAAACAGAGATTCGTTCGAGGGAACAACTTTGTTGCGCATCACGGGCGCTGGCAAACCTTTGATTATCGAGCATTTTTGGTTTAGTAAAGGTGTTAAGAAAGGTGCCTCATCCGACACCTATAAACGGATCCTGTATGACAGCACTAGATCTGTCGTATTTCGGCATGTTGATATGCATGGGGGGTATGAAAATACCCGTCGCGGCAGCGGCGATGTATTTTTCGAGGACACTATTGGGGTCCCCTTACGTATCAAGCATCCACAGTCAGTCTGGGGCCGACAGGTCAACTGCGAGTTTATTAGCGACGCGCCAATGATTCAGAGCAACGGGGGCAAAGTATGGCTTCTGGGTTATAAAACTGAAGGTCAACAAGTGATCTTCGACGGGAGATCTGGGAGACTGGAGCTCTTAGGTGGTTTAGCATATGCCCTTGGTCGCTCTGATCAGAAATATGATCGCGACCCGATGTTCAAATTAGATCGCACGTTAGCCGCCATCACTATCAACGGCAATGG
Organism: uncultured Verrucomicrobiae bacterium; assembly: GCA_963849375.1. GTDB lineage: Bacteria > Verrucomicrobiota > Verrucomicrobiia > Verrucomicrobiales > Akkermansiaceae > Luteolibacter. The sequence continues at coordinate 121,987 of CAWKHB010000012.1, read as the reverse complement.
AAGTGATTGGACTACGATCGTAGAACAACGGGGGAAAAGAGATCTGATTAGCAAAGACGCTCCGCGGCGCGGACGGGCTTCAAAAATCGTTCTGTACCGAAACTAGTAAGAGGGTTTTCTGGAACGGCATTTGAGTATTGATCGAACGACTCCCTTACGACGCAAAAAGGCCACTCTATCGCTAGAGTGGCCTTTCATATTTAAGACTTAAGTTTTTAAGGCTTAGAAGTAGAAACGAAGACCGAAGTTTACGCGGCTTGCGAAACCGTCGTCACCGTCAGGACCGTCCAATACCCAGCCACCGGAGCCGGAGATACTGAGTGCCATGTCGGAGCGGAGGAAGTATTTTACACCTACTGTAGCAACACCTTCAACCGTGTCGTTGGAGCTACCGCCACCGTCGATACGCTTGTAGTTCACACCTGCACCGATGAATGGAACCCACTTCGTGCCTGTGAGGAAGTTGTGCTCACCGAAGAGACCTGCATTAGAGGTTCGCATCGGAATTCACGCCGCTTACGCCGAATTGGAAACCAAACTGGAAGCAATCAGTGATGAACCAAGCGTAGGTAAGGCTCGCTGCGTATGAAGTGTCGTCAGTCCAGTCGATGAAACCGGAGAGACCGAATTCTTGAACGCCTTGTTGGATCATTGGGAGCTCGTCGTTGGCGACGTTAGCGATGCGAGTAGGAGCGGAAAGAAGACCGCGGCCTGCTTCCGCTGCTGTGTTACCAGTTGTTTGGAGGGCATTCCCTACTGCTGTAGTCGCAGCATTTGCAGAGAATGTGGAAAAGCCGAGGGCAATGGCGCCGACTGCTGTAGTTGCAATTAATTTCATGTTGTTGTTGTTGTTGGTTTGGTTCGCGGATTAGATCCGCATCTGCTAGAGAGTTACTCTGGCGGGCGTTTTAGATAGTTAGAGTATCTTAACCTTACAAGATATTTCCTGAAAAAATTTCGCTCTCGTTCTGTTAGAGTATTGCCAGCTTGTATCAGCACTATTCTTGAAAACTAGGCATGGCATCACTTGCAAAGTCCTAGTCCCACGATACGGTTGCGTTATGGAAAACGAAAAGCCACAAGCAACTACCTGGCCAGATCTTGCAATCGCACTGTATGACAGGCTTACCGAGCGCCATTCCGAAATCACATACGAACTTGAAAATCTGGAGGTTACAGTGCCGAGCAGTGCGGGCGGTGAGGCCACAAGCGCAAAGTGGGTGATTAACGGCGCCATGAAGATTCGCGCGCGCAATGATGCGAACTGAATTAAGCCAGATACTCGCCTCAGTGGCGGGTAGTATGCGATTTACGGAAGGCTCCACGAGCTTCCAGATTTCCTCCCAGCCGACAGCCATCATCGTAGATTTTGCGTCGATGGGCTCGTTGTTGCGTGTTCGGAGAGAAGCTGAGGCACTAAAAAAGCAGATCGCCTCACTCCCAGCTTTGCCTCTATTTCGAAAATCTTCGAAGGAACCCGCGACGCCCGAGCCTGCTCTGAACAATTGGTCAAAGCCAATATGGATTCAGGTCAAAGGCAGGCCGGTGGGTAGACTTGATGACAGCCACGGCGAACTAAAATTCAAAGCTACTCCTCTTCGATTTTTTACACGAAATCGCTTCTGAGTTTACTTCGATCGGATATTTAGCTCATCCCAGACATTCCATATTGATTGACAATTAGGATCAGTTAAACATTCTAGGCGTGATTACTTTTCAAGCAGCTGCGGAGTAGCGACTGCTGCATGGTAATAGATAGTCATGCCAAACATGCGACGTAGTTCATCAAGATCAAAGAGTAGACGCTCTCAAGCGAAGATTCTTCGTGCAGATGTGATGACACCTCGGATTGCTTGGTGTAACACAATCCGCTACACGAAGCTCCTCGGCAAAGCAACGGTTGGCATGATGGCTTGCTTAGCTCTTGCGTACGGAATTCGTGAGGCAATGCAGCGCACTTTTTTGGAAAATCCCGATTTCCGTTTGCAGGAGATTCGTTTGAACGAGAACAACGTAGTTGATGAGGAGACTTTGGTAGATTCGCTTTCGATAGATCTATCAAAAAGTATCTTCCAATTCAAAGTTAGCGAACTTTCTGAGAAATTGAACCAAAACCCAGCTCTTGTATCTGCAACTGTAACGCGCGAATTGCCTGGAACACTAATATTCGAGGTGGCGGCTAGAAAGCCGATTGCTTGGCTTGCGGTTGATACTCAGAACGCGCACCGAACCCGCCGTGTCGGCTCCAGTCTAATCGACCAAAACGGATACGTCTATCCATGTCCTAGTGGTCAACTCGCTCTTGCCACCCAACTCCCAGTCCTCATCGTTGATGAAACTGCCGAGCCCTTACTCGACGACGCAGGTGTAGTGATCCATCCGAGCTACCGCGATTACTCATCGCTACTCACCATGTTCAGAAAGGATTTTCCTGCCGATCTTGCAGAAATCGATACCTTCTCACGTGATAATCTTTGGTCTATCAAAGTGACAACGCATTCAGGAACCGAGGCTACATTCGGCCTACGCAATCATGAGCGGCAGTTAGAAAAATTACGCCAAGCACTGCACCACGCGCATCAAAAGTCCTACAAAATTCATACCATCAATTTAATTCCTGAGCGCAACGTGCCAATCACTATCGATGGAGAGGCTCCCCCGCCAAGGGCCATCCCGGTATTCGAGGAGCCATCGTTAGGAAACCAAGCTCACCATGCAGAAAGTGACGTGCGAAAACTTTTGAACCGGAACTAATTATGGCGCGCAGATCAAAAATCCACGTTGGGCTCGAAATTGGCACGAGCAAAACTTGCATCGTAGTCGGCGAAGTGAAGCCTGATAGTGCGGTGAAAATTCTTGGAATCGGCGTCACGAAATCAGCCGGGGTCAGGAAAGGTGAAATATCGGATTTCCCCCAAGCACGAGCTTGCCTGAAAGATGCTTTAGCCCGTGCGGAAGATGCCAGTGACGTAGAGATTGGCTCGATTTCTCTCGCGGTTACAGGGTCCCATATCCAAGGGGTAAACAACCGGGGAACATTTCGCCTTCCTGAGTACCAGCAGAACATACTAGCGGATCATTTGGAAGAGGCTTGTAACCTTGGCAGAGATGTCCATTACCCACAAGATCACGCCTGCTTACATTCCATCATCCGACGATATATAGTCGATGGCCTCGAACATACGGCATCGCCTTTAGGCTTTTTTGGAAAGACCTTGGAAACCGATTTTCACATCGTTCACGGAATCACAAATCGGATTCAGAACTCGATCAAGCTAGTCCGCGAGTGCCCATTAGAAGTAGATGACATTGTTTTTGCGCCTATCGCAACTGCCCAAATGGCCCTTGATAAAGAGCAGCGGCTCCGCGGCGCACTTTTAATAGATATTGGCGGCGGCACCACAGATTACGCGCTCTACCTCGATGGTTCTATAGCGGCCTCAGGTTGTGTTCCCGTAGGTGGCGATCATGTGACGAACGATATCCATCTAGTGACGGGATTGCCATTTTCAAAAGCAGAGAGGCTGAAGATTCTTGAAGGTTCCGCTTCTGCAGATCCTGGGCTTTCCGTTGGAGTAGCAAAACTCAACGACGAGGATGGCTATGCAGATGTCGAAGTCAAACGGACGATTCTCAATGAAATCATTCGTCAAAGACTTGAGGAAACGCTGAAGCTGGTGAGTGCGCGTCTGCCGGAAGGTGCTGTCGAGGCCATCGGGGCAGGCGTTTTTCTCACCGGTGGAACAAGCCTCATGAATGGTTTTTCCGAATTGGCCTTTGATGTCTTCGGACGCGATATTTATCGGCCAGAACCTGGCGAAAACACAGATTCTGATCATCCATCCTTTAAAGACCCCCAATTTGCAACCGCAATAGGCCTAATACGCTATGCACAAATTCTGGAAACTGAAGATACTAAGCCGATCGGTTGCATCGGAAAACTGTTCCGGCTTTTCTGGCCCTTTGGAAATGATTGACCACAAACTACCTAAACTATCCTCACAATGATCAGCTACTCACGAGACCAACAACAGGAAATCCCCTCCTCTGCAGTCAAAATTATAGGTTTGGGAGGTGCGGGCGCTAACATGCTCGAGCGCATAGCCCTTGATAGCATAGAAGGGGCCGAGCTTTTGGCACTCAACACAGATATCCGGACTTTGGATGCCTCCTTGGCAAAGGAAAAACTTCAGTTAGGTGTGAATCTCACGAAAGGCCTAGGAACTGGCGGCGATCCTGAACTCGGCCAGCAAGCCATGTTGGAAGCGGAAACGAAAGTCCGCGAGGCCATGAAGGGCCAGCAAATCATCTTCCTATGCACTGGCCTAGGCGGTGGCACGGGATCAGGTGCAGCACCAATTTTAGCCAGAATTGCTCGCGAGGAAGGGGCATTCGTGGTCGTTTTTGCAACGATGCCGTTTTTCTTTGAGGGGAGAAGGCGACGTGAACAGGCAGAAACCGCACTCAATCAGCTAGCCGTGCTGTCAAACGCCCTCGTCACATTTGATAACAACCGCATGGGCGAGCTTGTTCTAGCAAAACAAGGGATCCACGAAGCCTTCTCAGCAGCTGACAAAATGATTTCTGAGTCAATCAAAGCTGTGATACGCCTCGTCGTAAGGCCCGGACTTATCAACGTAGGGCTGGATGACCTGATGTCTGCCCTGCGGACAACCCGCTCGCGCTGTTTGTTCGGCTCAGGTGTGGCGGACGGCAAAGACCGTGCTGCAAAAGCGCTCAAAAATGCCCTAAATAGTCCCCTTTTGAACCAAGGCGCTCTTCTCAAAGAAGCTCAAACTGTCCTAGTGCATCTTTCAGGTGGCGAATCTCTTACCCTCTTCGAAATCGAGCTCTTGATGCAAAACCTTCAGAAGCACGTTCCAGAAAAAGCACACGTATTGTTCGGCGCAGCCATCGACCCCGCAATGGGCGATGAACTTTCAATCACCTTGATTAGCGCACTTCCAGAAGACGCACTTTCAGGCAAAAGCGATCAAGCCGCTCAAGAAAGAATTGTCGAACCTTCAGAGGAAGAGCGCCCACAAACATCGCCACCAAGAGAGCCAGCGAAGCCAGAAATTAAGACTCCCGATTCTTCACCAAAGTCAGTTGCGAAATTGGAACTGCCTGATAAAAGCAAAACTTTAGAGTCTACAGCAACGACTCGCGATGACAGTTCTGCAGCCGCAAAACCTGAACCCGCCCCAGCCGCATCGGCTCCAGAGCCGCCTAAGCCACCGGAATCTATAAAAACACTTCCGACTGCGGTGGTCACCATGCCTACCAATCCAGCGCCACCTGCAGAATCATCGAAAAGCATTCCAGAAAAAGCACCGGATTCAGCAGGACCATTCTCTCTTGCTCCCTCAGAGAAATCTGCAACCAACGAGGCCGCACCTTCAGAAGAGAGCGAAAATACACCCGTGAAGAAGGAGAAATGGAGTCCTGAAGCGGCAGTCGCAAAGGATGATGAGACCTTCGCACCTCTTGATAAAACGAAAGAGAATCTCCCGAGCTCTACCGATGTGGCAGAGACGTTGCAGCTAAAATTAGATAGCAAAGGACCAAGTCCTCAAAGTGAACTTGCCTTCGATAAATCTCCAAAAGGCCGTTTTGAAGGCGAGAATCCAAACGTCTTTGATGGCGAAGACCTAGACTTGCCACCCTTCCTTAGAAAGAAACATAATTAGAACTCAGGGCTAGAGCTCAGCATCATTTTCGCTTCCAGACGGTCACCAGAGAAGATGTCCACTGGAACTTCCTAGCGGTCTCACGGATTAAAAATGGTTCGTCTACTGATTCTACCAAGTCAAAAGAGTCCCCTAGGTGCCCCTTGAGCCAGACTTGTGTCGAATCCTTCGGCCATTTGTTTGGTGGAGTAAATTCGGCTAACCAAGTGCAGGGTGTAGCTAACACCAAAGTCCCCCCAAACTTCACAAGGCCCGGCAACCTCCTCAGAAGTTTCTCAGGATCTGGAAGTCTACAAAGTAAATTTGCAGCATGCACATGGTCGAAAGTGCCTAAATCCGCCGGGAGATTCATCGCATCGCCCTGCATAAAACTCACCTTATTGCTCAACAGTTCAGCATCTACATCTACAGAAAGTTCCACGCTTTGATGTCCTTCATCTTTGCGATGAAACTCCACGCTGTCACCGCGTTTGATTCTATCTGCTGCATCAATAAACGAGTGTGAATAGTCGATTCCGAGAACTTGCTCACAAATCTTGCCCATCTCAAAGGTCGATCTACCTACGGCACATCCAAGATCCAAACCCCTGCTGACTGCTCGAGTCGGGAAATATCTTGCAGTCCGCTCGGCGAAGCCTAGTGCGTCTTCCATCCCCTTTGCATACGTAATCTCAGAAGGAAGAATCTGTTCTTTTGTGCCATAGTGAAAAAGCAGGTATTCATCCAAAATTCCTTGTTTCTCATACATCGATTCTTCGGCCATACGCAAAGGCTGGATTCCTACCAAGAAGCGGTCAAACTAGAACTCAGTGAAGTTCAATATCATCTACGCCGGTAAAACTGCACTTTCCTATGCGAAGTCTGGAATCGCCGAGTATATGAAGCGGCTAAGTCGCTATGGTGAATATGAGCTGATCTCAATCAAGGATGGGACGCCGGAAAAGGTGTCAGAACAGCTACTGAAAGCCTCCGAAAATTGCTACCGCATCGCTCTGGACGAACGCGGCGCCGCAATGACTACCCGAGAACTGTCAGGACTCTTCGAAAGCTTTCGGTTGGATGGTGCGACTAAGACGATCTGCTTTCTAATTGGAGGCTCCGATGGCCATACTGCGGACATGAGAAATCAATGCGATGCAGTTCTTAGTCTGTCCAAGCTAACCATGCAACATGAACTGGCGCTACTCGTTTTGACCGAGCAACTTTATCGTTTAGAAACAATCCGCGTAGGTAGTCCGTATCACCGCGATTAACGACAATTAAATACTACCATTAACGGCGGTATTGATTCTGAGGAAGCATCCCAAATTGCCCCCCGCCCTGTCCGGCGACTGGGGAATTCCACGGGATTTTGCTAGTATCTGAAACTGGACCAATTGGTCTGCGCTCCTCCTTTTCAGCGCATGACGATAGCGCTATAACACTTAGAAAGATTGTTAGGAAAAGTTTCATATTACGTCCGCTTTGTATTATGAGAAAATAGTGATCGAGCTCAATTCGCTGACGGCTTTGCTAGAATAACTCTATCACCAGGTTGAATACGCACACCCGGAGCTAAAGTGTCCATATCGATTTCGGCAATTGTCTGAGTAGGCTCAATTGAGGATGGCGATACTTTACCAATAAGTTTTCCATCACGGCGGACTAATAGAGTTGTCTGAGGTGTAAAACCGGAATTCGAGCCAGCACCAATCACTAGGAAACCCCAATCTTGATCAACCGCAGTCACGCGTGCTTCCATAGCATTTCTAGAAATCCGCTTGTCGCGTGCCACTTTACGCTCAACGAGCCGTTGCACCTCGCCTTTGTTAGAAGCTAACGTGACGTTTGCCTTTTCAATTTGGGAATCCAAGGTTTCATCTGTTTCCTTCTTAGCCGCTACCTCTTCTTCCATTTCGGCGATTTTCTCACCTAGATTGTCAATGTCGATATCTTCGCCAAGGTCCTCAAAGGCCGCTTGCACCTCTGCAAGTGTTTTCTCTAGCTGCAAAAACTCTTCATCTTGCTGAGCAATCTGCGTATTCAATTTGGCTTCGTCTCCTTTGAGAGCACCTGCAGTTGACTCCAATGCAAGAACACTCTGCGTGACAACTGCTAAATCGTCTTTTGCTTGCTCAAGAATTGCTTCCTCTTCGGCAATACGGACATCTGCTGCATCTGCATTGGCAGTAACTTGTTTGTTCGTATCGATGGCAGTGAGACGCTCTGCCTGCACTCCATCAAATTTTTCAGATTGCACTAAGCTGAAATATGCCGCGCCGATGCAAACTAGAATGGCGAGGATTGGGAAAAGAAATTTCATAAATCGTAGGGATAGGTTTTAAAGTGTGTGGTAAGGCTGGTCTATTAGTTGCTAACAGCCGTCACGCCGTCTTCGGCACTTGGTTCATCAACGCTAGGGACTACGCGATCGCCGACCATTAAGACTGCATTTTCTACTATGCTGTCTGGAATAATGGTCGCAGATGAGGTTCTGCTCTCAACAGCAGTGACAAGTAATTTCGCAATGGTTCCTCCGTCGCGAACAACGTCCAATGTAGAGTTTGCAATGACGCCAGAATTATTACCATCAGCCAGTGTGACGAAGCCCCAAGTTGGATAAATACTGCGGATCCGCGTTTTGAGTGTCGCCAAAGATTTGCCATTCGCAAAATCCTCAAACTCTTTCTTCCTGCGGTCCGCCTCTGCCACAGTATTTGTTGATTCCGACGTCAAATTCGCAAGGGAAGCTTCTTTTTGATCAATCACTAGATCCAGCTCCTCAAGTTCAATGCGCATCGCTTTCATCTTAGGAGCAAGGTCCTGAATTCCACCGAGGCGATCAGTCTTGCTGCGAATTTCGTCAAGCCGCGTTCTGTTCGAAGCAATCTGACTCGTCTTGGTCTCGATAGCAGCTTTCAAGGCATCGTTTTCCTCGTTCAATCCTGTCTCTTCTTCAGTTTTAGCTGCAATCTGGGTATTGATACCTTCAGTTTCCAGCGGCAGACGGCGCAGTTCCTCTTGAGCTGCCTTCAGCCTGTCTTGACTTACGACAAGGCTAGCCTCTTCAGAATCCCGAGAGCTGATTTCCGTCTGCAGGCGCTCTTTGTTTTTTATGGCAACAAATGCTGCAAGAGTGAGGACGAGTGCTGTAATTATACCTAAAATATTGGCCATGAGGGTTTGAAAAAAGCGTTAAGTTCCGGAGGTGGGCAGCACCTTATGAGATTGGCAATACGAACGGCAATGCCAAAATTCCTATAATTTTAAATTAACTTCTGCGGCAAGCTTGCCTTTACAAGCGCATGTCTCACGCCAAGCGTGCCTCCCCCACCGCATGAATTCCATAGTCAGAGTCTTTTCCTACTTAAAACGATACCCAAAGCTTGCTTCCCTACAGCTTGTTTGTGCCATCGGAATGACAGCTGCACTCTTTGTATTTCCTACGATTACCGGCTATTCAGTAGATGAAATCCTTCCGAATCCTGAGCGCCATGACAAGTTTCTGTTCTGGGTAATCATGGCACTCTTAGCGTTCATGGTCCGCGATGGCCTGAATAGCGCCCGGATCTTCATCAATAACCACTTTGAACAGAAAGTCATCTACGACATCCGCTCTGATCTTTATGAAAAAATTCAACGCTTACCTCTAGATTGGTTTGATACACGCCGCACTGGCGATGTGATGACGCGCGTTGTCGAGGACGTCACAAACATGGAAAGAGTGCTCATCGATGGCATTGAGCAAGGGGTTATCGCTGTTCTGCAGGTTCTCGGCTTTGGCATCTATTTATATATCCTAAATCCCGTCGTCGCCGGATGGGCCACCGTGCCAGTGCCCCTTCTCGCCATCGGCGCTTGGTTTTACGCAACTCATGGGCGTGATCGGTATAAAAACCAACGGGAGGCGACCTCAAACTTAAACGCCCTGCTCCACGACAACATCGCCGGCATCCGCCAAATCAAAAGCTACGCGGCGGAAAATGTTGAGCATTCCCGGTTTAATGATTCATCAAATTCCCTCAGGACAGCCTCCCTGCGGATGATGCGCTGGTGGGCCATTTATTCTCCCAGTATGTCATTTGTCCGCATGATCGGCTATGTCCTCGTCCTTGGAGTTGGCGGTTCCGCCATCATGAATGGGACAATGACCATAGGCGATTTTACAAAATTTCTGCTCTCGCTCTCGTTATTTTATGAGCCGATTGACCGATTGAATTCGCTCAATCAAATGCTCCTGTCCGGGAAAGCAGCTGCCGACCGAGTTTTTGAAATTCTGGATGCAGAAGAGGAGCAACACGCCACTGGCGGCACCCTGCTCAACCAACGCATCAACGGCCTTGTGGAATTTAAAGATGTCCATTTCTCCTATCAAGACATCCCCACCCTGCGCGGCATTTCTCTTACCGCAGAACCCGGCCAAACCATTGCCCTTGTAGGAACCACTGGGGCTGGGAAAACGACTTTGTTGTCCCTTTTAGCAAGGTTTTACGAAAAAAGCTCCGGCAAGATCCTTTTAGATGGGATCGATATTTCATCGCTCAATAAAACTTCCCTCCGCAGCCAGCTCGCGTATGTGACGCAAGAGCCCTTCCTCTTCAACGGCACCGTCCGCGAAAACCTTTCTCTGGCCAGCCGAGACGCTACTGAGGCAGAACTTTGGAGTGCGTTGAACGCCGCCAACGGTGACACCTTTGTCAAAGCACTACCCGAAGGCCTCGACACAAATGTGGGCGAACGCGGGGTGAAACTATCGGGCGGTGAGAAACAGAGACTATCTATCGCCCGCGCCTTACTGAAAAATGCCCCAATTCTCCTCCTTGACGAGGCAACTGCATCTGTGGACTCAGAAACAGAGCACCAGATCCAAGCAGCACTCGACCGCTTGATGGAAAACCGCACAGCCTTCGTCATCGCCCACCGCCTCTCGACAATCCGCGATGCAGATCAGATTTACGTCCTCGAGAAAGGCGTTGTCATCGAGCAAGGCACCCATTCGCAGCTACTGGCAGCTGGCGGGAAATACGCAGAGCTTAGCAAGCGCGCCTTCACAAATACAGAATCATAGACTCCTAAATGTTTGTATTCTGTGAAGTTTTTGAGAAAATTTTAAAAATTCTGAAATCCACTTCCCTACCTTTGTCATTTCCGCAATAGTCGCCGCCCCATGGCAAAACCCGCACTCGGCAAAGGACTAGGCGCCCTCATAAAAAAGAACCAAGCCCTGCCCGGAAGAGACCCTGCTGGCGGCAAAGATGATGCGCCTAGGGTGCAAGAAATCCCCATTGACAAAGTCATCCCTTCACCTCTGCAGCCGAGGAATCGCTTCGTAGATGCGCCCTTGGACGATCTCGTAGACTCGATTCGCCAGCACGGAATCATCCAGCCACTCATCGCCCGCTTAGTAGGAGGGAATTACGAATTAATCGCCGGTGAACGTCGCTGGCGGGCCTCCAAAAAATTGGGTCTCACTCACGTTCCAGTCATTGAGCGCACAGCCTCTGACCGGGATGTCCTCGAGATGGCCCTCATCGAGAACCTCCAGCGTGAGGATCTCAATCCCATCGAAGAAGCAGCAGGTTACGTGCGCCTCGCCAAAGAATTCACCCTAAAACAAGAAGAAATTGCTACTCGTGTGGGTAAATCCCGGGCCTCCGTCGCAAATGCCATGCGGCTTCTTGATCTCCATCCAGATATCCAGATGAATCTCGCCCAAGGCCAGATCAGCGTGGGCCATGCAAAGGCCGTTCTTGGTTTGAAAGATGCCGATACCCAGAGACTAGCAGCGGATCAAATCATCCGCCGTAAACTCACCGTCCGCGCAGCTGAAAAACTCACCCAATCCTTCCTCGCTAACTCTAAAAATTCTGTAAACCCTAAGGCTTCCCCGCCAAAGGAAGTAGACATTCACATTCGCGAGCTCACCAAACGCCTGCAGGAGCACCTCGCAACTCATGTCGCCATCGCCCACAACATCAAAAAGGGCAAAATCGAGATAGAATACTACGGTGACGATGATTTAGAGCGCATTTTAGGCCTTCTGCGCCTACCTGATACGACTCTCTAAGCACTACCTTTGAAAACTACGCTCGGGAGATCCCATCCGCGCTAGAATTTAGCCCGCAAATATGTCGCCAGAAGAAGCTGCCAGAGATCTTGCTGCTCTTCTATTTTCCCAAGGCCATATCGCCTACTTTGCAGGTGGATGCGTCCGCGACAAACTCCTCGGCCTGGAACCTTCCGATTACGATATTGCCACCTCTGCTAAGCCGGAAGAAGTTCTCAAGTTACTGCCCCATTCCAATGAGGTTGGTGCCCATTTCGGGGTAATCATCGCTAAGCACCATGGCCATCATATCGAAATCGCAACCTTCCGCACAGACGGTTCATACAAAGATGGACGCCGCCCGGAGAAAGTCGTCTTTTCGTCTCCAGAGGAAGACGCGCAGCGCCGCGATTTCACAATCAATGGCCTATTTGAAAACCCGCAATCAGGTGAAATCATTGATTACGTAGGCGGTTTAAATGACTTAAAATCTAAAACACTCCGCGCCATCGGAGATCCGCAAAAACGGTTTCAGGAAGACGCCCTGCGCCTCCTCCGTGCAGTTCGCTTCTCTACCACTCTCCAATTTCCTCTCGAGCAAATTACTCACTCCGCCATCCAAGAAAACGCGCAACTGCTTACAAAAATATCTCCCGAAAGAATCCGCGATGAGTTTTCAAAAATCATCACGTCTCCAAACCGGCGGCATGGCCTCCAACTGCTCGTGGAAACCTCACTCATCGAGCATTTTCTCCCCGAGATCTATCCTCTAATCGGCTGTGAGCAACCCCCACAATGGCATCCCGAAGGCGATGTTTTCACCCATACCTCCATCATGCTGGACATGTTGGCACCCTCCGCACCGCTTACTCTCTGCCTCGCCACCCTACTCCATGACATCGCAAAGCCCCCCACGCAAACTCGCGATCCTGATGGCCGCATCCGCTTCAACGGACACGATTCCTTAGGTGCCGAAATGGCCCGGGAAATCCTCACACGCTTGCGCTATCCTAATGCAACCATCCGCGATGTAGAGCACCTCGTAAGGCGCCACATGCAGTTTATGAATGTGCAACAAATGCGCCAGGCAAAACTGAAACGGTTCATGTCCGTCCCCACTTTCGATCTAGAAATGGAGCTTCACCGAGTCGACTGCGCCTCGTCGAATGGCTTCACCGATAACTACGAATTTCTAGATAAAAAGATGCTGGAATTCGCAGCAGAACCTTTAATTCCTGTTCCCTTCATCACAGGCCGTGATCTCATTGCCGCAGGTCTGAAGCCCGGACCAGTTTTTAAAGAAATCTTAGAAACCATCCAGACTGAACAACTTGAAAACCGCCTGCAGAATCGTCAAGCTGCCCTAGACTACCTCGAAACTCTGCTTCCCTGCCAGCCCTGAACGAAACTCTCCCACAACAGCGTATAAAATTCTGTTTTTCTCCAATCGACACTTTGAAACAAATGACCACCGACATCCCTACTTCCATTTCTGATCCCGTAAATGCCAGAATTCTGGCGATTTCAAGGACCTCATTGCCGGCTTTCAAGAGCAGCCATTTCAGCTCATCGCAGAGAAATCCGGAGTCGAGCTCGAGACAGTGATCACCCGAATCCGCGCCATGCTTGAGGCGGGAATCATCCGCCGCGTCCGCCAGACCATGCTCGCCACAAAACTTGCCCATGGGGCCTTGGTGGCCTGGAAAGTGCCTGAGGAAAAATTGAATGCCGCCTTCGATTTCATGGCGCAGAACGATCCCTTCTCAGGCCATGTGGTCATCCGCTCAACGGATCACGAAGTCTCTGGCTCCGGCTACCGGCTTTGGACGACCCTGAAAGTCCCAGTAGGCGAGTCACTTGATTTTCACGCCACAAAACTCCTCTGCCTCACCGGCGCAACTGAATACCTACTTATGCCTGCCAATGGCGTCTTTGCATTAGGAGTCGGCCATGTCCGCAGGAAAACCATGGAACCTGGCGAAAAAGCCGATGAGCCAGCAGTCATGATGACTACCGTCCCAGCGGACCTCACCGAGGAAGAATGGAGAATCCTTTTAGTCCTGAAAGAAGAACTCACTCCCACAGAAATCTGTGAAAGCCCTTGGGCTGGCCGGGCGGAAGAAGCCGGAGTGAGCCTTGAGCGTTTTTGTGAAGTTTCGAAGTCACTCAACGAAAAAAAGGTGATAGGCCGCTTTTCCACATTCTTAGAACATGTAAAGCCGTCAGAAACAGGCGAGCGCGTTACCCGCTTTAACGGTCTTTTCCACTGGGCAGTCCCAAAAGGACGGGAAATCGAAGCCGGCGGTGAGGTAGGCCGGCATTATTGCATGACTCACGCATATTGGCGCGAGGGCGGCCCGAACTTTGGCGGCGTGAATATCATGGGTGTCATGCACGGCACGGAGAAACCAAAAGTGCTAGCTCACAAAGCGGCAATCGATGCACATCTCGAAAAAGCAGGCATCCCAGTCTCCTACACAAATGTCTTCTGGGGTGGCCGATCCGAAATTAAGCCATCTGAGATTTCCCCAAAAATCTATCACAAGTGGCATGAAGAAAATCCGTAGCACGCTCTACCAAAGCCCATATTTCCCGTAAGCCATAATATATAAACCCATCAGGAAATTCGCCGCAGAATGCATTACCACACATGCCCCTAGATTTTTGCTCCACACACAAAGCACATAAGTAAGCGAGCCATAGATAAATGCGCCCGCCCAATCAATCGGCGCGTGAGCCACCATAAATAACCCAGTCACGATGGCAAAACTCTTCCAATGCGCACGCCCGAAAGGTTGTTTCCAATACTTTCCTTCCCAGTCCATGCAAAACCGCATCACAAATCCTCTCCAAAAAATTTCCTCCACAAAGGCCACTACCACCGCAGCACGTATAAAACGCATCACTAGCGAACTCCAATAGGCCACTGGATTCTCAAAAATCCCCGGATCAAAGCCATCATCCCGGGCCGCTATCCCTAAGCGCCCCATCCAGCCTTCTGGATCCTCCTCCAGCCCCCACACCTCATACAAAGTAGTCGGCAACAACCAAAAACCTATCCCAACTGCCCCAAAGCAGATTCCAATAAGGCTCCATTTGAGATTCCAATTGAACTCATAAAACTTCCAGTAATAGGCAATGAAACCCAAGACCACCACGCTCTGCAGCGGATATATCCACTGCGCCACATCCTGCCGCCACCACGGAGCCGCCGGATGATCCCAGCCAAGCAAACTGTCTGCCAACTGCAGCAGAATCAGGAAAACCATGAAAACCGCGAAGGGCACCACATAGGCCCTCGTCTTCTTCTCTGGATCCCTCAGATCTTCAGCTGAATGCCTGCCTAACACGGATCAAAATGGTTAAATTCTCCCCACGTAGCGCTCCATGGCATCCGCCGCTTTACGCAAATCATCCATACCCGTCGCATAGCAGCACCTCAAAAAACCCTCCCCACTAGGCCCGAAAGCACCGCCCGGCACTGCAGCCACACTCTCTTGCTCAAGGAGCCCCATCGCGAAGTCTTTCGAAGATTGGCCTGTGCTCCGGATATCTGGAAACACATAAAATGCCCCCCCCGGTGTATGACATTCCAAACCTATCTCATTGAGCCTTTTGACCAAAAAATCGCGACGCATATGGTAGCTATCTTTCATCTCGGCCACAGCTGGTCCGCCGTTTTCCAAAGCCTCCAAAGCCGCATTTTGGCTCATAATCGGCGCGCAAAGCATCGAGTATTGGTGAATTTTCATCATCGCCTCGATGATTGGCTGCGGCGCACATGCATAGCCCAAACGAAAACCCGTCATTGCAAAAGCTTTCGAAAACCCATGCATCAGGATCGTCCGCTCCTTCATCCCCGGCAGCGAGGCAATTGAAACATGCCGCACCCCGTCATATCTTAGCTCACTATAAATCTCATCCGCCAGCACAATCAAATCATGCTTCACTGCGAGTTTGGCAATACCCTCTAGATCCTCATTCGAGGCCACCGCGCCCGTCGGGTTCGTCGGAAAATTCAACATCAGCACCCGGCTTTTCGAAGTGATCACCTTCTCCAACGCCTCTGGCTTCAGCGAAAACCCATCCTCTTTCGTCGTCTCCACCGGCACCGCAACTCCATGTGCCATCACGATGCTCGGTGAATAAGAAACGTAACATGGCTCGTGATAAATTACCTCATCCCCCGGGTTAAGAAGCGCCCGCAGCGCAATATCGATCGCCTCCGAAACTCCCACAGTCACTAAAACTTCCTTCGCCGGATCATAGTCAATTTCAAAGAAACTACCGACATACTTCGAAATCGCTTTCCGCAAACTGAGCAGTCCTAGATTTGCCGTGTAAGTCGTCTGCCCCTTCTCCAACGAATAAATCGCAGCCTCGCGGATGTGCCACGGCGTCACAAAATCTGGCTCTCCTACCCCCAGCGAAATCACATCATCGCGCCCAATCACTAAATCGAAGAAATCCCGTATCCCCGAGCGTGGAATCGAACCCACATGCCGCGCTATTTTTCCTGTGTAATCCATATAATCTCCCGCCTGCGCGTGGCGCGAATCAAACCTTCCCCCGCCCCTTCCGTCAATCGGAATGGAAAACACCTGTTTTTTCTCCCTTTCGCCTTTCTTATCCTTCAAAACCTCGCTTAACATCCAGAACCCATGTCCACCGAAGCCATCCTTTCTATCTCCCGGCAATACCTTCAGGTCGATCCCACAACGCCTATCACCCTCGTTCCCATCAAGCGCGGAGCCTCTGGCCGCACCATCGTCCGGGTCAAAACACCCGTACACGACGATTTTATCGGCATCCACTGGACAGATGAGCGGGAAGACAATGCATACTTCGTCCCTAACGCAGAGTTTCTCGCGCGCACGAAATTTAATGTCCCAAAAATCTTATGTGATCGCTCAAACCATAACGTCGCCCTCGTAGAGGACATCGGCAATGTGGACTTACTTTCTATGAAGGATCAGCCCTTCGAGAAACGCCTCCCCTACTACCGCTCGGCACTCGAACAGGTCGATCGGCTATTCTACGCCCGGATTCCCAAAGACCTCGAGCTCGAGCTCATGCCCCCCTTCGACGAATCTCTATACCGCTGGGAACAAAAATACTTCTTCGATTATTTCATCGAGGATTTTCTAAAGGAAAGCCCCGTAGCGCTTGAGAAAAACGAGGACTTCATAGAAATGGCCCGCACCCTTGGGGCATCGCACAAACATCTCGTCCACAGAGATTTCCAATCCCAGAATTTAATGATCAAAGACGAGAAGGTCTACATGATCGATTTCCAAGGTCTCCGCCGCGGCCGTCAGGAATACGATCTCGCATCATTGATTTATGATCCCTATATGAATCACTCCGCCTCAGAGCGGGAACAGCTGCTCGATCTCTGGGAAGAAATCTCCGACGAGCGCCCTGAAACCAGCCTCTTTAAAAAATGTGCCACCCAACGCCTCATGCAGGCCCTCGGCGCTTTCGGAAACATCCTCGTAAATAAAAACGACGAGTGGTATCGCCCACACGTTGCCACCGCCGTTTCCCTTCTTCTAGAAACCATAAAAGACACGAACATAGAAGACGCCCTATCACCCATCCTCAGCAAGCACCTAGAAAAAGGCTTCTGAGCAGACATCAATGAGCTTGAAATGTGTCTCAGATCTACTCGATCAACCGCCGCATCGGGATCATATTCGAGTAATCAAATCCCCTTTTCCGGAAAAATTCCTGACTCTCCGCACTAATCTTATCGGTGAGAAGTGTGATCCGTAAAAAACCCTTCTGCTTCGCATAATCCGTCACATGATCCAAGATCATCGTGCCATACCCCTGCCGCCGGTGCTGCGGATGAATCACCACATCCTCCATCAATAGCACAAACCCTCCTCGCGCCGTGGATATCGTAAACAACATATTCACCATCCCAAAGATCTGATCATCATTACGTAAGACCGCGATCCTTCCCCGGCTCGGCTGCTCTAAAATCAACCGCAAGCCTCGTTCCTGCACTTCCGCATCCGGCTGGAAATCACCCGACGAGACGGAAAATAAATCCATCACCAGCTCAGTCAAAGCGGGTAAATCATCCAAAGTGGCCATCTCCACACGCATCTCACCCCTCTGGGTTTGCGCACTCTCCCCTAGAAGATCTTCTGAAGTGCTCGCTAGGTCCATAAAATGCTAACTTGCCCCCTTCTCACTAAAAATACACCTATTTTCTTTAAAAAAAGCAAACTCGATCTCTCATGAGACATCTTCATGAGTGGCATGGAACCTATTCCTCGCCTCAAGCGCCCAAAGGTCTCCAATGGCACCTCCGGTGCTTAAATGTTCTACCGAACCCCTTCTGTAACCTATGGTCGATCTAAATACATCTGTCTTCAGCACCGAACAAACAACCTACCTAGATGGCTTTGTCTCCGGCATCATGCAGGGCCGCGAGCTCCCTTTCCTTGGTCAAGATGCCGATAAACGCTTCACTGATAACCCCGAGGAATCTGTAGAAACCGTCCATGGCACCCCTGTCGATGAATTGTGCCGCGAGGAAATCATTAAATACGACCAGAACGGCCTAGATTGTTTCCCCACCATGCTGGAAAACGCCGAGAAAAATGTCTTTCCCTCCGCCGAGGACGCCTTCCGCTACAAATTCCACGGTCTTTTCCACGTCGCTCCTGCCCAAAATTCATTCATGATGCGCTGCCGCATCCCCGGCGGAGTCGTCAGCACTGCCCAATGGCGTGGTCTCTCAGAAATCGCCAAAACACACGGCCCCGGCCACTCAGACCTCACCACGAGAAACAACATTCAAATTCGTGAGCTGATGCCCGATAGCTTACCCACCGTCTTAGATAGTCTCGCTGAGCTAGCCCTTACCGCACAGGGCTCCGGAGCGGATAACATTCGCAACATCACCGCCACGCCCACAACCGGCTTCGATCCCGATGAACTCATCGATGTAATGCCCTACGCAAAGGCAATGCATTACTACATTCTCCGAAATCGCGATCTCTACGGACTCCCCCGGAAATTTAATATCGCTTATGACTCTGGCGGCCGGATTTCTGCCTGCGCAGACACCAACGACATCGCCTTCTACGCCGTGCGCACAGCAGAAGGTGAAGTCGCCTTCCGCCTACAACTCTGCGGAATCACCGGCCACAAACAGTTCGCTACAGACGCCGGGATCATCCTCACCCCATCCCAAACCGTCCCCGTCGCTGCGGCAATTCTTCGCGTTTTCCTCGAAAATGGCGATCGCACAAACCGCAAAAAAGCCCGTCTGAAATACTTAGTAGACGATTGGGGAATTCCGAAACTCCTCGAACAGGCAGAGAAGAAACTCACCTTTCCGCTTGTTTACACCGCTCTCGAATCCTGCGAAGTCCCCGTCCCCAAAGTAAAGCACGGCCACCTCGGTATTCACAATCAATCCGACGGCAAGGACTACATCGGCGTCCATATCCCCGTAGGCCGCCTCACCTGCCAGCAAATGAACGATCTTGCCGATATCGCCGATACCTATGGCCGCGGCGAGCTACGCCTTACCGTCTGGCAAAATCTTCTTATCCCCGGGGTTTCTCCAGATAAAATCGAAGCCGCTACCGCCGCCATCATCGCCACTGGCCTCGATTATCGCCCTCACGCGATTCGCGGAGGAATCATCGCATGCACCGGTTCACGCGGCTGTAAATACGCTGCTGCCGATACCAAAGGCGGTGCCATTGCACTCGGCGCATTTCTTTCAGAAAAATTCGATCTCGATCACCCCATCAATATCCACGTTACAGGCTGCCACAATTCATGCGCCCAGCACTACATCGGCGATATTGGCCTGATGGGCACGCCCGTCAAAAATGGAGCGGGAGAAACTGTAGACGGTTACAACGTCGTCCTCGGCGGAGGTGTCGATGACACACAGGCCATCGCTCGGGAAATCTGGAAATCTATTCCTTTCACTGAAATCCCTGCGCTCATGGAAAAACTTCTCTCTCATTACCTCAACACCCGCGAGCCCGGTGAAACCTTCATTAGCTATTCAAACCGGCAGCCAATCGAGGATCTCATCGCTCTAAAAGCCTAGGTAAGCCCTCGTTTCCGCAAAACCTCCCCCATTTTATCCTATGAGAAATTTGATCGACGAGCTTCTGGACCAACAAGCAGATCTCCAGACACCCGTCGCCAAATTTTCAGAAAAACATGACACCGGCTCTGACTTAGCCGCACATTATCGCTCGCTGATCCCACTTTCCAAACCCGGCAAGGGAGAACAATACGCCTTTGAGGTCACCCTAGACCGCTGCACCGGCTGCAAAGCCTGCGTTTCAGCCTGCTCATCGCTCAATGGCCTCGAAGAAGGCGAAACATGGCGAGATGTAGGCTTCGTCCTCGGGGGCGATCTCGCACCTACTTACCAACAGACCATTACCACCGCCTGTCATCATTGCGAAGACCCCGGCTGCCTAAATGGATGCCCAGTTGGTGCCTATGAGAAGGACCAAGACACCGGCCTAGTTCGCCACCTAGATGACCAATGCATCGGCTGCTCATACTGCATTCTCAAATGCCCCTACGACGTTCCTAAATACTCGAAAACCCGCGGAATCGTAAGAAAATGCGACATGTGCCACCAGCGCCTCGCCGAAGGTGAAGCTCCCGCTTGCGTCCAAGCCTGCCCCACCGAGGCCATCCGAATTGTAAACCGTAAAACTGTAGGAAACCGTGATGATGCAGAAATCTCCCTCTTCAAATCTACCCTGCCAAATCCCCTTTCAGGCATCCCCGATTCAAAAATCACTTTGCCTACAACCCGCTACGTAGGCCGCGTAACTCCTCACACCACTCACGCTGCAGATCGTGATGCCGCCCGCCCTGAGCACCCTCACTGGCCACTGGTTTTCATGCTCGTCCTCACCCAAGCCGGCCTCGGACTTTGCGCTTCCAGCACCTTCCAAATCAACCTTCCAATCCTCATAGCGGGCGCAGTAATCTTCAATCTAGGAATGATCGCCGCCACCCTCCACCTTGGCCAGCCTCTCAAAGCTTGGCGCTTCTTCCTTGGCCTGAAAACATCATGGCTTTCTCGGGAAATTCTCGCCTTCTCCATGGTCGCACCCCTCCCACTCGTCCTCATCGGCCTTCAAGTCACCCCAGATTTTCCTTACAAAGAAATTCTCTCAGAAATTGCCTTCTTCTCCCTCATCCCTGCAGCCCTCGGAGCCGTGTTCACCAGCGTAATGATTTATGTGGATACCAAACGGGAATCATGGCGCTTTCCCATCACCTCAGTCCGCTTCTTCACTACTTTCATCGCATTTCTCGCCTTAGGTCTCCTCATCGCAGCACCCGATACATCTTATCTTCTGCTACTTACCCTCGTCCTTATCGGCAAATGCCTGCCAGAAATCTCACTTCTAGCATCCTCTAAGGACGAAACCTTCTCCGCAGATCGCCACAGCGCACGAGTCCAAATCGGCTCCCTAAAATGGATCACTACAGCACGCTTTGCCTTGATACCCATCGTGATTCTCGCCGCTGCCACGCTCCCTTGGCTTGCCTTACCGCTTCTCCTCCTCAATGAAATTCTAGAGCGTCGCCTCTTCTTCCAAGCCTGCTACGCACCAAAAATGCCCGGCCACTTCTAAACGCCTCCATCGGAAGGAAAAAAGTTCATGCTCACTCAGGCACACTCAAATCTACCGTCCCTGCCTCCAGCCATTTTACTCCAGATACCTCGGTGAATCTCATCTTCTCTCCAATCTGTCCATCCTCAGTCATAGCAAATGTCTGATGTCCACTCGCTAACTTGAGGCCACCAACCTCTTGCAAATCATCCAAAGTGATAAACTTTGGAGGCCCTACCTCCTCTCTCCCCAGCAAATCGCTCGTAACTGTATAATAAGCCCCTTTTGTCAGCTTCGTTTCAGGATCGATCAATAGCACATAGTAATCATCCGGGGAATCACCTGCCTCTTTATTATACGTCACCTTCACCTGGGTAAAATCTTTCCCCTCAAAACTCATCGGACTTTCGAGCATCTCAAAATTTGCATTCTCGTCGTTAAACACAAAAGGTATCCCTACAAAATAGAATGGCGTCAGAGCCCAAAACCTAGCAGGAGGCGTGAATTCCGCCCCTTCCGGCCGTATCCAATCCACCCCGTCGTTTAAACCAAACGTGACATCTTCACCAACCACCTCGTGCTTCACCGCCATCGTCTGCGGATCAACCGTCTGCACCGTATCTACAATCGCGTCCGGCCCTTGATCCGTCATATAATACTTCCACCGAAACTGCAGCTGCCCACTGCCATACCATTTTTCCAGCCCCCCATGAGCCACTATCGAATCCATCACCAACTGCTTCCCAGCATTTACCTCCACCGTAGCTTCCTTTCTGCCGCACCCACTTGCCAATATACCTAAAACTAACGCCAGCCCTAATCGCATCATCTTCATCTCAAGATTCTGACTCACTAGCACTTTCTCACAAGGCACAAATCGACATCCTCACCCCCACTTACAAAAATGAAGATCCTAGCCCTTCTCCTCTCCTTATTGCCGCTCCGTGCCGATCCCATACGCGATTTTTGGTTCAACGGCGCGGAAATTTCCTCCTACGACCTTACCCAAGCAAGATACGGATCTACTCATAAAGGCCACGCTGAACTCATTTTTGTCACCGAGCCCTTCCTTCTAGATCGCCAAGTAAAAGACGAAGACGGCTCCAAAAACTCAGTCGAAATCCTCAAACTCAACGCCCTCACCACCTTCAATACCGGCCTGTATTCCTACCGGACCATGACGAGCACTTTTCAGCCGATCAAGGCCAGTTCTTTCCCTTTCGGGCTTAAATCTTCTGCCTCCATCCAAGATTGGTGTGGCCAATCCTTTCAACAGCTCAACCTAAGAGAGAATAGCTGGAATGTGAAAATCTTCTCATACTTTGAAAATCCCGGCGACAAAACGGCAAGTATTCCTGAGGCATATCTCGAAGATTCGCTATGGCTTATCCTTCGCTTAGACCCAAAAAAACTCCCTACCGGTTCGATAGAAGCAATTCCTGGATCGGTTTACTTACGGCTCCATCATCGTGAAACCGCCGTCTACAAGGCCAAAGCCATACTCAACCTCGACGGAAAGAAAAGCACCTACATCCTATCATATCCTACTCTCAAACGCACCCTAACAATCAATTTTAAAGAGTCATTTCCCCATGAAATCTTAGGTTGGACTGAAGAGGTGGACACCAGCATCACCACCGCTACTCACCGCGGTAGCATGATGAATGTAAACTACTGGGAACTCAACAAACCCGGCCACTCCACCCAACGCAGAAAACTCGGCCTCACCCCCAGAGCAAACTGACTTACAGATTCTAGGCTTCCAATCAACATCCCGCTCCACATAAAAGCGTCAGGATTAGTTCAGACAAACATTCCTACATCATCAAGGAACTGTAAAAACGCACTAAAGTCTAATTCCGGCATCTTTTCCTTAGCCTTCGCTGCCAAGATAAGTTTGTGGGTTCTACCATCCATTTCCGTCATCAAGATTGCCTGATCGACTGAAAACCGCCGCGGTATCAGCTTACGATCCGGGACAGGCATCCCTTCCTGAACGCATACCACCCGCCACTGACTTAGTTTTGGATAGTCGGGCGGTATGCCCTGATACCCCGCAGTAGAATCTGGCGAAAACGAAACACTCATCCCATCCCCCTTTCTGCAAAGGACCTCCGTCCGAAATGTAGTGCCCTTTTGCGCATCTACTTGATCCTTTATTCCAACGCTCTCTTGAGATGATCCGGCACAAACTAACTCACATTCACCAGCGAATTTCTCAAAAGCACCGAACGACCAAGCATCCATCACAGGCGCAAAATCATCGAAAGCCAGCACCCGTGATCCCTTAGCGATCATATCTCCTACAATCTCTCGCTCAGGGCCATCAACTGCATCCCGGAGAACCTGCAGCGCAGTCATCTCATCGACCTTGGCAGCATCTCGTATCGCACAGACTTTCTCAACTACAGGCATCCTATATTTCCACCCCGCTGCCACATTGAAACTTACGATAGCATAACCACGCTCTCGCAGTTTTTCTCGAATCAACTGCATCAACTGCACCTTATTCTCATCCGGCACCCACGAAAAAACGCCATGAGCAATAATAACATCAAAGTCCCCTTCCAACACCTCACCAGATAGATCTCCCTCTAGAAATTTTACATGCTTAAGCCCCGCCCTCTCTGCCAATCTACGGGCATTGCCAATCGCTCTCGCAGATATGTCTAACCCAACGAAAGTCGCTTCCGGCCACCGATCCGCCAGCGACAGCAAATGGTGCCCCGTCCCACAACCTATCTCTAAAATCCGGGCACTCGAAGGATCAATCCCCGAAACATGAAAGCGCGCTGGGTCAGCCGACGGATGACACATCGCCGGGTAATCCTCAGCTTCAAAAATTTCGGCGAAGGTTCGTTGCACGTCCCCTTCTCCTACAACCCGCACTGTTTGACAACCGTTCCTTCTTTCCTCCCGCAAGCAAGTTTACTCTGCAGCCCGTGGGCGATTCGAGGAAACCAAATCATCTTCGGTATACATCTCTTGATCCACGCCGGCTGATCGGATTTCTAGGTGATCCCGTCCAATCACATGAAAGAAAAACGGAGTGCCCCAAGCATCTTCCAGTGCTCCTGCGGAATTGATCCTCGGGTGGTCCTCTGGAAACACAGGTAATTTCCGTGGGTTATCTCCCAACAAGGCCTTCATCATCTGCTCGTTATCCTCTCCTGTCGGGAAAGAACCGAAATTTGATCGATAAGAATCGAAAATTTCCATGAAAACTTCTGCCTCCCGGGAGCCAAGCGAAGGATCTGTCCCGAATGCTACCGCAAGGGGATGAGAAGGCTCCGCAATCGCCGTCTCAGAATCTGAAAGAGAAAGATTTGAGCTTTCCTCTTCATCTCCACTAGATAATGGCAAGCCAGTCGTGCCCAGCTCTTGACTGACCTCGACTTCTTCTTGGGCGAGCCCACTCACTGAATCCGGCCTATTAAGTAAATAGACCACATACACGAAGCAGCCGACGATGCAGATAAGCAAAAACCAAAGAACTACTCGACCTGCACGCATATGAACGTTTCAAAAAGCGATGACACTGGAAACTCACCCAGGTTTCATAAAGCCAAGATCAGGATTGGCAAATCGCCCAATGTTTGGCAGAACTTGAGGGATATCAGATTCCGCTACGCCAAACCAGCGCGCTAAAGTCCCCGCCATCTCATCTGTCGAAACTTTTGGGATCCACGATCCCCGCGAGCCCGTATCATCTGGCCCATTCGATTGTAAAATCGGAACTTGCCCATACAACTTACCTCCATTCACAGCTCCTCCCACAACCATGTGGTGACCTCCCCATGCATGATCCGAACCCTTACCATTACTTCCGTAAGTTCGATTGAAATCCGAGGCTGTAAATAGCGTAACCTTATCACCAATTCCCAGCTCCTCAGTATGCGCTTGGAAATCGGCAATCGATGAACTCAATTGACCTAATAAGGCCGCGTGATCATCCAATTGCGCATCATGAGTGTCAAACCCACCCAACGCTGCGAAAAATATTTGGCGTTTCATCCCTAGTGCATTCCTTGCATGAATCATTCTCAAAATCATCCTTAGCTGAGAGGCCACGCGATTGTTTACATTACCGTCTGCGTCTTGATTGTTAGGAAATGTGCCCACAGTTCCGGGCAACGGATTGTTCTCAATCGCTGACTTCAACAAGATATCATTATCAATACCAGTCTGCATCGTTTTTGCATATTCCTGCTCGAATAAATGCCCATAACTTCTACGCAAATTTCTGTCATTGGCTTCAAACATCTCCTTCCTCGGTGACCAAGTAGCATCGGACCCCTTTAAGCCAATACTTCCAGACGGCGTTACATGGTATTGCTGCACCTGATTACCAACCTGGAAGAAATTCGAGCCAGCGATACTCACATTCATCGAAATAGAAGCATTCGTATTCAACGCTTTCAAATGATCCGCCAAACGCCCTCCCCAGCCAATACGCCGGTTCGAGTCTGGCATAGAGGTCTGCCACTGCACTTGCTGATCGTTGTGCGAAAATAAGTGCGGAGGGATCGCTGCACCCCCAGCCCGGTACTCCGCCTTCGTAATCGGTGCCACCAATGTGCCGACGTTACAAACCATTGCCATCTTTCCTGAATCATACAAAGGCTTCAGCTGTCCCATCGCTGGGTGAAAACCAAACTCGCGCCCATCCCCCCCAGGGTTTGCAATGTTCAATAGATCTGTTTGCGGCAGAGCTAGTATACCTCTCTCAGAAGCATAACTTGCATAGGATGTAGCATCTCTTGGTATGAGTAAATTGTTTGCATCATTACCGCCAAATAAGAATAGGCAAATAAGACTTTTACCATCATCTCCCGCCGGCAATCCCTGCGCTGCCAAAGTAGAACTGAACAGTCTCAGTGTGCCGAGTGAAGAAAGGACACCTGTCATTCCTAAGCCAGCACACGCTGCCTGACCTAGAAATTCACGACGTGTCTTTGGGTTTTTTGAGTAATCCATAAAGTTATCTTTGTACGAAATATTCTGGTGAGTTTAATATAATATACACAGCCATCTGTGCTCTTCGTTCTGTATGCTCTCTGCTGTAGCCAAACCAGCTCGGGAAAGTAGTATTTTTATACTCCAATTCATCCCTAAGTTCCGGACTCATTTTTCCGTGAAGTAAACGATCCTCCAGATAATCCAGAAGGTTGTTGTAACCTTCCTCAAACGTTGTCCCAGAGTTTAGCACCATTGAAATCAAAGGCTCATAGTCGATTTTTAGGGTTCCGCTATTGGCACCCACAGACCCGAGCCAGATACCGTTGGCCATCAGGTCGTAATTTAAGTTCGCCTGACGGAGCGCATTTGTTTCACCAAAGATCTGGAATTCAGGGGAAAGCAAACCCGCTTCAGCAATGGGACCCGGACTGGAAAACACCGGCTGATAAAAATTGAAAACAGACGGAGAATAAAGGGGCGCTTGCTCCGTAAGGTGATACTGAGTGTTCAAAAAATAACGGGAATCGCCAGTGTCTTGGTTTGGCAAGATGAGCGGTAGGGAGCGTAAGGCCCGACTCACACGTAGCAAGGGCTCCGCAGGCTTTCCAAAGGTTTGCGAGGCATACGTCGTTGCAGATCTAGCCTCGTAGTCCAACAACACTGCCTTGATCGTAGCACCAAGATTCCCCCTCACCCCATTTCCATCATCATTAAAAACACTCGCAACGCGGTAGATATAACCCGGACTAGGGTTTGAAGTGACAAACTTCTGTATCAGCTGGCGAGCCATAAATGGACCCACGTTCTGATGATTGAAAATTCCATCTAAAGCTGCTTCCAGACGTGCCGGACCGTCATTGCCTGCAGAAATAACTACTCCACCCAAAATGGTGCGCTCATTCGTATCATGAAATTCCTCTAAGAAACTCATCTTCCTAATAGAGTCTCTTCCATAGTTAAATTGATCCCGCGCTGACATGATCCGCCCGTTGTAACTATTTACCGGAGGATCCAATGGATCATAATGCGGGCCCCATCCAGTAAAGATATGCGCTAGCTCAACGGTATCATCCTGTGTATATGTCGGAATCGGCATTCCCTCCGCATCGAGCACTAAACTCCCATCTGTATGCATTAGATTAAGGCCCACCGAGAACAATTGCATAATCTCCCGGGCATAGTTTTCATCGGGTTCGTGGCCTGTAACGGGATCCGGTTTTTTATTCCGGCTCATGCTTAGATAGCGTCCCATCATTGGCGATAGAGTTACCTCTCCAAGTATATCTCTATAATTTCCAAAGGCATGCTCCAGTAACATGTCATAATAGCGAGTCGAGCCCTCGTGCTCTCCATCCAAACCTCCGTATTGGGAAATGACGACAATCTGACTCAGCGCAAATGCCATCCGCTGACGAAGCTGATCAGGGGCTGCCAAAGCATGTTGCCACCACGCCTCATTGCGCGGCTTCTGCCAACCTGCCGAGTCATCTCCAGAAGCTTCATATTCGGCAGCCCGGGCGAGCATCATCGGTAAATGATAAGTCGCTGGAAGTGCCATTTGATTGTCTAAATAGGACTCATAAGTTAGCCCCTGCAGCACCTGCATCTCCGCATCGTTAGGCCCGAAGGAGGCTTGCGTAAGAAATCGACCTGCCTCTGCATCGCTCGCTGAAACCGCAGGGGCAGTTGGCGGCGTCGGCACAGCGGGCATCATTTGCCACGCCGGTGTGGGTAACAACTGCCCGAGAACTTCTGGTTCCAAGGTGTTTTCGGTGTAAATCCCCACCCAAAGCTGGCCTGCATCCAAAGCCGTAATAATCTCAGCCGTAGTCAAATCATCCGTAGCCGAAAAATCCCAATCCAACCCTGCAGCCTGCCCCAGTGGGTAAGTGAATACCGTCGGCCCGGTCCCTCCGTTATCCGAATAAAAAATCTTGGTCAATAAAACTGACTGATCCAGTCCGCTAAATGACAGCCCGACCTTTGAAGAAAGATTGTTTCCTAATTTCCTCACCGACGCTGTGCCACTTCCGCCAGAATCGCTTTCATTACCGGGCCGCAATTGCGCAACATAAAGCACATCTGCCGCATCGTCGATGGTTACCGAAGCTGAGAGCGGACTGCCAAGTTGGTATCCAATGCCACTGCCGATGGTCAAAGTAACACTTTCCGCACCCTCCAATATTCCATCAGCGATTGGCTGTATCCCTAATGTTACTGATCTCGCACCGCCCGGGATCTGAATCGTCCCAGAAAGTGGCGTGAAATCCTCACCCATCTGGGCCGTCCCACTTATCGTATAGGGAACACTCAGCGGCCCAATACCTCCTGATCGGAAAAATACAAACTCGCCAACTTCCCCGCTTTCCTCGTAAGCCCTAGCTTTAGAAACACCTAAACTGACCTTACTAGGGCTCGCTAAAGTTTGGCGCGCGGAAACCCCGTCATTGAGCCTCGGTGTACTAGTAGACGAACTCATATTTAGTCCTAGCACACCCTCTTCGTAATCACTCACTCCATCGCCATCGCTATCTTGCTGAATCACTTGCAGCCTTAAGAAAGCTTTATGCCCGTCATCACGGATATCTTGGAGAGTGAGTCCGGTCGATGAAAGGTGCTCACCTCCAATCGTCTCACGTGTCCCCTCAGCCATGGAAGGGCGCTGCCATGCAACATGCACATGGTCTCCTCCTGACCCCTCTCTATGAAAAATTTCGAAGTAATACGCCTTATCCTTTGTAAGCGAAATTGGTGATGATTTCTGATCCGTAGGATATTTGTCCCATTCATTCGGCTCCGTCCATCCCGGAATACCCATAATTCTCGCCTTTCCTTCAGGTGGCCCCGTTGCCGATAAACGCACTTCGATATGATCATCACCTGCCACATAAAACACATACTCCCCTGTTTCAGGTGCAATGATATAACCTCGAATCCATTCGCCAAAGTTGTTCTCATCAGGAGAAGATTGAGGAACACGTAATTCCCGGATGCGATCCTCCTTTGTTGGTGGCGTGCCGTTAGTTGTATAAAGAATCAATTTGTTCAGGGATAGGCCATCCTCATCCCACCGCGATCTCTGGACAGCTCCCGTCGCATACGAGTTGGCAGGATCCATTTCTAACTCAATTTCCTCACCCGTCCCAACAATCGCTGGACCTATAGGGATCCAGTTGACCAAATCACCCGAAACAAGCGTCTGATAATGCACGCCAACCACCGATTGCCAACATGAAATCACATCGTCCTCCCCAGTGATCATGAGCTCATCAATCTTTGGGAAACTCCTCGGATTGTAGGGATCTGTTCCAGCACGCGCTTCTTCAGCATTTGAAAATCCGTCCTCATCAGGATCGGCCGCCGGCACAAAATTACCTCCATAAAGAGCGCTCCAGATATCACTCACAGAATCTTCATTATCGTCAATCTCACCGTAGAGATTCGTAGAAAAAATCGCGACACATAGAGCCCAGAAGGCTAGGGAAAGGCATTGGTGGGGTTTTTTCATCCTTGAGTAACCTTTATGCCACAATGTTTAGGCATACATCAAGCTCGAAAGGCAGAAGGAATGATTTATTTGTTATTCTAAGAAGGAAAACTCAGAGCCTAACTGCTAGCTGCGCACGCTTTTGTAGAGGAAATACATGCCCTACCTCGGCCTGAGAGCGCCGATGTATTCCCACCAGCAAACCGACAGCCGCAAGGCTGAAGATCAGGCTGCTTCCACCGTAACTTACAAACGGCAGCGGAAGTCCATCGTTAGGCAAAATTGCCGTAGTCACCGCAATATTCACCATCGCTGGTACTATAATTACACAAGTGAGTCCTAAAGCGATGCACCTTTCGAAAGTATGCCGCGTTTGTAGCGCAATCCCAAACCCACCAATCGCTATCATAACATAGCAAAAGATCACTCCGAGGGTAGCCACTAACCCAAGTTCCTCCCCGATCACTGGAAAAATAAAGTCAATATGCGCAAATGTCAGCGTCCCGAATTTCTCGCGCCCATTCCCTAGGCCCACTCCCAGCGGCCCCCCGTTCCCAAGCGCCAAAAGCGCCCTCCACTGCTGCATACCGCGATCAAGTTGATGGATCGGATTCTCAAGATCGAGCCATGCCTCTATACGTCCCCACCGGTTTGCATTGTTATAAATAAACCACCCAGCCGCCGTCAGCGCCATAGCTCCAGCCGGTATCAGATATCTCAACCGCGTGCCTACGCAAAACATAAGTGCGGCTGATGTAACAGCAAGCGCCAGAGCAGTTCCCACATCCGTTTCTGCGGCAATCAATGCTAACGGAATAAACACAATCAAACCTGGAATCAAAAATCCTCTCCAAAATGTATGTAACTCCTTCTGCCACCTTGTGAAATATGCCGCCAATGCAATGACTAGAATCATCTTAGCAGGCTCTGATGGCTGAAATTGCCCAATAATCGGCACTTTGATCCAGCGTTTAGAGCCAAAGCTCTCTTGGCTAATCCCCGGCATAAAACACAGGGCAAGCGCGATGCATACACACACAAACGCCGGGATGATAAATTTCCGGAGAACAGCTGGCGGAGTGCGCGCCATAACATACGCCGCCACTAACCCTAAGCCCACCATCACACCCTGCCGTGTCACGAAATGATATGGATCTGCAACGTTGCGCACCCATGCTCCCGTGCTAGCAAGCATCACCAGCCCCAGCCCACAAAGTAGGGCTACTGCAAAGATCAATAATATGGAACTATAACGTAACAAGCAGTGTTATCTTTGAATTATGGTAACTTGATCACTTGGCCAATCTTCAGCTTTGTCGGATCACTTATATTATTAAGACTCATAACCTCCTTTTGACTAACCTTGTATTTATTTGAAATCCGCCAAATGTTCTCACCCGATTTGATCACGTGCGTCCTGCCCGAGGTCACTGGCTCAGCCCTTGGGGCATTTTGCAAATCTCGGTTGCTAGGTGAAAGACGCCTCGAATTCGCTGGTTTAATTTCCACCAAGCCCTGATCGGCAGGCGTAGCACCCCGCTGCTGCTCGTAGGCCGCTACCTCAGGCGGTTTCTCGGCCACAATTCTTCGCTGTTGTGGAATCCTCAGCACCCCACCCGGGCGGATGGCGATGCCCATATTTGCATTTCTCAAGTCTGCCTCATCAACATGATAGCGTTTCGCAAGTGTAGCGTAATTATCACCTTTTTTAGGTAAAACTGTTAGATCACCATTGCTTAGTTTAGGCCGCGCTTCAATTTGTTCCTCCGTGTAAACCTGAAGATTTTGCTCTGCCGCAGCCATCACTGGCGCTTCCGTGCGACCTGATAAATAGTGCTTATGGATGAATATCATGGCAATCCCCACAACATGTATCGCAAAGATGATCGTCAGCGCCCGCGCAACGTTAATGCCTGCGTCCTCTGTGTGTCCTGAAGAAGAAGCAGCGGTGGCACTCGCACGCTGCTTGCGTGGACGTGTCCTAGCTTTATTGAATAGACGCGCATGCAAAGTCTTTGGTGCATGTTTGCGGCGCGTAGTTATACGGTTTTGATTCATAAATTATTAGATTTAATCGAGTTGATCTACGAGATCCCGGAAGATATTCCCACGTTGTTCGTAGCCAGTAAACTGATCGAAAGATGATGTTCCCGGAGATAGCAGAACCGTCGAGCCTCTTGGTGCAAGAGCCCGCGCGGAATGCACAGCGTCTTCCAAACTACACATTGCCGACGTAGGTAATACCGTAGAGAACGTCTCTGCAAGCGGCCTCGCAATCTCTCCAAAGGTGATAGCGGCAATCGCCTGTTTTTGCAACACCGAAAGCACGCCTGAGTAATCTAAACCTTTGTCCTTTCCACCTGCAATTAAGACAATCGGTCGGTTTTGCGAGCGCAGGGCGCACTGCAGCGCATGTATGTTCGTAGCCTTTGAATCATTTAGATACTCCACCCCATCAAGTGTCCGAATCAGTTCACAACGGTGGGGTGGCGGAGCATAACCTTCTAACGCGTTTGGAATAAGTGCTTCATCAATCCCATAAGCAATACACGCAGCCATCGCTGCCATTGCATTCTCCGCATTATGTAAACCTCTTAACGACGTTTCCAATTCCATATCTAACAAAATTCTTCCATTCTGGACAATCGTCACCCCTTCGGAATAGAAATCTGCATCTTTTGATTCTGTGGAAAATGTAATAACTTTCGCTCTCAGAACTCCTAGCTCCTCGCCATAGCGTGTTACGACGGTATCCTCCTCCGTCTGATTCTTGAAAATATTCAGCTTCGCGCTCTTATAGGCCTCCACCGATGGATAGCGATCCATGTGATCCGGTGCAAAATTTAGCCAAATGGAAACTTTGGGCCGTAAGTCATCTACCGTCTCAAGCTGAAACGATGAAAGTTCCAAAGCTATCGCCTTCGGCATATGTGGCTGCAGGATGATCTCGGACAATGGCGCCCCGTGATTTCCGCAGGGCGTCCCACCTAAACCAGCCTTCTTCAGGATTAAACTTACTAGATCTGTAGTTGTTGTCTTACCATTTGTTCCTGTAATGCCAATGATACCGCCTTCGAAGTAATTGGAGGCAAATTCTGTCTCGCCAATCATGTGCGCCATCGCGGCGAAGGCCCGCATCAACGGCGAGTATGTATCTATACCGGGGCTGATGATAATTAAATCCGCATGGAAACTGGCTGCGTCTGCTATCGTGATGTTCGGATGAAGCTCCATTCCCGGCGGGATCCCGCGGAATACCTCGGCAGTGCCCTGATCCCACATCGATACAACAGCACCCTCCCGCATTGCCAAAGCAGCTGCAGCACGCCCAGAACGCCCAGCACCGAAGATGGCTACGTGCTTACCGGTTATGGAAAAAGGCTTCTTCATTTTTATATCATAGATCGTTAAGCAATTTTCAGAAGAGCTATACCGAACAGCGCAAGCATAATGGATAAGATCCAAAATCGGATAATTACTTGAGATTCATGCCAACCAAGTAGCTCGAAATGGTGATGAATCGGTGCCATTTTGAAAATTCGCTTCTTTCGCAGCTTGAAGGAGCCAACTTGTAACATCACCGAAAGCGCTTCTGCTACAAACACGCCACCAATGATTACTAGAAGAAGCTCCTGCTTTGTGCAGATCGCGGCTGTCCCCAAGGCACCACCGATAGCTAAAGAACCAGTATCGCCCATGAAAACCTTAGCAGGGTGACAGTTAAACCATAGAAAGCCAAAGCATGCCCCGGCCAGTGCCATGAGAAACACCGCTAACTCGCCTATATACCGATTGTGAGGTATCACCAGATAGTCAGTAGCCATGAAAAAGTGCCCGGCTAGATAGGCCAGCATAGCATAGCTCAACGCTACCGAAATTGTGCAACCAGTAGCTAAGCCATCCAGACCATCTGTCAAATTCACAGCATTGGAACATCCTATGATAATTAACATGAAAAATGGTATGATCAAAATACCAAGACTTATGATTGGCTCCTTGAAAAGGGGAAAGCAAATCGCATCAACGCCCATCCGTAAGTCACCTAAACGAAAGCCAGCCATTCCTTGATCCAACTGCGAGGTGCTAGCCTGGAACCCTGATATTTCCGGCTTGAAGTAGATGAAGCTAGACGCAATCAACGAGATGATCAGAAGCCAAAACATCTTCGTCCTACTCGATACCCCATCCGAGTTTTTCTTCTTCACCTTGGCATAGTCATCGACGAATCCTAATAAACCACAAGCTGCCATCGTGCAGGCGCATACCGCTACAAAAGGGTTAAAAACGCGAGCACATATAAGAGTGGAAATAAGAACTGCCGAAATAATAAGCACACCTCCCATCGTAGGGGTCCCAATCTTCCCACCATGCAGTTGAGCAAGCTTGTGCACTTCCTCAGCCGTGCGGATCGGTTGGCCTACTTTTAACGAAATAAGCTTCCGGATAATACGTGGACCTATAAGTATTGATATGCAAAATGCTAACAGCCCGGCAGTCGCAGCACGGAAGGTTACATATTGGAATAGGTTAAGAAACGAGAGGCTATGAGTCCACCCATCGGTGTTACCAGCAGCGAGCTCAGCTTGGTGAGCAGAATACCAAAAATCGTAGATCGTAGTTAACATGCAGTAGGAAAAGCGGATTTGAGAACTTTTTCGATAGCAGCCGTCCGGCTACCTTTAAATAAAATGATATCGCCAGTGTGGGCATTCCTCTGAAGCCAATCAGAGGCCTCAGAAACATCTTTAAAATGGGGCGATTTAGCACCCTCCGCTATGCCCTGCGCACCCGGCCCAACTGCGATGCACGTAACACACTTTTTCGATGCTAATTTCCCGAGTTCTAGGTGTGCGGATGTAGAAAACTTACCTAACTCACCCATCGCACCAAGCACTGCAATCTTTTGGCTATCTGCAGGGGTTTCCATATCTGCCAGAGTATCGAGTGCTGCTGCCATCGACTCTGGATTCGCATTATACGTATCATCCAAAATGATAATCCCATCCGCCTTGAGCTGCCGCAATCGTCCACTCGTTAGCTGGACATTGGAAAGTCCCCTCGCAATCGCATGAATAGAAATGCCCAACTTCCACCCAAGTGCGGCCGCCAGTAGCGCATTGGTCACCATGTGTTTTCCTAGAACGGGTAGGAAAACCTCGGCCGAACCAACCCCATCAATGATCATAAGAAAGTGCGTGCCATTCCCTTCGGCACGCAACTGCTCTGCCCGCACCATACCTAGGCCATTTCCCACCGGTATAAGCTGCGCGCGCGTGCGTTCCCGGAAATAATCTGCAAATTCACAATCTGCAGGTGTAAATAACATACCTGTTTCCGGTAGATACCTCGCTAACGTGCCTTTCTCCTCCGCAATCGCCTCGCGAGATCCAAGATGTTCTATATGTGCTGTGCCGACATTTGTTATAATGCCGTAACCAGGCCGCGAGATTTCGCATAGTGGTGCAAGTTCACCACTATGGTTCATTCCAATCTCATAAATCGCTGCCGTGTGCTCGCAAGTCGTGCCTAAAACAGTCAGAGGCAAACCAATGTGATTATTCAAATTCCCCTTCGTAGCTTGCACATCAAATGCTTCTGATAATATCGCTTTCGCGAAATCTTTTGTAGAAGTCTTACCATTCGAGCCAGTGATACAAATGATAGGAATCTTCAATTGAGTCCGCCACCAGTGCGCGAGGCGCTGGAGTGCAAATAGAGTATCACGAACTTCGATTACTGCCTTTCCAGTAGGGACTTCTCCGCCCTTCCAAGAGTGCACAATTGCTACAGTTGCACCATCATGCAGCGCCGTCTCAGCAAAGGCATCACCATCAAAGTTTTCTCCTTTCAATGCTACAAAAACAGCATTTTGCTTAGGTGACCTCGTATCTGTAAAAACTCCGTCAACATCCACACTTGCTGCACCCAAGACCCTCTGGGTCTCCAGTATTTCGCAAATTTGCTGTGATGTCGTTCTCATAATTGCTGGTCGCTATCTTACTCGTGGGGTAGAGTTTGTGACGGGTTTTTCTAGGAAATCATTCAGGTTATCTAGTAACGTGGTGGTGGGTTTGCACGCAGCTCTGCAATCGCCGCCGAGCGGTTACGCAATGCATGATCTGCTTTTTTCCGATCGTCGAAGGCAATGGTTCGATCAGAAAATTGCTGGTATGGCTCGTGCCCCTTACCTGCAATCAAAACAATATCCCCCGAAAGTGCTTCCTCGATAGCCGAGTGGATTGCCTTCTCACGATCTGCCATCGAAAAGTATGTAACGCCTTTTGGTAAGCCCTTTTCCATCTCACCGATGATCGTTTCAGGGTCTTCACTGCGTGGGTTATCTGAAGTTAATACAAGTATATCACTATACCGAGCTGCTGCAGCTGCCATCAATGGCCGTTTCGTTTTATCACGATCCCCCCCGCAACCAAAAATGGTAATCAAACGACGCGGATCGAGCTCCCGTAGGGTCTTGCAGGCATTCTCAAGAGCATCGGGAGTATGTGCATAATCAACATACACCGTAGCTCCGCCAGCATTGCCTACGTTTTCCATACGTCCCGGCACCTGCGGGCAACTCGCGATCAATGCGATCGCTTGTCGTGGCTTGATCTCGCAAGCAGAAGACGCTGCAATCGCTGCTAGCACATTATAAGCATTGAAGCGCCCTATCAACGGTGCACGGACGAGATATGAACGGCCGCGCGCCATCAGCTCGAAGCTAAGCCCATCACGTTTCTGCTGAAACGCATTCGCCCGAAAATCGCAATTCACGTTAAACCCAAACCGTAGCACCCGCATCTTCTTCTCTAGCTCTACCGCGAGTTCTTGGCCATGCGCATCGTCTGTGTTAATCACAGCCACTGGCTTCTTCCCCCTCGGTTGTGCCGCCAAATCATGAAACCACGAAGCCTTTGCCTCCATGTATTTCTCCATGGTCCCGTGGTAATCGAGATGGTCTTGGCTTAAATTTGTGAAAACCGCTGCATCGAATGAAATTCCATATACACGCTTCTGATGAATCCCATGTGAAGATACCTCCATCACCCCGCCACGACATGCGTTTCCTACAAATTTTGCTAAAATATCATTGAGCTCGATGGAGCCCGGCGTTGTGTGCTGCGCTACCTTCTGGCTCTCGCCGTCATCTACCACTATCGTCCCCAGCAGACCAGCGCGGTGCCACTCCGCCTTCATGATATGATGCACTAAAAAGGCAGTAGTAGTTTTTCCATTCGTGCCAGTGATACCTGCTAAGCGGAGTGATTGACTCGGCTCATTATAAAAAACGTTAGCTATCTCGGCCAGTGCACTTCGGCTGTTAGGAACATGTAGCCACGCTACCTCATTCGAAAGATCCTCTGGAGGTGCCGTCTCAGAAAGCACAGCCTTAGCACCTCCTTCGAGTGCTTGTTGGATAAAGTCATGGCCATCAATCTGCGTGCCACGAATCGCAGCGAATACACTGCCCTCATCCAGTTTGCGCGAGTCAGCAGACAGAGCTGTCACCTCCATATCCAACGGCCCCGAGCTTGTGACGTTCTCGAGTGCGGAAATGAGAGTTTTCAGTATCATAGGATAAAAATTTTCAGTAGTTGGCAATGTTCGTTTCGGCAATTACCTCGGTAGGCTGCAAATTCATATGTGTAGCAATACGGCCAGCAATTTTTGCGAAAATGGGTGCCGCAATCTGGCCACCATAGTGCGGCACGTCCTTTGTTTTTGGCTGGTCGATCACCACATAACAAACAAAAGCAGGATCGTCAGCAGGCAAAAAACCAGCGAAAGAAACAACATACGCTCCCCGCAAATATCCGCCCCGCTCCGGATCATGTTTAATAGCAGTTCCGGTTTTCCCACAGGTTTTATAACCCGGCACGCGCGCTTTCTTTGCCGTTCCTCCATCCAAAGTCACCTTATACAGCGCCGCCCGCATCTTTTTGGCGGTGCTTTCAGATATAATCTGCCCTCGGGATTCTACAGGAAAGTCGTCGATGACAGTCCCATCATTTGCAATTAGTTCCCGAATAATCTTCGGTTTTAACAACCTTCCATTACCCGCAATTACTGAATACGCAGTAGCCATCTGAATCGGCGTTACACCAATGAAGTATCCATAAGAAGCGCGGGAAAAATCGATCGGTAAGCTCGGCACACTTGCGTTTCCTGCATTTTCACCGCTCAGCTGAATCCCACTGCGCTCACCAAAGCCAAAACCATGCACATATTTGTAAAACCGCTTTACTCCCAGCTGTTTAGCTAATTTCCAAACACCCACATTGTTCGATTTTTGCAAAATTTGCTCAACAGTCAAACTACCCCCAGAATGCGAATCAGTAACAGTGAACTTCCGTTCCTGAAGAACGCTTGGGCAATGGATAACCGTAGTCGGGGAGACCAAGCGCTCTTCCAATGCACCTGCCACGGCGATAATCTTGATCGTCGAGCCCGGCTCATACTTCGCCTGAATTGCGTAATTAAAGGAATTCTTCGCAAGGTTCTTTTTATGATTGAGATCGAAATGCGGACGAGATGCCAGACCGAGAACTTCGCCAGTCTTTGGATCCATCACCACCACCGCACCCCGTTGCGCCTTATATTCTTTTAACCCCGCCTCTAGTTCCTCAGCAACAATCGCTTGGATCGCCAGATCAATCGTGAGCTTAACATTCAACCCAGCCCTTGGTGGCAACAAACTGTTCGCTTGGCCCGGCACAACCAAGCCCCGCGAATCTCGCTGATGCTCCCTTCGCCCATCGCGACCCGAAAGATATTTCTCCTGCGCTGACTCGATTCCGAATCTGCCTGCCATCTTGTGTACAACCGTCCCGTTCTCTAACTCACTCTCAACCTCACCAGTAAAGCCCGTGAGATGTGTGGCCAATTCAGGATTTGTATACCATCTCTTCAGTGAATTTTGGAAAGCGAAACCCTGCAGATAGTTATCCTCGACGACTTCTCGTAACTTCTCTGCAATATCATCCGGAATGTCCTTTGCAATAGCGAACCATTTGCCGCGCGTCTTCTCAATCTTGTCGCGCAATTCATCCCGGCGCATTCCCAAAGGTCGCGCTAACAAACTGATAGAAAGCGCAATGTGCTTTTGCACAATTCCATCTGGCGTCTCGCGTCGTAAAATCTCACCCCGCATCTGGTGAATTCGGCGCACCCGATCCTCCTCAGATAACTCTGCCCACCCCACTTGCGCCTTCGCTTCTTTATATGCTAAACCAAACGATGCTAACTTAGGATCTAACAGATGATGCTTATCTACATAAATTGATGAAACCGGAATGCTCTTTGCAATTGGCTGCTCATTACGGTCTACAATCATCCCGCGGATTGCCGGAATCACCTCCGTCCGTTGATACGCCTTTGCAGATGATTCAGCATAACGCTGCCGATCAAAAAGCTGGATCTGCACCACCCTTAACGAGAGGGCAGTCAGCAATGCCACCATGCCTAAGCATAGAATAATGCAGCGTTTCTCAAATGCACGTTTCACAGAGACGTGTTTGCTGAGGCCACCTGTGCGGGTTTAAGCGGAAGTATCGTTTCTGAAAAGCCATTTGGTATCGGCACTAACGATGTCCCTTCTTCTTGTAGTGAATCACGAATTGCGAATAAATTAAGAATCTGGTCACTGCGCATCTGCACGGTCCTAGTTTCTAACTGATGTCTTTCAATTCGTTGCTCAATTTTATCAATCTCCCGTGCCGTATTGATCTGGCAATTCCGGTAGTAAACATGCGTAATGCCACCAAGCGCACCGAGAGCAAAAGCAAGAATCAGCGAAAAACTTACTACTGGGCAAATTCTACTACAAGGTTCGTTACGACGGCGGTTCATGGTTATGCGGATGGGTTTCGCGTTTCTGTTTCTATGGTTTCTAAAAGCTGAGCGACCCGGAGCTTTGCGCTACGGGCCCTAGGGTTTGCTGCTATCTCTTTCTCAGTTGGTGCAATGACTTTTTTCGATATAAGCTTAAATCTCAAATCTGGGTTTGGGCGCGCCTCAGGCCATGTAGGATCATCGATGTATTTCTGCGAGTGCCTTCGAAGGAAATGCTTCACAATACGATCTTCCAAACTGTGAAAGGTAATAACTAGTAGCCGCCCGCCCGGCTTAAGAATGTTTTCCGTACTTTCCAGCACTTTCTGCAAGCTCTCAAGCTCTTCATTAATTGCCATGCGGATAGCCTGAAAAGTCTTCGTCGCAGGATGAATGCGCCCACTCCTTCCGATTGCTTTTTCAATACAACTAGCGAGTTGTAAAGTCGTCGTAAATTCCTGCTTTTCACGCTGAGAAACAATGGCCGCTGCGATGCGCCGAGAACGAGTTTCCTCACCAAGGGTGTAGATGATATCTGCAATTTCTTGTTCCGCCCCGGTGTTTACCAATTCGGCCGCAGTCATCTTCGCATTTGGCCCCATACGCATATCTAGCGGACCTTCACGCATGAAAGAAAATCCTCGCGGTGCAGAATCTAGCTGCCTTGACGAAACCCCAAGATCAAGCAGCAAACCATCTGCGCGCTCCCCACCAGCGATCATATCCGAATCTGCGATCTCCGAGAAATTACCCTGAAAAGTCTGAAATTGACCTCCATAAGAAGCCAACTTTTCTGATGTATGGGCCAGCGCTTCAGGATCGCGGTCCACCCCCAGCACCTTCGCCCCCGCTTCCAGAAAAAGCTCCGTATGCCCGCCACCACCCAAAGTCCCATCAATGATGAATTTACCCGGACAAACATCCATCAGGCGCAAAGTTTCCTCCGGAAACACAGGGAGGTGATACTCCCGTGCGCCAGCGTCCGGCCAACTTCTGTTAGCAGATTGTAAAATTGGAACCGGTGCCTGCGCTGACAACCAGCCAGGAGCAGTGCAGAACACCGGTCTAAATAGCGTATGAAGCTCCGTCCCGGGAGACTTCACCCGCCCAGCCAAAAAGCTGTAAATTGAAAAAATGGAGACTGGCGCCCGCGCTGACAACCAGCCAGGAGCAACGCGATGCGCCAGTTCTAAAAGCGATTGAAGCTCTGTCCCGAGAGACCTCAAACGCCCAGCCAAAGAAACTTTGAAAAAAATACCTGACCCTGCTTGTAAGGCCCTACTCACAGACGCACCGCAACCGTCCGCTGCCGGCATGGCAACGTATGATTCGCGAGATGTTATGTAGGTAGGTGTCATGAATAAAAATTAAAATACGTTCAGCTTGTTCTTTTTCGGAGCAATCCCTAGCCCCCCGTGAACGCTCTCATAGTTCTCCTTGCTCCAGACCTCAAAATGCGAATCTCCAGCCACGAGATACACCTCAGTTTCAGGGAAAATTCCTGCGTGCTCCGCAATATTCTTCTGCAAGAGCAACTTACCCTGTTCGTTAATATTCGCATCTCGGAGTATACGCTTCAGATCACTTTTAGCCTCCGATCTCTCGCCAGCATCCTCAATATGCTCATTGATCGTGGCCAAACGAAATGTCAGACCAACTTCAGTCAAC
Organism: uncultured Verrucomicrobiae bacterium; assembly: GCA_963849375.1. Lineage (GTDB taxonomy): Bacteria > Verrucomicrobiota > Verrucomicrobiia > Verrucomicrobiales > Akkermansiaceae > Luteolibacter. The sequence goes on along the minus strand of CAWKHB010000012.1, from coordinate 80,701 downwards.
ACCTTGATAATCGGTAGCTCACTTTTCCGGCAATACGATGGCATAAGGTAAGTCGCCACGCCAGCAGGAGGGCGCCAGCCCACCACAACGTTCACTCGATTCTTCGAGTCAACTTTGTAGGGAAATGTCCCTTTGTATTGCTGAAATGGATCACTCATAACACGCATGCCTATCGCATCGATTCCCAGAGGATGCATTTATGTACACTTTTATACAAGCGGAAAATCGATGAGAGTTTCTCGCGATAATTCCCTTTGATTCCCTTATCTAAGAACAAATCACCTAATCTTACTCGGTCCGAAATTATAAAAAGATTCCCCATTATTTAAAAATTGATTCAGTAATTAGCCGTTTACACACCCGAAGTGTACAAACAGGCATATCATTAACTGGAAAAGATAAGAACCTCTTCCTTCGTAACCACCTGAATCATGAAAGGAAGGGATTGCGGGAGAGCGAGCTTATCGATAGAAGTGCCCAGCGCTTTGCGGCGCGCCTTTCCGCATTTATGAATATCATCATCGTCGGAGCCGGGGAAATCGGCCGTCATCTAGCCTCGTGCCTAGCGAAGGAGGCCCACCGTATCTCACTAATCGAAGCTGATAAGGCCCTCGCCGAAGAGTTACAGGCAGTTCTTGATGCAAAGGTCCTCCACGGAGATGGCACAAGTGTCTCCGACCTCGCCGATGCCGATGTCGGAGAGTGCGAGCTGTTTCTCGCGATGTCTTCATCGAACACCACAAACATGATGTCCGCCTCTATGGCGAAAAGTATGGGCGTGGCAAAAGTCGTCAGCCGTGTGCATCCCTCGCTACAACGAGAAGAATGGCTCTTCGATTTTCGCGGCCACTTCGGGCTCGATCATATCTTCAGCTCGGAACGCCTAGCAGCTATCGAACTTGCCAAATTCGTCAGAAACCCCGATTCGCTCGTTGTCGAAGAGCTTGCCCGCGGCCGCATCGAGCTTCAGCAAGTGCAAATTGAAGCCACCTCGCAGGTATGCTGCCGCCCCCTCCGAGAACTGAATACTCCAAAGGGTGTCCGCATCGCCATGATCTCTCGTGGCGAAAATACCTTCGTGCCAAATGCCGAAACTACCATCGAAGTAGACGATCTCGTTACAATCTTTGGCGAGCCCAGAAAACTCCGCGATTTCGCGAAAAAACTTCAGGGAAAACGTAAGGACAATCACAAGCTGCGCGTCGTAATCTTTGGAGGAAATGAATACGGATTTTCCCTAGCCCAGATGCTCGAAAGCATTGATTGCACCGTCCGCGTTTTCGAGCGCGATCCAGAAATCTGCAAAGGCCTCGCGGATCGGCTGACAAATGCCACGATTATCAATGGCGATGCCACCGTCGTCGCAGAACTAGAAGAGGAACAGATCGGCGAAGCTGATTTCTTCATCAGCACCAGCGTCGACGATGAAGACAACGTGATGTCCTGCCTGCAGGCGCATACTCTCGGAGTAAAAAATTGCCTAACTCTCATTCACCGCGCGGATTACGCCTTGGCAATTTCCGCAAGCGGCCACCACTTCGGCATCCGGGCCGCTGTGAGTCCGCGTGAAGCCACTCGTCGGGAAATACAGAGATTTATCACCACAGATTCATATCACATCCTGAAAACCTTCGAAGACGTAGAACTTATCGAGCTGCGAGTAGGGAAAGGCTCGCTCGCCTCCGGCCACATGGTGAAAGAAATTCAATGGCCACCCGGGGTAGTCTTAGTAGGAAAATTGCGCGGCTTGCATGCAGACGTCCCCGGCCCCGAAGAAGTCCTCCTCGCTGGCGATCACCTCTACGCCACCGTCGCCAAAGATGCCCGCAAGGCGTTCTTCAAGCTACTGGATGCTTAAGCTGCTCTAAATGAATTTCTACCTCATCGCGCGGATCCTCGGGATGCTTCTGGCACTCGAAGGCCTCACTATGGCCGCCTGCGGTTTGTTCGCAAAATTCGATACTGTCCTAGGCGACGAAGAGGCCGCTCAAATGCTTTTCATCTCTGCTGGGATTACAACTGCTTGTGGCTTGCTTGCTATCATCCCCGGCCTACGGAGAACGAAACATGACACCATCCCAAAACGAGAAGCCATCGTCATCGTTGGCCTCGGCTGGATCTTATGCAGTATTTTCGGCGGGCTGCCCTACCTACTATGTTCACCCTACCTGTCGCCGGCCGGGGCCTTTTTCGAGTCCGCTTCGGGTTTCACTACTACAGGCTCATCCGTCATGATCGTCATCGAGCAATGGCCGCGCGGCATACTTCTCTGGCGGGCCACCACTCAACTTCTAGGCGGAATCGGTATACTCGTCCTCTTCGTCGCCCTGCTATCCTACATCGGGATATCATCGAAATCGCTTTTCCACAACGAGTCATCCTTCCGCAGTGGTGACCTTGGCCTAGCCCGTATCCAAGAAACCGCCATGACGATGCTGCGCATCTACCTTGGCCTCGTCCTCACCTGCCTTCTTGGCTTAAAGGCAATGGGCCTCACTTGGTTCAATGCCACTTGCCATGCCTTCACCACACTCTCCACCGGCGGCCTGAGCCCTCATTCACAAAGCATCGGCTACTACGCAGAATGGGGAAATTCTTGGCTTATAGAAACATGGCTAATCATTTTCATGGCCATCGGCAGCCTCAATTTCCTCCTATTTATCGTCGCCCTCAGGCGTAGCTGGAAGCGTGTATTTAGCGAAGAAGATGCCCGCTGGTTTCTTGGAATATGTGCTTTGGTTACCCTACTTATTGCCGCAGGACGTAGCTACAACGATGGAATTTCCTTTGCCACCACCATCCGCGAGAGCGCATTCACCGTAGTTAGCATCGCCTCCACCACAGGCTTCGGCACCTCAGATTACGATCAATGGCCCACGTGGGCGAAGGTCCTAATCGCCTGCCTCATGCTCATGGGCGGCTGCGCAGGCTCCACATCTGGAGGCTTCAAAGTCGGCAGACTCATCGTCTTTGCGAAATCTGCGCGGAACGAAATCATAAAAACCTTCCGCCCCAACCAAGTCTTCCGCATCGTCGTCAATGGCAACGCAATCGACGATGCAGCCCGCGCTCGCATCATGTTTTTCCTTACCCTTTACCTCATGATCTGCCTCGCAGCCACCGCCGTCGTTGGCTTTCTCGAAGCCGGAACTGGCATCAGTCTAGAAAGCTGCGCCGGCACCGTTCTAGCCACCATCTCCAGCATCGGCCCCGGCTTCGACGCCGTCGGCCCCACCCGGAACTTCGCCGAGCTCCGCGAGCCCACCCTCATCTTCCTCGGCTGGATCATGATCCTAGGCCGCCTAGAACTCTTCGCCCTCCTAGTCCTCTTCGTCCCCACCCTCTGGAGAAAATACTGAACACCCCAGCACTTAGCTGGACCCCCAACTGGAGGCGGAGGTGGGAAGCTCAAACTCAGCGAGATGATTCCTCGGCGTAGCCATCTCCGATAGAGTGCCCCCGTCCTTTGCGCCGGGAAATCTAGTAGCAAAATTGATCGACGTGGTGGGGCACGCCACCATTACTACAAAAACTCTCGTAGTGCTTGTCTTCAGATTGACCGGATCATCACATGGTAGAATAATCAATTTTTCGGCTTGCACGTTTTATTCACAACGTTTTGAAAGCCAGTATCGCTAAAACAGGAATGTCCGAAGAGAGTCCACTGCCGAAATCTAGCTCATGCTTCAACACGACCCGTTGGAGCTTGCTGAGGAACACTAAAGACGTGGAGGGTGGATCGAAGGCGCTTGATCACATTTGCGCGACTTATTGGTCTCCGCTTTTCGCCTATGCCCGGGGACGCGGGATGGATCAGGACGATGCCGCTGACGCTATTCAGCAGTTCTTCCACGACCTGCTCGAACAGGAGGCTCTAGGTAGGGCGAACGAGGAGCGGGGGCGGTTTCGCACCTATATGCTGGCTATGCTGAAGAACTTTCTTGCGAAGCAATACCGCAAGCAGAGCGCTCAGAAACGTGGGGGCAACAGTCCCCATTTGCCGATTATGGCGGAGAACTGGACAGATGCCCACGAAGCAGAAATTTCGCAGAGGGGTGATCCAGAGGTTTCCTACGACTGGGCATGGGCGGCTGCGCTCTTGAAGCACACCGGCACCTTGTTGGAGCAGGAATATGCTTCCGTGAAAAAAGTAGCCCTCTTCCATGAATTGCGCCCGCTCCTTGTGGGAGACCACTTGGATCACCCTTACGCACTTATCGGTGAGCGATTGGGTATGAGCGAGGGATCTGTCAGCGTGGCCGTCCACCGGATCCGGCGCCGCTACGGTGAGCTGATCCGCCAACAGGTGGCCGAAACCGTTTCCGATCCGGCGGAAACTGATGACGAAATTCGCTTCCTAATGAGGGTTCTAGATAGTCAAAAATGAAGTGCTCCTGGAAACGAATTTTCAGTCTGTGTGCATTTCCCCTCACTTTTGCGCAGCTTGGGCGTCTTGTATACCAGCGAGCATCACATCCATAACTACGATACTTCCCGGCTCCAAGGAGGCACCTACCCTACGGTTGCCATATGCCAGCTCGGGCTTCAGGTAAAGCTGCCAGTGGTCGCCGGTTTTCATGAGCTTCAAGGCTTCTGCTAATCCTGGGAGAAGATTTTCGCCGACACCCACCAGCTTTTCGGGTGGTGAGGTCTCGAATACGATGCCATCCGTATTCGCACTTTGGTAGCTGATGAAGTATCTTTCGTCACCTGCTTTCACTTTGTCTTTTTCAGCGACTTCCACCTCGCCCTTTTTTACAACCTTATACTGAAGGCCGGAAGTGGTTTGCTTCACACCCTCTTTCATAGAGTTGTCTTCCAACCAAGCTTCGCTAGCCTTCATATTTGTTTTAGAAAGCTTGAGCTCGCGTTCCTGTAACTTTGCTTTCGCAAGATTTACGGCCACCTGAAAGTCACTGATCTTTACGGTGGAATCCTTCTGGGAAATTGCTTCCATAAAACCTTTCTGCATGGCTTCAGGTGAAAAGTCATCAAGCTGGTAACCTTCGTTGAGAAGTTCGACGGCGAGCTGCTTTCCTTTTAAATAAGCGATCCCCGAGGATGCCTGTTCACGCATTTCCGTGGAAATATCGAGAGCATCAATGGTCTTCGTAGTAGTTTTCGTGGCCGTCTTCTCTTGGGCATGGAGATTCGGTAAAAGGCATATCGCCGCTAGGATTGGTAAGTTTTTCATATTTGGAAAATCTAGTAGCTGGCAACAACGCCAAGGTGGAATCTACCATCGTCATCGGAGCCCGCGTCACGCAGTTGCCAGCCGTAGTCGGCTCTGACCGTGAGGTTATCGGCGATGGTGACGCGTGCGCCAAGCCCAACTGACCACATTAGTCCGCTGTCCGCAGAGGAACCATCATCGCGGATGATCTGATCGCCGTGGGAGGTGGCAATCGCAAAGTCAGTGAACACTAGGAACTGTGCCTGTGTTTGATAGGGCTCTGAATCCCAGAAGGTCAAAGCGGGAAATTTCAGATCGTTTCTCCAGATGAAGCCACTGTCCGCCTGATTAAACTCACGTTCGTTGTATCCGCGGACGGAGTAGTAGCCGCCCACATTGAGCTGTTCGCTGGGGAGGAGCCGGTCGGCACTCCATTGGGCTTGCATTTGGGAGTCGAACACGAGATTTCGAGGCAGCTGCTGAATGTAGTTCAGTTGCAGCTGGAGATACAGGTAGTCGCTTTCGGCACCAGCGCGGGTGCCGTCAAAATCAGAATCATCAGAATTATCGAAAATCCCACCCACGCCTTGGACCACACCCAGGTCCATATCGAGAATGGAACCTTCGACACGTCGCGTCGCTTTGATCCCCGCTTCGAACTGCGCTAGCTGGACCTCGGTCGACGAGGCGGGCACAATGCCAAATTCCAGAGCGTTCTGCGAACTCTTCCATCCGAATCCGGTGTACCACTTCCGGGTAAATTCCTCGATGGGGGCGAGCCGCCCTGTGTAACGGAGGCCGAGCTCGTAGCTTTCGCCACTGGTTTGAAACGGAGCAACCTCAACCTCGGTGTTGGTGTAAGCACCAAAGAGATCTAGTTGACCTTTGTTGGAAAATGGAATGCGGTAGGAAAATGAGTGCGCACTGAGCTGCTCAAAGTCCTCGGCGATGAGAAACTGATAGTTGAACTGATGGCCCAGACCGAAGGCGTTTCCCCAGTTGAAGCCCATCAGGTAGCGGTCTTCTCCGGTAAGTTCATTCCCGGTATTTTCGTAGCCCCCGTAGAATCTCCAAGGGAACCGGTCATCCACTTTGAGGATGAGGTCCGTGGTGTAGGGCGTTTCTCCCGGGGAGAAAATCGGCTGCGCGGTCAGAAACGGGTTGTTGTTGATCCAGTCCACATCGTCCAGCAGCTGAGTCGCGCTAATGGACTCGCCCTTCCGGATGGTGAGTTTATCGACGAGCGTTTTCTCAGAAAAATAGTCATTTCCGGTGACCGCCTTCCTATCCAGCACGGACTCGATAACGACAAATTGGATGACGCCGTTGGTCACGTCCTGCTCAGGTAGGATCACATCGACCACGGGACGGTCGTTTTTCCGGTAAAAGACAATAATATCACGCTTTAGGCCGGAGAGGTTTTTCATGCTGACTGGCTTCAGCGAGGTATGCGCGGGCCATCTCCATGAACTCTTCTGTCCTCATCAAATCGGAATCTTCGGGGACAGTTACGCCTCCTTCTCCGGCAGTCGCGCTTAACTCAACCGTGGATGGGTTTCCGTGGAACACCAGACCCCCAAAAGTCGGGAGAATCGCAGTTTCATCATTTTCGATCTCCGGTAAGTCATCGGCCAATGCAAGCTCCGGTTTATTTGTTTGTGGCTGTATTTCCTTTGGGGCAATTCTCTCAAAATCCTGCGCAAAAAGGAGACACGTGGCTGCGGAAACAGCACAACAGGTAGTAATAATTTTCTCATCTGCTTAGTTTGAAGCGGTAGCGAACGAGGCGGAAAGAAGCTCTTGGAGCCGTGCCTTCTGGTCCTCAGTGAGGGGATTATCAGGATCATTTTCTTGGTTCAGCAGGATCCAAAGCTCTTCACTATACCTGCTGATCCGCTTGATGTAGACTGCGGGGTCCGCGAGTAAGAACTGTCGGACAGTCTCGGTGTAGTCTTCGTAATCGTCCGCAATCAGCACAGATGGCAACAGAAGAATATTACCGGTGACATCCCTAGGCTGGTTCAGACTGTAGTTCCCCGCGTCTGCTCCTGTGATTGTAAAACCGCTGATGGTGATCGGTTTTGAGAGGCCAATGTTCGGATCAAGGAAGATGCCGCTGCCCGTGGTGAGATTCACATCATCGTTCCCAATGACTCCGGCGAGTTCACCACCCAGAAGGATGGTAGAGGTAGTTCCATCGAAAAACCTGTCGATTACTGTAATTCCCACAATACCGAGATCGGCCTGGCTAATGTCTGCGCTCAAGTCGTCCGGCTGACCTGCAATGACGTAGTTGGTAGAATCCGTCCCAGTGATTTCAAAGCCTGTAGCCGTCACAGCCTTGTTTGATCCCACATTTTTGTTATCGAGGCTTCCGGAGCCTGCGGTAAGGATCACCGAGTCATTGGCAAGGACGCCCAGGCTGCCTCCGTCGAGGGTGGCATCCACCGTGGCGTCATAGACCTTGTCTTGCGCGGTCACTCCGGTGATCGTAAGCCGCCGGCGCTAATGTCCGCCGGAAGTCCACCCGGTTGGGCGGCGATGCTGTAGTTCCCGGCATCCGCTCCGGAAAGACCATACCCCGTGGCGAGCACCGGAATTCCAGTCCCGACGTTCGGGGTGGAAAGAGGCCGGTGCCGGCCGTCACAGTCACCGTGTCGGAGCCCAGAATCCCACTCAGCGTTCCGCCGGTGAGGGTGGCAACAGTAGTGGTATCATAAACTTTATCCTGCGCTTCAACTCCGACGATCATCAGAGCGGCCGGGGTAATGTCCGCGCTGAGGCCATCAGGTTGCCCTGAGATTGATAGTTCCCCGAGTCCGTTCCGCTAATGCCGAAGCCGCTGGCGGTGACCGCGATGTTGTCGCCCACGTTCGGAGTAGCGAAATCTCCGATTCCCTGATTGAGCGTCACCTCATCGGAGCCGAGGACCCCGCTGAAGGTTCTGCCTGTGAGTTCGGCAAGGGTGGTGGTGTCGTAAACTTTGTCCAAAGCATTCACTCCGGTGATGGTAAGAGCCGCGGCAGTAATATCCGCACTCAAGCCAGTGGGTTGTCCGGCGACGACGTAGTTCTCCGAGTCCGTTCCGGAGATTCCAAAACCACTGGTAGTGACCGCGATGCCGTCACCACGTTCGCCGTGGCGAAATTCCCGGTTCCCTGATTGAGCGTCACGATATCCGAACCAAGGATTCCACCAAGGCTTCCGTCCGTGAGTTCGGCGAGGGTGGTGGTGTCGTAAACTTTGTCCTGTGCGGTGACTCCGGTGATGGTAAGAGTCGTAATAATAGAGATGTCCGCAGTCAGTCCGCTAGGCTGACTGAAATAACATAGTTCCCGGAGTCCGCTCCGGTGATGCCAAAGCCGCTAGCGGTCACCGTCTTGTTCGTCCCCACGTTCTTATCGGAAAACGCTCCGGTTCCTGCGATGAGAGTCTATGTGTCGGAGGCGAGAATGCCATTCAAGTTTCCTCCGGTGAGCGAGGCGACTGTGGTTGCGTCGTAAACTTTGTCCAAGGCGTTCACTCCGGTGATCGTGAGGGTCGCGGCGGTGATGTCTGCGCTGAAGTTGTCCGGCTGAGCTGCAAAGACGTAGTTCCCGGAATCCGCTCCGCGTGATCCGAAGCCGTCTGGCGGTGACAGCGATGTCGTTGCCGACGTTCGAGGTCGCAAAATTCCCGGTTCCTTGATTGAGCGTTACCCGATCGGAGCCGAAGATTCCATTGAGGCGCCCGTCCGTGAGTTCGGCGAGGGTGGTAGTGTCGTAAACTTTGTCCAAAGCGTTCACTCCGGTGATGGTTAGAGTCGCTGCAGTGATGTCCGCGCTCAGACCGCTTGGCTGACCAAGGAGAGTGTAGTTCCCAGCATCGGCTTCCGGTAGGATGTCTCCACTCGCCAGCACCGAGATCCCGTTCCCGACGTCTGGCGTGGCGAAGGTTCCGGTGCCAGGATTGAAGCCGATATCATCCGAGCCGATCACGGTGCTGATACTTCCGCCAGAGAGGTCTGCGATTGTTGTGGCATCGTAAACCTTGTCCACTGCCAGTCACTCCGGTGATGTTCACGCCAAGCCGATTCACGACCAGCGAGCCATTTTCCCGATTGAATGTAACTCCGGAAATCGCCGTGCTGTTCGTTCCCGAAAGTGTCGACGATATCTGTAAGCACTCAAGATAAGTTCCGGCATCTCGGATCCCTCCAAGCCCGTTTTTCAGCGCAGCGGTGCTCTGGTGTTTCGATTCCGAACTCAGCCACGTTGATCGGCATCCCCGTCTCACAGTGGCTGCAAAGGCCAGGCTTGTCGTGATGGGCGAAGCGGTCCCGTAGGTGATCGTCTGATCCGCAGCGCTTGCGGTCACCGTGGGGGAGACCTCGTGATTCAGCCCATCACCCGTGAGCGATCCTGTATCCAGCGGTGCCAGCGGATCAAAAGTCTTTCCGAATAATCGGAAATCGATATTGGTCATCTCGATATCATTGCGGTTCTGATCCGGGCGGGTGGAATAGATCAGCGTCCTGCCGCCGGCGGTTTCCACAGGAGCCAAGGTGCCGCTGTCGTTGTGGAAATTTCCGCCAGCCTGCAGGATGATGTTACCTGAGTCTACATTGTTCAGAACCACCTGATTTCTAAGTGTGATATCGCCAGATGAAAGCAAGGTGAGGTCATTCATCGAGCTGTAATCCGAGCGTGCCGCGAGTTCCAGACTACTATCGAGCAGGCTTACGAAGACATCTCCCCCGGTCAGGCCATTTTGATGCTGGCTTCAATCGTTCCGTCAAAAACACTGGACCCGCCCGAGGCAACCGGAGTTCCCACCGACGAATCCCAGGCGTTTGCAAAAATCGTGATCGGCGCGTTAGAGATGGTTCCGGCGGTATCATCGGCACTCCCATGGCCGATTAAAACGCTACTAGGAGACGCTCCCGCCAGGGGCTGTGTTGAAATTTCGCCTTTTGCGTTGATAAAGATTGCTCCCTGCCGTGTGCCTGTGGATTGATTGCCTAGATTGCGATCTGCGGAACCGTGGCCTAGCTGAGCGTAGGCCTTACTGCGATCACTCTTAAGATTCAGATTGTTTGCCTCGGTAATCGTGATGGCTCCGCTATGGTTACCATCCGCAATCCCTCCACCGTGGCCCAGCTGGCTGTAGGACAAAATTCCCGTCTGCCGTGAAAGTCAGGTGGTTCGCCTTCGAAATTGTAACCGCCCCGCTATGATCACCGATCGCATTGTTCCACCGTGGCCCAGCTGGCTGTGAGAATGAAATCCATCCACAAAGTTCAGATCGTTTACCTCGATGAGTGTGATCGTCCCGCTGTGATCACCAATTGCACTGCCTCCGCCGTCTCCCAGCTCGCTGTGGAGGTGGAATTTCCACCCACAAAGTTCAGATCGTTTGCCTCGGTAATAGTGATGGTTCCGTTGTGGTTGCCCTGGGCTTAGAAATCCTCCGTTGCCCAGTTGGCTATAGGATCTGTTGTCTCCTCCGTTGAAGTTCAGATTGTTCCCAGCGGCGATAAGAATCGGAGCATCGACCTCAGCTTCAACCACAGGATCAAAACTAAGATCTCCACCTGATATGGCCGAGCTGTGCATGCGATTGTCTCGCTGCCCCACCGCTTGCTAAAATGTCGTTTTTTACCCGAGCGGTGATGGCTCCACCCACTTGATACGAAGCGGTTTGATCGGAAACCGAAAGCCTAGCTGAGCGAAGACATCTCGTACAGCACCGCCTTGAATGTTTAGATCGTAAGCAAAGGCCCTGTTTTCTCCAACCTCGCCGACCGCAATCCCTCGGGCCTGCGATCCATTTCCAATGTTAATGCTTCCGTTGTTCCCTCCGAATGTCCCTGCTGTATTGACACTTTGCGCGTCGAAGACGGCTGCATCAAAAGTGGTGCTTCCGTCCCAGCCTGCGACAAGGTTGAGATCGCCGCCGGTGTCATTGCGATTCTGGACGCTGGCGTTGAAGTTGAGGTTGCTGGTGGAGAAGGAAGGTAAGGGAGTTCTCACTGTCGTAGGCAAAATTACCATTAACATTATGCCACCCGCTCCCGTCGAGGCGATGGTGACATTTCCTCCCGCGAGGTTTTCAACGAATTCCCCTTCCTGCGTGGATTTCCCCAATTAATTTATTTGCGAAGTCTTGGCTCAGGTCCGTGTTCGTCGCTGCCGGACCGGAATCCGAATATTTAAGCGTTCCGGTCTGAAAATAAACGTCAGAATTTGTCACTCCACCAGGTGTGTCACCCCCATGACCGATTGACCAGATTCGATTTCTTGCCGTGGTCTCCGCTTCCACCGTAGGGTCAAACGTAAAATCAGAACCGACATGGCCTAGCTGCGCGTAGCTGGAGAGGGAATTCCCTCCCCGGGCATTGATGTCATTGATCACTCACGCCAATGTCGCCCGTGATCCGAAAGCGTCCGTTCCATTTGCTTTTCGGAAACCGAACTGGGCGAATCCTAGATCTACCGAGCTGCCTGAGATGTTCAGATCGTGTCCATACACGCGGTTGTTTCCGCTACGGCTACCGATTGCGATTCCAGTGGTTTGGCTGCCATCGCCAATGTTGATGTGCCGTTGTTTCTTCCAAAAATCCCGGTGGAGGAGAGGACTGCGGTGCGGAATTCCACCGCCTCAAAAACTGTCGTCCCATCCCAGCCTGCGATGAGGTTCAGCGCGCCGCCGGTGTTATTGCTATTTTGCACACTGGCGCCGAAATCTAGATCATTCACAGAAAGCAGAGTCAGGTCGTTTGGCGTATCGTAATTGAGAGCCGATGTCAGTCCCAGGCTGCTATCCCGCAAGCCGACGATGACGTCTCCTCCGCTGAGATTGTTTTTTAGCATGGCGACGATGTTTTCCTCAAAAACACTCACCCCACCGGACGCTACCGAACTGGCCGAATTGATATCCCAAGCATCCGCATAGATGGTGACATTCGAGTTGGGAGATTCCATTGGCTGTCAACGTCCCGTGGCCGATCCTGCTGTAATTCGAACGCCTTTCCGGTTCCGGTCCGTTCTCCGTAGAGATTTGGCCTCCTACATTGATGAAAATGTCGCCCATCCGGGTTCCCGAAGATTGGTCAAATTGTCCATAATCGGCGCTTCCGTGCCCGATCAGGCTATACGCTTTATCACTAGCGCTACTGGATCCGGTAGAATTCTCCGAACTTCCTCCCACGAGACTCAAATTTCCTTCGGCGAAAAGGGTAATACTTCCGCTATGATTTCCGGTTTGTCGCACAGGCCGCCGTGGCCTAGCTGGCTATACTCATTGACACTGCCTCCAGCGAAAAGAACATCGCCTCTGCTCTTCACATTGATGTCGCCCGTATTGTCCCCACCTGAATCAGTGCCACCGTGCCCAAGCTGGGAGTAACCATCACCAACACTGCCACTGCGGAAGGTCACATTTCCACATCCCTGAGATCAATATTCCCTTGGCGGCTTCCATTGGTTGCATATCCGCCGTGCCCAAGCTGAACGGAAGATGCAAAGATCCCTCCATCTACGGTAGCATTCAGATCATTTGCTTTTATAATCGTAATATCGCCTGAAAGATCTCCATTCGAGTAAGCCCCGCCATGACCAAGCTGGCTGTATGCTACAACGGACGGCCCTCCGGTAAAGTTCAAATCGTTTGCTCCAACTATCGTGATATCGCCGCCGAAAGAACCGAAATGCTCCTGTTCCTCCATGACCGATTTGGGCGAAGCCTTCTACAAACGAATTATTGGGGCCCAGGAGAGTGATGCTGTTCCCTACTTCGATTCGGATATCAGCATTCACCGTGGCTTCCAAGGTCTGGTTGCTTGTTCGCTCCCACCATGCGTCCAATCTGCACGTAGGAATCTCGTTCTCCAGCGAGCATAACGATCTCATTTTTGAATCGGGCTTGGATATCGCCGGTCACCTCATACTGGGCAGTTTGGTTTCTCACTCGAAAACCAAGCTGTGCGATCCGCTAGTGGAGCGAGACCCACCTTGATTTCGAGCGCCTTGATACGCTTGCAAATCATATCCATACGATCGGGTTGTCCCACTCCGACTTCCGACTGCCGCAGTCAGATTTCCAGAAGTTGATCCGAGAATAATACTGCCGTCGTCGTTTCCGAAAAGTGCCGTCCCGGCAAGCTCCGCTCCATCGAAAATCGAATAGTCGAAGGCAGTCACCCCGTCCCAGCCTGCGACCAGGTTGAGATCACCGCCGGTGGCATTGCTGTTCTGCACACTGGCATCAAAGACGAGGTTATTCACAGAGAACAGGGTCAGGTCATTTGGCGAATCGTAATTGAGAGCCGATGTCAGTCCCAGGCTGCTATCCCGCAGGCCGACGATGACCTCTCCTCCGCTGAGATTGTTTTTTAGCATGGCGACGATGCTGTTCCCCTCAAAAACACTCACCCCACCGGACGCTACCGAACTTGCCGAACTGATATCCCAAGCATCCGCATAGATGGTGACATTCGAGTTGGAGATTCCATTGGCTGTCAACGTCCCATGGCCGATCCTGCTGTAATTCGAACGCGTTTCCGGTTCCGGTCCATTCTCCGTAGAGATCTCGCCACCTATATCGATGAAAATGTCGCCCATCCGGGTTCCCGAAGATTGGTCAAATTGTCCATAATCGGCGCTTCCGTGGCCGATCAGGCTATATGCTTTATTACCAGCGGTACTGGATCCGAAAAACCTCGCCGAACTTCCTCCCACGAGACTCAAATTTCCCTCGGCGAGAAGGGTAATACTTCCGCTATGATTTCCGGTTGTCCCTCAGGCCGCCGTGGCCTAGCTGGCTATATTCCTCGACATTACTTCCAGCGAAAAGAACATTGCCTCTGCTATTTACGTTGATGTCGCCCGTATTGTTTCCACCTGAATCAGTACCACCATGACCAAGCTGGGAGTAACCGAATGCATCACCGCCACTGCGGAATGTCACATTTCCAACATCCCTGAGATCAATATTCCCTTGGCGACTTCCATTGGTTACATATCCGCCGTGCCCAAGCTGAACGGAAGATGCAAAGATCCCTCCATCTACGGTAAAATTCAGATCATTTGCTTTTACGATCGTAATGTCGCCTGAAAGATCTCCATTCGATAAAGCCCCGCCATGACCAAGCTGGCTGTATACTCGATTGGATTGTCCTCCGGTAAAGTTCAAATCGTTTGCTCCAATTATCGTAATATCGCCGCCGAAAGAACCGAACGCTCCTATTCCTCCATGACCAATTTGGGCGGAACCTTCTTCAATAGAGGCAGTAGGACCCAAGAGAGTGATGTTGTTCCCTACTTCGATTCGGATATCAGCATTTACCGTGGCTTCGAAGGTCTGGTTGCTTCGTTCCGCCCCACCGATATGTCCGATTTGCACGTAGGAATCTTGGAACCCGGCGAGCATAACGATCTCGTTTTTGAATCGGGCTTGAATATCGCCGCTCACCTCATACTGGGCAGTTTGGTTTCTCACTCGAAAACCAAGCTGTGCGGATCCGCTAGTGAGGCGAGACCCACCTTGATTTCGAGCGCCTTGATACGCTTGTAGATCATATCCATACGATCGGGTTGTCCCGCTCCGACTTCCCACTGCCGGAGTCAGTCTTTGGGAAGTTGATCCGAGAATGATACTTCCGTTGTTGTTTCCGAAAAGTGCCGTCCCGGCAAGCTCCTGCTTCGTCGAAGACCGAAGGATCGAAAGCAGTCACCCCATCCCAGCCTGCGACCAGGTTGAGATCGCCGCCTGCGGCATTGCGTTTTGCACACTGGCATCGAAGATGAGGTTGTTCGCGGCCAGGAAGGTGAGGGTTCCGGTTGAACCGTAAAGAATGTCATCGAGGACGGTGATATTTCCGGTGACCCGTTCCACTGCCGTTGGTGGCGATGGTCAGACTGTTGGCGTTCCCATCGCCTTCCAGGAAGGTGACGATATCCGTGTTGTTGAGATTGTTGCTGCCCGACGCTCCGCTGCCCGCGCTAGAGATGGTGATATCGTTCGGATCGATCAGGAATTCCCCGCCTTGGCCCAACGGTGCGGAGACATCGACATTCCGCGCCCAGCCATCGTAGCTCCAGATTTCTTTGCCGGAGGTTTCGATGAAGCCGCCGTCGCCGCCTTTTTCTCCACCGCGCGCAGACATTTTCCCGGCCAGAGTCGCTTCGTTTTCCGCAAAGACGATAACTTCACCTCCGTCACCATTCTCAGTTGCATCCGCTGTGATCTCGGATCCGGCCTCTGCGGTGACATTCGCAGTATTATCGATAGAGCCATTTCCCAATTTGCTCCCGCCGACGTTAATCTTTCCGCCACCGTTTTCACCGGAGGCATCGAGTCTGCTATTGGAGCCGAGCTTGATGCTCCCGCCCTTCGATCTCAGGAGGATGCGTCCGCCTACTTTTTTCACTCCAGTCGCACGAACGGCTCCGTTGTCATTAATTCCCAGCGCATAAACATTTCCACCGGCCGCTTTCAGCTCGGCGTTCACCGCGTTGATAGAACCCTGATTCACCACACCGTCTTTCCCGGTGACTTCGGAGGAGGGTTTCACCAAAAGCCGCTGCTCGCCCCCGTCCGCCAGAATAACCTCCGCCCCGGCGGCGGCAGCGAGGCCGACCGTGCCGTCCTCCGCGTTGATGCTTCCCTCGTTTCGTCACCTGATCGGCGATGAGGAAACACATCACCCCCGGTGACGGAAATCTGCCCAAGGTTGACGACAGTGCCCTCCTCGCTGCCCGGGGAAAAAGTAAGATCGCCACCTGCGAGGAAATCCGCATCCGCCAGATTGTGAGTGGAGCTGACGAATCCGCCGGTCTGGATCACTCCGCTTTCACCAACCAAAATTCCGTTCTGATTGAGAAGATACACCTGGCCATTCGCCCGAAGGTTGCCGTGAATGGCGGAGAGATTACTTCCCGTAACCCGATTCAGCACAGCAGAAGACGCGGAGAGCTGATTAAATCGAGTCGTCTCGCCGCGCGCGATGGAGAAATCCTGCCAGTTAATAATCGCCCGCTGGCTAAGCTGATCAATCGTGACTGTGCCGCCAGAGCCGGAAATATTCGCCTGCCCCGCCAGCAACAATGCCACCGGAAGGGTTCGCCATCAGTAGAGAGTTGAGCATCAGCGCCCCATTTATAAGGCTGACGATGAACACGCGGAAAGAGGGTCGGCGGAGGAGATTCATAGTGAAAAATGATGGAAGGAAGAATCCTAGATAGTTCAGGCAACAGAGCCGTCATCCCTTCCTTCCTCAGTTCGAGAATTACAAATCTTCTTAAAACGAGCAGGATGATCCTTCCACCAACTTGCATACCCTGCCGTGAATAGCCCACGGCATTTTCCGGAAACCCGGTCACAGTTGGCCACGACATTTTGCCCAACGTCCTACATCCTAAGACCTACGTTTTAGGGCCTACGTCTGACATTTGGCATCTTGAGCTTTGGGAAAGCTCTGACCTACTCAGGCCCAAGCTGCGAGGCAGTCCACTAGTCCCGATCCGAAAAGATCACATTCGCCCGTCGGGCAAACCAATCATCCCAGAAAGTTCAGCCACTTTCTCAATCGTCCTCCGCGATTCCTTGACCGATAATTGCTCAAATCCGCCGGAACTGTCCGCACAGAGCATGGCGAAGGAATCCAGAAAATCGGGAAACCACTCTGGTACCGCCCGCCTGGCGGGAGGAATGGGCATTTCCCAGAAGTTCACCCGATCCGCGTTTTTCCCCAGAAGAATACCTGTCCCATCGTTCGTCATCGACTTTCGCACCTAGGTTCTCATAGCCGTAGCTCTGGATCAGCCCGTCTTCCATGCTCGTGGAAATCGGCTCACCCGTGCGGCTATCAAATAGGCGTAGTCCAGTGAAACAGACGGTGTAAAAACTTTTCCCATCCGGCAAAAAACCGATTTGACCACCGGACTCTCATGACGAATGGGTGGCGAATGTGCCTACCCGTCCCAAATCCCAAGCCCGTGCCACGCCCTCCCGCGAGCCGGTGACAATCACTTTCTCCTCACGGACTTATCGCCGCACTCACCAATCTCAGTGCGATGCCTCATCACCCGTCCTACTGTCGTTCCCGTAGAGCATCCCGCACGGTCACGTTACCGGAGTAGTCGCCCGTCACGATACGGCGATCATTGTCGAACAATCGGGCGTAGGAAACTTTCGCATCGTGCGGCAGACTGAATAACAGCTCTCCGATTTGAAGATTCCAGAGCTTGGCGGTCGCATCGCTTGAGGATGTGAGCAGGAGGCGGCTGTCTTCAGAAAAGCGGACATTCGAAATAAATTTCTCATGCCTTCCGGTAAAGATTTCTTTCATATCCGGCAAGCTGCCCACTGAAACCGAACCCTCGGCACCGCCAAATCCCGCAAGCTTGCCATCCGGTGACAAGGATGTCGCCCGTACCGGGAAGCCGAGATAAAGAGCCCGTGCCACAAAGGCGCGCCATCCGGCAGGGAAAACAAGTTCACCGTCCCGCCCGGGCCACTGGTCAGGATCCACTTCCCAGCCCGGTCAAACAGAATATTCCAGCGAACCAGATCTGATTTTTGAAAAAGAACTTTGCCCGTGGATATCTCCGCAACGGTAGCTCCCGCCCAGTGGAAGCAGTGACGCCATCAGCGTGTCATCCGGGCTAATGGTCGCGCATCGGCTCCGTCTCCGCCGGGCTAATGTCGAAATGTTTGGCGGCCTACGTTGAAGAATCCTCCATAGCGAGACACCTGATCATCCCGGAAAAAAAAGATATCCTTCCCAGCTGCTCCCATTTCCGCCTGCTCTGCGTCAAGCTGGATGGGCGTGCAGAACTGCTTGCTTTCTCCAGATCCCAGACCCGGGCCTTGCTGTCCTCGCCAACGGTAATCACCCATGGCCGGCCAGCGACCGCCGCGATAGAAATAACGCCCGGGCCGTGATCGATCGGATTTAGATTCGCAATGCCAGTTTCCAAATCCACCGTTCCCAATACGGCCCTGAAATTCACGGCAACCGCCAAGGTGCGCCGATCTCCAAGAGCCGCATTCCAATCAAACTGGAATCCGGATCGTCTTCCCCGACAATAGGGTCAAGCTTCATTTCCTTTAGCCGCCTACCGCTTTCCGTATTCCAGCGATCCAGCCGAATTCTACCACTATACGTGACGTAGCTACTCCCGTCCACCTCCACAAACAGAAGCTCTTTCAGCCGACCGGAGAAAGTGCTGTCTTGCGGGATGCCGATTCCAGATTCGGAAAAATCAGAGCCTCGGTCTTCCCCATCACGGCGAGCCTCCCACCGCTCTCGCTTTCCCGGATCTGACCTGCACCCTCCAGCGGAAAAAATTTCGCCGCACCGCTAAGTCCCGCAGAAAGTAGGCGCACACCATCTGGCGAAAGAATTAAGATCTTGTTCCCGATGTTCGAAAAACGAAGGCCGGAAATTTCCCCAAAGCCTTCAGTAAGGACTTCGGAAACAGGCAGCGGAGGTCTCTGCGAAAAATCCCAGAGACGGAGTTTCCCATCCGCAGAAAGCGTCAGCGCGTGCCGGAGATCGCCCGCAAGTTGACAATGCGAAACGGGCGATCCCGATCCGGTCTGCGCGAGAGTTTCGCCAGTCGTCGTGTCGCGGACAATCAAACTCCCGTCACTCCACGCCGTAAGCATTCGGTTTTTTTCGGCCACCACGCTGAAAGTGGTCATCGCCTCCCCACCGTTGGAAATCCGAGCAATCGGCTGCGCCCAGTTCCGGTTCTCTAGAAGCGAAATCGCATAGGTCGCCGCCCGCCAGTCGGACGGATCCTCACGTAAAGAAGCTGCCAGCGTGGCCAAGGCCATATCCGACGGCCACTCTCCCCCCGCGCCACCATTTCCTTCCACTCGAGCTGGGAAACACTCTCGGTCAACATCGCGTTGCTACTTGCTACCTTACGATTTTCCCGAATGAAAAACAACAAACCTGCCACGACCGAAAGAGTCAGCATAGCAGCCAAAACACTGATCGCAGGATACTTCCTTACACTCCTTGCCACCACCTCCAAGGCAGTGACCGGCCGAGCGGAAATCGGATCGCCGGCAAGATAGCTACGTAAATCGTCCATCAGCCCGCGCGCACTCGGATAGCGCTTCTCCGGATCTTTTCTTAAACACTTTTCAGCAATCGTAGCGAAATCCCGATCAACCGCAGGATTCACCGTGCGGACATGCTTCACCGGCTCCTCAACAATCGCCAGAAGCACCTCATAGGCCGACTCGCCAACATGCGGCGGGTGCCCGGTCAACAACTCGTAAAGAACCGCGCCCAAACCGTAAACATCCGTCGCCACCGTAATATCGCCCTGCCCGGAAGCCTGCTCCGGTGCCATGTAGCCCGGTGTCCCGGCGATCACCCGCGTCCGGGTCAGATCGATAGATCCCCCTTCTAGGACTCGCGCCAACCCAAAGTCCGTGAGATGCGGCTGCCCCCCGGAATCCAGCAGGATGTTTGACGGCTTCAAATCACAATGAATCACCCCCCGCGCATGAGCATATTGAATGGCGTCTGCGATCATAAGCATGCATTCCGCGATCTTGCGCTGTCCCGCTTTCGCCCCGGAAAGATCACCCGACCTCAATCCCATTTCACGCAGTGGCATGATGTCCGTGATCAAACGCATCGCGAAAAAATGCTGTCCTTCAAATTCGCCGATCTCATAGATCGGCGCAATATTGGGATGATCCAGCATCGCCACAGCCCGGGCTTCCCGTTCGAAACGCTCAACTACTTCCGTGTCCGCAATACTGCCGGAAACGATCATTTTCAGGGCCACCTCGCGATTCAGCCGCAGGTCATGCGCCCGGTAGACCACACCCATCCCGCCACGGGCCAGCTCTTCCAAAAGCTCGTAGTTCGCAAAAATCCCCTGCCCCGCCTGTGAACCCGTGTTTTCGGGGAAGGCGAGACCCATAAGCCCTGTTAGACAATCGGGACAATCGCTCGCATCATCGGAGGAGGCACAAATCGCTGTTCCACAAGTTCCACAACGATTTTCTGGTTTGTCCATCTTCTGAAGAATCCTTTCCCAAAAATCGGACAAGGTTACAGACTTTATCACATTTTCCTTATTTGGAAAAGCTTTCACCCGGTGAATGGGCTCCATGGGTGGCCATACTCCACTGAACAACTAACAACACCTTATTAGAGAGAAGCCCCGATCACACCTCCACGAGATTGCGAAAATCGATTAAAATGACTGAAACACTCCATAGAATACTCCTGCAACGATACATCCGACGCACGGGTAAAACGAAGGAAAGCGCCAAAAATCTTACCCAAAGCTTGCTTCTTCAACTCCAAGAAAAATACGACCTTACTTCCCTTTAAAGCAGAGGAAAAGGATGGAGGCGGAGGTGGGAATCGAACCCACGAATGACGGTTTTGCAAACCATTGCCTTACCACTTGGCGACTCCGCCGTTTCCTGTCGAACGGGTGGGGAGCTTTACGCCGCAGGAAGGTCCATGTCAATACCTTGCTTTCAAAAATCAAACTCACCTTTCTTCCGCTGGCAGAATCCAGTTCCCTGAATATGGTGCGGCGTGCCGAAAAAGTCTGAGAAAAATCAAAACGCCCCTGTCATCGCCCTCCGTGGTTGCCGTCAGCACAATCTTCAAAACATCGATCTCGATATCCCCCTTGAGAAACTCACCGTCGTCACTGGCCCTTCAGGATCTGGAAAATCTTCCCTCGCCTTCCACACGCTCTACGCCGAGGGCCAGCGCAGATACGTCGAAACATTTTCCCCCTACGTCCGCCAGTTCTTTGACCGCATGGATAA
The DNA here is from genome assembly GCA_963849375.1 of uncultured Verrucomicrobiae bacterium. Taxonomy (GTDB): domain Bacteria; phylum Verrucomicrobiota; class Verrucomicrobiia; order Verrucomicrobiales; family Akkermansiaceae; genus Luteolibacter. Next base: position 59,730 of record CAWKHB010000012.1, on the reverse strand, counting down.
ACCCCTCGTCGATTCTATCGAGGGCATCCCACCCGCTATCGCCATCGAGCAGAAAAACCACGTCCGCACCACCCGCTCAACCGTCGGCACCCTCACCGAGATCAACGATTATCTCAAACTCCTCTTCCCCCGCCTCGCCAAAGGCTACGACCCAGATACCGGCGAACTCATCGAGCCCGATAGCGCAGAATCCGCTGTAAAATGGGCGAACGAGCATCTCAATGGCGAAAATATACTCATCACCTTTCCAATCCCTATCCCCTCAGATGCCGCTCCAGATGAACTCTTCCCCTTCCTCAACTCGCAGGGCTATCTCCGCGTGCACATCAAGGGCGAAACCCTCCGCACCGATGAGCCAGCACCCAAAAAACTTCCTGCTGCCATCGCGGTGATTCAAGATCGGTTGAAAATTGATCCGAAAAACCAAAGCCGCCTGTCAGAGGCCCTCGAAGCCGCCTTCCGCCTTGGCAAAGGCCACGCCAGCATCATCCACCCAGATAAATCGCGCAGCTTCACCACCAACTGGACAAACCCGCGCACTGGCTTCACCCTCCGCGCACCCACACCTCCCCTCTTTTCCTTCAACTCCCCCCTCGGTGCCTGCCAAAAATGCAAAGGCTTTGGCCGCATGGTCGGCATAGACCTACGCAAAGCCGTTCCTGATCAATCCCTCTCCATTAAAAGCGGCGCCGTAAAACCCTTTCAAGGAGACCGTGGCGAAGAATGCCAGCGAGATCTCGTCCGAAACTGCAAAGAACGCAGAATCGACCTCGACACGCCCTTTGAAGACCTCGACGAGGACACCCAAGAATGGATCTACTATGGCGACCGTAAAACAACCTCCCCAGAGGACCTCGAGGAACTTTGGCAATCCGGCGGTTGGTATGGCGTGAAAGGCTTCTTCGATTGGCTGGAAACAAAAGTATATAAAATGCACGTCCGCATTTTCCTTGCCCGCTACCGCTCCTACACCACCTGCGATGCCTGCCGTGGGAAACGCCTGCAACCCGAGGCACTCTGCTTTAAAATCTCCAAAAAATCCCTACCCGATCTCTGGCAACTCCCCATCGCAGAGCTATTCCCTTTCATCTCCTCAATCATCGCGGATAACGCACAACTTTGCGCGACTGATGCAACACTCAAACTCGTTCTCACTGAAATTCAATCTCGCCTGCATTACCTCAATGAAGTCGGCCTCAATTACCTCACATTAGACCGCACCACCCGCACCCTCTCCGGCGGTGAGGTAGAACGCGTAAACCTTACCACCTGCCTCGGCGCATCACTCACTGGCACCCTTTTTGTCCTCGATGAGCCCACCGTCGGCCTTCACCCCCGAGACATTGATCGCCTCATCGGCGTTATGCATGGCCTACGTGACAAGGGAAATACGATCATCGTAGTAGAACACGAGCAAGCTGTCATGCACGCTGCCGACAACCTCATAGACATCGGCCCTGGCGCTGGCCAACACGGCGGCACGATCATCTTTCACGGCAGCGCCTCGGACTCTGCCCTAAAGAGTGCTCACCCAAAATCAAACACCTCCGAGGGCACCCTACCTTGGCTCACCGGCGAAAAATCAATTCCAGTTCCTAAAAACCGCCGCAAGCGCAACAAGAAGAAAATCTCGATCAAAGGTGCCACCCAACACAACCTCCAAAAACTCGACGTTGAAATACCTCTTCAACTTTTCTTGTCTGCCTTACTGGCGTATCAGGCTCCGGGAAATCAACCCTCGCCCATAGCGTCATTTACCTAAACATCGCGCAGAAACTCGGACGTCCTATCGAGGAAGATCCAGCACCGCTAAAACAGATACTAGGAACCGAGTATATTGAAGACGTTAAGCTGGTGGATCAAACTGCCGTAGCCCGCACGCCCCGTTCCACACCCGCCGTTTTCCTCGGAGCTTTTGATCCCATCCGCCAGCTCTTTACAACCATTCCCGACGCCAAAGCACGTAACCTCCAAGCTGGCTTCTTCTCGTTCAATTCCGGTGAAGGACGCTGCGACCGCTGCGCGGGCAATGGCTACGAGAAAGTGGAGATGCAATTTCTCTCAGACATCTACGTCACCTGCCCAGATTGCGAGGGAAAACGATACAAAACCTCCACCCTAGAATTTCTATACCGAGGAAAATCTATCCACGACATACTTGATGCCACCATCACAGAGGCGATCAGCTTCTACGAGGATCATAGTAAACTCACCTCCGCAGCAAGAAGGCGCCACCAACAAATTGTCCAACTTCTTACCCCTCTCGTTCAAGTCGGCCTCGGCTACCTCAAGCTCGGACAAGCGCTTAACACACTTTCTGGCGGCGAATCTCAGCGCCTAAAACTCTGCCAGCTCCTAGCAGATACTGAAGATGCAGTAGGGATACAGAAAACAACAAAACTGCTCATCCTCGATGAACCAACCACAGGCCTGCATTTTTCAGACATCCAGAACCTTCTCGGGGTATTCCAGAAACTCGTAGACTCCGGCCACTCGCTCATCGTCATCGAGCATAACGTGGACGTCATAAAATCTGCTGATTGGATTCTCGATCTAGGCCCGGAAGCCGGAAAACACGGCGGCCAGCTCGTTGCCGAGGGAACCCCAGAAACCGTTGCCAAGACCAAGTCGCCCACCGCCCATTACATCCGGCAGGCTCTCGGACTAGACAGTCAATCCTCCACCTAAGAGAAGACCCGCAGCCTCTACAAATCATCAATCCCACCCCTGCGAGCACCTCTTCCATCACCCTCCGAGGCGCCCGTCATCACAATCTTAAAAACATCTCCGTAGACATCCCGCGAGACGAGCTGGTTGTCATTTCCGGCCTGTCCGGTTCCGGAAAATCAACCCTAGCCTTCGACATACTATTTGCCGAGGGCCAGCGCCGCTTCCTCGACTCCATGTCTGCCTACGCGCGCCAATTCGCCGAGCAGCTCGAAAAACCAGACATCGATCTTCTCCAAGGCCTTCCCCCCTCCGTCGCCATCGAGCAGCGCGTCTCACAAGGTGGCAGCAAATCCACCGTAGCCACCGTTACCGAACTATGGAATTTCATCCGCCTACTCTACTCGAAACTTGGCACAACCTACTGCCCGGAATGCCAAGTCCCCGTTGAAAAGCAATCCATCACCGCCATCGAGAAAACCATCCGCGCAGAACTTAAGAAAGGACCTATTAGAATCCTGGCGCCCCTCATACGCGGTAAAAAAGGCTACCACACCGAAATCGCGGCATGGGCAGAAAAAAGCAAGGATATACTACGCTTCTAGTCGACCGACAGTTCAAAGAAGCAAAGGATTTCACCCGTTTAGAACGCTTCGTAGAGCACGATATCGATGTAGTCGTCGCTGATTCCTCACTGCTGCCGAACCTCTCCGCTCTCAGCACCGGAATCTCAAAAGCCCTTACCATCGGCAAAGGCCTCGTCAAACTTTTCACAGCGGAAAAACGTTTCGTCCTATTGTCAACCGAGGCCAGTTGCCCCAGCTGCAGCCGCTCCTTCGAAGAGCTTGATCCACGCCTCTTTAGCTTCAATTCCCCCCACGGATGGTGCCAAGACTGCCGCGGCCATGGTAGAGTCCCGAAGCGAAAAATCACCTTGGATATCGCACGGTTCGATTCCGTCCTCGGGGCAGAAATGGATGCGGATCGCTCGATTGATCGCATGGATTCTGGCGATCTTATCGATTGCCCCTCATGCCATGGATCCCGGATCAATCCCGTCGGCTCATCCGTTCGCCTAAAGGAGACCCCCATCGCAGAGCTCTCACACCTCTCCATTACAGAATCCGCTGCCCATTTCAAAAAGATTAAATTTACGAAAACTTCGCCAAAAACTTATCTCCCGCGATATCATCCCCGAGATCACTGGCTCTTTCCTTTCTGGAAGAAGTCGGCCTCGGTTACCTGCAATTGAATCGATCAGGAAACACCCTCTCGGGAGGTGAATCACAACGCATCCGCCTAGCTGCACAACTCGGCTCGAACCTCCGGGGAGTGCTCTACGTCCTTGATGAACCCACCATCGGCCTTCACCCCCGTGATAATTCAGCCCTACTAAAAACACTCACTGCCCTCCGAGATCAAGGAAACTCACTCATCATCGTAGAGCACGACGAAGACACCATCGCTGCTGCCGATCACCTCATAGATCTTGGTCCCGGTGCCGGTCGCCTTGGCGGAGAAATCGTCTATGAAGGCTCTCCCCCCAAGAGCATAGGTGTCTCGCCCGCTTTAAAAAAGAAATTCGCAAACTCCCCCACCTACCGCGCCCTCGCTCACCCGCCCACCCACCCCATGCGTGGTGAGCGGCGAACAATCGGCAAAACTCACCCCCATCTAAAAGTCACAGGCTTCACCGCAAATAACGTAGAAGACTTGGAAATCGCCATTCCCCTTGGCCGTCGTCACCGTCCTAACGGGCATCTCTGGCTCTGGAAAATCAACCATTCTCCACCAAGCCATCGCCCCAGCAGCCATGGTCGGCGGAAAACAAAAACTCAAAGGCCCAAAACGCTACCGAACCACATCTGGCGGAAAAAATTTGAAATCCGTCTACCAGGTCGATCAATCACCCATCGGCAAAACCTCTCGCTCCTGCCCGGCCACCTATGTCAAAGTCCTAGATCACATTCGGGCCCTCTTCGCCCAGCTCCCCGAAGCGCGTATGCGAGGCTTTGAAGCATCGCGCTTCTCCTTCAATACCGAAGGTGGCCGCTGCCCCAACTGCAAAGGCAATGGCCGGGTAAAACTCGAAATGGATTTCCTCCCTTCCACCTGGGTGCACTGTGATGAATGCGACGGCATGCGCTACAACCCACTCACCCTCGAAGTCAATTTTCGCGAAAAAAACCCTCGCAAGTCCTCGCCATGACGATAGATGAAGCCTCCTCCTTTTTCGAATCACAACCCCGCATCGCAGCCCCTCTAAAACTCATGGCAGATACCGGCCTCGGTTACCTACAGCTCGGCCAAGCCTCCCCGACCCTTTCTGGAGGCGAAGCCCAACGCATCAAACTCGTCTCTGAAATCATCAAAGGCCGCGGCACCAAAGCCACCCTCAATAACGCCCAGCTCAAAGCTCGCAATCTCTACCTCATCGAGGAACCCACCGTCGGCCTCCACCTCGAAGACGTAAAACGCCTCATCGACATCCTCCACCGCCTCGCCGACGAAGGCCACACCGTCGTCGTCATCGAGCACCACATGGCCGTCGCCGCCGAAGCCGATTGGATCCTCAGACATCGGCCCCGAAGCCGGCCAAAACGGCGGCAAAATTGTCTCCCAAGGCACCCCCGAACAAGTCGCCAAATCCAAATCCTCCCGCACCGCACCATTTCTCAAAATTGCTCTGAACCAATAGAAATCTCGAACTTGCGAGCGACCCATAGTCCTAATGGTTGGCTTGTTATGAAAACAACATTGGACTTACCCGATGATCTTCTGGTCAAGGGCAAGGCCGTGGCCGCGCACCGCCGCGGGAAATCATGTATAAAACTATTCTCAGCCCCTTAGATGGCGGACTCTGCGAGACGGGTTAATTGGGATTGCTAAGATGCGGCATGCATGAGTTGAAGCTTTTGAATGCAGGGAGAAGGGGTTTGCAACCCCTTTTGCGGAGGATGCGGAAAGAGCTAGGGTTGCGCAAAGGGCTTACAAAGCCCTTTTCCATATTGGCTATGCGAACGGGTCGAAAGTATTGGGAACGATGGTCCACACGGAAAAATCTTCAACAAGCTTGGCCGTCGTTTCGGGTGACTGGCCTTTTTAAACGAAGTTTACGAAAAACTCCTGCAGAACCTGCACGGAGATCACGGTGGTGTGGGGATGAATCAACGCTTCACTGACGATCACATAAATGCGCATCACGATAAAGGAGTAGGTGCGTCTCGCGCTTTGAGTTCCGGGTGGCGTCTCCGCCAGTCGCGCAAGACAATATGGAGAAGGGTCTTTTCGGAAGCCCTTAGCGGAGGATCGGGAAATCGGTTCACTCCGGTTGTGCAAAGGGTTTACAAAACCCTTCTCCTTATTTGAGGAAACTCGCGTTCTGGAGAAACGCGGCTCCGTTACCCCGCCGTCACCTGCCCGTTCATCAGCATGGGGAGCAGCCAGTCGCGAAAGACAATATGGAGAAGGGTCTTTTCAAGCCCTTAGCGGAGGGACTGGGAAATCGGTTCGCTCGGGTTGTGCAAAGGGCTTACGAAGCCCTTTTCCATATTGGCTATGCGAACGGGTCGAAAGTGTTGGGAACGATGGTCCACACGGAAAAATCGTCAACAAGCTTGGCCGTCGTTTCGGGTGACTGGCCTTTTTTTAACGAAGTTTACGAAAACTCCTGCAGAACCTGCACGGAGATCGCGGTGGTGTGGGGATGAATCAACGCTTCACTGACGATCACATAAATGCGCATCACGATAAAGGAGTAGGTGCGTCTCGCGCCTTGAGTTCCGGGTGGCGTCTCCGCCAGTCGCGAAAGACAATATGGAGCAGGGTCTTTTCAAGCCCTTAGCGGAGGATCGGGAAATCGGTTCGCTCGGGTTGTGCAAAGGGTTTACAAAACCCTTCTCCATATTGGACGGAAATCGCATTCTGGAGAACGCAGCTTTATTACCCAACCATCTCCTGCCCGTTCATCAGAATGGGCAGCAACCATTCCTAGAGGGCGGAGAGTTCCTTGTTTTGTTACTCATCATTGATAATCTCCTATCTGGGAGGCACAAGAATCTCCCAACGCTCATCATCCCTCAGAAACCGGAAAAAATCGTTACGAAAGTTTCAAAACAGTTACAGAGCGTTCCTTTTCTTACAAAACAGTTACAAATCGTTTGTTTTGACCGAAACCTAGTGTGCCCACAAAGGCTCTCAGAATCAGGCGTAGCCCCAAGGAGGGGCGGAATCCTTCCGCCCAACAACCCCGGCAATCTCACAAGCAGAAACCCAACACCCACCTCCACATATATCGTTTGCTCTCAACGGCTAGCAATCTACACGGAATTCCAGCCTTGTCATAAACGCACGTTTCACAAAGATTAAGCCTCATGCCCCACCGCACTTTCATCGATCTGTTCTGCGGCTGTAGCGGCTTCACCCCCGGCTTCCAACGCGCCGGAAACCTTACCTGCGATGAGCCAATACGTCTCAACCATCGACACCGCTTGTTCAAAAGTTTGAATCAGACAAAGCTGAGTTAGACGATTTCGTTTCCACTTTTTTGGCAAGAGGAATCTCGTGGGATGAAAGCATCGCCGACAAGGTTCTGTTGCTCTCGCGCAACTCTGGTTTCCTCCCTTCAAAGACTCGATGACCAAGAAATCTACAGCCAAGAAGGCAACCAAGAAGACCGTTCCCAAGAAGGCGAAGGCTCCGGGCAAAAAAAGCCCGTCGTCAGTCTCGCGGAAGAACCCTCTCCCTATCGAACAGGTCAACCCCGCTTCATCGACCTCTTCTGTGGCATCGGTGGCTTCCGAATTGCTTTCGAGAAAGCCGGGGCGAAGTGCGTTTTCTCCAGCGATTACGACAAGTTCAGTCAGCAAACCTACGAGGCGAACTTCGGCGACAAGCCTCATGGGGACATCAATCAAGTGCCGCCGACCGATATCCCCTGCCACGGTATCCTCTTCTTGGGAGTATTTTGGACCCAAAAACCCGATCCCAGATACGCTTTGACTGATCATCTTTGGAACTAACTGCAGAATTATTCGCTAAGTCATAAGGGGGCTGCCTTGCAGCTTTAACTTTCTGCCAATTGCGACGGCGCAATATCAGCACCTTCAGCTCTTAAGCAATTTCTTCCGATGCGTGGAAGAAGGGCCAAATCCGGGGGAATTCCGTCTTTGGGCAGAGCGAGCGCCTTACCTTCGAATGCCTCGAATGGTATGCAACGGATTGACTTGGCAGCAGGGACTTTAATTTTGGTGACAGAATTAGGCAAAGCTCGTCATCGAAACTAACAAGGTAACGGTCGAAAGCCGTGTCGTGGAGACGATTCAGGCTTATACCATTTCTGACACTGAGCCGTTCCGCCACGTTTTCGCTCCACGGTAGGATGTGTGACGCTACAAGTAATTCCCTGACAGATAATCCGGTCAGCCCGCAACATCCGCTGTAATTGTTGAGCACCACTTCTCGAAGTAATCCTGCCCAATCCGTCTTTTCGTTTGCCCAGTTGCTTCGGTGCTCCCCTTTGGGGGACGCTTCACGGTGAAGATGCCGTTTCCGGGTATAATTTCAGTAGTTTCGCATTCTTTCACTGCGAAAAGTGCGTCGAACATTCTCTGAGCAACCGGAATCATCTCAGCCGCGTTGGTGTGGTATTCTTCCCATATCTGCCGATCACGTTTGCTTGTACCGGGGAGTCCTCTAATGCCGCGTAACTTGAGCACGGGATCGAGCGAAGCCAGGTTAACTAGTTTCATCGCCACTGCATCAGGTGTACGTCCGATCCGACCGGCGAGCTCAATTATAACCTTTTGCCGAGCATCCATCTGCCCGAATCGTAGCTTGTGGTAAAGATTGAGGACGATAAGCAGCTGTTCTCGAGTCCAGTTAACGCGTCCAGCCATCTCGATGATGATTCAGTGCTTGTCCTCTTCCGAATACCAGGATGTTTTTGACAAAGTTTTAGATGAATACGAAAAAACAGATCCACCTAACACTTACGCATACTGAAGCAGGGCAACTTCTGGACTGTCTTTGGGTGAGGGAAAATGCATGGCGTCAGACCGCCATGTTGATGCGCGGAGAGACACCGGTAGACCCTTCCGTCTGCGAGGAATGTAGTGGTGTAGAAGAAGCCGAAGCAGTTTTCCGGGATTACGTTGAACTCACTGAAAAATCCATCGGCAATACATAAGTCAAACTGCAATTGAATGAAAGGCTCTATGTAAGCTAGGTGAGATCTCAAACCGGAACTTTAACCAGACGGATACCTCCGAAAATTTTTAGGACATATTGGACGATTTTCGAAATGCAGTTCATTCAAGCTCTTCGGCAAAGAAGAATTTTTCGTTGTATGGTCGGCGCTCTCATACTCCTACCCCGGTCTCCATCCCGACGGTTACCAATCTCGTGATTCAGGTCGGCCAACAAAGCTGAAGCGATATGCAGCGGAAGCATGGCGTCGTCACGAAACTGGTGAGTTTTCCGACGGTGAGTTGTATGCATGTGACGCTCAATGGGCAGGTCTATACGACCAGCTGCATACCTACACCGCCGAGGAAACGGAGCACCGCCTGAGGATTGCGATGGGCTGAGGATGATCCTGCCATATCTTGCCACATCCGGGAGTAGGTGATGGCGCGCTTGCGGATTTCCTTCCATGACGGGGGCATAGGTGAGAATGGTCAATTAAAAGCCCACATCTTGGCGGAGTAGATAACGCAAACTCTCTCTAATGATATATCGAAAAGGAAAACAAAGCCGATTTTTGCATCCATCTCATCGAATCAAGAGATTGCAAAATCGATCATGAGATAAAGCGGATCTCACCAACGAAAACTAAACCCAACCCATCATTCTCCGCTGTATGCTTTATTTAGCTCACGCAGCTTATCGGCAAGCTTCTTGCCTTCAGGCACTTGGGAGATGATTTCGTAGCGGAGATCCTCAACTTGTTTACCCAGCTCCTCAGCCTTTCTCTCAAGTTCGGCTATTTCTGGAATGTTCTTTGTCGCCTCCAAGCGCTTCATGCTGTTTTGACCCGCAATAGGTCCCCATTTCTCCTTGCCCGCCTCGTCTTTGTTCGCGACTGCTTCCATAAGCTTAGTTTGCGCTTCCTCACCCTCTTCCCTGATCTCTTTGAGCTTCGGGTGATTCTGCCGAAGGTCTATTAGTTCCATCACAGCAGCTGTTTGCTCTGCGTCCAAAGCCTTGATTTCTGCAGTATCTTCGTAGCCGATTTTCTCTTCATAAGCATCCAACTCCCGGGAAGCATCCCTTAGTTCTGAAAGCTTAGGCCGCTCTTTCTTCTCCACTGAAGGACCTCCGTTTACCGAAACTCCTTCCGATTCGTCTCCTTCCCCACTTTTACACGAGTTTAGCAGGAAAATTGGTAAAAGAGCGAGAGTAGCGTAGTGACGTAATTTCATACTTACAAAACCCTGAAATTTCCGCCGAGATAGTTCAACCCCTTATTCATTTCCGAGGAATTCCCTTGCTCATAAAGTCGTTTCTAACTGTGATATAGTCCATGAATTTTTGGACTTTCTCATTATCAAAATGGCAGTTTGGACTCCTATCGAGTTTAGTGGCGATTATCCTAATATCTTCCACACAAGCGGAGGATGAGTCGAAAGATGGACAGATCTCGACACCTATCGAACAACTATCTCACTGGATCAATCTTCACCTCGAAGGAAAAGGCCCGTTCATCCAGCCGAAAGAGGAATTCATCCACTTTCAGTTCGGTCCGGCTCTTGCCGAAGGCATTCTAAAGGGCGGTTTGGGCCACGATCCAGTTTTTTGGGGCCAGGATTATGAAATCACAGAACTCAGCTACGAACAGGTCGGCGGTATCGAGGAGGGAATTGCCCTGGTCGTTGTGCGCTTTAAGAACTTTGATGAGCCACAACTCATGGTCGCTTACATGACCGTGGCCGATGCCGGCTGGCGTCTTATCAATTGGTCAGACCCGGAAACTGGCGGAAGCCTCATCGCACAATTCGAAGAGCAAACAGATGCCGACAGAGTAGCGATTGCCGGATATATGACTCTCATGCGCCCCAAGTAGCATTCCTACCTCGCGTGTCGACATGTATAAAATTTTTATAGAGCCCAATGCCTCCACAGAATAACCCTTCTCGACGCATCGCCTGTGCTTCATCGAAAGCCGCTTTTGAGTTGCAGGCAAATACCAGATCGAGCGCTTCATTTTTGAGGTGCTTCGAATACTTAGCTGCCCCTGGGCACTGCCGGTTGTATTCTGGACTCCGGTAAGCCGAGGCAATGTGTGTCAGCGGCACTCCCAGCCTATGTCGTAACTCATCAGCCACCCTCAACGTGGGAACAATCGCCTGCCAAAGCGCACGAGGCGGTAAGGAATTCGCAATGCCATTACGCTCCCTTCGATGAGCAGATAGCACTTCATAATCTGCAATATACCGAAGCTGCAACGACTTCAAAAAATCACTGTATTCAGCCTGATTCGGAAGGGGTGCCGCCTTTTTCCGTCCGTAAGCCTTGCTAGCATCAATAGACTCCGCGACTTTTCTCCCACCTCTACTCTGCGCGTCTTTCAACGCACCTTCCATACGCCTAAGCAACCGCGCTGTTTCAGGTTGTTGAAATGCTTCATAGACTCCCAGTCCCACACCTAGTGCAACTCCACTCTTCGTCATCCGCTTCACGAACGAGCGACGAGTAGCAATACAATTCAACTCCGACCTCACGTTAGTATATCGTCGCTAAACCCTAAGTTTGTGTAAAGCCACACCAATTATCTCCAAAACTCATCCCTCTTTCAACCCACGAATGTTACCCCTCAAAAAAACATCTCCCGACCATTTAGTTGTTCAGTTTTCAGCTTCCCGAACGATAAAAAATCCATCATTTCCTTGCGCCTGATAAAGCGGCATAAAAATATTCGCATCATGCGCAGAATGCACCTTCTCACCGTTATGAAGGGCAAGTAATTGATCCTTTTTAACCGGATCGAAGTTCGAAAAACCCGGCTCCATCACGAAATCATCTTCATCCTCCAGCCCAAAGCGTTCAACGATCTCGAAGGTCTTCTGATCCGGCGAATTTTGCTTTGCAAACGTATCAACGCACTCGGGAAATTCACTAAGTAATTCTAATTGTAGACCGCAAGCCTCTTTCAGCACCAACCATAGAATCCCTTCGTGATTATCCACAGCGGAGGGATCCTCATGTTGCCCAGCTTCAAAAACAAAACCCGTAATACCTATCCGGCTCAGATAATGATCAATACATCCATATACCAAATCTGAAAACCCTTGAATAATATACGTGGGAAATCTCTGCGCCCATTCAACATTGTCATTCACATCCTGCACAGAAATATACGGCAAAGTCGGCGAGGACGTCGTATGACAATCTAGAAAGTATCGCTTTGTGAAATTTTCCTCTGAATAGTCCTTCAGCACTGCCACGATCTCTTGCACCTGTCTCTTCTCTGAAGTCCCCGGCTCAGTCGACGCTACATTTTCCTCACTCCAAGCACGATTCAGATCCTCATCGATGAAGCGTGTTCCCGCTTCGAGGGCAGGAGTATTGCCAGAAATCGCAAGAAGCGTGCCGTTTATTTCCGGCTTCGTCCGCTCCAGTTCAGCGAGGACTTTCCTTATCGCCTCGATTCCGCTTGGCTCATTTCCGTGAACACCGCCGCTGACCACTAGCAATGGCCCCGGCCTACCACATGTATAAGTTCCCAAGATCCGGTCCATCATTCCATAGTAGCTAAAACTTCATTCGGAGTCGTCGGATAAATTTCTCTATACCGCACTTTCCGTTCGATCGCTTCGATTAAGGTACGTGAGAAATCAGGCAAATCCAGCTCAGGAAAAGCCTCAAGTCCTCCAGGACTTAACACGTTTATTTCTATTAACTTGTCATCTACTACATCAAGACCTACTAGAAACAACCCATCGCGTATAAGTTTCGGCGCCGTGATATTAATAATATGCTCGATCTCCGGAGTAAGGCCATCCGGAGATGTGCTATCCGCCCGTGGATATGTTATTACGGAATTCACCTTCGGCACCTTTCCGCCGCAGGATTGCAGGGACACCATCTTCCTTCAGTAAGCGGCCGTTCATTAACACCACGCGCACATCGCCTTTCCCAGCAGCCGGCAAAAATTCTTGGGCAATGATATACCCATCCGCCAACAAGGTATCAATGATCTGATTTAAGTTCGGCTCGTTTTCATCAATAAGGAACACACCCTGCCCGCCTGAGCCCTCCAAAGGCTTAAGCACCATCTTGTTGCCCATCTCTTCGTAAAACTTCAGCACATCATCACGCTGGCGAGTAACAATACTGCGCGGCTTGATTTCTTGCGGAAGCTCTTCAAAATACAATTTATCGATAAAAGCATGTGACATTGCATACGCATCATTCAAGACGATCACGCCTTGGCGCTGAATCATTCTACCAAATGCAATACCAGGCTGCTCTGCCCATTTTCTCTCCCGAGATTCCTCAGTTGGGTTGTTGCGGACAAATAGCACATCAAGCTCAGAGCCACTGATCGTGATCTGCTCCATCTCATCCTTCTTTAGATCATCGAAGAACGCCACTGCACTCTCCGTGGAAATTTCATCGGTGACACTGCGGACATGCATTTGCATCGGCTCTTCCGAGTGGAAAAAGAAATCACCCACGTCCATAAGAAATACCTTATGACCCCGCTTCGCAGCTTGGCGCATAAGCACCATAGTCGTGCCACATTTTTCCGTGTCTAGATCGTTAATTACAAAGCAAATTTTCAAGTGATATGGAGTTGGTGAAGCGGTAGGCCCTCACGTAATCTATTAAAACGGTGTTGGAAAAGCGGTCCGGTAAGATACTTTGGCAACAGCATAGGAGGCTGCAGAATACCCCGTTCGGTAAATTCTGCAACGAGAGAGATATGTTTTAAGCCGAACTTTCCGGCAAGCAATGGCGCTAGATCACCGCCCCCGATCAAATGATCTCGCAACTTCACCAAGCCCTCTAAATATATGATATCCTTCAAGAACCCCCCTCCTTGAAACATCCGCACAGTGATACGGAACGCTTCCCTTTCGTGGAACCTCCATTTGTCTCTAAGGCAGCGAAACGTCTCTTGGAAATCGGCACCCGCTAGTAGACACTCACCCGCCATCACCCGCCCCGCCAACGTCCGCAACCGATCCGGACTCAATGCACCGGCAAAATATTCTGCCAACACTGCTAGTCCTTCCTGCAGCGGATCATAATCCGCAAAACCTTCAGCAAACAAACGCAGTGGCTGCCTACTACCATTAAAGTAAGTCAATACATGCGTCCCAATCTCATGCTGGATCAGCGCCTCCACCTCCTGCTCACTATACCTACTTCCAGCCGGCACATAAAGCTCCCCTTGGGAAACCATCAACACATTCACATCGTCACGGACATGCACTCGACTACTGAACTACGGGTCGATTTCACGAAATCGCTGGAACTCCTCTTCCGCAAACGCAGCGAAATCCATAGCCCCAAACTTACGATTCACCGGCACATTTTCTGGCTCCTCAAGCGCACCTAAAATCTGTTCCGCAGCCTGCTTCGTTTCTGGCCCTACTCCGCGATACCTACGCACACTCGTATAGAAAAAGTTCTTCGTCCCCCGCTCTCCCAGCATCGTTAACTCATGGTCTATCTCCTCCCGCTTCTCATGAAATAGAAAAGACATCGCCGAATCATCAATCTCCTCCAAACGGAGCGAAAACAAATCGCGTTTCAAAAGATCCGGATCAACCGGTAACAACCTATATTGGTAGCTAGGAACCGTCTGAAACTTTGACTCAAAAAATACCGACTCGATCTCCCTCAAATTTATCGGTGCAACTAAAAGCAGAAACCGATAAGCTTGGGAAATCACCGTCAAACCCTCATCGATCTCGCGGCTCCGCTTACTAATCTCTCGATTCCCCAACGAACCAAAAGTCGCCATGCCCGAAGTAGTCTGAAGCCGTAAAAACTCATATACCAGATGCTGCACCGCCTCTGCAAACGCTGCCCGAAATCGCCTAAAAAACACCGGGTAGATCCCTCCCTCTGGACCACGAAACACAGAGGGTATCTCAAGCGTCAAAACAACCGCACCATTTTTGTCTTCCCCCAAAGCCTCACCTTTCATCTCAACGCGCTCAACCCCCCAACCCTGCTGCTTCTTTCGCATGGGCACTCGCTTCAAATATTTCTCAAAAATGTCTAGCTCCGGCTTCAACCTCCCCACCGGACCCTTAATCCCAAACTGATCATCTGAACTACTAAGAATCTCCAACTGCAAAAAACTTCCAAAACGGGCCTGCCCACACTTCACAATTTCTTCCAGAACATCGCTGCCGCCATCCCCCACAGGCATATAAAACGAAGGCAAGCTGCGCACCAATTTCCCAAAACCTGTATCTTGCAGCCTCTTCCTATAGACCGCCAAAAAAGCTACATCGTGCTCTAGGCGCAACTCGCCCCGAGGATCACTCACATCCCAATTTGTACGTCCTTTCGGTGGAAAACTTAGTCCTTCTTCGCCGGGAAAATTCACTGCCTTCACTTTGCCGTCATAAATACAACGGTTCAACCCAAACAAGCAACAGCGTCCTAAATTGACACCTTCTCGGTTCGTTAGAAACCTCTAACAGTCCCATACGCTGATACAGAAAATCCGGGAATCGATGAACAACTCCTGTTTTTTCCTCGCATAACAATAAAAAAATGGTAAGAAAATCACCCAGTTTCTAACAAATACACTTACATGTTCGACGAAGCAAAAATTAATCAAGCACTCGAAAACCTAGAAAGAGAATACCACTCAGATCGCGAAGCCTTACTTCGCATTAAGCATATGGCACAGCGCTCCAGTCTTAAAAAAACTGATGAGCCTGAACTATCTACACCGCATAAAAAATCTGCTTCCAAGAAAAAGGCTGTAACGAAGAAAGCTGCAAAAAAACAAACCTCCAAACAGCAATCTGAGAAAACACCGACGCAAAAGGCTCCTAAGAAAAAAGCGAAAAGGAAAAGAGCTTCGCGAAAAAAGACGAAGGTAAACAACATCCCGCGTTCGAAAAGTAATCGCGAAATCGTCAAACAAATGATCGTAAATGCGGGCGAACAATTCACCATCACTGAGCTGAAAGACCTCGCTCAAAAAACTGGAGATGAGGAAACAGCCTCCTTAGATTCGGGTGCTTGGTCCTCAGCGTTATCTCACCTATGCGCTACGAAAAAAATTAAGATAATCGAGAAAAGCGTAGGAAACATTCCTGCAGTTTATAAACAAGTAGTCTCTGACGAAGAACTCGTCTCACCTGTAGTTCGCGGCCCGAGAATGGATTCTCCTCTTCAAGATGCCGTGAAACAGGCAATCAAAGACGTCCCCACAGAAACCTTTGATCGCAAAGCACTCTTCGATTCGATCCTTAAGAACGATAAGAAGTTTACTGATCGCCATAAGCTGGATTCCGTCGGAGCCGTCCTCAACCGTCTAGCTAGCAAAGAAGATGGCGTGCGAATCATCGAGCGGAGCAAAACAGGCAATACATACGAGAAAAAGTAAATTAGCGATATCGCCGAGGGTGCGGAGAAACCCTCGGTGACATTCCTTCAAAAAGTTGTGGCTATTCTACGGAAAGTTGACCTCCGTAGCTCAAATCATCCCCAACTCCGCTCCTCAGAGCCGACAACCGTATTCTAAGATCATCCCGCTCATCTAAAAAAGAGCCTGCCCTACTTGGGTAGGCTTTTTTTTCGCAAAAATCCGGCGTCGTAAACAACTTGCAGAAAGTTCGATCAACTGAGTTGGACAGCAGGCCACATCTATACTAATAAACTGCCCCACTAGTCTCGCAATTTGATTAGTGCAGATACCCGAACATCCTGAAACTCTTCTCCGTGGACTACTCCCTACTCATCTCAAAAAGACAAGAGCGCTTCCGTGAACTCGAAGACGCCGTGGGCGATCCAAACCTTTTTGATGATCCGAAACAAGCGACGGAAATTCTCCGTGAGCATAGGAAATTACAACAAACACTCAAGCTTTGGGAGAATCTTCAGGCCACCGAAACGCAGTTCGAAGAGAACACAGAACTCTCCAAATCCGAGGACAAGGAAATGGCGGAAATGGCCGCCGAGGAACTTCCTGAGCTAGAAAACTCCCTAGGAAAACTCCGCGAAGATATGCAGTATGCCCTTCTTCCTGCAGATCCTAACGAAGATCGTGACGCCTTAGTCGAAATCCGCGCCGGAGCTGGAGGCGATGAAGCATCGCTCTTTGCTGGCGAAATCATGCGCCTCTACCAGCGTTATGCGGATACCAAAGGCTGGAAATCTGAACACCTCGAGAGCAGCCCTTCCGAAGTCGGCGGATTTAAAGAAGTCATCCTCAAAATTACCGGCGAGGAAGTTTTCCGCCATTTGAAATATGAATCCGGCGTGCACCGTGTCCAGCGAGTCCCTGCCACTGAAACGCAAGGCCGTATTCACACATCCACCATCACCGTTGCTGTCTTGCCGGAAGCCGAAGATATTGATGTAGATATGAACCCGAATGATCTACGCATCGAAGTTTGTCGCTCAGGCGGTGCAGGCGGCCAACACGTGAACACCACGGATTCCGCCGTTCAAATTTTCCACCTTCCCACTGGCCTATACGTCCGCTGTGAACATGGCCGCTCACAAACGAAAAATAAAGAAATGGCGCTCCAAATCATGCGCACTCGCCTCTATGAAAAACAACTTCAAGAACAACAGGCCGAATACTCAGAGAACCGCCGCTCGTTAATTGGTTCCGGAGATCGATCCGAAAAAATCCGCACCTATAATTTTCCCCAAAGCCGCTGCACCGATCACCGCATCGGCTTCACCTCCCACAATCTAGATGGAATCATGAGTGGCGATCTCACAGAAGTTACCCAAGAGCTCATGAAACACGAAATGGCAGACCGCCTCGCGGAAGCAGGAATGTGATGATCATGCACGCGCGCAACCATTTCACCGAACGCTGATCCATCATGTCCGAGAACTTTTACCAGCAAACCACTGACGCACCGGAGACACCATTCGATGTATCACTCCGCCCGCCCGCTTTCTCCGAATTCATAGGCCAGGCAAAGGTAAAAGAGCGCATTCTACTCATGCTGGAAGCCGCTAAGCAACGGGGCGATGTCCTCGATCACATCTTGCTATCTGGCCCCCCCGGATTGGGTAAAACAACCCTAGCAAACCTAGTAGCAAGCGCCGCCGGCACACAAATGCATACCACCTCTGGCCCGCAAATCGAAAAGGCCGGGGACCTCGCCGGTATACTCACAAACATCCAAAAAGGTGATATACTTTTCATCGATGAAATTCACCGATTGCATCCCGCTATTGAAGAATATCTATACCCCGCCATGGAGGATTACCGGCTCGATATTATCATAGATTCCGGCCCGTCCGCACGGTCCATTCAAATCAATCTTCCTCGCTTCACACTCGTCGGTGCCACCACCCGCTCTGGTATGCTCACCGCACCGCTACGTTCTCGCTTTGGTCTTATCAATCGCCTCGATTATTATAATAGAGACGAACTCGCAGATATCATTGAGCGCTCCGCCGGTCTACTTGAAGTAGAAATACACAGAGAGGGTGCCCTAGAAATTGCCGCTCGCTCGCGTGGCACCCCGCGGGTCGCAAATGCCCTGCTCCGCTGGGTAAGAGACTTCGCGCAAGTCCGGAGCAGCGGCATTATCACCCAAGAAAATGCAGCAGCAGCACTCGCGATGATCGAAATCGATGCCGATGGGCTCGATGAAATGGACAAACGCCTCCTCGAAGCAATGATCTATAAATTCGGCGGCGGCCCCGTGGGGCTCAACTCCCTTGCCGTCGCCTGCGGAGAAGACTCCGCCACCCTTGAGGAAGTGCACGAACCCTTCCTCATCATGCAGGGCTTCATCCAAAGAACACCACGTGGCCGGTCAGCCATGCCTGCCGCCTACACGAAAATCGGTGCCCCACCTCCAGCCTTGAAACCCGAAGACACACAGACAAAGCTCTTTTGAAAATGTCCGAAACCCCATTACGTCAAACCATAGCGCGTTGCCGAGATCTTGGCCTGCGCAGGACAAAAGCACTAGAAGAGCTCCTCTCCACACTAATCGAAGAGAACCGCCCTATGACTCTAGCAGAACTGTCTGCCTCAGAGCGTCTTGCCCATCAATGCGATAAAGCTACCGTCTATCGCTTACTTCAGAGACTCACTGATCATGGCATCATCCGCCGCCTCGGCCTCCACGAACGCGCAGCATACTTTACCCTCCTAGAACCTGGAAAACATAGTGACTACCTTATCTGCACCGAGTGCGGGAAAATCGATTCCGTCAAAGCCCCTTGCCCCGTCCACGAATTAGAGGATGAAATCCGCCAAAGCACCGGCTACAAAGGCCTCTACCACGAGCTAGAATTTTTTGGAACCTGCCCCGCCTGCGTGTAAGACCTAAGACTTCTACACAAGATCAGCCTTTCATCCATCAATGCCAATCGTGCGAGGGCGTTGCATGCTCCTTTCCCGCACCATTTAATGGCCGAAGGTGCGTCACATACACAGTCGGCTGATCACCCTCCGTCCTCTGCAAACGCCCCTCCGCATATAGAAAAGGCTCGCACGTAATTACCTGCTTCAGCTTCGTATACGTCTTCACCGGCACAAATAAATTCGCAATACCCGTCTCATCCTCCAAAGAAATAAAGCAGTGGCCCTTCGCTGTCCCCGGCCGTTGCCTACAAATCGCCATACCCGCAATATCTAACAAAACCCCATGCGGCAAATGATGCAAATCCACCGCCCTTAACACACCGCGCTTCTTCTGCTTTTCCCGCCAAAGCTTCATCGGGTGCGGCCCCACACTTGCCCCCTGCGTAGCAAAATCAGCTGAAAGCCGCTCTGCCATACTCATCTTTGATAAAAAGCCCCCACTACTTTTCGTCTGCAATAAATCGTCAAAAAGTGGCAGCTCCACCTGCCACATCACATCACGCCGGTGCCCATCCTCGCTCAACCCATTCAAAGCACCCGCCTGCGCCAAAATGCGCTTCTCCTTCGCATTCAGCCCCGCCTCACGTAGAAATTCAGTAAGCGAAACACCCACACTCACATCATTCGCCTCGCGCCATCTGAAAATCCTCTCCTGCGTCTCCTTAGAAACCCCCTTCAGCCGATTCAGCCCCAGCCGCAGCGTCTCATCATCCACCACCACCGTCTCCACCTCACTTTCCAGCACATCCACCGGCCGCACCCGTATCTTATGCCGTTGCGCATCCTGAATCAGCGTATTTACCGAGTAAAAACCCATCGGCTGATGATTCAATAACCCCGCATAAAACTCTGCCGGAAAATGCGTTTTCAACCAGCAGCTCGCATACGCAATCATCCCAAACGAAATCGCATGACTCTCCGGAAATCCATACTGCGCAAACGACCCAATTGACCCCACCACCTTCTCCTGCACATCACTCGTAATTCCCCTCGCCGTCATCCGCTCGTGCAATTTCTTCACCGTCTCCGCCATCCGCTCATCACTCCTTTTAAACGCCATCGCCCGCCGCAGCTCATCCGCCTCCGCACCCGTAAAATCTGCAATCGCCATCGCCATACGCAGCACCTGCTCCTGAAACAACGGCACCCCCAAAGTCCTCTTCAAAATATCCTCAAAACACGGGTGAATATAGTCGATCTTCTCGATTCCATTCCGCCGGTTCAAATATGGATGCACCAAATCCCCCACAATCGGCCCCGGCCGGATAATCGCCACCTGCACCGCCACATCATAGAAAATCTTTGGCCGCATAATCGGCAAAGTCGCCATCTGCGCACGACTCTCCACCTGAAACGTCCCAATCGTATCTGCCCGCCCCATCATCTCGAACACCGCCGGATCATCCATCGGTATGCACGCCAGATCCACCTTCTCCCCACGCCGCGTGCGGATCTCCAGCGCATGCTCCATCGCCGCTAACATACCCAGCCCTAACAAATCAATCTTCACAATCCCCATATCCTCACAATCATCCTTATCCCACTGCACCACCGTCCGCCCCGGCATCCGCGCCCGCTCCAGCGGCACCACAGAATCCAGCCCATGATCACACACAATCATCCCCCCCGAGTGCTGCCCCAAATGCCGCGGCATCCCCTGCACCGCATGATATAAATGCGAGAGCGCACCATACCGAGGATGATCCACCGGCAAAATCCCCTCCAGCATATTACGGAAATTATCATCCTTCTCAATCACCTCCCCACAATCCCCTCGCCACCCCCGGATCCTTTCCGAAAAACGATCCGCCACACTCACCGGAAAACCCAACACCTTGCTCATCTCACGAAAAGCCGACTTACCGCGGTACGTAATCACATTTGCCGTCATCGCCGCACCCCTCTCCCCGTATTTCTTAAAAACGTGCTGAATCACCTCCTCACGCCGCTCTCCCGAAGGAAAATCAATATCAATATCCGGCCACGACTTCCGGTTCTCAGAAAGAAATCTCTCAAACAACAATCCCCCACCAATCGGATCCACCGCCGTAATACCTAACGCATAACACACCACAGAATTCGCCCCACTACCCCTACCTTGACATAAAATCCCACGCCCATTCGCAAACTCAATCAACTCGTGAACAATCAAAAAATATCCCTGAAAACCTAAACGAAAAATCATCCGTAACTCATGCTCTAGCTGATCCTTCACCTTCCTACTGCATACACCGTAGCGGCGCGAAGCCCCCGCATACGCATGACGCCGCAGCAAAGTCGCCTGCTCTGCTAGCGAAAGCGGATTTCCCCGCCCATCTGGAAAATCGGGAAATCGATACCCTAAATTCTCTAAAGTATACTCCACCCTCTCCTCCAGCCGCAGCGTATTCTGCACCGCCTCTGGCATATCTTTAAAAAGCGCCACCATCTCCTTAGGCGATTTCAAATAACGCTCACCATTTGCAGCCAAAAGCCGGCCCGCACCATCCAGTGGCACATGATTCCGCAAACACGCAAACGCATCCGCCAAACGCCGCCCACCCCGGCCCACATACAGCGGCGCATTCGTCGCCAGCACCGGCAGCCGTAAATACTCTGCCAAATCCACCAATTGCCGGTTCAGCCGCCCATCATCACGCAGCCCATGCCGGGAAATTTCTACAAACACATTTCGCCGCCCAAAACACCGCATCAACCCCCTCGCCGCCTGTAATGCACCCCTCTTGTTACCTTCTAAAATCGCCTTCGCCACCGGCCCATCCCGCCCCCCCGTCAAAGCCACCAAACTCCCATCATCTAACGAAAAATCTTCGCCTAAAACCCCGTGCAAATGAGAATCCGTCAAATGCCGCGAAAGCGCGCGATACCCCTCCCGCTGCGCACACACCACCGGCACCGCAGCCCCATCCCACTCAATCGTAGCCCCCGTCATCACCTTCACACCACACTGCACACCCGCATGATACGCCCGCGCAGATCCATAAAATCCTCCGCGATCCATCACCCCCACCGCCCCATAACCCAGCTCCCCCGCCGCCCCCACCAGCTCCTCCGGCTCACACGCACCTTCCAAAAACGAAAAACCCGTCACCCCCCGGAACTCACAAAACTTCATCCCTCACCCCCTTCACTTCCTAATAAATTTCACCAGAAAAACTCGCCTCACCTCACTCATAGCACCCCCCCATCTCCCAGCGCTCTGGCCGCAAAAATGCCAGCCTCACCACCCCATCCTTTAGCTCCACATCCCATTCCAGCCGCTGCCATGCCTGTGCCGCATCCCACCAGCCGCCCGATGCAAGAAACGGCCCCCGCCGCCGTAAAATTTCCCCCTTACGCATGCCCGTAAGAATCGCCAACGGAATCGGGAAAACGCCATTCACCTCACTCGCCACAGCCACCTCATGCGGCGGCCGGAAACGCCTAAGCGGCAACACACAATCTGCCCCAATATCCACTAAATCATCCTCTACTACTGCCACACGTTCACCTACTTGATTTATAGTAAAAGAATCTGGCTGAAACGTATTTTCACGCACCGGCACCCCCACACGCCCCGCACCCAGCATCGCCTCCAGCTTCGCCAAAGTCTCTGCCCACCTCTCCGGCTGTGGTAAATTTTTGCCAAACCATTCCCGCTGCCCTGCCACCGCAAAAGTCACCTCAGCATCCAGAGTCACCCATACCACCGCAGACTCCAGCTTCACAGCCTCCATCATCGTCTGCAATGGCGCTAACATACCTTCCACGCTCGTTTGTGGCTCTGGAAATCTTAGCCGCCGCAGCACCTCCCCACCGCGCTCCATACCCAGCTTTAACTCCAGCGCCCCTGCCGCCAAATGCCGCGCCGCAAGCCTACCTGCCAACGAATGCAACATACGCTTCAACCCAAAAATAACCTGATCCAACACACCCACACCCTCCTCAAAATCCATCTCCTGAAGAAACGACTCTGGCAACCTGTGCAACTTAAGAAGCCTACACACCTTACCATGCAGCACATCATGCCAGCGCCCCGCCTCAGGCCCCAGCCGCTCTGCAATCCCCTGCCGTGGCAACTTCATAAAATCACCCACACACCCCAGCCCCCACATCCCTAACAACTCCAAAGTCCGCCCCTTCCCACCCAGCACCTCTAACACAGAAATCGGTAACTCCTCCATCTCTCTTAGCGAAGCCCTACGCCCTTGCGTCTCCGGAAAACGCACCGCCAAATGCGCCAAATCCGGCGTTTCTGCCACTGCCCAACATACCTCTACCCCCTCCAAATGCAGCGCGCACAACATCTTCTCCCAGTCCCCCCGCACCATCGCCAGATCCATCACCACCGCATCCTCCGCCGTTGCCTCCACATCCGCTGAAATACTTTCTGCCAATGTAAATAACTCCTCCCGTAACTTCTTCTCCGCCTCAAAATCCCGCTCCACCACCCGCAGCAAAGGACAGCGCACCAGTGCCCGCCCCAGCGCCCACCCCGGTGCCAGACCCGCCAACCAACCCTCCCGATTCAGCGCCAAAATCGGCAGCTTATCACGCATCTTCCCCGTCATCCCATCGCCACCACCTGCCAGCACCACACACACCCCAGCATCCGCCATATTGCCCAACGACTCTCCACGAATCGAATGCCATCACGGGAAAATCCGGTATATATAAACTACAAAACATATATAAATTCAGTTTTATATAAAATCACAATCTAACCACATACCTCATTATATGGTTTTATCATATTGCATCTTCTGAGACCTCAACTGTGAAGCCTGCAGCCTCCCCAGCAACTCCGTCCGCTCCACATCAAAATCTGATAACTGCAAATCTGCCCCCAATGCCAAACGCACACTCGCACACGGCACCATTGGCCTCTCACTCATCACCACCATCTTGCACCTATTACGCTCTGCCACCTGCCGCAGCCGCCACCAAGATGAGCCTGCAATCTTCCCCAGCTCTCGCCGATCCACCCCCATCGAATCCAGCAATACAAAGGACATATTTCCATCATGCATCAATAAATCCGCAGATTTAATCATCTCCACCGCACTCCGGCAGCGCACCCATAGCAACCTCCCACACGCCTCCTCAGAATAAGATCCCGGGTCAAACCCATCTGCCCCATCCACCAGCACCAGCCGGAAGCCCCCCGCCTCCGGCACCCCATCGTTTTCTAAAAGCCCCGCCACCATCAGTGCAATCCCCGAAAACTTCCCCGTCGGCACCACCTCAGAAATCGCACCCTCAGGAAACATCTTAGCATCAAACAACGTCCCCGGCTCATGCACCTGCTCCTCAGAGGGCTGACTAAGCGCATGCGCCTGCGGAAACTTATCCCGCATCTGCTTTCTTAACTCATCTACCGCCGCCGAAGCCATGCACGCAGATTAACATCACGCGCATATTGTTCAAGTGAACAGTTTAGCTATCGATCACTTTTTTACTTCGCTTCTGTGTAAAAATCTCCTCCCAAAGCTAAGTGAAGGTCAAAACGATTCTGCAGCCTATCGTTTTTCAGCCTCACCAGCGCCGCCCGCGCATTGGTAGCCCGCCGCTGTGCCTCCAAAACAGAAAGGATATTCGGATTGATACCCTCCGCATAATCTCGCTCTGCCTGCCGCTCCGCCAGCGTCGCCTGCTCCACCTCTCTCAACAAAAAAACCTCCTGCACCTTCAAAGAACGATCCGCCGCCAAAGTCGCCTCCACCTCCTGAAATGCCTCCAGCGAAAGCTGCGCGTATTCCTGAATCAGCTTCTCATTCCTTGCCAAAGCAGCCATCGCCTCCGCATTCGTAGCACCCCCATCAAACAAAATCTGCCGCACATTTCCCGCAATCTGACCAATCAAAAAATCCGGCCTCAGTAAATCCCCAAAGCGCGCTCCTCGATTTCCCCCCGCCGCACTCAAAGAAAAATCGGGCAACAAAGCCTTACCCGCCGCATCCGCCCGCTTCGCTGAAGCAAAAATCTCCGCCCGTGCCGCTGCCAAATCCGGCCGCCGCTCAATCAAACCCGCCGGCACACCCACCGGCACAAAACCCCTCAATCTCGGCAACTCATCACCCCCACGCACCTGCCCACTAGGATACTTACCCTGCAAAACCTCCAGCACCCGCGCCGCATTCCCCAAATCCAACCTACGCGCCTCCAAACCACGCTGCGCAGATGAAACATTCGTCCTCGCAAACTGAATATCCAGCGCACCCTCACCCGTCGCCTTATAATTCCGCTCAATAATCCGTAAATTCTTGCGAAAAGACTCCAAAGTAAACTCCGCCAATGCCACCTCCTGCTGCGAGGAAACTAAATCCGTATACGCCTTCGCCGCATTCGCCGCCAATGACAGCCGCGCCCCCCGGAAATCTTCTCTCGCAGCCCGCTCATCTGCCTCCGCAGCCCTCGTTAAATCCCGCAGCCGACCCCACAGATCCACCTCCCACGAAGCCGCCAAATTCAGCCCGTAATTCTGTGCCCGCCGCACACCACTCCCATCCGATACCCCTGCATCCGCCCGCACATCCGCCTGCACATAGCGCGCCGCCCGCGCCACAATCGTCTCCTGCCGCGCCTCCTTCAGCCGCGCCGCCGCCGCCTTCAAAGATCGATTCGCCACCACCGCCTCCAACACCTCCGATTTCAGCCTAGCATCTGAAAAATCGCTGAGCCACCCAGTGGAAATCTTCCGTTCCCGCCCCCGCAGAAGCCTCCGCCCACGTCCCCGGGCTCCGGATCGCCAGCCCCTCATTCGGCTGCGGAAGCCCACAACCCACCAAAAAGAAAAAACCGCTAAGCAGGCCAATCACACCAGCCCATCGCCAGCACATCGCCCGCCCCACGCAGCTCCTTTTCACAGCCGCTCACAAATCGCTGCGCCCATCTCCGCCGTCCCCACAAGTTTTCCCCTCCTTCTTCGTAGCAATATCACCTGTCCGGAATCCATCCGCAATCGTCTTCGCCACCGCCCCCTCTATCGCCTCCGCAGCCTCCACCTTCCCCAAAGAAAATCTCAACAACATCGCCAAGGAAAGAATCTGCGCAATCGGATTCGCTATCCCCTGCCCCGCAATATCCGGCGCTGACCCACCTGATGGCTCATAAAGCCCAAAGTAAAGCCCATCCTCCTTCTGCTGACCTAACGAAGCCGATGGCAGCATCCCTAGCGAACCAGAAATCATCGCCATCTCGTCAGAAAGTATATCCCCAAACAAATTCTCCGTCACCAAGACATCAAAAGACCCCGGCCTCCGGATCAGCTGCATCGCCGCATTATCCACATACATATGCTCCAGCTCCACCTCCGGAAACTCCTTGGAAACCTCAATCACCGTCTCCCTCCACAACACAGAAGACGCCAGCACATTCGCTTTATCCACAGAAAGCAAACGCTTCTGCCGCCCCATCGCCGCCGTAAATGCAATCCGCGCAATGCGCACAATCTCACTTTTCGAATATACCATCGTATCCAGCGCTACCACCTCACCATTCTCCTCATGCACGCCCCTTCGGCTCTCCAAAATAAATCCCTCCTGTCAGCTCGCGCACACAAAGCACATCAAAACCATCTTTAATCAATTCCTGCTTCACCGGCGAGGCATCTGTTAGGGCTGGCAAACAAACCCCCGGCCGTAAATTCGCAAACAACCCAAAATGCTTGCGCAGCGGCAGCAAAGCCCCCCGCTCTGGCTGGATATCCGGCGGTAAATTCTCCCACTTCGGCCCACCCACAGAGCCGAACAAAATTGCATCTGCAGCCTCACTCGCCGCAACCGTCTGCTCCGGCAGCGGGTGCCCCCCATCATCAATCGCCGCGCCACCCACCAGCTGCTCGGATCGCTCCACCGCAAAGCCGAACTTCTGCTCCACCGCATCCAACACACGCAGCGCCTCCACCATCACCTCAGGCCCTATCCCATCCCCTGATAAAATCGTAATCTTCGCCATAAAACTTCCTTCCCCCCTATCAATCTTCCTCAAATTTTCGCGCCACAAGATCCCCCAAAGCATCCAGCGCAGCCTCCTCATCTTCCCCCTCAGCCCGCACATCTATCGTCGAGCCATTGCCCGCCGCCAGCATCATCAAGCCCATAATACTCTTCCCATCCACCTCTTCGCCATCTTTCTCGACCTTGATTTCTGACTTATAGCGGTTCGCCATCTTGACAAACTGAGCGGCTGGCCGGGCATGAATACCCAACTTGTTTAGAATAGTGAATTGTCTGCTAGGCATGATAATGGGCTCTCGCCACGCGCACCCTAGAAAATCCTGCACGCTAGCACCAAGGTAAATCTTCACCCTATTGTAAAAATCCGAATTCCCATCGTCCCGCCTAACTCAGCGCCCTCGCAAACGCCTCCGTCTGCTTCCCATCCACCACCACCTCTACCAAAAGCATCTCTTCGCTTTCCATCGGAATCTCAAATAAATCCGATCGATCAAAACGTAGAAACGACACACCCCACATCGCCGCAAACGCCTGAAAATCCACCGGCGTCTCCGCCTCCATCCATCCCACAGCCTTTGGATGCATCCCCGCCAACCTCGGAATCCCCCTGAAAATCCCTCCGCCGCCATTGTTGATCACCACCATCACCCTACCTCGCCGCTCCACCTGACCCAACATCTTCAATCCCGCCACATCGTAAAGCGCCGTAAGATCACCAAAGATCCCCCACGCATTTTCCTCCCCCGCACTACTCCCCAGCCAGCTGCTCACCTGCCCATCGATCCCATTCGCCCCCCGGTTCGCCCGCACCGCCCGCACCGGCCGCTCCCATTGTGCATAATCGTTCCAATCACGGATCGGCAGACTATTTCCCAAATAAACGCTCTCACCTAGCGAAGCGTAAATCGAAAGCGTGCGCATCCACCCCGGCCCACTATCAGGAAACGCCGCAAGCGCCTCCTCACATCTCTCCGCCCGTGCCCGGACAGTATCCAACCGATCCGCCACATCACCCACCTCATCAATATCCCCCAACGCAGGTAAAATCCTCGCCAAATCTCCAGCCATTACCCGGCAATCTCTCCCCAAGCCCCGCAAACCTCCCCGGGAAATCGACCACACATCTACCTTCTCTAAATTCTCCAAATCCCGCCAAAACCGGCACGAGGGCACCCCTCCCAATCGCAAAACCCTCTCCGGCGGATTCTCCCGCAAATCGAGGCCAGAATGCACCAAAGCCAAATGCTGCAGCGCCTCCCTCAATCCAGAAGTCCCCTCCGCAATCACCGGAGCACCCAAAGACTCGCAAAAGTAAAATACCTCCTCTTTCTCCGCCTCTTCCAAATACCCCAGCATCACCACCAAACCACGCAAGCTCGGCTCACGCAGCCACCTCGAAAGCTCACCCACATTCGGCCGCATCGTTTCTACCTCAAACTCTCCTACAGAAATTTCACCTGCACCTAGCTGCGCAGGAGCAAAACCCTCCCCCAGCTCCAAATTCACATGCAGCGGCCCCGTTCCTGTCCAATCCTCCAGCCTAGTCTCAGCATAATCTCCAAAAATTCCCACCTGCTCCACCGCCTGCGGCGCACCACTCCCACGGAACGCCACCGGCCTGTCCGCCGTTACCAACACCAAAGGCCGGTGCTGATAAAACCCCTCCATCACAGCCGGAAATAATTCTGCCGCCGCCGTCCCACTCGTCACCACCACCGCACAGGGCTTCCCTGTCACCATCGTCCTGCCCAGCGCATAAAATCCCGCAGAGCGCTCCTCGAAATGCGTCCACACCTTCACCGCATCACCCGCCTGACCCAATACCTCCAACAGTATAGCATTCCGCGCCCCACCGCAGACCACAAACTCTCCCACCCCGCGCGCCGCCAGTTCCTGAACCCCTCTCATCGCTACCTGCCAATTATCCATACCAAATGCCTATTCATCACTTCTTAATTTGCAACCCATACGTTTATTCTTCTAAAGCATAGAAAAGGCTCGCCCTATCTTCATCTTTCTGTTGATCTGTTAGGTAACTCATTGAATCGGGAAAACCCATTTTCTTCTTCGCACCCATGACCGATGATAAATCGCTTCCAGAGCATCCCTGAGCTTGCCGTCCGCATAGCGGCCATCGCCACAGCACTCCTAGGTCTCATCGTCATCCTAGGCTGGCACTTGCGCGCCCCTGCATTGATACAAATCCATCCGGATCTTGCACCTATGCAGTATAACACAGCCCTATGCTTTATACTTGCTGCTACGGCTCTATATACCAGCTCCCATCATCAAAAAATAATCGCACGGCTCCTTGGTGCACTCACCGCTGCTTTCAGTTTATTAACATTATCTCAGCATCTTTTCGCCTACGACTTAGGCATAGATCAGCTGTTTTTCACCCATTACATCACCACACAAACAGCTTTCCAAGGCCGCATGTCGCCTGTCACAGCCTGTTCCTTCGCCCTAGTCGGAATCGCAATCTACACAGCATCTCGCAACACAAAATCCAAAACCCGGCACCTTCGCATCGCCGGGCCCCTCGGCCTTCTAGCCGCCACCCTAGGATCTATTTCGGTAGCAGGCTACGCCCTCGGCCTTGCTGGCTCCGATGGCTGGAGCGCCCTCACTCAAATGGCGCTCCACACCTCCGTGGGCACACTGTTGCTTGGCGTAGGCATCGTATCACTCACATGGTCCCGTGAGGTTCCAATAACAAATCGTTCCCCTGCTTGGCTACCCATCGGTGCCTTACTCAGCGGCCTCCTCGGCACATTCATTCTATGGAGCGCTCTCAAAGGACTTGATGAGGCAAACATCCGCAGCACCGTCAATGCCATCGCTGATTCCGTGCAACTCGAAATGACAGCCCGCCTCGAATCCCGTAAAAAAGCCCTCGAACGAATGGCCAATCGCTGGGAAGCCTCAGGTTCCCCTAATCGCGCCGAGTGGGAGGAAGATGCACAATCCTACTACGAAGACTTTCCCGGCTACCGGGCCATCGCTTGGGTCGATAGCGAAACTCGCGTCCGCTGGCTCTACCCACTCGATAAAAATAAAGGTGTAACAGGCAAAGTCCTCGCCAATGAATCCAGACGGAAAGCAGTCTTCGAAAAAGCCAAGCGCGAAGATAAAGCATCCTTCAGCCAGCCCGTCACACTCATCGGCGGCGGTAAAGGTATCTTACTACCGGAGCCACTCGCCTTCGATAACCGCTTCGACGGCTACATCGTCGGCGCCATAGAATTCAGAAACACTTCTCAATAGCATCATCCCCAAAGGCTTGATCAAAGGCTACACCGTTACCGTCTCACAAGATGGCGAGCAATTCTTCTCACACCCCGTAAATCCTCAAATCTCCGCTAACTCATCCGAAAAACCTGTAGAATCACGAATGATGGAAAGGTCACGGAGCCCGCTGGCTCATCGAAGTCACCCCACAACTAGAAACCTTCCGCCAACTCGAATCTTCATACCCCGTCGCAGTCCTCGCCGCCGGCATCTTTTTCTCCTGCCTACTCGCCTTCACCGTGCACCTCACCCAAGCCGCTAGCCACCGCTCCAGCAACCTCGCTTCTGCAAATAACAACCTCCAAACCGCCCTCTCAGACCTCGACGAGACACAGCATAAACTCTCCGAAACCTCCCGCCGCGCAGGCATGGCAGAAGTCGCTACAAACGTCCTACACAACGTCGGAAACGTCCTCAACAGCGTCAATGTCTCCTGCTCCATAATCATGGAAAAATCTAGTGGCAAGCGCATCGCCAGCCTTAAAAAAGCCAGCACTCTACTTCATGAAAATCAAAATAAACCAGACTTCTTAAACACTGACCCAGCCGGCCAGAAACTACCAAGCTTTCTAACAAATTTAGCCACCCGTATGGAAGCTGAGCGACTTGACATGATAAATGAACTTACCTCCCTCAATGAAAACATAGATCATATCAAAGGCATAGTAAGCATGCAGCAAACCTACGCCATGGCAACTGGGGCCAAGGAGAAAATACATATCCCCGAACTGATAGAAGATAGCATACGCATGAATGGAAGCTCCTACGCAAGGCATAACGTCGAGGTAGTCCGAAATTACCAAAAAGTGCCAAACGCTTTAGGCGAAAAACATAAAATTCTCCAAATCTTAGTAAACCTCATTAGCAATGCAAAACACGCATGTGCCGATATAACTCGAGAAGAAAGCAAAGTTACCATCAACCTCCATAACGAAGAAAAATATGTCATCACCAAGATCATCGATAATGGCGTAGGCATCTCACCCGAGAATCTTACCCGGATCTTTGCCAACGGCTTCACAACTAAGGACACTGGCCATGGCTTTGGCCTCCATAGTAGCGCCATAGCAGCCGCTGAAATGGGCGGTAGCCTCACAGCAAGCAGTCGCGGCCCAGGAAAAGGCGCAACCTTTACCTTGAAGTTACCTATCGCATAAACCCACAACTACTATGAACCATCCCACCAAACCCTCAAGCCCAAGGATCCTCATAGTAGATGACAATACCGCAATCCACGATGACTTCCGGAAAATCCTAACCGCTCAAGCCGAGGATACCTCTCTCGATCAAGAGGAAATCGAACTTTTTGGCGAAGCAGATACAAATCATAAACCCCAAAGTAGTTTCGAGCTCTCCTATGCCTCACAAGGCCAAGAAGCCTTAGCACTCGTCACGAAATCCCTCGCTGGAAATCTTCCTTTCTCATTAGTCTTCATGGATATCCGCATGCCACCCGGCTGGGATGGAATCAAAACAAGCAAAGAAATATGGAATATAGATCCAGAAGTCCAAATCGCTCTCTGCACCGCATACTCTGATTACTCTTGGCAGCGTATCGTCAAAGAACTCGATCGATCTGACCAATTCATCATCCTCAAAAAGCCCTTTGATCCTATAGAAGCAATCCAATGCGCCCACGCTCTTACCGCCAAGTGGTTTCAAATGAAGTTACTTCACGAGCACGCAGAGCAGCTGGAGGAAAAAATCAATCAACGCACCGCTGAACTCATCGCGGCCCGTGACCAAGCAATCACCGCCTCTGCCGTCAAATCTCGCTTCCTCGCAAACATGAGCCACGAAATCCGCACCCCAATGAATGGCGTAATCGGTATGCTTGGCCTCCTCGAAAAAACCCCTCTAAACGAGACTCAGCGTGACTACGTCTCCACCATTCAACAGAGTTCCCACCAACTCCTCGATATCATCAACGACATCCTAGATTCAGCGAAAATTGAGGCAGGCCATATAACTTACCAAGTGAGCAGTTTCAATATCCGCTCTCTCCTTCAAGATATCGTAAACCTGTTAGCAAATTCAGCGGACATAAAAGGTATTACTTTAGAAACAAACATATCAAACAATACACCCCCTAACCTTCGCGGAGATCCTAGCAAATTACGTCAAGTCCTCACCAACTTGATCGGTAACGCCATCAAGTTCACACCTCCCACAGCAGAAGCTCTTGCTCCACAAGACTCCAAAGTATCGATCAACTTAACTCCCGTCACTGAAACCGCACACGACGTAATATTGGAATTCAATATCTCAGATACCGGCATAGGCATCTCCCAGAATGCCATAGCACATATATTCGAGCCCTTCGCACAAGCGGATGAATCAACCACCAGAAACTACGGCGGCACCGGTCTAGGCCTCAGCATCAGTCAACAAATCATTAAAGGCATGGGCGGTGAAATCAATGTCACCAGCCGTGAGAATCAAGGCTCCACCTTCAGCTTCAGCCTCACCTTCAAAAAGTCAGAAGCCGAGGTATCGAAGCCCGAACGTCCTCAACAAACTGGCAGCTCACCCGCCGATCAAAAAGATATTGAAAGTAAATCCCTGCGAGTGCTTTTGGTCGAAGATAACGAGATCAACCAAAAGGTAGCCGTCCACCAGCTACGCCAGCTCGGCTACTCACCCGATACCGCACATGACGGCGTAGAGGCTGTCTCCTGTGCCAACGCAAACACTTACGATGTAATCCTAATGGACTGCCAAATGCCCAACCAAGACGGCTACAGCGCTACAAAAGAAATCAAACGCACCCTTTCGGAACCTCCCTACATCATCGCAATGACCGCAAATGCCATGCAGGAAGATCGAGAAAAATGCCTCCAAGCTGGCATGGATGACTACTTAACGAAACCAGTCGACCCCTTGCAACTCGGTGACCTTCTAGAAAAGCTAGCTCCCACAGAGCCCACGCAAATCAAAATCCCAGCTGACCCCATAGACTTTGATCGACTCTCCGCTTCCTGCGGCCAAGACCCGCAAATGATCAAGGAAATTTCACAAGAGTATATCGCACAGGCAAAAACCACACTCAGCGAGATCTCAGAAGCGATCCATCAAGAAGACTCCGATGCATTACAGCGCCTTGCTCACCGGCTGCGCGGCTCCAGCGCAATTTGTGGAATGACCGCCATGGCAGCGCCACTTACGCAGCTCGAGGAGCTTGGCAAAATACAGTCCCTCGTGCCCGCCTTGACTGAATTGAAAGATGCGCAAACCAACCTCGCACATATAGAAAGTTTCCTCCCAAAGTATATAAAGAATGTATAATAAAATAAACAAAAACCATGACAACCCAAAAACATATCGTTATCGTAGAAGACGACTTATTCGTCGCTAGAATATTCCAACACAAGTTCGAAGCAGCGGGCTACCGAATCACCGTTGCAAAGACAGGGCAAGACGCCATGGCTTCCATGACCACGGAACCGCCGGATCTCATCTTCTTAGACCTATCACTTCCAGATGTCCAAGGTGTAGATATCCTACGGTTCATCCGTAAAACTGAACGTATCAAACAAATCCCTGTCTTCATTCTATCAAATTCTGAGAGCCTCTCACCAGAAGTCCAAAACGCGTGGCAACATGGCGCTAACATGTTTTTCAACAAGTCCTTCGCAGACCTCAACAACGTAGTAAACATCGTGAGCGAGCATTTCGGCCTAGTTTCAGAAAAACCAATCATCCGCGAGCCCGCTGGACCTGCGAATTCTGATTCTGCTATTATTCTTATAGTAGATGACGATCCCATAATTCACCGAGTTCTACGGTTTTTCCTCATCCAAGCAGGTTACGAAGTCATGCAAGCATATGACGGGGAAAGCGCTTTGGAACTCGCACAAAGCTCACCCCCAGATCTCATGATTCTTGACCGCTCTATGCCTAAAATGGACGGCCTAGAAGTAATGAAAAAGTGGAAAGACATACCAAGTCTTAGCGACATTCCTGTCATTATGCTCAGCACCACTGAAGAACCCCCAAAGGAGAACTTCGCACTTCCTAAAGGTATCGTCGAATATGTAAATAAACCCTTCAGCACCGATAGCGTTCTAAGCTCAATTCGTAAATCTTTAGGCTCCCTAATGGCCGCTTAAGTAGATGTGAGTTTCTGCGCAATGCAGATTGACCGCGCCCTACCTATCTACTCATCCTCCTACCCGTGCCGGATGGAGATGAGATGAGTCCAATTTTTGAAGTCACCCGTGCCATCGATGCGCGGGATGGCTCTGCTCTTCTCGCCGCCGCAGAAGACGTCCATTACGCAGACCTCGCAGAGCTCTACGAGCACCTTGACAACGAGGACCGTGATTTCTTCCTGAAGACCATCGGCCCGGAGCTAGCGACCGATGTCATCGCGGAACTTCCCGAATCCCTCGTCGAGGAGGCGCTTTCTCACTTCAAGCCAGCCCAACTCCGCTTTCTCCTTCGAAATCTTTCCGACGATGACCGGGTAGACATTTTCCAAGTAGTTTCAGCTGAATCCCAAGTCCGCTTCTTCTCCCTACTTGGCCCTGATGACCAAGCACTGACGAAAAGCCTCCTGAAATACGGGGAAGACACGGCTGGTGGCCGCATGACCACCCACGTAGGTCGCATCACCCGGGATATGACAGTCAAGCAGGCCCTCGCCATTCTTCGCAGAAACCTAGAAGATACCGAAACCCTCTCCCGCATCTTCGTTCTCGATGAACAAGGCCGTCTAGTCGGAAAAGTCCGCCTCCGAGATCTCGCCTTCAATACCTGGGATACCCCAGTCCGGGACATCATGGAAGACGCAGATGAATTCGCCTTGGCCAGTGCAGATCAGGAGGATGCGGCCCGGACTTTATCGAAATACGATCTCATCTCACTCCCAGTAGTCGACGAGTTTCACCATTTCCTCGGAGTTATCACCTACGATGACGCCCTTGAGATTATGCGCGAGGAGTCTACCGAGGACATCGAGAAACTCGGTGGTATTGGCGGTTTGAACGAGGATCTTACCTATCTCAACACGCCCGTTGCCACACACTACCGCCGTCGTGTCATCTGGCTCGTCGGCCTAGCATTTGTATCAATCATTTCTGGCTACGTCATGTTTCGCTTCAGTGGCGTCCTACAAAAGGCATACGTCCTATCACTCTTCCTCCCTATGGTAGTAGCCTCTGGTGGAAATGCGGGCGGCCAAGCTGCTACGATGGTCATACGAGCTCTGGCTCTCGGTGAAATCGGTGCTGGAACTGCCCTTCGCATCGCATGGAAAGAAGCTAGAGTTGGCATTTTCCTTGGCCTTACCCTCGGAATTGCCATCGCAGCCTTTATCTCATTCATCCTCCCCAATTTCTATCCATCCCCCCCCGCTGCCTTTACCTTCGCGCACCTTTCCTTTGCCGTTGCCTCCGCCATCACCCTCCAAGTCCTCTCCGCAACCACCCTCGGAGCCCTCCTTCCCATCACCGCCCGAACCTTCAAGCTCGATCCCGCCGTTGTCTCCGCACCCTCCCTCGCCTCCATCGTAGACATTTCCGGCATGCTCATCTACTTCAGCACAGCTGCCACAATTCTATCCTTGGTCTAAATCCCCTGCGCAAAACTATCATTTCCGATTCGTAAACATCCTGCCTACATTGCGGCATGGACCACTTCGTTGCGCAGCTAAAAGATAGAAGCAACCTCTCATCCGAGGACGTAAGACTCGCTGGAGAAGCCCTGCTCAGTGAAAATGTAAGTGATCAAAGCAAAGAACGCTTTTTGCTAGCCCTCGCAGAAAAAGGCGAAACCCCTGCTGAAATCGCTGAGTTTGTAAATACCTTCCTAGAAAGTGCCGTCGATCCCAAAATTTCCGACCTACAACTCAAAGGCCCCACCCTAGATGTATGTGGAACGGGTGGCGATAAATTGGGTTTATTTAATGTTTCAACTACTGCCATGTTCGTAGCTGCCGCCGCAGGTGCCATCGTCGTAAAACACGGAAACCGTGGCATCACCTCGAAATCAGGGGGCGCAGATGTTCTCGAAGCACTCGGCATCCGCATCGATCTACCACCTGATCGCTTCCAAGAATGCTTGCAAGAAGCTGGCGTAGGCTTCCTTTTTGCCCCAAATTATCACCCTGCTTTTAAAGCAGTAGTCGGAGTTAGGCAACGCCTTGCTGCCAGCGGTCATCGCACAATCTTCAATCTTATTGGGCCCTTGCTGAATCCAGCCCGCCCTGAGTGCCAGCTCGTAGGCGTCGCAGATCCAGCTCTTTGCCCAGCATTTGCAGAGATCTTACACCGGCT
The DNA here is from genome assembly GCA_963849375.1 of uncultured Verrucomicrobiae bacterium. Classification (GTDB taxonomy): domain Bacteria; phylum Verrucomicrobiota; class Verrucomicrobiia; order Verrucomicrobiales; family Akkermansiaceae; genus Luteolibacter. The sequence continues at coordinate 23,023 of CAWKHB010000012.1, read as the reverse complement.
GGGTAGAAAACGCGCCTGGGCTGTATCCGGATTAGCACCTAACAATCGCACAGTAGATGAACTTTCTCTCATGGGGCCCACCCGCATCTGTAAATCAGGTTCTCTCGTAAAAGCCAATGAATGCAATCTTTCGCCGGCAGACTTCGGCTTACAAAGCTGCACAGTGGAAGAACTGCAAGGCGGAGATGCTGAAGAAAATGCAACGATACTAGTAGATATTCTTTCAGGAAAGGAAACCGGACCTAAGTCTGATATGACAATCTACAATGCCGCAGCCGCCATCGCATGTGCCGGCATCTCAAAGAATATAGAAGAAGGCCTAACAATCGCCAGAGATATTATTAAATCAAAAGCAGCTATCAAAAAACTAGAAGACCTTCGGCGCGTTGCTGGGAAATAGCCATTTTTCCATACATCGTATCTTCACTGCATTGAAACTTTCTTTAATCCTAAATACCTACGGATACCTTTGCGTATATCGTTGATGATCAGAAATAACATCGGCAATAAGATAAGAGTTATCACCGTCGCGAAGACGATACCAAACGCTAAGGAAGCTGCCATAGGCTTTAAGAACTGCGCCTGAACCTCTTTCTCCAAAAGCAAAGGCGCCAAGCCAAAGAATGTCGTCAAAGATGTTAGAAGAATTGCACGGAAGCGGTTTGCGCCTGCTATACGCACCGCCTCTTCCAAGGTCTTACCTTCATCTTGCAAATCATTTACGGCACACACAAGAACTAGTGAGTCATTTACTACAACACCCGATAAAGCCAATATACCAAATACGGATAAGATGGATATAGGTATACCCATTAGATAATGCCCCAACAAAGCACCAATAATACCAAAAGGTATCACCGCCATAATGATCAACGGTTTCAAATAGCTGCGCAGTGGAATGGCAATCAATATATATATAAATATAATCGAAAATCCAAAGCCTTGCATCAGCGATCCTATCGATTTTTTTCTCTGCTCCACCTCGCCACTTTCCGTAATAGAAATGGATGGAAAGCGCGCTAGAAAATCCGGGAAAAACTGTTCTTCTAGTCGTTGAGTCACTGCATCTGACGTAGTCACTACTTTATTCACAGAAGCCTGAACAGTCACCACACGCTTATTGTCAATTCTTTCAATAGAAGCCAGCGCCTCCCCATACTCGGTCTCCGCTATCACAGGGAACACCACCGCAGTTCCATCCGGCGCGCGCACTCGCATCTCGCGCAAAGTCTCTAGCGAGCCCCGCTTCTCCTCTGGATACCGTATCATCACCCGCAGCTCATCACGGCCCCGCTGCACACGTTGCGCCTCTCGCCCGTAAAACGCATCCCGCACACCCTGCGCTAAATCTCGCCGCGTAAACCCTGCCGCCTCCCCTTCCGGCGTAATCGAATACACAATCTCTGGTTTCCCCGACTTGAAGCTATCACTAATATCATAAGTTCCCGGATAGGTAGCAATCTCATCAGAAATCTCCTTCGCAGCCTCCTCCAGCTCATCCAAATCATCACTCTCTAAATTTATTTCCACATCCCCCCCGGGCGGCCCCGCCGTAGCACTGAACGCTAACGACCTTGCCCCCGCAACATTCCCTACCGCACTGCGCCAATCCTGCACAATCTGCTCCGAGGGTAAAAATTCCCGGTCTGTCGATCTCGTCAGCTCCGCCGCAATCGATACATTCGTATTCGTGCTCGCAGCCACCTGAATTTCCAAAAAGGGATCATGACTGAATTTCTCCTTATACTGCCGACCCAGCTCCCGCGCCTTGTCCTCGATCCGCTGCGCCTGCTGATGAAGGTATTCAACTGATTGGCCCTGCTCGAGACTTAAGTTTGCACTCACGTCATCATTATAGATATTCGGGAAAAATACAAACCGCAGCTGGCCTGCCGGAAACAAACCAATAACCAAAATGAACACCGCAATAAACCCCGCAAACACCGCATACCTCCACGGAACCGCCGCCGCAATGGCTGGCTTATATACCTTCTGAATAAACCATCCTAAACCATTGCTTATCCCCTTCTGCATCCGCACAAAACCTTTCGAAATAAAATTCTTCGGCTTCTTATGCACATTCACATGACTCAAATGCGCCGGTAAAATTAACTTCGACTCCACCAAAGAAAATAGCAGACAGAAAATCACCGTCGTCGCGATTTGCCCAAACACATTTCCCAAGCGGCCACTCACCTGCGTAAGGGGCAAAAATGCAGCAATCGTTGTAATTACCCCAAAAGTCGCCGGAGTCACAACCTTGCTCACACCTCTCACAGTAGTCGCAATCGGATTCTCATCCTCACCCCCCGTCGCCTCTTTTTCGGAATAAATCGATTCTCCAATCACGATCGCGTCATCAACCACAATCCCCAGAACCACCAGAAACCCAAACGCCGAAATTACATTTACCGATAAATCGATACCCGGAATAGGAAACAGCGTCACCGCCCCTGCCAAAGACACCGGAATACCAACCGCCACCCAAAACGCCAGCCGCAGATTCAGAAATAACATCAAAATCAGCAGCACCAAGCCCACCCCAATCACCCCATTACTACCTAGCAAAGCCAAACGATCCCTGATCGACGTAGCTCCATCCAGCCAACTCGCCAATTCAATGCCTTCCGGAAGGTCATCAAAATTTTTCACCACCTCCTGCGCCTGATTCACCGCATCAATAATGTCATCCTTGCCCTCCGTCACTACTTGCAAGCTCGTCGTCGGCTTTCCTCGGAAGCGATTCTCAAATTTTTGATCAATAAATCCGTCTCGCACCGTAGCTACATCCCGCACCAATACCCGCGTGCCATCCGCATTTGTTCTCACCGGTATTTCCTCAAAATCCGAACGTCGATACGCCTGATCACGTGCCCGTAGCGAAATATCTCCCCGTGCCGAACGAACATCGCCCCCGCCCAGATCCAAAGAATTCGCAGAAACCGCCATAGCAACTTCGGCAAACGTCAGACCATACCGCCGCAATTGCTCCTCCGACGGCTCAATCGAAATTTCATAATCCCGCGCGCCAATCGTTTCCACCAGTGAAATCGCTGGCTGCGCCAAAAGCTCGTCCCGCAACTTCCGCGCCGTTTCCTTCCTCAAAGCCTCATTCTCAGATCCGTAAATCTCAATCCACAGGACCTGATTTCTTCGCTGATTCTCCTTCACCACCGGCTTTTCCGCCTGCTCAGGTAGGGTAGGAATCGCATCTACCTGCACTTTTACATCATCGAGTAACTTCGTAATTGGATAGCCCTCCACCGCCTCCACCGTTACCTTCGCAAGGCTATCCGTGCTCTCAGAGCGGATCTCCTCAATCCCGCTTACAGACTCCAGAGCCTCCTCAATCCGGATCGCCACACCGCGCTCCACATTCTCCGGTGTCCCACCGCGTATAGGCACCTCAATCGTCACAGACTCAGCAGCAAAGGCCGGGAAACCCTCTTTTCTCACCGTCACTGCAGTAAAAATCCCCGCCGCCAGAATGGTGAACATCAAAATGTTCGCCACCACCGGGTTCGAAGCGAACCATGTAATAAATGGATGCTTATTCATCCCGCTCCTTCACTTTCATACCCGTCCGGAAATTGCTCAATGGGCGGGCAATCACATCCAGCTCAGCCCCGCCCATCTCCTCCACCTTCACAAAAACGAAACCATCCTGCATGAACACGCGCCGCGCCTCAACGCGCTTCAGCTCACCACCCTCGTCCATAATCCAGACAAACTCATCCTCCACATGCGCCGCTTCCGGTATCTTATACGAATTTTCAATCGCACTCGCCTCCACACGCGCATTCGCGAAAATCCCCACCGATAAAGGCTCTTTTCCCTCCCCAAATGGCTTCTGCACCTCAGCAACCGCATACATCACCTGATTTTGCTGATCCACCACCGGCTCCATCCGCTTCAGCTCCGCCTCCCACGACACCTCCGGCTTTAGTGGGCTCGTTATCGTCGCCTTCGCCGGGATACTCACCCGCGCAGCTTGTTCTGGATTCAGTGGCAACCGGATCTCAACCTTCTCTGTCGAAATTAACGAACCTAAAACCGTCTGCGGCGTAGCCAAATTACCCGGCGAGGCCTCGCGGGCCGTCACAATCGCCGAAAACGGAGCCCGCACCTCAGCCCGCTCCACATCCGCCTGCGCCTTCATAATCCTCGCCCGCACAGCCTCAATATCCGCCTCAGCCGCTGCCAACTGCGGCTTTCTAAGCACGAAATCTGAAGCCGTGCTCAAATTCCTTCCCGAGGCCTCCCAATCACCAGCCGCCTGCTCGGCCCGGATCTCCTCTTCCGCCAAAGTCCTCTGCGCCACAGTCAAATTCGCCTCCTCACCTGCCAAAGCCGCCTGGAAATCTGTATCGTCGATTTTTACCAATAAATGATCCTCCTCCACCATCTCCCCCTCCCGGAAACTCGGTGAAACAAATGTCACCCGCCCCGTCAATTGTGCCGTCAAAGTCGTCTCGAAATAACTGCTCACCGTCCCAAAAGTGAGCACCGGCGGCGCATGATCCTCCGCCCTCACCCGGATCGTTTCAACCACCGGGATAACCGGTGCCGGCTCTTTGCTTTTTGGTTCAGGCTTCAACTTCGCTAACCCACGAAATCCAAAGACGGCTAAAACGAGGATAACAAGAGGAACAATGATTTTCAGCGCGATTTTCATATAAAATTCAATAAGCTTTTCCCAAGGCCAACGCCAAACTCACACGATTTTGATACCGTAAATTCTGAAGATTGATCAATCGTTCCTGCGCCGCAAAACGCCTCCGTGTGGCATCTAAAACCGTTAAAATCTCCACCAGTCCCGCCTCGTAATTTCTAAGAGTCGTATCCTCAGCCTTGCGCGCAGCCTCCAAAGCCTTCCGCGTAGCCGCCTCTTGGTTCCTCAAATAAAATTCAGATCCCAGAGCATCTTCCACCTCCCGAAACGCCTGCAAGACCGTGGCCCTGTACCTCCGCCAGCGCCTGCTTCGCACGAGCATTTGCTGCCCCCAACTCCGCCCGCCGCGCACCCCCGTCAATCAACGGCGCCGCCAAATTCCCAGCAATCGACCACACCGTGAAATCCGTATCCGCCAGCCCTCTCAAAGTCCCACTCTGCTGCCCCCCACTCGCCGTAAGACTAAAACTAGGAAATAAATCCGCATACGCCACCTTCACATTCGCATCCGCCGCGCGAATCCTCAAATACGCCGCAAAAATATCCGGCCTACGCAACAATACCGACGAAGGGATCCCTGCCGCCACCCCTCTTTTTAGACTCGGCCAATCCATAGCTTGAGCTCCCGTTGCTGGATAATTTCCCGTCAAAACCGCCAAGCGCCGCGCTGCCTGATCCCGGCCATCCTTCCGCTCATTGATCGCCGCACGCGCATTCTCTACATCCGTCTTCGCCAACTGCAAATCTCCGAGATTCGATGTCCCCAACTCAAACCTTCGGTCCACCAGCTGAAAGGTAGACTGGAAAGAATCTAGCTGCTGCTGCGCCACATCCTGTAACTGGGTGGCCGCCACCAGATCAAACCACGCCTGCACCGTCTGCGCTGCAATCGACTGACCAGCCGCCGCAAATTCTGCCTCCGCAGCATCCCGGGTTGCATACGCCGCATCCACACCCGCCCGCAGCCGCCCGAAAACATCTACCTCCCACTGCACATCTAACGAAGCCGAGAATCGCTCCGTAATCGATGGCCCAAAATCCTGCGCAAATCCTGCCGAGTTCGTTCGCGCCCTGTTCCGCCCCGCATTCAGCCCCAAAGTAGGAAAAAGCCCCGCTCGCGCCCGTCTCGTATTAAACCCTGCCTCCTCAAAACGTGCCGCCGCCGCCTCCAAATCCGGATTCCTCCGCTGCGCCTCTTCTATCCGCCGCCGCAAAGCATTACTTCGAAAAATATCCGATAAACTCTCCACCAACTCCGGTCCCTCAGCTCGCTCCGAGTCAAAGCCCGCAGGTATTTTTACTACATTTCCCGCTCCATCCGCCAGCGGACCAGGCAGCGCGGGGCAGCCCACCAAACCCCCAAACAAAAGCACAAAACCTAAATATCCCCGGAACTTTGCCATATAATCTGCACGAAATAGAACAGCCGCTTGCATGCCAACCGTCGCAGCAACCTACTTCCTTTCCCCCAGACTTAAACCTATTTCCTCCAACATAATCTAAAGTCAAAATTTGCCATATAACCTAAACCTCAAAACATTCTCTCTAGAAAAACCACTTGCAGAATGAAAAATCCTCATACGCACACTTGCCAAAGCCCTCCGAAACCGATACCCCCCTCCCACACATTGGAAACCCTATGAGTAAAACTGACGCAATCGCACCTAACGCTAGCCGGCTCCTTTGGGCCGGATTCACCGCCATCCTCGCCGCAGGAGTTGGCTTCGGAGTCCGAGGAGGCATCTTCGCCAACTGGGCTCAAGAGTTCAACTTCACTGGCGTGCAGCTCGGTGCCATCGGTGGTGCTGGTTTCACAGGCTTCTGCTTTGGCATCGTCATCGGCGGTGTCGTAGTCGATAAAATCGGCTACGGAAAACTCGTTCTAGCCGCCTTCCTTTTCCACATTATCTCCGCTTTCGTCACCCTCGGTGCCTCCGAAGGTATGGCCTCCGCCACCGCTTATCAGTTCCTCTTCTGGGGCACATTCATCTTCGCTTTAGCCAATGGCACACTCGAAGCTGTTTCAAATCCTCTCGTCGCCACTCTGTTTCCAAACAATCGTACACATTACCTGAATATCCTTCACGCCTCTTGGCCACTGGGTATGGTATTCGGTGGTCTCATTGGCTGGACCTTAGGCAGCGGTGAAAACGCTTGGAACTGGAAATGGCAGCTCGCCCTATACATCGTCCCAACCGTCGCCTACGGCCTCATGTTCCTAGGCCAGAAGTATCCAAAATCGGAAGCTTCCGAAAAAGGCCTCAAAATCGGCGAGATGTTCAAAGACGTCGGCCTTCTCAGCGGCGGCATCGTCTGCTTCATGCTCTACCTCTTCGCGAAAACTACACTCGCACCCTTCTTCGATGACGCCTCAAGCGTCCCGAACCTCATCTCTGCCATCTTCGCCATAGTTCTTCTAGGTATCATCGGCTCAATTACAAAATTCTCTATCGGCCACTGGCTCCTCTTCGTCCTGTTCATCGCGCACGCTATGATCGGTGCCGTAGAACTAGGCACTGATGGCTGGATTCAAAACATCACCGGCGCCATTCTCGATCCTACCCAAGGGAAAATCCTGTTTGTCTTCACATCCCTCCTCATGTTTGGCCTTCGCTTCTGCGCTCACTTCATCGAGAAAAGGGTTGGCCTCAACCCCATCGGTCTTCTGCTTGTCTGCTCCATTCTAGCCGTTCTCGGCCTGAACTTCGTGGCCGCCGTGAACACCTTTGGTGCCGCATTCGGTGCACTTGCCGTTTATGCAATCGGTAAAACCTTCTTCTGGCCTACCATGCTCGCCATCGTTGGCGATCGCTTCCCTGCCACTGGTGCCGTTGCGATGAGCCTCATGGGCGGCGTCGGGATGATGTCCGCAGGCCTTATCGGATCGCCAGGTCTTGGTTACTTCAAGGATAGACTAGCTGCTGAATCTCTTCAGGAAACAAGCCCCGCCCTCTACGAAGAATTCAAAAGCGACGGGGATCCAAGTAAATTCCTTGCCTTCGATGAAGTCCAACCCATCAATCCTCAGACTCTAGAAGCCGCGAAAGCACTCGACGCCGGTGATAGGACTGCAGATCAACAAATCATCATCGATGCAGATATTGAAGGAAACCGCGATACCCTCCGTGTGGACTCACTAATCCCTGCAGGTATGGCCGTCATCTTCCTCCTACTCTTTTTCTACTTCAAAATGATCGGGGGCTACCGCCCACTGAGAATCGAGAAAATGACTGGCGGAGTTGAAGGACCCGTCCGCTAGGCGTTTCCTCATAACATTACCAAAGGCGCATCCCTCTTCGGGGTGCGCCTTTTCTATTTTTCCCTTGCACCAACTTACCTCCCCGCCCTGTTAATAGGGCATGGCAGAAACCCGAAGTGAATCAAGATCGCCCACGCCCGCGATACGCACCCATCTTTGGCCCCTGCATATCCTCCTCATTTTCCTCGTAACCTTCCTCTGCCTTCCTTCCTCCGCAAAGGAAAAAAAAGAAACGAATCAAACTCGCAGACGGCTTTGACTTCCCCGTCGGTAAACCCGATGCCGGTGGTTACTACAAAGCCCGCGGCCTCCGCCTGCGCTCTCCTACTCACTTTGGTGAAGACTGGAACGGCCGCGGTGGTGGCGATACAGACCTTGGCGATCCCGTATACTCTTGCGCACGTGGTATCGTGACCTTCGCTCATAACGTCCGCCAAGGCTGGGGCAACGTAGCCATCGTCCGCCACGCCTACCGAGATCCCCTCACTGGTGATGTCCGCTACGTAGACTCCCTCTACGGCCACCTTGATAAAATGTTTGTCAAAGTCGGCCAAGAACTGGAGCGCGGCGAGCAACTCGGCACCATCGGCAGCAATTTCGGCATGTATCCCGCCCACCTTCACTTTGAGATCCGCCATAACCTTGCCATCGGCATGCAACGTAACTCCGTAGCCTCCACCTTCGTAAACTGGGCAGATCCCACAAAATTTATCAAAAAATACCGCCGCCTCACCAATGAATGGCGCGGTGTCGAGTTACCCACTGGCACCTACAAAGAATACAAAGGCTTCAAAGGACTTTAAAAAAACCTATGAGAAAGCTTAACAAGTCTTCGCCCCTCCTGACGCTCGTAATCCTCGTCGCTGCCATCGCATTTTGGCTTTACGACAATACTCAGCCTTCCAAAAAAAGTTCCAGTCCGTCCGACTACCCACCCACCTTCTCTACCACTGCCCCTTCAGCAGATCCCCCATTAAAAGAAGGAATTTACGAAGTATACCGTAACTGCACCCTCGCTTCTCACCGCAGCAATGATGGCGATTCCTTTCTCGTGCGCCTACCCGATGGCCGCACCGAGATCCTTCGCCTCTACTTCGTAGACGCCCCTGAATCTGCCTTCAAAACCTATGGCGGCGGCAGAAACAACCACAAGCGTATCCGCGATCAAGCATCCGACTTAGGAAATATCACCCCAGATGAGGCTGTTACCATCGGCAAACAGGCGAAATCTTTCACTTTGGATCTCTTACAAAGCCGCCCCTTCACCATCTACACAATCTGGGACTCGCCATTCAACGACAAGCGCTACCATGCCTTCATCGAGGTCCAATACGAAGGGAAACCTCGATTTCTCCACGAAATACTCGTCGAAAAGGGCTTGGCCCGAGTGCATACAAAAGGCGCAGAAATGCCCAACGGCACCTCTAGACATAGTCACGAATCCTACCTAGAAAGCCTACTGCCTTAGACAGCCCGGCATCCTCTTCATGAAGATCTACACACTCAAAACTTGCGATTCTTGCCGGAAAGCAACTCGCTGGCTCAATGAGCATTCCCTCGAATACCAAGAAATTCCCATCCGTGAGAATCCCCCTAATCGTGAAGAACTTCACCTCGCCCTGCAGACTTCACCCAGCCTCCGTGCCCTATTCAATGCCTCTGGAAAAGACTACCGGTCCCTCGATCTAAAATCGAAACTCCCTTCCATGTCCGAAGACGAAACCCTCGCCCTACTCACCTCAAATGGAAATCTCGTCAAAAGACCACTCCTCGTCACGAAAACCCAAGCAATCTGCGGCTTCAATCCCGAAAAGTGGACGGAAACACTCCTCTAAGGAAATCAAGCACGTGAGAAACCCCTCAGAGTAAGGCCCGGAAGAGCATCACAGCCCTTCCACGCGCCCTCAAGCAAAGCACACAATTATGCCCCAAGCCTTGCCGATGGTCCGACAAGCTTACCGCCTTCACTAAGAATTCCTTTCACCAAATTAGGGAAATGTCTGGACGATTGCCGGAGCAGGTTTTTCGGAGGACAAGGCACGATGAAGGAACGGTGCGGGCACCGGGACTGAAGAGCAACGCTGTCCTCCGAAAAACCTGCTCCGGCTCTCCTCATGCCCGAAGGCTGCATGAAGAAACCTTCAATAAACCAATCGTCCAGAAGTTTTTCGGTTTTGGTGTTACGCCTACTAGGACTTCTTCTTTCCAGCTTTCTTAGCCGCCTTCTTTGTCACTTTCTTAGTCACCTTTTTTGCAACCTTCTTAGCGCTCTTCTTAGTAACCTTCTTCGCCGCTTTCTTAGCAGTTTTCTTCGTTACCTTCTTTGCCGCCTTCTTGGTCACCTTTTTAGCAGCCTTCTTAGTGACTTTCTTGGCGGCTTTCTTGCCCACCTTCTTCATCGCCTTTTTAGCTACTTTTTTCACCGACTTCTGTGCGGCTTTCTTCGACGTTTTCTTAGCCGCCGATTTCTTCTTCACCGCCTTTTTTGCTGCTTTCTTTTTCATGGCATTCTTTTTTACTGAATTTTTTATGACCTCCCGCGCCGCTACTGTTTTATGCGAATCAAGTGCTTCTTGAATCTTTGATTTCTCCTCCGCTGTGAGGCTTTTAAACTCGAGAATCGCTAACACAGCTTCATCGAGACGGTTACCAAAAGTATCGCACACAAATCTCTCTGTTCGCTCTCGAACAATGGCACTTTTGGAACCTACTGCTTTGTATAAATTGCTCCGCCCATCCTTTACCTGAGTCACCCAACCCTTCCGTGCTAAATTCTGCATCATAGACAACACAGTTGTATAAGCTCTGTCCCGGCCATCCGATAAATTTGCAAGAACCGTGTTCACAGTAGACGGTCCTTCATACCATAAAACGGATAATGCGTGCAATTCTGTGTTCGAGGGGAGTGTAGGTGATGCCATAATGGTAGAGCTTTTATCTCTATATAGACCACTAGCCTTTTTCTCATCCGTCAAGATATATTATCAAGGGCTATCGATCCATAGTTGTGCCCGTCGAGCACTGAGCATCGCCTATACTAAATACATAGTAAAATAATCTGGCTCGATGAAGCCTAGTTTCCCACTCCCAGCTGCTCAAGTGCACTTGTCAGCCGGCTATCAGTTGGCCGTCCGTAAAACACAATTTTTCCGGAAGCCGAAAGCACTACATACAAAGGCACACTATCGATTTCCATTCTTTCACTCAGAGCTTCAGATTCTCGATCCACAACCCATGATATATCCTGGTCACTTCCACGCCCTTCGAGAAACTCCCGAGCCTCCTCTAGGACCTCCTTAGTGGTTTCTGGTAAAATACCCACCGTAACAATGTCCTCGGCTTGCAGCCGCTGAGATAAATCCAAAAACTTTTGGAACGTATCCAAGCATTCCCGACTCTTCGGCGACCAAAAATAAAGCAAGACACCGTTTTTCTTACTTCCCGGCCGGAGAAGCTCAGCCTCCTCATCCCCCAAAACCCTCGGGTAGCTCCGCGCAAGATCCACCTCCGCGCCTAACATCGCTTTCGCCTTCCGATACCGCTCAATATCCCTAACAAAAATCTCGCTCTGCTTCGGACTTAACCAGAACGCCTCCTTAATGTGCTTCTCAAAATCTTCCTCGGAACCTCGCTCTAAAGCTGCTAACGACTCCACATACTGCACTACCGCCGCCCAATCAGTCCGCTGCGCGAAAAGCGCCGAATCCGCTACCTCAAATGTCTCATCCGCTTTCCTAAAATCCGGTAAAAGCCCCGCAATCAGCGCGACTTCCTCACGATCAAGGTAAAAAAGAAAACGCGATTCCAATGAAGCCTGATCACTCAGCCCAGCTTCTTCAGCCGCTCCCAGTTTCTCCTCAAAAGCTTCTGCTGAACCCCTCTCCTGAAGGAGATCTTCAAAAGATTTTCCAACAATTTCAGAAGCTCGCTCCTGCGCACTCGAACATACAACGATAGAGATCGAAAGTAGGGCAATCTGGCAGAATCGTAGCCCCAGCATTACCGCGATGGGATACGTAACCTCGCGCCAAGGACAGCTACATCAGAGCTCAGCCCGTTTGCTTGCTTTATCTCATCAATGCTTACCCCATACTGCTTAGAGATTTTCCAAAGAGAATCACCTCGCACTACCGTATGCGTAGTAGCGAATCCAGAGCTTTGGTAAGAAGGCTGCCTTTGCACACTTGCCGTATCCTCATAAGCTGCCGGCGCATCGTAAGAAAGATTCACATCGTCCGGGGCAGAGCGCACATCTTGGTCATCCGCATAATCCGGTGCGGCATACGGGTTTGAGACATCATAATCCTCGCGCGCTGGCTGAGTCACGCACGAGCTTAGAAAGCCCACTGAAGCGATAAAGATGACAATCGATAAGTTTCTCTTCATATATTTAAGTTTCGTCTTTAAGGAAAAATTCTTTTTGACCTACAAGATAAACGAGGCCTGACCTATGTTTTATTCAAATCAATTGAGAATCCCAACGAAAAAAGCCGTCAACTGCATTCTCTGTATGGTCAGAAAGCTCCTGCAGACTCTCACCTCTTAACTCAGCCAGCTTCTCGGCTGTATACACCATACTAGCTGGCTCATTACGCTTGCCCCGCAACGGAGTGGGCGAAAGATAAGGCGCGTCAGTTTCAATCATGAACGAGCCTGCTGGACATGCCGCAACCGTTTCTAAAATCTTCCCTGCATTCTTGAATGTCACAACCCCACCGAAAGATAGTAAACCTCCAGCCTCAATCACCTGCTTCCCCAATTCCCATTCACTAACGAAACAATGAAACACAGCTCTCACATCCGCTGAAAATTCCCTGTAGATCTGATAAGCATCCAAAAACGATTGGTGACCTTCCTTATCCCTTGTATGAATCACTAGATTCAACCCAGCCGCTTGTGCTGCCTCAAAATGCTGCCGCAAGAAGGATCTTTGTCGCTGGCGGAACGCTTCCTCCGTCCAGCCCTCTGGAGCCGGATGAAAGTAGTCCAAACCAGTCTCACCTACTGCGCACACCCGCCCATCGCTCAAAAGCCCCGCAATACTTTCTACCGCATCTTCCCGCGCCCGGTGCACGTCACAAGGATGAATGCCCAATGCAGCCCGCACACTTTCAGAATTAGCAATCTCCAAGTTTCGCGGCACATCGTCCAAAGATGTCGCCAAGCTTACCATACGCTTCACCCCCGCTTTCCCAGCCTCCCCAATGATCGTAGGCATCTCGTCTTCCGAGAATTTTTCGGAGCCCAAATGACAATGTGAATCAGTAAAAACCATAACCCATAATCTAAGAAGCGCAGCATTCCTGCAAAGCGCGTACTTTCTCAAAATCCTTCTTTCCTGGCGAAATCTCAGCACCAGAAGCCACATCCAGTGCAGCTGGACGCACACAGGCAATCGCTTCACGAGCATTTTCCGGAACGATGCCCCCAGCCAAAATTAACGGCACCTCCGGCACCTTCCCCTTAAATTCTACTGCTAAATCCCAATCAAAAACCTTCCCCGTCCCCCCATATAGCATTGGTGCATGTGTATCTAACAGAAATGCATCAACTTCATAGCTATCTGCCCGTTTCAGATCCTCCTTAGTCGCTATACCCAGCGCTTTAATTACCGGAATCCCTGCCGCACGAAATCGCGAAACCTCGCTAACAGCCTCGTCACCATGAAGTTGAATCACATCGATCATGCCCTCTCCATAAAGCCGAAAAGGTAAATCACTACCCTCATTTACAAACACACCCACCCGTAAAACCTTTCCCGCCAGCACCTTCAACCAATCGGCCTCAGACGGCTCAAGATACCGCTTCGATTTCTTATAAAAATTAAATCCCAAAGCCTCAACTTTCATCTCCACAAGGCGCTCTGCCTCTTCCTCAACCGTCACACCGCATACCTTCAAACAGGTAGAAGCTTCCTGAAACATATTCACACCCGTTTTCTAACCCTCCCAACTACGAAAGCAAGCGCTACGAAACTTACCACAGAGCACACTCAGTCGTGAAAACGTTTGAGATTTCTCTTCCGCGAGGCAGCCTACCCCTATGCGAACCGAGCAACCCTCCTCCCAACTCTTCTCCACTCATCGAAAAAATGTAGCCTCAGAATTACCTCCCCATTCCCTCGCGATTATTCACTCAAACGACATCTTCCCCACCAACGCCGATGCCACGTTACCATTCAAACAAAATAACGACCTCTTCTACCTCACAGGCATCGCCCAAGAAGAAACCATCCTTATCCTCTACCCAGACGCACAACTTCCAGCCGACCGGGAAATCCTCTTTGTCCGAGAAACAAACGACCACCTCGCCGTTTGGGAAGGCGCTAAAATTTCAAAAGAAGAAGCCGAGGAGAGGACAGGTATCCTGCGAATCGAATGGACTTCTAGATTCGATGCCATCTTAAACCAACTCGCCCTCCAAGCAGAAACCCTTTACCTACCAACCAACGAGCACCCAAGGGCAAACCTCGAAGTCCTCACGCAAAGCGACCGATTTATCCAAACCTGCCGCCGCCGGTTTCCACTCCATAAATACGCACGGCTCGCACCCATACTTCAAAAACTGCGCTCTGTAAAATCCGAGGAAGAAACCCGCTTTACCAAAAAAGCATGTGATATTACCGAGGCTGGCTTCCGCCGAATTCTGCCAATCGTAAAAGATGGAATCGGAGAATGGCAAATTGAAGCAGAATTCTGTCACGAATTCATTCGTAGCGGTTCACGCGGCTTTGCCTATCACCCCATCATCGCCGGCGGACGAAATACCTGCGTTCTCCACTACACCGAAAACAAAAATGTTCTTCAGGATGGCGACCTTCTACTCCTCGACGTCGCCGCAGAATACGCCGGCTGGAACGCCGATATGACGCGCACCATACCAGTTTCTGGAAAATTCAACCAACGCCAACTTGAGGTCTATCAGGCCGTCCTTCGACTTCTCCGAATTGCCGAAAACATCTTGAAACCCGGAATCCTTCTCACCGATTTTCAAAAACAAATGGTCTGCCATACTGAAGTTGAACTCATCAGTCTCGGCCTGCTCACATCCGAAGAAGCCGCTGCACAACCTATTGATAAGCCTTTAGTAAAAAAATATTTCATGCACGGAACTTCTCACCACCTAGGACTAGATGTGCACGACGTATCTTTACCCCATCAACCTGTCGCTGCTGGTATGCTTTTCACCATCGAACCCGGAATCTATATTCCAGAAGAGAACATTGGTATCCGCCTCGAAAATAATTACTTGATAGGTGAAAATGAGAACACAAATCTCATGGCACAAATTCCCATCGAGGCAGAAGACATAGAAAGCCTCATGGCGGGAAAATCTTAGACGCAGGAGTCTCTACTCCACGATCCATCCACTTCTCCAGCGCTCTTGTCATCTCATCCACTATATCAGGATGCTCCTCCGCTACATCACTTGAGCTCTGCTTTTCTCCACGTGAAAATAGCCCAAAATGCCTACCTCCTGTATCAGTGGGTGTGCAAATCAGCATCCAGTCATCCACCACCAAACAGTGCTGCTTCGCCGCCAAAAGTCGCTCCTCATACTCCTCTTTCAGGACAAATTGATAGTTGAAACTTTCATCTATAAACGTCATCTCATCCATCGCCGGAAGTGCTGGCCGCTGCACCCCATCTACCCGAAATTGAATGAATGGAAATCCAGTCTCCCCATAAAACGCCCGAGAAGTAGGTAACTCCGTTCCATCAATCCATTTCGCCACACTCCTCCCCTCCCATCCCTCAGGCTTTTCGAAATCTAACAAGTCTGCCAATGTCGGAATAATATCAGTTGTGCGTGTGATCGCCTCAATCTCCTTCGCTCCTTCCCCCGGTACAAAGAATACAAGCGGCACATGGTTTCCTCCCAACCCTCCCTGAAACGTCAGACCATGCCCCAACGTAACACCCTCTTCATACAAATTATCTCCGTGATCCGACGTAATAACTACAATGGTATCATTTGATAATCCATAGCCCTCCAATGCACGTAGTAACTCCCCCACATTATCATCAAATTGCCTCGTGCAGCCATCATATAAATCCCGAATCTGCTGCACCTCTGCTTCTGGCAAAGCAGACCATTTGTCCTCCAAGTCCGTGCTTCCTATAAACCCATCAATGTCAAAATCGACACCGTTCTTGTTTGGCCCAGAGTAAGCAGGATCGGCAAACATACTATTATATGGTTCCGGACTCCGGTATGGTAGATGATTGCAAGAGTAAAACACATGCCAAAAAAATGGCTTATCCTTCTCGGAGACATCACCCATCCGCTCGACTACTCGTTTCGTAACAACTTCTGGTGTGACAAACTGCGCGAAGGAACTTATCTGTGGGAAAATGGTATATCCAAGTTCATTATCAAAATACAATGGAATCACAAAGTGCGCCATGATCACAGCTTGCGACATATAGATTTTAAAATTATCAAATGATGATACGGATACATGCTCCATTCCCAAAGGCATCATCTCATAATAACCCGCACACCAATCACCGAAGGCCGCAGTATCATAGCCGCCTTTCTTTAATAGCTCCGGCAACGGCTCGATCAACTTCTTAGTTTCCCTCACAGTCTCCTCATCAGGATACATATGACGTAGGCCATGGCTACGCGGATGCAGGGATGTCATTAACGACGTGCCAGATTCCAAAGTAGACGCAATCGGCGTATAGCAATTCTTCAAAACCGTAGACTTCGCTGCTAACTTATCAATCTGTGGCGAAACTCCTCCTGCCGCCAGCCCGTCGGATCGCCTTGGCCAGTAACCAGCAAAACCTAACCTATCACCCCTCAACGAATCTGATCCGATCAACAGCACATTAGGCCGTTTTTTTTGGCTAACCACTTCATCATCCTGCGGGCCGGATTTATAAGAAAATAAAGCGACAACTAATGCTAAACCCGCAATCGTAGATAAACCTGCATACCTATATCGTTGAAACAGTTTCCATACGTAAAAAACCGCAGCCAACGAAATCCATATCAAAGGAATAGCAGTAAATAGAAGATAGAAACTTACCCCACTCATACTTTCAGGAATTAACTCCAAAACTTGATAATACCAGTTTCCGAACTTACCTTCATTCAGGAAGTAGGGCCGCGTATGAGCTAAGCGTAAGGTGAAAAAGGCATGGAGTGAATACGAACCAATAAAGCCACAAAATATCCAGATACCCTTCCGCTTTGTTTGTAACCTGCTCAAAATAAACGAAACGAGAGGGTATAATAAAGCAATAAAACACGCGCCAAGTATTAGATAACCTAGTATGACATATACATTTTGGAGTATTAGAAAACTCAAATACTTTTCTTCCGCTAAGGCACTGAACTTATTCATCATCCCCCGCGATTGAGAATTCAGCCGCACTAGAGATATCCCGTATTGAATAACTAAAAAAACGGTGACCCCTAGTATCAGTCCTAGGAAAGTATGTTTACTTCTCTTTCGAGGTCCCCGGTTCATTGATCTGGAAGACTTGGATCTGTCACATATAGCCATTGAGCTTGCACTACTTTCAGAACTTCCGTCTGCCCGGTAACCTCCGAGGTGCCTAGTCGAAGAATAGCTGGATAGGCTGCACCTCCGCTAAATCTAAGCATGTCATTGATCTTCCTCATCTCTTCTGTGCCCATTTTGACGTAACCATACGTATCCATCGATTTTTCGTAATCCGTGAGCTTTACGGCGAAATAATTGTCCCTGCCCTCAAATGCCTCCGTAGGTAAACTAGGTTCCTCTAAGAAAATTCTAAATTCGCCCACAAAGCCTCTTGGCTTATCCCTCACAAATTTCGACCATTCCATAGGCTGATATCTCGTCGCCGTCTCCCAATCAACCCTTGCAGTTTGATCTTCCATAATCTCTACCACTACCGCTTCCACCTCTTCGTTATTAAGTAGTGAAGAAACTACCCAAAAATTTGAGCGCCCCTGTAACTCAATCGTATCGAAACCTCGAAATTCAGTGACCTTTCGTCCGATTGGTGGGGATTCACGATAAGTCTCTCGAATCAGCGGCTCCACGCGTTCAGGATGCCTCACGTATCTCAAAAGATCCTCAATACGATCTGCTTCGTGAAAACTCCTGACGGATTCTTCAAGATTCTCCACCACTGTCGTTGCATAGCTAGTCACTTGCTCCTCATCTTCGATAAGTTCGGCAGCCTCCTCCATAATTACCGCACGCTGTGGTTCGGCTTTCCTCACCTTCACAACCGACCACAAAATTCCCGCCCCTAGGATCAGCGCTAGCACAATCATCCATCCCCAAGGCGTGGCTCGAGGTTTCGTTTGGCTCCAATCATCCTCGAAATTCGCTGCAGTATGGTCCAAGAGCTCCTCCATCTCTGGCTCTTTTGATCTTGTCCGGAGCTGAGCCTTCGAAGCAGCCTCCAATTTCACTTCCGGAATAGGTTTTTCCGCTACCCGTGCGCTAGGTGACGGCCGCACTCCCTCCACCCGGTCTTTCGTTAACCGAATAAGTGGCTCGTCAGTCACTCCACCCTCATCCAAGGGCTTCACTGTCTTACTGCTCTTTCCTTTTGCCATCCGCAGTAGGAGGAAAGCAGAAAAGTCCTTCGACGCAAACCTACTTCGTGTATAGCCTGCAGCGCAACCGCTGATGACGACTCCAAAGCCTAAACTTCTAATTGTTACCGCAGCCTTCGGAGAAGGTCACAATAGTGCTGCGCGTAACCTCGGCATCGCTGCTAACAACGCCGGATGGGACGTAAAAATATCAGATCCATGCCTAGAGGCAAACCCTCAGACAACATCCGTTATCCAATATGCCTACCGCACCGTCACAACGCGGTTCCCGAGCATCTGGCATAAAATTTACAAAGCCACTGATCGTTACGATTTTTCAAAACCCAGCCTCCCCCTCATGCGTGGGCCCGAGCGCTACCTCGAGCGCCTCGTGCAAGAATTTGCCCCCATCGCAATTGTAACTACATATCCAATTTACCCTTATTTTCTCGAACGATACTTCCAAGAAAGCGGAAAACGCATTCCCGTCTTCACTGTCGTTACAGATTCTATCGAAATCAATGCCTCTTGGCTGCGAGCCCCTACTGACCACTTTTTTGTTACCGATCAGACCACCCTCGAGACAATGCGCTGCTGGGGAATCCCAGAGAAGAAACTAGTAAATACTGGGTTTCCAGTAAATCCTCTGTTTACAGAACTTCATACACTTCCGGCCACAAATGCGTGCGAGCCCTTCAAAGTCCTATACTTTGCCACCGCCAAAAAACCTTTTGTCCGGCGTCACGGACAAGCCATTCTTAACGCTTCGCCCCGCGTCCAGCTCACCATCGTTATGGGCAAAAATTTCCGTCTTTTACAAAAAAAAGCCCGCGAACTCCGCGCGGCCTACCCCGGTAGGGTGAAATTGCTCGGCTGGACCAAGAAAGTTCCACAACTTCTCACCTCCCATCATCTCGTCATAGGCAAAGCTGGTGGCGCCACCGTCCACGAAGCCATCGCCGCACGCTGCCCCATGCTCATTCATCACCTCGTCCCCGGCCAAGAAGAAGGAAACCTCCAACTTCTTCAGCAACTCGATGCCGGCGATCTCACAGAGCGCTCAAAAGACATAACTCATGCCATACAGAGCCTCTTGCGAGACGACTGTGCTCGCTGGCGTAAAATGAAACGAAACCTCGCCCACCTCAACAAGAACGACGGGGCGCTCGTCGCAGTCAGCAAAATTAAGGAACACCTAAATGACCTATAAATGCGATATCCTCTTCGACATAGGAAAGGTGCTTCTGGATTTCGATTTCGCACCCGCTATGTCAGGCATCATCCCGAAAAACCATCCAGATCCAGAGGCCGCCTTCCAGAGCATTCTCGCAAAAAAGGACTCTTTTGAGCGCGGTGAAATATCAATCGAAGACTACACACTTTGGGCGCTAGAAACCCTAAAAACAGATCTACCTCCAAAGGAATTTCATGCTGCCTGGGTAAGTATATTTACTGAAAACTCTCCGATGTGGCACTGCGCGCACGACTCCAAAAAAGCTGGCCACCGCCTCATCTTATTTTCAAATATCAACGCTCTCCATTTTCCCTTCGTGCAAAAAGAGTATCCCGATTTCTCTTTGTTTGACGAAGCCGTGCTATCATATCAAGTCGGCTACATAAAACCTGAGAAGGACATCTATCAATATGCCATCGCAAAATATAAGCTCAACCCCTCTCACACTCTCTACATCGACGATATGCCAGAAAATATCGCTGCCGGTAAAGAGATCGGATTTCGCTCCTTCCAATACGATATTCACTCACACCCCCAATTCATAACTTGGCTCAATCAAGAAATTTCTTCCCTTCCACAATAAAATTCCATGCTAAAAATAGCAGATAAAACCTTCCAATCTCGCCTCCTTCTCGGAACCGGGAAATTCCCTTCCAACGAAGCCATGCGCGATGCCTTGGCCGCCTCTCATACCGAAATCGTCACCGTCGCCCTCCGCCGTGCCAACCTCTCCGGAGAACCCGATGCCTTCGCCAACATCTTGGATTTTGTGGATCCAGAGAAATACCTCTTACTAGCAAATACCAGCGGAGCCATGAACGCAGAGGAAGCCGTCCGCCTCGCTAGACTCGCACATTCCGCTGGCCTGCCAAAATGGATCAAACTCGAAATCCATCCAGACCCCACCTACCTGCTCCCAGATCCCATCGAGACTCTTAAAGCAGCTGAAACCCTCGTAAAAGAAGGTTTCACAGTCCTTCCATACATAAATGCAGATCCCGTCCTCGCCAAACGACTCCAGGAAGTCGGTTGTGCAACCGTCATGCCCCTCGGCGCTCCAATCGGCTCCAACAAAGGCCTCACCACCCGCGATCAGATCGAAATCATCGTTGCCCAAGCTACCGTCCCCGTCATTGTCGATGCAGGAATTGGCGCCCCGAGTCATGCCGCAGCAGCCATGGAACTCGGAGCAGACGCCGTTCTAGTCAACACCGCCATCGCCATCGCCTCTGATCCCGCAGCCATGGCCCAAGCATTCGCAGCAGCCGTGAATGCCGGCCGCAAAGCCTTCGAATTAGGCATCCCCGAACCTTCAAACACAGCTATCCCTACCTCGCCTCTCACCGCGTTCTTAAACCAAGAAAATCCATGACAGATCTGCCGGTTCACTACCCAAACAAGCAGAAGTTCGAGCTAAAAATCGGCACATCAGAAGCCGCAATCCTATCCTATCGGCAACGCGGCGACTTATTTCACTTTGATCATACCTTCGTCCCTCCTGAACTACGCGGGAAAGGAGCCGCTGCACAAATTACCAACTACGCCCTACTCGAAGCCCGCAGACTAGGCTGGAAAGTGATACCTGACTGCTCCTACGTCGAAAATTACATAGAAAAACACCCAGAGTTCAAAAACCTGCTGGCCGAGGGTTCATAAAGACTCTCAGCCTCCGTGAGCGAAACTCGGATAGGTAGTCATCCCACCATCCACCGTCACAGTAGTCCCCGTTAAATAAGAGGCATCATCGGACACAAGGACCCGTGCAATCTTTGCAATCTCACCTGTCTCTCCAATCCGTTGCATGGGAATTTTTTTCCGCAAATCCGCCATGCTTTCTGGATTGCTCCAAACATCTTCATTAATCGGAGTTTTAATAGCTCCCGGGGCTAGAGAAACCACCCTTACCCCGCTGTCTTGCAACTCCAAAGCTAGCGATTGAGTCATCATCCCCATCGCCGCCTTCGCAGCGCAATAAGCCGTATGCCCCGACCACGGAATCACTTCATGCACCGAGGAAATATTCAGAATCACCCCTCTACCCTGCGCTATCATACCCGGTAAAACTGCCCTGCTGCATAGAAATGGCCCCCGCAAATTCACTGCAATCACCCGATCCCAGTCCTCCACCTCAGATTCCGAGATTTTTACTCTTTTCCCGTCAATCCCCGCATTATTCACTAAAATCCCTATCGGGCCCAAAGCCGCAGCCGCATCCTCTAGATGCGCTTTCACTGACTCTTTTTTCTCTACTGAAAGCTGCCCGCAGAAAACCTTTCTCCCAAGCGCCCGGACCTCATCCGCTACCCCCTCTCCCTCCTCCTGATCCGAGTGATAGCTAATCGCGATATCCGCACCTTGTCTCGCAAATTCCAGTGCTATCGCCCTGCCAATCCCCGAGCTAGAACCCGTAATTACTGCTACTCGATCTCTCAAAGGCAAATCAGTCATGACTGCATCATACACACAACTCCCAAAAATGCGCAGCGTAGTTTAAAAAATCTAACAACCAGAGATCTTCCGCAGTAAACCCAGTCGCTGGAAAATACAGACCCGCAGCACCTCGCATCGTCAGTAAGGACGCCTCGCTGAGGCGTCCAACAAATTGCTAACACTCCACAACACACCCGCCGCCGCCCTCCCACTCCCCCGCATCCAACTTCCTCCGCCCTCGCCACAACAAGCTCTCCAGCAGAACGGACCGCGGGCCTTCAGCCCGCCCCAGTGCCTCGGCTCAGTGCTTTGGGGCGAGCTAAAACATCAAAACATCAAAAAAGCCTGACTTTATACGCAATTGTTCGAGTCATAACCCCGTTCACTCAAGTCAAAACAGCTCAACAGCAGAACGGACCGCGGGCCTTCAGCCCGCCCCAGTGCATCGGCTCAGTGCTTTGGCTCAGTGCTTTGGCTCAGTGCTTTGGCTCAGTGCTTTGGCTCAGTGCTTTGGCTCAGTGCATCGGCTCAGTGCCTCGGGGCGAGCTAAAGACTCGCGTTCCAATAGCCGCATTCCTAAAAATGATACTCTCACAATTTCTCTGAAGCGAATGACACCTCGTAATTGAACTAGCCCAAAATAGGTAGCGCCCAACTCTTCGGAGAATCCGATTCCTAACCCCGTTCACTCAAGTCAAAACAACGCAGCAGCAGAACGGACCGCGGGCCTTCAGCCCGCCCCAGTGCCTTGGCTCAGTGCTTCAGAGCAAGCTGAAGACTCGCGTTCCTTTAGCCGCATACCTCAGAACAATACTCTCACAATTTCTCTGATACCTTCCAGTTGAACTGGCTCAAAAAGGTAGCCGCCCAACTCTTCGGAGAA
>CAWKHB010000011.1:0-160266 GCA_963849375.1 uncultured Verrucomicrobiae bacterium | reverse complement strand
TTTGACGGGTATTTCAGCTTCCTGTCGAAACCTACAACTAGTTAGGAAACCTTAACTAAACCGAAGATTTGGTCGAATTCCAGTAATTGGGTAGATTTGAGCGGCCATAAGAACCTTCCATTCAAAGTTCTTCATTCCAACTTTTCTTATCGTCCATCACCTCAAAATTCCTGTATATCCGTGCCGGTTTCAACGTCTATGCATATGCTGAAAATTGCCCTTCTCCAATCCACTACGTATCCAAGTAAGCAAGAAGCTCTGGAAGCACATATTTTACAAATCCACGATGCTGCTGCAAACGGTGCGAAGATCATTGTCACC
Source organism: uncultured Verrucomicrobiae bacterium (assembly GCA_963849375.1). Lineage (GTDB taxonomy): Bacteria > Verrucomicrobiota > Verrucomicrobiia > Verrucomicrobiales > Akkermansiaceae > Luteolibacter. The sequence goes on along the minus strand of CAWKHB010000011.1, from coordinate 159,945 downwards.
CAAGAATTATTCCTAACCGACTATTTTTGCGACGTGCAAGACGCGGCGAGATTTGATCTTGCTGATACAATTCCGGGCGCGGTCACCGATCAACTTGGGAAGTTAGCGGGAGAATTAGATATAGTATTAGTTGTATCTTTGTTCGAACACCGGGGGCCGGGACTATATCACAATACAGCGGCTATCTTCGATGCGATGGCAGTCTGATGGGTATCTATAGGAAAGCACATATTCCGCAGGATCCGGGTTTTAGAGGAAAAATTCTATTTCACCCCTGGAGATAGTGATTGGCCCGTATGGAATACAAAGTATGGCAAGATTGGTGTGCTAATCTGCTGGATCAATGGTATCCTGAAGCAGCCCGGCTTATGGCTTTGAACGGTGCAGAGATACTTTTCTATCCTACTGCTATCGGCTGGCTAGAGGGGGAGAAAGATGATGAAGGAGAAAGCTTCCACTGTGCATGGGAAACGGTGCAACGTGGGCATGCGGTAGCGAACGGCTGTTTCCTTGCCGCTATAAACCGCAGCGGCATACATTCAGGAACTGAATTTTGGGGACAATCTTTTGTAGCCAATCCCTATGGCGAAATTATTGACAAGGCGGTAACTGGCAAACCCGAGATTCTATACTCAAATATCGATCTCGGAATGGTAGAAAGAATACGCCGAATATGGCCCTTCTTCAGAGACCGCAGGATTGATGCATATAAAGATCTTACGAAGAGGTGGCTTGGCTCATCTACGTAATTAAAATTATTTCACTAAGAAGATGCAGTTTATTGATTAAAGTTCCTCTGCTAAATCAAAATATGCTCGACTAAACTTATCTGAGCCAAAATCTAGCCAAAATCTGACTTCCAACCGTTCCTAACTAGGTAAATATCCAAAGAATTTTCGCTCTTTAATTAGGTTAGCTACTTCATTTGGAACCATAGCCTCCCAAGTAGAGTCTCCCTCACTTATTTCGATAAAACGTCTCTTGAAAATATATCTAATACCTCGGGACTGTAATTATCAAGCTCTACGAAACTGCCACGATCCGCAAGATAACCAAAGAGTTTGGTAAGTTCTGGTGCCACTTGCATGGTTTTTACCGTAGTAGGCTCTCCTTTGGAATCATCTCGCAACGGATACACAAAAAGCTTCAAATTATGCTTAAAGAGCCGACCAAAGCTTTCCAAGATTCCGCCAGGTAGCGAGGTGTAATACTTTTCATCGAAAAGTTCGATCAAGGAAGGCACTCCCATGACAATTCCTATCCTCTGCTTGGTGCGCCACGAAAGATAGGCTGCTAGACGATAATACTCGAAGTAGTCAGAAATCAGAACTGTCATTCCACAGGCCGCTAATAAATCCGCGCGAGCGAGGAAGTCTCGCCTGTCCACCTCTTTCCCCCCCTGCTAACAGGTTTCGCATGGTAAGTTCGAAGATTGGTAGCACTTCTTTATTAGCAAATGATGGGTCTGCCTTAAATTTTTCGAGCGCGCATTGCAGCATATCAAAGTTTACGTGGGTGGGAGGACGAAAGCTCCCTCGTTCCACAAGGACAGCCTTCTTGTAAAGCACTTCGAAGGGTTGCAGAACCTCACCGTCTGCTCCGAACATAGCGGCTCCGCTGAGGCCAAGCTGCACTAGTTTAAGGGCTATCAAACGATTATCGACAGCTCTAAACTCGATTCCTTGAAACTCAATCATATCGATTTCCACCCTACCAGTCGTTAGCTTATCCAGCAGACTTTCTACGAGTAAGTCTGGCTCGTGATGCTGAAAAAATCCTCCGTAGAGCAAGTTTACTCCCACGATCCCGAGGGCCTCCTGCTGGAGCGAGGCCTCCGAATCGAGCATTCGCACATGGATCATGATCTGACTTGGCTCATCATGGGGCCGGGACTGGAACTTAAGCCCCATCCATCCGTGACATTCATTCCCACCTTTAAAGGAACGGGCGACGACTGTGTCTGCAAAAGCGAAAAAGGCCGTGCTGTCACCCCTTTGCGAGGACAATCGCTCTACATTTAGTCCAAACTCCCTATCTAGCATCGCTTGGCACCGAGATTGGGAAACATAGCGATCACCCCCACCATAGATCGCATCACTGACCGTCATGTCGTAAGCAGACATACTCTTCGCCACAGTGCCGGCCGCGCCCCCTACGCGGAAGAACCACCGAACAACCTCTTGCCCTGCACCGATCTCAGCAAATGTGCCATACCAGCGCGGATCTAGGTTGATTTTTAACGCCTTTTGGTGGGTGTTCAGGTCTAACTCGTTGTTCATACTCTACTGGTATCGTGGTGTGTTGAGGATTTTCAAACAAATGGACCTTACTAGTGAGCAAAGTCCTCTGCTTTCTTACCTGAGAGATAACCGTCAAACCCATAAGCAGTCGGCTTGTAATCTGGCGAAATCTGCACCTCAGCTTTTTCCGGAACCTCCATGCCTAAACCCCAGTAGACTCCGTTAACAAGCAATCTACGCAGATTTTCATCCATGAAATCCGTGTTCGAGCCCATTGTGGTCACCAGCACTTTGTTATCAGCACCAAGTTCATTCTTGACGATGCGTGTCCACGCAACCGGCATGGCTGGGTCATTCACGGGTTGTTTTTTGCCCTTAGCAGTCTTTTTCTTGGCAGTCGACAGCCCGCTATCTCTTTTCAACCCTTTCAGCACGTATCCGCGTAGTAATATAGCTGCATCCACTGGCGGAGCCGCTTCATACACATCTGTATCTCCGTAAATTTCCCCCACACCGTTCATCAACGGATTTCTCTTTGCGGAGGGCTCGACTTTAGCAAGAGTTCCTTCTTTTTTATGGGTCCCCCAATGCGTCACCCAAGTCTCGCCTAAAACTTCTTTACCAAATCCTCCACTCGGATGATTCCAAGAAAGTGCCGCGAACTTGTGATCCTTTGGAAAATTAAATGCATGCGTGCTTGTCCGGATAGCAATAACTGGCACCCCTCTATCAATTGCAGCACGAAATCTCTTGATCGTCTCATCATCCCATTCACGGAAACGAACATTAGAATTAAGACATCAGCCGAATCTATCGTTGCAGATTCAGCAAGACTCGCGCTCGCTGTCGGATTCACCGTGCCATCAGGATCAATCGCAAAAAGCACGGTTGTCTGAAAACCGTGCTTCTCTGCTAAAATCTTCGCTAGCATCGGATTTGTCTCCTCAGAGCGATATTCTTCGTCTCCCGCGAGGAGGACTACATGCTTGCCCACGCCGGGTCCCTCGCCCCCGGTATAACTAAGGATGCCCTTCCCTGCTTCGAGATTCACCTCTGCAGATACAAGGTCCGCACAAGCATAAATCGTTATCACAATACCTAAAATGCTACGAATCATGCCAGTAACCATTGGCCCGGATGAAATTATCCTCAAGAAAAATGCTCATTCAGCCTCACTCGCAACTACAAAGCCCTGCTTGCCCGTAGCTACTTAATGGGATTAGTTAGCATAATGAATTGGAAAGTTATACGATTTGCTTGGTTTATTATCGCCCCTATGCCAGCCTTTGCGGAATCGCAAACTACTGTGAGCTGGCATTCCGGCCCACTTGAGAGGAAAATCAAAACAGTCATCGAGCTGCAACTTGAGCCCGGCTGGCATACATACTGGGAAAACCCCGGCGTAGGCGGTATGCCTCTCGAACTTAAGATCGATCTCCCTCAGGGCTGGGCTGCCGGCCTCATCCAATACCCAGTTCCTAAGCGCTTTATGACCGGTGAGCTACCCGGCTTCGGTTACGAGGAAAAAGTCCTTTTGCCAGTGAATCTTATCCCACCTTTCGGCTACGAGGGCGAAATTCCCGAACTCAAAGCAAGTTTGCGTTGGTTACAATGCACCGACGAGGCCTGCGTTCCAGGCAAAGCAGATATCGTTCTTAGGCGAAGTAAAAATCCTGATCTAATCGCCCAAGCCTACAAGCCACTGCCCGTACTCCTGAATGAGGCAAAAATGAAAGTTGAGGAAGCGGGGGAAAACCTACAACTCACCGTCTCTTTACCTAAAGATTCTGACCTAGATCTCACGAAGTTTGAAATTTTTCCCTCACCCGGAATGTTCTCGATCCTGCGGAAAACCCTAAATTTACGATCTCCCCAGGCCTCGAACAGACATGGACCACTGAAGCTAAGAAAAGCGAGTATCACGACTCAGAAGGCCAGCCGTTAACAATCGTAATCACGGATCACGAAGGCAAAAGCTTTCAGATTGGGACGTCATACTAGGCTGCAACAATAAGCCCGCAAAGCTCAGCAAGCACCTCTTACATATTGAACTCTACACTGCAAAGGCATGTTCTAAGTAACCGGAAAACCTCTAAAATCTACAATTTTGAAAAAAGTTGAGATCTTAAGACAAAAAGGCGGGTTCAGCTCGTTCCTTATATGTAACCAGTTATTAGACTTTAAATTTTATGAAATTACTTTCCGCCGCATCCCTCGTTAGTGCCTTCGCCATTGCTACCTCCTTCGCGGTAGGACCGGGCGATATGGCGCCATCATTTACAGCTTCAAATACCAAAGGTGAAGAAGTCAGCCTCGAAGATTACAAAGGCAAAATCGTCGTTTTGGAATGGACGAACTTCGAATGCCCTTTCGTGAAAAAGCATTACTCGGGCAAGAGTATGCAAAATCTCCAGAAGGATTACACCTCGCAAGATGTCGTTTGGCTCACAGTAAATTCTTCAGCTGAGGGAAAACAGGGCTTCATGGAGGCAAGTGATCTAGATAAGAAAATCACTGAAGAAGGAAGCATGGCCTCGGCAGTGCTCGTTGATACCGATGGCACAATTGGTAAAGCATACGATGCAAAAGTAACTCCACATATGATGATCATCGATAAGGAAGGCAAAATCGCCTACACTGGTGCCATCGATTCAGTTTCTTCAACAGAAGCCTCAGATGTAGAATCTGCAGATAAACTTTTCGCTAACGCCCTCGATGCAGTCATCAACGGTGATGATGTCCCAAACGCTAAGAACGAGCCTTATGGCTGCAGCGTAAAATATTAATTTCTAGTTGTTCATGTTGTGTTTCGGCGAAAACCGTCACCTTTCTGAGGTGGCGGTTTTTTCCGTGATGCAGAGCACGTGATGCCAGAACAGTCCACTCGATTTCTATACGCCGTTTACTGGAAATTACAAAACTAGCCCGCCATTTTCCCGCTATCTTTCTATCTAGCTGTCTCTCCCTTTAACGAGAATCAAACCTTCTTACAAAAATACGTCTCAATTCTTTCGAAACATCTTGACGATAGTAATTCCCTAGGCATCCTCCGCCACCCACCAACCAATTTTCATTATGGCACGTATTTGTAGTATAAGAGGCACCCGCGTTCGTTCAGGCGGCAAGATTCATCGTTCCGGTCTCGCAAAGAAGAAGGGCGGTATCGGTCGCCACGTCACAAAAGTAGTGAAGCGCAAGGTTTCTCCGAACCTTCAAAACAAGCGCATCTGGGTTCCAGAGCTCAATAAATTTGTGCGTATCAAACTCACCTGTCGCGCTCTAAAAACCATCAATAAGAACGGCGCTTACGCTACCCTTAAAAAAGCTGGTATCGTAAAATAGCATTCTGATGCACAGCTTTTCCTACAGAGACGAAGAGCTCTATTGCGAGGATACGTCTCTGAGCTCTCTGGCGAGTCAGCACGGCACTCCCCTGTATGTCTACTCCAGCCGCACGATCCTAGATAATTTCGATCGCTTAGATCAGGCATTTGAGACGATAGATCACGAGGTCGCTTACGCGGTTAAGGCGAACTCGAACCTCTCTATCCTTCGGCTACTTGCAGAAAGGGACGCCGGCTTTGACATCGTCTCCGGCGGCGAGCTATACCGAGTCATCAAAGCGGGTGGCGATCCCAAGAAATGCACATTTGCGGGCGTAGGTAAGACAAAGGATGAGATCGTCTATGCTCTGAAAGAGGAAATCTATTCTTTCAACATCGAGAGCAAAGAAGAACTAATTTTTCTCAATACAGTCGCCAAAGAGCTCGGTGTCATCGCCCCAGCTGCTGCCCGAGTGAACCCGAACGTGGATGCAAAGACTCACAAATATATCTCTACAGGCAAAAGCGAGAATAAATTCGGAATCGACTTCCCCGAAATAGAAGAACTCTACGAATTTGCGGCTAGCGAGCTCAAGAACGTGAAGATGAGGGGGCTGCAGATGCACATCGGCTCGCAGCTAACATCAATTGATCCGTTCATAGAGGCCGTTGAAAAAGTTAGTCCTCTAGTAGAAACCCTTAAGCAGAAATATCAGATCGAGTTTTGGTCCATCGGTGGCGGAATCGGGATCATCTACGAAGATGCACTTGCGTCTGGGCCATCAGCTTGGTGGGAAGAACAGTCTACTGAGACTCGGCCGCTAACCGCTGCACAATACGGGGAAGCCCTCGTCCCTCGCTTGAAACAGCTTGGCCTTAAAATTTTATTTGAGCCCGGCCGCTACATTGCCGGAAACGCTGGTGTCCTGCTCACAGAGTGCCTCTTCGAGAAAAAGGGTGCCGCGAAGACCTTTAAGATTGTCGATGCCGGCATGAACGATCTTATACGCCCTGCCCTCTACGAAGGTCATCATCAGATCCTTCCGATAAAGTCAGGAAACGAAGGTGAGCTATCGCACGTTGATGTTGTAGGTCCGATTTGCGAAAGCGGTGATTTCTTCTGTCAAAATCGACTCTTACCAGACTTTCAATCTGGAGACTTGATCGCACTTATGTCAGCTGGTGCCTACGGTTTTGTCATGGCTTCAAATTATAACACCCGCCCCCTCCCGGCTGAAATACTTGTTCACGGAGACGCGCACAAGGTCGTTCGGAAACGCCAGACATTGGACGATATTTTGGAAAGTGAATACTAGTGCAGAGACTGCGCAGGCATCAGACCTATAACGAACTTCCAAACAAGATAACGTAAGAATGTTTTCCTCAAAAAATTTGAACACAGAGCAGGTAGAAGCCATTAAACTGTGGGCTTCTGAAGGGGCAAACCTATCTGACATCCAGCGACGTATCCGGGAGGAATTTTCCTATCCTCTCACCTATATGGATACACGGTTTCTCATTCTAGATCTACAGATCGAGTTGATTGAGGAAAAAAAGGAGGAACCTATTGCCGAGATCAAACCTGCACCAGTTCCTACTGGACAGGTTACCCTTACGCTAGACGAAATTGCAGTCCCCGGGACAGCTGTCAGCGGAAAAGTTGAATTTAGTGATGGTGAGAAAGCATCTTGGGGCATCGATACAACAGGTCGCCCCTCGCTCGATCCGGACACAGTGGGCTACCAGCCCTCCCAAGAGGACATCATGGAATTCCAAAAACACTTGCGTCTACTCCTAAGCCGCGAGCCCTAAACAAGCTCCTATCCTGAGCAAAAAGGCTAGCTGCCCCAACAACAGAAATAGCTTACGCAATAGACACAAATTACTCGGCCTCCAACCGCTCTCTCCGACCATTTCAGCTTTTCTTCTCGGTATGCAGAAAGTGCTCCCAACTTTCATCACCAAGTCCATTTTCACGCAATCCGTATAGAGGGCGCCACCGTGGGGCGAATGGTTTCGCCTCGGGAAACATACCTGCTTCTTTCGGGAGCTTGTTTGCCTTACGGGTGTTGCACTTCACACACGACGTCACAATGTTCTCCCAAGTCGTCTTGCCTCCCTTGTCTTTGGGAATCACATGGTCGAGATTCAGCTTCAACTCAGGAAGCACCTTGCTGCAGGTACTGGCAGGTAAATTTATCGCGCATGAAGACGTTTTTACGCGTAAACTTCACTTCCAGCCGTGGTAGGCGATCATAAACCCCCAAAACAATGATCTTTGGGACACTAAGCGCCAGCTTAACGCTGTGAATCATTTCCTCGCCAATCAGCTTACTTGAATACCCGACCCACGATGTTAGATCGTGAGTGTTAAATTTCTCCTCACCCTCAACCTGCACCACATGCGCGTGCCCTAGGCACAAGAGATGCACCGCCCGTCTTGCAGAGCAAGTGTGGACCGGTTGCCAATAACGATTCAGCACAAGCACAGGCGATTCAAGAGGCACACTCATGTCATTTCCCAGCAAAGTGCTCAAAACCTAGCAAAACTCTGAGAGAGGGCAACGGAAAATGTCCACCTCCAGCCCTTTTGTCCGAGGCGATTCGAATTACCTCAAAATGCCTTCACCCGCACCCCAGTTTTCAATGGAAATTCAATAAGTGTCTCTTACCTAGATGCTCACGCTGCTCCGAACTAGGAAATCCATGCGAACAATCCAAAAATCGAATCCTACATAAAATCCCCTCCTACCTTCACCGCAAAACACCACGCTCTCAAGCTGCAAACCTTAACCCACCTCTCCACCAACGCCCTGTCATCTTACTCAATCCCCCTTTCACACATCCATCCAAGGAAACTCCAACTGTTTTTGCGCACTCGGCCGCGCCCTTCTCCACAAACGTTTACAAGTGCGTTTCAAGCAGATACGTGAAACATTATACCTAGCCCATAGTTCATACTTCATCTGTTGCAGCGAGCGCATCCCGAAATATGTTCTAATGAACAGTATAAGTCAACTACCTTGTTCCGATTTATTCGAAAAGTCCTCGGCCACCTTAAGATCCAGCGTTATCTGCCTCTGCAATTCATCCAGATTCGAAAACTTTTTCTCCTTCCGAACATACCGCAAAAACCGCACGTAGATCTTATTTCCATATAAATCTCCTTGGAAATCCAGAAGGTGCACTTCAAGAAGCCTGCCTTTACCACCTACCGTGGGCCTCATCCCAAGATTCGCGATGCCTAGCCCAATCTGCGCTACCTTTACAATCCACACCCCGTCCTCTGGGGTCTGGAGATCTCCAAGATCCACATTCGCTGTTGGAAATCCTAGCTCTCGACCCAACTTTCTCCCCTCAACGACAATGCCTGACACAAAATAAGGCCTACCCAGCATTTCCTCCACCGCCTGAAAATTGCCATCGCGTATCGCCTGCCGGATCCGCGTGCTACTTACACGCTCACCGTCCCACATAATAGGAGCAACCGCGTGCAATCTGAAACCGCAATCTTCCGCCAATCTTCTCAACATCCCCACGTCCCCCGAACGATCACTACCGAACCTCCAATCCTCGCCCACACATATACTTTGCACATCACCAGCTACCAGTGCGCGGACAAACACCTCCGCATTCGTCTTCGCAAAGTCACGATCAAATCGAATCACAAGAAGCCCGTCCACCCCAAGATTCTCCACAATCCGCGCCTTTTCTTCCAAAGTAGCAAGCAGTGCTAAAGGAGCCTTCTGCGGCGCAATGACCCTGATAGGATGAGGCGAAAAAGTCACCACAACTGCCATTCCGCCATCGGCACAAGCGCCTCGCACCGCCTCCGCAATAACCTCTTGATGGCCCACATGAACGCCATCGAATACTCCAAGGGCCAAATGCAGCGGCCCGGACTGCTTAGCCATCTCTTCTAAGCTGTCCCACCGAGCTATCATCCTCTTAAGCCCCGCGCATCAACGAAATTTCTGCCAGTGAAATTAAAGCTTTCACCAAAACTTCAGGGTCAGCCTCTTTCAATTGCGCCACCGTAACAGAGCGTTCCAGAGTAAATTTCCCCGAATTCGTCCGCCGCAATGCACTCAAATGAGCTCCGCAGCCAAGCTTCTCACCGATGTCATTCGCATAAGTCCTCACATAAAATCCTTTGGTGCACTCAACCCGAAAATCAACTTCTGGCAGATCCACCCTTGAAATTTGGAATCCATCCACCCTCACCGGCCGCATCTTTCTCTCCACCTCCTGCCCCTTCCGCGCTAACTTATAGAGTGGCACTCCTCCCTGCTTGATAGCAGAAACCATCGGCGGTAACTGCTCAAATTCGCCCGTGAAACTCTCAAAAGCCGCTGTGATCTCCTCTTCCGAAAAATTTTTCACCTCCCTCTCCTCTAATACCTCACCCTCTTTATCCTGCGTCGAGGTCCGCTTGCCAAGTGTCAGCGTGCCCTCATACACCTTGTCCTCACTCATCAAAAGATCCTGAATTTTTGTCGCTTTGCCAATTACCAGCATCAGCAAACCAGTCGCCATTGGGTCCAAAGTGCCGCAATGACCAATCTTTTTCGTATCGAGCGCCCGCCGCGCAATAGCAACTACATCGTGGGAAGTCATGCCAGGCGCTTTATCTACCAACAAAACCCCACTCGGCCCCCTATATTCCTCGTTCTTCTTTCTCATTCTACTTTTCTAAAAAATTTAAACCTCACCTGCTACCACCCTTTTCAGACTGCTCAGCACCTTCTCTTTCACCTGCCCCAGCGGCTCACCCATCCGTATTCCAGCCGCCATCGCATGCCCCCCACCACCATATTCCATAGCAACATCACAAACACTGAATTCCGGTGTCTTACTCCGCAACGATACCCTCACCTGCCCACCCTCAAGTTCTTCAAAAAAAGCAGCCAACTGCACACCACGAATGCCACGAATGAGATCAATCAAGCCCTCACTATCATCCGGCTGCAGCGCCAGATCTCTCTGCGTCTGCCTAGATAATTCCCAAAAAGCAATCTGGCCATCTTCCGTAAGCTCCAAGGTATTTAGAAGGGCTCGCATCAATGCCAAGCGCCTAAATGGATGACTATCATAAGTCTCAGCATTGATCTTCCCAACATCCAACCCGCGTCTAATCAAATCCGCACCCATCTCATACGTCTCCGCAGTTGTTGCCGAATACTGGAACGAACCTGTATCCGTGGAAACCGCCACATAGATCGCATCCCGACTTTCCGCAGGAATCGGCATCTCGAGAAACCTCAACAAATCATAGATAATCTGCCCAGTCGCCGGGCTTTCAGCATCAATGTGATTTAGATCTCCGTATCCGGGATTTGAAATGTGATGATCGATGTTCACCAGAGTCTTTGCCTTTGTAGATGCCGCAAGACTCCTCGCCCCCACCCGGCTATGCGTAGCTGTATCAAGGAAAAACGCCACGTCAGCATCAAGAGCAACCTCTGGTGACACCTCGATCTGATCCGAACCCTCTAAAAACTGCAAACTCTCCGGCACACCATCCTCGGCGATCATCGTCACCGTTTTCCCCATCGCTTTTAAGGAAAATCCAAGAGCTAACACCGAACCTATCGCATCACCGTCTGGCCGCACGTGACTCACCAGAAGAAAGCGATCATTCGCTTTGATCAACTCACCTATCTCTCTGGCCTGTTCATGATTCCTCATATCAAATAGCTACATCACCTGCAGCAGGGGCGCGGATTCTCACCAACGCCAGCAATCACGCAAGGACAAACCTACTTTCGCAGTCAACTGTTCATCCGTGCTACATTTACTACGAAAAGATACTTGCCGAAAGTCCTCAGCAAGGCCATCTAACCGCTGTGCGCGACCTCCTGACTAATCCTGCATGGGAAGAAAAAGACCTCGGTTCCCCTCTTCCAGATCAAACACATGCCTGCTCCGTCTGTCTCCCAACATGGGATTCTGTCGTCGGTTACGAGGAGGGACGTGAAAAAGTTTTACGGAAATTGCGGACTGGCTACCCCAGATTTTTCAGACACCCCACCATCGAGCGCCTCTTTGAAAATGCCCGAGCAGAAATTGCAGGCGAAGGCGAAGACGTCATGATATTCTCCACCCGCCTCGCATCTCAGCGCGCCCATCGGTGGCTGGAGCGGACAGCGGAAACTGCCATCCGAAGCACCTCATTTCATGGGTTTCAAGCAATCATTTTCCCGGAAAAAGCCCGAAACCTCGCCAACGATTACTGGCGTTTCACCGGCGAAGGAATCTCCTCACGCGCCGCCCAGGACTACCTCGATGGCAACCTACGAGAAGGTTCAAAATCACACTCACTTGCCGAGGCCATCTCTTCATTCAATGGCGGGATGCCTGAAAACACGCATATCTTCGCAAGTGGCATCTCAGCGGGTCTAGCCGTTCTGCGCGCACTCCCAGGTGCCCGAGAAGGTAAAAAAACACTCCAAATCGAGTTTCCTTACGTAGATACCCTAAAAATCCAAGAACGCCTCGGCAACGGAGTCGTCTACCTAAACGAAGCCAATGGTGAATCATTCGATGAAGCTCTCCAACGCATCCAATCTGGTGAATTCTCCGGTGTCTTCACTGAAATCCCTTCAAACCCCCTTCTCAGAACCTTAGATCTAAAACGCGTTTCGCAAGTCTGTGCAGCTTCCAAAACACCCCTCATCGTCGATGACTCCGCCGTCGGCCCTCTCAATGTCGAAGTCCTACCTTATGTCGACGTCCTCACCTCTTCGTTAACGAAATGGATCTCCGGCCAAGGAGATGTCCTCGCTGGTGCAGCTACTGTTCGTAAGGATTCAGCTGTCGCAAACGAAATGAATGAAGCGCTCTCCATGGATGCGGAGTCTTGTGCACCTTTATACATAGCGGATGCTGAAATTCTTCTCAGTAATCTACAAACTTATCAGCAGCGCAACACAAGCATCAATACCAACGCCGATAAGCTCGCAAACTTCCTCAGCAACCACACCTCCGTCCACAGCGTCTGGCACCCCTCCCTCACCCAAACTGCGAATTACGATTTTGTGAAACGCAAAGGTGGCGGCTACGGCGGCCTGCTTTCTTTCACTCTCAACCATCCGAAAAAAGCGCCCAAAGTATACGACGCGCTCAAATTCTCAAAAGGCCCCTCCTTTGGAACTTTCTTCACCCTCGTCTGCCCCTACACGCTTCTGGCCCATTACCACGAACTGAATTGGACCGAAGATTGTGGAGTGCCTACCAATCTTTTGCGCGTTTCTGTTGGCACCGAAGATCCAGATCACATCATTTCCGTCTTTGAAGAAGCTCTCGCCCCGGCTTAGCCGCCCTCTAACCATTTCGCCGCCCCAGCCCCGGCCAAACTTCCGGTCGCAAACGCCCCCTGCAGCAAATAACCACCTGTCGGCGCATCCCAATCCAGCATTTCTCCACTCACAAAAAAGCCCGGAAAACGCTTCAGCATCAACCCTGCATCCACCTCGTCCCAACTAACCCCGCCAGCCGACGAAATCGCCTCCTCAATCGGCCTTGGGCGCTCTAGCTTCAACCTGAAATTCTTCACATCTCTAAGAAGATCCATCGTTTGTGAATAACTCCGGTGAAATAGTAGCGAGCGCGCTACCCCTTTAATTTTCAGCCTTCTACACACTTGTTCCCAATCCTTTTCAGGAGTCTTTCCCAACTTATTCACAAGTTGTTCCAAAGTAGACGATGGCTTGAAATCAATTTCGATTTCCGGTTTATCAAATGCTCTCAGCACATTCCCAAGGCCATAAATAGCGCCCCCTTCCAGACCATAGCGAGTGATTAACAACTCCCCTGCAACTCGCACCCCAGCTGCAGAAACCTCGATATTCTTCAACGGTTGTCCTTCCAAAGCAAGAATCTCCTCTGGCCAATCCACCTCCCAGCCACAGTTCGAGGAAACCAAAGGTGCACAGCCAACTCCATTTTCCTTGAAAAACCTCAACCACCCACCGTCAGACCCCGTTCGCGGCCACGAGCCTCCACCCAAAGCAAATATAGCAGCCCCCACCCGCACCCTTACACCATCCTCAAACACCAACACCCTTTCCGCGGTGAAATTCACCAATTTCGTCCGTGGCCGAAGTTCCACACCGAGTTCACCCAACCTACCCAGCCAAGCCCGCAGCATTGGTGCCCCCTTCAAAGCCTTAGGATACACCCGCCCGCTGCTCGCCTGAAACGTCTCTTGGCCTAAATTTCCACACCACTCTCGCATCGCTTCCGGTGAAAAAACATCAAGCATACCCTCCCAATCACCTCCTCCAGCATACCGAGCTCGAAACTTCCCTAGATCCTCACCATGTGTGATGTTCAGGCCACCCCGCCCCGCCACCAAAAACTTTCGCCCCATCGAAGGTTTCGCGTCAAAAATTACGACCTTCCGCCCCGCCTCTGCCGCCACTTCCGCCGCCCGCAAACCGGCCGGCCCGCCCCCAATCACCGCCACCTCCACATACTCCATATCCCCGTCTTAGCTTACACGAGTTTAAACCGCGCTAAGTCCTGCGCATCAATCAATCCCACCGGCTCACCCTCCTCATTCACCACCACAATGTCACTAATCCGATTTTCCCCTACCTGCTTCACTGCCTCCACTGCCAAAGCATCTTCCGGCAAAGTAATCGGATTTTTCGTCATTAAATCTGCTACCGGCTTCCCCCCAAGCTCCGCATCCCGCTCATAACACCTCGCAAAATCCCCGTGAGTAAAAATCCCCGCCAACTTCCCGTCATCCCCTAAAACCATACACGCACCTGCCCGCCCACGATTCATCTCCGCCACTGCGTCACTCACACATGCACCAATTCCAATCACTGGCAACTTGTCCTCTCTGCGCATCACCTCACTCACCTTCAATAGCAAAATCCTACCTAACGACCCCCCCGGATGATATCTCGCAAAATCTTCTTCCGAGAATCCCCTAGCCTCCAGCAAAGCCATCGCCAATGCATCACCCATCACCATCATCGCCGTAGATGACGAAGTCGGTGCCAAATTCAAAGGACACGCCTCCCGCGATACCGAGGTATCTAAACTCACATCTGCCGCCCGCGAAAGTGACGAGTCGGGTTTTCCCGTGAAAGCTATCACCTGAACCTGAAACCGCCGCAGAAAAGGCAGTAAATCCAACAATTCCTGCGTCTCCCCCGAATACGACAGCGCCAAAACCACATCACCATCATTCAGTAGCCCTAAATCTCCATGCAACGCATTTTGGGAATTCAGAACCACCGCCGTCGCACCCGTCGAGTTCATTGTTGCTGCGATTTTATGTCCTACATTTCCAGACTTCCCCACACCTATCACCACCAGCTTCCCCCGCGCTTCCAAAGCCCCATGCAACAAACAAACCGCAGTCCCAAAGCTCTCATCCAGCCGCTCCGCCATCAATTGCAGGCTTTCTGCCTCCAATTGAATCACCTTCCTCGCCTTACCTACAAAATCCATCCGCCGCATTCCAACCTGTGGCGCAATCTATTTCAACTCGTAATAACGTGTCGCAAATGGCTCCAAGTCACCCACACACACCTCATCACCTCTCATCTCACACCCCGCCTTACCGAATCGATCCTCAAACAACGCCTCAGATCGATCACTCAAACCCAACAACGCCTTACCATCTTTCGAAATCTTTACCTTCACATCCGTAATCACCTGATCCGGGCAAAAATTTACTACACACAGAAATCCTTGTCCCGAATCAGCATCGGCCCGCAAGTAAGCATAAATCCAATGCCCCGAAACCTCCTCACCCGGCAACCTCCCAAAAGCTGAGTTCTCGCGGTTCTCAAAGTTTAAGCCACAGAACTCTCCCCTCACAAACGCAGGCTCATCCAGCACTTCCAAAAGCTGCCCATACCATTTTCTTAACGCCACTTGATCCCCTGAAAGCTCTCCTCCGTCAAATTGCCCACCGTTCACCCACTTCTGAAGCTCCGGTAAACTCGTATAATCAAAAATCGAACTCCGCCCATCATCACCACTAAAGCCCTCCGCACCGAGCGCCGGCTCACCTACCTCTTGGCCAGAATACATCATAATCGCCGCCCGACTAATCCCAAATAACACCGCCGCAGCAGGCATCCCAGCTTCCATCCCTACCCCTCCCCAGCACTGCGGATTGGCAATCCGGACTTCATCGTGATTCTCCAAATACCTAACGCAATGATGAAAACTCTCCTCTCCAAAAGTCTCCTCATCAATATCGTTCGCCCATTTCCCATGCTCGTAAATGCCCTGTAAAATCTTATAAGTAGGATGCTCATACGCCCCGTTAAATCCCGCCAGCCACAGCTCCTCCAATACGTCCTCATCCGTCAACTTATCAGGATCTGTATCATATGCCTCCGCCATAAAAAAGACTCCAGAATCCCTAGACCTCGCCCGTTTCACCGACCACCGCCAAAACTCCATCGGCACTATATGCGCCATATCCACCCGAAATCCATCCACCCCTAGATCCTGCCAATAAGACAAGATCAAGTCCATCGTCCCCCAAGTTTTCGGCACCTCCTCAAGCCCCGCATCAGCACCAGGCAAATGCCCCGTATCGCGGCCCTTCGTGAAATCATGCCCGTAATTAATCTTCAACGTCTCATACCAATCATCGATCGAAGGCCGCCAAGTAATCGCATTATTCCCCGTCACCTTCCCAATCTTTTCCTCCAGCTCGAAGTGCCCCGTGCAACCAGTTTGATGCTCAGTCGGTAAAATCAACGGCGGGCCGCCCCCATCATCGTCCTCACCTAAATAATAAAAATGATTGTCCCTATCAAAGAAGACCGCTGTGTCATCCCCCTCTCCAAAAGAAAGCTCTGGATGCACATCTGATCGATAACTCCGCGCCACATGATTCGGCACGAAATCAATCAAAACCTTGAAACCTACCTTATGGCACCGTTCCACAACCGCGCGAAACTCCTCTAACCGATCCCCCACCACGTCCGCGTAATCTGGACAAACATCAAAATAATCCCTCACCGCATAAGGACTCCCCGCCCTACCCTTCAGAATATCCGCCACATCCGCTGGCCGCCCAGGATAGGAAGTCCCACTCGCCTGCTCAATCACACCCGTAAGCCAGATATAATTGAAGCCCATCTTCCAAATCGACCTCAAAGCCTCCTCAGTAATATCGGAAAACTTTCCGCACCCATTCTCCTCAATCGTCCCTCCCACCTTCCGAGCCGTTTCCAAATTTCCGAAAGTTCTTACCAAAAGCTGATAGATGACCGGGCGGACAATTTGAGAATCTGTTATCATAAGGGCTGTCTACACCAGCTCGATGCGCAAATCATGCCAAACCAAACCCCTTCTTTTCATTCCTTCCCTCCCCGCTCCTCTCGCACCACCGAAACAGAATCATAGAGCGCGAAAATCATCAAACCCACCGCAAGAACCCCACACGCCCCCCACCAAAGCAAAAACCTAACCGCCTCCTCTGCCAGCCACGCTTCAATCCCCCACAGCCCAACTGCCATCCATACCAAAGTAATAAGCAACCACCGCCCAATCCACCGCCGCCGCATCGTGCGGTCTCGCAAAATCCCCTTCGCTATCGCCTTACTACTTTCCCAATCAGATTGCTCTCGGTTCATACTACAAATCCTTCTCGCAGGACATAATTAGCAAACATAGAAGCATATGAAAAGATTAGGAATACACCCAATACCTCCACAAAACTCAACGAAATCCACCTACTCCTTCGATAGCAAAACAAGCCCCAACTCATGGTCAGCATCTAGTCTTTATAAAAGCATTTCCGCCAATCCAGCAGACATCCTCTTTAAACAGAATGATTATCCCCTTGGCAATGATCCAGCGGTTGCTTTCCAGATCCCTACCCATGTCCCCTTAGCCTAACCTCCTGTCGAAGAGAAATGTTTCGGGTTCTGAGATCGTAATTTCCGAGATCGCCGGATGCTTTACATTCAAGACCAATGCGAGCTCGGAAGGAATCACGGCACTCGGAAGTAGGATTGCTGGATGCATACCTCGTTTAGCCCAGTCCGTGCCAAAATTTTGAGCAACCGTGGAAGACGGCTGGCCGTCCCATCCTTTCGGAAGCTCCGTTGCTTTCGGCTGATCAATTAATTCATCGGCAATCGTCACACAGAAAACTCTCCAATCCCACCGAACCGACTCCCGCCCTGCATGCACAAGAATTTCCAAGGCAGCCAGCGCTCTGGAATCGGCAAAATATACCACCGCAGTCCCCGGCAAATTCCACCGCCCTCCGTAGATTCTTGCCCCTTCACCGTCCATGGCGGTGGGCGCCCACCTCGCTTTCACAATCCGATAGTATTGCGGCATCTCACGAAAAAACGCCGTGTTCTAAACGCCCAATCAAAGCCTCTACCTCACGTGCACCAATCTCAGTATCTGCGTAGTCAAGCGGCGTCTCTTGCCCAAAGGCCAGCGCAGGTGTGCTTAGCCACCTAGCCGCATCCTCCCTGCTCTCAAATAGCTCGGCAGCCTTCGTCAAAACTCGTGCATACCTCACTAACCGGTCCGACTCCGAACGATCAAGGTGGGCCAATTTCTTACGGCGGTGCAAAGTCGCCCGCGACATCCCTAGTAAAACTCCCATCCTCTCCTCGGTAAGTCCCAGCATGTCCTGTAGTGCATGAAATTCGTCAAAGGGAAGGCCCTCTCGAACTTTTCCTACCATGTAAGCTGTCTCTGGACTCCGCAGAATGCTATTACTAGCCACTGCCCCGTCCGGGAAATCCATTTTGTATCCTTCCATTTCCTCAACCTTATATTTCTTACCCCCATACTCCTCAACCTTACATTCCTCCTTTGTTCGTCTCATATGAATCATATTATACCTCCCCCTGAATCATTTCAACCCTTTTTCCAAAAAAATACCAGCCCGGCGTTCCGGACTGGTTCTAATTTTTTTAATCCGCGTAGGAATCAGTAGCGGTAGTGATCCGGCTTGAAGGGACCATCTTGAGAAAGTCCAATATAATCGGCTTGTTCCTTAGAAAGTCTAGTCAGCTTCGCTCCAATTTTCTCAAGGTGGAGACGAGCTACTTCCTCATCGAGGTGCTTCGGAAGAACGGTTACCTGCCCGGCCTTGTAGCTCTCACGGTTCTCCCAAAGATCGATCTGTGCGAGGGTTTGGTTAGTGAAGCTATTCGACATCACGAAGGATGGATGGCCCGTTCCGCAACCAAGATTCACCAGTCGACCTTCGGCCAACATGTAAATGCTGTCTCCGCTAGCAAACGTATACTTATCTACCTGCGGCTTAATATTCAGACGTGTGACATCCTTCGCCTTATTGAGCTTCTCCATTTGGATCTCATTATCGAAATGTCCAATGTTACAGACAATAGCTTGGTCCTTCATCTTCGACATATGATCAAAGGTAATAATGTCCTTATTACCCGTCGTAGTTACATAGATATCACCCCAGCCAAGTGTGTCCTCAATAGGAAGAACGCGGAAGCCTTCCATCGCAGCCTGTAGAGCACAAATTGGATCAACTTCAGTTACCACAACCTGAGCACCCGCTCCACGGAGCGCCTGTGCACACCCTTTCCCAACATCCCCGTAGCCACAAACCACGCCCACTTTTCCGGAAATCATAACATCAGTGGCGCGCTTAATTCCGTCTAGCAGAGACTCACGGCAACCATACAAATTGTCGAACTTAGACTTGGTAACAGAATCATTCACGTTGATCGCAGGAATCAGCAAAGTGCCAGCCTTCGCCATCTGATACAAGCGATGCACCCCTGTAGTAGTCTCCTCGGAAACTCCCTTCCAATCTTTCACAATCGTATGGAAAATACCCGGCTGCTTCTCTTTGATGGAGGCCAAAAGATCTTTGATTACCTGCTCCTCTTCGCTTTCACCAGGGCTTTCATGCCACTTGGATCCATTCTCCATTTCGTAGCCTTTGTGAATCAGCAGAGTCGCATCACCGCCGTCATCTACGATCAATTGCGGCCCCAAACCTCCGGGAAACTGCAGCGCCTGCCATGTGCACCACCAATACTCCTCCAGAGTTTCCCCCTTCCACGCAAACACAGGCACTTCTTTCGCCGCCATCGCCGCAGCCGCATGGTCCTGAGTAGAAAAAATATTACAAGAAACCCAGCGAACATCTGCACCAAGATCAACAAGGGTCTCTATAAGAACCGCAGTCTGAATCGTCATGTGCAGCGAGCCCATGATACGCACACCTTCCAAAGGCTTAGTCTTTCCATACTTCTCCCGCGTAGCCATTAGACCAGGCATCTCATGCTCTGCTATATCGATCTCTTTTCTCCCGAAATCGGCTAATCCTATATCTCTTACCTTATAATCTGTGAAACTCATATCTTCTATTGTGTTAATTGTTCTTATCCTTCAACTGCGGCTTTGATCGCCTCAGTCTTCTATCTGTCTGCTCCCACGGAAGCTCTGCATCCTCTTTCCCGAAATGCCCGTAATTTGTTGTGCGCGAGTAAATTGGCCGCAAAAGGTCCAACTGCTCTACGATATCCGCTGGATTAAAGGAGAAAACCTTCTTCACAGCACTTAGAATCTTCGCGTCATCCACACTCGCCGTACCGAATGTATCCACATGCACACTCACTGGCTCAGGATGCCCAATCGCATAGGCAAATTGCACTTCGCACCTCTCAGCCAAGCCCGAAGCTACTACGTTTTTAGCAACCCAGCGCCCCATGTAAGCTGCAGAGCGATCAACCTTCGAAGGATCCTTCCCAGAGAACGCACCGCCACCATGACGGCTCATCCCGCCATATGTATCCACTATAATCTTCCTCCCTGTCAGTCCACTATCACCCTGCGGCCCACCGATGACGAACTTACCTGTCGGGTTAATCAAATACTCCGTCTGATCCGTAAGCATATCTTCTGGCAATACTTTGCGGATCACTTCTTCGATACAAAATTTCTCAATCTCCTCATGCGGAACGCCATCTGCGTGTTGCGTGGAAATCACCACGTTCACTACCCGCGTAGGCTTGCCATCGACATACTCTACAGATACCTGAGTCTTCGCATCCGGACGTAACCACGGCGCTAACTTCCCTTCCTTACGGACTCGCGTAAGCTGCCGCCCCAAGCGATGGGCGAACATCACTGGCGCAGGCATCAACTCCGGAGTTTCATTACATGCATAGCCAAACATGATTCCCTGATCACCCGCACCCTGCCGGTCAGTCATCTTCCCTTCAGCCGCCTCAGCATCCACACCCTGTGCAATATCTGGACTCTGGATCGTTAGGTAATTGTTAATAAATAGTGTATCAGCATGAAATATGTCGTCCGCATTTACATAACCAATTTCCCTCACCGCATCACGAATGATTTTCCCTACATTCAATACCTCATCAATCGGCTTTGTTGTCCCCTTCTCTTTATCTTGAAGCGATGGAATGGTAATCTCCCCACCAACAACAACCACATTGCTTTTAACAAATGTCTCACACGCCACCCGGCTTTTTGTATCAACCTTCAAGCACGCATCCAATATCGCATCGGAAATCGTATCGCAAACCTTGTCCGGATGACCTTCGCCAACTGACTCTGATGAAAAAATGTAGTTACTCATAAATTGAAAAGTTTCGTATCGTCAAATCGTGATACGTTGATATAAACCAGAAAGTTATGCCGTCAATCATCAAATGCCTAAAATTGATTTCGGATCCCACCCGCCTCCGGATCCTCTCGCTTCTCTCCCAAGAAGGCCTTACAGTAGCGGAGCTTCAAGAGATTCTAGGCATGGGCCAAAGCCGCATCTCCACCCAACTTTCTCAACTGAAAACTGCCCGACTCGTAACTGATGAACGCGCCGGAAAATACAACATCTACCGAGCTACAATCATCCCAGAACTTGCGCCTATCATTTCTTCAGCCACTGCCGAACTTGCCGAAAAAATCACCGACGAAACCGCTTTCCATCACATTCTCCGTAAACGCAAAGATAGCGCACGTGCCTATTTCGACGAACTAGCTGGCCGCTTCGGAAAAGACTACGTCCCCGGCCGCTCCTGGAAAGCCCTCGCTGAAGCTCTTCTCAAATCTCTTAACTACCAATACGTAGCAGATCTCGGTGCCGGCGAGGGCACCCTTTCCCAACTTCTCGCACAAAGAGCAAAACAAGTGATCGCCGTCGATCTATCACCCAAAATGGTCGAATACTCACAGAACCTCGCCCTCTCTAACGGTATCCTCAACCTCGAGTTCCGCATTGGCGATATCGAAGAACCGCCCATCGACGAAAAATCAATCGACCTTGCAATTCTCAGCCAAGCACTTCACCACGCTGAAAATCCTCAACAAGCAGTCCACGCCTCTTTCAAAATTCTTCAAAACGGTGGGCGCATCGTCATCCTAGATCTCCTTCAGCACCAGTTTTCAGAAGCCCGCGAGCTCTACGCAGACCGCTGGCTTGGCTTTTCTGAAAGTAATCTTAGCAGCATGTTAGAAACCGCTGGTTTCACCAACATAGAAACCATCATCGCTGATAAAGAGAAAGCCCAGCCCAAGTTTCAAACCCTTCTTGCAACCGCCACCCGACCGTAATCTTCCTCCAGAATAACAAAAAAATAAAAATTTCAACATCGCCCGGAAACCAGAAGCTAAGACCACTTTTCCCTTTCCCACTCCCCATCGCTCTCTAACCTCTCACCATGTCGCGCCTCGCATCACTTCTTCTTTTTGCCCTGTTTTTTGGCTTTGTAACCATCTCAAATGGCCAAACCGGCTCCGCAGATCTCTACCGCTCTGTCCTCCGCATCGAAGTCGCTACGCAAACTCCTGACTACGAAACTCCTTGGAACTCCGGACGCTTCGGAGGTGGAATCGGGACCGGATTTCTTATCGGAAAGAATCAAATCCTCACCAATGCCCACGTCGTCTCAAATCAACAGCGCATCCTAGTCACCGTTCACGGCTCCCCCAAAAAATATCCTGCAAAGGTCGAGTTCATCGCGCACGATTGCGATCTTGCCCTCCTCTCACTAGAGGATTTTAGCGATTTCGCGGACTTCCCTGTATTCACCTTCGGCGCCATCCCCACCCTCGAATCGCAGGTCACCGTCATTGGCTACCCTGTCGGCGGGGAGAGAATTTCCGTCACCAAAGGCATCGTATCCCGCATCGATTTCCAACCATACTCACACTCCCGCGCAGATTCTCATCTAGTAGTCCAGATCGATGCCGCCATCAATCCTGGTAACTCCGGCGGCCCCGTCCTACAGAACGGAAAAGTTGTTGGCGTTGCCTTCCAAGGCCTCCGAAAAGCCGATAACACCGGCTACATCATACCTACCCCTGTCGTAAATCGCTTTCTCAAAGATATCGAAGACGGCACCTACGATCAATACGTAGAACTCGGTATCCGCGAATTCCCCCTCCATAACCCTGCCATGCGCAAAGCTCTTGGCCTCCCTAATGATGGCAACGGAGTCCTCATTATCAACGTCATCCCTAGTAGTTCCGTCGATGGTGTTCTGCAAACTGGCGACATCCTACACTCACTAGATGGCAGCCCTGTCGATAGTGCCGGCCAAGTCCTTGTAGACGGCGAGAAAGTAAACCTGAACGAAATCGTCGAGCGGAAATACTCCGGCGATACCGTCCGCATCCGCTACCTACGTGATGGCTCGTGGAACGATGTCGATGTAACCCTAAAACCCCTCCCACCTTCCCGTATGTATTCCGTGCAGTATGAGAAAAACCCACGTTACGTTGTCTTCGCTGGCCTAGTATTCCAGCCTCTTGATACCAATCTCTTCGCCACCTCAAAATTTAGCGATATCACCGTCAGACGACTTTACACCGACTACATCTCCAAAGGTATTTTCCAAGAAAAGGAAGACATCGTCATTCTCACCCAAATCGAAACTGACCCTGTCACATCCAGAATGAGCGATTTCACCGGCCTCGCAGTCGATACCGTCAATGGCCAGCCACTCCGCAATCTGAAACAACTCCACGAAATTCTCTACGCAGAAGATCCACCGGAGTTCCACGTCATCGAACTCTACGGGGCCAATCGTCCTATCGTCATACCTTCCGCCGAAGTTTCAAACGCCAACCAGCGTGTGCAAGCAAACTACGGCATTCAGAACCTCTACAACTTAGAGGACTAACATTCACATAGCCGTGCCACGCGTCGCCATCGCTTTGGGCTCAAATTTAGGAAACCGGAAATCCAACATCTCCGCTGCAATTTCCCGTCTGCGCAACATATCCTCACCTAAAGAGTCATTTCTAGAAGCTACTCTGCGCGACACAGCACCCAAAAATTGCCCCCCAGATTCCCCGCGTTTTCTCAATACCGTTGTCGACTTCTATTGGCCGGGCACCGATCCGTTGGAACTTTTGCACATCACCCAAAGCATCGAAAGCGAACTTGGCCGCCGCAGATCGACTACTCCCAACGCCCCTCGCGTGATCGATCTCGATATCTTGATATTTGGCGAAACTACGCTCGCGCACCCAGATCTCACACTCCCCCACCCCAGAATCCGTGAGCGCCCCTTCGTTCTCATCCCTCTCAAAGAAGTCCGCCCCAATTTCCAGTAGATTCCATCGCTCGGACCTTACTATTTGATATCGGCTAATCCTCGCATAAGGATCTGCATGACATATCTACTCATCGGCGGAAACTCTGGAATTGGCCTCGCAACTGCCAAGCAACTCAAGAGCGAAGGCCACACCCTTCTAGCCGCTGCTCGCTCCTCTTCGGAACTCGAATCTTTAGGCATCGAATGCCAACCCTTCGACGCAAAAGATCCCAAAGATCTCGAACTCCCCGATACAATCGACGGCCTCATCTACTTCCCGGGAACTATCAACCTAAAACCCTTCCACCGCCTCACCACTCAGGATTTCCTTGATGATCTCCATATCAACTGCCTCGGCGCCGTCCATGCAATCCAACAGGCCCTTCCCGCACTGAAAAAACCTTCCTCCGCATCCATCGTCATGTTCTCCACTGTCGCCGTAGCACAGGGCATGGCCTTCCACGCCTCCATCGCAGTAGCCAAAGCTGCCGTCGAAGGCCTCGCAAAATCACTCGCCGCAGAACTCGCCCCCAAAATTCGCGTCAACGTCATCGCCCCTTCGCTCACAGACACCCCCTTAGCCAGCCAACTCCTCGGCAGCGAAGACAAAAAGACTGCTTCCGAAAAACGCCACCCCCTACATGCTGTCGGAAATCCCGAAGACGTAGCAAAGCTCGCCTCTTTTCTTCTCTCCCCCCAATCATCTTTCATCACCGGCCAAATCCACAGGCCTGATGGTGGCCTCTCATCCGTCCGCACTTTCTAAAAGTTCCACTACGAAAGCAGTAGAATAACGGCAGGAAATTATGCATACCATCACCTCCGCAGATATCGCCGCAATGGAAAAACTTGTTCGCGTTCAGCTCGCGAACTCTCTTCCCGGCCCCAAGCCCATCTCACTTATCGGCACCATCAGTGAAAATGGCCATGAAAACCTCGCCCCCTTCTCTACCGTCACCCACCTCGGTTCAAAACCTCCGCTCATCGGCCTCATCTCACGTCCAGACCTCGTGGATCGCCACACGCTATCAAACATCCTCGCCACAAAGTCCTACACAATAAATCATATCCACCCCGCGATCATGGAACGAGCCCACCACTGCTCCGCACGCTACCCCCGTGAAATCTCAGAGTTTGCTGCTTCAGGACTTACACCCCATTACCATCCAGATATCACCGCCCCTTTCGTTGCAGAATCTCGCCTTCGCTACGCACTAAAACTCGCAGAGACCATTCCAATCCCTACGAACAATACGATACTCATAGTAGGTGAAGTAAAACTCATCCAGCTACCCGTCGAGCATCTTGCAGCCGATGGCTCTGTTGATCTTCTAGCCCTTGAATCCATGGCATCAACCGCCCTCGACACCTACTTTCAGCTCAGCACTGCCACCCGTCTGCCATACGCCAAGCCAAAATGAAATTCTCCCTCAGCTCTCCTCTCCCACAGAAAGCACCAATCCCCCTGTGAATTTCACAATTAAATTATAAGCTGCAGCACCCACAATCCCGCTGATCAACCCCATCACTCCATAGACAATCGGTAGCAGTAGAGCAAAAATGATCACCCCTACCGAACCGCCTAAAACAGCCACCGCATCACTCGAGGCAGCTCCTAGAACCATCCCAAACAAACCGAACACTAGGAAAATCGCAGCAAATATAAGTGATACGAGTGCGTAAAGTGCCCCTAACACGAACCCTGCCTGCAACACTGAAATTGATAGAAGCCTTCTCTTATGGATGATCATATCAACCATATCGCACAAAACCCACCTCACCTGCAACTCTAACAACCTCCGCATAACATCCCTATGAGCAGCGCCACCCTCATCTTCCCTCACCAGCTCTTCGAAAATCACCCCGCTATTTCCGTAGCCCGCCCTATCTTCCTCGCAGAAGATCCCCTCTTCTTTGGTAATGACAAAAATTATCCCACCTCCATACATAAACAAAAACTAGTCCTCCATCATGCCTCAATGAAGGCCTACGCTGTCGAGTTGAAAGCCACCAAACATAAGGTCACTATCATTCCTTTCACCACATCCTATCAAAAGGCCTTACCGAAACAACTCGCAGATATATATATCGCAGAAGTCCACGATTTCATTCTCGAGAAGCGCCTTCGCCAGTATTGTGAATCAAAAAATATCACTCTCCACATCAGCCCCACACCAGCCTTCCTCTCACCTCCAGAGTTCCTCGAAAAGCACATCAATGCCCGCAAAAAGCCTTTCATGGCCACCTTCTACCAAGCCCAGCGGAAACGCATGTCCATCCTCGTCGATAAAGATGGAAAGCCCCAAGGAGATCAATGGTCTTACGACGAAGACAACCGCAAAAAGCTTCCCAAAGGCCACCAACCCCCCGAGCCACCTGCCGTCGCTGTCACTAAGGAAATCAAAGCTGCTACCGCACACATCGAAGAACACTTCCCTGACAATCCGGGTTCCACAGCCTCTTTCCGCTACCCTATCACACGCCCCGCTGCAAAGCAGTGGCTCAGCGATTTCATACAGGATCGCTTCAAAGAATTCGGGCCTTACGAAGACGCCATTTCCACCGAGCACGCCTTCATCAATCACTCAGTGCTTACCCCCATGCTCAACATCGGCCTCCTCACTCCACAGGAAATCATCGATGCCGCCTTATCAACACGCAAACAAATCCCTATCAATTCCCTCGAAGGATTCATCCGCCAAATCATAGGTTGGCGTGAATTTATGCATGGGATCTACATCCACCGCGGCATCGCAATCCGTAATGGTAACTTTCTTAACCATACCCGCCCAATCCCCCCATCCTTCTATGATGGAACCACCGGTATACCACCTATCGATCGCGTCATTCAACAATTACAGAAGGAAGCATACTGTCACCATATCGAACGGCTTATGGTCTTAGGGAACTTCATGCTTCTCTGCCGCTTTCACCCAAAAGAAATATATAAATGGTTTATGGAAATGTTTATAGATGCCTATGACTGGGTCATGGTCCCCAATGTCTATGGCATGTCGCAATTCGCTGATGGCGGAACATTCACCACCAAACCCTACATATCCGGCTCCAATTATATATTAAAGATGTCCAACGAGAAACGTGGACCATGGACTGATATATGGGATGCACTTTTCTGGATCTTCATCGGAGACAATCAAGAACTCTTCCTTAAAAATCCTCGCTCATCCATGATGGCCCGCAAATGGGCAAAATTCCCCACTGAAAAACGTGACGCCTACCGCGATACCGCCGAGGCCTTTCTTTCCACATTAGACACAGCCTAACATACATTTAGAGCCCCCTGCCCAGCTCACCTCATCACTTCCTCTTCATCGTCATCATAAATTCATTCCCCTCCGTATCCATACACATCGCCAAATGCAGCGGATCTTCCTCCGTATCCGTTGGCTCACACGTCAGCTTTCCCCCATGTTTTTCCAACATTGGTAACGCCGCCCGCAAATCATCTACCTGAAACGATAAGCCCGTCCAAGTCCGTTTCCCCTCTCCACCGCCATGCACTCCTATCGTAGCCCCAGCGATTACGATCTCACTCCACACCTCCATCCGGAAAGAAGTCACCCCTCCAAACATCTCCTCGTAAAACTTCAAACACCTCTCCCAGTCTGCAGCCCATAAAACATACTTCACCTTCTCAACCTTCATCCCCTCATCCTTCCTCACCACCTCGCACTTAGCAAACTTTACATAAACGTAGCTCAAAGTTGCACTTTCAGAACCTTCAGCATAGGAACACTCCGCCCCAAGCCACTTTCCCCAATTATGCTGAACAAATCGATCGTCCCCGGCCAAAGATACATCACCACCTCAGAGCCCGCACTCGGTCTCGGCCATGTCCTAGCAGTAGAAGGTGCACACATTGAAATCTGCTTTCCTGCCGCCGAAGAAGCCCGTACCTACGCCCTCGAAACCGCACCCCTCGTCCGCGTCCGCTTCGCGCCAGGCGATGAAATTGCCGACCATTCAAAGAAATCCTTCTCAGTCGAAAAAGTATCGGAAAAAAATCATCTCCTCACCTACCACAATGGAGAGCAATCCATCCATGAATCAGACCTCCTCGATTCCCTATCCTTCATCCGTCCCGACAAACGCCTTCTCGCCAGCCTCGTAGATTCACCTCGCGATTTCGATCAACGCCTCGAAGCACTCCGCTGGAACGCAAAAATCCGCCGCTCACCTGCCCGCGGCTTCACCGGCGCACGCATCGATCTCATCCCACATCAACTATCCATCGTATCCGAGGTCGCCGCCCGCCTCCACCCACGCGTCCTACTCGCAGATGAAGTCGGCCTCGGAAAAACCATCGAAGCCTGCCTCATCCTCCACCGCCTACGCCTCACCGGCCGCGCCGAGCGCATCCTCATCATGGTCCCAGAGCCCCTCGTCCACCAATGGTTCGTCGAGCTCCTCCGCCGCTTTAACCTACTATTCTCCATCTACGACGAAGAACGCTGCCAAGCCATCGACCCCCAAGAAGGTCTAGTAGAAATTTCCAACATAAATCCTTTTTCCGAATCCCAACTCATCCTCTGCGCCGTCTCTTTCCTCGCCGGAAGCGAAACCCGCCGCGATCAAGCACTCCAAGCAGGGTTCGATCTCCTCATCGTCGATGAAGCGCACCACCTCGAATGGAACGAAGACGAAACCTCCCCAGCCTACACCGCAGTCGAAGCCCTCGCTGAAAAAACTCCATCCCTACTCCTACTCACCGCCACCCCCCAACAACTCGGCCCCGAAGGCCATTTCGCCCGCCTCCGCCTTCTCGATCCACATCGCTACAACTCGCTCGATTCCTTCCTCGAAGAAACCAAATCCTACGGCCCCCTCGCAGAGATCGTCGAAGGACTTTCCACCGGCTCCATTCCCAAAGACACCGCCCAATTCACACTCTCCTCTCCCCGCGCTGCCAAACATCTCCGCGCCCTCCGCTCCGGCGATGAATCTGCGCGCCAACCTCTCATATCAGAACTCATCGACTCCTTCGGCACCGGCCGTGTCCTCTTCCGCAACACACGCGAGCGCCTCACCGGCTTTCCAAAACGCTTGCCCATCCTCCACCCCCTCGAAAAAGGAACCTCCCCCTACACATGGCTTGCAGACCTCATTCAAAACCTTCCTGAAACCGAAAAAATCCTCCTCATCACAAACTCTCCAGACGCCGCCATCAGCATCCAAGAGAAACTCCTCGAACTCCTCAACGTAGACATCGCTCTATTTCACGAAGACCTCTCTATGATGCAGCGCGATCGTAATGCCGCCTATTTCCAAGAGCCCGAGGGCGCCCGCCTGCTCATCTGCTCAGAAATCGGCTCCGAAGGCCGTAACTTCCAATTCTCACGCCACCTCGTCCTCTTCGGCCTACCACGCGATCCCGAAGTCCTTGAGCAACGCATCGGTCGCCTCGATCGCATCGGCCAAACCGGTGATATCCATATTCACATCCCCTACGGAAAAGATAGTAGATCCGAACTTCAAGCCCGCTGGCTCCACGAAGCACTCGACGTCTTTTCCGCTCCCCTCAAAGGCGCCACAACCCTCTCAATGGAGTTACTTCCTCTCCTCGACGAACTCGCCGAGGAATCCCCTTCTTCAAAAAAGTTTAAAGATTTCCTGAAACATTCCAGCCAACTCAAAAACGAAGTCACCCACCAGCTCGCAACTGGCCATGACCGCCTCCTAGAGCTCGGAGCACCTCCCGCCTCACGTTCCGAGGAACTCATTGAAGCCATCGAAGCTGCCGATGAAGACCCTCGCTTCGAACGCTTCACCCTCCGCTTGTTCGATCATCTTGGCCTCGATGTCTCAGACCTCTCATCTCGCGCCTTCCTCTTCAAACGCGGCCAACGCCAGTCCGATGCCTTCGCTGACGTCCCAGATGAAGGCATATCTGCCACATTTGATCGCATCACCTCCCTCTCCCGTGAAGATCTACAATTCCTAACTTTTGATCACCCCTTATTCCGCGATGCCCTTGATCAATTCCTCGATGGCAATACCGGCAACGCCTCCTTCGCCAACCTCCCCACCGGAAAAGGTAAATCCATCCTCCTCGAGTGCGCCTTCATCGTAGAAGCCATCGCCCCCCAACGCCTCCAACTTGATCGATTTCTACCACCCACACTTCTCCGAGTCATCGTCGATCATACCGGAAAAGCGCAAACCAAAGCCCCGCCCGCTTCGCTCCTTCAAGCTGGCAACCCCCGTCGCATCCTATCCCAAGAATCCTTCCGTAAAGAACTCTTCCCATCCATGCTCACCGCCGCCACAGCAGTAGCAGAACGAGCTCGGAAAAAACCTGTCGAAGCAGCTCAAGAACTTGCCACCACCACCATCACCTCCCAAATTGCGCGCCTAGAAGACCTAGCAAAACGCAACCCCCACATCTCGAAAAAGGAGATCAGCGCCCTTCAACAAACCCTACAAGAAACCCAAGAAAACCTCTCCAACGCACGCGTCCGCCTAGACGCCCTCCGCCTCATCGTCTGCTCATAAAGAAACCCATACCCCATACCCACTCAACCCGCAAATCTTCCTCTCAAGCTCCGAAGGAGCGCATCAGATGCGCTTAGCATGGAGTGTGCTTCGCTCGGAAACCTTCCTCCCAAGCTCCGAAGGAGCGCATCAATACCAGCATAGCCCGCCAAGGCTATGCCGCCCCCAAAACATCACAAGGACTGAAAGACCGCCCTCCGTACCCACACAACCCGCAAATCTTCCTCCCAAGCTCCGAAGGAGCGCATCGATGCCAGCATTGCCCGCAAGGGCTATGACCACCCACCAAAACATATCATTCAAAACCCACAAACCCGCCCTCCATACCCACATAACTCGGAAATCTTCCTCCCAAGCTCCGAAGGCGCGCGTCGATACCAGCGTAGCCCGCCAGGGCTATGACCACCCACCAAAAACATCACAAGGTCTGAAAGACCGACGGATCTCGCATGAAACAGTAAAAAAGGTCCAGCAGATCCCTAATCCACTTCTTCACCGACAAAACTTATCATCCAATATATGTAAAGTAAGTGAATGATTCAAAAGCGTATCTTTCCTCACCAAAGACACTGGATCCTTATCGCTACGATACGCATTCAAGAACTCCGTCACCTTCTCCACCGAACATATACCCGCTCTCCTAACAGAATCCTCCCCTAGAAAACTCTTGATCAGCTCCTCGACCTTCGCCCTCTTACTCGCATCCGTATGCGCCGGAGGTGCCATGAAGGCAAATTTCTCTCTTTTATACAAAACCTCAGGAAGCACTCCACGCACAGCCTCCCGAAGAACATACTTCTCTATATTTCCCTTAATCCGCAAATTCGGCGGCACCCTAACAGCCGCAGCCGCCAACTTATGATCCAAAAACGGCGGCCTACTCTCCATCGAGTTCGCCATATCTACCCGATCTCCACCCCAGTTCAAAATCTGTCCCTCTAATTGACATTTACTCCACGTATATTGCGCTTTGTCCAATGGATGCCTACCCTCAAGCATCTTGGGATCAAGCCGCGAAGCAATTTCAGTAAATGGATCGTAATCTCGTAACTCGTCCGCGACATCATCCGCTAAAAGCGGCCGGGCCAAATCTAAAGTATCCATCCAAGGCTGCACCCACGACGGCGTGAACCCACACAGCTCATCCCATGCCGGGTGATGCCGCTCATTCTCAGCCAAAATAGCCCCTTTGAATAGCGAATTTGTCTTCTCAAGAGCAGCTTGATACTCAGCCCTCACACTTTCCGGCTCATGAGAAATACCATGCAAAAACATATCTCGCTTGAACCCTGGATAACCTGCAAACAGCTCATCCGCACCCTCTCCCGTAACCACACATCGGTAGCCACTTTCCCAAACCCGCTTCGACATCAAGTTCTTAGCTACGCCCAATGTATTATAAAAAGTGCGCTCCGCATGCCAAACTGTATCAATATAATTCTGGCCATATAAATCCTCCGCACGAAGATGAATCAATTCATGATCCGCCTGCATGGACTCCGCCATCTGCTTAGCAATCGGTGCCTCATCATACTGATCATCATCAAAAGAAATCGTATACGCCTTCACTGGCGATTGCATAGCGCCTGTAGCCAAACCAAGTATACAGCAAGAATCAATCCCACCTGACAAATAGGCACCAACAGGAACATCAGCCTCTAATCTCAATACAATTGCATCGATCAGTTCCCGTCGGATTGTCTCCACATGCTCCTCCTCATCGTGATCTTCGTGGTGTGCCTCTTCCGGTGGAAATTCAAAATCTCAATACCGGTGCTGAGTAATATCTAACTTCCCACCTCGCTTGCGTATCCTAAGAAAACATCCCGGATCTAAGGATACTATATTTTTGAAAGCACTCATTCCCGGAGCTATCGTTTGCATAAGTTGATGCAGGGCAGCCTTATGATCCAATTCCGCCGGCACTTCCGGATGCGCAATAATCGCCTTGATCTCAGAGCCATAGTAAATGCGACTACGATCCTCGTTCACATGATAAAACATTGGCCGGACACCAAACCGGTTCCGAATCAATATCAATTCATCCTCATGCGTATCATATAGGGCAAATGCAAACTCACCACGCAAATGATCCGTAAAGTCTAACCCATATTTCCGATACAAACCAATCGCAATCTCTGAATCAGATTTTGTCAAAAACCGATCCCCCTCTGCCATCAATGTCGCACGCGCACGCTTAAAATCATAAAACTCACCATTCACCGTAAGTATATATCTCTGGTCCGTTGCGTGAAGCGGCTGGCAGCCACCCTCTTTGTCATTAATAGTTAAACGAGTATGCCCCATCACCAACCCACGCCGCGGATCAATATGCGAGTTCTGACTATCCGGACCCCGGTGCCTTATCTGCTCAAGCATATGCGCTAAATGCACAGGCGTATCCTTCTGAAATGGGACTAGACGAAAAGAAACCAGCAATGCCACACATAATTGTTATCTAAATATAATTAGTATTCTTTAAATCGATACGAAATGATAATCCTCTTCTTATTACAAATTTCAGGCTGTCCCGAGGTCTGGAAGCTTACCTAGCCTTCCTAACACAGCCATCAAAAGTGCCTGCCTGACATAGACTGCCCCATGCGCTTGGGTGAAATATAAATTATGCGAGGTCTTATCTAACGATGTCGCAAGCTCATCCAAACGCGCAAGCGGATGCAATATAACTGCGTCCTTCTTTAACGGCGAATCTGCGTCTAACTTATACCGCGAGTCCAATGACTTATAAGAATCCCCTAAAAATGCAATCGAGTTCATATAGATCGCATCCAAAGTTGGCACATGCTCACGCACATCGTTCGAAACTTCATACTCAATACCTGCTTCCAATAGATCTGCAGTGACATCTTCTCCAAATGGATCTGCCATTTCTGAAATCACCGTCACCTTAGCTATATGGTCTTTAAACAGCAGAGCCATAAGCAAAAATGATTTTACAGCCCGCATCGATCCAGGTGTCCCTAGTATCCCTAAATGCAATTTTGAAGCATCACGCCGCTTTGGATCCGCTAGCTCCGGTTTCCATTTTAACAACGCAAACCAATCCGCCAATGCCTGTGTCGGGTGCTCACCCGATCCATTTCCTGCGTTAATCAATGGAATCCGTAAATCCTCCATGATCCTCTCCAAGCAATCCGTATCCGTATGCCGAATCACTACCAGATCACAATAGGCATTAAACATCTCGCCAATATCTTGTAGCGATTCGCCCTTCGCCTGCCCCGTCACCCCACCATCTGGAATGGTAATGATTTTTCCATCCAACCTCAGCATCGCACTTTCAAACGACGTCCTCGTCCTCGTCGATGCCTCAAAAACCCAGTCACTGCGATCTTTCCATCGAGAATGTGATATGGAGTAATTTCAATGCCTTCCAAAACGGCCGCCAATTTCGCAATCTCTGTAACTTGCCTAAAGGTAAATTGTCGGGCCGTGAGTATAGATTTTCCCTCAAATTCTCCCAAACATGAAAGATCGAGCGGCGAATTCCGGAAAAGCCCTCTCGGCTCTGGCCTCGTCGCTGCAGAACCCTCAGGTGGCACCAAAAATTGGCCCCTCGGGTTCGGTGTAATATCTCTATTCATTGCAAAATGTTTCTACCAAACAGATTTTCTCAAAAAATCACTCAATAGCAGCAACAGCAAAACTACCGCACCAATCCCTGTCCAAACCAAAGATCCAAACAACAAAACATAAATAAATTTCTCAGAAAACATCATCACTCAGTAGCTCTAAGCTTATTCCATTCAAAAATCTCCGGTTTCACAAAACGCCCTGCTACGGTAAGAAGCATGGATACAAAAACACTAATAAGTGAAGCGGTAAACCACCCAATCTGAAAATACGCAATCAGGCCCGCGATGCTCCCCAGCACCATCGCCGCAATCACAAAAAGCCGATTCACCTTCTGCCAATACAGCCCAGCAATCACCGGCCAAATCACGCTCGCCACAAGGGGGCCAGATAGGAAAAGCGCATGCTGTATCGGCCACCGCGGTAATGCCAACACCCACGCAAATACCCCCGTGCCTACAATCGCATACTTCCCTGCACTCCGTTTCACGGTTTCTGATAAAGCACGTCCACGCCTAAGTCATTTTTCAAATCCGTCCCTAGTTAATAGATCAGAAGTGGCCGCTAAAAGCGAATCAATACTCGATGCAAGCGAGCAAAACAGCACCACAAAAATCACAATTCCCGCCACCGTCCCCCCACCATCCGCGCCCATAATCCGGGAGGCCACTAACGGCCCTGTCATGTTCTCATTCACAATATTGATGTCCAAAGTCCCCGCAGAAAGAGCGATAAACCCCGCCGCAATCGGAATCGGAAACCACAGTAAGCCCGCTAAGAAAAATGCCTTTGGTGCCACACTCCTCCGCATGGCGAACACCCGCGACCACCAAACATTGTTATGAAACACCTCACCAAACCCGAAAAACATATTATTAAATACAGCTAACAAAGCCACAGGCATAAAATACGCAACCAAGCTCGGCTGATCTACCCGCAAATTTGACGCCATCTCTGCCACATCTGTCTTCGTAAGCACCGCCGCACCGATGACCACAATTCCTATCAGAATAATCACACTCTGTATAAAATCAGTCCCAATCAGCGCAAACAAACCTCCAAAAAGTGTATACCCAATGCAAACCGCCATAATCACTGTCAAACCAGTCACATAGGAAATCCCCGAAAGCGCATTCACCAGCTCGCCACCCGCAATTGCCATAGTAACCAACCAAGCCATCGAATACATCAGGCTTATCAACAAAAAACACCCCACGCAACATTCCCAAATCGCAATCGAAAGAAATCCCCACTCGTAAACCCTTGCGAAATCAACTTATGAATCCGCATCGCCATCGGCGCGAATAAGAACAAACCAAAGCTAGCTGTAGAATAAGCCAGCAAGCCCCAAACGCCCTGCTTCAACGCAAACACTGGCGCCATCATCGTAGTGTTCGAGGTAATCCAAGTCGCCATCGCAGTCGCCGTCCCTAAGGCAAGCCCGACATTTCGGCCAGCCAACATAAAGCCCTCTGTATTCTTCGCCTTCCGGCCCCACCATGCCCCCAAAGCAATCCATAAAATTCCGAAGACTCCTAATAACAACAACCCTGTAGTCGGCTCTAAAATATGTGATTGGTTCATATCTCCCTCCTATCTTTCTGAGTAAAATGACCAAAAAGTAACGTCCCCACCGTCGCCACAAACACAAAGCCTCCCAAACTCATCAGGAGTATCACATAGCCTCTACCTATAAATTTGACATTGACCTCAACCACCTCAGACCAAAGACCCTCCTCACTACGGACG
Organism: uncultured Verrucomicrobiae bacterium; assembly: GCA_963849375.1. Classification (GTDB taxonomy): domain Bacteria; phylum Verrucomicrobiota; class Verrucomicrobiia; order Verrucomicrobiales; family Akkermansiaceae; genus Luteolibacter. Next base: position 123,969 of record CAWKHB010000011.1, on the reverse strand, counting down.
CGGAAAAAATACGAGCCTTCTTGAAAACCCGTTAGGACACTCCCATGGTCCGGCCCACGGTAGCGTAATTTTGAACTCTCAAAACCAGCCGTCTCGATTGTTGCACCTCGTAGATCACCCCCTCTTTCCCCGGCCAAGCAAGCGTGACAACTCCTTCTGAGTTTTCACTCACACTCTCTTCCGGCTTTGAAAACTCCTTATCCTGCGCCGGAATATCGCCAATAAGACCGCCAAAGAAAACGGCAATCAAGCTCAGAAAGTGAATGAAGGTGCAGTTTCTAATCGGCAATCTCTCGGGGTTGAAAATAGCGCATCATAAGATGCACCGCGACAACTGAACCAGCTAAATCCGAAACCGACAAGACTCTTTCAGCGATAAAAGAATCCTAGCAATTGCAACTTAAGGAACGCGCTCATTACACCGATCCAAGTCCGCCCGTATCCATAAGCTTCAATGTATCATCTATACAGAACGAATCTTCCGGAACGTCAAATTTACACGAACTTCATTCACCCTTTTTGTTTTTGGTAACTGATGCACCCAATGCTGCTGAACCTCCCCTCGCATATCTAATAGGCTCCCATCCCCTAACTGCAACGAGATCGTCTCCTTTGTTTGCCGGTGCTTGAATGCAAACTTGCGCACCGCTCCAAAGCTTAAAGATGCTATTGAACTACCCCTCACAATCCCTTTCTCATCGTCCGCATGCCATCCCATACTTTCACTCCCATCGTGATATAAATTTGCCAGACAGGAATTATACTCTTCTCCGGTCAACTCACACGCTTTTTGCCGAAGGTCCTGAATCAGCTTTATATTACAATGCACCTTCCGTGTAGTTCCCGAATAGGAATACGATATGTCATCATCTGAAAACCAGGCAACTTTCCGGGACATCACAATCTTCCTCCCGAACATCACTAACTTCTCTTTTTCCCAATCAATCTCGCGAATCAATTTATCCAATATATCTTCTCTTTCTGACTCCGAAAACACATCTGAATGATAGAAAACCTCGCCGTCGTGTGGCAGGATATTCTCTATATCGTTAGATGGAAAGAGTTCCCAACTCATCTTAACTATCTAGGCCTTTTGCTGAGACCTTTTCGAACCCGCAGTAGAAGAATCTGTAACTCTCTTCTCCTTCTTATCATACCTCTCCATTGCCATAGCAATAAATCCAAAGACCATAAATAATCCCATAATCCCGTAGAATTGCCAGATTGTCCCTTTGCCCGCGGTAAACCCATAATTATGCAATCCGACACCTAAGAAATTCACATGCCACCATGAAAATGCCACCACGCAAGCAGTGAAAACTGAAGCTAGATGAATTCCCCATTCCTTGATAATACCGCCGATCCGCGCATGCAAGATCCCCAAAGTCCATAGCACAATCATCAATGCACCATTCTCCTTCGGATCCCATCCCCAAAACCTACCCCAAGAATAATTCGCCCAGATCCCTCCTAAAACGGTCCCTACTAATGATAGAAACACCGTCAGACAAATAGAGCCATAGACCGCCTGCGTCAGCGACTTTCTTAAAGCCTTATTCCCGCCATCCAAATTCAGACCACGCATCAATATATATCCACACGATAGCATAGCAGCCAGTAAACCTGCTGAATAACCCAGCGATATAGTAATCACATGTGTCGCCAACCAGAAATTTGAATCCAAAACCGCCACCAATGGGTCAAAATGGTCCGTTGCATCCCCCACTTCATACCGGCGCGCCAGTATAATAAGCGCAGTCCCAATGATAGGTGCCAAGCCTAACGCAAATCGCTTCCGTGTGATCCACTCCACTAAAAGCGCAAAGATCACCCCAGTAGTTCCGATAAAGATTACTGTATCATATAAATTGCCAACCGGTGGACGCTCCATAATCATAGATCGCTTCACAATCGCTACTACACACAAAACCGTAGCAACCAAAGTAGACGCCAGAGTCCCCCAATAGAAAACCTTGCTAAACCGACCGTCACCAAACCCCCACATTGCCAGAGCACACAAAGTCCCAATAAGGAACAACACCATCGCATTCAAAAAGTAGTCTGCCTTAAAATAAGCAATCTCCATTCCTATACTTTTGATCTCTCCGCGAGACGCCGCACGCCCCTCTACCCGCTCCAAATACTCCCCCGTATGCTTGCGGAACTCCTCTTCCGAAACTGAGACAGAACGCACCATCGTCTCCAGAGCTTTCATATCTCCAATCACCTGCTCAGGATTCTCCGCCTTCATCGTCATTACATCCATGATGGCATCTCCAGCAGTCTGCCACCCCTCATCAGTCGCATCTTTCGGAGGTAAAATGGGTAGTCCATATTTCGCCAGATTCGCACTATCCAGCACCTGTTGCAACAGCCCCTGTAAACGTGGATTGATCTGCTCCCCTTTCCTTCTGACTCTCAGAAATCTGCTGCCGCAACTGGGATGCAGTCATCATCACCGCACTCAGATTCGTCCGCTGATTCGGCTCTCCTGCCGCTCCACTCCCTACCAACTCCACACCAAAACGCGCAAACTTAAAGTAACCGAGAAACGCCTCATACATCCTCACGTTGTATGCCAAATCGATCGTTTGCTGCTGCATCGGATCGCGGTCATCTTTCTCAATCGGCTCAAATGACTTCGCTAGCTCAATCAACTTCTCACGCCCCGGCTCAATCTCATCATAAGAATACCGATCCCTCCGCCCTTTCGGCTCAATCGAAATCGCCGTAAGCACATCCGAGTTGTCCAAACGAAATGTCGGCAACTGCACTGCCAACTGCGGCCGCAAAACTGTATCCATCAACCATTCTGCCGGCCCAATTTTATACTCCTCGCCTCCCTCATCCTCAATCTTCATCGACCGAGCTCCGTGAAATCCCAGCATCTTAAACGCGGCATACGTAGAAAATGGCTTCACCCTTCCCCCGTCCTGAACCGAAATACTTGAAAACAAATCCACCGTCTCCTCTTCCCACGGCGTATAGCCTTTGACTTTCTGCACCTCGCCCTTCGGCATGTTGTCGATGAACATGTTCATAAACACAACCACCATGGCACCCAACGCCAAAATCGCCGCTACCCACCTTCCCCACCTTGATCTCTTATGCTGCATTCTTCCGTTTCCTAGATGCGGCACCCAAATGACTGCCTAGTTTTGTCAAAAATGTCACAAGCATACCAAATGCTACCACATAAAGGCTATACTCAGGCCACTTATCCGCCGGATTCTTCACAATCTCAAACACTGAATACATCCTATCACCCGGCCCTGCCCCCGGCGGCCCATAACTAGCTTGAAAAAAGGTAAACCCTTCATACCTCATCGGCTCATTCATCTGAATCGTCACCTCCGAAGCCTGCCCATTCTCAACCCTTTCAATCTCACTTACAAACTTCGCCGGCCTCGAAGTCCCAGGATGAAAGTCTGCGGTAAATGTATCTAGTTTCACCTCAAATGGCATTGGCCATAGCCGCTTATGCATATCTACCGTAAACAACCGCTCACCATCTTTCACCGTAAATGGATGGAAACTCGCACCTGCTAAAATAAACGGTGCTGATGTCTCTCCATCCTCATACCTGACCCGCGCATACGCTCCTGCTAAATTCCTTTCTGTCGTCACCTCACCCGGCTTCTCCGCTAAGTAATATCCATCCGCCACATGCTCCCCATTCTCCGGTGCCCGTTCCCGCGCACTCACCGGTAAGCCATTTTCAACATAGCTCGATACCTCCAACTGAAATGGTATCCCTGGAAACTCAAAAGAACGAATCCTCCCACCCTGCAGATCCGTCAAATATTTACCGCGTATCACATGGATCTCATCTTGCTTCCCATCCACCACCTCCGCCACTTCGATCACATATTCATGATAATCTTCCGCTGTATTGCTTACCTCTCCCTCTCCTACCGCCATATTACCACGCTCTGAAAAATGGTGAGCCACTCCCCCACCTAATAACATAAAGACAATCCCAAAGTGACTTATTAGATTTCCATAATGCTTCGGCCCTTTCCGTATCCTTATAATACCGCCAAGTATCATGTTCACCAATAATAACGCAGATACATAATACCCTCCCGGCAAAATGATAGGAACAGTCTTTCCGTTGATTTCAGGAATCAGAAACAACGATTCCCAACTAAAATACTTCTTCAGCGTAGGATACAAACCATAATCAATCTGCTCCAAAGTCGCCAGCCATGTTAATACAAATAGTATCAACAAAGTCGCCACTGCAACATGAAAACCTGAAAGGAAATAATAGATCCTAATCGGCCATGATTTCTTCCTCTTCGCCCCCTCTATCTGCTTATCATTATCCATCTATAACAATTAAAATATTCCACCTATCCCTGCTCCACCATCATTAGACTTTTCGCAAAAGTCTTCAACTCCGCCACCTCAGCCCGCACCTCATCCTTCGGGCCTATCATCTTCACTGTCACCGTGCGCCCACCGACTTCCGCCACCACCCCTGCCAAACCATATCCGGGCTTCGCCCCCGTAGTCCCCATCCCCGACGCATACTCACCCTCCAGAGTAATCCAAACACCCTCAACCCCTGCCATCGGCACCCTTTCCAAATCAGCAAAACCCCGCGCACTCAATCCCTCCTCTCCAAACTGCCGCCTCCACCGATTCAAATTTCCCAAAACATCACCCGAAATAATCGAAACATATACCTCCCCAGTCCCAGATTCGCCAAATCGATAGTTCAAGTCCCTAAATTGCGCAGGCGGCAGTGCTAACCAGCTCTCAGGCGCATCCCCACGAATCGGCGCCGGTTTCGCATCCCGAAAGCGCTCATCACTCGTCGCAAACATCCGCGGCTCTTTGTCTTTCGTTGTCAATCCGCGTGTCTCCTCAATTTTTACATGATCCTCAGCCTTCCGGCAGGAATTACCGAAAAGTAGAAAAAAAAGAAGTGTAGGGAGGCAAATCTTCATGCACAGCGGATATAAGCGCGGACAACTCAGCCCGCAAGTTCTATCGAAAACCTATACGCCACTCCCCACCAGCTTTTTTCATCCAACCGGCTCGTTCTTTGACATCATACCCTCCTGCGCTTTCTATCCATCCGTGGAGCAAATCAAATATTTCAACCGACACACCGACATTTACGAAAACGAACAGGTCTACGGCGAGGGATTCCTCCGCTGGATCTACAGCAATCCTTTGGGCAAAACCGCCCTTCATTCCCTCGTAAAGCGCCACGCTTTCTCGAAATGGTATGGCCACCGCATGTCTACACCCGCTTCCGCAGAACGCGTAAGCCCATTCATCAAAAAATACGAACTCGATCCCACAACCTTCGAAAAATCCCCCACAGAATTCACGTCCTTCAACGATTTCTTCTACCGAAAACTCGATCCAACGGCCCGCCCCATCGCCGAAGCTTCCGCCACCTTCCCTGCAGATGGCCGCCACCTCGGCTTCCAAGATATCTCCAAAATCACTTCCTTCTTCGTCAAAGGCCAAACATTCAATCTCCCCGCACTGCTCCAAGACAAGCAGCTCGCCGCTCGCTATGCATCCGGCTCCCTCGTCCTCTCCCGACTTTGCCCCACAGATTATCACCGCTTCCACTTTCCGGCCTCGGGCACGCCCAGCGAAACAAAATCCATAGGCGGCCCCCTCTTCTCAGTATCACCCATCGCCCTCTCCAAAAACCTCTCCTACCTATGGCAGAACAAACGAACCCTTTGCCAACTAGAAACACCCGATCTCGGCACCATACTCATTCTCGAAATCGGTGCCACCTGTGTCGGCTCCATTCACCAAACCTACATACCTCAAAAACTCATTACCAAAGGCGAGGAAAAAGGCTACTTCGCCTTTGGTGGATCCTCCACCATCACCATCTTCGAGCCCGGCCGCATATCTCTCGCCGAAGACCTCCTCAAACACACCGCCCAACAAACCGAACTCTACGCAAAATTCGGCTCCAGCCTCGGCGAGGCATCACCATAGCCATCCACGCCAAAGCTCCCACTACTCCCACTCAATACTAGCCGGCGGTTTCGTGGAAATATCATACAGCACCCGGTTGATTCCACCCACCTCGTTCAAAATGCGCTGACTTGTCTCCCGCAAAAGCTGCGCTGGAAGATCCACCCACTCCGCCGTCATCGCATCCTCAGACACCACCGCCCGTAGATTTGACGCCCATTCATAACTCCGCTCATCCCCCTTCACTCCCACCGTTTTCACCGGTATCAGCCCCGCATACGCCTGCCACACACGGTCATACCACCCATACTCCTTCAATTTTCCTATAAAAATCGCATCACAGTCACGGATAATCTCTAGCCGCTCTCTGTCCACCACACCCGGGCACCTCACTGCTAGCCCCGGACCAGGAAACGGATGCCGCTGCAAAATCGCATCCTCAATCCCTAACGATCGTCCCAGCGCTCTCACCTCATCTTTAAACAATTCCGCCAAAGGCTCCAAAACCTTCCCCTCCGCCTGCAATTCCAAAATCTTCGCTACCCGATTGTGATGCGTCTTAATCACCGAAGCCTTCGATTTCGCATTCGAGGCACTCTCAATCACATCCGGATACAAAGTCCCCTGCGCCAGCATCTCCGCATCTCCCACCGCATCCCAAAATACCTCAATAAACATATTCCCGATGATCTTCCGCTTCTTCTCCGGATCACCCTCGCCTGCCAGCGCATCTAAAAACCGATCCGCCGCATCCACCGTCTCAATCTCCACACCCATCCGCTGAAAATTCTCCTGCACCTCCTCCGCCTCACCTTTCCGCAGCAAACCATTATCCACGAAAATCGCCCTAGTCCTCACCCCTGCTTCCTTCAGCAAAACCGCCAATACTGTGCTATCCACCCCTCCAGAAACCCCACAAACCACCTGCCGATCCCCCACAGTCTCCCGAATCTTATCGATCATATCCCGCTTGAAATCCTCGATCTCAAACGGCAACAAACCATCCGCCTGCCCTAAAAAATTCTTCAAAATCCGATTCCCCTCATGCGAGTGCGTCACCTCAGGATGAAATTGGATCCCAAAATACCTTTCACCCCACCGCAGTGAAACCGGCGTCCCATGCTGATTTTTTGCAATCACTTTTGCACCCTCCGGAATGTTCTTCACCGTATCTGAATGACTCATCCACACCTGCGAAACCTTCTGAAACACCTTCAAACAACACACTCCCCTCCTCCGCAAAAAGATTCGCCGCCCCATACTCCCGCCGGTCACTTCTCTCCACAGTTCCTCCAAATTTCAAGTTCAGTAACTGCATCCCGTAGCAAACCCCCAACACCGGAACACCAAATGCCTGCAAAGCCTTAAAATCCAAATCCGGCGCATCCGCATCCGCCGTGCTCCTTGGCCCACCCGAAAGAATAATCGCCCCCGGCTTCCCAATATCCGGAAAATCATCTAACGCATACAACATCGCAAAATAACCCAACTCCCGCACCCGCCGCACAATCAATTGCGTATATTGCGATCCAAAATCGATCACCGCCACATGATCCGTATCATGCACCGGCGTAATTACTTCATTCATAGTAGCCATCGAATAATCTCTTAAAATCTTTAACCCAACGGCTGATAATTTGTCGGCTCCTCAGTCATCACAATATCATGCACATGACTTTCTCTCAGCCCCCCCGGTGTAATCCGCGTGAAACTAGCCTTCTCACGAAGTTCCTCCAAAGTCGAAGCACCCACATAGCCCATCCCAGACTTCAACCCACCCATCAGCTGGAAAATCACCTCCGAAAGCGGCCCCTTATACGGCACCCGACCCTCCACACCTTCCGCAACCAACTTACCAGAACTATTCTGCCCATACCTGTCCCCCGCACCCTTCCGCATCGCACCCAAAGAGCCCATCCCACGATACGTCTTAAACCTCCGGCCCTGATAAAAGACACTCTGCCCCGGACTCTCCCGCGTCCCCGCTAAAATTGATCCCAACATCACCAAATCCGCCCCCGCCGCAATCGCTTTCACCACATCCCCCGAATACCGAATCCCCCCATCCGCAATCACCTTCACACCACGCTCCCTGCAAAAACCCGCCACATTTCTAATCGCCGTAAACTGTGGCATTCCCACACCCGCAATCACTCGCGTCGTACAAATGGACCCCGGCCCCACACCCACCTTCAAAGCACTCGCACCAGCCGCCACCAAATCCCTCGCCCCAGCCTCCGTCACCACATTCCCCGCCACCACCGGCAAATCACTCATCCCACGCAACTTCTCAATCACCCCCATCACATGCCTCGTATGCCCCGTCGCCGCATCGATAAATAAAGCATCCGCCCCAGCCTCAATCAACGCCGCCGCCCGCTCCTCCAAATCCTCACCCACACCCACCGCCGCACCACATCGCAACTGACCGTTCGCATCCTTCGCCGCACTCGTGAACGTAATCCGCTTCTCAATATCAGAACCCGTAATCAAACCCACCAAATGATCGTCACCATCCACCAAAGGCAACTTCTCAATCCTATTTTTATATAAAATTCTCCGCGCCTCCTCCAGCCCCGTACTCGGCGGCCCCGTCACCACCTTCTCCCGCGGCGTCATCACCTCAGCAACAATCGCACCCGGCCTGTCCAAGTACCGCACATCCCTACCCGTCACCATCCCCTCCAATTTCCCCGCCTCATCCACCACCGGAAATCCCGAAAATCCATTCTCTTCCATGATCGCCAGCACCCGCTCCACCGTATCGGACTTCCTCACCGTCAGCGGCTTGTAAATCACCGCACTCTCCGAGCGCTTCACCCTCGAAACCATCGCCGCCTGCTCCGCTATCCCACACGCCCGATGAATCACACCCATCCCCCCCTCACGCGCCAAAGCAATCGCCAAATCATGCTCAGAAACCGTATCCATCGCCGCAGAAACCACCGGCAAACGCAAAGAAATCTCCCCCGTCAACTGCGTAGAAAGATCCGCCTCACTCGGCAAAATCTCACTCAACCCCGGAACCAAAAGCACATCGTCAAACGATAAACCCAAAGAAATCTCTGCCATGCAACATTCAATAGACCCCCCCACCCATACGCAAGCTCAGATTCAACTTAGAATAAATCACCTACTTCTCTCTTTGTCTCGACTCCAAACCCCAATAGCCCCCAGGTAAAACTGGAACCTCCCCCCTTTACACACCTTAAAGAAAATTCCTGTCCTCACATCCACAACAGCCCCACCCTTTCAACATCCACATCTGTCCTCCGCGGCTTCAAAACCTCCCGCTCTAACTCCAATGCCGAGGGATCAAAACTCTTCGTCACCTCCTGCAATTCCGCCTCCGTCTCCTGCTGGATAAGTGCCATATCTTCCTCAATCCCCTCCACCCGATCCTCCGCATCTCGAATATCCTGATGCTGCTTGTAAGCACGCGTTGCCTTGCTCACAGACCCTGCCGCACCACGCGTTCCAAAGCCCGCTTTACGCCCGAAAAACGATTTCATAATTCCGCCCAAGACCGAAATACCCGCCTGCATCTTTGCCGAGCTCGCCTCCGCCTGTTCCTTTGCAAGCCGCGATTCCGCAGTCCTCAACCTTCCCTCCAAAGTCCGCACCTTCTTCGCTGCCTTCTCTCGTATCTCCTCAAGCTCTTCATCCCTCAGCTCACGGACATCTTGGGCAATTCTCAGTCGAAATGCCCCCTCCTTCTCTCCAATCTCCCCATACCGCTTCGCCGCCGGACAAAACCATATTTCCTCCCGCTCATTTCGATATAAATCATCCGAGAAATCCTTTTCCACAGCCCGATAATTCTTCGCATTCATCGCAAATCCCGGCAGCTCCGCAAACCCAAAACCTTCTTCCGGTTTGTCCGCCAATACCTTCGAGCCCAACTCCCGCTGATCAGCCCAATCAATTCCCTCAGCCAATATCGGATTCGCCCGTAAAACCTTTATCTCGCCACTCACATCTGCCCGCGAATGCACAAAATGCACCGTCGCCTCCCGCAATAAATACGGCTCATACACCTGCCCCTCAACTTCCCCGAAACGTTCCACCACACCTGCCCCCACCACCGGCCTACCTCTACTCTCAACGACCGTTTCTCGCGCCATCGGATTCGCCAAACCCCGGCTCTTAGCTCCATCCTCATCCTCAAATTGCCCCCTCTTCGGGTCCATTAGCCCCTTGATCTGCCCCCGCGTAAGCGGCCCCGTCAAAAAGCTCATCACCCACCTCACATGAAATAGCACCGGCCCATCCTCGTGCACATTATTCATCAAAAACACCCGATTCCCCAAACCAGATAACATCACCTCCAGCCTTTTCCTCGAAAACTCTGCATTCTGCGAGGCCGCCGCCCCCTCTAACCCATCCAGCACCCGCGCCTTATCACGCTCCGTTTGTAACCTCCCCAAAAACCACGTCCCTATATTCGAGAGCGCCTTGTAATCCAAATCCACCGGATTCTGCGTCGCCAACAAACAACCCAAGCCAAACGCCCGTGCCTGCTTCAACATCGTCATCATTGGCCGCTTCGAAGGCGGATTCGCCGTCGGTGGGAGAAATCCATAAATCTCATCCATATAAAGAAGCGCCCTCAACGAAGTCGTCCCCCGCTGCGTCCGCATCCACGCCAGCATCTGATTCAACAACAAACTCACAAAAAACATCCGCTCCGAATCACTCAAATGCGCAATCGAGAAAATAGAAATCCGCGGCTTCCCGTCATTACGATGCAGCATCGAAGCCACATCCAAAGGCGCCCCCTCCAGCCACGCCGCAAAACCCGGTGAAGCCAACAAACTATTAAACCGCATCGCCAAATCCTGCCTCTCCGACTGCGGATAAAAGGATTCCAAATCAATCACTCCAATCTTTCCAAACCCCGGCCTCTGAATCTTTCCAATCAAACTCTCTAAGCTAAGCCCCCGTCCCGCCTGCCACTCCTCCATAAAAATCGCCCCCAGCAACACCGCCTCCTTACTCTGCGAGCCCTCACTCGCCACCCCAATCAGCGAAAGCAAACTCTCCACCGTGCTACTCACCTGATCCCCAAACAGCTCCCGATCCTCCAAAACCTCTACCGGCGGTGCCCCCAGTGAACTCAAAATAGAAACCGGTATCCCCGCACTACTTCCCGGAGTGAAAATATTTATATCCACCTTATCCCGGAACTCGCCCACCCGCTCCGCACCCTGCCCCCAATCCGCCAGCCCACTATTCCACATCTCTGCTGTCTTCCTCGCATGCTCCGCCGTGCTCACCCCCTTCTTCGCCGCATCATCAGGATTCACCCAAGGCTCAAAACTCTCCGCCGCCATATCAGGAAACGTCAGCAGCAAATTCGAAATATCACCCTTCGGATCAATCACAATCACCGGCACATTGTCCATCGCCGCCTCCTCCAACAGCGCAATGCACAAACCCGTCTTCCCCGAGCCCGTCATCCCCAGCACCACCCCATGCGTCACCAAATCCTTAGAATCATACATCAGCAGATCCTCACCCACCTCTGCCGCCTCCAGATCGTACTCTTTCCCTAAGTAAAACTGCCCCAGCTTCTCAAAATCTAAATTCACAGCATTCACCCCCGCACTATGTCCACCACCCACCACAAGCTCCAGAAATTTCCAAATTCAAATCCCCCTCCCCACTAAAGATACCTCACCCCATCTCACTAAAAGTAAACCCTAACGCCTTCTCAAAACGCACCATCTTCTTCCGCTCCCTAGGATCAATCAAAGCCAGCGACATCCCCTTGCGCCCAGCCCGCGCCGTCCGCCCACTACGGTGAGTATAGTATTCCAGCTGCTCAGGGAGCTGATAGTGAATTACAAATGAAAGCCCCTCCACATCTATCCCCCGCGCCGCCACATCCGTCGCAATCAAAATCCGTGTCCGCTCATTCTTAAACCCCCGCATCACCTTATCGCGCTCCCGTTGTGACAAATCACCCTGAATCACATCTACCGGAACACCCAGCTTCTCCAACTGCCTCCCCAGCGCAATCGCCCCTGCCTTCGTCCTCACAAAAATCAACCCTCGCTCCTCCTCCCTTTCCGCTAAAAATTCTAACACATACTCATTCTTCTCATCCTTCCCACACACCGCATAGCGATGATCAATATTCTGATTCACCACATGCGCTTTATCGATCTTCAAAGTCTCTGGCTGCCCATGCATCGATGCCTTTACCAACAAACCCAAAGAATCCGGGAACGTCGCCGAAAATAACCATGTGCTCCGCCGCTGCCGCGTAAGCCCGAAAATACTCACCAGCTGCTTCTTAAACCCCATACTCAGCATCTCATCTGCCTCATCCAGCACCACATGCTTCACCTTTTCTAAAGTCAGTGCCTTCTTCTTGATCAAATCCAATAACCGACCCGGCGTCGCCACCACCACATGCGTCGGCCTACGCAAATTCGCAATCTGCCGCTCCATCGGCTCCCCCCCAGTGAGCACCTCAATAAACACTCGTTCCGAATACTTTGTAAACCGAAACAACTGCTTCCCAATCTGCTTCGCCAGCTCACGCGTCGGCGCAATCACCAACCCCTGAATCTTTGGCTTCGTTACATCAATCTTCGTCAAAAGTGGCAACCCAAACGCCGCCGTCTTACCCGTCCCCGTCTGCGCCTGCGCCACAAAATCCGCCCCACTCTTCATTAAATAAGGAATCGACTTCGCCTGCACCTCAGTCGGCACCTCGATCCCCAACTCATCCAAACCCTTCACCAAATCCAAAGGTATCCCCAAATCCCGAAAATTCATAAGTCGCACCCTCTACCACCCACCCAAAAATACAACAAAAACACCCCCACACCACCAACACCCAACAACAAAACCATCTCGCCCCAAAGGGCCACCACCCTTCCGCCCTAGGTCCCAACACACCACAACACCTACGCTACCGCCATCCCACTCCCCCACATCCACAAACGCCTCACTGAATGGTTCTTTAAAAATTATACTACCAAACCTTTTGCGCCCTACAATATCGGACCTCGAACAATCACCATCATGGGTAGCGACGCCTCGCTGATGCGTCCGACAAATCGCTAACACTTCACCTTCGCCTCCTGTCTGAACTGCAAAGGCCTCACATCAAATAAACCTCCCCCTCCCCAATCAACATCCACCCTCAAACCCCGAACACTCCACAACCCTTCTTTCCCCGACCTCTTATCCCACTCCATCAATATCCTACACACCTTTAAGCTCCGCAGGAGCGTAACCATACCAGCATAGTCCGCAGGGCTATGTCTCAAACAAACAACAATCTTAAAGTCTGAAGGACTGCCGGATACCTATACAACCCGGAAACATATAACCCCATCCAAAAACCAAACCACAACTCCTAACGTGCGTCCGTAAACAAGCATAGTCCGCAGGCTACGACCCAAACCAAAAACCAATCTTCAGCTCCGAACGAGCGTCACGATAACAGCGTAGTCCGCAGGACTATGTCTCAAACAAACAACCATCTCAAAGTCTGAAGGACTGCCGGAAACCTACACAACCCGGAGAACTAGACGACCCGGAAACATATGATCCAATCCACAAACCAATCTTCAGCTCCGAAGGAGCGTCACGATACCAGCATAGTCCGGAGGCTACGAACCAAACCAAAAACCAATCTTCAGCTCCGAACGAGCGTCACGATACCAGCATAATCCGCAGGACTATGTCTCAAACAAACAACCATCTTAAAGTCTGAAGGACTGCCGGAAACCTACACAACCCGCAATCATATAACCCAATCCAAAAACCAAACAACAACTCCGAACGTGAGTCCGTAAACCAGCATAATTCGCAGGCTACGACCCAAACCAAAATCAAATCTTCAGCTCCGCAGGAGCGTCACGATACCAGCATAGTCCGGAGGCTACGACCCAAACCAAAAACCAATCTTCAGCTCCGAACGAGCGTCACGATACCAGCATAATCCGCAGGACTATGTTTCAAACAAACAACCATCTTAAAGTCTGAAGGACTGCCGGAAACCTACACAACCCGCAATCATATAACCCAATCCAAAAACCAAACAACAACTCCGAACGTGAGTCCGTAAACCAGCATAATTCGCAAGCTACGACCCAAACCAAAATCAAATCTTCAGCTCCGCAGGAGCGCCCCCATACCAGCATAGTCCGCAGGCTACGATCCAAACCAAAAAACCAATCTTCAGCTCCGACGGAGCGTCACGATACCAGCATAGTCCGCAGGGCTATGTCTCAAACAAACAACCATCTTAAAGTCTGAACGGAGCTGCCGGATACCTACACAACCCGGAGAAGTAGCACGACCCGGAAACATATGATCCAAGACCAAAAAACCTAATCTTCAGCTCCAATGGAGCGTCAAGATACCAGCATAGTCCGCAGGGCTATGTCTCAAACGTAAAACAATCTCAAGGTCTGAAAGACCGCCGGATCTGTGGCCGCATGCAATGTTTTCTCCAAACCCACACAGCCTCACATCAAATAAACCTCCCCCCCTAATCAACATCCACCCTCAAATCTCTCACACTCCACAACACACCCGCCGCCGCCTTCCCACTCCCCCTCATTCGCCGCGCACCATCCTTCCTCTTCTCTGAAAACCTCTCCCGAGCATTCGCAAACGCCTCATCAACAAAGCTCTTACTCCCAATCACCGCCCCGTCCGTAAAGTATCTTACTCGACAGTGCAACATCCTCGCCATCCCCAAGTCCGGCAACACCGTCTCATTATCCTTCGAAGCCAACATCTCTGCCGTATTCATCGTCACCGTCTTCTGTTTGCTAACCGTCGCACGCCCACTCTTCCTCCCCAACGCCAGCCCCATCGCCCTCCGATAAATCCGCGAAACCTCCTTCCATCTCTCCGCATCAAACCCTTCCCCTTTGTGCGCCATACAAGCCCGCACAAGACCCTCCCTCGCCTTCTTTCCATTCCCCTTTTTCCCTCCTCCTATCGCCTCCCCGTAGCTACTCCATCGATAATCCGCCGGATCGCTGCACATCCCCGCCCGCACCGGATTAAGATCGATGTAGGCCGCCATCGTCCTCGCCGCCTGCCCGCTTTCCACGATTACGCTTTTAAACCGATCTTCCCACAACGTCCCAGAGCGCGAGTGCTTGCGATTAAACCACTTCGTAAAACGCTCCAGCAACGACTTCATAAACTCACTCAAATCATGCATTCGCCTCGTATAGCGACTCCGAATCTGTTCCACACGCTCGGCCGCATCAGTCCGCGCCCTCTTCAGTTCCTCCTCCCGAGTCAACACCGCCCCCGTCTCATCCACAGGTGCCAGCTCAAACTCCCCCCGTTCTCTCATCGCCCCAGCCTCCTCCAGTTCCGCCACGATCGCTGCCACCTTAGCCTCACCATAGAAAACGCCCAACCGCTCAAATAATACCGCGTCCGTGATCCCACTCTCAGGAACCGGCGTCACCTCCAGAAGAATATGGAAGTGATTAGACATCAGGCAGTAGGACAGAACCCGGCAACCAGTAAATCTCTCGCACATACGCATCAACATCCGGAAATGCTCCCGCTCCTCCTCTCCCAACAAAAAGCTCCGCCCCACCACCCGTCCACAAGTGTGATAAATCTCCGGTTTCACCAACGAATTCTTCCAAGGTGCGATCCAGCGTCTGCGGTTATTCCTACTCATCTGCCCCCACCCTACCCATCCCAATCACCACTGCAATTCAATTCTCGTCAAAAAGCCTGGCTTTATGAATGAATGAATTCGATCCAGCGTCTGCGGTTATTCCTACTCATCTGCCCCCACCCTACCCATCCCAACGCCCACTGCAATTCAATTCTCGTCAAAAAGCCTGGCTTTATGAATTGTTGGCTTTATGAATTGTGGCTTTATGAATTGCTGCTGTAATACCCGGCTCCTTCAATGCCGCCTTTACCGCCGCATCACGCTTCTGCAAAACCACCGAGGAAAGCATACTCAGCGCTGCCTCCACCGCCTGCAAACCATCATCGACCACCTCGTCAGATTCTCCAATCTCACTTCGCAGCGCCATCCGCTCGTCGTCACGCAACGTAGCTAAAAAGGCATTCACCGCCGCATTCGATCCCGTATCTGAGGAGCCTGCCAAGGTCCAAAAGGTCTGTCCCTTCTTGCATCTGAACTACAAATTGAATTTACAGATCAAACCTTACAAAAGGTCCAAAAGGTCTGTCCCTTCTTACATCTGCTTCTTACATCTGCATGTTGGAAGGTCGGTGGATTTCGATTTCAGCAAAGATGGCGTCGGCAACGCGCCATGGCTCGGGGATGGATGTTGTGGACATTCCGCCAAACTACCGCCAGCGCGGGTGCCGCCGAGATTTCATAAGGGACAGCGTTTCCTCCGCTTACCAATCCAGTAGGATCGGTGAAAGATAAGGGGTTGCTCGCTGCGAAGGCGTCAGAAAGCATGGCTTTTTAAGACACTCTTACCAATCCAGTAGGATCGGTGAAAGATAAGGGGTTGCTCGCTGCGAAGGCGTCAGAAAGCATGGCTTTTTAAGACACTGTGAAAGATAAGGGGTTGCCCGCTGCGAAGGAGTCAGAAAGCATGGCTTTTTAAGATACTGGTGAGGAAGCGGCCCTAAACCTTCTACAAAAGGTCTGCCTCTCCTTGTATCTGACCCCAATTAAATCTTCATCTTTGCTCAACTTGAGTTATGTGCTCGAGATTATCAAGGCGCTCCTTGGTATACCTCCTTCTGTCCTGCCTCGTATTCGGATATGTATATGGATGGCCTACAGGTAAAATTAGAAAATCAGACGGTCTTTTAACAATCAGCAGCGACGTCACTTGGCTGATGGAACCATGCAAAAGTTCCACGCCCGCGCTGACTGCCGGAAAACCTCTATATGTAGTTTTTCTCGACTCAAACACGATCGTTGCAACACCACGTGCTTCTGGTAGTTTATTCCATTCTACTAAAGCATCGCTTGGCGAGCTGGCTCTGCCACCGTCAAAAGTAGTCGCGAGATACACCAAACCGTCAAGAGAGGGATCTACGGGTCTTAGTGTTACTGAACCCGGTGGCTTGTTTGTTGTGGCAGAGTATAATCCCGACTCGGGAACACGTATTGCAAAGCTATCACTCGTAACAATTTGACCTTCCTCCACAGACTTAGATTTGCGAACGGCTACGCTAGCCTCACCATACATGGTTGAACATGATGACAAGCAAGATATGATTAATAAAAGTTGTAGGTAAGTTTTCATTTGATTGGAATAGTGGCTCTAACGTTTTGTACCCGCAAAGCTGCGCTTTATATCTCAGGCATCGGATACAATCCAAGTTCTCTTCTTCGGCGATGAAAATATTCTATATAAACATGCGGATTTTCTTTACTCTTACGCATAGAGATAAACCGGTTTCTCCATTCCCAATTTCTAGGCTCATTCCCAGATTCTTTATCTCTTAGCTCACCTTGTAGATCCATTTCGATAAAACCTATAAAATATTTACGATTTTCTGGCGTATCTGGATGCCTGCCCGTGCTTTCGTTAAACCCGTATGGGGGTCCGCCATCCAACGTGATGCAGGAGGAAATAACTAGACTAAAAGCTAGGGCGCTAAATTTGTATATGCTTCTCATGGCGCTGTAGGGATAATTCCATTGCTGAGATGCCCTAAAACTCCGATGATAGGATTCATCATAGTTCCTATTATGGCAAAAGGATTGAGACTTGTATAAAGTATAGCGATGTCTCCGGGCTTTTGATCTTAAATCCATGTAGTATGCACTTTTGCCCCCAGACAACTGAACGTCGGCAAACTACAGGACGATATAAACACAATCAAACTGAAAATCAACGAATCACCGAATCATTGCGAGCAGTTTCATCTGAGGTGAACGGGCTAAGGACAGCCTTCCGAAACTTTGCCCCAGCCTCTCGTCCAACTTGACGACCATTGTCGATTCCTTTAGGAAACCAGCTACACGACGTGATGCAAAAAGATAATGCAAAGTAACAAATAGGATAAACAAATGTTTTCATGTGGTTTATATCTAAACACCCATAATTCGAGCTCCGGCATGTTTTGCTGCAGTCTTGATCTTCTCTCGAATTGGATTGTCAAAATAAATCTTCAATCCCTTTAGTTCATCCTTCCCTGCAAACTTTAGCGCGGACTCCAGAGCCCATTCATTTTTTAGTCTGCTACTCCCTGTCACAAATACAGGATCCCCAGTTGCGCGTCCGGCCTTAAGTGTTCTTCTAATGCTTCTGGAAAGACTGGATTCTACCAAGCCTTCTTGCAATCCTGCCGTCATGGCATCAGCTACAGGACCTCTAGAATTTGGAACAACACCAACTACCACTCTGGAATCTCCGGTGAGGCTTGAGATTCTCCGGTATTCTGAACGCGCATACTCTGTGTAATGAGAGCTACCACACCCTTGAGTGAATACCGCAGCTAAAATAATACTAAAAACATGATGTGTATATCTTCTACTTAAATTCATAGCTCCGGCAGCCCTTTCTTGCGACGTTCTTCAATAATGTATTTGATATAAAATTTTGCATCACTCGTATTTCTGGATCTGTTTGCCTTTATCGTTCCTCTCCAACTACTTAGCCAATCTGTTCCTGGATATTTACCTGAGGCCTCCATTCTTATTGCAGCAGCGAAATTACTTGTGATCAAATTACTATTCTTAACGGTATCTGCCAAATCGCCATTATCCTCATAATCGTAGTTACCGGATGTATCTAGTATGTTTCCGATACTACATGAAAATATTAACAAAGAAACTAATACGATTATAACCTCATTCTTCATAACTGGTTCAAATTTATGTGTGTGCTTCCCAATTACTTTTCTCAAAAAGGGAGAATTACCAGTTTGTGTTCCCATCCATGAGAAATGAGTGGCATGCCTTACTGAGAACGTCCGCTGCCGGGCCCGCTTATTATCACACTCAAGATGTCAATTCCAGTTTGAAATGTGCTTGATATCCTTCGACAATTTATAAGCCCCATGTCCATCAGGACTTAAATGGGAGCAACTTAGCCCGTCACTTCTAATAATTAACACTGATTTAAACGGCGGATCTATTTTTTGAAAGTAATTGGCAACTTCAGTTGAACTATTACTGATAGTGATAGTCCCGACCTTAGCAATTATTCTTGATTTTTGCAATCTATCTACCCGCATATTTAGTGTTTCTCTTGGCTCTAATAAAGTGATCTCTTCATCCGATGAAATCTTTACTGTTTGACCAAAATTATTTCGCAATTGCACTGTTGGCGCTGGGTGGCAGCCTACAATCGCAACAAGTGTCATAGATATGGCTAGTTTTATTATCTTGAAGTATTCCATGATCCGGGATAGGGGTTATGATAAGTAGACGAGAAATTCCATGGTGAATTATTGTAGCCCCATGTCTGTGGTCCTCTTTCGATAAACGAATATGGCCCATGGGTATTCCCATTCATAATCAACGATAATCCTTAGCTGTTTTTTGCTCGAACAGGATTGGATAGTGAATTAATAACTCTGATTAAATTTAATGACGTATATGTGATCGCAACATCACTGAGTGGTAGTAGGTAGTTTGAATTAGGATTTTCTGCAACCCCCTAAATATCACCAAGGTGCTGACCAATCGATCTTTATCTCGCAGCTCTCAGAACCTGAAATGTAATCCCAACTAGTCATAACCTGCTCGCTGTTCAAAAAGATGCGGTAGCGACATAATCCTTCTTTAAATATGAGAATCGCCCCACCATTACTATCGCGCTCACGACGTATTGGTATTTCATATGGACTTGGATGATAAATCCTTCCTACTTTGCTATCTTGCGCTGCGGCGAAAGTGGATCTCGAAGCCCCACAACCTAAGAGCAGGAGTAGGATTCCCAAAGTTACTAGTTTCAAATTAAGGAAATGTGTTATTTGTTGGAAAAGTAAGTGAGGATATGACGAAAGGTGTGGCGACAAGGACATTGAACGCATTTGCAAACTCTCCCACTATAGAAACGGTTGGATGAATGTTATCTCTGATGTTACCAGTCGCGCGATCATAGAAGATCCCAGAGTTAAGATAATCATGCACACCAGAAAAGCTCTCTACTATATAGTCACCGAAGGCACCTGGCTTATATGGAAAAGCGAATAGTCCACCTTGCCCACCTTGGTGCCAACCTAAAGGACTCCTACCAGAACTTTCTGAATTGAACCGACCTCCCCCAATTTTAATACCATCGCCGCCATAACCTAGACCTAACAAAAGTCTATACAGTCCTCCAGATCGGTGTCCCACACTCGGGTAGCCTATATTGCGTGAAGAGCCATCCGGACCACCAGTATCTAATCGGGATTGCTGGATCATTGTTGACCTCATGTAGTCAGCCATGTTACCTAGCAGATTAAGGCGTCCAATCACATCGAATGAAACTATTAGGGTTGTCCTGATAGCTGAGTACAAATGACTCCCAACCATCCGCCCGACATTTCTTCCCGCACTCAACGCCCCCTGCGGACCCAATCCAGTTGGATCGGTGAAAGATAAGGGGTTGCTCGCTGCAAAGGCGTAGTGGTTCATCCCGCCTGCGAAACCTATGGGGTCACTGTTTATAAATCTCTTTAAGTAAGGCGAATAGTAACGAGCGCGCATGTGGATCAGGCCACTTTCTGAATCGGTATAAACTCCAAGCATTCCGTTGAAGCGAAAGGGCGTTTTTGTATTACCTAGCCGATAGCTTTCCGCACCGTAGGGTGAGTACTCGAAGCGGTCGGTAATCGAGGTTCCGTCACCCGACGTAAGTGCCACGGTGTTTCCGATGTGATCGAAGTGGTAAGTTTTGTGATCGTTGCCTTCTTGATGAGCGATAAGGCCAATTCCGTAAATATAATAGCGGGTCACTCCTGCAGTGGTTTCAATTAGTGTGGTTGCAGAGTTACCAAGAGGATTGTTCACGAAAGTCGTCGTTTGTCCTGCTACGGTTTTGGTAAGCCTCTGTCCTTCAACGCCGTAGGAATAGGAACTTCCTAAAGCAGCAATTGAGGTAAGTTGGTTTCGTGCATTGTAGGTGAGGCCAGTTTGGACTGAGGGTGACAGGGGTGCTTGAATCAAATCCCCATCACCCTCCGAGGTCACAGTTCTGGATGAAATGGTGGCAAGTTCGTCATCGGCTTCAAGCAGCGAACCTTCTCGAAACCACATCCCAATCGACAACATTCCAGAAGGCCGACACATACTCACCGCGCTTGTTCTGATATTTCAGATAATATGCATGCTCCCACACATCTAACCCGAGCAATGGTATACCCACTTCCGCATCATCCACTACGCCCTTCATGATTGGTGCATCTTGGTTCGGGGTGTTGGTAACCATAAGCTTACCATCCTTTTTTACTAACCAGGCCCAGCCTGATCCAAATTGCGAACCTGCAGCTTTCGCAAATTCGTCCTTCATTTTTTCCACCGAACCGAATTCACCATCAATCGCCGCCGTAAGATCATCGGAAAAATCCCCACCCTTCCCTTCCGGGGCCAAAGACTCCCAAAATAAAGTATGGTTGTAATGCCCACCACCATTGTTCCGCACCGCAGTCATCAAGTTTTTATCTGAAATTTCTGTTAGCCCGCCAAGAAGCTCTTCAATCTTCATTCCCTTCAATTTCTCACTGCCCTCTAAAGCCGCGTTCAACTTCTTCACATAACCCGCATGATGTTTACCATGGTGAATTTCCATAGTCTTCGCATCAATGTGTGGTTCCAACGCATCAAACTCAAAACCTAATTCCGGTAAAGTAAACCCGGCTGCGGACATCTTACCCTCCTCCTCAGCACCCATCAAGAGCTGCTTAGTTGCGAACAAACCAGCCGTAGCGGCTACACTACTCTTAAGAAAACTACGTCTTTCAATCATGGAAAATACCCTCGCCCCCTCCGGAAAAATTGCAAACATCTTCTACGAAACACCTTTCCAAACTCACCGTTTCCACTTCCTTTCCCAAGGTTTCTTTTCCCGCTTAATCGTCTCTTGAGGCAGTTCATCATCGTAAAGAGACCGGCCCGTCCACCTCAGTAAACCACCAATTTCCTTAGATTGCTCCAAAAGCGCCACCATGCGCTCTGCGGTAATACCCGGCTCCTTCAATGCCGCCTTTACCGCCGCATCACGCTTCTGCAAAACCACCGAGGAAAGCATACTCAGCGCTGCCTCCGCCGCCTGCAAACCATCATCGATCACCTCGTCAGATTCTCCAATCTCACCTCGCAGCGCCATACGCTCGTCGTCACGCAACGCAGCCAGAAAGGCATTCACCGCCGCATTCGATCCCGTATCTGGTGAGCCTGCCAATATTTTTTCCAGTAGCGGCACTCCCTCCACCCAAGCCTTCGCCTCATGCAGGCTCTCAAACTGCTCATTCAAAAAATGCTGCGCAGGCCCTGAACTCAAAGCTAACTTACATAAATAACCCACCGTCCGATCCAGCACCATCGCCCGTTGGAACTCCCTTTCCCCATCCTCACCATCACGATTCCCCGTCCTCCGTGCGCCCTTCGCAACCTGGTATTCCAAACGCTTGGACGCCTTTCTAATACCCTCCCGCAGTGTATTTCCCGTCACACCCAGCAGCGATGAAACTACATTAATTCTCTGGTCCCGCGCCGCATGGTCTCCCATACACGCCAGCAAATCGACGCACTCCCGGGTCAATTCAGCCCGCCCCTCCGCAGTCTCCAATTTCCCTTCACTTCGCTTTCTCTCGATACGAAAATCAAAGAAATCCGGAGCCTTCTCTACCAACTTCTCAAATTCCTCTAATCCTTTGTCCCTCAAAAAAGTATCCGGATCACTACCCGCCGGCAGACTCACCACACGCACCGCCATACCCTCCGGAGAAAGCGCGCGAAAAGCCCGCTCACTAGCCTTCACCCCTGCCGCATCCGCATCAAAGCAAATTACCGCCGTCTTCGCATACCGCTTCAATATCCGCGCATGCTGCTCCGTAAATGCAGTCCCCAACGGTGCAATCGTATTCTCAACCCCAGCCTCATGACAGGCAATCACATCGATCTGTCCCTCACATATTATCACTGTCTGCTGCTTAAGAATTGCTTTCTTAGATCGGTCCAAGCCAAACAATACATTCGCCTTCTTAAATATATCAGTTTCTGGGGAATTAATATACTTCCCCGTCTTGGGATCATGCCGCAATTGCCGTCCCGCTAAATGCAATTACATCTCCTACCTCATTACGTATCGGAAACATAAGCCGATCCCGAAATCGCACATACACACCGGCCTCTGGCCGCGCCTCGTCCTTCCGGCCCGCAAGCCCGCAATTCACTAAATCGTTACCCGTATACTTCCTCTCCTTCGCCCACGCTAAAAATTCCTCTCCCGCCATTGGCATCCAACCAATCTCCCAACCCTCCACCATACTTCTCCCAAACCCCCGCTCCTTTAAATAATCCCGCGCATGCTGACACTCCTTGTTCCTTAACATCTGCTCATGGAAAAAAGCAGCCGCCTCTCGGTGCAAATCCATCATTTTCCCACGCGATCTCCTAGCCGCCTTCGCCTTAGGATCATCCGGCTCAAAGTCCAAGACAACCCCCGCCCGCGTCGCCAATTTCTTCAGCGCATCCATGAACAACAGGCCCTCGTGATCCTTTACAAATCCAATTGCATCCCCACTCTTCCCACACCCGAAGCAATGGTAAAATTGCCTTGAAGGACTCACATTAAACGAAGGCGTCTTCTCATGGTGAAACGGGCAATTTGCCTTATAACCCGTTCCCGCTCGCTTCAGAGGAATATAACTACCAATAAGATCTACTATATCTGTAGCAGCTAATACCTGCTCGATCTTATCCTTTGATACTAGACCCACCGCCTAACTCCCC
Source organism: uncultured Verrucomicrobiae bacterium (assembly GCA_963849375.1). Taxonomy (GTDB): domain Bacteria; phylum Verrucomicrobiota; class Verrucomicrobiia; order Verrucomicrobiales; family Akkermansiaceae; genus Luteolibacter. The sequence goes on along the minus strand of CAWKHB010000011.1, from coordinate 100,121 downwards.
CTCTTGTCCTTAGTTTTTTTCTTCTGCGCAATCTTTTCACGCAACTCCCCCCACTGCTCCCTACTCACGATATACCCCACACAATCTTCTGATCCGCATTTACATGGGTGATCCTCGTAACACTCGACATCAAACCCATAATCAAATGTTAGTTCATCTCCATCCCTAATATCCTTTAAAGCATGGATATATATTCGCCGCCCTGTCTGCAGCGCCTCACGATTTGGACTACAAGAATGATTAATCAAGCGCGCCGTATTCCACGGCACATCACCATCAATATCATACTTTTTTGACACATTAAAAATATATACCGCAGCATCTCCATTCTCCACCGCCTTATCATGTTGCACCACCCCCCGTTTATCACTCTCATCTTTGCTGATAAGTTCACCTACATACTCTATAATCTTCTCCCCTTCAGAAATCGGTTCTATAGCATAGACACCTCTCCCATGAATTTTAGACCCCCGCACCTCGCATAAATCACTGTCTGCCCGCATCCATAGCGCACGCAACTTCTTATAAAGCTCGCGCTCACTAATTGTCGCTTTCTTCTTAGCAGTTTTCGGCATCGGTCGATTTAGTTCACCCGGCGCTTTTCCAGCTGCGGAAGCTCAAGGTCCTTCGGTAAATTCACAAACAAACTTCTTAAATCATTCACAGAAATTGAAGAACCATCAATAAATGTCCAGTTCGCCTGTCCTTTGTCCGCCACTGCCACTTGAAATCCCTCACTTTCAATGATTACCGGTAACGGATCATCTTTCAGAATCGTCCGAAAGGTAGTCACCGTTGGCACCAGCACCATCCACTTCGTATAGCGTAACTTCTCTACCCTCTGGCCATTCTCTTCCATGACCACCTTCCCCGGCCCCACCTCGTAAGCCCTAGCTACACCAAATGGCTTGAAATTCGTGACCGAAATTCCCTGCTTCAGCATCTCCTTTGCCACCCCAGCCAGACGTTTCTCCAAAGCCTCCATACCGCCCATCCGCTTTGCCGTCCGCTCTTTCCATTGCGGATACATCCGCTCTACTGCCACTTGATATCTTCCCATCACTACCTCTTTCCCTAGCTCCTCAACTGCCTCCGTTGCCGATTTCACTACCGCAGGCGGCGCCACCTCCGTCACTGCATCTTGCCCAAAGCATGACACCACCGCCACGAACCATAGAAAGATATACCGCATCCCACATCCATGCATCCCACAGCCCCCTTAGTCAACCCCAGCCCAATCCGCAGCTCCTATTTACTTCTGAACATACAAATCCCAATCAGAAAACCATAAACACCCCACCTAGCCCCTTCCCATCATCTTGGCGAACTCTTCAACTAGCCCCAAGCACCCCTCCCCCAAGTCAATATAGTCAGCAACCAAGACCGCAGGAAATCACGCAAACTCTCTCCCGGATCAGGCGAGGCCATACATAACAAACCCACCAACACGACCAAATTCCCCAAACAAATCAGAATCAGTGAAAGAAACGTCCCATTATCACGCAAATCTGGCTGATCTCGAGGAATCATCCATAAAGTCCACGTAAGGTGAAACGCCCAAGTCGAACCAATCACACCATAAAAAACCAAATTTCCTATCGGCGTAATCTCAAAGAGAACTCGCCCACCTGAAAAAATCACCGTCGCCACAACACTCCAGAACGGCACAAAATACGGCGACAAGGCAATCACCCAATTTGTCTTATCAGTAGTCACATATCCCCCATGGCTACCCCAGTCCATATCCAACACCCTACCTCCAAAAAGCTTCACAAAAGCCGCATGAGTCAATTCATGTCCAAGCACATAAATATACAGAAACGCCTTTCTCCAAAGCCCTGACCAGAACCAACCCAACATCAGAATCGCACCAATCGTAAAATACCAAAACTGCGCACTTTGCCAAATCCCATCAGTAACTGTCACCCGCGAGAACTCCGTCATAAATGTCCACGCTGTCACCCAAAACACCGGCAAAAGCAAAATACTCAGAGCAAACCGCAGACAATGAGTCCAGACACCTACTTGATCCGTCTCATAAAATTCGTCGGCTGCCATCGCCGCCCAAATCGATCTCCCCCTCGTATGTAGCCGCCGATTCGTCTTCTCACGACTGCGCCGCTGCATCGTCTCCAGAAATGTTGGCTTACCCCTACTTCCTCCACGTCGCTGACCATGACTGGGCTTTGAAAGTCTTCGATCTCCCTTTTTCGTTCCCACGGCAGCTTCAAATTAGTTTAGATATCTTAACAAAGCAAGGATCGGTTACTACCCTTTCAATAAACGGAAAACCCGCGCCCCGAAGGACGCGGGAAAACAATTCCACGAGATTTGTCCGGTGTAATAACTTCCAGCTACTACGCCGTTTTGAAAAATGGGCGCTCCTTTAAGTCCTGCCCCGGCTCCTCCTCGCCAACCAATTAGCGGCTGATCCAATTTCTGGGGGGAATGTCTTTCGACTTGGATCAAACCGCTAATGGCCACAATGCGAAACATGAACTATATCGTCATTATAAGATTGGGGGGAATTTTTGGGGGGATAGAAAACAACGAAACAATTAAGTTGCAGGCTTTTTTCTCCTGCACACGTATGTAGTAACTTTGTAAACACAGACGCGCAAGCAAAAAAGAATACATTGTAAACTTTTTTTGCTCTTTACGCCCATCCGCCTCTGAAGCCCAGATCACAACGCCTTCGCCAGCTCTTTTAAATACTCCTTCTGCGGAATTTCATAACCGCCAAACTGCTCCAAATGCGCCGTCAACCACTGCGTATCTAAAAGCTGAAAATCCTGCGTCCGTAGCCAATCTACCAACGCCACAAGCGCAATTTTCGAAGCGTCCGTCTTCCGCGAAAACATACTCTCACCAAAAAACACCCTCCCAATCGCCACCCCATAAAGCCCACCCTGTAACCCTCCTTCATCCCAGCACTCCACCGAATGTGCATGCCCCAACTCATGCAAACGACAAAAACTCCCCAAAATAACCGGGTCAATCCACGTCAGTTCCCGTTCCGCGCAACCCTCCATCACCTCCCGGAAAGCCGAATCAAATCTGATCTCAAACGGCTCCTTCCTCAGCGCCTTCCGTAAACCTCTCGATACATGAAATCGCTCATCTAAAGGAATCAACCCTCTCATCCTCGGCTCCACCCACACGATCCCCGAATCTTCCGCCATCGGAAACACTCCAGATCTATAAGCAGAAAGCAAAAGCTCAGGAGAAATCAAATCATCATCCATATCGCCTTGTTAGCTCGGATTTGGCTCAGCTTCCAACCAATCACCACCCATCAAAGCATCCTCACCCGGCAATTCACCAATCCAATTCCATACCCAGCATTCCTCAGCTTCCCCATCATCCATATCCACATCCACCCGCACTCTCTCATATTCCAAAGGTAGCGGCGCACCCGGCCCAACCCCCTCAAAATCATCTAAACGCCCCAAATGCTCAGAATCCACCTCATAAACCTCCCCCCGCACCTGTCCATCTCCCCCCAAAATCAGCGCAGGATACCAATCAATCCGATACATCCTACCCCGCACAATCCCACCACCCATCGGCCTCCCTCTATCCATCCGGAAATGATTTGAAGCCCCTTTTCGCAAAGTCCCATATACGAAAACTCGTTCCGTCTTCATTTCTGCAGCTTTTTCGAAACCTCGCTATCCAGCATCACCCGCAAATCATCAATGCCCGTCTCCTCCTGCGCCGAAATCGCAATCACATCCACCTTTGAAAATCGCAGCTTGAATGCCTCAAGATTCTCCTCCGCACCCTCCAAATCCATCTTGTTCGCAATCACTTTCCACGGAAATTTCGCTAAATCCTCATCATATTCCTTAATCTCAGTCCGTAAAATTTCCAAATCACGAATCGGATCCCGCCCCTCACTCCCAGCCATATCCAGCACGAAGAGCAACACACGACATCGCGTAATATGACGCAAAAACTCATGTCCCAGACCTCGGTTCTCATGCGCCCCCTCAATCAATCCCGGAATATCCGCCACCGTGCACCTACGAAATCCCCCGAACTCAACTACCCCAATCATCGGCTGCAAAGTCGTAAATGGATACGAACCCACCTTCGGTTTCGCATGCGATAACTTACCTAACAAAGTCGATTTTCCCGCATTTGGAAACCCTACCAAGCCCGCGTCCGCTATCCTCCTCAATTCCAAATAGTAAACCCCCTGATCACCCGGAGTCCCCAGCGTATGCTCCGTCGGCGTTTGATTCGTCGCCGTCCGAAACTTGAAATTCCCCTCACCAGGCGTTCCACCCTCACATAACACCAGCCGCTGGCCTTCCTCTACCAAATCAGCAATCGGCTCCAAATCAATTCCCTCATCACTCCGCTCATATTCCACCGCTTCTCCCACCGTCTTCGCCTCCGTCCGATACACCACCGTCCCCGGCGGCACCTTCCCAATCTTTGTCTTACCACTTTTACCCGTCTTCTTATGCTTCGATCCATGCTTGCCATCCTCAGCAATTAACTTCGGATCATAGTGATACTGCCTCAAAGTATCTGTGGAATTGTCCACAACCAAAATCACATCACCTCCATGCCCCCCATCTCCACCATCCGGCCCGCCACGGGGCACAAACTTCTCCCGCCGCCAAGAGACCGCTCCATCCCCCCCATCACCTGCCTTCGCAAGAATCCGAATATGATCAATAAACATCGAAACAACTTCTAGAACCCTCCTTCAAAACGTCAACGTCAATGCTCACACATCCCTCGACACTTCTTGCCTACACCCACCAGCATTCTCCCCGTCCGTCTCAAAAAAATTATTTCACCGCAAATTCCAAAGCCCGCTGCTTCATCTGCGCCGCCATCAAATTTAACGCATTCGCCCGCGTTGGCGCCAAATGCTCCTTCAAGCCGGTCCGATCCACAAATGACATATCCGCAGTCAAAATCGCATCCGGCTCCTCCCCGTTTAGCACATCGATAAAGAGCGCAATCATCCCCTTCGTGATCAACGAATCCGAATCCGCCCGAAAATAAACCAAACCATCTTTAAGCTTCGCATCCAGCCACACCTGCGATTGGCAACCCTTAATCAAATGCTCCGCATCCCGCGCCTCCTCCGGCAAGGGAGCCAACTGCTTCCCCAAACCGATCACATACTCATAACGCTCCGTCCAATCTTGGAACAACTGCATATTCTCCAACAACGTCTCCTGCTTTTCAAAAATCTTACTCATATCTTCCCTTTCCTTGAAAATGGATTGCAAACCTCACACTGCAAGCACCGATCAAGTCGCCGGCGCATACAACTGCAACATCCGGCCTGTTATAAAGCAAACGGGAGCTAACAAAAGCGCCATCCAGAACATCCACCCATCACCTCCCAGCTCCTGATGGCCCAGCAGCACAAACGCCAATGGAAACAAAATGATCCAATCCAAAAGCGGTATACCCGCCAGCAAAGCCGAAACATAAGACCCCAGCGGACGCCTATATTTCGTCAGCGCCAGCCCCAACCATAGCGCAAATGGCACCAAACCCACCCAGCCTACCTGAGGATTTACCATCATTGGGAACGCCGCAGTCACCAAACCCGCCCCCACCAACAAAATCCCCCCCAAAGATACCATCCTTCCCATCGAATCCTTCCTAGCCTCCCAACGCGCACTCAAAGACAAACCCATAATATAGCAAAATAAACCCAGCGAAGAATACATTACAATCGGCGAAAATGACACACCCATCGCCAGAAAACCCAACACTGGCAACAAAGCGCGGCACATACCCATCGGCACCACGCCCCAAGACGTTCGCTTGTGAACATACGTATAGAAAACGATACAGAATATAAGAAGCAGCCCGAGTAAAATTACGGAAGAGCCATATCGCCACAACAGCCCCAACCCCACCAAGAAAAACAGCACCGCGAGTATTAAATAAGTGCTTCGCCGGAACAAACCCTGTGGCAAAGCACGCTCAGGCCTGTTTTCCACATCCCATGAGAAATCCTTCCAGTCATTCAGGAAGTTACCGCCAATATACAGCAAAACACCGCTCAGAAGAACTCCAAAGTGCCACTCAAAACCTTCGCCCAAAATAACGGCTCCGAGAAACAATCCCACGGCAGTATTACTCACCACACTCGGCACATTCGCCACCCGCGCCGTCGCCGCTAATGCCCGCAATCTCCCCATAACTCCCGCAAACTACCTTTACGAGATCCGCTCAAATTTCCCGTTCGAGTCCCCCACACGCTGCGCCTTAGCACCCATCCGCTCCATCAGCGACAAATACAAATTCGTCATCGGAGTCCCTTTCTCTGCCTCAATCACCCTACCTTGCTTCAAACCACCCCCATGCCCCGCCAAAATCAACGGCAAATCACTATGATCATGCCGATCCCCATCTCGTATGCCACCTCCATAAAGAATCATCGAATTATCGAGCAAATTCCCCTCACCTTCCGCAGTATTCTTCAGTTTCGATAAGAACCACGCAAATTGCTCCATATAAAATTCATCTATCTTCGCAATATGATCCAAATTTGCCTGCTTATGCTGATGGTGCGATAACTGATGATGCCCATCCGGAACTCCTATCTCCGGGAAATTTCTGCCCGAGCCATCATGTGCTAGCAAAAATGTCGCCACCCGGGTCGCATCTGTTTGGAAACCCAAAACCATCATCTCATACATCATCCGTATGTGCTCCTGATATGTCTCCGGAACCCCATTCGGCCGCTGATCTTCTGGCACCTCCACCCGGAACTTCTCCGCGTTTTCAATACGCACCTCAATATCGCGCACCGCTGTCAAATACTCATCCATCTTCCCCCTATCCTCAGAATCCAGTCTCCTGTGAAATCGCCTCGCGTCCTCTTGCACGAAATCCAAAATACTCTTTCTCCGCACCCGCCGCGCAGAATCCTTCTCCCAATTTCCGGAACCAAACAACTTCTCAAAAACCATCCGCGGATCTCTCTCTGCTGGCGCTGGTGTCGATTCACTACGCCAAGATAAATTATACTGATACGCACATGAATATCCAGAATCGCAATGCCCTGTGCGCCGTGGTGGATCCGTAGAAAGCTCCAATGATGGCACCCGTGTCTGATGGGCAATCTGCTTCGCAATAATCTGATCCACCGACTCACCTACCTCAATATCCGCCCCGGAGGTTTTCCGCGCCTGACATCCAGTCAAAAACGTAGCATTCGCGCGCGCATGATCACCCGCACCATCCCCATTTGCCTTAGCCTTATCATGATCAAGATTCCGCAAAACAGAATAATCCGCCCTCAAATCCCCCAGCGCACTCAGCGTAGCAGACGTATTCTCTTTCCCTGAAGGAAACCACTGCTTCACATTCACCCCATTTGGCAAATATACGAAACCCAACCGCGTTGGCGCAACAACCGGCCCCGCCCCAGCTCCCAAACTCTGCAAACTCGGAAGCGCCAAAGTCGTTGCTACTCCTTTCAAAAATGTGCGTCGGGTATTTCTCATTTATTCTTTGGGTTCACGGCGATATTGGAAAGGAACTGACTCCGCTACCGCATAAATATAAGCAAGGAAACGCCCTTCATCCTCATTTGCTTTCATCACAACCTCATCAATAGCAGGTCTGTCGTAAAACTCAAGCCCTCTACCCAAGGCATACGTCAGCAGTTTCACCGCCACCGCCCGATGAAACTCCCCCTTATAATCCTCAATCAAAATATCCCGCATCTCCCCACCATTCGCAAATTTTTGCCCCGTGATCATCTGATCCGCCGTGTCCAACGGCTTACCTCTATCCTCATCTCGCCAGCGACCCACCCCATCAAAATTTTCTAGGCCGAAACCGATCGGGTCCATCAAAGCATGGCAAGAAGCGCACGCAGGCTTCTTTCGATGCAGCTCAAATTCCTCCCGCAAAGTAAGAATCTCACCATCATCACGCTTCTTCCCCGGCAGCCCCGGGACATTCGCTGGTGCCGGCGGCGGCGGCGTATTTAGCAAATTCTCCAATACATACTTACCCCGTAAAACTGGTGAAGTCCGCGTAGCATGAGAGCTTAAAGTCAAAAACGAACCATGACCCAAAATACCCCGCCTCTGCGTCCCCCGAAAATCCACCTTCTGAAACTCATCTCCAAAATCCCCCTCAATCCCATAATGCTCCGCCAACCTCTTATTCAGAAAACTATACTCCGCACTCATCAACCGATGCACCGGTAAGTTTTCCGCCACAATCTCTTCAAACAACATCTCCGTCTCCCGCCGCATATCCGTCCACAGCCTGCTATCCAATTTACCAAAGAGATCTTGATTTGGCTTCATCGAATCCATGTCCCGCAACTGCAACCACTGACCCACGAAATTTTCTGTCAAACTCCTAGCCTTCTCAGACTTCAACATCCGCCCAATCTCAGCCCGTAAATTCTCCCTCAACTCCCCACGATCCGCCAAACCACGCAACTGCGCATCCGGCATACTCGACCATAGAAAAAACGACAAACGCGAGGCCAAAGCGTGCTCATCTATCGCCACAATCTCCGTTTCTTGCAGCTCCTCCGCTCCCCAAACCTCAGAAACCTCCTCCCGAAACAAAAAATTAGGAGAAACCAAAACAGCCACCAGCGCCTCCCGGATCGCATAATCCACACCCTCGTCCAGCCTCTTAGCAGCATCTAGAAAATAGCTATAGCGTGCCGCCTCACCCTCCCGCAACGGCCTACGAAACGCCCTCCCCGCAAATCGCTCAATCACAGCCACCAAATACTCCTCATCCGTCAACCCAGCAGGATTCCGCCCGTAAATTGCCTTATGCGAAGCAGGTTTCTCCATCGGCGGACCGTCCAATGGCCCCTCCAGAACCACCCGATGCACTATCAAATTCCGATCCCGCTTACCCTGCGGCTCCTTTTTCCTGTAATAATCGTTCAGAAATGAAACTCCCAGTTTCACCGGTTCATTCGTCTCAAACTTCACCCGCGCCACATATTCCCCGTTTTCTTCCGCACTTACCTCCCAGCTCTCCACCTCCTCACCATTTACCGCCAAAGCCATCTTCACCAGCTCATCTCCCGCCTGCTGTCCCTCCGCAAATACCCTCACCAGATACTCCCCCTCACGCTCAATCTTCTGAAAAAGTTTCGCCTCCCCATTCGCTAAAATTCGCAGCGACTCCCCATACGGCTTTCCTGCGCCACGAAAAGCCTCACCTTTTATATTCACACTCGGAAAACGCGGTCCACCAATATCCACCGCCGCCCTCAAACCCACATCTGCAGCCTCCAAATATCGCTCCATATGCAAAGGCGAAAGCGTCAGCATATTCCCAATGTTATCAAACCCCTGACTACTATCATCCTCTGGTAACAAACCCCTCACATCCACCTCCACCCCCAGCAAATCCGCAAGAGTGTTCTCATATTCAGTCCGATTTAGCCGACGCAAAGTCACATGCCCCGGATCTGGGCGATCTGGATCAACCGCAAACACCGCATCATCTATCCAGCGCACCAAAGTCGCCCTCTCAGCCACTTCCGGCGCATACTCACCCGGCGGCGGCATCAGCCGGAAATCAATATGGTCCCGTATCTTCTGCCATTGCTCCCGATCCCCCACCATCTCCTCCACCGACTCATAATCATCCAACGCCAAATGCCCCTCAGAAATCCCATCCCCATGGCAATCGTAGCAATAACTTACCAAAATTGGTAAAACCTCCTCCTCATAGACCCTCTCCAAATCCCCACCCTCAGCCCCTGCCAAAGCCCTCAAGCTAACGCAGCACCCAAAAGTCAACAGACACCAGATATTCCGAAAGTTCCCCATAAGCAAATCATCAACGATAAAACCCAACGCACCATAATACCCCCAGTCACACCCAAATCCTACAGAAAACTTACACTCACATCACACCCGCTTTCCCGCTCTTCAGCTCTTCAACTTTTTCCTCCCCCTCTTCTTCCCATACTTCACCTTCTTCTGCGGCGGCATCACCGGCGTCGCATTCTTCAACGTCGCTATCTGATCTCGCAAATGCGCCGCCCGCTCAAACTCTAGCTTCGACGAAGCATCACGCATCTCCTGCTCCAACTCCGCAATCACCCGCAGCTTATCATACGCATTCTCATCTTCCGCCACCATCGAGGCATTTAACTTCTCCGCTCTCTCTTTGCCTTTCTCATAAGTATGCAAGCTCTGCTGCACCGCACGAATCACTGATCTCGGCGTAATCCCATGCTCCTCATTATGCGCAATCTGCCGCTCCCGCCGATACTCCGTTACATTCATCAAAGTCTGAATCGAATCCGTCACCACATCGGCAAACAGCACACATTCACCATTCACATGCCGCGCCGCCCGACCTGCCGTCTGAATCAACGAGGTCTCATTTCTTAAAAATCCCTCCTTATCTGCATCCAAAATACAAACCAGCGATACCTCCGGCAGATCCAATCCCTCCCTCAACAAGTTAATTCCAATCAAAATATCAAAAGTCGCCGCCCTCAGCTGACGCAAAATTTCCACCCGCTCAATCGCATCAATATCCGAGTGCAAATACCGACATTTTAAACCCGTTCCCCCCAAATATTCCGATAAATCCTCAGCCGTTTTCTTCGTCAAAGTTGTCACCAAAACACGCTCGTTCTTCTCAACTCGCTGCCTGCACAACTCAATCGTCTCATCAATCTGATCCTTCAACGGCCTCAAAGTCAAAATCGGATCCAACAAACCCGTCGGCCGGATAATCTGCTCTACCACCAAAGGCACCCCAGCCTTTTCTGGATCGAAATCCCCCACGGCCTCCTCATTCCCCGACGGTTTCACCTTAATTTTCTTAAAATCAAAAGGCGTCAGCCCCTCATCGCCCGGCTTCGGCTTCACCGAGATGAATTTCCGATTTTCAGGCCTCGAATTCACAATGTCAAACGGCCCCGGCGTCGCAGAAACATACACCCGCTGACTTGTCATCTCCATAAACTCATCAAACCTCAATGGCCGGTTGTCCATCGCCGAGGGCAAGCGAAACCCATGATCCACCAACGTAAGCTTCCGCGAGCGATCTCCCTCATACATCCCCCCGATCTGTGGAATCGTCGCGTGAGATTCATCCACCAACAGCAAGAAATCCTTCGGAAAGAAATCCAATAAAGTATGTGGCCGCGAGCCAGGAACCCGCCCCGTCAAATGCCGTGAATAGTTCTCGATTCCTTGGCAAAAGCCCATCTCCTCCATCATCTCCAAATCATACTCCGTCCGCATCCGCAGCCGCTGGGCCTCGATCAATTTCCCCTCTTTCTCTAACTCAGGAATCCGCAGATCCAGCTCCTCACGGATCTTCGTCCGCGCCTTCTTCATCTTATCCCCCGCAGTCACAAATTGCTTCGCCGGATACAAAGTATGACTCTCCAAAACCTCTATCACCACCCCAGAAGTCGTATGAATCGACGAAATTCGCTCCACCTCATCCCCAAAAAATTCAATCCTTACCGCAGTCTCGTCCAAATACGCTGGATGCACCTCCACCACATCACCCCGCACCCGATATTTCCCCCGCCCAAAGGCAATATCATTCCGCTCAAATAACAAAGTCACCAAGGCCGATAAAAGCTCCTCACGAGTAATTCGCTGCCCCGTCCACACCGGAAACATCATATCCTTATAATCATCCGGCGAGCCCAAACCATAAATACAGGAAACCGAAGCCACCACTATCGTATCGCGCCTTGTAAGCAAAGAACCCATCGTCGAAAGCCGCAACCTCTCAATCTCCTCATTCACCGAGGAATCCTTCTCAATATACGTATCTGACCTCGGAATATACGCCTCTGGCTGGAAATAATCGAAATACGAAACAAAATACTCCACCGCATTGTGCGGGAAAAAATTCTTCACCTCAGAATACAACTGCGCCGCCAAAGTCTTGTTATGACACATGATCAACGCCGGCTTCCCGTGCCTCGCAATCAAATTTGCCATCGTGAAAGTCTTGCCCGAGCCTGTCACCCCCAACAAAGTCTGATGCCCATTCCCCGCCGCCAAAGACTTCGATAGCTTTTCAATCGCCTGCTGCTGATCCCCCTGCGGCGAATACTCACTAGAAATTCGAAAAGCCATAACCACCGCACCCTGCCCCCTCTCAGCTCAAACTCCAAAAAGAATTTCACCAAAAAACCCAGCCAGCCCTATCTGAAAAATCGACTAGCAAGCCAACCAAAGTCCGCCTATACTTCACTATCCAATGAAACCCATCAAAGAATACACCCCCTACATTCTTCTCTTTCTTCTCATAGCTGGCCTCAGCGTTTTTGCGTATAAGCACTTCCAAAGCACACCTGAAGCTCTTGTAAATACTGCCGAGGCCGCATCCGTTGATAAGGCGAGCTCCCCATCATTCATCCCAACAGATACCTCCTCAACCGCAGAAAAAACTGAACGCCCAGCCGAGAATCACCGATCCCGAAGCCATCAACCAAGGCGCTATCGCCAACGAACGCGTAGTCGCTTTCAAAGACCGTGAGGCACTTGAACGTTTCCTCGCAAATCTAGGCGAAGGTGTCTCAGTCATTGGCCGCATCGATGAGCTAAACGTCCTCCGCATCCGCTTCAATGCAAAATCAGATCTTACCGCCCTCCTCGATGGCACCGAAGATACCTCCCTCATCTTTCCCGCCAAAGTCCCTGAAATGGGCCAAGACATTTCAGCGAATGATCCAAACACCGTAGGCAGCAACCTCCTAGCTCTCCTAGGCATTACCGGAGATAATTCCAAATGGGGAACAGGCCTCAAAATCGCAGTCCTCGACACCGGCATAGCCGATCACTCGGTTTTCACCCATCCCATCGAACGCATCAGTCTCATCGATGCCAACGGCGATCCATCTGAGCTAAACCCCCATGGAACAGGCGTTGCCTCAACAATTTTCTCAAACAACCCCAATGCTCCCGGAATCCTACCCGGCGCAACTGCAATTGATATCCAAATTGCCGATAAAAACGGCTTCTCTGACACATTCCTAATCGCTGCAGGTATCTTGAAAGCCGTCGAAGAGGGAGCAAACATCATCAACCTTTCTATGGGCGGCACCGGCAGAAGCACCCTTGTCGATCAGGCACTTGCCAAAGCAAAAAACGCCGGAATCCCAGTAGTGATTTCTGCTGGAAACGACGGTGGCAACGTCCTTGCAGAGCCCGCAGCCCGCCCCGGCGTCATCGCGGTCGGCTCCATCAATAGCCTAGGTCAACCGTCGAATTTCTCCTCAGCTGGCGATAACCTCGCCTTCTCCACACCCGGAAACGGAGTCACAGTTGCCTATCCCGGCGAACGCGTTACGAACATGACTGGCACCTCCCCGGCAGCAGGTGCCGCCACCGCCATGATTGGGTTCGCCATGTGGAACAACGGCGGGCAAAAGCTCACCGGAACAGAAAGCGTCAACCGCGTAACTCAAAACTTAAATGACGTAGGTGACCAAGGCTTCGATAACCGCACCGGAGGTGGAAGCCCGGATGCCTTTAGAATTAACAATGCCGGTCGACCTGGAGTGATAGAAGCAGGCATTACCTCAATGACCACCACCCAGAACCAAGTTCGAGTGCTAGTTCAAAACCAAGGAACAGAGCCCATCGTCAATACTGGCGTCTCAGTCCGCGTGGGCAATTCTTCAACCACCGCCAACGTAAACCGCCTCCTACCCAATGAAAGCCGCATGGTAACTATAAACGTCGCTGTCCCACCCAATCAAACTGTCCGCAGCAGCATCAATCTTAGCGGAAATCTGATCGATCAGCGGCCTGTGAATAATCAATTTTCCATCACCACCCCGAAGACCTCCCGGTAAAGGAAAGTTCTTCTACCAATCTCCTGAGGCAAAATCACTTCGGAGCCTTCAAAACGTGATACCAAACCTTGTTCCCAAGGATACCATCACCATCTTTCGTCTTCACCTCGCTAAGATCTACCAGATGCAGATAACGCTCTTTTAGCGCCCCCACCTCAATATCTAGCACCTTACCATCCTCCGAAAGCCTCGCCGAGCTTACCTCTAACTCTTCCTCATTCACCTTATCGGATCCATAATCAGAATGGAAATGATACGTATGCCTAATCACTTTCAGACCACTCAAACTTTCCTCATCAAGTGCAGCGCTCAACTTCACGCGAAAACCCTTCGGCTGCGCTGAAATAGCTTCAATAAACGGAAACGCCTTTCCGTTCCACTTCACCTCTGTAATCCCCGTCCCACCGGCCCATGATAAGGCCGTTTTCCCAACATACATCGCACCCTTTTTGCCGAAAGCGATCCTGTTGTTCCCTATCCCCAGCGGAGATTGATCCAAAAACGGCACCAGACCTGTCTGATACACCCCATCCACCTCATCGTCTAACACTCGAACCAAAGTAGGCTGATTCATCTCACCAATCACCGTCTGCTCCACCATTCCTTCCGGAAAAACCTCTTTCGGCAAAACAACTGGCCACGTCGGCGAATTCGCCAACTCACCTTGCGGGAAATATCCCACCGGCTGCTCATGCATCTCATCAATCTCAGCAGCACTCAACTCCAGCGGATCTCCACCTTCCCAACCCTTCGTCCATGGCAGCGATGCTGGATGTCCATAAAACCCTCCCTCATGCACATCATACAACGGACTCGTCGGCCGCCAATCCCCTTGATTATCAGTAATCAACAACCTCCCCTTCGCATCAAACCCAATCCCGTTCGGCGAGCGAAACCCACTCGCATACGGCTCCACCTTCTGTCCGTCCGGCGAAATCTTCATCACCCACCCACGATACGGCACCCGCGAATACATCCGCCCTGCCTGTGCTTTCCTGTCAGCCCAATTGTCCCGCCGCGTCAAATCCTTCCGACTCATCTTCCCTAACTCCAAAAAATCGCCCCGAATTTCCTCCCGAAATCGGCGATCCGTTAGACGCAATCCCCAACACAATGTAAAGGTTCCCTTCCTCATCCCTCGCCGGTCCATACGAAAACTCATGGTAATTCCCAGACATCCCAAAAGCATCCGTCACCGTCTCATAATCGTCAGCTGCACCGTTCCCATCCAAATCCCGCAACCGCGTCAACTCCCCCCGCTGCATCACTAAAATACTTCCCTCATCCTCCACCACCATCCCCAAAGGCTCCTGCAACCCACTCGCAAAAAGCGACCACTCACCACTCTCGGGATCATAAATCATCACTTCCCCACGATGAAACGCCACCGCAATGCGCCCATCCGCCATCCCATCCATAGCTCCTACCTGCGTATCAATACCCAGCGGCTTCGGAACTTCCCTGAAACTGAAAAAATCCGTCCATTCCCCCGCACAAACCACCCCGCACGTCGCTAAAATCCCTAATATCGCTCTCATTGAAAAATCGTAGTAATCGTAAATTCTGAAGTATCCTCCGCCCTCACTCGAAGTTGCCTCCCGCTCCACTCGCCCTTGTCACTCGTCATCTGCACCTTCTGATCACTCGGAAAACTCAGCACCAAATCCTCTTCCAAAGGCGGATCCATCGTAAACTTCCGTGTAAATCCATCCTCCTCACCCCCCACACCATACGTCTCCGTAATCCGCCTCTCACCCACTCGATAACGCAAAATAGGCAACCCATCCTCCACCCGGTAACCGCCAAATTTCACCTCACCATCCCTCTCAAAAGGCGAACTCGTCTCCACATAACGCACATCGCCTCGGATCTCCGCTAACTTACTCCCATTCCCCTTCCAATAAGGAAACCCATCTATAAAATCACCCGTCCAAGAATATCGCAGGCGGCACTCCCCCGCATCCCAGCACAACGAAACCTTCTCATCCAGCGCTATAGCAATCGCAGCCGGCCCCGCATCCGGCATGAAAATCCTTTGAATCTGCGGCCGCACCACCTGCGTCGGCGAGTCCTCATAAGGGTCACCCTCCTCCATCACCTGCTCCACAGCCCCCTTCGATACCTCCATCACATGCGCGTAGATCGCCCGTAGACCCTCCTCTCCCACATGCACCATCGAGGGCATTTCAATCACCCCATCCCGCTTCTTCTCCGGCGCTATCGCCCACTGCACAAACTCATCCGGCTTCCCCTCATACAAATCACGCATCTCCGCCAGCGATGGCCCCACAACCATCTCATCCATCAAATGACAAGCCGAGCAATTCATCGTAAACAACTGCTCACCATCCGGGGCTGCAAAGGCCGTCGCAGACATCATTACAGTCGCCACCAAGGGGAAATATAAACTCTTCATAAAATACATCAGCCGCTTACAAAAAAGCCACACACAACCCTTAGAACGCCACATTCTAGCCAGTTCTGTCAAATTGTATAGTAACTTGCTTAGCATTTCGCCACCAGAGCGCTTCATCCACCCCCAGTTTATGTCCAAACGTCCACCCACCGCTCCCCTCGCGATCCCTTGGTGGTCCTATCCCAGCTTGTTCGCAATCGAAGCCCCCATCATCGCCATACTCTGGCACTCCCTATTTCTTAAAACTTTTAGTCCCGCACCCTCCTCCAGCTGGCTTACGATCATCCTTGGCCTCAGCGTCTGGTCCATCTACCTAGCAGATCGGATCTTCGATACCTTCCGCCTTCCCAAAGGCAGAATTCCCACAAGCCTTCGGCTCCAAGCCATCATCACCTACCGCATCCCATACCTACTCCTCACCGCCACGGTTATTAGCCTAAACATCTACCTAATCACCCAACACGCACCCCCCACAATCATCCGCAATGGCCTCTACCTCTCCGTGCTCATCACCATCTACTACCTTCTCCGTATCTTCAAACTCCCCAAGCTCAGTAGAATCCCCCGCGAAACTGTATGCGGCACCATCTTTGCTGCCGGAACCTGTCTCATCACCTTCTCCACCATCGAAAACCCTACCCAACTCCTACTACCCTTCACCCTACTAGCCTTACTTTTCTCCTCAAACTGCCTCCTCATCTCCGTCTTTGAGAAATCCGAAGACACCGCCCATCACGATCCCTCATTCGCCACTCAAAGCACCCAAAAACCCGAACAACTCCTTAAAACCATCAGAAAAACCCTATTCGCCATCATCACCTTCTCCCTCCTTACCCTCACCTACAAAACAATCTCTCAACCACCCTCCAACTTCCAACTTCACCTCCCCATCATAACCGCCGCCATCCTCCTCATAACCCTCACAAAACCAAAACTCACCCCTCCCCACCATCTCCGCTCCCTAACCGATCTCTCCCTACTCACTCCACTCTTTTCCCTAATCACCCTCCTCCCAAACACCTAACCCCCCCATCTCTCACCGCCCCCCTTAGTTCTCACCTTTTAAGCCCTTCAGCTCTTCAGCTCTTCAGCTCTTCAGCTCTTCAGCTCTTCAGCTCTTCAGCTCTTCAGCTCTTCAGCTCCTCAGCTTTTCCTCCCCAACATCTCCTCCCCAATCATCCTCAAACTCCCCGCCTTCTCCCCAAAGATTTCCAAAGCCCCCAAAGCCTCATCCGTCAACCTCTTCGCCTCCTTCCGAGACTCCTCCAAGCCAATGATCGAAGGATACGTCGCCTTTAAAACCGCCTCATCCTTTCCAGCCGTCTTGCCAAGATCCTCCGTTGATCTCGTCACATCTAAAATATCGTCGATCACTTGAAACGCCAAACCCAACGCGTAACCAAACCGATCCAATGCCTCAATCTCCTCCTCCGAAGCCCCCGCACTCATCCCGCCAAGCTTCACCGCGCAACGAATCAATCTCCCCGTCTTCGCCTCATGGATCTGCACCAATTGCTCCTGCGTCAAATCCTTCCCCTCACCCTCAAGATCCAGCACCTGCCCCCCAATTAGCTGCTTACTACCCCCCGTTTCCGCAAGCAGTCTCACCATATCATGCACCGAATATTTTGCATTCCCCTCAGCCAGTGCCATAACCGCAAAAGCCTCAGTCAGTAAGGCATCACCACATAGGACTGCCATCCCATCACCGTAAATCTTATGACATGTCGGCCTACCCCGCCGCAAATCGTCATCATCCATACATGGCAAATCATCATGCACTAACGAATACGTATGAATCAGCTCCACCGCGCAAGCACCCGCCAGCGCAGCCTCTCTTTTCCCGCCACAAGCCTCTGCAGCCGCTAAGCATAGCACCGGCCGTATCCGCTTCCCTCCCGCGAACATGCAATACCGCATCGCTTCATGAATCTTCTCCGGCGGCGAATCTACCGTTGGCAAAAAGTCTTCCAGCGCACAGTCGATATCTGCGACAGCCTCTTTGATATATTCTCGAAGCACCATAAAATACCTACCCCTTACTATTTTCCTAGTAATTCGGCAATCTGCACCGCGTTGAGCGCAGCTCCCTTCCTCACTTGGTCTCCCACCACCCAAAGATCCAAACTATGATCTAAAACTATACTCTTACGTATCCTCCCCACCAAACAATCGTCCTTCCCCGTCGTATCCAAAGGCACGGGATATCTCATTTCCGCCGGATCATCGCATAATTCAATTCCAGATCTCTCCGAATAAACACTGCGCGCTCTCTCTACATCCGGCTCGTCCCGAAACGTTGCCGTAATAGAAACCGAATGCGATCGATAAACCGGCACTCGCACACAGGTGCACGAAACCCTTAGCCCAGGCAGCCCGAGAATCTTCCGGCCCTCATTTGCCATCTTCATCTCCTCCTTCGTATACCCATTCTCCATAAATGAATCCACCTGCGGGATCACATTAAATGCAATCTGCTTCGGATACACCTTCGGTATACAAGTTTCCCCTTGGGAAATCGCTCTCACCTGCTCTTCCAATTCGGCTATCCCCTGCGCACCCGAGCCCGATACCGCCTGATAACTCGATGCAATCACACTCTCCAAACCAAATGCCTCATGCAGCGGCGCAAGCGCCATCAAAGAAATAATCGTCGTGCAATTCGGATTCGCAATGATGCCCTTCGGATGATCCTTAGCCGCCTGCGGATTGATCTCCGGGACCACTAGCGGCACTCCTTCGTCCATCCGGAAAGCAGATGAATTATCAATCACCACCGCACCCGCCTTCGCTGCCGATGGAGCAAACTCCTTTGATATATCTCCGCCGGCACTAAACAATGCGATGTCAATTCCTCCGAAAGCGTCATGCGTAAGCTCTTTGACAATTACTTCCTCCCCCCTAAATTTCATCACCTTCCCCGCAGAACGTGACGAAGCCAGCAAAGTAAGCTCACTAAGCTCAAAGCCGCGCTCTTCAAGGCATAGCATCATCTCTACACCCACTGCACCTGTGGCACCTACGATAGCTACATGTGGTAATTTCTTCATAAAAATTCTCTACTATGCTCTTAGTGGCGGAAATGCCGGTGCCCCGTAAATACCATGGCCATCCCAGCCTCATCGGCAGCTGCAATCACCTCTTCATCCCGCATAGAGCCCCCCGGCTGAATGCATGCCGTTGCTCCCGCATCAATCGCCGATTGCAAACCATCCGCAAATGGAAACATCGCATCGGATGCCACAATCGACCCCTTCAAATCCAAGCCAGCCTCCTTCGCCTTCCAAATCGCTATCCTGGACGAATCCACACGACTCATCTGCCCCGCTCCAATGCCCAAAGTCCTATCTGCATGAGTATACACAATCGCATTTGATTTCACATTCTTCACGATTCTCCAGCCAAAACGCATCGCCCGGATCTCCTCCTCGGTAGGCGGCCGCTTCGTCACCACCTTGCTCTCAAGCTGCTCCAAACCTAGCGCTGTGTAATCCCGATCCATCACCATCACACCACCGGGACTCGAACGAATCACCGGCTCTTTCTTCACCGAGAGATACGCATCGTTCATCTTCATCAAACGCAGATTCTTCTTCTTCTGAAGCAGCGCCCGCGCATCAGGCTCAAATTCCGGTGCAATAATCACATCTGTGAAAATCTCTGAAATTACCCGTGCCAACTCAATAGTGAGCGGCCTGTTCGTAACAATCACTCCTCCAAATGGCGCTTGCCGATCCGTCTCAAATGCCTTCTGCCACGCCAATCGAAGATCCTCATCATCTTGGCCCACACCACATGGATTCGTATGCTTGAGAATTGCCACCGTCGGCCGCACAAAATCTAAAATCAAATCCGCAGCAGCCTCAATATCGATGATATTCGTATAACTCAGCCCCTTGCCCTGCAACTGCGTAAAACAAGATCCAAAATTACCATACAACGAGCACTTCTGATGCGGGTTATCCCCATACCGAAGCTCCTGCTCAAGCGGCAAACTCAAAGTAAATGAACTGCCAGTCCCCTCACGGCACTGCCCCAAGAAATTCGTAATCGCTTGGTCGTATTGTGAGGTCCGCAAAAACACCTTCACTGCCAGCCTCTCTCGCAAACCCTTCGTAGTCTCCCCACCGTTCTCCCGCATCTCCTCCAGCACTTCCGCATAGTCGTCTGGCGAAACTACCACCGTCACATGCGAGTGATTTTTGGCCGCACTGCGCAGCATAGACGGCCCGCCAATATCAATATTCTCAATTGCGTCCCCCAAAGTCACACCCTCTTTAGCCACAGTCTCTTCAAATGGATAAAGATTCACCACCACCAGATCAATAGCCGGTATATTGTGTTTCTTAGCATCCGCAACATGCGCCGCGTCATCTCGCCGGTACAATAGCCCGCCATGCACCATTGGATGCAAAGTTTTTAGCCGACCCTCAAAAAGCTCTGGCGCACCCGTGTATTCAGATACATCCATCACCTTCAGGCCAGCTTCGCGCAGAGCCTTTGCCGTCCCACCCGTAGAAAGCAGCTCCACACCCATCTCGGATAAGCCCTCTGCCAGCTCAACTAAGCCCGTTTTATCAGAAACCGAAAGTAACGCTCGTGTAATACCCATATCAAAAATTGTAAAATCCTGGGCAGTTCACACAACCAGGCACGCCCCCCGTATGCAAGGCTCACCCAAGGCGCAAGCCAGAATCCCTAATACTTCGCCGATTGTTCCACTGTAATATCGAGAAGCACACAGCACTCACCCTCATACCTGAAACGCACATTCCGTCCGCAAACCAAAGCACCATATACCTTTTCTGGCTCCTCCCGGCCAGCCGCAGGACGCACATCCAGCGATAATACCTCAAAAATTATCTTTCGATCACGTTCTGGCAACTGCCCAAACCTTTCAGCTACTTCTCCATCTACTCTTACCTCAAAACGCATAAGCTCCTCTCCCGCATATCCACTCAAAGCTCCCACAGGCGCCTCCGCATACGGAAGATATGGCTTCATATCAAAAATAGGTGTGCCGTCTATCAAATCCACCCCCGAAAAGTGCAACAGCGGCGGGTTCATACCACTCTTCCCCACAAAAGCGATCTCATCCAGCTTCACCAACGAAAGACCAAGGCCATTGGGCCGGAAAGTCGATCGACTCGCAAAAACCCCCACCCTGTCGTTCCCTCCCAAGCGCGGCGGCCTCACCGTCGGCCGCCATCCTTGGCTTACAGTCTCATGAAAGCCGAAGATGAGCCAAACGTGTGAAAACCCCTCAAGTCCACGAACGCATTCCACGCCACGGAACTCATCATCAAGTTCCAAAACGCCCCAAGCGGAGGGACAAAGACCCGGTTGCCGTGGCACGGCGAACTTACTTCCAAAGCAAGTTCGCAGCCTACCTATCGGCCGGATCTCCATCACCGTAATCCCATCCTCGCAACCCGCTACTTCGTCTTCAAATGTATCGAAGTGCGGACATAATCACTTTCCGCCTTGCTAGACCAATCGAGGAAAATGAGCTCCTTACTAGCCTCAATCGCAGATACAATATTCGCCCGGTTTCTTTCAAACTCCTCCATTTTTCCTTCATCCAGGAAAATATCGTTCTTGTTCTCCTCAATGATCTTCAAAGCCTCTTCCGCGTAAGCTGTAATCGCTTCGAAATTGATATGCATGTGTATGCCCTGCGCCTTCGGACCTCCGCCCGCCGCCGCAGTCATAAGCTCCACCGCCCTCACCTTTGAAGTCGATGCAGCAAATAAATCATCGCTCACCGTCACCGATGGCATGAAATCATCTTGGAAGAACGGAAAGGAGAAAAACCATGTTTTCATCCCATTAGTTTCCGAACTGATTGGCTTCTG
Source organism: uncultured Verrucomicrobiae bacterium (assembly GCA_963849375.1). Lineage (GTDB taxonomy): Bacteria > Verrucomicrobiota > Verrucomicrobiia > Verrucomicrobiales > Akkermansiaceae > Luteolibacter. The sequence continues at coordinate 78,028 of CAWKHB010000011.1, read as the reverse complement.
CATTGGAATTTTCTCGCCAGTCACCTCGCTGACGTTCGCAAAAATGGAAGTCGCGCGCTTATCCATCTCTTCCCACGCTTCCGCCAGCTTGGAACGATCTTCCACAGGCGCAAGAACCGTAATCCGCGGCGCTTTAGCATTGTCTACCACTGCTTGCGGCACACCAGGAACCGCTGGAAAAGCACCACCGCCATCAATAATAACAGCTCGTTCTGCCCCAATCCCCTCGCTCATCGGCCCACTGATCGCATCATACAATCCAGCAACATCAGCTGAGAATTTCTCGTCAAAGAGCATCTTGTAATCCTTAAACTGACGGAAAGTCGGCGAATCGCTTCCCATCTGCGAAAATTGTTCTGAAATGGCATACAATGTCTCAAACAAAGCTTCTCCGTATTGCTGCAATTTTTCATTATACTCAGTATTCCTAGTAGTATTTAAGAAAAACATCGGTTCGCCGTTTTGCTCCAAGTGTGCGAATTGATTCTCCGCCTCCCAGTTGAGCGAACCAGAATCAAACCCGCCAAAATTCTCGATCTTCAGCCCGTCTTCAATAAAGGCAACTAAACCGTGATCCTGAGTCGTGTAGAGATCTAGCAACGCCTGCTCTCTGTCCCCTAGAATCTGTAGCAGTGCCGCGAAATCTCTGAGATTCACAGCTTTATCACTTTTTAAAATGCCATTGCGGAATCCTTCTGCGTAATAAGATATCGTTCCAGCACTGCCAATTACTTCCTCCAAAAGCTTCTTCTTACCATGCAGCACTGTAATCACTTCCTTGTCCGCAAACGCATCCGTAAATGCGAGATTCCCACCCGCGACAAATGAATTCTCAAGTTCCGACTCAAGCAACAACTTATCCTTGTCGCCGCCAATCATAAGTACAGCATAATCATCCACCACACCAGTCACCACTGTTAGATCCTTTTCACTCAATACTTCGAGGAACCGATCTACATTTTCTGCGCCAAGCGTCTCATCAAGGCTCGCACGCTCCATTTTCATAGTCTCAGCAATCTTCGCACCCAGTAAAGTGTAGCCGGTAAAGCTCGTTCCCGCCGTCTCAACCGTCACCGGAGTCGCCATCTCACCAGCCATACCGAAAATCTCCATCCCACCCGCCAGCATCTGCCCAGCTTGATCAATCTCACCATCCTTCGCCCGGAATGCGAGAATCATTGGCGGCATCTCCGTCTTCTCAAATAACGAAATCCCCGCATCTGGATCGTCAATTAACCCCTGCATCACCTCCGGACTATACTGATCCGCCAAAAGTTTACCAAAATCTGGTCCATCCTCTCCGCTGCTCTCCATTTCGAGGAAAATCAGACCGATCATCTCCGCCTGCAGAACCGTAAGACTTTCATTAAAGGCGACTAAATTGCCTGTCTGCTCACTCGTCCCAGCACCCATCGCCAGCGTTACCTCACGCCCAAGTAAAGTCCATGGACCGGCTGGCTCTGGCATCTCAAGATCCGCTGCATCCTCCGCCAAAGGCTCATCACCTTGCTCCGCATCCTGCGGCTCAACTACGTCATCTTCCAAGACGTCATCATCGATGAAATCTTCCTCTACGAAATCTTCCTCCGGCATAACTTCCACCGCTGCCCCGCCCATTCCGGCATTGCTTTCCATCATCACCTTTACCAGCTCAAGGTCCTGCAGCTTATCACTCGATCCCTTCGCATCGAAAACCGTAATCAGCGCCTCAGTGTCCTCACGCAAATACCTCGCAAAGCCCATCTTCGCCGCCCGCTCCTCAACGCTAAGTGCACTCACCTCCCCGGCCTTGTCCATCTCCACCTCAGCCTCCGCAACTGCCTTTGCAAGCTCTTCTGGTGCCACCACCTCATCAGCAGGCACAACCACGTCCGCTGGCTGTTCTACCACCGCTTCCGTTGTCTCTACCTCAGCCTCCGCCGGTTCTGGCTTATCCTGGCACGAAACACCTGCGAAAGGGATAGCCGCGATTAAAAGCCACGTATGATATCGAAATCTCATTGCGTGAGTAAAACCTCCTTGTCTGTCCAATCAAGCATGAATATCTATAGCCGACCTCTTATCCGAAAAAGAACCCATCGAAATGGACCTCTCAACTTTCCGCAAAGAATACTCAGCCAAAGGCCTCCGCCGTGCCGATTTAGCAGAAAACCCCTTCGATGAATTTACAAATTGGTTCGAACTAGCCACAAAATTCGGCATCCACGAGCCAAATGCCATGGTCCTTTCCACCGTAGCGCAGCAAAAATTCCCCTCTCAACGCACCGTCCTCTTAAAATCCTTCGATACCTCGGGATTCACGTTTTTCACAAACTACACCTCACGCAAAGCCCAAGAAATCGCCGAAAATCCCCAGGTCTCTATCCTCTTCCCTTGGATCACCATGGAGCGCCAAGTCTCCATCCAAGGACGAGCCGAAAAAATCCCAACCCAGCAATCCCTCGAATACTTCAGAAGTCGCCCTCGCGAATCGCAGATTGGCGCTTGGGTTTCTCATCAATCCAGCCAAATACCATCCCGCTCAGTCCTAGAAAACCGCCTGCACGAACTAGAAAGCCGCTTCCAAGGCCAGGAAATCCCACTACCAGATTTCTGGGGCGGTTACCGCATCGTGCCAACATCGTTCGAGTTCTGGCAAGGCGGCCCAGCGCGCATCCACGATCGCTTCGTCTACAACAGGGAACAAGAAAACTCATGGTCCATGCATAGAATTTCCCCATGAAATACCTGCTTACCCACCTATTCATCCTTCGCCTCGTCTCCTGCGGAAATAAATCAGAGCCCCCTCCGGAGAAACCAAAAATCGATCCCGATGCACCTCGCCTCGTTGGCCGCATCGCCTCCATCCCGAAGGAACGTAAATTTGTCCTCATCCAATCTTATGGCTCGTGGAACGTCGCTACAGGCTCAGTTCTCACCACCCAAGGACCTGATGGACGGGCCGCGAACCTCCTAGCAACCGGCGAGAAACTCGGCCAATACGCCGCCGCAGATCTGCGCTCTGGAACTCTCGAAGTAGGTGACGGCGTCTACACGGCAATGAAGGTAAAAGAACAAGAAAACTCAAAGCCCCCAGAAAAATCCAAGGCCACCCCCGAAGAAGCAGAACCAGAAGAAGTAAAAGAGCCGGAACCCGAGCCTTCTGCAGACCCTGATCCAGAACTGAAAAACAGCATCTTCGGGCCATGAAACCTAAGCTAGCCGTAGATATGGACGAAGTCGTAGCAGATACAGCACCCGTTCACCTCGCCGCTTATAATACCCTTTTCTCAGAAAACCTCACCACAGAAATACTTATCGGCCGCTCTATTTACGACGCAATTCCCGAAAACCACCGCGTGCAAACCCGCGACATAATGCGCGAGAAAGGCTTTTTCCTTAAGCCAAAACCAATGCCCGGCAGTATTGATGCCATCACCAAGTTATCCACAAAATTTGAGATCTTCGTCGCCACGGCCGCCATGGAATTCCCCACCTCCTTCAGCGAAAAATTTCAATGGCTACGTAAGCATTTCCCCATGATCCCACCCAATAACTTCGTCTTCTGCGGCGACAAAAAAATCATAGCTGCAAATTTTCTCGTCGATGATAGCCCACGCCACTTTGCAAATTTCAAAGGCCAAGGTATACTGTTCTCCGCCCTCCATAATCATGGCGAAACCCATAAGCCCCGCGTCGATTCGTGGCAAAGTCTACTCGATTACCTCCTGTAAACCGCCTTTGCTGAAAGATTCCGCGCTCACTTACCGAACTTGTATTACCACTTTCTCCTATGCTCCGCCCTTTTTCCTTCATCTCCACCCTTCTCCTATCCTGCTCACTCGGCATCTCTGCCGAAGATGCTCCCTACAATAAAGCCACTGACCCCCTCATTGACGGAGGAAATTTAGCCCCGAAAATCGAACCTATTTCCCCCGAGCGAGAACAAAAGCTCATGGAAAGCGTCGAAGTAGCCGATGGCTTCGAAATCTCACTTTTCGCCGCGCCACCCTCTTTCAATTACCCGGTATTCATTGCCGCAGCACCTAACGGAGACCTCTACGTCTCCAGCGATGGCAATGGCTCAGAACATATCAAACCCAACCGTGGCCGCATCGTCCGCCTCCGCGATACCGATCATGATGGCCGTGCCGACGAAACCATCGAATTCGTAAAAGACCTCGACGCCCCTCGCGGACTCCTTTGGGATCACGATCGCCTCTACGTCGTCCACCCGCCCAATCTCACCGCATTTATCGATGCTGACGGTGATGGTATTGCAGAAAAACAAGAGACCCTAGTCGAGGGAATTGGATGGGATTATAGTGAACGCCGGGCAGATCACGGCACCAATGGCTTGTCAATGGGAGTTGACGGCTACCTATACGTTGCCCTCGGCGATTTTGCCGTCATGAACGCCGTCGGCAGTGATGGCACAAAACTTCAGCATCGCAACGGAGGCGTCCTTCGCGTCCGTCCCGATGGCTCTGGCCTCGAAGTATACGCCACCGGCACACGAAATATCTTAGAAGTCGCCATCTCACCAGAAATGGAAATGTTTACCCGCGATAACACCAACGACGGCGGCGGCTGGAACATCCGCTTTCATCATCACACCGGCCACACCGATCACGGCTACCCTCGCCTCTATAAAAACTTTGGCGATGAAATCATCCAACCCTTAGCGGACTATGGCGGAGGTTCCGGCTGCGGTGCCGTTTACATCGACGAGCCCGGTTTTGCGAAGTTCAACGACGCCCCCTTCACTGCCGACTGGGGTAAAAGCGCTCTCTTCCACCACGCTCTCACTCGTAACGGCGCAACCTTCAAAGAAACCCAAGACCCCACACCGTTCATCAAGGCATACCGCTGCACCGATGCCGATGTCGATGCCTTGAGCAACGTATATTTAGCTTCTTGGAAGGGTGCTACTTTTGGCTGGGAAGGTCCTGACGTCGGTTTCATCGTGCAGGCCCGCCCCATAGGCTTCACCCCAGAAGTATTGCCTGACTTCCCCGCACTGGATGCCCAAGAACTCCTCACTCTTTACGAAAATGCCAGCTACCGCCGTCGCCTAGCCGCACAGCGCGAGCTCATCCGCCGTGGCCTTCCTGACGAAATCGTAGAGCCTCTCACAAAACTCGCTTCAGATCCCACAAAACCCATCGCTCACCGCACGCTTGCTCTTTTCTCCTTCATCGATTTTCCCGAAAAAGCATCTCAGCTTCACATCCTCGTCAAGAACCTCGATCCCCAACCTGAATTCGATGCCGTCTACGCCCGCTTTTTAGCTGAAAATGCTCCACGCATCGCCAAAGAAAATAAGGGCAGTTTCACCTTCCCCAATCATTGGAAAGATCAGCCAGCAACTCTCGTCCAACTCAATCGCCTCATCTCTAACAGCACCGAATTCGACGATAATTCACGCCGCTCCGTTTTCGATATCACCCTCGCCCATAAAGACCCAGTCGTCACTCACACCGCCATCCATGCCCTTGCAGAACTCGCTGATGAGGATCTAGCACTCTCCTACATCACTCCAAATGAAATACCCGAGCTCCGCAAAAATGCCCTTCAGGCCCTCGCAAGGATGCACACAGAAGCTGCCGTAAGCGGCCTCATACAGCGCCTAGATCCTGATTCTTCCGCATCCTACCAGCAGGAAATCCTTAAAACACTCGCCCGCTTGCACTTTCACGAAGGCGAGTGGAAAGGCGATTCATGGGGTACCCGGCCAGACACCCGTGGCCCTTATTATCAACCAGAACCATGGGAACAAACAGATCGCATCATGGCTGTCCTCAAAGAAGCCCTCGCCTCAGAAGATCCACAAATCGTATCCTCCCTCGTGCGAGAAATGAACCGAAATCGCATCAAATCCAATGATGCCCTCAACCGCGTCCTCGCTCTCGCGAAAAATGATCCGAAACTCCTCCCCGAGGCAACTGCCCAGCTCGCCGAAGCCGAAGACATCCCCCTCGATGCCATCCCTTCGCTTATCCGGGCCGCCCTCACCAGCCCAAACACCCTTGAAGACGCAGTCGCAGCCACTCTGCTAGAAAATGCAGTCACCGCTTTGACGAAAACTGATAGCTCCGATGGTTTCCTAGCTTCCCTAACCGCCATCCAAGCACTCAAAGACGTCTTCGGCTCTGAACGCCAGCAAAACGCAGCCGAAACAGCCTTCTTCAATGCCGAACGCCTCGAAAACCATCATCGCATCCTTGAGCAACAAGCATCCAAGCAAGACGGCTCTCAATCCATTTGGGCAGATGCCGCCCTCCTCACTCTCAGCGCCCGGACATCCGGTAGCCCAGAATCTCGCGAAGCCTCGAAAAACGCTCTTATCGCCGGTTGGGAACATGCTGACCGCCGTGCCCAAATCCTTGAAGCCGTTGCCCTCATCAAACACAACCCCTACGCAGATAAAGTCCTCTCCGCCCTTGACGATCCCGATCCCAAAGTCCTAGAAGCCGCCAAAAAAGCTGCCAAACAGCTGCGCATCAAAAAGAAATCAGCCGATGACGGACCACTCATCGCAACCCTCAAAAACCCAGACGTAATCGCTGAAGTAATGAAAACCAAAGGCGACCCCGCCCTCGGTGAACAACTTTTCATCCGCGCTTCCTGCACCGCTTGCCATACTGTCAACGAATCTGAAAAACCTAAAGGCCCCTACCTCGGGAATATCTCACAAACCTATCCTCGCGAAGTCATCGCAAAAGCCATCCTCGAGCCTAACGATACAATTTCCCAAGGCTTTATGACAAATGTCATTACCGCCACAAACGGCGATAGCAAAATGGGCTTTGTCATCGCGGAAAGCGCAGATGAAGTCACGCTACGCGATATCACCGGTCAAGATCACATCTTCAAAACTGCTGACATCAAAGACCGCACAACTCCACCTATCTCCATGATGCCACCGGGCCTCGTCTCAAACATGACCGTAAAAGACTTCGCTGCCCTGCTAGACTACATCGAGTCCCTCGCAGAATAAACAAGGCTGCTGGCGCCAGCGCGCCTTATCTATACTCCACCAAAGGCATCGGCACCGTAATCACCCTCATACCCGCTGCCTCCGCCGCCTGCACACCCGGAGGCGCATCCTCCAGCACCAGGCACCTACTAGGTTCCACCCCTAGTAGCTTCGCTGCATGAAGAAAAATATCCGGCTCCGGCTTACCGTTCTCTACGTCGTCCGCCGTCACCACCTCGTCAAACCAATCCGAACAGTTCAAAAGGCGCAAAGTCTTCTCCACAACATACCGGGACCCACCCGATGCCACCGCCAATGGCACCTTTCCTCGCAGCGATCTCGCATAATCTGCCACCTCATCAATCAACCGCACCTCCCCAAGCTTCTTCAGAAATGCCTCCCGTTTCGCTAAGGCAATCGCTTCTGGATCCAACTTCAAATTGTATTCCGAATTCAGATCCACCACAATGTCTCGCGTCGGCCGTCCTCCCATCGCAAAAAAAACATCCTCTTTGAAAATCCCCCCCGCTCCATACGATGCCAAAGCCTCACACCATGCATCGAAATGCGCTGGCATCGAGTTTACCAAAGTCCCATCGCAATCAAATATTACCGCCTCAAACCCGTCTTTTGGAAATTCCATTGCTCCTACGCTTGCCATAACGTCGCGCAGCTAACCAGAGCAGCCTTATTATGCAAGACTCTATCAGAAAAAGTATACTTATTTTGATAAACTAAATGCCTAACCCCACCGCAAACCTCCTATTTCCCTAGTAGTCCGAGTGCCGTCCTCAATGTGTCAATTTCGTCAATTCCCTTATCTCTCCGGATCGCCTTGATCCGTGGAAACCGCAAAGCCAGCCCAGCATCGTGCCGTGCTGACCTTCGGATCGCATCAAAGGCAATCTCTAGTATCACATTGGGCTCCACCTGATATTTACGCTTCTGCTTCAAAATCGTATGCTTCTTAAAATGCTCTGTCAGCTCCTCGATCTCTAGATCCGTCAGCCCCGAATACGCTTTGCCGATAGTCCGCAACTCCCCGCTCTCCTCATCGCGCACCGCAAAAGTATAATCCGAAAGCACCGCTGAACGCTTTCCATGCCCCTGCTCTGCTGCTACCACCACACAGTCCAAAGTAGGCATCACACCCTTCAATTTGATCCAAACTTTCCCCCGCCGACCCGGACTGTAGACACTCATCGGATCCTTCGCAATCAGGCCCTCCTCCCCCACCCCCAAAGCAGCTTTAAACGCCCCTTCCACCTCCGCCGCATCCTTCGCGTATTTCACCTCAATCTTCCCAAACATCCCTTCGAGTTTCACCTCCTCCAACTTCTGCCTGCGCTCTTTCAAAGGAAGCTTCAGCAAACTCTCACCATCCGCCCAAAGAATATCAAAAGCCACATAACGCAACGGAGCTGGCCCTCCACCCTCCTGAGTTTCCGCAAACAAATCGCCTTCCACCTTCCTCCGCCCAAGCCGCTTCTGCAAATCCGCAAAACCCAGTTTCCTCCCCTCCGCATAAGCAATCAGCTCACCATCCAACACAAAATCTCCCTCTAATTTTCCTGCCTCCTCGATCAATTCCGGAAACTCCTCATCCAACGGCCTTAAATCTCTCGAAAATAGCCCAACCTCCTCTCCGTTCTTATGCAGCTGCGCCCTGATCCCATCGTATTTCGGCTCCAGCCAATAAGGCGGCTCCAATGGCAATTTCTCAAATTCCGGCCGGTCATCCTCTGCATTTCTCTCCAAAGGTGCCGCCAGCATACAGCGGATCGGCACCATCGGCGTCAGCTGGGCACTCCCTAGATTCTTCCCCTTTGCCAAAACCGCCGTTTCACCCAACTCACCCACCAGCATATTCGCATGCCGGACTTCAGCAATCGGTGCCTCAAACGCCTCTGCCACCGACTCCTCCACTAGCCCCTCCTTCAGCCCGATCCTCAAATCCCCTGTTAGCAACTTCACCACCGTCTCCCCCTCCGCCGGATGAAGATTCGCAAGCCGCTCCGAAAGCTCCTTCGCCTTATCTAGCGAGCCCGTAGCATCTTGCAGTTTCATCAAAAACGCCTCCAAGCCCTCCAAAGAAATCGGCTGTGGCTTCAATGATAATTCCTGCAGAAAAATCCGCGTAGTCCTACCCAAGTCATTCTGTCTCGCTGAAATCTCTCGATACCTCTCCTCCTTCGCCCCCGGCATCGAGAGCAGTGCCCGCTTAATCGCCGCGCCACCTATATTCAGCATCCGCCTACCACCAACTCGTGGCAGCGCCTCACCTGTCAGCCACCGCGTCGCCAAACGTAAATCCGCATCAGCCTCCAAAGTCCGCAAATAATTCTTTAAATACCCCGTCTTCGCTAACCTACTGCTCGTCTCGCCAATCAATCGGCAAACATCCGAAAAATCTGCCAGCTGACAGATTGCACGAGTGTGCCGCGGCGTGCCCCCTCCCATGCTGCGCGTCTGGTTTTTCCCCAAAGAAAGCTCTAACTGATCCCCACCCTCCGCTCGCCACGCCTCAATCCCCTTCGCCCGTAGCTCCGCCGCAAATTCCTTAGCATACCCATGCACCGTCAGCACCCGCTTTGGCCGCACCCGCGTCACACATTCATGCAAACCCGGATGATCTGCATGATCCGACATCGCAATCATATCATCTGTTCTATAACGATAAATCGCACCCGGTTGCATAGCCCACCCACTCAGCATCGCCGTCCGCTTATTCTTTAGCCCCCGCATCACCTTTGCATTTACGCAATTCGGTGGCGCAATTACCACATGCCCCGCTTTCGCTAACCCCTCAAAAATTATAGGTTCTGGCAAATTCACACCCGCCGCCCGACAAGCATCCGTCATCTGCGCCACCTTAATATGCGAGAGCACCGGAATATCATTCTCCGCCAATAGAGCCAACGCCTCCTGTGCCTTCCCAAGTGAATACCCATAAAGCACCGGCACCTCCCCATCCGCCAATGCATCATTCACAAAACGCAAAACATCTGCATCCACCTCCATCTGCGAGGGAAACACCAAATTCGGAAGCCCAAACGTAGTTTCCATAATCAAAACATCCGCCTGAATTAAATTCACAACCTCTGTCGTCCTACCCTTCCGCATCTTGAAATCCCCCGTGTAAAGCAAAGTTGCTCCATCGGATTTCCGCGTCACATGAAGCATCGCCGATCCAACAATATGCCCCGCTGGCAGCATCTTCATTCGAAAGCCATTCCTCTCCACCGAATGCCCGAAAGGCACCCCCTCTAGATTCTCGGTTCCCATACCAAAACGCGCCTCAACGAGCTTCGCCGTCACATCCGAACACAGCGCCATCTCATGCCTCGAAAAGTGATCCGCATGCGCATGGGAAACAAATGCATACTCCTTCGCATCAAACGGATCTAACCAAAAATCCGCCTCCGGCAAATAAAGCCCTCGATGAAAAACTACCTCAACCACGCCCCCCACCCTAACAGCAAACCCCCAACCCGCAATCCTTTCAACCACTCCCCACTCCCCACTCGCTACTTCCCACTTCCCACTCCCCGGCTTTCACTCTACTCTCCCGCATGTCCAAAAACATCGTTCCAACCATCTCCTCCGGCACCCCCGGCCCACTTGGCATCCTTCACCTCCCTCGCCTCTGGCAAAAAGCTTCCCTAGGCGCTGCCGATAAACTTCATCCCGATTACCCAGCCTGCGGCCAAGGCTACGACCAAATGGTCCTCGACGCGCTAGGACTCGACCGTGAAGCCCTCCTCACCTTCGTAAAATCTGAGAAACCTACCTACGTTCAATTTGAGAGATATATCATAGCGAACGCCACCAAACTCAACCAAACCGCAGTCTCTCAACTTAACGCAGCCATCATCGGCTATCAGCACGAAGAGAAAACCCGCGCCACCATCCTAGAAACCATCGGCTACCCCGAAGGCAAACAAACTGATGCCATCAACCTAAACAACCTCGACGACTGGCACTCCTTCCACTCCACCACCCTCATTAAACCCTAGGCAGAGAAATACACAAAAACATCCCGGAGGGATAACGGAAAGAAATACACGAAAGCATCCCGGAGGGATAACGGAAAGTAGCGCGGGGTGAGCGACGCAGGAGCGTAACCCCGGGAAGAAGGAGCGTAACCCCGGGAAGAAGGAGCCTAACCCCGGGAAAGGGTGAGCAACTCCGACGGAGAACTCCACAGCTTCTTCGGAAAAGAACCTTGACCTGCCATTCATATCTGTCTTATTTTCATCCTTAGCCAGTTTTTAGTAAAAAATTTCCCTCTCCCTCTTCTAGTATCCAAAACCCACTCGCATGACCTTGAGAAAGCTATTCGTAATCGGGCTCTCATCAGCTTGCGCTGTATCGAACCTACCCGCAGCCATTATTATCCAGGAAGATTGGAACCGCACTGGTGCGATACATAACAAGGATGCGACGGTTTTTTCTAGCGCAATCACCGCTGCGGGTGGATCCGCAACTTGGGTTGCAAGAGACGGCGCATTCCAGTTTAACGCGAATGGAACGCTTACTTTCGATGCTGGCGCCGCTGATGATGGCTCAGCGTATTTAAATCTCGGAAATTACATCAACAATTCGAAAGGCTCCGCTACGGGTATTTTCGATCTCCAGATGACAATCGGGGATATCACAACCGGCAATGCAACGAATACGTGGACATCGTTGGGATTCTCGATATTGAATCAACCTGATATCAACACGCAGTTCACTCGTTTGTCTGAAGCTGACAGTAACGGAACTGGTGTTGCTACAACAATCGTACGGCAGAACGGAACAGTGAGCTTTTTTGCCGGACCTGATACTGATAACAGTTTGGCTAACGCGAATCCAGGGAACGGCATCTCGAATACGCTTCGGATCAATCTTGATCTCTCCAAGTATAACGGAACGACCAATTTCGGGACAGTAAGCTACTTCCTCAATGGAAGTTCAACTGCCACGCGTGTTTTCAATTATACGAGCGCGAACAATTTTAATGCTTTGTTAATCTCGGTCAATGATCAGTCAAATGGCCGGTTGAGTAGTTTGACCCTTAGTCAGGTAGAAATCCCAGAACCATCTGGTCTTTTGGTAGGATTTGGCGGTTGCGCGCTTTTGATCCTTCGCCGCAGTAGGACATAATTCACATCATGCGTTGTTCGCTTTGGATTACCTCATGACTCCGCTAGATTCATTGGGATATCCTTCTAAAAGACCCAATTTGAGCACGTTAACTAAAATGACTAACGCGGCTTTTCTCCCAGATCTGCTCGTAAAACGTAAGTAAAGGAAACGCGACTCTTCTGACCTGTATCAGACTTCAGCAAATTTCTCGCGGCGAATGTCGGCGATTCTTGTTGGGGTAAGGCTGGCGATGGTTTCCGAATCTGTTAGTCCGGGGAGGCGGGTGAGAAGTTCACGTAGGCAGGCCTTCGACCAGAACTCCGTGTCTTCGGCAGTTTTCTACCAACGTGTAGATAATTGCTGCGTTGTGACTCGCCTCTTCTGAGCCGAAGAACAACCAATTCTTTGCGCCGAGTTTGACGGGGCGAACGGCGTTCTCCACTCTCGTTCCACGATGGGGATTGTTATCGATCTCGAATCTCCTGTCTTCGAGGTATCTAGTCAAGGCCTCCCAGTGGCCGAGGCCGTAGCTCAGGGCTTTTCCCATGAGACTTTGCGGTCGATACTTGCCTGTGGCGGCTTCCATAGCTGCACGGATCGCTTCGACGAGCGGATCGGTCTTGTCGTAGGTTTTGTAAGACCCGTAGCCGTCGCACCGCATGTGTCTGAAAATTCTCCGCCTATAGTTTCGGTCAGCTAATCGTAGCCGCGCCCGATTCCCCAGTGGTGAAAAGAGGCTGCCCTACTGTCCTTTAGAACACACAGGTTATCAATCTAACGCTTTTCCCCTGCCGAGCACGAGGTAGCGCACAAGTGTCTGGCCAACCTGAAGGTAGTCTGATGCGAGAGGTTCGAAAATGATCGTGAGGACTACCGTTTCTAACAAAGCCATGAATCTCTGGAGCCAATGGATGATGGTATCCCGTGGGTTTCCCCAGTGAGATTCCCACAACGTGTCAGACGAAAATTTTCTCCTGCCGGTAGAGCGGGAGGTGGCGTTGGTTCTGGCGGCGGGATTTCGGACGCAAAATGAGGCGTTTGAAAAACCTAGGCTGGGTGATGTCGACCAGCCCGGTGATTTCCACCGGGAGGTTTTCAAAGCCGATGATACGGGAACAATGAGCGGCGTATTTTCGCGGCGCTATACAATTTCTCTGAAACCATGCGGTGATAGTGGCCGCCCTCGGTCGAAAGACTCAGGATACTCTGATCTTCCAATACAATCTGCCCACGAAAAAAAAACGGGGAAAGATCAAAAATGTCTTGAAGAAGTTGCCAATCGAATTACAACAGCCGTGCCGAGGTAGCACTTTTAGAGCACCCTGCGAAAAGTTAAATTACACAACTACAAACAAATGAATAATAAGAAAATGAAATTCCTCACGCTTGGTGCCGCGCTTGCGAGTTCCGCTATACTGGTCTCTTGTGACGGAGATGACGGTAAAGACGGAGTCGACGGCGTAAACGTCGGCGGCGGAAATGGAGGCGCTGGCCTCGGTGGTATTGAAAACATGAAAAGAAGCTTCTTTTCTGTTTCTGACCTAAAGCTCAGCATTGAAACTGACAGTGCTGTAGGTGAGCCACTCAGAAATTACGAACTTAGCTACGATATCGACAGCCCTGTTTCTGCGGATCTTGACGCGGAGGACGACGACAACAATACTGTCCTCGTAGATGCTCCAGTTGACATCGTAAATCTTCAATATGTAGATGGCTCTGCAGTTGCGACCATCGATGAGTTGGATCAGCGGTTCTCTTTTGATGGGCCAGGCGACAACATATTCTTTGACCTCACTGACGTAGTTTTGACCTACACTGATACTGTTGGAAACACATTGGTTGGAACTTTCACAGCTGGTGCGATCAACGACACTGACGCAGCTCTGTTCGTGAACGATAGCGCAGCTGCTTCACCAGTAGCTACCGACTTCACCGACGATATTTCGGGTGTGGGCACAGTTGCTAACAACGCAGCGATCAACACTGACGAAAACGAAGCTGTTGTGAGTCTCGCAACACTTGAAGGTGAAGGTGTTGGTGACGATCTCTCACTTGTTATCTACCAAGGTCAGCTATATATCTCAGAAGGTAACATCAACGGTGATGGAGATGTTGACACTAGCGACATCAATACTGCAGATGAAGACGATATCTTCATCGTAGATAGAGATACACTCAGCAGCGGCGCGCAATCTACACCATCGGTGCTCGTATCTGGAACTTGGTATCAAGTGGAAGTAGTTATCGGTGCAACTGTTAACCGTCTCACCGGAACTTTCCGTCATGATCTTGATGCTACTCTCTTCACTGCAGAGCCAGATATCACTGACACAACCGGCGACGACGAAGACAACGGCTTCATCTTCGCAACCAATGGGTAATTATCTATCATATCTTATAGTTTTGGTTACCATTCTTTCCTGATTACTTTTCAATCCAATCTTTAAAGAATTTTAACCGAAACATATTAAGTTTAGATTTGATGATAGCTCTCACGTAGTGAGAGCTATCATTTTTTACATAGTTAAGGTTCTCCAAAAACTCATACCGTTTAACTAAGGTTTTAGTTTCGCAACTGTAGTCTATCTATAAATATGCGGATGTATTTAGCTTAATTACGGATTGAAAAGCTGTCATCACTGCATTAAATAAGCATATGTTTAGAATATACGGACAAAAACTCACCATATGTGTTTTTGGTCTTTTAACATCCTGTGTTTGGATGAAGCCGGCTGAGAAGAGGCTTTCCGAAACAAGGGGCGAAATTTCAGATGAATTCCTGGAGAAACTTAGAATTCAAAAGAGCTTAGGTGGTCAGGGTGTTGTAGATCTGACTTGGAACGAGGCGATGGAGAAAATGTTCCTAAGTAATCCTGAACTGATCCAAGCGGACAACCAGATTGAGAATGCCCGCCAACAGCAAAAACAAACTTGGAGGAATCTACTACCCTTGGTTGGCTTAGGAGTTTCAAATAACGTGCCTATTGAAGAGTTCGCAGACATAGTGACGGATCCGCAACTCCGGATTTATAGCTTTCTCCCACTAGGTGCACTTCTTCAACTTCCTAAACAAGTTTATACCCGGAAGCTCTATTATATCGGTGCTGAGCTCCAAGCGGAGCAGAAAATGCGCCAGCAGGTTATCGTGACTCTATCGTTTATTTCAGGAGCAAAGACTTCTTAACATGCAGAAGCGTGCACTGGACTTCCAAGACCAGCTTCTAAGTGGAGTAAGTGACCTAGAAAGTATCGAGATTCTGACCTTGAGAACCGCCAACAATGAGGCAAGATCTGAATGGGAAGATGCCCAGCGCGATTGGCTTACCAGAGTGGGTGATTTTTATATGACTGGGTATGATGCCGCTTACCTCAACACCAAAGGACTCCCCGACATCACTTACAAACCGAGCCGCCTCGATTTTACAGATACTTCTCGGTGGGGAATGCTTCAGCTCAACCTTCTGGCCTTGGAACAGATTGCAGAAGACGGCCGCATTCTAGATCTTTACCTACGTTACTTGCCACGGCCGAATCTCAGCGTTTCCGCACCTCCTCTTTACAACTCGACGAACAGACAGTCCTTCGAGGTTGGAAAGATCAGGTTTGGCCCCTCACTAAATTGGAACTTGGATACGCAAGGCACAATCCGGCAGCAAATCAGGCGCACGATGGCGGATAAAACGATCAGAGACTGGCGCAAGGATAAACGCCAGCGCGACGAGATCACAAAACTGTTAGAAGGAAAGAGGGCTTTAGCAGAAGTGCAGACTGAGTTAACAAAGCATCGCCAAGCAATGGGAGGTTACCGCAAGGCTGTTCTAGCGGGCTTAGTCAATGATCCACAGGGAGCCATCCAGACAATGCGCAAATTGCAGGAGATTGAGATTCGTCTAGTTGCTAGAGAAATTGAAATATCGACATCTTTCTGGCTGATCGATGAGAACCGCTGGAGGCCCATCACTCGGCGCTGGCTGGAAACTCGGGAAAAGCGCTCGCAAATGAGGGCTTCCACGCGTAAAAGCCGCTGATCTTAAATCCTACTCAAGAACTTTAACGATGAAACCCCTGCTTTCCCTTATGATTTGCTCTGTAGTTACACAACTAATGAGCTGTAATCCGAGTTCTAGTTCGGTGGCTTCCGAACAAACCGTTGAAGGTGACGTTCTCCCAGAAGTTGAGTGGGATTGGAGTAGCTTTCAAAGGTCCTCAGAACTCGTGATTGGAACAATGCCGCTTGATATTCAGCCAAAGCTATCGTTGTCAATCGATAGTGAGGCTTCAGGAATTATGACATTTGAGGTGCCGGATAAAATCACTCAGGTCACTGAAGATCAGGTGATCTCACGAATGGATGTAGAGACACTGGCCGAGCAAGGCGAGCGCCTGACGATTCAGAAAGAGCGGCAAATTCTCGAGGACATGAAACGAGATAACTTAGAAACACCGGAACGGCGTAAGCAAGCTAAAGAGGAATTGGAAGAGGCTCGGCGAAAGGTCAAACTTGTAGAGATGATTCTCGAGAATCCGGCGATGGAGGAGATGTCTCAAGATCTATTTGGATCCGACATGGGAAGGATAAATGAAAATGCGTTATCTGATGCACGTGCTTCTCTCCGGATCGCCGAGCAGAAAGTTGCTTGGGCGGAGGAGTTTGATGATAAACTTCTAGATGGTGCCCAACGTATCCAAGAGATGGATTTTACTAAAAGTCAGCGTCAGTATCAGCAGGCGAAGGATCGATCGGTTTACACAGCACCATTCACTGGTGAACTCCGCTTGGATGTAAACTATGTGGTGGGGCAGAGTGAGTATACGGTGGCTTCGCGTGAGACCTTTGCCACTCTCAGTGATTTTTCAGAGATCAACGCACATCTTAGCGTTAGCAATGCGGCCTGGATCAATTTACAGCCTCAACGTTTACACATCAGTCTCAACGATGAAGCGCGGACACTTTTAACGTTTACCGAGGACCGTGTTGAAAAAGACCAAAGGACACAGAGAGAGGAAAGGAAATATGTGTTTTCTGTGCCGCTAGAAAACAATGAATCGCTTAAGCGACTTACCGGAACTCAGATGAGCGGTGACCTTGTCTATAAACTGCCGGCGGAATGTTATATTGTTCCAAAATATGATCTTGCACTTTTTGCGCTTGGTAAAACCGAGACGACGGATTGGGCAGTGATGGTGAAGAAGCTGTGGCCAGCAGCTACTTTACTGGCACAAGGCCAAAAAAATCTAGCAATCTCCTACCCCCAGGCTCTTTAAATAAGTTTCTGTAATTTTTCTATGGTTCACTGCGGCAACATTAGCTTTCGTTATGCTTCCAAAGCACCGAGGGTCCTCAATGATTTCAGTCACGATTTTTGTGAAGGTATTCACTTGATTAAGGGTTACTCCGGTTGTGGCAAATCCACATTATTACGAATCATAGGAGGATACCTAAAACCTGAAGCAGGATCAGTGAAGATTGATGGGTTTAAAAGGAACTCCGCGCAATTTCAGAAAGAGGCCTTAGGGTTCGTTTTCCAGCAACTCAATCTACTTCCTCTTGCAACTGTTGAGCGAAATCTGCAGCTTGCCGCATCCTTGGCAGGAATCACTCATGACAAAAGAAACAGAAATGCGGAGAAATTCCTTAAACTTCTCGGTCTTGAAGACTTTACGAAACGGCTTCCCAAAACGATGTCCGGAGGACAGCAGCAGCGGGCAACAATTGCTCGGGCACTCATTAAAGAGCCACGGGTTCTTCTTCTGGATGAACCCACCTCTGGTCTTGATGACCTAAACACTGGGATTATTATTAAAGTGTTGCGCGACTTCATCGCAGAAGGTGAACGGGTTGCGATTATCTGCACACATGATTCCCGACTCGACAAACTAGCTAATGACATCTTGGATTTTAACCGCTTCTTACCTCTGGAAGGACACTTGGAAGCGCTGGTTTGAGCAGCCTGGGAGTGTAATGGCGCGTTCCGTGGTCACTGTGATCATGGTGAGTCTATCTATCCTCCTCTTGGTTGGATTCCGGATGCAGATCGAGAAAATCCGCTCTCAGGTCAAGGAGTTCGGGCTTGATAACCTACTCATTGTAGAGACTGTTACTGCCCAGGATCTTGACAAGGGGACTTCATCAGATCGTTTCCGAAGTATCCGCAAATGGGGAGATCTGTTTACCGCCCGTGTCCTGCTAGCCTCTGCAGCTGGAAGTAACGGCAGAAATGCGACTGTGGTAGCCTACGACGACGCTGACATTATAGGCCTGCTTCCTTACCTTCGCTACGGCCATGAAGTTTTTGTGCTCAGTGGAAATATGCCGGCTGGGCTCTTGGTAGATTACAAGATGCAGCAGGCTGACTTTCGCGGAATTGTTCTGAAGCCCGAGGATCGGGTGGCCCAGGTCCTACAAGGAGATACTCTCTTCATACCGGCTCAGCGGGCAGCAGAATTCCTAAGGTCCGGCTACTCCATGATTTATTACCTCGAGCGGAGTGATAGTGCTCCAACAATCGCAAACCTTAGTGAAGCAATTCGCTATGTGGTTCGTGCAGATGGCTCAGGTAAGATCGATATTAAGAATGCGGAGATGTTGAGAGAGAAGCTCAACAAAATGGAAGAGCAGCAAACCGTCATGCGCTTCTGGCTGGCGACAATTTTAGGAGGTGCACTGGCTTTAATTTACGGCGTGCTTTCTATCTTGGAGTTTCGTCAGGGAATGTATGTCTCTGCATTGCTGAGAAGTTTTGGCGTCTCGTCTGTCATGCTAGTCTTGCGGACCATTTTCGAGAATGTGTTGATCGTGAACTGTGTCACCGGGGGCGTGATCTACTTATTATCAGTTAATCACGACCGTATTTTCAGTGCTCTGAAAGTCAGTGGAGCTGAGAACCTTACTGAACTCTATTGGGGCTACGAGACTATGTGGATTGTCATAGCTGCGAACATAGGGGTTCTTGCCAGTTCCATTCCGGTATTTCTTGCCCTTCGCAAACCTGTTGGCAGTATTTTGGAGTAAAAAATCTACTCGATGCCTATCCGGGAAATTGTCCGCTCTCTTGTTGAAAGATCAGTAATACCTTTGCTGCTTCATATAGCAGTTTTGTGTTTACTCTGCGTGCTGCTTTCACTGCCTCCAGTATGGAACACTCTTTACAGCGTAACCATGCACTCAGAACTGCTGAGCGATAAGAGAGGTAGTCTTTATGTAAAAGATGCTTCGATCATAAGCGATGCACTTTGGGAAAGCACGGACTTCAAAGAAGTTTCGAGGAAACTCGATGGCTACTGGCTAGGTGAGAGGGAGCAGCGCCATTTTGAGGATGTGAGAAGGCTACTTCGCCGAGCTTTAATTGTTGCGGTTGGTTTGATCTTGGCGCTCTTTCTACTAAGGAAGCTATTTAGATGGAGAACAGTGTGGTCTTACGCTGTTATATTCTGCGTTGTAGAGGTCCTTCTGTTTGGCGTTTGGTCCATGGTCGCATGGCGAGGCATGTTTAGGACTTTGCACTGGTGGATCTTTCAGAATGATAGCTGGATCCTGCCAAACAATAGTTACACGCTGTATCTCTTTTCACACGAGGTCTGGAAGGTTGCTGGACTGTCTGTCTCCTCATCGTTTCTCACTATCATAACGGCTGGTTTTATCGTTTCTCGCCGCCTTCCACTCGAAGGTAGAGTTTTGCCAACAGAAAGGTAATTCAGTCAAAAACTGTCTAGCCTGATCGCCATTCCACAAGAAATAAGCCTTAGCCCATCACACCCTGGTGTCAGAGTTTGGCTAAAAGCGGAGGATATGCGCCCCCCTTGACTAGCCTCAGGCTGCTGCGGATTTCCCGTGGCGGATGGCGGCGATTCTTGCTGGGGTAAGGCTGGCGATGGTTTCCGGATCTGTTAGTCCGGGAAGGCGGGTGAGTAGTTCGCGTAGGTAGGCTTCGACTGGAACCTCTTGTCTTCGGCAGTTCTCTACCAACGTGTAGATGATTGCTGCGTTGTGACCCACCTCTTTTGAGCCGAAGAACAACCAATTCTTTGCGCCGAGTTTGACGGGGCGAACGGCGTTCTCCACTCTCGTTCCACGATGGGGATTGTTGTCGATCTCGAAGCGGCCGTCTTCGAGGTATCTAGTCAAGGCCTTCCAGTGGCCGAGGCCGTAGCTCAGGGCTTTTCCCATGAGACTTCGCGGTCGATGCTTGCCTGTGGCGGCTTCCATGGCTGCACGGATCGCTTTGACGAGTGGGGTGCTGTATTTAACACGGGTGCTTTGGCGTTGCGATGGACTAGCTCCGCTCGTAAGCAGGTCTTTTTCTATTCCGTAGAGCTTGCCGATGAGGCTCACCTGCGAATTGGCTTTGGCGTAGGTTTTGTAAACCGTGTAGCCGTCGCACTGGATGTGTCCGGAAAATTTTCCGCCTATGGTTTCGATAAGCTGATCGCAGCCGCCCCCGATTCCCCAGTGGTAAAAGAGGCTACCTTGTGGGTCGTTTGCGATCCACATGTATCCGCGGGATGATTTTCCGCTGCCGGGCACGAGGTAGCCGCACGGGTGTTTGATGTTCGCCGCCGCTCACACCCCTTTGGGGCACGTCGCCTTCGCTCCTGTCTATGTCGCTCCGCTCGATTCGCTTGTTTCGACGGGGAGGTTTTCTAGGCCGGTAATGCGGGAACGGTGGGCAGCGCGTTTCTTCGGCGGCACGAACTCTTCAGCGGCGTTTAATGCGGCCTCCTCCGGTGCGACCGGGTCGGGGGAGGATTCCGGCTTTTCCGGCATTTCCTTGAAGAGCAGTTCGAGTTGGGCAGGATAAATCTTCTCGCTTTTGCAGCCAAAGAGGCGGCGTAGTGGATGGTCCAGCTTAGCTTCGAGAAGGCGGTCGGCCTCCTTGAATGCCTCGATCTCAAGGGCCTGACAGGCGATGATCTGTTCCGGAGTTTCGAAGCGATGACTGAAGCAGAGAACGCGCCAACTACTAAATTCTTAATAGTTTGATAGAGGGATTTTCAATCCCTTTCATACCACGGCATTATCTCCGCGCCGCGCATGTCGATGCCGTCGAGAAGAAGTGTGAAGGCCAGAAGTGCGCCGTTCTCCAGACCGCGTTCCACCAGCACCGAGGCGATGGCGGCGAGGCCATTGAAGGACTTGCGCAACTACGCCGGTTACCGGTTATGGGGTTCTATGGCGAGGTAGACGCGCACACCGGAGGGGAAGCCGATCATTGGGAAAAGTCCTTTCCTACGCGAAGGGTTTCGATGAGGCTGACTGCGAGAGGCACCTGGCTTGGGTCGGTGATGAGAAGTTGCAGGCAGCAGCCAAACTCGACGCGCAATTGCCGTTCGGAAGGACGGCAGTTCTCGATCTCAACGAAAGTCGCGTCTGCGACGCGCCATGGCTCGGAGATGACTCATGTGGACATTCCGCCAGACTACCGCTGGCACAGGTGCCACTGCGAGATCCCAAAGCGGGTCGTATACCCTCCGCTTACTTTCATGATTCATGGTGGTTGGTTGGTTTTGGTTTCGCAACTCCACGCTGACGTGTGGGACCAATCAGCCGCCACTCTATTCTAACGATTCACGGGACACTTCCCGCTTGGTAGGACGCCTACTAATATTCCCATGAACCATCGAAAACCCCACAAAAGGTCTGTCCCTTTCTGCATTTGCCTTTTTGCACCATGACCCAATCCAAAAACCAAACCTCAGCTTTGAACGTGCCCCTGCAAACCAACATAGTCCCCATGGCTACGACCCAATCCACAAACCAATCTTCAGCTCCGCAGGAGCGCCCCCATACCAGCATAGTCCGTAGGGCTAGTAACACAAACCAAAGGCCAATCTTAAGCTCCAATGGAGCGTCAAGATACCAGCATAGTCCGCAGGGCTATGACTCTAACAAAAAACAAATTCTCAAGGTCTGAAAGACCGCCGGATCTGTGGCCCGCATGCAATGTTTTCTCCAAACCCATACGGCCCAACATCAAATAAACCTCCCCCTCCCTAATTAACATCCACCCTCAAATCCCTCACACTCCACAACACACCCGCCGCCGCCTTCCCACTCCCCCGCATTCGCCGCGCACCATCCTTCCTCTTCTCCGAAAACCTCTCCCTTGCATTCGCAAACGCCTCATCGACAAAGCTCTTACTCCCAATCACCGCCCCGTCCGTAAAGTATCTTACTCGACAGTGCAACATCCTCGCCATCCCCAAGTCCGGCAACACCGTTTCATTATCCTTCGAAGCCAACATCTCTGCCGTATTCATCGTCACCGCCTTCTGTTTGCTAACCGTCGCACGCCCACTCTTCCTCCCTAACGCCAGCCCCATCGCCCGCCGATAAATCCGCGAAACCTCCTTCCATCTCTCCGCATCAAACCCTTCCCCTTTGTGCGCCATACAAGCCCGCACAAGACCCTCCCTCGCCTTTTTTCCATTCCCCTTCTTCCCACCACCCACAGCCTCCCCGTAACTACTCCACCGATACTCCGCCGGATCAGACACCATCCCCGCCCGCACCGGATTCAAATCGATGTAAGCCGCCATCGTCCTCGCCGCCTGCCCACTTTCCACGATTACGCTTTTAAACCGATCTTCCCACAATGTTCCGGAGCGCGAGTGCTTGCGATTAAACCACTTCGTAAAACGCTCTAGCAGCGACTTCATAAACTCACTCAAATCATGCATCCGCCTCGTATAGCGACTCCGAATCTGTTCCACACGCTCGGCCGCATCAGTCCGCGCCCTCTTCAGTTCCTCCTCCCGAGTCAACACCGCCCCCGTCTCATCCACAGGTGCCAGCTCAAACTCCCCCCGCTCTCGCACCGCCCCAGCCTCCTCCAGTTCCGCCGCGATCGCTGCCACCTTAGCCTCGCTGTAGAAAACGCCCAACCGCTGAAATAATACCGCGTCCGTGATCCCACTCTCAGGAACCGGCGTCACCTCCAGAAGAATATGGAAGTGATTAGACATCAGGCAGTAGGACAGCACTCGGCAACCAGTAAACTTCTCGCACATACGCATCAACATCCGGAAATGCTCCCGCTCCTCCTCTCCCAACAAAAAGCTCCGCCCCACCACCCGTCCACAAGTGTGATAAATCTCCGGCTTCACCAACGAATTCTTCCAAGGTGCGATCCAGCGTCTGCGGTTGTTCCTACTCATCTGCCCCCACCCTACCCATCCCGACCACCACTGCAATTTAATTCTCGTCAAAAAGCCTATTGTGTCAAAAGCCTGGCTTTATGAATTATAGCTTTATGAATTTCATTTGGCTTTTTGAATAGGCGGGCCAAACCAACCTCCAGAGGCAAACCCCGCGGCCGTCACGCCATCTGCTAGCTCGTAAAACTCGCTGTTACAGATGTCGCGCCGTCCGCTAGCGCGCAGGTGGTTCGTGGGGCGTTCGCTGGTCTTCCAGCCTTTCCTCAGCGGCTCATTCTTCGCCACGTGAAGAAGGGACCGTGTTGCGCCAATGAAAGATGACACCGGAGAGGGCTAGGTCGTTGCGACAAGGATCATGACACTCGGGACTTGGTTTAGTTCTGTTGTTTTTTGACTTCTTTGCAAGCTTTTGACTCGATTTGAGAGGCGTTGGGACGGAGGGAGCGGCAGCGACCGGAGGCACAACGCCTCTTAAATCGGCCGATCCGGGGGTGCCCTCAGCCCTGCTTGGTTCCTCCGTTGATTCTTCCGCCCACGTTCTCAGTTCTTCCCGTTCGTCTTCAATCCGATCTACTCGTTTCGAAATCACCACCAGTTTTTCCTCGATACTTCTGGCCAAGTCTATTGGGTCGAGTGCCCGCTGTTTCCTTCGCAGTTCCGTTTGGTTTTTTCCGCAACTTCCGTGCAATGGAGCAGCCGCTGACAAGGGGTGCGGGGTGAGTCGTATTTCTTTTTTACACGACTGCCTTCACGGGTCTTTTCTACCAGCTTCATAGTAGGTGTGAAATAGTTGCGTAACGGTAGCCAGGCGTTTTCGTAGAGATCTTCTACCAGAGCCTTCAGTTCGATCTCACCGTAGCGTCCGTAGCCGAGGAGCTGGCGGACGTGGGTAAAATTCTTCTGCTCCACGTGAGCCTGATCGTTCTTTTTATACGGGCGGGATTGAGTCCATTTTGGCGGCCTATTCCGGGTGAGGAGGTAGTGCTCCAGAACGGTGTTCAAAAATTCACTGCCGTTGTCGCAATCAAAGCCGAGGAGCTCAAAGGGCATTCTTTTCTCAATGTTTTTAAGGCCTGCGCGGACTTCAGAACCACTATTCCCCCACAGCGCACCCAGCTCAGTCCAGCCGGTATGAAGATCGGTAAGGGTCAGACTCCAGAGAAATTCCCCACTGCTGCTGCCTCCTCCATGGCTCACTGTATCGGCCTCCATCCAGCCGGGTCTGTCCACTTCCTGTGGCCCGCACTGAACCGGAATGAGGGTTTTGAGACGATGGCTAGTGCGTCCGGTTTTTCGCCCGAGCCTGCCTTTTTCTCCACCTATCCGATGGGGCTTGGTAATGCGCTCAAGCGTGCGTGCGCTGTAGCCGGTAATCCGCTCTCGCAGCACTTTGGAGAGCTTGCCATTGTGCTTCTGGTAGCTGCCCAACCAACCGGGCAGGGTAGCTTTGAGGCGTAGCCCGCAGGGCTGTTCGCTGAGTTTCCAGATGGCGATAATTACCTCGCTCTCAGACTGACCATAGGTGGGTTTTGAGCCTCGCTTCTTGGCGTGGTTTCCGAGGCTGACCTGCCCGTTGAGCGCTTTGATCGTGTGCTTGCGATTCCAGCCGAAAGTATCGCTCACCTCATCAATCATTCGGCTTTTTCCCGCTCGATTTCGTGACGGATATCTCGCTCTGCTGCTTTCTAAATATTCTCTTCTTACTTTGCTCACTCATGATTCCAGATAATGTTTTCATCCGGTGTCATTCTTTCTGGCGCAACGACCTCTACCACTCCCGTTTTTACGGTTCCCCCGGTGTCATTCTACTTGGCGCAATGCGATACTTAATACCAAGCGGATGTTTACGTGGAACTTCACTTCGGATGGTGTATGGATATGTTCCACAATACTTAAGTGGAAACGAGCCGAATATTTTAGAGCCTGTCCCATTGGACTTGTCACCTTAAATTGAAGTGTGTTTCGAGCCGATTGTTTTGGTTTTTAGGCGGCTAATTTGGCAGCGTTTTCAGCAGCTAAAGGGGTAAGGTAATTAAGCGATGAGTGCATTCTCTGGGTGTGGTAGTAACCGTCAATATACTCGAAGATTGCCTGTCTTGCAGTTTCTTTGCTTTCGAAAGTTACCGACTCGGGAAAGGCTTCTGTTTTGAGCGTTGACCAGAAGCTTTCTATGGCCGCGTTGTCATAACAGTTGCCTTTCGCACTCATGGAGGATTGAAGGCCATAGTCGCTCACTTGCTGGAGGTATTGGCGACTGGTATATTGGCTACCTCTATCTCTGTGATGGACGCATCCTGTTAGCTTCGGATGGTGTTTGACGGCTTTTTCCAAAGCTTTCCCAATTAGGTCGGTTTGCATGTATTCTTCGATTTGATGTCCGTTGATTCTTTTACTATACAGATCCATGACAGCAGCGAGATACAGCCAGCACTGTTTGGTTGCCACGTAAGTTATGTCAGTGACTACGACCTGGTTGGGAGCACTTGTGGTGGGGCGGTCTTTGATTCGGTTCGGAGCGTATTTTAGCCTAGCGATATTTTGTGTGGTTGTTGGTCTAAAGCTGCGTTTCTTCCGTGCTAACAAGCCTTCGCAACGCATAAGGCGTCCTACCATTTTCTCAGAAATGGGTTGTTCTTCGTTACGAAGCTGGCGGTAGATCCTTGGTCTACCATAGCGGCTTTTGTGTTGAGTAAAGATGCTGATAACTTTTGACGTAAGGTTTTCTCGGCGAATTTTGCGAGGTGAGATTGGTCTTTTAAACGAGGAGAAATAGCCACTTGGTGAGACTTCAAAAAAGTTTGCAAAACATATAAATCGAACGGGTTTTACGTTTAAAATGGGTGATTGCCTGATATTTTCCCTTGGTACTCTTTGCCCCAAGATGGCAGTTACTTTTTTAATATATTACGCTGTTCGGTAATGTGATTGAGTTCTTTGCGGAGTCGTGCGTTTTCCCTTTTGAGTTCGGCAGGGGTGAGTTGATCAGGATCAAGGCAGCCTTCGAGTGGGTTGTCATATTTGGCTTTCCAAGTGCGTAGTGAGTCTGCGGCGCAGCCAAGTTCGCGGGCGATCTGGACAGCGGGTTTGCCGGAGTTTCGTCACATTTCGACAGCGCGTTTCTTGAATTCTTCTTCGTAAGGTTTGGTAGATTTTATCTTTGTATTCTTCGTAGTTAGAATTCCACTCAGCTAGCACTCTGGAAAAAAAGTTACAGGTTCAGCGTTATGGACCGAGCCAAGCTTCCGCAAAGTGTTGGGGCACGAGGCTCTACTTAGGCTTACATCGGCCTTGGCACGACATGGGGCTACGCGCAACTGAGTTGTGGTCCGACATGCCCTCGCAAGCTGATGTCAGCTTGACCACACCCGGTCTTCCTGTTGGTCAGAAAAAACCAACTAAAAACTGAGCCGAAATGAGAACTATCACCCCTACCAGCCCCAGTCAGTTTTAACGATCTGTGAGAAATCGCTCCTAGCAATTCCCCGCCAAGAATCACTGCCTGCCATTTTATGTTTCAACCCGTATAGCGACTGAAAGTGGTTCTGAAGTGGTATAACTCAGCGGAATTCCACAACACTAAAATTCTGCAAATTAATATGGTAAATAGGAACTTGGATTTTAAAAGAAACGAACAAAACCAATAGGAATACTTCTGTTTAACGTGCGTTTGCTACATATCAATTCGCTTATACTAAGAAGTATAAATTGAAACAGGTCCTACGCCAGAGCCTTGGACTGATCTTAGTTTACGGACCGCGCGGCTGACTATGTCTGCTGCTTCTGCGGGTTCGGATGTTTGATTCATTCTCGAAAAGCTAAAACGGAGGCTGGTTTTGGCTATCTGCTCGGGTATGCCCATGGCTAGCTGAACGTGGGAGGGCTTTTGCTGGCCAGTCATGCATGCAGAGCCTGCCGAACAGGCCAACCCCATTTCATCGAGCAAGATCAACATTCCTGCCGCGTCGCATCCTGATAAGGAGATGTGACTCGTGTTCGGCAGTCTACTAGCCCCCGTTCCATTCACTACTGCACCTTCAACCTCTTTTAAGATCGCCTTCTCGAATGTGTCACGCATGTTGGCGAGCTTCTCCGACACGCCTGCGGCGAGGGCTTCTTTCGCTAGATCAGCCGCCGCACCCATGGCCACGATTGCTGCTGTATTCTCTGTTCCGCTGCGCCTTCCCTTCTCCTGTCCTCCGCCATGCATCAATGGTCGAAACTCAAATCCATTTCTAAGGTAGATCGCCCCAATTCCTTTGGGGCCGTGGAACTTGTGAGCTGAGATTGAGAGCAGTTCTAATCCAAGTTCTCGGACGTCGATGGGAATCTTCCCAGCCGCCTGCACGGCATCTGAATGCAGCGGTAGACCGCTGTGATGCACCATCTGCACGAGCTCCTTAATCGGCTGAACTGCCCCCACTTCGTTATTCGCCATCATAATAGAGGCGCAACGTGCGCTTTCACAGGCTTTCTTAAATTCTTGGAGCTGAAGCGTTCCGTCTCGATTGACGGGGCAGAGACTCACTTCACACTCCCTAGATTCTAGAAACCTAAGCACCGCACTATGCTCAACTACTGAGGACACAACAGAACCCTCGGAAGTAAGTTGCAGCAAGGAATGCAAACTCGCGTTCACGCTCTCCGTTCCCGATCCAGTGAAAACGATCTCTTCTGGCTTGGCGTTGACGAGTGCAGCAACTTGGGCCCGTGCATCCTCGATAGCTGTCCGGGCCTTTTTAGCGGACCGGTAAGAACCTGATGGGTTTGCATGATTCTCGGTCAACCACGGAAGCATGGCGTCCAACACTTGCGGATCAAGGGCTGTTGTAGCGTTGGCATCCAAGTCAATCATCGCAGAAGGGTAGCGCTACCTATCCCAAAAACAATCGAGAAGACAGATACGTGGCTCAGGGGATTTTCAAATACCACTCCCTCACTCCCTAAACGCAAAAATGCCTCCCTGCGTGAACAGAAAGGCGGATTAAATTTTATCTGAACTGAACTTTTAGTTCACAGCTACTGCTGAAGAGCCAGTCTCACCTGTGCGGATGCGGATGGCTTCTTCGATTGTGGAGAGAAACACTTTTCCGTCACCAATCTTACCGGTGTTTGCGCTCTTTACGATTGCTTGGGCTACTCCTTCTGCCTGTGCGTCATCAACGACTATCTCGATTTTTACTTTCGGAAGAAAGTCTACAGTATACTCAGAACCACGATAGATTTCGGTATGGCCTTTCTGACGTCCGAAGCCTTTTACTTCTGTAACGGTCATTCCTTGCACGCCGACTTCTGCGAGGGCTTCTTTTACTTCTTCAAGCTTGAATGGTTTAATGATAGCTTCGATTTTTTTCATATTGCAGCAGATTGGTGGATCCTGATGAGCAACTCGCGTGCCAACTCTGAGGTTGCGAAGGTCTCATCATTCAAAAAGTTATACAGCCCTTGGCAAAAGTGCGAGAGGAAAACGAAAAGACGCAGAAAAAATACGCGGTTTGTTGCACACAGATGAAAAGTCGTTCATACTCGTGCAGTAAATATCACAGACAAAAAACAACTATTTAACAAATGAAAACAATCCTTTTACCCATCCTCGCCCTGAGTTTCACTCCTTTAGCGTTTGCTGAGGAACCTACCGCAGCGGAAATGGCTGACAAAACTGAAGCAACGATTGATGCAGAAATCACAAAAATTGAGATTACAGGTAATGATCAAATGCAGTTCAATACGAAAGCCTTTGAGGTGACTGCAGGCGAAGAGATCCAGCTCTCGTTCAAACATATCGGCCAGCTTCCAGCAGTTGCCATGGGCCACAATGTCGTAATTTTGAAGCCAGATACTGATATTCCTGCCTTTGCAGCGAAGTGCGCCCCTGCGAAAGATAGTGAATATATTCCACAGGATCCAGAATCACTCGAGCAAGTCGTAGCGCATACAGCTCTCTTAGGCGGTGGCGAGGAAGACGAAATCACCTTCACCGCTCCTGAGGCTGGGGAATATCCCTTTATCTGCAGCTTTCCGGGACACTTCGCGATCATGCAAGGCGTCATGACTGTGAAAGCTGAGTGAGTAGGTTACTTAATATCTAGGAGCCGTCCGAGTTACTAAGACCGGGCGGCCTTTTAGTCTAAGGAAACATGCCCCGAGAAGTCTTCGCCTCGGCGACGGTCCGGATCGCAATCGATTGTGCCGCCACTCTCGGCGGCATTTTGCTTTTCCGCACAAGAGTGAAGACTTTCTCAAAAGCGCTGTGCAATTTTGTTTCTAGCTTTGTGATAACCTCTTTCTCAGTCCACTGGAAGCGCTGCAAATTCTGCACCCATTCGAAATATGAGACCGTTACACCACCTGCGTTGCATAATATATCCGGAATGATGAAGATATCATCACGTTCCTCCATAATTCGATCAGCTTCCGGTGTCGTCGGCCCATTTGCGCCCTCCGCCAGCACTTTGCACTGCAGCTGACCTGCATTCCCCTTGTTGATTACGTGACCGACAGCACACGGGGCCAAAATATCACATTTCTTTAGCAGCATTTCGTCGGGATCGATCTCTGCCGCACCCTCAAACCCACTTATGTTCCCATTTCCAGTAGTGAAAGCCCGGAGTTTACCAATATCGATTCCGTTCTCGTTCCAAAGAGCCCCACTAACGTCCGATATACCTAAGATTTTTATTCCGTATGATTCCATCGTCACCGCCGCATAAATTCCTACGTTTCCAAATCCTTGAATGATTGCTGTAGCACCTTCTGTCTTTATTCCTAATTTATTCAAAGCCTCCGATGCCAAAAATGCGACACCATGCCCGGTGGCGCGGGTGCGGCCCGCAGAACCTTGTAACGAAAGAGGTTTCCCAGTGACAATCGATGGAACCAAATGCCCTGAATGCGTTGAATACGTATCTGTGATCCACGCCATCGTCTGCTCGTTCGTCCCCATATCTGGGGCCATCACATCGATTTCCGGACCGATGAAAGGAATCATCTCCATGGTAAATCGCCGCGTTAGCCGCTCTAATTCTCCTTGGGACATCTCCCGAGGCTGGCAGGTAATTCCCCCTTTGCCGCCCCCGAACGGTAGCTCAAGAAGAGCGCATTTCCAGTTCATCCACATCGCCAAGGCCGCCACTTCACCAAGGCCTACCTCTGGATGATATCGCAAACCGCCCTTTACCGGTCCGCGCGTCAAATGATGCTGGACGCGGTAACCGAAAAATACCTCAGTCGTCCCGTCATCGCGGCGGACTGGCACAGTGACAGAAATCATACGCTTCGGCCATTTGCAGCGCTCGCGCACCTCTTGAGCAAGATCTAAGAGATCGGCTACACGGTCAAATTGCTCCGCCGCCATGGCGAAAACTGGGTCTTTTAAAAGCTCATCACGCATGCCGGAAGTTTGGACACACTAGCAATGATGTCGAGAAGCGATACCTCCTCACTTCGCCGTAATTACAACAGCGTAGGGATCAAATCGCACCTTTGTATTCGCCTGCTCGTTCAAATACTTCAAAACCGCCTCCACCGGAATATCTTTCAAGCTTAGATCGATTGCGACTCCGTCAAGTTTGCTACTTGGATCCTCAATTATAAAATTCGGGGCAAGCTCGCCGTCAGTTTGTTTGTCGATTTTTCGAGCAATAAGATCCACGCATTCCCGCAGGCTTGCGCCTTCCACTCGAAATTCTGGTAGACGCACAGCACCAATTTGTTTCTCCCGAGAGCGCGACTTTACCTTAGGCGCCATAATCTTCATTTCACCCACTTTATAGCGGGCATTTGCGTGTTCCGGATTCAGTTGCACGGCTGCCTGAAATGACCGCTGCGCTTTATCTACGTCCCCGGCTTTCTCGGCAGAAAGTCCCTGCTTATAGTAAGCTTCCGCCAGTTGCAAGTCGTCCCGGTCTGCCATAACACCAGAGATACCGAGCAGAGTTATCAATAGGGTAAAAAAAGTTTCCATCCCTAAAACATACACGAAATCCCCTGCTGAGCAAAGCAAAGACTCACCCTTAAAAGAGCATATCAAACACTCTCAAATCACATCTGCCGTAAAATTCGCAGAAACTCCTCTCTAGATTTCCTCAAGAAGCTTCCGGAAATAGTTAATTGTCGGATCAAGGCCGTCTTCCAATTTCACCTTGGGCTCCCAACCCAATTCCTTCTGCGCCAACGTGATGTCAGGGCGGCGTTGCTTCGGATCATCACCCGGGAGCGGATGATAAGTCAGTTTCGATTTCCCGCCTACTTTCTTCAAAATGAGTTCCGCCAGTTCCAGCATCGTAAACTCTCCAGGATTGCCGATATTGACTGGTCCAGTGATATCCTCCTTCTCCATCAAACGCACAAAACCCTCGATAAGGTCATCGGCATAGCAAAATGACCGCGTCTGCTTGCCATCGCCATAAATAGTGAGGTCCTCTCCTTTCAAAGCCTGAACGATGAAATTCGAAACAACTCGTCCGTCATCTGGCAACATCCTCGGGCCATATGTGTTAAAAATGCGGACAACCCGGATATCGACACCATTTTGGCGATGGTAATCGAAAAACAACGTCTCCGCGCAGCGT
This sequence comes from uncultured Verrucomicrobiae bacterium, assembly GCA_963849375.1. Taxonomy (GTDB): domain Bacteria; phylum Verrucomicrobiota; class Verrucomicrobiia; order Verrucomicrobiales; family Akkermansiaceae; genus Luteolibacter. The sequence continues at coordinate 46,219 of CAWKHB010000011.1, read as the reverse complement.
TTCCCCTCATCGTAGCAGGCACGGATGCCGATAGGGTTCACCGAGCCCTTGTAACTCTCAGGTTGGGGATGAATCTCAGGATCTCCATAAACTTCCGATGTAGAAGCTTGGAAAACTCGCGCGCCAGTCCGTTTTGCTAAACCAAGACAGTGAATAGCACCCAAAACCGAGGTTTTCACTGTTTTGATCGGATTATGCTGATAATGAGGAGGCGATGCTGGGCAGGCAAGGTTATAGATGCGATCTACCTCAAACTTGAATGGCTCCGTAACATCATGCCGCACAAGCTCGAAGTAAGGGTTTGTCAAAAGATGCTTAATGTTTCGCTTTCTCCCGGTGAAGTAATTATCCATACAAATCACCTCATTGCCTTCATTGAGCAGGCGCTCACATAAATGAGATCCTAAAAACCCTGCTCCGCCCGTAATAAGTATGCGCATGCGGGTATGTAGTCTGAAGGTCTTTGATTGAAAACAAAAACCTGAAATTCCCCGGTCGACGCGCTTTGCTTGACCCACCACCTCGCCAGCGAGCATGGTTCCCCCCATGCGCATACTCACCGGGCTTCAACCGAGCGGCAAACTCCACGTCGGCAATTACTTCGGCGCCATGAAACCTGCCATTGAGCTTCAAGATGAGGGCCAAGGCTTCTACTTCATTGCGGACTATCACGCGATGACTTCAGGGCGCGACGCAGCTGCCCTGCGGACCAACGTGCGCGAGCTAGCAATCGACTTTCTCGCATGCGGATTAGATCCTCAGAAATCCATTTTCTTCCGTCAAAGCGCCGTCCCAGAAGTGCACGAGCTCGCCTGGATTCTATCAACGCTTTGTCCGATGTCTCTTCTTGCGAAATGTCATTCCTACAAAGACAAAACCGCCCAAGGCATCGCCGCAAATCACGCTTTGTTCGCCTATCCAATGCTTATGGCAGCAGATATTTTACTTTACGATTCCCAGAAGGTGCCCGTAGGGAAAGACCAGAAACAACATCTCGAAGTCACTCGCGACATCGCCGTGAAAATCAATGAAACTTATGGAGCAGGCACAGTTGTCCTTCCAGAACCTATCATCCGCGCGGCTACGGAACTAGTGATCGGCCTAGACGGGCAAAAGATGAGCAAAAGCTATGGCAACACCCTGCCCATTTTCGGCCCTGAGAAAGCTCTCAAAAAGCTGGTGATGCGCATCCAGACTGACTCCACACCCGTCGAGGACCCTAAACCCACCGAAAACTCAACTTTGATAGCCCTATACAAACTTTTTGCTGATGAAAGCGAGGTCGCACAAATGATTGCTGATCACGAAAGCGGCGGAATCGGCTACGGCGACTTGAAAAAGCGCTTAGCCGAGGCCTACTGGCAATATTTCGAGCCCATGCGCGCACGTAGGGATGAGCTAGAGAAAGATTCAGACTATGTAGATGGCGTGCTGCAACAAGGTGCGGAAAAAGCCCGCGAGGAAGCGCAAAAGATCCTTACACGTGTAAAGTCAGCTGTGGGCCTCATCTAGTATATCTCACATGCCGCATCGGGAAATCCTTTAAGAATCTGCCTGCGCTCATCCGGCTCCGCCACTGCAAAAGTAGTAGCTAGGATATCAGCAGTCATCGCCTTTTCTGCAGTGACGCTAATGGTCTGATCTGGCATCAAATTTCCACCGTCGCGCGGACGAAAAATGTGATGGAAACGACCTTCTGGATCAAAGGTGTAACCCTTGCCGGCTGAAACCGCTAGCGCCTGATCGCCACGGAGACTTATGATTCCTTTCGTATCACGTATCTCAACTTCCCATGCTTCACCATTGGGCGCAGAACCCAAAGAAGCATATTCTCCAATGTTCACTAACGCATTTGTAACACCAGCACCTATAAGAACCTTGCGGATAACATCACTCGCATAACCTTGCACCATCCCATTAAGAGTAAGCTTCATTCCCGGCAGCAACACAACATGGCCATCACCTTCAAAACGAATATTTTGAAAATCGACTAAGCCCAGAGCCTGTTCCCAAGCCTCGCCTTCAAGAATTTTGCGTCCACCTAAATTTGCAGTTTTCCATTCCTGTCGCCATTCCCAAAGGGGCTGCACACTTATATCAAAAATGCCATTGGTGAGCTCACCGAAGCTTACGGCCTTCTTTATGATTTCCACAAACTCGGTCGGCGCATCTCGCAACTCACCATGCCGATTGAGTTGTGAGATCAACGAGTCTTGACGGTAGAGACTAAACTGCTGCTCTAATTCTAGAAGTCGCTCTCGGCATACCTTGCCGAGGTTTCCCATTTCATTACTAGATATTCCGTAGGTTTGAAAGCCAACCTCGATACCGAAGCAATACGCTGTAAATTTCTGTAAAGCCGGCGGTTTCTTACAACTTGGTAAACCTACCATCGCGAGTATCGCCAACGCTTTTCTCCGATTCATACCGAGCGCTTCCTATGACGAAAAAATAGATACATACCCGTTGCGGATAACAGTATCGTCCCTATAGCGGTAATATCATAGATCCATTTGCCAACCGGACCAAAGAATCGTCCGGAATGAACATCAAGGATGATCCGGTATAACGACAGCCCCTCACCGGCGTAAGCAATTTTCCATATCTCCTGTTCTTCCTCACTTGCCTCTACGAACTTAGACCATTTGATATCTTTTGGTAGCTCCACCTCTGTGAACTCAAGAAGTTCGGAATCAGCAATAAACATCCCCGCCTTCCCGCGTAGAACCAGTAACAGATCATCCGTCCGCCCAGCTTGCACGATATTACTTATAGGTAGGCTTAGTTCATCAAGAGTCTCGATAAGCTCATGATCAAGCCCATAGTAATGCACAGTATCTTTGGTAACTATAACAGTGCCGTCTCGAAGTGGAACCGCTCCGACTAATGCCTTATCTCCAGCAATAATCTTATCCCCAAAAAATATCTTATTAACCCAAGAACCAGCAATCACCTTGTCAGCAAAACCAACTGCCTGAGGCTCACCCTCAAGACTCATTCCATAGCGGCTTAACAACCAATCAGAAGATACCGTGCGTTGATTTAAACCTAAGCCAACTGTATGATTAAGAACAACTCCTGTGAGGCATATCACGCACAAGGGCAATGCCAACCAAACGCCCAACCATCGGTGGGATCCGCGGACTTTCCCCCTGAACTTCTGCCTCTTTTCTGCCATCTCAAACGATAGAGTCGAAATACAAGGCTAGCCGAGCAAGTTTTGTCACCGCCCGGACTGATAAAGTAGCCCCAGCAATATTTCCTATATCATTTGAAAGCCGATCGCTGCCTCCCAAGCGTGCATTTGAAAACTGTCTTGTGAAAAAGGGTTTGCTCACCTCCCATCCATGGCTTTCTCGATAAATTAGGATTTCCACCGCCTTTACTTTCCCGGATTCGATGAGAAAACCAGTTGTGATCGGCTCTGATTTACCAATTTCCTCAAGAATCCACACTGTGCGGGAACCTTGCTTCCAATAACGGACGCGGGATTCGCGGTAATTGTGGGCCATGATGCTTTTCGCCCGTGACTTTATCGAACCCTTTAAATTCAGGATGGATGTAGAAGGAATAGCGCCGCCAAAGGCACCTTTGATAAAGTCGGATGGCTGCTTGTAGACATGCTCCGCCTGACTGATTAAGGGTATCAGGGCCAGCAGCAGTGTAATGAGTATGCCTTTCATATGAATCTATAAGAGGGTTAAAAGGCGTAGCCAAGCCCAAAGTTATAAACATCACGGTTCGCCCGTCCATCGGCACGGTCCTCATGAATCCAATCCGCCTTTACCACAATGTTTTCCGTAGGCCAGAAGTTAGCACCTGCTTGATACTCGGTCTGTCCGCCCGGTGCGTCCTCGTTCTCAAAATGTAATAGCCGCGCAAAAACACCAAATTCCATCCCGTTAGAGAACGACCATTTATATGATGGTTCGATATATGCTCCATACTGATGATCTATATTAATGCCGGGTGCCACTACGTTCCCAACCGTAGTATCACCACCGATGTTCCAATTCGCCACTAAGCCCCGCAGACCAAAGCCTTTATTTGTATATATAAAGTGTGCACTCGTCAGAAGAGCTTGATTATCTTCCGGGCCCGCGCTGATGTCATTCTGATACTGCATACTAGCTGCAAGCTCTAAGCCTTTGATACCTGTGTAGCGCACACGTGCCGTGGCTGCTGTCCCTAAATTATGATACGTGTTTTTTTTCTGCCGACCATTTCTTAAGTCTGGCCCATTTGCATTGAAGCTACCGCGCTCCACTTCCAAACCACGATGAATCGCCACATCCCACTGCAGGCCATTGTCATAGCTTTTCCGTAGTAAAAATCCAAGTTCAGTCCAAGTGGAAGGTATAATTTCAGTCTCTATCCTGTTTCGCTCTACTCCATAAAACGTAGTAGGCTCATGGATCTCGTTGATAATACCCATAGGAACGAGAAATAACCCTCCCTGCAGGTGATAGTCGTTATCCAAATCCAACTCGAAGTATGCCTGCTCTAGCTCCCACACAAGATCTGTGCTCTGGCTATTTGAGTAAAGATGTTCTAACTCAATTTCAGATACAAAGCGAAACCGACTATTGAACTCATATGCCGTAAAAAGGACTAGCCGATGTATATCAAATTTATCATCTACATCACCTGTGTTGTAATGGGCCTCACCATAGGAACCGAAGCTGAAGCGATCATACCAATGAAGATCCTGCGGTTTTTCAAATGCCGCATCAATATCATCTGCTGAGAGATTCCCTCCCTCCGCCAAACGCTCCCGAAAGGTGTGAGCGCTGGTTTTGGCGATAAAACTGGGAAAGAGACAGGCGATTAAAAGCGCGGTAAAAATGTTTTTGTTTGGTTTCATAGCTCGTTGTTTCTGCGAACGGGGCAGGTTCTTATTGAGATTGTTTCTCACTAGCAAGTAGAATTTGGTAAATGTTTCGAAACTCGCAGAGAATGGCTGGATACCGCGTATCGGTTGAGTAAGATCAGGTATGAGAAGCGTTTTGTGTATTTTGGAAGATGGATTTGAGGAAATTGAGCTGGTCGTAACTGTTGATATCCTTCGCAGGGCTGGAATCGAAGTGCTCGTGGCAGGTATTTCAAAGGTTGATGTGATTGGAAAATGCGAGATCGCGGTGCGTGCTGACGATCTTCTGGAACATGCGGATCCATCGGATTTCGACTGCCTATTTTTGCCCGGCGGACCTGCTGTAAATGAGCTTAGGAACAACGGAGAAGTGCTCTCGCTCATCCAAGAATTTCATAACACAAAGAAAGAGATCGCCGCGATATGTGCTGCGCCCCTTCTGCTTCTGGACGCAGGAATACTGGAGGGTAAGTCTTACACTGCGCACTTTAGCACCAAAGACGAGCTGCCCGAGAGCACCGGAAACACCACAGAACGTTCTGAGAAGCTTCTCACAGCTCGCGGTGCCGGAGTAGCAACAGAGTTCGCCTTAGCCCTTGTAGAAATTTTGTTAGATAAAGATGCTGCGAACGAAGTTTCTGAGGCGATCATGGCTTAGAAATAGCACTTCTCCGGGCTTGTCAGATGTTTATTTTCCATGTTCTCTACCGAGCTTATGGGAGCTGACGCAAGACAAGACTTCGCGCTGGCATTCCTGAGCATTCTCTTCGAGGGGGCACCGTTTATTCTTCTTGGCACCTTAATCAGCGGCTTCATCGATGTCTATTTGCCCGCTGGGACGATGGATCGGTTTCTTCCAAAAAATAAGAACCTTGCTGTGATGGTGGCCGGGCTTTTAGGAAGCATATTTCCCGTGTGTGAGTGCGCCGTCGTGCCAGTCATACGCAGGCTAGTAGGCAAAGGCCTTCCCATGAGTTGTGCGCTGACTTATATGCTCGCCGCGCCCATCGTGAATCCAATTACTGCACTAAGCACATGGAAGGCTTTTCAAGGTCAAGCTCCTTGGCTCATGACGGGTGGTAGGTTGGCCCTAGGCTATCTTGTGGCAGTGGCGGTGGGTCTCATTGTGGCCCGAATCCCCATCAGGAAAGTTCTGCGGAGTCGTCTGGCAGATACCCTAGAGAAAAGCGGGGCTAGCGATCTCACACCCACACAGACACATCATCATGACAATCATCATGGTCAAGATTGTAGCCATGAGCACCATCACGATCACGGGCCCAATGGTGATGCAAAGCTGGTGATGGCAATGCGTTCTGCGATGAAAGACTTCGTAGACGTGGGCGTTTATTTCACCATAGGAGTAGCAATCACTGCCTTATTTAATACCGGAATTGCCCCCGGTGCGGTGTGGCTCGATGGCCTTGCGGGAGATCCCATCGTGGCGCCAGCAGCTTTGATGTCGCTGGCATTCATACTGAGCCTTTGCAGCACCTCAGACGCATTTATTGCCGCGACTCTTGCAAAATTTACCTGGGGGGCAAAGTTAGCCTTCCTCGTCTTCGGGCCAATGATGGATGTTAAATTAATATTTCTTTATCAAAGCGTAATGCGGAAGAAATTCATCGCCGTCTTGGGTGTAAGTCTTTTCGTAATCATCTGGTTGGCATCGATCCTAGCCGAAGTTTGGATTGTAAAAATATGATGCGTCCACAGATACGCAGGATCCTATTTTCCTTGGCAATTCTCCTTTGGGCGGCTTGCTTGTTATACTTTTATGGTTCTGGTAGAATCGTAAAATACCTCGCTCCGGATTTTCGGACAATCGCGCTCGCCGGCGGCCTAGGCTTAGCTGTTCTAGGGCTTTTTAACCTATTGACCTTCCGTCAAAAAGCAGAGTGCGGCCATGACCACCATTCCGAAAGCGATGCGCATGATCATGAGGAAAGCGATTTACATCCACTCGCAGCACTTCTGCTCATGACGCTTCCAGTGGCATTCTCGATGGTGTGGACCAAAGACACCTTCTCCCAAAGCACCTTAGCACGTAAGGGACTTTATGATGATCCAGCAGAGGCGAATGCACCTTTTCTCGCATCCGCCTTTCCTCCAATCACCCTAGAGGAAATGGAAAAGAGCCATCGAAAAACCTCAGACGGTTATTATGAGTTCAGCCTCATGGAACTATTTTTTGCAACTGGCGATCGGGAACTTCAGGACATCATTGGTGGCATGAAGGTGGAAACCGAAGGCCGAATTATCGAGGAAAAGGTAAACAATTCAGAAGGCACACGGATGCGCCTTTACCGTATGTTCATGACTTGCTGCGTGGCTGACTCCCAAGCTATACCCATCATCTTAGAGTTCGGCAGTGAACCGCCCCTGCTGCCCGAGAATGGTTGGGTAAAAGTCGCCGGAGATATGACTTTTCCAGAGGAAGATGGCAATCTCCGCGCTGTCCTCGAAGTAAAGAGAGCAACCGCTGCAGAAGTGCCTCTCGAGGAGAAGTTCCTTAGGCGTTAAGAGTTTTTACTACTTATCTAGTAGCGGCAAACTCAACTTCAAAGCATCATCTACGGAAATCGTAAACAGAGAAGGTTCACCAACATAGCGGCCGTAGACTTTCTGAGTGTCCGAATCAATCGCTAGGTCAAGCTGCTTTCGTTCTTTACCAAGATCATCACCAAACTCATCCACCGTTTTTTCTACTAAAACAAATGAAAGAACCGGAGACTCTAACAACTTCGCCGCAAGCTCATCCTTAGGGCTCAGCCACTCTTCAACTTGAAGGTTTTCGAGCGTTTTGAGGAGATAGCTTGCCCGGACAGGGTCAAGATCTGCAGTGACTTCCTTTCCTTCCTCCTCAGCCGTCCAGCTTTCATCGAAAAAGCTATACTTCAACTTCATCGGTGGGCCACCTGCCTCCGTTATCGTGATCGATAGCAAATCTGCTTCACGGATTACCCATAATTCTGAATGCCGCCATTGATAAGGCCTTACTGCGATCTTTTCGAGAAACGCTGGGTCTAAGCGCATGACTGTATCGCCAGTCTCCCTCTTAGCGAACAATCTCCCCCTCGCATCGAGGCCGAAATGAAGACGTAAGGTTTGATGATTTGCAGCCAAGAAAGTGAGCTTTAGAATTGGCCGGTCCAATCCCCAGGGTGTTAAATCCGCTGGTGCAGCATCCGTTTCAAATGAAAGAACCCGGGTATCTGTAACCGCTTTGAGCAGCGCAAACAGCTGGGTTTCGTTAGCCTTTGCTGTTACCCCTCTGATCGTAGTGACCCATGGTTTCGGTGGTTCGCGTGAAATTAAAATGGAGGTAGACGTGGCGGTCTCAATGGCAATTCCCCTTATGGAAGCTATATTTAAGTTCGTAAGCGTAGAGTCACGCAATTCATTCACTGTGAGTGGTAAATCTGTGATGGCAGTAATCTCAGGCGTAGTTTGCGAGGGCATGACGAATACCGCGTTGGGCCGGTCACTTACTACAGCTGTAGTAGCATTCGAGTCGGCGTCGTCTAACGGTGAGAACTGCAAGGTGGTCTCTTCTGCCTCGCCAAATGCTCGGATACTTATCTGTTTACTCTCTTCAATCGCAGTCGGAGTGAGCAAAGTGACTTCCTCTTGGTCCCTAACTGCTGCCGCTTGCAGGGTAACGAGACCCTCTAGTAGGTTTTTCACCGCAGATGCATCTGTCGCAAGGTCCAGCGGCTTCACGATCCGCCAAGCACTTTTAGGATCGGTCCTTCCTAAAGTGAGTTCACCCTCGGATGTCTGAATGCGAATTTGCTCAAGCGCTAAGGGATTAAAGAAAAATGGCCGGTGATCACGCAAGTTAGCGAATTTTTGTTTAAACAAGGTCAGTATATTCCCCGAAGCCGCGTAAACATATGATTTTCTGCCACGCTCAAGCGGTAAAACATATGTCGTGGGCAGCGCAATCATCGTCTGTCCGCCGAGGGGATCGTTAGTAGGACTCGCTACTTCGGTAAGCTTCTTCCAAGGGGTGACGCGCCCCAAACGAAAAAATGCCAACGTTTCTCCGTCACGATCCACCAACGCGATTTCCGTCGAGGAGTCGTCGAGCCCAGCAATCTCGGAAGCTAAATCATCGCGTGGCACAACATCCTCCACCGTAGCGGTATTTGCAAAGGTCAATATAGCTATAGCCGCTCGCGCGTCCATTCTATCCTTCCACGGCTCCACACCCCACCACCTACCATCTTTCAGGATAAACTCAGCCTTGTCATCACCTTGCTTGATGCGGATTTTTTGCACTGCGGTTGCATCGAGATCTGAATAAAGCCGCGTCCCTATATCCAGCGGCGGGGAACCAAAAAGCCGGTCGAGATTCCCCTCATGGACTTGCCACCAAACCAGAAGCCCGCAGATAAAAACTGCTGCAAACAGAAAAATGGTAAGTAACAAAGAACGCATATTCCTAATAGGCCTATGCCCTTCGCATAGAAAAAACAATTCCGCCAACAAGTAGAAAAGCGATAGGTGCAAAAAATAAGTTTAAGCGATTTAAAAACGACACCTGCACCTCCAAAAGCGGTAACTTATATGTGCCAATAATGCGCGGGCTCAAACCTGTGAGAGTTTCACGCAGCACCAGCCAATTTGCAGACGATGCAAGGAAATCGATGTTCTCAGCCTGCTGACGTTTCGGATCGAGGAAATCTGTGTTTGAAATAATAACCATTCGCGATGTATCGGCGGAAAATCGATCATCATTTGAGGCCCCACGCGTCACCGCAGCCGCAAGATAAAGTGGTCCTTCCGTATCGCGTATAGGATCAAAAGAAGGCCCTTGCTCACCTTCATTCGTTTTCCCGAAATCTCTTTCTCCCCAATATATCTCTCCAGCCTGCACCAAGGGTATTGGAGATATTTTCCGCAAAGCTAGGTTTGCAGCACCCTCTCTCACATCAAGAGAAGACGATGCTCCCTCGAAAAGCGTAGTCCTACCTGAAAGCTCGTCGAGGAATCCAGTTCCGTCTGTGAAAACTGCCCGCACAGTAGATATAACTCGATTTTCCGGCTTGGCGATGATGCGATCGCGACGTGGCGTTACTCCTTTGGATCGTAAAAATGTCCGTAGCCTCGGAGGGCACTCGCCCGCTTCTAACAAAATGAACAATGCCGCCTTGGGCTGATTCCAATATGACTCTAAAACGGAAATCTCGTCCTCCGTAAAATCATAACTAGGCGCAATAATAGCCACACCGTTCACTTCGGGAGGGACCACTTGCAATCCTGCCATATTCACGGGCTGAAGTTGAATATTTTGATAACGCAAAGTCTCGCCAAGATAGCTCCATGCAGAATCTTCACCTCCCGAATCAATGCGTGATTTATCAGCAAGAAATAGCAACGTTTTAGGTTGGCCTTCGATCGCCTCAACAAGCCTTGCAGTCAAGATATCCTCGCCCCGGAAAACATCTGGCCTCCGCTCACCTTCTGGCGTGAGCACAAAAGTTAACATGTCATCAGCAAGCGCCAATGTGATATTCGGACTGTAGCGTCGATGCTCCCTTCTCACTTTCTATCACCACCAAATCCTCATCGCTAGCCCGCGCATCAATCACTATTAAATCGCGGGCTAAAGTAAGATTGTAGTTTGCAATGATTTCCTGCGTCCGCTCAGGCGAGCGAATAGGATCGACTACTTCTAATTCAATTCTCTTGCCCGAGCGTTGTTCGTATTCTTCAGCCAAGCCGCGGACTCGCTCATAAAAGGGCGATGAGCGGCGGAAGATCATCGTCCACCGGACAGGTCGCTCCCGATTCTGCATTGTCTCGCTCTTTAGATAGTTCGTTGTTGAGCTAGATAGAGTGTAATCCAATGTCCGGGAAAAGTCAGCACGGAGTGGATTTTGTGAGGCTAGATAGTTGATAAGAAGCAAAGTCACAAGCAACAAAATGATCTGCAAGATCCCCAATAGGCTAAATCCGAACCTATTTGGGCGTGATGATCGTTTCTTACTTTTTGACATATGTGAGAGAGCTCAAGAAGACAAAGTTCCAATGGAGGTTATGCACGCCACCGCCGATAATTGATTACTTGATAGGTTAGAAAAAGCAGAAACACTGTCGCGCTTAGATAATAAACCGCAGGCCTTATATCTAAAAGTCCACTAGCAAAGTAATGCAAATGTTGCTGAGCAGAAATATAATGAAATAAGCCTGCTCCGGCGAAAGACTCACCCCAGATCACAGTTACAAATCCAAGAAAATAATGAATTACCAAAACGGTAATCGTGATGATGCCTGCAATGATCTGACTAGACGTCAAGGACGATGCGAGACAGCCGACTGCTGTGAAGGCACATCCCATAAGGAAGAGTATGAGAAACGTCCCCCACATAGCACCGCTACCATAAGCAGGTGGTATATCCGTAAACCAGGAAAAGGCTTTTATTTGAAAATAAATCGGTATCCACAAGATGATATAGAATACAAGTGCTGCACAATACTTAGACAAGACGACCTCCCATGATCGAATTGGGGCGGTCAGTAAAGTTTCCAAAGTGCCAGACTTCTCTTCATCTGCGAATAAGCGCATGGTAATAAGTGGAAAGATGAATAGAAAGTAGAACCAGAATAAAGGGGTATGAAATGCGACATAAATGAGGCTATCTTTCACCGGCGTATCGCGGAATCCCTTCATCGCCGTGGACAGCGAAAGGCCCTGCATCAGAACAACAAATGCAAGGACAACCCACCCAAACGGATTTAAGAAATAGCTGCCAAGCTCCTTACGAAGCAATATACGAAAAATGCGCATCAGCCGCTAGCATGTGCTCCGGAATCTTAACTTCCAATACCGAATTTTCCGATTGGTAGAACAAATTCCAGTTAATAATACCTCAGGTCTTTTTGCTTAAGAGGCAGCTGCAATCTTTGCAAACTTCTCGTCGATGAAACGAAGAACTAGCTTTTCAATTTCGTCATTCTCAAGCCGTTCAACAGCTTCTATTGAGAAACCCCTAGCAATCAACTGACGTGCCTGCATGGGATGAATCCCACGTGCCCGAAGATAGAATATTTCCTCATCAGAAATTTGCGCAGAGGTAGAGCCGTGTGAGCAGGCCACTTGATCCGCATTGATCTCAAGTCCAGGCATAGAATTTGCCTCACAATCGTCTGACATGAAGAGATTTCGACATGTTTGATACGCGTCTGTATGGTGAGCTTTCTCATCTACGAAAATCAGCCCAGAAAAGACAGTTTTCGAATGGCCATACAGCGTATTTTTGTAAAGTAGGTCCGAGTATGAACCCGGCGAGGCATGATGCTGAAATGTTCGTTGGTCATACTCTTGCTCATGGTAGGGCAAACTCACAGACAGCATATCAGACCGTGAATTTTCACCCTCCATACGGGAAAGCGATTCATTCCGTGCCCAAGCTGCACCAACATTTAGTATAAACCCCTTCGCCCGAGAATCCCGCGCGGTGGATGTCTCATTGATCGAGATCATTCGGCTAAGCTCGTTCAGATCTTGGATTGCCACGTAATCCAAAGACGAATTTTTGCCCGCACATAAATCATTGAATGCAATCGCCAGCCCGCCCGAGGTGTCAGTGACTGATCGAAAAATATCAACCACTCGCACCTTTGCCGATTCCTCAGTCACAATCAGTGTGTGCGGAAAGATAGCAGTCTCACCCGATATCCAATGATGCACCTCGATAACACCCTCAATCTCAACACCTTTAGGTATCAGAACAAAGAGTCCATTCTTCAATGCAGACTCATGGAGCGCCGAAAACTTTGCAGAGCCTAGACGAGTCTCTTGTCGCATAAAATGCTTCTCGACTAAGTCGGAATGTTGCTCGAGTGCCGCTTCTAACGGCAAACAAATCACACCTTCTGGGAGCTCTCCTGAGGCACTTACCAATGTGTCGTTTACGAAGACGAGTTTGGCAGCCGTCGAATTAACGCCTACAGATCGTGCCAGAACGTCGTCTTTGGAGAAATTATGATCCGCGCCAGAACCATCAAGCAGGCCCTCTTCGAAGACGAGTTGCTTCACATTACCGAAGCGCCACTCTTCATCACCCCGTTTGGGGCCCGCTAAGTTCTTGAAGCGCTCTTTCGCCGCACCCTGTCGTGTTTCCAGCCAAGCTGGCAAAGTCTTTGTCATATAATTATATACCTAAGAATGTAATACAATCCGAGACCTTACCCAACGGATCCTTCCATCTCCAAATCGATCAAACGCTTGAGTTCCACCGAATACTCCATCGGAAATTCACGGACCAAATCGTTGATGAAACCGTTCACCGCAAGAGACATAGCCTGTCCTTCATCAAGACCGCGCTGTTGCATATAGAATAACATTTCCTCAGAAACTTGCGATACGGAAGCCTCATGCTGAGTCGCGTGCTGATTTCCTTTTACTGTAATCGCCGGATAAGTGTCTGTCCGCGAGTTACTATTGATGAGCAAAGCATCGCACTCCGTATTGTTCTTGCAGCCTTTCAGATGCTTGGGAATATGCACTTGCCCGCGATATGTAGAACGGCCCTCGCCGACTGAGATTGATTTTGAGACGACATTCGAAGTCGTATTGTCCGCCGCATGAATCATTTTCGCGCCAGTATCCTGATGCTGCCCAGAGTTTGCTAACGCGATGGAAATCACCTCGCCCCGCGCGCGCTCCCCTTTCATTACCACGCCAGGGTATTTCATCGTTAGACGGGAACCGATGTTACAATCAATCCAGCGCACTTCCGCGTCTTCCATGGCCAAACCACGTTTTGTGACAAGATTGAAGACGTTAGATGACCAGTTCTGGACGGTGATATACTGAATCTTCGCACCCTTCAGCGCCACCAATTCAACAACCGCGGAATGCAATGTAGCAGTCTCAAATTTCGGTGCTGTGCAGCCTTCCATATACATGACTTCCGCACCCTTGTCCGCAATGATCAATGTGCGTTCAAATTGCCCAAATGATTCCGAATTGATCCTGAAATATGCCTGCAGAGGCTGTTTCAACTTCACCCCTTTCGGAATGTAAATGAAGGAACCTCCAGAAAACACAGCGCTATTCAAGGCGGAGAATTTGTTGTCGCCAGTAGGGATCACTTTTCCAAAATATGGCCTGAAAATTTCTTCGTGCTCTTTCAAACCTTCCGCCGAGGTCACCATGATGACTCCCTGCTTTGAAAGCTCTTCCTTCATGTTCGAATAGGCAGCTTCCGAATCATATTGCGCTTCCACACCGGCCAAAAATCCTCGCTCCTGCTCAGGAATACCTAACCTTTCGAACGTTTCTAAGATCTCTGGCGGCACCTCATCCCAAGTTCTCTTAGGCTTTTCTCCATCGGAAAGGTAATACCTGATCTTGTCGAAATGGATGTTGTTCAGATCCTCAGTCGCCCAGCCTGTAGGCATCGGCTTTGATTCAAAAGTAGCCAACGCTTTGTGGCGAAATTCGCGGACCCAATCCGGGTCGTCCTTCACATCACAGATATAATCTACAGTTTTCGATGAGAGGCCCCATCCAGCGTCGAACTTATTGCGCTCAGGGAAAGTGAAATCACCCTTCGTGCGGTCGATATTGATTGCATCTTGCGTCTCGTCGTCGAGCACAGCAGATGCGGTTTGGTCAGTAAACATAGTATAAAGTAGTTAAGTTTTAGGGGGATATCGCTTTATGCGATCGCTGGCTCTTTCAGAAATTCGTATCCGCGTTCCTCAAGTTCGAGGGCGAGTTCAGCACCTCCAGAACGGACAATTTTTCCTTCTGCCATAACGTGAACGTGATCTGGTTTAATATAATCGAGTAAACGCTGATAGTGAGTGATAAGTAACATCCCACGGTTTTCTGCGCGCATGGCATTTACGCCCTTGGCGACGATTTTCAGAGCGTCGATATCTAGACCGGAATCAGTTTCATCCAAAATGCAATACTTAGGATCGAGCATCATCATCTGTAAAATCTCATTGCGCTTTTTCTCTCCCCCGGAAAATCCTTCGTTTACCGCGCGGCCAGTGAATTTCCGATCCATCTCCAATAAGTCCATTTTTGCGTATAGGGACTTATAATAAGCAACTGCGTCGATTTCCTCCCCTTTCGGCAGCCTTGCTTGAAGGGCAGCACGAATAAAATTGGCGTTCGACACTCCCGGAACTTCATTCGGGTATTGAAATGCTAAGAAGATCCCCTCACGCGAACGTTCATCGATGGACATCTCGGAAATATCAGTTCCGTCCAATAAAATATTCCCTGAAGTCGGCAAATAAGATTCATGACCAGCTATGACCTTGGACAAAGTAGATTTACCAGATCCATTTGGGCCCATGATCGCGTGGACTTCGCCTGCTGGGATTTCTAAAGTTACGCCTTTGAGAATTTCAGTGCCGTTCTCAAGGCTTGCGTGGAGATATTTGATTTCTAGGGACATTATTTTTAAAAAGTTGAAGGGTGAATGAGTTCTAAGATGAGACCAATTGGCCGCGTAAGGTGATTTCAATGTCTTTCACGACTGTATTTGGCGGAAGATCAAGGAGGTCAGTTAAATTAACACCCGGTTTAAATTTTACATCATGGATCGTGCCTGTGGCCTCGTCATGGAAATGCCCATGCTCATCGAGATTGGGACAATAACGCGATGGCTCTCGGTCAAAATTCACCTGCCGGACAATGTTGTGCTGCACAAGTGCCTCCAGACAGTTATATACAGTGGCAAGCGAAACGGAGGGCAGGATCTTCTTTATTTTGATGAAAACTTCGTTGGCAGTAGGATGCGAACGTTCGCTCACGAGAAAACGATACACTTCGGCGCGCTGACGAGTCATCCTGAGACCATTGATCTCCTCAGGTAGCTTTCGTGGTAATTGAAGTGGTGTCGCTTGCGCCATCGTATGGCATTCTAGAATCATTCTTATTTCTATCAAGAACTATTCTAATTCTTTGAAGAAAATCCTTAGAATTTCCGGAAAATCCTAAACTTTTGGCACCTAACGAAGATTGCCTACAAAAAGTCCTTGCATGGGGCTTGAGAATATGATGAGTTCCTCGCCCGCCCAAAGGCGGACAACCTCTTACCCTTTCTGGTCATGGCCTACGCAGTAATCAAAACAGGCGGTAAACAATACCGCGTTCAACAAGGCGACACATTGGATGTCGAGAAGCTCGATGCTGAAGTCGACACAGAAATTGAATTCACTGAAGTTCTTTTACATGGCGAAGGTGATAGCGTAAAAGTCGGCGTCCCTTTCATTGAAGGAGCTGGCGTTCGCGCGAAAGTGATCGATCAATTTCGTGGTCCTAAAGGGGTTGCTTTCAAGTTCAAACGCCGCAAAGGCTACCACAAAACTAAGGGATTTCGCCGTCACATGACGAAATTAGAAATTACCTCCATTGGATAAATAACCTAACTTACTACTCTCATGGCTCATAAAAAAGGACAGGGATCCGTTAAGAACGGACGCGACTCACGCAGCAAGCGCCTTGGCGTGAAGAAATTCGGCGGTCAATCCGTTATCGCTGGCAACATCATCATCCGCCAACGTGGCACAAAGGTCCATCCCGGTCTTAACGTCGGTTGTGGTAAGGATCATACTTTGTTTGCCCTCACTGATGGGGAAGTGAAATTTGATCGCGAAGGCGGCCGTGTGAACGTCGTCGCTATCGCTAGCTAATTCATAGACAAACTTTAAGAAACCTCAGACATTTTGTCTGAGGTTTTTTTGTGCCGAGCCTTCGCAACCTTATCTTGCACTCTGCCAAAGCCGACTTAGCAGTTGGCATGAAAAAACTTCTTACCCTTTGTCTTATCGGCCTCACTTCTACAGCCTTCGCCGCCGATTCTATTCTCATCGTTCTCACAAACCACAGCGAACTAGGCGATACCGGAAAGAAAACCGGCTTCTATCTTTCCGAGGCCTCCCACCCCTATGAGGTGTTCACAAAAGCAGGCTACGAAGTATCTTTGGCAAGTCCTGAAGGTGGCGAAGCACCTGTAGATCCAAGTAGTATGGATCTCAAAGATGAAGCGAACAAAACTTTCTGGGTGAAATATGGGAACGGAGACGAGCAGTCGCCTTTCGCCAGTGAGACCAAAAAGCTTTCTGAAATAAATGCGCGCGACTACGAAGGCATATTCTTCGCGGGTGGGCACGGAACAGTTTGGGATTTCCCAAATTCAGAAGCCCTTCAAGATCTCACATCGTCGATCTATGCGAGCGGCGGAGTTGTCGGTGCCGTTTGTCACGGACCAGCTGCCCTCCTCAATGTGAAATTGCCTAACGGCACACACCTCATCGATGGCAAAAAAGTAGCCGTTTTTACCAATGAAGAAGAAGAAGCAGTCGAATTGACGAAAGTTGTCCCCATGCTCCTCGAAACCAGCTTTGAAGATAAAGGTGCGATGGTGCAGCTTGCGGATAAATTTACTGAAAACGCAGTTCGCGATGGCCGACTAGTAACAGGTCAAAACCCAGCATCCGCTAAGAAAACTGCCGAGCTGTTTGTAGCCGCGCTCAAGGATCGTAATTAACATTACGGTCGCGTCACACGGACTGTAGTCGCAAGCGTATGGCTCTCACCGGGTGCGAGAGCGATTGCCGATTCATTCGAGATCGCGGTCTCAACGCATACAAACTTTGTGTAATCGTCATTGGGCAGATCCTCCAAATCCTTAACTCTTTCAATCCATGGATTCCAAACAACTGTCGAGGGACTACCTGATTTTGTAATGTGGACGGAACGCCCCTTACTCTGATCTCGAATGACTGTTTCACCCTCAGTTTCGTAAATCGAATCTGTTTCTCCTCGAAAGCGAAGCGCACCGTCCTGAACGCGCTGGGCCCGCGAATCTGTTTTGTCTACGTAAGCAATTTGGTCGAGCCCGTGGACTGAGGTTGCGCCGATCGCATCGATTTTGAAGTAGGTGTGCAGAGCACCAGCAAGCATTTGTTTCTCGTTCCTCGTATTTTTCGAGACGAGTGAGATCCCTAAGGTTTCACCAATGGTAAATTCTATCGTTGCTCGCCACCCCTCAATTTCCAAAGTCATTTCCACTGCGATTCCGTCTCTCGTTTCGAGAACAGATTTTAGATTCCAGAATCTGTCTCGGGCAAAACCGTGCGAAGGTAAGTCCGGACTCGTCGGATGCTTATGAAACCATGGCCAGCAGATAGGAATACCACCACGGATCGCAATCCCTTCTCGGTAGATTGCAGAGGGACTTAAATATAGAACTTCCTCCTCGTTAGCGGGAATCCAGCTAAATAAATGAGCTCCGTGCAATGCAATGCGCGCACTACCCCACTCTCGATGAATTTGCAGAATGGGATATCCACCGCTTTTCTCAACTAACTCAACGCCCGGCGGAAATTCTGTGTTCATGGAGCTAGACTATAGCCTCAGAAACTCAGGCGGAAAGCCACATCGGCACATCACCTCTACCTTCCACACATGATGAGTATGCTATCATTTCATGCTCAAATCCCCCATTCCCAGGATTCCTTGATCTGATCGATCGCGCGGCGGTCTTTTTTCGTAGGTCTTCCGCGGGCAGCTTCCTGCTTGGCTTTTTGCCATTCCTTCAGGTTTTCATAAATCTCAGGCCGTGTTTGATCCTCATAACAAGCCTGCGCCTCGGGAGCCCCAACTCGCTTGGCAATCACGCCTTTCACCAAAACTGACCTTGAGCCCGGCCCGCTAACGAAGGGTATCTCTAGTAGATCTCCGATTTGGATAGATGACGAACGTTTCAAGACATGCCCATTCCTTGTCACTTTTCCATCTCCCAAAATTTCCCCAGCAATCGCCCGGGTTTTGAAAAACCGGGTAGCCCATAGCCACTTATCCGCACGGATCGTCTCTAACACTTTCGTAACTATGACGAAAAACCGAATATGACGCAAGCTATCCCTTGCTTCTGCTACGTCGCCGCGCAAGTTACCCTGCCAATGAACCCCGAACCTACGCGAGCTGCTGGCTTGGAAAAACTGAAAGCCTTCCTACCTAAGGCGGTCAATTACTCTACTACTAGAAATTATGTTCCCGGCGGTGTATCCCAGCTTTCGCCATACATCCGGACGCGCCTTCTTACTGAACAGGAAATCACCGAAGCGACACTGCATGCTCACCCGTCCGAAAATGTCGGTAAATTTCTCCAAGAAATTGCCTGGCGGACTTACTGGAAAGGTTGGCTGGAGATGCGCCCCGATGTTTGGCTCCATTACACCCAGAGTATCAAAAAAATCGAACCTACCAAGGCATACCAAAATGCAATTACTGGTGCTACAGGCATAGACTGTTTCGATGCTTGGGCAAAGGAACTCATTGATGAAAACTACCTCCATAATCACGTTCGGATGTGGTTCGCCTCTATATGGATCTTCACTTTGGAACTTCCATGGGAGCTCGGTGCAGAATTCTTCCGGAAGCACCTGCTCGATTATGATGCCGCATCAAATACTTTATCTTGGCGTTGGGTGGCTGGATTGCATACAAAAGGGAAACATTATCTCGCCCGTGCCTCGAATATCGAGAAGTTCACGGATGGTAGATTTAATCCTAAAGGCCAGCTAAACGAGACGGCATCACCCCTCAAAGCTACAGAAACTTTCGAAACGGTTCCCCTGGATCTATCCGATCCTTTACAGCCGAAGGGCCGTATCGGGCACCTTGTTTTTCCAGAAGATACCGCACTCCCCCCCGCAGATTTTGAAAACATAGTGGCTACCGCTACATACTTTCCCGAATGCCTATGCACCTGCCCTGCCGTGACAAATTTTCTCAATGAAACCCTCGACGATGTCGATCATCGGGCCAAGGCCACTCGTCTGCAAGGCGACCTCGTCCCGGCTCTCGACGAGTGGGTTGAAGCGCAAAACCTAGATACCGTTATTATATCGAAACCTCCTGTCGGCCCACTCAGTGACTTTCTACGCTCGATTAACTTTCTAGAACATGTTTCCCCCTTCGTGCATCAATGGGACAGAAATTTATGGCCTCATGCGACGGCTGGCTTTTTCAAATTCCGAAAGAAATTGCCAGAGATTCATAAACAACTCTTACCAGCGCAATGAACACACTTGAAAACGCTTACTGGGGATCGCTAGTTGCCGACGCAGCCGCCATGCCTGTCCATTGGTATTATGACCGCACAGCTCTTGTCGAAGAATATGGGCTAATCGATAACTATCAAAAACCCAAAAATCCTCACACAGGTTCTATACTTTGGCGATCAAACTACGAGGCGCTGAACGAAAAAGGTGAAATTCTTCACGATCAAAAACAATACTGGGGACAGCGCGGGATCCACTATCACCAATTCTTAGAAGCGGGCGAAAACACACTGAATTATCGGCTTGCGCAAGAACTCGTGGAACTCACGAAGCGCAATGGCGGCTACGATCCCGACGAATGGCTGCAGTATTACATAGAGTTCATGCTGCACCCCAGCTCTCATAATGATACCTATCTAGAAGAATATCACCGGGGATTCTTTACCCGTTACTCTCAAGGAAAACCACCGAGGAAATGCGCAATTCAAGATGAACACATCGGAGGACTCGCCAGTGTGCCAGCTCTCTGCTCTATCCTTAAAGATCTTGAGCTGCCCGAACTACGCGCGGCAATAAAAACCCATGTCGCGCTGACTCACCGGCATGCCAACGTGCTTCGTGCGGCGGATACTTTAGTCCGCGTTCTCTACCGCCTTCGCGAAGGAATTGATTTAAAAACATCAATCCAACGTGAAGCTGGCGACTGGATTTCTGGAAAAAAAGCAGATAAATGGACTGAACAGCCAGACCTATATATTATCGGCCAAAGATTCTCTCCAGCGTGCTACATCGCGGAAGCTATGCCAGCGGCCCTTTATCTCGTTTGGAAATACCACGATGATTTTAGTGCCGGCATCACTGCCAACGCGATGGTCGGCGGAGATAGCTGCCATCGCGGTGCTGTCGTAGGTGCACTTCTAGGTGCAGCAAACGGCATTCCGCCTCATTGGTTTGATGGACTCAAGGCGAAAAAAGCTTAAATTGCCTTATACCTTACCTTCTTGCCATCTTTGCCAACTGGCCGATCATCAACAGGGCGTTGCTTCGGCACTTCCATCGAAACTCGCGCTGGCCGATCTGCAGGACCTCCGCCTGTCCGGCGGTCTTCTGCCTCATTGACCCGAAGTTCGCGTCCATCGATTTTTGAACCATCTAGGATATCTATCGCTTTCTCGCCACCTTCCCTACTATCTAGCGTAATAAACGCAAAGCCGCGTGGGTTGCCAGTTTCCCGATCCATCGGACGATGAAAGTCGATAATTGTGCCCGCATCGCCAATTGCTTCGCTGAGATGTTGTTCTGTAGTGTCGTAGGATAGATTTCCGATAAATAATTTCATGATAGTAATTTAAGTGGGCTAAACCCCGTGTGCCTCGGGACATTGCATCTTGGATCAGGACGACTAAAGAATTTAACCGAGAAACTTGCTGACACATGCCCTTCTTGAAGGCGCTAGTAGGAACGGTAGCACAGGCATATCAAGTGGCTAGCAAAAGCGGGTAAAAAGAGAGGGTGGTCTAAAAACAATTCTTTGCTACTCAGTATTGTCGGTTTGCACCCTCCAGCATTGCTGACATAGTTGCCCGCAAGCCAACGAAAAAGCGTCCTGAAAAAGGCACTCCATCCCACAAATTTCCTGCAGAAATGTTTTCTTATAGCGAACCAACTCCCACCGCCCGCGAAGGCCGCCTTACCCTCGCCCGCCTACTCCCTCGTCTGCACAAAGCATTTCCGAAAGAAGTAGGAACTGCCGAATGGGAGGCCTTCGAGGCCCGCATGGATGATCACTTCCCCGTTCTATTTGATCTACTATGGCGGATTTACGGCCCCAGCTATGACTTCTTCTTCCACGTCGAGCGCATCCTGCAGACTGCCGCTCATTCGTGGCTCGAACGCGATGCGGATCTGAAAAGCCTCGACGCCATCCGCGAAGGCCAGCCTCATTGGTATCAATCAAATCAATCCATCGGCGCGATGGCCTACGTCGATCTGTTTTCCGATGACCTTCGTGGCCTGCGGGATAAAATTGGATACCTCAAAGAACTTGGCGTCACCTACATGCACCTGATGCCACTCTTCAAAAGCCCCGATGGCGATGATGACGGAGGCTACGCAATCAGTAGTTATCGAGAGCTAGATCCTGAAATCGGGACCATGGAAGAGCTCCGCGAACTCTCCCGCGAAACCCGGCAACAGGGCATGAGTCTCGTTCTCGATTTTGTCTTCAATCATACCTCCGACGAACACGAATGGGCGCAAAGGGCAATCAAGGGTGATGTGGATTATCAGGAGTATTATCGAATGTATCCTGACCGCACAGAGCCAGATCAATACGAAAGCACCCTCCGCCCGATCTTCCCAGATGCCCATCCCGGCTCATTTACATATCGCACCAGTTTAGGGAAATGGATCTGGACCACGTTCAATAACTTCCAGTGGGACCTTAACTATGCCAACCCAGACGTTTTCAATGCCATGGCGGGCGAAATGTTATACCTCGCCAATGCCGGCGTCGAAATGGTGCGAATGGATGCCGTGCCCTTCCTTTGGAAAGAGAAAGGCACTTCCTGTGAAAATCTAGAAAAAGCTCACCTACTCATCCAAGCATTCAACACCTTAGCAAGAATCGCAGCACCTGCCCTAATTTTTAAATCGGAGGCTATCGTAGCACCAGATGAAATTAAGAAATATGTGTCTGAAGAAGAATGTCACCTTTCTTACAATCCACCGCTCATGGTTCAACTTTGGAACTCCATCGCCACCCGTGATGCACGTGTCCTTTCCCACTGCTTACCAAAGCGCTTCCAACTCCCAAATGGCTGCTCATGGATCAATTACATCCGCTGCCATGACGATATTGGCTGGGGATTTGAAGATCGCGACCTATGGGAAATTGGCATCAATCCTCACGATCACCGCTGGTTCTTAAACGAATTTTTCTCTGGTGTAGGCGATACCTTTGCTCGCGGAAAACAGTTCCAATTTAATCCCCGTAACAACGATGCCCGTATCTGTGGCACCACCGCGTCTTTATGCGGACTGGAAAAAGGCATCTACGAGAAAGATGAGTATCAAATTGATATGGCAATCAAGCGGATACTGCTAATCCATGGTATATTATTCACCATAGGAGGAATCCCTTTACTATATCTTGGTGATGAGATTGGTTTACTTAACGACTATGATTATCATAGTGATCCGGGCAAGGATGGCGACGACCGCTGGATGCATCGTCCGAAATTCGATTGGGACAAAGCAGAGCTTCGCAAAGAGCCAGATACCATCGAAGCACGTATATTCGACGGCATATTAAAGCTCTCACAAATCCGTAAAAACAACCAAGCATTCCAAGAATGCAATACTGAGTTCATAGGAACAGAGAATCCACATGTATTTGGATACTTCCGTAGCTTCGGTGGGCAAAGCGTCCTCTGCCTAGCAAATTTCTCTGAGCACCCACAGGATCTATCGGCCACCCGCCTGCGCCAGTTAGGTATGCGCAAAACGTTTACCGACATCGTTGCGGGCCGCAGCATTGTCGCGACTCAGAAACTCACCCTAGAACCACTCCAATTCGCTGCTCTTATCTAATCAATCAGCAGCGCAATCTGCTCGCCGGGACCATGCACTCCTTCGATAAGAATTCCCTCAACATCAGCGGTTTTCGATGGCCCAGTGCACCAAATGATATTCGGTGACTCATCAAATGCCTCGATGGCTTCCGGTATCGTCCGAAGGATCTCGTCTTTTTTTAACACACCTACGTGCACCCATGGCGAAAGTGCTGCGAGCCGACTCGATGTTCTATCATCGTCTAAAATTAAAGTCCCAGATTCAGCAATCGCACCAGTCGCTCTTGTAATTCCGAATTGATATTCATCATACCGGTCCCGGTCATACGAAGTTTCCACGCTTAAACCAGCGTCCTGCAGTGGCTTACCTATCTTGTCGAATAGCGCAGGATCGCAGTAACCTTTACGTTGATTATTCCCATCAAGAAACTCGATCAACTGCTCAACCTGGTCCATCGCACGCCCATTTACAGCCACGAAATTAGCTGAAAAAGCTGTCCAGAGATCTGCTTCAGATAGCTTCACCTGCGAAACCATAATCGAGGTATCATACGTAGGATAGTCGACTTTTTCCTTTAGGTGATCTGTAGTAGCCTTGATTTTCTCAAAAATAGCTGAGCGAGACATAACAAAAGTATTAGTTGGTTTTCCTGCGGTCCTTAAGCCACTTCCGAAACTCTCCCCCATGCGAGTCCGGCAAGGTCCGCTGTCCGAGCCATTCCTGCAATGGCTTGATTGGCGCAACTTGAATTGGTAAGTGATTCATCGCCTTCGACATCGTCATCGCCGTGCGCCATAGCGAGGGAGAGGTTGCAAGTGTCGCAAAAGGAGACATAGGAATTGCCCCGTCAGATGGCACTTCCTCGCGCTTTGCCTTATCTCTTAAACGCAACAGCAAATCTGGAATAGGTATATCTACCGGACAAACCTCATTGCACGCCCCGCAAAGTGAAGACGCCTTCGGCAAATCCGCAAGCTCCGGGAATTTATCTCCAAAAAGCAATGGCGAGAGCACCGCCCCTATCGGGCCACCGTAAGTGCTCCGATACGCATGTCCCGATGCCTGCCGATAGACCGGACATACATTTTGGCAGGCCGAACAACGAATACATCGCAGAATTTCACGACAATTTGAGGCCAAAACATCCGTCCGGCCATTGTCCATGAAAACTACGTGCATGTGCTCCGGCCCATCAGGTTGCCGCGAAGATTTTGGCCCGTTGATAAACTCAGTATAAACTGTAAGTTGCTGGCCCGTCGCCGATCTACCTAGCAAATTGAGAAAAACCGATAAGTCGCGCTCCTGCGGAATGACTTTCTCTATCCCAACCAGCGCAATATGCACCTTCACGGGTGCCATCCCAAATCGCGAATTCCCCTCATTTGTCACCAGCGCCAAACGACCCGTATCCGCGCATACAAAGTTTGCGCCAGTGATACCGGCCTCCGCCTCCATGTATTTCTCTCGCAAATGCACCCTTGCCCGTCGCGTGATCGTTTGCGGATCATCATTATAATCATCTGCAATCCCCTCACGCAAAAATGTATCTGCTATTCCACGTCGGTTCTTGTGAATGATCGGCTTCACAATGTGCGAAGGCTCATCACCATCAAGTTGAATAATAAACTCTCCAAGGTCCGACTCCAAGCACTCGATCCCGTTCTTAATCAAAAACGGATTTAGATGAATTTCCTCCGCAGCCATCGACTTCGATTTTGTCAGCTGTTTCACATCATGCTCACGAAGTATCGATAAAATCGCCTGTCGCGCGTCCTCATCCGATGAAGCGTAATGCACATTCACACCCCGTTCAGTCAGGGCATTTTCCGCTTTCTCCAAATACTCATCAAGGTGATGAAGAGTATGATCTTTGATTTGCCCCGCTAATTTCCGCAACGCATTCGGCTCCTCATAATCATGAAAAAGCACCGAATATCTCTTGTCAGTCCCCTTCGAGGAACCGTCTAACACCGAGTGCTGCTTCTCATCGGAAATATTCCGCGCATACGTATCAATCTGCTGGGCCATCTAATTCTACCTGTAAACTTTAACTCGGGAAAGAATCCTATATCATCCTCGATATAGTTCCAGAAATACTTCACGCCTGCACAAGGGCCTGATCAAAGTCCTTCCATACCGGATCTATATTCTGCGCCCGCAGCATCGCCGCAATCTCCGCAGGGCTCCGCGTATCATGTATTTGAAATTGCTCAGTAGCCTTCTCACTACCTGTTTTCTCGGAAATCTCCACCCGCCGCCCCTTCACCGTTAAATGCAAATCATCCGAGCCCGCACCCGTATACCCTCCCGGCTCCGTCCGGGCACCCGCCGACATATGCGTAATTCCTAAACCCGCCATCGCATCACGTAAATTCGCCGGCTCGCGCGTGGAAAGCACAATCGCCACCTGCGGAAAAATGATCCGAAACGCTGCCACCAGCCGTAGCAAATCAGCATCTGGCAAAAATCTCTCCGGATCCGCCTGATACTCATAATTCCCCGCATACGGCCGCATACGCGGAAATGCGATGGAGAACTGTGCCTTCCAACAATGGCGGAACAAATACTCCAAATGCGCCGCCAGCGAAAGCGCCTCATGCTTCCAATCCGCTAACCCAAACAACGCCCCAATCCCAATTCGCCGAAACCCACCCGCATACGCCCTCTCAGGACAATTCAGCCGCCAATCAAAATTTTTCTTCGGCCCCGCCGTATGGAGCTTCTGATACGTCTCACGATGATACGTTTCCTGATACACAATTAAACCCTCCGCGCCATGCCCCACCAACTCCGTGTATTGATCATCCTCCATAGGCCCTACTTCCAGTGCCAAGGTTGGAAACATCGGGATCAGCGCGTCCAAACATTTCTGCAAGTATCCCTCTGAAACAAACTTCGGATGCTCACCCGCCACCAACAGCAGATTCCGAAACCCCTGCTCCCGCAAATGCTCCGCTTCCCGCACCACCTGCTCCACCGTCAAAGTCGTCCGCAAAATCGCTGCATCCCTCGAAAACCCACAATACGAACAGTTATTCACACACTCGTTCGAAACATACAACGGCGCAAACAACCTCATCGTCTTCCCGAAATTCTTCCGAGTCTCTCTCTGACTTTTTGCCGCAAGTGCCTCCAAAGACACCCCCTCGTCCAACAAAGCCTCAAAACGCCGCATCAAAGGCGTCGGCCGTTGGAGCAAACTTGGGTATTCATCAGAAAATGCCATACCGCAAGCTGATACCTCACCCGCAAAAGGTCCAACACCGATTCCTAACTTCGTAGCCCTTCCCTCCTTTCCCGATTGCCCAAAAGCATTGTCAGGGCGAAGCTCTGGCCGTGACGAACCTGTTAGCAATCGAAAGCTCATGCGATGAAACCGCCGTAGCCATCCTGCGCGGTGCTCCCGGAGCCCCTGCGGAAATTCTTGCCAGCGAAGTCTTATCACAGATCGAGCAACACCGCGAGCACGGCGGCGTCGTCCCGGAACTAGCTTCTCGCAGCCATTCCCTTTGCCTCGAAGATCTCGTCGTCAGAACCCTAGCAACTGCTCAGCTCAGCATCCGCGATATCGATGTTTTCGGTGCAACCATGGGCCCCGGCCTCGCCTCATCGCTCCTCATCGGCAGCACCGCCGCAAAAGCAATGTCCTGCATCTCTCGAAAACCCTTCGTTGGCATCAATCACATGGAGGGCCATCTACTTTCCCCCTTCATTCACGAGTCAAAAGTGCCACCGCACATCGCTCTCATCATCTCCGGAGGCCATACTTTACTCATGAAAGTCCACCGTGCCGGCGAATATACTCAGCTCGGAACTACCAAGGACGATGCCGCAGGTGAAGCTTTTGACAAAGTAGGAAAAATGCTCGGACTCCCCTACCCCGGGGGGCCGGAAATCGAAAAAGCTGCGCATCAAGGAAATCCTAAAGCCTACGATTTCCCCCGCTCAATGATGCACGATGGGTCATTCGATTTCTCATTCAGCGGCCTCAAAACAGCCGTCCTCTACACCCTACAAAAAAATTTAGATCACAAAACCTCAGACGTGGCCGCATCTTTCCAAACCGCCGTCATCGAAGTCCTCGTAGAAAAAAGCATCCGTGCAGCTCGCTCCGAAAATATCGGAACCCTCGCACTATCCGGCGGCGTCAGCCTCAACCAGGCGGTCCGCAAAGCCTTCGAAACTCGCTGCGCCAAAGAAAACCTCCAGCTGATCCTCGCTGATCCTGATCTATGCACAGACAACGCCGCAATGATCGCCTTCGCCGGCCTTCTCCGCTTTCACGAAGGAAAAATCGACAAGCTCAATGGCGATATCGATCCCAATCTTTCCCTCTAATCCCCACCGACAATCCCAAATCCTGAAGAAATTCCTCGCGAGTTGCCAGATCTCTGAGCAAGTTTCTTCCACATGAAATACCGGGTCTTGGTCTTTGATTTCGATGGCACCATTGCCGATACACTCGGCGAATCCCGCCGCATCTTTAACGAACTCGCACCTGATTACGGCATCCGCCAAATCGAGGAGCACGAAGTCACAGCTCTCCGGCACCTTTCTCTCAAACAAATCGTCTCGGAGCTCAATATTCCCAAACGTCGCGTCCCCTCAATCATAGCACGCGGCACTGGCATGATGCGGACGAACATCGATCGCTTAGAACTCATCGAAGGTATGCACGAAGCCCTTACAAAACTTCGCCCCGCAGTATCCTCATTCGGTATTCTCACCTCGAATTCAACCGCCAATGTCGATGTCTTCCTGCGCAAACATGGCATCCGCGATGAATTCGAGTTCGTCTCATCAACCTCCAAACTTACCGGAAAAGCCCGCCACCTCCGCGCCATCCGCAAAACCTTTTCTATAAAATCCGAGGAAATGCTCTACATCGGCGATGAAATTCGGGACATGAAAGCCGCCCGGAAAGCAAAAATCCCTCATGCGGCAGTTTCTTGGGGATTCAACTCCCGCGAATCACTTGCCGCCTCCAAACCCACCTACCTTTTCGATTCACCATCGGAAATTCAAGACGCCCTTGTCGATCCCACCGCCATTGACAGCGCCCCCTCCTAGCCACAATCTCCGCCCATGCCAGACGAAACGAAGGTGGATAAAATCGAGGAAACCGTCCTCCTAGAACGCACAAAACTTGGCCCGCAAGAGCCAGAGCCGCTGCCGGAGCTGGCACCGGAGCCTCACCCCACACCCGCAGGGCCTGCACCTTCTAACACGTGGTTCAATGGCTCGATGGTGCCCATCATTTTCCTCCTGTTTATGATCCTCGCCATGGTCGTAATTCTTGTGCTCTCAAATTTCCGTAAAGATTCCGGCCAAGCCTCAACTTCCATGCGGATGGAAGATCCCACAGTTGCCACACTCCGCGCGGATCTCGAAGCCCGCAGATCTGAGCTCAATCGCCAGCGCATCGCCAGCGGCTTACCACCCATCGACGGCGGCTCTGAATCGATGCAAGAGCTAGCTACTCGCATCAAAAACGACGCAGATACACTCGTCGGCCTCTCCGGCGGCTTTCAACAAATTATCATAGAAAAAGATGCCCGCATCAGCGAGGTTTCTGAAAATTTCCTGCGCACCGAGCAAGTTCGCCAAACCCTGTCCACAGAGCTAGGTCGGGTGAAAGCAGAACTACAGCAGGCACTCGTAAATGGCTCCGAAGCTGATTCGCTAAACCGCATGCTCACAGATAGCAGAGCGCGCCAACAAACCCTTTCCCAGCAACTTCTCGAAGCCCGCGCTCAGCTAGCCGAAATGCAGAATTCAGTGGACAACGAGGATTTCGCAGATCTCCAGCGGAACCTCGAAGAAACCACCCGTGCCAAAGATTTCTTCGAAAACCGCGTTCGCGAGCTAGAAGCCCAGCTCGGCAATGCCCGTCTGTTTGCAAAATCCGAAGATGAGCTCCTTCCAGCCGCCGTAGAGCTCTTCCGCCGCCTGCGCACCATGGAAGACGGCCTGAGACTCCGATCTCACCACCGAATACAGCAAAATCGGTGTAGAACTTGAAGCCAACGTCCTCGCTACCATGCCCTTCGCTACCGGCTCAAGCGAGCTCTCCGAGGACGATCGCGCTCAAATCGTTGACCTCGTCAGCCGTATCCCCGCAGGAGACCTAGCACTCGTCATTGGCTACGCCTCTGAAACCGGAGATGCCGCAAACAACGAACGCCTCTCATCCGACCGCGCTACTTCCGTCGCCCAGTTTTTCGCCGATATGAAGGACGAGGAACAATCCGTCCAAGCCGTATACCTCGGCCAGACAGACCGCTTCAGCAGCAGCGTCCCAGAACGCAATCAACTCTGCGAAATCTGGCACATCCGCAGCGAGTAAGATCAATCTTCCAGCTCTTGCGGCGCTTTCGGAATATCGCCCATGCCACTAGGTTCTGCTTCCAGAGGAACTCCTTTGTGATGCTCCACGCCCTCTTTCACAGGGCCGCTCGGTAAAATCACGAAGCACAGATACATCACTACCGTCGGGACCAGTGCCCCAAGGAATAGGTAAAGCGGTGAAACCCCACCTTTGAAGAACCGAGCCAAAATGCTTTGTCCAGCTGGGTTCGGCGCATTCGCGATCACCGTTAGCCCGCCACCCGTTACCGCACCTGCCACCACAGCGTGCTTCGCAGAACTTGAAAGCCCCTCCACCTGAGAAGCTAAATACGTAATCGCTGCATTGTCGTTGAAAGCCGTCAGCACCGTCGCACCCAGCATCAAGGTAGCATCGCCTAAAGTCCGAATCACCGGATCGATCCACCAACCCTGTAGCCCCCCATGAATAATCAGGCCCGCTAAGAAAAATCCGACCAAAATCGGACTCCGCAACGAAACCGAATTCTGGTGATGCCGCGTTGCCATCCGAAAAGCTAGGAAAAAGAGAAAACCTCCCACAAACAGCACCGGATAATGCGCCGCATACACCGTCCAAGCCAAGAACGCCAAGTGCACACACGTAATCCACAATGGAATATGGTCCTCGCGTTCCTGCCATGAAAGCCGCTGCCCCTCACCATCCGCGCCTGTCAGCTCATTCACATTCAGCTCCGCTAGCTCCTTCCTGAAAAATGCATAATAGGCCAGCGTCGCAATCAAAATCCCGATCACTGCCTTCCAACCAAAGTGCTCCAGCATAAATAAAGTGCTCCAATCCCAAGTCGCCGCAACCATCAAGACAGGCGGCGCCGCAAAGTTCGTCAAAGTCCCTCCCACCGAGATATTTACAAACAGCAAACCAATCGTCGCATACGCAAATCTCTTCGAAGGACGATTTCTATAAAACTTCTTCGCCAACAACATCGCCGCAATCGTCATCGCTGCCGGCTCTGTAATAAATGAACCCAAAACCGGCGCGATGATCAAAACACTCATCCACCATGCACCCGGCGTCGCATTTCCAAGACCCGCCGCTTTCGACATTACCTTCTCCGCAAACCTCAGCACTGGACGGCTCGCAGCTATCGCCATAATCACCGCCACGAACATCGGCTCGGTGAAATTTCTATCGTTGTTCACATACAATTTAAAATCCGTCCATGTATGGAAATACGCCGCCGCCCCTGCCAAAGCCAACACCCATAAGCCGAAAATTGCCTCCACTTCCCCTAAAAAGTGAAAGATCGTCGCTCCAAAAGAAACCTCATCCTCACCTTCAGGATATGCATCACCTTTCTCACCCCGCACCCTTAGTTTTTCCGCATGCTCCACCTCCAGACGATGCGCAATCTTGTTCAGCGGGCCCGCCGCAAAGGTATGCATGATCGCCAGAAAGAAAATAATTGTCGCCGCTACATTAAATGGCTCAGCCGCCGCTCGCGTTTTGATCGTATCCCACAGCCCTCCCTCTGCCTCCTCATATTCCTCAATCGGCAGTGGCAACTCAGAATATTGCACAGATCCATCGCCAAATTCGTAAGCAACATCCTCCGCCTCACTCCCTACCAACGGCATTGCTGTAACTAAAAATACCAGAAACAGAGACCAAATTTTCATACATTTCATAGACGCGGCGCTCGGAATAGAGAATTCATCGCCTCATCGCAAGGGGAACTTCATCTACCGTTCTCGCTTTACGGTAGCATTCTTCCTGCCAGACGTTTATGCCTCCCAGCAGCTCACCTTCGCTCTCACCGAAATATGCAGAAAGATCTCACACTTATAAAAACTGGCACCGGCGTCCTCACCAAAGTCGAAGACGGCACGATCGATCGCGAAGCTCTCGTTCACCTTGTCACCGCCATCGCCGCACTTATGCACGCCGGCCACCCCTGCATCCTCGTATCCTCAGGTGCCGTGGGCTCCGGAGTTTCTGCACTAAATCTCGGTGAATACCCCAAAGATATCGTTTGCCGCCAAGCCTGCGCCGCCGTTGGCCAGGCCCGCCTCATGCAGACTTACACCACACTTTTCGAGAATTTTGACATAAACGTCGCTCAAATTCTTCTCACCGCCGGCGATCTAAAGGGCCCCCGCCGCGCCAGCTACATTTTCAATACTCTCGAACGCTTACTCTGCGAGAAGAACATCTTACCCATCATCAACGAAAATGATACCGTCGCCATCCGGGAACTGAGTTTCGGCGATAACGACATGCTCTCGGTCCGCGTCGCAAAACTCATCGGCGCTAAACGTGTCATCCTCCTCACCAGCGTCGATGGCCTCCTTGACCCTGTCACCTCTGAGCTCGTGCCTGAAGTTTCAGAAATCGGTAGCGTCTTTGACCACGTCCGCGAAGACAAAGGGAAATTCTCTATGGGTGGAATGGCCTCAAAACTGAAAGCCGTAGAATTTGCAGTAGAAGCCGGCATTGAGACTCACATCGCGAACGGTCGCCACCCAGAACGCCTCTCTAGCCTAGTCGCCGGAAACGGAATCTCTACGAAATTCCTGCCCTCCCCCACCTCAAATCAATCACCTGCGCAACATGCCTGAAAACATTACCGAAATTATCCACCAAATGGGCCGCCAAGCACGAGCGGCTGCCCTAAAACTCTCCCTCCTCAGCTCTGAAGCGAAAGACGAAATCCTACGCGCCATGGCCCAAGGTCTTCGCGCGCATTCAACAGAAATCCTTACCGAAAACGCAAAAGACATCATCGCTGGCAAAGCAAAAGGCCTAAGCACAGCTATGCTTGATCGCCTTCGCCTCGACGAAAAGCGCATTGAAGACATCGCCAGTGCCCTCGAGCATGTCGCCACACTACCCGACCCCGCTGGGCAGGTCATGGAATCATGGAAACGCCCTAACGGCATACAAATCGATCAAATTCGAGTCCCCATCGGCACCATCGGCATCATCTACGAGAGCCGCCCCAACGTCACCGCAGATGCCGCCGCCCTTTGCTTCAAAACTGGCAACGCGACAATCCTCCGGGGAGGTTCAGAGGCCATCCACTCAAACCGTGCCATCGCCAGCGCCCTCACCGCAGGCGGCGAAAAAGCCGGCCTCCCCGAACACGCCATCCAGCTCATTCCTTTCACAGATCGCGAAAGCGTTTCCGTCATGGCGGGTATGGATCAATGGCTGGACCTCATCATCCCCCGCGGAGGCAAAGGCCTCATCGAAACAGTCGTCTCCCTCGCCAGAATGCCCGTCATCAAGCACTACGATGGCATTTGTCACATGTATATCTCAGCAAAGGCCAACCAAGAAATGGCCATCGATCTCGCTGTAAATTCAAAAACTCAAAAACCCGGTGTCTGCAACGCCCTCGAGACCCTCCTCATCCAAAAATCAATCGCCAAAGAATTTCTCCCTAAAATAGCCGAGGCAATGACCGAACAAGGCGTCGAACTGCGCGCCTGTGCAGCCTCCCAAACCATACTACCCGGCCTCCAAGCGGCCACCGAAGAAGATTGGGCCACAGAATACCTAGATAAAATTTTATCAATAAAACTCGTTCCTGATCTCCCCGCAGCCATCGAACACATCAATACCTATTCCTCCCAGCACACCGATTGTATCGTAACAGAAGACCACTCCGAAGCAGATGCGTTTCTTCGTTCCGTAGACTCTGCCTGCGTCATGCACAATGTCTCCACTCGCTTTGCCGATGGCGGAGAATTCGGTTTCGGCGCAGAAATCGGCATCTCCACCGATAAACTCCACGCACGCGGCCCCATGGGCTTACGCGAACTCACCAGCTACCAATACCGCATCCACGGCACAGGCCAAACTCGATCCTAAGCATAGGCTATCTTAGCGCCCGATCTTCTTCCTGAAAATTCCCAGCATCTCATCCATCTCAGAAACCCGCAGGAGCTTCGCCACCAATAAATAGACCACTCCTGCCACCCCCACCACTGCCCCTAACCAAAGCGCCTTCTCCACAAAGGCCATCCCATTAATCTCTCCAAAAACGTACTCATTCGCCGCCCAACAAACTCCCGCCATCACCCCTGCTGCAAACCCCACCCTCCCAAACGCCCGCAACATTCTCCCCGTTTCCAGTTTTCCCGTGAAACGCGTCATCGCCAAATATAGAAAGGCGAAATTCAAACTCGCCACAATACTTGTCGTCAGAGCCAACGATTCGTGCCCCCAGCCAAAGACGAACACAAAGGTATAGTTGCAGCCGATATTGACTCCTAAGGCGATCAAACTCGCAAACATCGGAAACCACCGCCGATCAATCGCATAAAACGCCGGCTGCAGAACCTTCAACCCAGCGTAAAACAACAGCCCACACCCATAGGCTTGCAAAGCCCCAGCAGTCGCCAGTCGATCCTCCACGCTAAACTCTCCCCGCTCGTAAAGGACACTAATAATCGGGCCTGCCAGCATCACCAGACCCACAGTCGCCGGCAAAACTAGGAAGATCACCAGCCGGATACCCTTCCCCAAAGTCGGCCCAAAATCATCCCCTACACCTCCAATCGCCGCTCGTGATAAAGCCGGCAATGTCACCGTCGCCACCGCCACTCCAAACACCCCGATTGGTAACTGCATCAGCCGGAATGCATAACTCAGCCAGCTCACCGCACCTTCTCCCACCCCATAGGCAAACATCGAATTTACCACCACATTCACCTGCGTCACCGAGGCCGCGATCACTGCCGGACCCATCAAACGCAATATCTGCCGCACCCCTGAATCATTCCATCGGAAATCCGCAACATATCGATACCCCACCGCCCTCAAAGCCGGAAACTGACACACCAATTGCGCCACTCCCCCAATCACCACACCCCACGAAAAACCCACCAAACTCCGCGGCCCCCACTCCGGATCCATCCAATACCCCAGCGCCGCACCCCCTGCCATCGAGCCTATATTAAAGAAACATGAGGCCAGTGCTGGCATCCCAAATACATCCCGCGCATTTAGCATTCCCATCACCAAAGCCGAAAGCGAGACTAATGCGATAAACGGATACATCACCCGCACCATCTCCACCATCAGCGTGATCTCCGCGGTATTATAGTCCCTAGAAGTCTCTCCGCTCCGTGAAAACGCCGTAAGTAAATCTACAATCCATGGTGCCACTCCTATCCCTATCAGCGTAACCACACTCATGAACACCGCCGCTAAAGTCATCATCCGGTTTGCCAAAACCCACGCGTTCTCCGGCCCATCCGTCTTCACCTTTTTTGAAAAAGTCGTCACGAATGCCTGCGAGAGCGCCCCTTCCGCAAATAAATCCCTCAATAAATTCGGCACCCGAAACGCCAAATAAAAACAATCCATCCACCTGCTCCCCCCAAACAAACCTGCAAACATCATCTCCCGCCCAAGCCCCAGCACCCGGCTCAACATTACCGCCGCACTCACCTTCCATGTAGCCTTCGCAGACATCTCTCCGCTACATTGTCCATCCACCACCCCTTTGCAACCCCTTAGAGCAGGTATCGCCGACTGGGAACCTTCGCCGAGGCTCATCCGCCCCTCACCCAAGCCCACCTCCGACCTAATAGAATACAAAAACCGCATTGCAAGCTACCGGCTTCACGATGTTCGCACCACCCGCATAGAAAAAGGTCACGAACTAAAACACAGATCGCCGGTCTTAAACCTTCCCCAGCTACTTTCGCCTGAGCTAAGCAACCGCCTAGGGGAGGATTCTTCAAACGGTCCCCAATCTTCAATCAGAACTCAAAGGAGACGTGAAGGCCATCTTAAACGGAGACTTCATCCCTGCGGAGTAAGCGAAGGAAACACTGCCCCTGATGAGAACTCGCGGAGGCTGCGGCGGCGACGGTAATCTTGCCGGATGTCCATTCCATCCGTTCCCCAGCCATGGCGCGTCGCCGACGCGACTTTTATCGAAGTCAGACTCCGCCAGCCCTCCGACAGACAGTTGCGCGTCGAGTTCGGTTGCGGCTTGCGCCTTGTCATCACCGATGTCAGCCAAGTTCCCGTTGCCGCCTTGCTCATCGAAACTCTCCGCGCCGGAAAGGAGGTGTTACAATGATCGGTTTCCCCTCCGCCGTGCGCATCCATCTCGCCCTGGAACCCCACGACATGCGAAAGTCCTTCAACGGCCTAGCCGTCATCGCCTCCGCCTTGGTCGAGCGCGGACTGGAAGGCGGTGCGCTTTTTGCCTTCACCAACAAGCGCCGCAACCGCCTCAAAATCCTATACTACGACCGCACAGGGGTCTGCGTGCTGATGAAGCGTCTGGAAAAAGGAACGTTCTCGTGGCCATCCGCAACCAAGACGAAGGGGTCGGTCTTGTCGCTCGCTCCAGAAGCCCTGCAGCTCCTGTTCGACGGCATCGACCTGCGCGGCGCGGAGATGCGACCGTGGTATGAAAGGGACTGATTTTTTATTCCTGATAAATACTATAAAGCTAGTAATTGGCTTACTCCCTGCTATTGTAAACGCATCGAAACGCCTGAACAAACCATTGCCCGGCAAGCGTTTGAGATCGAAGCTCTCAAGGAGGCCAACCGTCTTCTCGAAGCCAAGCTCGACCACCTCATCCGCCGCCTCTTCGGATCGAAAAGTGAAAAGATAGACCCCGCCCAACTCGAGCTGCTCTTCAAGGACATGCCGGGAAAGCCGGAAGCCTCCCCCGGCGAGGCCGCACCGGAGGAGGCCGCATCAAAAGGCGCTGAAGAGCCCAAGCCATTGAAAAAGCGCGGAGCCCACCGCTCACGCATTACTGGCCTGGAAAACCTCCCCATCGAAACCTGCGAGATCATTCCCGATCTTGTCGCCGCCGATCCTGATGCATTCGAACGCATCGGCGAGGAAGTCACCGAGCTGCTCGACATCACCCCGGCCAGATTTTTCAAACGCCACATCGTGCGTCCGAAGTTCCGCCGCAAAACCCAGCGCCAGCTTCCTCCCATCGTCGCACCCGCCCCGGCCACCCCGCTTATCGGCGGACTGCCCGCTCCCGGACTTCTCGCCCACCTGCTCGTCGGCAAATACATCGATCACCTCCCGCTCTACCGGCAGGAGAAAATTTTCCTCCGGCACGGCGTAAGCATCCCACGCGATCTCATCGTCCACTGGCTCCACAAATCCATCGACCTGCTCGAACCCGTCGCTCTTGCGGTCAAAGCCGAAACCCTCGCCTCCAGCTACCTCCAGGTTGATGAAACTCCCGTGCGATACCTCGTTCCGGGCAGCGGAAAAGCCTCGCGCGGATACATGTGGATCGCAAACGACCCGCAAGGCAGCCTCTTCTACCATTGGGGAGTCGGGCGGGGTTGCGGGCAACTGATCGAAACCATAGGGAAAAAATTCTCCGGTGACATCCAGTGCGACGGCTACGTCGTCTACAAAACCTATGCCAAAATAAACCCGCTCGTCAAGCTCCTCGCCTGCCTCGCGCACATCCGCAGGAACTTTGTCGAAGTCCTCGACGCCGGACCCGATCCGGACGCGGCACAGATCCTTAGCCTCATCGGGGAACTATACGGCATCGAAGCAGACCTGCGTGCAACGGACGCAACACCGGCCCATCGCCACTCGCACCGCGCCCAACGCAGTGCCGCCATCGTCGGGCGCATCCGCGAAGTCATGGAAGCAACCCAAGCCAGACACCGCCCACAGAGTCTCATGGGAAAAGCTCTCTTCTACGGCCTCGGTCACTGGGCAAGTCTGGCAAGGTGCTCTTGAGGACGGGCGTTTTGAGATTGATAACAACCTCGCCGAGAACGCCGTGAGACCACTCAAGCTCGGAGCGAAAAACTGGCTCTTCTTTGGATCGGAACATGCCGGACACAACGCGGCGGTGATCTACACGCTCGTGGAAAACTGCCGGAGACATAGCATCCCGGTGGAAGAATACCTACGCGAACTTCTCACCCACCTCCCCGGCGAAACCGACCCGGAGATCATCGCCAGCCTTACCCCGGCACGCATGGCCGCGCTCCGCACCGAGAAATCCGCTGCCGCCTAGATCACGTCAAGGGGGCGGCGTTTCCTTCGCTTACCCTGCGGACGCTTTCGGCTTCAGACCATCAGTAGCCTGCGCTCAGCGCGATTCAGCGGGGCCAATTTTCACTCCACCGACATTTAAGCCGAGGCGGTATTCTTCGAATTTCTGATTGCCCAGGAAGACGAATTCTAAGCCGACATGGAGTGGCCCGAAGGTTCTAACGACGACCGCGCGGCTCCAGTAAATTTCAAAGGCGGTTTAGTAGGAGAGGAAAGGTCGGTAAAGCATACCCGGTTGATCAAAATACCATGCGTTGACCTTGATTTTTAGACCCCATTTGTCACCGTTCCCAAAATTATTAAAATCAAAGGTACCTAAGTCATGGATCTGATAATTCGCTTCACCCAACTTCGATGAAACCAGACTATCATGAATTGGCCTAGAGCATAAGGTTTAATAACCAATCACACAAATTCACTCTATCCGGATGGGGACAGAGTGAATAGGCAGTATGACGTTATCAGGGAGTTTCGATAAGCCTCATGCGGACAAAACCTTTAGGCTGATTCATATCGGGATCCCATGTTTGAATGTAACCGCCTGTGGCACTATCAAACTGTTCTCCCGACGTGTTTACCGTGCTCCATGAACTTTCTTCCAAATTCGGAGAATGCACCAGCTCGTAAGTCTCATTTGCAGCATGCTTCTGGTAACGAAGTGTTACTTGCATCTGACCTGACGTAGCACGTTCGGTCTTCAGCGAGTATCCAGCTGGCGTGTCGCTAAGCGTTGGGTTCATACCCAATGCCCGCTCCAGCCTATTTGAGAAACCATCTCCATCAGGGTCATCGTTACGATTCCTCTGACTTACAGGAACAGAATTCCAAGACATGTCTGCTACCCACTCGTCGAAGTTTTGCGTGACTGCTACCGAACTAGCCGGCCCATTGAAATCTACGTAGTCGATGATTCCACCATGGTCGCCTGTGCCGACGATGTAGAGATCTACGATGCCGTAGCTGCCGG
The DNA here is from genome assembly GCA_963849375.1 of uncultured Verrucomicrobiae bacterium. Taxonomy (GTDB): domain Bacteria; phylum Verrucomicrobiota; class Verrucomicrobiia; order Verrucomicrobiales; family Akkermansiaceae; genus Luteolibacter. The sequence goes on along the minus strand of CAWKHB010000011.1, from coordinate 7,363 downwards.
TAACTGCAGAAGTATAGTCTTTAAACGTGCGCCATTGAGAACTAGTGCCTGCAGTGCTTACCTCTGCGATTTTTGCACCCGTTGGGCTTCCTACCCGAAACTCAAGCTTACCAGTGGTTCCTGTAGCTACCGATGCAGTCAGCTCAGTGATACCACTTAGGTCGAAGTCTGCATACCTTACCCAATTTCCTTGAAGAGATATATAGCTCGTTTCCGATGGTTCTGCATTCACGTTTCCGCTTGAGCCAGCATAGGTTTCAACTTCAAGGCGACGTGTAATCGACGTCGACTTCTCGTATAACTTGATGTTTGAGAACTTAGCGCTAGCTGTAGCAGCTCCGTCGTGATCTAAGATCAGTCCAAGGTGGTTTACTTGGCCTTGGAAATATTCACCAACAGCAACTTGAAAAGTCTGTCGGACCGGAATTCACTGCGTATGCAGGCGTTGGCATAATCGTCCATGCCCATGATGAATGTGCCGTTCCATCAACCTCTGAACCAGCAAAGAGGAATGCCCTCTTTCCTACAGTTGGTTGCAGATCGTTATCGAGTGCAACTCCGAGTATCTCACCGACGTTGCCCGACTCGAGAGTGACATCCATCATCGTATTTGCAGTGACGAGGTAGGACAATGGCAGGGTTTTCCACGCATTTCCAGACAGCGTAGCAGTTGTGCCATCCTGACTTATGACAATCGATGTTGGTTTTCCATCTTGGCCATCCTGACTCGACCCATAAGATACATGGTCTGTGCCTAAAGTTACGTTGCCATTGGCAGCGATTGCAGTAGTCCCAGTTGTTACTTGGTTGATCGTGTAAATCCCACTTACTACGCTGCTAGGTGTGCCTCCTGCTGTATAAGCTATCGCTTTGACTGTTGTAGTGCTGCTAATCGCGATCGGGGCGCTATACACTGTCCCAGAACTTGTTGTAGGATTGGATCCATTCGTCGTGAAACGTATCGTTGCTCCCGGTGTAACAGTAGAGAGTGCTACTGACTGAGCTGTAATGTATGCACCTGGTGTTACACTAAATGTAGGTGCCGCAGCTGGTGCTCCCTGTTCATAAAGACGGACGTTGCTAAAGGTCGCGTTGGTAGATGCATTGCCGTCGTCATCTCCGATGAACCCGAGTCGTGTGATGGCGCCCTTATAATAGTCTTTAAGTAGAATTGTATAAGTCCTCGCGCCCGAACTACTTGCGTAAACCGGATTGACTCTCCATGACCAACCGGTGTGATTGCTTCCTGAGAAATCACTTCCACCAAGCATGAACGCACGCTGGGCGTTTATGGGATCATTGTCGTCATCTAGCGCGATTCCAAGAATCTCTCCAGTATCCGAACTTGAGAGCGTGAAGCTCAGAATCGAATCATTGGTAATGGTGTAATTAAGAGGAAACGTTTTCCAGATATTCCCCGAAATTGTAGCTGAAGTGCGGTCAGAACTAACACTCATCGACGATGCACTCGAATTTTGCCCATCTTGGACTGAACCATACGCAGTATGATCATCACCGAATGAAATCGAGCCAGATGTGTTTCGCGAGGTGAGCACTGAACTTACCGCACTAGGATCTACAATTACAAAGTAGTTGGACACCGCGTTTGTTGAGCCACGATTATTACCACCAAGGCTCACTTGTCCTGCAGCGTAGGTTTTCTTGTATAGTTTAAAGCTACCACCAACACCGGCTGATACTGTATTTCCAGTATCTGTCCATCCTGTCATCCAAGATGGCAGCGAAGTGGCAGACGTAGAATAAGCAATGTATACCTCAGATGTTTGCCCAAGGGTGAAACGGAGGTGTGGATTTGCAGTAACAACATCATCGTCATTACGAGTGCGGATCAACTTTTTCCCTGAGAGTGACGATGGAAGACCAGAGAGTGTGTAGTCCCTGTCAATATAGATCGTTTGGCCATTGATAGCATTTACGACTACATACGCTGCTCCAGACGATACTGAATCAATAGTGATATCTACAGGTGTGCCGCCTCCACCTTCGTCCACATCATTGATGGAGATCGAGAAGGACTTATCGTAACTCAGGCCGCCAGAATCGGTCGTGCGGACGGTTACATTATACGTCGATCTGAACTCAAAGTTAAAAGTCACGTCGCTGATCAGCTGGTTGCCGCTTATTGCGAACGCAAAGGAATCACCGCCAACCACACTGTAGCTGTGGGTGTCGCCTGAATTGGAGTCTGTGCTTGAGAGGGTTCCAATCACCGTGCCTATGCTCAAGTTCTCAGTAATCGATGAATTTGAGAGTGCGATGTTTGTAGGAGCCGCGTTGCTAGGCGACTGGGGCGAGGACGGATCGATTGCCCCCGAAGACGAGACCGAATTTGCGTAAGCTTGGCCGAGAGAGACTTGGCCTGCTGCATTGAAGTGCAGATTGTCGCTCAAGATACCAAAGCCGTCTGTGTTAATGAGATAAGTCTTAGCGACGTTTGCTGCGACCGCATCCTGTCCTGAGCGGATCGCGTTCCGGCTGCTGGTGCCCAATGCGGTTTGTTGAGCGGACAAACGGCTGAAGAAGAATGGAATATCTCCATGATTTGCTCGGACGTCTGCGATGAAGGTGGTCAGGTCGGATTCATACTGACTAGCGGACCGGTTGACGAACGAATCGTTTTCACCTTGAGTCCAGAGAAAGCCTGAAACGACATAATTTACATTCGGATTGGCCGCTCTCAAAGCTTGCAAGCCTTCGTTGGCGAAGTTTTGCCAGATCACATATTCTGGACCGTCATTGCTAGTTGCCGTCGTGCCATCGGCTTTAAAATCGACTACCAATGAACGATTTCCACGAGCATATTTTACGATTGCGAAGGGCTTACTCGGATGAGCTGCTTTAAGTGTTTTTGCGAACAGCAACTCGGGACCGTAATTGGCGGAACTAGAATAAGGGACCGAGGTTGTAAGCGCTCCGCTCACGCCGTTCCCGTCGATTGATCCTTTGTAATACGATACTCCAGAAATGCTAGAGCGGTGTTCGGATGGGAAATCCGACCCCGTAGGCGTGCCTGCCATGTTGGATTGACCAGTCATGAGGAAGACAGGGACAACTGGCTTGGACTGCGAGTCCTGTTCATAGATACGCACCGCCGAGTAGGTTACATTGGCGCTGCCGCTTGCATCACTATCTCCGATTAAACCGAGGTGGTTCACCGATCCGGTGAAATACGAACCCACCGGAATCAGATACGTGACAGCACCGGACCCAGATGTATAAACAGGATTTATGCTCCACGACCAATCGTTGAAGGAGCTAGTCCCATACTGACTGCCTCCAAAGAGGAATGCCCGTCGACCAGTGGTAGCAAGGTTATCATTATCGAGGGACACGCCGATTATTTCACCCGCATTGGGTGCATTGACAGTGACGGCCAGCATCGTCTGTGAAGTAACAGTATACGATAGCGGAAATTTTTTCCAAACGTTGCCAGTGATCGTAGCGCTACTCCCATTCCCGCTTACTGTGGCATTTGCAGGATGGCCTCCTGTGCCGTCCTGATTTGGGTCATATGCGGTGAAGTCGGTGCCGAATGTGAAATTCCCGGTGTTGCCAAGGCTTGAGGGGGTGCTAGGAGGCGTTACGGGCGGGGTTGTTTCATTCGCCTTGATGATCACAAAGTAGTTGGACACCGCGTTTGTTGAGCCACGGTTATTACCACCAAGGCTCACTTGTCCTGCTGCGTAGGTTTTCTTGTATAATTTAAAGCTACCGCCAACACCTGCTGATACTGTAGTTCCAGTATCTGACCATCCTGTCATCCAAGATGGCAGTGAATTGGCAGTTGTAGAATAAGCAATGTATACCTCAGATGCTTGCCCAAGGGTGAAACGGAGATGTGGATTTGCGGTGACGACATCATCATCATTGCGTGTACGGATCAACTTTTCCCCTGAGAGAGATGATGGAAGACCAGAGAGAGTGTAGTCCCTGTCAATATAGATTGTTTGGCCATTGATAGCATTCACAACGGCATACGCTGCTCCAGACGATACTGAATCAATAGTAACAGCTGTTGTGCCACCACCGGGTGGGGCAGAAGTTGCTACACTGGCTACAAGGCCATTGTAGAAGGTGATGCCCATATCCTCGTATCCTTCAGCGTTTGGATGGACGCCATCAGCGAGTTCTCCCAGTGTTGAGGAGAAGTTATCTACTAGCGAAACCGTGAGCTGAGAATAGCTTTGGTTTGCGATTGCCGACATGGATGCACGGTATTCTGCCGCCTCTGCTATGGTGGTGGAGGTGACGGAATCTCCCGTCCAAGCTGTCGTAATTTCAGGGATCTGTGAGAGAATCACCTTGATCTTTAAGCCACGGCTTGAGGCCAGCGAGTTGATTCGATTCAACAATGCCTGAAGGCGCTCGGTAGCTGCTTCTCCTGATCTGTTCGCGTTCGAGTCTGTCGAGCGGACGACCTGCTTGAGGAAGTCGTTCGTGCCGATCTGTAGCAAGATCACGTTATCAACTGAGCTCGATGTGCTGAAATACGTGGTTGAGATGGCCGCATCCATTTCATCGTAGAGTCCACTGCGATTTTCACCGGTGAGACTTTTATAGGAAATGCTGTTGATCACCTCCGTGGTATCGCTGATTTGCCAACCGTCGTTACCCCAGAAGTCTTTATCAGGTGTGGTATCGCCGGTTCTGCTGTCTTTTCCGACAAGATCGAAAGTGGCACCAGAATTTGAAAGGAGATTGTGGAGATAAATCCGGTATCCACCAGGAATGGTTCCTTTTGTGATGGAGTCTCCCATTGGCATAACGCGTAGTGTTTTACCGCTTAGGCTTGCTCCACTTGCAACTGGATCTACGCCTTCGCCCGGTGCGATGATTCCAGAGACGGTTTGAAGCCCTGCCACGTCGAAACGGGCGAGAGTTACTGGATCGTGAGCGCCGGAAAGATCACTCGTGCGGTCTCCCGGAGTTCCTCCGCCATAATAGTTGTCAGAGAAATCCTTCATCAAAGAAGGTCCTGTCCGGTACTCTACGCGCTCAACTGAGCCAACGTTCTCCGCAAACGAAAGTCCTGTTCCCAAGGCTGTTCCATCTTTGTAGATATTAAATCGATCGCTATCTGTATTCGCCGCGATCGTAAGGGTCATCGGCACATTTGCCGTGTATGTTCCGAGAGAGTTCCAAGTGTTGTTGGAGCTTTGCCATTTCAGGGTGCCATCGTTTCCGAGACGAACACGAACGGGACGCCTGCCGTTTTTATCTACCAACTCAACGTGCAGCTCACCTGTGTTCGACTGGAGAGGGTTGACGGTGGTGGTGATGGTAACCTGCTGAGACTCTGGAAATACCCGGAACGCTTTTGCGAAATCATACCGGTCTTTATCTTGCAGCCGCAGCGTGGTGCCTGCACTGGTGCTGACGAGCTGCACGGGAGTCCACCCGCCGTTGCGTATGTTCCAACTTCCTACCTTACCACCAGGGGTGAAGCCTGAGAATTGATCATTTACGTGGGCGTTTACAGTTCCAGAAAGCTCTTTCGGAACTTCTGTTACCCATACGAACTCTTTGTTGGTGGAATACGTGAGCCAGATATTATCGTTCGGGCGGGGCTTGCCCTCCCAGTTTGCAACCGAGGTTAAGCCTCGCACATAACTCGGCCCGAGGGTCTTGTTATCAGCGGTTCCGTTGCGGAAAAGCTGCTTACCATTGTCTCCTGAAACAACAAGCATGTCAGCAGTGTAGGTCAGGCCATTCTCACTTGTCGTTACGACAAAAGGTGTTCTTGAATCCCATCCGAACGACGGTTTGTTGCCAGGGAGATTTTGAATTCCCTGACTCATAAACATCGCATAACCACCGTCTGCCCGTGGTTCGCCCCAAGCTTTCGCATTTCTGTGCTCGTCGAAGCGACGTAGGTCCACATCGCGGACAACGTCCGATGCCGACCAAACTCCTGAGTTGGCGATACCATACCAGCTGCCCTTCCACTGACTTACGATCTTTCCATTCGGACCACCGATACGATACCACTGGAAGGCTTTGGCTTCGAAGGGAGAGTTATTCCCTGTTCCTTTGATCACGTAAGGCGATGAGCTGCTTGTATCCTCATCTTCCTCCCACATTTGCTGCATGTAGAGTTTGTTAGACAGTAGCTCGCTACAAGCACTTCTAAATCCACTGTCTGATGAACTTGTGTATTGGCTGTAGGAACCCATGCCGCTTGCGGACCCGGCTTGGTTATGCTTTAAAATATGAATCGGCCCGAAATTGTTCGGCCCTTTGATTTCACGGACCAAGCGTGAGCCGACTCCGCCGCGCGCAGCTTCACCATTTTGGCTATACCAAGTTGTTACCAATAGCCGCCCGTTCGTAGCAGTATAGAAGGCCATACGTTGGTGGGTGACCAAAGGTGCTGGGAAAACAACTGCACTCGTAGATTCATCCCAAGTCCGACCATCGTCCGACCAATGCAGGTAACCTGCCTTCGTGCTATCTCCAGTCTGGTATCCCATGTAAAAGACCCAGAATTTATTCTGCCAATAGGTCAGAAACTGGTGATGCGCAAAACGGATTGGTCGCACCGTGTGGCCCGGCATCGCGCTTGCCGCTGAGCTTGTGTTGTTGGTTGGACGGAACAGTGCGTGTTCTTGCACACCCACAACTGGACGATATCCACCATCATGCTGTGGATCAATTGGAATGGTTTTATTCCCTGTCATCGTCACAGTATTGGCCGAACCGCCTCCACCAGTGCTACCTCCCGTAGTTTTAAAATCAACATAGTCGATCACACCGCCGTGGCCGCCTGACCCTACCAGATAGAGAGTGACAATTCCGTTGCTGCCGCTAACTGAGCTATTGTAATTTGCAAAAGTTCTCCATCCAGTGTTATTCGAATTCACCTCCGCAATCTTGGTCCCTGTTGGGCTACCTACGCGGAACTCAAGCTTACCTGTTGTCCCGTTTGCGATTCTCGCTGTGAGGCTTGAAATGCCGGATAGGTCGACATTGTCATAGCGCGCCCAGCTTGATTGTAGTGCGACAAAGTAGTAATCCCTATCACGAAGAGAGGTGGATAAATCGTCAAAATCCGTCGCGATCTTATTAAATGCGGTATTTCCATTCACCCTGATCCGCTGGATTACAGGTTTGCCCGGATTCCCAGCGAGGACGTAAAGCTTTTGAGTTCCGGTGATTCCTGAAGTGGAATACGTGAAGTCCTGAAACGTTCTCCACCCGCCTGTCGCAACCGTTTGAGTCCCCAGCGAGGTGCCAGAGGGTGAGCCAATGCGAACCGTCATTTTCGCTCCTGCGCTTAAGCCATGTGCAGCCGTAACAGTCACGCTCGATGCGCCGGTGAAGTTTACATTATTAAACGCGATCC
>CAWKHB010000010.1:0-151693 GCA_963849375.1 uncultured Verrucomicrobiae bacterium | reverse complement strand
GTTTGCCAGCGACAAGTTCGTTCTTGGACGCGGCTTTCTCCTGGGCACCTGCAGCCTCCGCATTCTTCTCTGCGGAAAGTGTGAACGTCTCTCGCATGGAGCCCAGCTCGGTCGCTGCCGCTTGTAGGTTTGCGGCTCCTTGTTGGAGACCTTTCACTACTTCCTCGTGAGCCGTAAGGCGTCCGACCGCTTGATCCATCGCTTCTCGGGATGACTTGACCGTTGAGTCGACGCCGTTGAGAAGTGATTCAAATCCCGAAATTGTAGTGGAGAGCTTTTCGCTGGCTGCACCGAATTCAGTCTGGAACCCGTCGGACATACCGGTAACAGCTTTTTGTAGGTTGGCTAGCTCGTCCGTAAGGGCTTTCGACATCAGATCCGCGCTCATCTTACCCAGATCCTGCGCCTGGCCGCCCAGAGCGTCTTTGACGGCTTCGGTGATCCCTTCGCCGATCCGGTTGATTGCCTGCTGCATTTGCTCGCCTATAGCTACCGCTAGCCCTTTGAGCGTCTCCTCCTGTTGGGATGCAGAACGATGCATGGCAATCATGCTTTCTTCCGGTGTATAGCGGGGTGCAAGTGAATCAAAGGCGGTCTGCACTTTCCGAATACGGCGCACTGCAAACCATTCGAGGATCTTTTCGATGAGGGTGAAAAGGATGCTGCAGGTCACCCCCCATACCGACGTCACAAAGGCGGTGGAACTCCCTTTGATGAGCGGTGAAATACTTTTGTCCAAGTCTTCGATGTTCTCAGATCCAAGGTCGAGTCCTCCGATTCCCATTGCCAAGCCGACGAAGGTACCGAGCACCCCGAGCCCGGTCAGTATAGCTGGAGTCGCCATCAACAGGCGGCTGCCGACGATGCCCTGCCCCATACTCCCGGTGTTAAAAACTTCGGACGCGGGTCCGCATCTCTTTAGATCCTTTTCCAGTGGGGCACCCAAGCGTGGTACCTCCACCAACATGTCGTTATAATCCGATGCCAAGCGGCAGCCCTTCTGTAGGATCCACTCGGAGCGTTTTTGAGCTAGGACTTCATTCTCTTCGAGCCGCCTCGCTAGACGAAGATATTTGCGAGTCTTTATCCAAACTTGGATGGTTCGCCAAAAAGCCCATGCAATGAGACCCAATCCTATCAGGATAATGCCGACGACCCAGAAGTCCGCAAGATCGCGGAGGTCATTAATAGGCCATCTCCATTCGCTCCAATGGCGAGGTATCAGGGAATCCCAGTGTAGGGGGGTGTCTTGGGTAGGCATAAGTTAAATTTCTCTAAGAGGGTCAATAATACTCCCGGATATACGCATAAGCTCGATCGAAGAGTTCCTGATCCTTATCCAGCTTGTATTTGCGGAGCGACTGCCGCAGGGCTTTCTTTACCTCCCGTTGTCCGGGTACGGAATCTTGCCAGCCATCGAATCGCACAACGTTCACGATCGCATCGATATCAGTGACGATCCGCTCCACCACCGCTGGAGTTTGGTCGGTCTTTGTTTCGAGAAAGAGCTCTGTCAAAGCGGTTTTCGCGCTCTTCTGCTCTTGTTCATCCATTGCCTCCTTCTCCGCCTGGACGGTTTCCTTGGCGATCTTGCACAGCTCTTTCACGAACTCGATACTCGCGATCAATCCTCGCTGCGCCTTGTCGCGTAGTTTCTCCAGTCGTTCGCTCAGATCTCTGAATCGGGGGTCATCGCCGTGCTTTTTCAGTCGCTTTGCCAGAGCTTTCTCCAGTTGCTTAATCTTCTTTGGATCACGGGTTCCGGCAATCTCATCGATTACATCGGCATCCAGCACATACTCATCGTCACTGCCACCGATACCTTTGACATGGATATGCTCGTGAATCAGTGCCGAGGTTCGAGCACCAAGACTGTGCCAAAGCAACTTGCCGATGTTGTCGTTGCTCGGCTTCACCGATTGATACACGCCGATCAGCCAACGGTAATCCGCCTGAAACGGTGTGATGCAGTCCGCCGGCGAAAGCGCTTCCCAGAGCTTCCCTAGGAAAACGTAGTCCTTGGCGAAGGCATCACGCTTCTCATCATTTGAAATACAATTCTGCGCTGCCTCCAGTCCTTCGAAGCCCTCCACTGTGCGATCCACTCCGGGGAAATGCGCAAGGCAATCGGCCATCGCTTCCGGTAGCTTCTCTTCAAGCTCTTTAAGGTTCGTGATCACCTTCTTCACGCTTTCCTCATCGAACTGCAGCGCCTCCGCCGCGTCATCGAAGATACCGAAGTAATCGACGATACGTCCGAAGGTTTTGTCGGGGAAAAGGCGGTTGGTTCTACAGATCGCTTGTAGGAGGGTGTGATCCTTTAGGGACTTATCCAGATACATCGTCTGAAGGATCGGTGCGTCGAAGCCAGTGAGGAGCTTGGCGGTGACAATGAGGATCTTGAGCGGGTCTTCCTTAGCGTTAAACCGGTCGAGCAGCTTCTCCTGCTGGCTCTTGTCCATCGCCCACTTCTGTTTGAACTCGAATGAGTCGTTGGCGGTGGTGGAAATGACGACGGCGCTGGTTTTCTCGCCCAGCAGTGCATCGAGGCGCTCCTTGTAGTCCGCGCAAGCCTGCCGGTCAGGAGTGACCACCATCGCCTTGAATCCATGCGGATTCACCTTCTCTTGGAAATGCTTGGCAATGTCTTCGACGATGGTCTGGACGCGCTCGGGGGATTTGAGGAAGGCGGACATCTTCGCGGCCTTCTTACTGAGGGCGTCGGCCTCCTCGTCGCTGAGTGAGGCGGACTCAGTGAGCTGCTTGAAGGCTTCGTCGATGCTGTCCTTGTCCACGTGGATATCGACGAGGCGGGGCTCGAAGTGTAGGGGAAGGGTCGCCCGGTCGCGGATAGAGTCCTGGAAGGAATAGCGGGACATGTAGCCGCCTTCGTCTTCCTCGGAGCCGAAGGCCCAGAAGGTGTTCTTGTCGGCCTTGTTGACTGGAGTGCCAGTGAGGCCAAAGAGGAAGGCGTTGGGCAGCGCCGCCCGCATCTGGCGGGCGAGGTCACCTTCCTGGGTGCGGTGGGCTTCGTCGACCATCACGATGATATTGTCCCCGGTGTTCATGCCCGGGTAGGCATCGCGGAACTTGTGGATGGTGGTGATGATGATCTTGCGGGTGCCTTTCTCCAGCAGGTCGTGGAGTTCCTTGATGCTGTCGGTGGTGACGACGTTGGCAACATCGGCAGCGTTAAATGTGCCGGTGATCTGGGTGTCAAGATCGGTGCGGTCGACGAGGATGAGCACGGTGGGGCTTTTAAGCTCGGGTGCCTTGCGCAGCTTCTGGGCGGCGAAAACCATGAGCAGCGATTTACCGGAACCCTGGAAATGCCAGATGAGCCCTTTCTTGAGACGACCTTCGCGGACGCGGTCGACGATCTTGTTGGCACCTTCGTATTGCTGGTAGCGGCAGATGATCTTGATGCGGCGCTTCTTCTTGTCGGAGGTGTAGAGGGAAAAGTGCTGCAACAGGTCGAGCAGGCGCTGCGGCTGGAGGAGGTCGGTGAGTTGCTTGCCGACTTCGCCGAGTCCGAGCTTCTGCACGAGGTCATTGACCTCGCTCTCGAGCCGCCAGGGCGACCAGAACTCGAGCGGGCAGCGCACCGAGCCGTAGTAGAGTTCCTTCCCCTCGGTAGCGAAGGAGAGCAGGTTGGGCACGAAGAGCTGGGGAATGCTGTTCTCGTAGATGTTGTGCACCTCGTGGGCGCCATCGAGCCAGCTCACCGAGGGGCGGATGGGCGTCTTGGCCTCGCCGACGACGATGGGGATGCCGTTGATGAGCAGGACGATGTCCGGGATCTTGGTTTCCAGCGCCTTGACGGCATACTGGTTGGTGATGACGAAACGGTTGTTGTCGAGCGTGTCGAAGTCGATCAGGCGCACCGGCACGTGACGGTTGTTCTCGCCGAAGGGCATCGTCTTGTCGCCGCTGAGCCAGGCGTAGAATTCCTCGTTGGCCCGGACAAGGCCGGTCTGGTGGGCGGCGATGAAGATGGCGCGGAGCTTGTAAATGACCTCGTCGGCGAGGGCGGGATTGGCGGTGATCTCGGGATTGATCCGGATCAAGGCCTCGCGCAATTCGCCCTCCAGCAGGACCTGGTCGGTCGGCCGGTTCAGCTCGGCGGTAGACTTGTATTTCCAAGGGAACGATCCGTAGGGCGTGGCGTCTTCTTTCACAATCGAAGACGGCGTTCCGGCGGCATTCAGATTCACGCCGCTGAGCTTCTGGATGATGTAGTGTTCTACGGCGTTGAGTTCATTGAATGACATATGACTTTTGTTTGCCGGATTCAGACTCCCATGAAGGTAAGAATCTCGTCCAGCTCTGGAATAGTTTTCCGCTTTTCCTCTAGCATTTCTATGGGAAATAGCCGGGGCGCTTCCTGCGTAAGCTTTCTGCCATACCCTGCCTCATTGGTATCGATCTCCTTCAAGAAAACTGACTTCAGCTCTTTTGATCGGCTGTGTGTTGCTCCCTTGGGCAATTTCCCTAAAATTTGAAGCATCAGACCTTCGATACACTGGGGTATTGAGAGAACCAAAGTGATCTTATGTTTGCTCAGGAACTTCTGCGAAATCTTGTGCTCGATATCGCTGTCTATCAGCAGAAGGCTTCTATCGTAATGACCCACTCTGAGCAGCTTATTCACTAGGCGGTCGGCTACGTCTTGAGGAGATTTCCCCTGACCCTTATCCACCTTGATTTTGAGAGCCTTGTGGGCACTGTAAACCGTCTTGAGGTGATTCAAGAAGATTGCTTCGGTTTTCCCCTCACCAAAGAGGACGATACTTTCCTTAGCCATACTTTAGAATATCGCAGGTTCTGGGATCGCTTCGTATCGACCGGCATTGTAGTTGGCGAAGTGATTTTCACCCCGTCGCACACCTTTTACATCACTAAGACGCTTCACCGTGCTTTGGTTGTCGTCGTCCTTTTCCACGAGGAAAATCTGCTCTTTGGAAAGATGATTCAGGATCTCGACATGGTGGCAGGTGAAGAGTAGTTGTGCTCTTTTCGGGTTCGTGTCTCGGTCTACGAAAAGATCCAGCAGCAAGGGGATCAAATGCGGATGGAGATCAGATTCCATTTCATCGATCACGGCTATGCCACCCTCGGTGAGAACAGGAAGAAATGAGCGCAACAAGGTGAACAGACGCTGGGTGCCTGATGATTCCTGAAGCAGTGATACTGTGAATTCACCCTCCGCTGTGTTGTGCGTGATAAAAGGGAAATACATTTTCTTGGTATCACCCTTCTCTTGGTTCATGACATCGACCTCATGTATTTCAAACTTGGTGATGCCCAGATCAGCCTGCTTGAGCCGATCACCGACTTCTTCAATAAAATGAGGGTTTTCTTGAAAGTAACTCGCCGCATTGATGATCTGATCCATCATCGTGCCACGGTGCTGGTCCATCTTGCCCGTTCGATTGACGTTGCACTCAAACTTACCCAATGCGAGATCCAGTTTCTTGAATTCCGAGCGGCCTGTAACGAGGCCTGCCGATAGCATGGAAGCATTCGGCCTATCCTTCAGCAACTCGGTGAGAAGAGCGGCATCCGTGAAATCATCTTGTTGGCTGATGCTGACACCACGCTTGCTCGCCTTACGAAGCAGGACGGTGCGATAGGAATTGGTAGCTTTGTAATATTGCCTCAGCCGCTCTTGAATCACCTTCTCCTTCGTCAGTTCCAGATCATAGCGATAGACTTTGGACCGACCTTCAAATTCCAAGCTGAATTTAACCGGACCTTTGCTACCTATGTAGGAATCAACCGGGATCTCCTGTTTTGCTTCAAGCTCCCGATAGGACTGTCTCAGGAAAAAATTCAAAAAAGACAGGCATTTCAAGAGGTTGGTTTTGCCTGAAGCATTTGGGCCAAACACGCCACCAAGGATGCTCACTTGATCTCCATACGCGGACTTTTCAAATGAAAAATCGGTGGGAGTTTTTGCACCGGTAGTGAAATCTATCGTGGCTTCTTCCTTGAGGGAAAAGAAGTTCTCGGTAGTAAATTTGCGTATCATAGCTGGCTGACAATACAGTGGAATCGCACCCCATCTACAAAAATATGGTTAAAATGACAAAAAAACGTCAAATTTAGCAGGTTTTCAAAAATTCGTAGCACGGCATCAACGATCGATCAGCTTCGGAATGATGTAATGCTCGACGCAGTTGAGTTCGTTGAAGGACATGGGGAATTTAGTTAGTCGTCTCTGGACGAGATGTGACGGCAATATCCACACATGTCGTCATCATCTAGCTCTTCCGGCAGTATCGTTAATCCGCATCTCATACATTCATGATCACAAGATTCTTCACATGAGACGCACATGCCGAGTTCATAGTGGTACGTTTCTTGGGAGCAATGTGGGCAGATAACAACGATTGGATCGCCGCCATCCATGTAGTTGTAATGGTGGTTGATACCCTCAGACATTGCGCGTTCGGCGAACTCCTCGAAAAAGGAGACTTTTCCGCAAGATCTACAGCGGACGTCTGGCCTTCTGGAATCATTTATTGGTTTAATCAAACCAGAGCCGCAATCCGAGCAAGACGTCTCCAAAGCTGCGTCCTGAAGTTCTGTTGCTGTCCACTCAAAGGATTCAATCGCGGATTCGCACTCCTTTCGTTCTTTGTCGTAAACTTCGGAAATGTCAGTCATCGAAAGCCAAGCGTCCTCACCCAATAGATCCCGCGGATCTTCGCCGAGTTCACCTCTCGCGAAGTCTCGAAAGAGGACGAAGCTTTTCGAGATAATACCACGCACGGCATCCTTTCCCGCTGTCGAGTAGTAGTGCTCTATGTCGTTCCGGATCTTGGTGACTTCGTCTAGAGATTTCCAGTCCGCCGAAATCCCAAGCGATTTGAATCGATCTTTGATCTTTTGGGTGTCGACAGTCTTCTTCCCTTTACCAACGAAATTCAGATTTCCTCCGGTATCGATTTGGGGTTCGATGGTTTGCTTCAGGAGAACTTCATCTGATCCTTCGGGCGAGAGACAACGCAGCTTCTCTTTGTAAAGCAAGAGAAGCCCAGCATGGAGATTTCTGCCGGCGGAGAGTAAACGGTCGTCTTCGTCTGTATCGAAGTCTTCTAATCCCAAACGAATTGAGTTGGCTGCATTTTCTAGTAGTAGGGACATGGGCGTGTGATCGGGTTCAGGCGGGGCAATTCAATAGAGTTCGGTTGAAGAGGTAACAGAGTATTCTCGCAATCACGGCATTCACTTTTGCTCATCGGGGGCAATCGCTGGTTTGGCGGGCTGCTTGCCATCGGCATCCTTGGAATCCGGGTTGGCTGTGGAACCCCATTTGGTCCGATCCCAAGCGCCCTTGCCTGCCTCACTCAGAAAGCCGCCCGCAAAAGCGGCAATGGCGAAAGTCAGAATAACGAGCAACCTGGCTCGGCTGATGCCCCAAAACCACGTCACCGTTGGCGAGACGTACATGTGCCAGACGCCGCCATCGTGAATGAACTTCTTTATATCTCTCCGTGTTTCATCATTCACGCCCCAAGCTGATACAAATACCTTTCCCTTTTGTTGGGGGAGATCGGCCAGAAAAGATCGTGAAACCAGCATCTTGCGCTTGACCAGATCTGCGAACACTTCGAGAGCCATCTCTTCGGAGCACTTGAACTTATCGAGAGCTATAATCGCTTGTATAGTGAACCACGCTCCTGAGGCGTGAGGTTCTAATTCCTCCATTACAGCCCGAGCCAATTTCTCTTTTTCCCAGGGAGTCATGATGTTTTGTAGAGTTTGGGTTGAGTCGGTTAGAAGATTTGGTTGATGAGGGATTTTAGGAGTTCGCGACAAATCTTCCGGTGGGATTTTTGCTCGGCTGTCACTCTTCGCATTTGCTCATCATTTTCTGCGATTTCACGTTGAATGTCTTTCGGTGGAATCGGCAGGCGCAGGCTTCCAAAGCGATCCGCGCCCAGATGGGCGACTGAAGTAGTTTGCCCGGAGATCGCTGAGAAACGACCAAAGTTGAAGCAGAATTGGAAGTAGGCGAATGCGTATTCCGACAAAATGTCTTCACCCGCTCGATAGCGAATTAACGTATTCTGAAAGCAGCAATCATCGATTGCACCGTCGTAAATTGCGCATCGACCAACGAGTTCACGGCTCTGCCCTTCATTGAGTAAAATATCTCCCTTCTGCAATCGGAACGTCTCGAAATCGCGTTCATCAAAGTCCATAGAAAGGACATCCGAATAGTCAAAAAAGCAGTCGAACACATTGGCCACTCTGAGATATGGCTTTGTGAGCTTCCCCGTTTGGTATTTCGGGGCGCGTTGCCTTCCCATCTTCACCTCGCCGGCGTCGGCTACTCTTCGAGTCTTGAATTCATGTCGATGCGCAAACGATTGGCGAAGGAACGATCGGCGAGCTTTATCCGATTTCTCAAACGCAGCATCAGCAGTAGAAGCTACTTCATCCGCTGCCCAAAGGAGTTCAATGAGTTTGGCTTGCTGCTCTTTGGGCGGGAGGAGGAATTCGTAGTGAGCGATGTCCTTCCAATTAATGTAGGGGTTCACCGAACCTTTGGAGTTCCGGATGGAATGCTGCGTAAAACCTTCGGCCAACATCACGAACGGAAGAAGGCCCTTTATGATGCGTTCCTCATTCGGCTTGATCACGAAAGTGGTGTTTGCGGTGATACCGTCGAAGTGCGCTACAGCGACCTTTCGCAGGTAGGTTCGTCGGGAACCGTAAAGAATGTCACCTTTGCAGAATTTTCGAGTAAATGCAGGGCCGAGATAGTCCTCGCCGAGTTCGCCCCACTCACGAAGGTGGAGATCCTCGCTGCGCATGTGTTCTCCCGCAACGTAGCGGGTGAGATCAGTGTTCTCCCGATCGACCGAGGTATTCTGTTTCAGGGCAACATCGCCGAAGGTCACGAGTTCCCAATCGGAACGATCAAGCTCGATATCATCAATAGCGGGTTTGGCTGTCTTGGCGGTGCTCATGACAGCGTTTCAAAAAGTTGATTCATGGAGTTGTTCAAAGACTCGCTTGATGATCGCCAGTCCGCGAGCCGCTGGCTGAATGCTACCGAATCGGCAATATTCTGGCGTTTCACGTAGTGGTGAACATTCATGCTGGCATTGTTTTCTAAAAGTTCCTCATTTGTCACAATGGCGGCGAAGTGTGGAATATCGGTGTAGTCCTTAAAGGCTTTGAACATCCGCTGGATTTGATCCTCCTTGAGGTATGCATAGGTTTTCTCCTGAACGCATTCCTGAAGCCCGTCGATGAAGAGAATTTTTCCTTTTCGCTTCTTCGGCTTGTTGGTGTTTCCGACGAGCACCATGGCCTCCATCGGGGAGTTGTAGAATAGGTTGCCACCGAGTCCGACGACGGCTTCCACGGTGTCGCTTTCGATCATCTGGCGGCGCATGGTGGCCTCTGCATCGCGGAAGAGGATGCCGTGCGGCCAGAGGGAGATGGAGCGCCCGTTTTTCGGATCGAGGCTTTTCTGGATGTGCTGCTGGAAGGCGTAGTCGGCACAGCCCTGCGGCGGGGTGCCCCGAAGGTTGCGTCCCCAGGGATCGTTCTCGAAGGCGGTGCGATCCCAGGCTTTGATCGAGTAGGGTGGATTGGCGAGGATGACGTTGAAGGTTTTGAGGGTGTCGTTTTCCAGCAGGGCGGGTTCGCTGAGGGTGTCGCCGCGGACGATCTGGAATTCCTCGATGCCGTGCATGAACATGTTCATGCGGGCGATGGCGGAGGTGATGAGATTGATCTCCTGGCCGTAGAGCCTGAGGGTGCGGTATTCCTTGCCGGCGTCCTTGAGCTGGAGGGCGCAGTTGAGGAGGAGGCCACCGGAGCCGCAGGTGGGATCGTAGACGCTCTCGCCGGGCTGCGGATCCATGATCAGGGTCATGAGGCGGACGACGGTGCGGTTGGTGTAGAACTCGGCGGCGGTGTGGCCGCTGTCGTCGGCGAACTGCTTGATGAGGTATTCGTAGGCGTTGCCGAGCTGGTCGTCGGGGACGTTGGCGATGCTGAGGGTGTGGGCGGAGAAGTGCTCGAGCAGGTTGACGAGGGTCTCGTCGGAGAGCCGGTCCTTGTTCGTCCACGAGGCATCGCCGAAGATGCCGGCGAGAGTGTCGGGGTTGGCCTTCTCGATGGCGTGCATGGCCTCCTGGATGGCGAGGCCGAGGTGGGTTGTGGTTTCGCGGACTTTGTTCCAGTGGTGCTTCTTCGGGACAAGGAAGCGGTGGAACTCGGCGCTGCGGGCGTAGTCCTTGTCGCCATCGCTCTCGGCGAGCGCCTCGGTGAATTCCTCGTCGTAGACATCGCAGATGCGCTTGAAGAAGAGCAGCGGGAAGATGAACTGCTTGTAGTCCCCGGCATCGATGTGCCCGCGGAGGTAGGTCGCCGCGCCCCATAGGTATTTTTCTAGTGTTTGCTGGTTCATGCTTCGATGACCTCCGGAACCTCGGTAATTTTTTTGACATTGAGGATCTCATAGAGCTTGGTCCGGATTAGCCCTTCACGTGCCTCGAAGAATTTGAGGAAATCGCTGAATTCCAGTGATTCCTCGGCCGGGATCAAATGAAGCTCCTTGTATTGGTGACGTTGACCCGAACTCGGGAGGGTATCCGCAAGCCAATCCTTGAGCATTTTCGCGCTCTTCTCCGTGTTGGGAGTTGCTTGTAGCAGTTGCAGATTGGAAAGCCGGTTCACCCGCTCGATAAATGCGTCGCGGGTTTCCTGTTCGGAAATACCGAGAGCTGTAAGTCGCTTCTGGGTGAAATGTTTCTTGGGATGAATATGATCCTGATGAAACTCGTAATCGTGGTTCAGTGGGTAGAACAAGCTCAACAGCATGAAGGCGAAAGAACTGCCGTATCCGACGTTGAGAAGGTTCTCAATATCTTCCGGATGGAATTCGATGGTCTTTCCTGTGCCGGAATAACGATCAATAATCGCTTGGAGCGGGAATACCCCGTCAGCCTCCTGAATGATCTGCCGGTAAACCGGATAAAGGCTGTCGGGCTGTCCACCGAAGACCTTCTTCGGCGGCGTACGGATCAGCCACTGTTTGATATTTGCCCGGTTTGCCTCGTGGCTGCTAGCATGGAGAACGCTTTCATCGATCTGCTTCACCTTCAGAAAGTAGGCTATCGGGATGATTGCGTTGGTGGAGGTCAGCGTTTTCTCATCAAAACCGAAATGTGCGGCAAGACGAATCGCCAGATGGATTGAACCCGAGATCTGTTCCCACTGACTCTCGATGATCGCCATGTTCTCGCTCGAAAAGTTATCCACCTTGAACTTGATGTCTTTTATATCGGCAAGCACAAGACAGCTCTTGAGGACGAAATCCTTGTTGAAGTTGAAGCCTTTTCCGATGTCGTTGATCTTATCGACAAACTCGTGGATGACTTTCCGGGCATCGAGCTTTTTCCATTGTGCCGTGGCGATGGAAAGCAACAGGTCGGAGTAACTCAGTTTGGTCCCGCCTTGATTGATTCGGATGAAAATCTGGAGGACCTTGTCGAGCTCTTCACTCTTTTCGAGGAAGAAATTCAGGGAGTCGTTTTCGCAAATTACTTTGTAGAAACGATTCAGAGTATTAGTTGCATAGCGGTTCGTTTCGCGTGGAATTGAGACCTCAAGCTCTTCGTTGATCCCGTAAATCTGATCATTGATCCACTCTAGGGCGTCACTGATATCCTTGAATCCAAGGATCTTCCCTACTGGAAACCAGAGCGTCTCGGCATTGCGCTTCTTGGCCTCCGCTTCGGTCAGGTAGCGGAAATCATATTCCATCTCCAACTCGGAAGATGGCTTCATTAGATTCAGGTACATCCTCTTGGGAGGATAAGCGTGATCGCTGTCACGACGATGATAAGACAACTTGGATGCGTAGGTCCCTTTAAGCGAAACGTAGAGGGAAGTCAGGCGCTGCTGTCCATCGAGGATGCCGATGATATCTTTGCTCCCGGAGAGTGTTGCCTTTTCGTTATGTCGTGCATCGCGCTCATGGTAATCCCTCAAGAAGCGGTAGAACTGAAATTTGCCGACGTTCTCCGCCTTCACCTTCCAGAAGAGGAATGTGCTAATTGGATAATCTCGCATCAGAGAATCGAAAAGAGTCTCCATTTGCTCGGTATCCCAGACGAACTCGCGCTGGATGGCTGGGAGGACATATTCGCCGTCCGCAATCGCAGTGATAGCTTCCTTGATGGTGATTGGTTTTTCGTAGGCCATAAAAATTTTAACTTAAAATGAAACGCCAAACTCCCTGAGCTTGGACTTGAGGTGTTCTTCTGCTTTCTGACACTCCGCCCAAGCCTCCTTGAGATCGTTCAACGCTTCGGCGACGCTTGGCAGGTCATCCTCGATAACCTTCTCCACGTAGAGCGGGATGTTCAGGTTGAAATCGTTCTCTTCGATTTCCTCCATGCTCGCCGCTTTGACGTAGTTCTCCAAGTCCGCCGCCTTGGAATACCACTCGAAGATGCACTCGACGTGTTCCTTTTCGAGGAAGTTCTGGGCTCTGCCGGTGCGGATCTGATCGGATGCATCAATGAACAGAACTTTCTTCTTCCGATTCTTCGGTTTCTCCGAGCGGAAGACCATGATGCAAGCAGCAAGCTGGGTGCCGTAGAAGATATTCGGGCCGAGGCCGATGACGGCTTCGAGTAGATCCATTTTCAGGAGTGCTTGTCGGATACGACCCTCCGCTCCTTTCCTGAACAAGGCACCATGAGGAAGCACCACCGCCATGCGGCCGGTCTTCGCCCGCATCGATTTGATCATGTGCTGCACCCAGGCCATGTCGCCGTTTCCCTGGGGCGGGACACCAGCGATGTTGCGTCCGTAGGGGTCGTTCGTCCATGCGGTGGCACCCCATTCCTTCAACGAGAAAGGAGGGTTTGCGATCACACAATCGAAAGTCTGCAAGCCATCTGCCGTGAAGAAGGCAGGTGCCCGCAGGGTGTCTCCGCGCGAAACTTTGAAATCCTCCACACCGTGGAGAAACATGTTCATCCGTGCGATGGAAGACGAGGTGAGATTTTTTTCCTGACCAAAGAGTTTCAGCGTCCGGTAATCTTCTCCGTTTTCCTTCAGGTGATCGATGCACTCTATAAGCATGCCGCCGGTGCCGCAGGCAGGATCGTAGATGCTCTCACGCTCGTGGGGATCGATGATCAATCCCATGAGATGAACCACGGAGCGCGGGGTGTAGAACTCACCAGCCTTCTTGTTGGTGAGATCGGCGAAGTGCTTGATCAGATATTCATAGGCCTGCCCGAGCATATCCGGGGCAACGAGCGCACGGGAGAGCGTGTATTGAGAAAAGTGCTCCACCAGATCCACGAGCAATCGGTCTGGCAGGCTATTTTTGTTCGACCACTGGGCATCACCGAAAATGCCATAAAGGTATTCCTGATTAGCACTTTCAATTTCACGAAGTGACGACTCGATCTTCAGGCCGACGTTTTGCGTGGTCTCGCGGATGTCGTCCCAGTGGCATCCCTCCGGAATCACAAAGCGGTGGAACTCTGGCAACGCGGCGTAGTCCTCGTCACCGTCGGACTCATCCAATGCTTCCTGGAACTCCTCGTCATAGACGTCAGAGATGCGCTTAAAAAAGAGCATGGGGAAGATGTATGCCTTGAAATCCGAGGCTCCAATCGGTCCCTTCAGGATCCAAGCAGCTTTCGAGAGGTATTGCTCTAACTGAGAAACAGTTAGCTGTTGGCTCATTTGGAAAGAGATTTGGAGCTGCTTGCTACTGCGATCGGACATTGTTTAGTCAGTGGACTTGGTCTATCTATCGGTTTTGCCCTGTACCGTCTAGGTTTAGGTAATTGTATTATCGAACCCTCCACGCGCGCCGTGTGTCAACAAGCGGTCGGATTTGTTAAGGGCAGCAGAAGTGATCACCTCAGCGTCAGCATTTTGCGGGGACATCAATCGTCCTGCCAACCTTAACAAAAATTAACAATCTGGAGGAGAGTGCTTGGAATTTGTCCTGTTCCATGTCCCGCTCCGAATTGCGCAAAAACGTGCATTTTGGTGCATTTGCGAGACAGGACACACTTTACCATATTCCACGGGGGATCGCTAGAATCCTTTAAAATAAAAGCCTCAGAGCGAACTCATGTAAGCGACACTGCATCTTGGAAAAAGGGACATGCATTTTAGAAAAAGAGAGTTGGGCGAGGCCTGAATGATGCCTGCAGAGTCTTTGCAGGGGTGTCTCATAGACTATCTAAAGTGCGAGAGGGGTAGTCTATCACCAGCATCCCTTGCACCGCTTAATCAGATTTTGCCCCTCGTATAAGTCCCCCCCCTCCTTTGATCCTTTAAGCCTTACCCGAACTTTGGCGGGGCGCGGTCCATACTTTGCAGCGCTTACTTTTGGGAGTGGCCTAGATTTACTCATATTTCTAGAGCCTCTCCCATTGTCTGCGGAAATACAGGCACTACCGCCCCATGCCGGCAGGCATAACGGATATTCACAACTCTATTCCTTCCAGGCTCGGTTGGAATTGGAATATCGACCCATGAAGTAAACCATGACTCGCCGTCTGGATCCTCCTGATCTCCCGGCCCACTCCAATCAATCACCTCGTCCTCGATCAATATTTCGGGATCACCCGTTTCGGGAAACGATCCGATATCATAAGTAATTGTGAAATATGTGCCCCTATGCCCAGTTGGAATTTGGAATCGAAATCTTGAAGCTATGACTTGTATATTACCTTCCCCGCCGAAAGAATCCGGGACCGAAATTATTAATTCAGAAAAGCTTACTTGGCCGAAAAGAGGACTTTCACCCCAGCAATCCTCAGGAAGGTCGAATGGCACATTCGCCTCGCTGAGCCAGTCTTCCCATTTCATCCCGTCTTCGCTGTAAGATCGTGATATTGAAGCATCGACAGCCTGTAGACTGCTTACAGCGGCGGGATTGGTCAGCTGTTCTGTGGTAAAATTATTTGAAGGATCTTGTTCATCCTCGTATTCGCAGACTCGGTTATAAACATCTCCTTCTTGTTCCCCGTCCCGTGTTATAACGCAGGTATTGGTGTTTCTTAAAATCCAGGGCGAGTTTTGATCTGCCCGGCTAAACTGTTTGGTGACTATATCTGCACTACCACTATACTCAGTAGTTTTTGTAGGTTCTTCTTCTTCATCATCTGCAGTGCTACAGTCAATCAGCTTGATCTTGCTACCATCATATCTTTCTATGGTTTTAAAATTACCGCTAGATTCGAACTCCCTTTTAAAATTTCCTGATGGCCCGTTTCGGAATACCGTGGGGGCAGAAGATAAAGTCCTCGTGTGCGTTGTTTCAGAATGCAATTCCCAAAGATCTATATCAAAAGCTGTTCCGAAAGGTATATCGGAACCCACATCACTTTCAGACGGGCTATTATAAATTCCTGCGGTCTTTTTACCTGCCGATTGCCCTTCATACTGCAGCCCTGGACGTGGACATATTGGGAGCTGGCAACATCCGCAATCTCCTATCAATCTATTGTAATCGTAAATTGTCTCAATCATTTTGAAAATCAGTTGAGAACATCGCCGCTCAACGATTGGCTGTTATATTACCCGTGCATGAGGAAACGGAAACATTGCCACAACCTGACGGCACAAATTTCCTCTGACTCCATGATCCTAACGAGAAGTGCACTTTCCCAGACGGGCTCCCACCGTTTGGCACCTTGTTATCTGGCAAGCTAGCTCCAGAGCTTACTGTTACAGATCCTACATCTCCATTTGGCAACAATACCCCGTCCTCCTCGTTTGTAGTGTAATTGATCGCCAGCCAATGATGCTGGCCATCCGCTGGCTCGTTCCCGATAGATCCTAGGGTGATGTCCGGAATTGTAGCAACGCCATTCCCGCCGCTCACAGTCCCACCAAGCAATTTCCAACTCCCCCCATCCTTGTAAACTTTGCAGAACGGCCCGTCAGGCCCGGCCTCTCCGCCACCACCACCACCCGGCGGGACGATGGTATTTGGTAAATCGAAGCCATTGATCGTATCCCCGGCACTGCTTGAGTCTCCTTCCGCCCCAAGTTTATTTGATGTCCGCTCATTCCCGCTCCACCACGTCACTGGCCGCTGGTTGATAGAGCGCTGCAGATCTACGAATTCCCCCGCCGAGAGATACGGTAGCGGGCCAAACGCCACCGTTGTCACCCCTGCCTCGATGTTAATTGTCTCTGAGTGCACGGCCATGCCTGGCATCGCGCTGCCACCTCCGGCATTTAGCGAAACTCGCCGTCCCATGTAGCCGCTCAGTGGCACCTCAGAATCCACCATCGAGACAGATCCTTCCCAGGCCGGCGCAGTCGCTGCCGCGAATACTGCCGCTGCCACCCCAGTTGGCCGGCCCTCTCCCTCGGTGTATTGGCTCATCCCTACATACACTTTGGAAATGGCATTCGTTCCCGTCACCGTAAAGGTCCGCCCCTCTCCCTCAAAGTTTTTGAACACCTTTCTGTCCTCCTCAGAAATCCCATCCGCTACTACAAAGTCGCACTGGCAAAGCACCTCTCCCTGCTTCGTCCGCATCCAAGCGGCCGCCTGCCCTCGCACTAACTCTCGCGGTAAATCACTGATCCCACCTGGCACCAGCCGAGCTACTCGATCTGAGATATTTGGCGGCAAGTTGGCTGCTACCGGCGGGATATATCTCGATGTGAAATTCTCGACATCCCACGAAGCCTCGTTGAGCAGGCCCAACATCGGGAACTTCACCTTGAGATACTCCTTCGCCGCCGAGTCATCCTCATCTGGCGGCAGATCCCGTGTCTCGATCTCCTGCTTCTGCGTCTGCATCTTCATCCCTGCCAGCGGCACCACTGCCTCCACGATTCTCCGGCCCGTAGTCGCCCCAGCCTCGTCGAAATACACATTACGAAACGGCTCGCCATTGATCTCGGCGGCAGTCTCATACGTGATGCGCACACCCCTCGGTTTCGTGCGCGTCTTCTCCGCATAGCTCACATCAAACACGTTCTGCCCGTTCAGTGGTATCGCTGAGCTCCCGAGCGAAGTAGAGTTAATAAAATTGATCGTCGGCGGAGTCGTATTATGGTTTAAATAGCCCACCCGCCCAGGTGTCATCTCCAGCTCGCCTAAGATGATCCCTAAGCAGCTTTTGTTCGCCGCCTCAGATGGCCACAACGTCGGCCCATCCGCAATCGCGCCGATCTGTAGGTGCGCCCCCTCACTGATCGCATACTCCAGCGCCTCCCGAATTTGCTGCCCCGTGGAAATGCGGATGCCCTGGCTATTTAGCCCCAGCACCACCTTCGGGAGCTTGATCACTCCCGGCCCTATCGGCCAGTCCTCTTTATAAATAATCTCCTCCAGATCCGCCCACGCATCGATCAACGTAAGAGTGCGCGCCTTCTGATTCTGGTGTTAAACTCAAAGGGGATTCCACCACGCGACCAGTGTAAAATGGTAGCCCGTCCCGATACACCGTCACAATGCTGTCATCAATCCACCACGCAGGCCTGCCTGGCTGCGATGTCTGCACCTCAAATGTTGATTGAGAGGCCGCCAGCAGCTTGTGATTGATCTGGCTCGCTGAAATTCCCGCTTGCTCAAAAGAAATCACCCCTGCCTGTGATGTAATTGTCCAGTTACTCATCACCTCCGCTCCATCCGTGTTAATCTACCTGCTACATTTTTCAGCTCCTTAGCCAGTTTATCGAGTTCTACCCGGCTCGCCGCATCCATGTTTTTACTTGCGGCCGCCAGCTCTCCCACGGCCCCTGAAAGCTCGCTTAGGCCACTTCCAGAGGCCCCCTCGCGGAGGGAGCTCGCAGCGTTTCGTAGTTCTCGCGCAGCTGCCGATTCTCGCTGACTTTGCGCCTGCACTGCAGCTCGGTTACGGTCCGCTAACGCACTAGTGCGCGTTCTTGACTCCCTAGCCGCGTCATCATTCGCACCTACTCTGTCAACGATGTTTCCCACCCTTGTCGCCCGCTGGTCTTGCAAGTTGCTCTCCTCCACCGCACCTAACGCATTACTCCTCAAGCTACCTGCCTCCTCCTCAGCTGCGCTGCGCAGCTTCCTTATTCTGTCCAGCTCCTCATTCGCCGCATCTAATCCACTAACTAGCTCTGCTTTTGTCTTAGGTGCGGCAGCACTGCGCTCTTCTGCTGCCGCCAGGCGATCCTTCGCCGCCGTGAACTGCTCTAGATTTGGAAGCGCTAAAGCATTTATATCAGCGAGGTCTTTGCGCGCACCCGCTAGTTGCACCTCCAGTCTGTTAACCTTTTCCAGCTCTGCCTCCGCGCTAGAAACAGAACCTTCTGCCGCCCGTTCATCGCCGCGTAAACTGTCCGCCTTCTCCCGCCCACTCAGTTCCGCCTGCAGGGCCTTGTCCCGCTTCTCCTGTGCGGCCGCAGCATCCTCGCGCGCCTGTTTTTTCCTCTCCTCCCTCTCGCGCACCCGCGCAGCTTGCTCGATTTCACCACGCCGCTGCTCCGCCTGCTCAGGGGTGATGTCACCGCGCTCCTCGGCCTCGTCGGCCTTCGCTAAAGCCAGCCGGTCCTCACTCTCTAGCACCTCTTCCTTCTCCCGCCGTAGCTGCCGTGCCGCAGATACCTGCGCGTCGATCTCGTCGGTAGCCTCCCGCAGTAATCCCAGCTGAGCACGCAGGCCTTCTTCGATTTCCTTGTTCGCTATCGCACTCGCACGGGCCTCCGCTGCCGCAGTGGCATCAGCGCTCGCTTGCTTTAGTTCGTCCAGGGCCTCCCGCTCCGCAGCCGCTGCCCGCAATGCTTCTATCTGGACTTTCTTATATTCATTCGCCAGCCCTCCTACTAATACCCCAATGCCGGCAATACCAGCACCCAGCGGCCCGCCTACGGCAAAGCCCAGCGCCAGTTGGCTCACCGCCCCTGTCACCTGCTCAATGCTCTCGCCAGTAGTCTGCAGGGTATCTGCAAGGTCCTCATCAAACTCACGCACCTCGTCTGCAGCCTCCTTGAATTCCGCTCCTATTTTTCCCACCCCATCCGCTATCTGTGCCAGCACCTGCGCCTTCTGCGCCCTGGCGATCCGCGAGACATTTTCATCCAGCGCTACCCCCTCCTCATTTGCCCTCCCCGCAGTATCACCTAGCTCTTGCAGCCCCTCCTCTAGCTCCTCGATGCCCTCACCAAGCTGCCGCGCGGCCTCATCCGCCCGCTCGAACGCGGCCGCTTGCGCATCGTTCTCGCCCGCCTCGCCCACTCGCTTGAGCGCTTCCTCGGCCGCCTCAGCACCCGAGGTGTCCGCCGTTGTCGAGATGCTTACCTTGTAGTTTTTTGAGGGCATGATCTTTTTGTAATTATGTTGGGACGAGGGATTCTAGGGCCTCGCGATCGTTCGTATTTTCTGAAATGACGATGGCTGAAATCACTCCTTTGAAGTCTTTACCGCCTAAGGAGTCGGTCCCAATTAGGGAAATTTGCCCGGCAGGAGGTGCATAAAAACTCGTATTTCTAACTCCGACTGCGCTTTTATTTACAAAAGCTGCTTGCGTGTTGGATTGGGCCTCTAAGGAGACAATGGTATGCCCTGCCAAGGGCATAGTAGGCGGAAAGTCCTGCTGCCTGACATCTGTAAAAATGCCGAAGTAGCCGGATTGGTCCGGTTCATATCTCCACCACGTGTCCGAGTTATGGCTCGTGAAGATATTATAGTTCTCGTCGTTGTAAGGTTCGAAGCTAGCTACCAAAACGCACGATGAAAGCCCCGAAAATCCATCAGTGTTTTGGAGCCACGACCTTCCGGGGCCAAACTCAACTTTAGGTGATCCATTTACAAAACTAAGGCGGGGACGGAAATTTACATCGCTTTGAATATACGCCCTGCCGTTAGTTATATCTTTCCAACACGCGATAAGATCTCCGTCAGCAGTTGCCGGATCTGTGCCTCCGACGTCTCTGAATAGCCCTCGCGGCATGTTATTTCCGTCGTGCGCAATTAGGCGCAGATATGTCGTTGGCCACCGAGATTGACGCTGGAACATCCCCACCTGTGTTATGATACCTGCACTCATGCCGTTATCCAAACTCGGTATTTACCACCTACGCGCACCCCACTGATTTCAAACGGTTCTCCCGCTCCTAAATTCTGGATTTCTGCCACATCCCCACTGCGCACCACGTAATCAGCTGAGAGGGCTAGTGAGTATCCGTCCGTTTGCTCACCGCAAATCTGAAATGATGCCCCGTCAGGGATATTCGTAGGCGTCTGCAGCGTAGCATTACCACTGAGAGTAAGCCGGCGCTGCACTCCCGACGCTCCATTAAACGTGATCTGGTTTGCTGCAATCGAAAGTGTTTGCGGCGTGATGTAACTGGCAATCGTCGGCCCAGTGCCAATGTATCCCCGGAAATTGTTTTGCTGCGTTGTCGTAAGGTTTGGATTTTGATCAAACCGGACAAACTTCGAGGCAAAAGCTGTAACCAGACCTGTGTAAGATATCCATCTATGTATTTGAGTGTTTAAACCAGTGATAAGAGTGATCCGGAACCAAACCGAATCGTCCACTAAATTTGCAGGTAGGGATCCCGAGAGCTGAGGCTTATCTGCATCCAGCTTAGAGTCCAAGACCAATTTTAAAACCTTCCCCTGCTCAGCCGAGAGCACTTTCCCTGCGCCCCCAGTTGTTAGATTATTGATAATATCAGCTGGGTTTAGCACACCGCTGGCTAGCAGGCTTGTGATGGTGGATTGCAGCGCCGCCAGATCAGCTGCGGAGGCCGTTTGTAGTAGCGTGCGCACCGCTACCCTTTGCGCGCTAGTGAGCGCGTCACTATCGCTAAGCGCGGCCCATACTTCCGCTGCCACATCGTTGTCATTTAATTCTTTTTCCATAAATTTTATTTTTCTTAATTGATTCCTTTTCCTATCAGCTCGTAGGTAATTTGCCCCCGCGTCCCACCGGCGAATGTCGCACTTGTTGAGACCACACAGGCACTCCGTAGAGTGCGGCTAGAAAGTGCATTTCCGTCACAGTCCACAATTTGTATGCGGCAGTCCGCCACCCCTGTCGGTAAGTCATCCCCAAGAGTCAGCACCCGCCTACCAGCATCCTCCACCGTCCCGTATTCGGAGCGCACCCGCCATGTCAGCGAGTTTGTCCGGTTCTGCCGGTAGAAAATAGCAGGATACTCAGCGCGCACAAGCGGCCGGATATCTACAATCCTTTGGTGATTGATCGTTGGCTCCTCCATCAGCCAGTCCCCAGGCTTCAGCAGCACGATAGCTGCGCCGCCAGGGTCAAAGGTGATTGCGTATCGTGTTTTGTAGGCCATTACGGATTGAGTGTTAGGTTACTCCCGCCCAAAAAGACCTGGTTCCCGTCAATGAGTAGCCCGCCCAGCACAATGATCAGCCGCTCATCTCGCTGAGGCACTAGATCCCCTGCATAACTCGGTGCCTTTTTACCTCCACCCACCACCCTCCCAGCAGCTACAGGTGCGAGTAGTGCGTTGCTAGTAGTCAGCCCAGTAATTGAGGCAGGTTGATAAGCCCCGCCACCCAGTAGATTGCCTGGATCACTCAAGCCACTCACACCCCCGCTACTTAATAACTGTCCGGGCAACCCTGGCACACTCGCTGCACCTAGCCCAATGGTTTTGCCCGGCGGTGCTGGCGTAAACGTGCTGGCACTTAGTAGATCTCCAGTGGCACCTGGCACCGCACCCGGCCCATTGCCGATGATGCGCCCAGATACTCCCGGCACGGGTGCCCCGTCATCCGCAGCAAGTGTTCCGGGATTCTGTGGCGCATCAATCGGTTTCGGATTCATAGCAGTAATCAATCTTTGCTTCTAACTCAGGCCGTAATTCCACCCGGCATCGCTGTCTGGATCGTGCTGCGCACAATCTCAAATTCCACCGCAGGCTTGGTAGGATCTTTACTCCACTTCGGCGCAGCATCCAGCCGCAGCTTGCCATATAGAGCCATCACCACACGGTCATTCCCATCGTCGCCGCGCAGCTGGAGGAGGATCCAGCCATCAATCGAGCGGTCCCTCGCGGCAAATGGCGTAAACGCCTGCCCGTCTACAATCGCACCCTCCTTACCGAGGATCAGGCGGTGGATCGGCTCCGAGTGCGTCTTGAGCGAGAGCTTGAGGATATCGCGCACCACCGTCTCCGAGGTCTCCTTACGGTAGCGGCCACCCTCGTCCGGGCAGTAATCCTCATCCGTATCCACCTCCGTCTCCGGAGAGGAATCCAGTATACACCCTAGCGAGGACCACGCCTCCGGAAACGTATCTGCATTAGGATACATCTGCTTGGATACAGTGTTCGCAGGGTCCCCATACGAAGTGCCGGTTTCTACAAACGAGGCAAACGCCCCGATGATTAGTTTTTCGTTTAAATAGCTCATGTCTTATTGTTCTTTTCGTTCTAAAAAATTAACTCCCCAGAATCTCTACCTCATCGCGCCCCTCGTGATACTCGGCCACATCATCATACAAACGGCAGATGACACCAGCCGCACACGTGCTGCCATTGATAGATACTCCATTGCGCACCACACGGGCCCGCACCACCACGCGCGCCTTCTTCTGCGGCTCCTCCTCTTTTGTTTTAGCTGTCTTTTTCACTGTCTTTTTCGCCTTCATATTTGGTTCTAAAATGTCTGCAATACTCGGAAAATACTCTGCCGCGCCATCCAGTTTGGAGAGCCATCACGCAGCTCCACCTCGTCGGAAAACCGGACGAATTGAAATTCGTAATCACAGTGCTCGCTAGGGTGTAGCACCGTGCCATGCACCGCCCTTACCATGTCTTCCCACGCGTCCTCCTCCACCGTCAGCTCATCATCCGTAATCACCGGGTCTGATATAAGCGTAATCGCCACGGTCAGCTCCACAGCTAGCGGCCCGTCCGGATCAGGATTACTGCCCTGCGGTGCATCAATCAGTAAGCACGTAGAGTTAGCCGCCAGGGCTATACTTGATGCAATGTCATTATAAGGATCTGTCTGCCTTTTAACGATAATCGTCCCGGCCTCCCAGCCTTGCGCGATCAAGTGCGCACGTAAATCTCTGCGCAGTTGGAATATTTTATTCATGGCAGCACCACCTCCAGATAATCCTTCTGCCTCTTGGGCAATTGCGGCCGCAAGATAATCATCGCTCGGCAGCGCATCCGCATCGCGCTGGATGGTAACTGACTTGCGCAAAGCATACACCGGCCGCACCCCATCACCATCTGCCTCCATCAGCACCGTCTCCTTTTTATTGCGAAACAAAAAGTTCCCGGTCTTGCGCACATAACTTGCCACACTCTCACCATGCGCCTCTGCCACCAGTGGGATCGTTAGGGCTTTGGCTACCTTCGGCACAATCCGCCCGCCGTAGAGATGTATGTTAAATCGTTGATCCGCCACAGTAACCCGCGCCCCATCCGCATCCGCGCGCTCCACCGCCGTCGCTTCTGCCATCGCCAGCCAGAACCCAGAGCGGCTACCACCCAGCCTGTTCGGCTTCTGATTCTTCTTGCGGAAATGCGCCTTGAGCTCATCGCTAAATCGTAGCGCCAGCACATGGTGCAGCTCTTTACGGTCTGCCACCTCCCGCTTCACATCCACCAGAAATCCTGGCAGTGCCCCACCCGTAACATCTACCCGCATCATGCCTCACCTCCCCATTTGATCACCTTGATCTTATACCCATCACCGAGTGCATCGGTGAAATCCCGCAGCCGCGCCTTGGCATACGGCATATAGTCCAGCACCGGCGCATGAAATCCACCCACAACACGCTCCTGCGCATCGAGTAAAATTACCTTTGTATGTGGCACCCCCGGCTCTAGTGACTCCTTGCCATAGCCTAACAAAAAACCATGTCTTGCAGGGTCTCTGCACAGCGCTAGCAGACGGCTTGGTGCCATCTTAAGCACATCCATCCGCCACGCCACAAAATGCCCATCCTCATCTACCTCAAATTCTACTTGCGGCATAATCTTCCACAGCGCATCCCTCAACACCTTACCCAGCTTTGCAGAAATCTTGCTGTGAAATAACCGCTTGCGTCCCGTTGCCACCGCCGCGATCTGCGCTAACCAGCCTTGCCGGACCTGGTCTTTTTCAGCACTGCCGTAAAGCGCTTCGGCTCCATCGTTTTCCTGTCGACTTGCCGCAAGAGCCTCTTCGCCTCGGCGGTAGTAGCTACTAGCCCGCTCACGGAGTCTTTCCGAAATGGTTTTGAGCTCACTGGATTCATCGCTTGTTGCATACTCATAAATCGCGTCCTCATCGTCAAATTTTATACTGTCACCCAGCTCACTGCGCAGCCTCTCTCTACCCGCTTCTGTCAGCCCTTTTGCTGAGCTCCTCAAACTTTCACTCACCCGTGCCTGCTGAGGCACCTGCACAGGATCATCTGCTCCCATCACTCCCAGCTCGATGGCCTCCCGCCGCCTCACCGGCACCGTCCCCATCCCGCTCCCCCAGTCGAACGGCTTCCACGGCACGTCAAAACGATTGAGCTCCACCCAGATCGGGTCTGTCACCAAAGCAATCATCCGCCCTTCCGGATACTCACTTTCGCCTGGGTAAAACTTCCCGCCCGCCGCCGCCCATCTCATCGGCCAGTCCCTCGGTGCATCGCGCTTCTCTAGCCTCACAAATTCCATTGCCGGCCGCATCAGCAACGCCGCGCGGCTCGTATCCATCGCCCACATCGCAGCCCCCTGCGCCTGCGCCAGATTCATGTCCCAAATCAGTGCCAGCCGCCGCGTGGACGTAAAATCTTGCAGCGTATCTTCCAGCCCCTCCTTTGGCTGGTAACCCTCCCGTGCTAGCTCCACCCGCATCTCATCGATAAACCTGCGCCGGTCCATAATCACACCCTCAGAGCCATCGGCCATCTCGGAACGTGCTAGTGCTAGGCGCTGTGCAATGCGGTCTCTCATCGCCTGCGCTAGCTTTTCACTCTCCAAGGTGGCGCTCCAAAAAGCGCGATCCTTAATATCCTGCGGCATCCGCTCCATCTCCGCACTACGCAGCGCCGTCCCGATCGGCGTGCGCTTCCCGAAAGACTCAATCGCCTTTGGAAGTGGTTGGGATGAAACAAAATTTACCGTCATTTACTCAGTCCGTTTTACTTAGGGGTGCGTCGCCGATCTCTCGCTGCAGCCTCATGCTCGCATTCTCCAGATCTCTTCTCGCCAGTATCACATGCGCGCCCAGCTTGTCATCCGGTGGTAAGCACTCACAGATCTCCTCAATCCGCGCCACAAGATCTACCAATTCCCCGGCCACCTTTTCACAAACATCTGCCTGCCTTCTGTTGCGGATTGCGGAGTCACCAGCCTCGTGCGCGATCCGTGGGCACTTCCTCTGTGAGCGCTTCACCACCTCGTCTCGCTCCGCCTGCTCGCGCAGCTGTGCGGCCTTGTAAAGCAGCCCCATCCTAGGTGGTAATTTTGGCCCAGAATTTTCATACTACAGCCCTCCTACGTTTCGCCGGCCCGTAATCAGGCCTCGGCTAGTTGCTACACCTACGCCCGGCTGCCGGGCCTGCTCTGGCACAGTTGACTTAATAGCATCAGGTGCCGGCGCTGGCCGGATCTTCCCTGCCGCCACGCTGTTGAAAAACGCATCTGCATTTTTATAATCCAGCTCCCTCGCATCTCCCGGATCATATCCCGGCACCGTGATCAGCAGCCGCCACCGCGCTATGCTCAAAGCCTTTGCCTTAAACTCCGGTGGAATCTGCCCAGCATCTGCACTCAGCGTCTCATTCTGCGCCCAGCTAGCAATGTAACCTCGGATCTCAGCAGTCAGGTCCGCAAGAATCTGAGGGATGCGGTCCCCGCCCGGCTGCCCCGTAGAGGCCCCGCCAAACGCTTGCTGCTCCTTTGCCGTTAGGGCAGAGAGCAGGTCATCCCGCGTTAGTGTAATCCAAGGTGACATCGCGCTGCTTATCCTTTGGCGTCCACCTCAGCTTGCCGTGCCACTACTTGAGTAGCTGCATCAAGACTTAGCCCTGCCGCCACCTTCGCTGCTATCTGCACCTTCATTTTTTCCGCATCGCTGGCAGACTTCGCCACCGGCACAGCCACATCTGGCAACACAGCAGGCTGGGGGAGTGTGGTGCTTGCTACCACTGGTGCATCAAAGCTAAGCCCTCCGGCACTCGCTAGCTCATCAAGATCGCTCACCTTCGCATCCGCTGGCACCGCAATCCCTTTTCTCTCTAAAAATTCGATCTTCTCTTGTTTGTTCATGGTTCTAATTTGGTTTGATTTATTTCCGGCTTCCCGGCACCCGAAAACCCGCTGCCCCTTTTCAGAGCAGCAGGTGATTCGTAGGCCGTAGACCAGCCAGGTAACGGCCTAAAATGCTTACGCCGCGCTAACTGTCAGCTTGTTGATACCGGCTACAATCGGCACGATGATTTTGGACTCATGAAATACGGTAATCTCCGTAGTCACCGTTCCTTCCTTAATCGCCACCGCCCATTTGGAGCCACTGTATTGCGTAGGATTCCAGGCGCGTTTGAAATTGGATGGATCATCCATAATCATGCCCGGATCCGCATTGTAGGTGTATGCCGCCAGGCCGAGTCGGTCGACCTTCGCCGCACCCTTTTTGAGCTGGTGAATCCCGTTGTCGATGATCGCCTTACGGATCGAGGCGTAGCGTGCTAGCTCCTCCATCGTGTAGTCCGCATGGTTTGCCATCGCGTGATTCGCGCGCCCGGCTGCCTCATAGGCATCCTGCCTCGCTTGTTGCGCAGCATCACCTAGTAATAAGTGCGTAGCACCCATACCGGATTCCGTCCGTGTCGACTTAGCCATCCCGCGGATATCCCCATCTGGATTACTATCCGCATCCCACGTCACGGCGCGGTTCACGGCCGCCGCGTCCAGCAGCGTCATAAAGCGGATCAGCTCTGCACGGATCAGGCGGTTTTTAAGAGCAGCTGCGAAGTTGTTTTCCCACCCGTCCCTGCGCTTGCCGTTTACCAGTGGGATAGCCCGGTGATCCACCAGCATAGTAAGCCCTTTCTGGTCAGTTGCATCCGTCACTTTCGTGCCACGGTATTGCACCCGCTTGAACGTAGCCCCCAGCGCACGGATGTCACTGCCATCAGCCTCAGTGAGATAGAACTCATCATCGCTCTTCGTAAATTGGAAAAACGGGGCCACCTCAATCGGCGGGCAAAGCTCATCGAGGAGTGTCTCCTCGTCAGTAGACGGCAGCCCGGCCACATAGCCCTGCACATCCTGCGCTAGGCTGCGTCCGTAATCTTGGCGGCTGTTAATCACGGTAATATCGCCGTGCTTTTGCGGGGTATCCCCCAAAATCGAAGCCCCTGTCATCGCGAGGATGGTGGCATTCAAATGTTCCTGTTTCATGTTCATAACTGTTTCCTTTTTTCGGTTAAAATTTGAATTCCTTACGCGTTAGCTACTGGTGAGAGCGGCATGATTTCGATTTCTTCTCCATCCGCACCGGTGGCAGTGAGAGACTCACCTACTAGATAAGCCCCGGAGACAACGGCATCCGTCAATTTTCCGCCCGCCGTGGCATACACACGCACACCAGCGGCGATGGCTTTGGAGGCAATCCCTAGCCGGGTCTTACCCGCACTCAAAAGCTCCACTCCCACAAGCTCACCATCCCCAGCTTCATCGTAGGCAAAACCCAGCGGACGAGTCGTCGCCGTGCAGAGTTTTACCTGCTTGCCGGGTAACGTCCCAAAAGTAAGAAGCAAGTGAGCGCCCAAAGGCCCCTCCGCACTCCGCGAGATTTCCGCACCATGAGTGCCTGCGGTATTGTTCGCATCCACACCTTGCGGCTGGAATGCGCGGGCGATCCCTGCTGCCAGGGCCGTCAGGAGCGCAGTCGTTAGCGCCATGACTTTATTCGTTTTCATATTCAGTTTCTGATTTTTCGATTTCTGTAGAGTCAGCACTTAGCCGCGCTTAAAAAGTTCCGGCTTGGTTTGGCGCAGCCCGTCAAAAGCCGCGTCGTAATCCCTGCGGACGGATAGATCTAAGCCGTTTTCTTTCGCGTAGCTGCCTACTGCGGAGTTGATCGCATCCATCCCTGTCGAGAGGTCCGCGCCTTCTTCCCGGCGGCTGTTGATCCCCTCCACGTGACTGGTAGTGTTCAGCGTCGGCATCAGCTTCGCGAGTTTGACACTCTCGGTGACGTAGGACGCATTGAGCGCATCCACCCACCTTGACTTATCCGCTTCCGTGATCCGCCCATCTGCCACAGCAGCGTTCACCGCCATGTCAATTGCACTGTTCCGTAAAGTCGTCAACTCACTCCGGAGCCGCGTCACTTCCGCACTGTTTATCACGTCCGCCTGCTTAGTTTCCTCTGTCGTTTTTGCCGCCAGCAATTTTACGATCGCTGCGCTGATTTCTTCGCTGTTAGGATCTACATCGGCAGCGAAGCCGAGAGCCTTGAGCGCATCTGGTGTTAGTTTCATTTCTGTATTTTCTGTATTTTGGTTCTCGGTTTCAGCCTCGGCATCCGCCGCAGCTTGAGATTGTTTTTCGATGGTTAGCGGAGTCTTACCCGTCATCAGCGAGTTGAGGCCTATATGGCTGTCCTCCATGTTCGGATTGTTCGTCAGAGCATCGCTCCACAGCAGGATAGGGCGGAAATATCCCGGCCTGCCCTCTACCGGTGCCATCCGCCAGCGCGGCGAGTGCCCGCTGTATTTCGGTGCATCGCCCCTCAGTAGATCCACCCCCGAAGAATTAAAAACCGTCCGTACATAAATGCCGTCCTCGCCGTTCTCAATCGCCTTGATCCTCCCGATGGCTGTCGCCCTGTGGCCGGGATTCTCGGCTAGCCATCCAGCATCATCCGCATGCCCCTCGTAAACCGGCGCGCCTTTCCCAAACATTGCTAGCCTCCCAAGCAGAGAGCCAAAGTTACTCGCCATCAGCTCACCGGCCTCTGCATCGATCACTTGGATCACCTCGGCTCCATCCACCATTACCGGAAACTCTCCAAACTTCGCCAGCCTATAGCGCGTTTCTTTCTCCCCATCCGCTAGCTCCAGCTCCCCCCATGCGCCGCTCACAGTGTTAAGCGCTGTGATGACTGCCTCGTTTATCGCTGTCAAAAATCTCGTCTTCATAATCGCTTTCATAATTTTTCTTTCTCCTCGCGCAGCGACTGGCGCACGCCATTTACCACCGCCGTCCCCATCGCACCCTCCAGCTCCGCAGCCATCTCGGCCGCATACTGCGCATCAAAAAATTCTGGCAGCTCCAAAGCCAGCTCCTCAAAGCCAGCCAGCCACTCTGCATCGCTCATGCCTCCATCCTGCACACCGCCTGCAAGCCGCTCCATCACACCCCGCACCGGCGCGAGCACCTCCGTAGAAATCCCCACCGCCTTCGCCAGCGAGCCTTCAAAAAGCTTCGCCGTGTCCGGAGACGTGTTCACCGCATCCACCTCATCTTCTTCTAAAGCCTCTTCTTTCCCCTTATCTCCTTCCCCCAGCGCCACCTCATCCTCGTCCGCCTCGCTAATCCCCGAGACAGAAATATACCAGTCCTTCGAGACACGCAGTCCCATCGCTAACGCGGAGTCCACCGTCGCATTCAGCTTCGCTAAATCCACACGGATCTTTGTCCGCAGTTTCAGCTTCACCAGGCAGGCCGCATCTTTGCCAAACTTCCAGGCAATCGCCGGCTTCGTCAGCCCAGCGTCCAGAGTTTCGGAAACCCATTCCGCATTATCCGCATCCAGCTCATCGGTCTCATCCTGCTGCGGGTTAGATCCCACACCGTTCGCCCGTGAAATTGTAGATAGATCACCACCGCGCCACAGCATCACCATCGCCCGCTCCATCCTATCCACCAGCTTTTCATACGGCAGCTCGCCCTGCGCTCCCAGCTGCAGCACCTCGATGCCATCGCCCGTATTCACCACCCCAGAAAATTCGGCCCCCAGCTGCTTCACCGCATCCATCATCTGCATCCAGCCCTCCTCACCTCGTTTCGCATCCGTCCTACCTAAAAACGCAGGCATCGCATGCCTGTCACAATACGTCAGCCAGTCCTGCATCGGGATCTGTTTAAACATCCTCGCAATCGCACACGCCAGCATCACTCCCCGGCCCTTGGAAATCATCCACGCCCCGCGCCCGCCCATCGTCTCCAGATCCACTCCATGCTGCGCATTCTCGCTCGGTAGGAAACGCATCCGCCCCGTCCTGTTTTCAAAAAACCACAGCGGCACCTGCACCAGCCGCACTTTTAGCGTGCCGTCCCTCCCCGGCATCCAGATCTTATGATGCGCCGCATAGCGCTTGCCATAACCATCCATCACCTGCTGCACCAGCAGGCGCATCCCGCCGGCCTCATCAGGCTCCATCGCATCCCCCGTCTCTAGATTCGCGTAAAAACCTTCCAAGAATTCCCGCTGATCTTCCGCTTGCCTTTTCAGCTTTCTGTCTAACCCATCCGCAAAAACTACATCGTAGCCATGCCGTGAGACTGCCGCCTTAGCTTTCGGGGCCACCGTCGCCGTCGTATCGTCGTGCAGCTCCAGCCAGTCCATCACCCACGCCAGAGATTTAAGATCCCCTTGCGCAAATTGCACCAGTTGTCGCGTCAGCACATCCGGAGTCCAATTCTCCAGCGGATTAAACCGATCCCGCTTCTCGCGCTCGATGCGGTCTGCCGTAACAGGCCTACCATTCGCGCCTAAAATGCCAGATCGAGCCATCAGAGCGCACCTCCCATCGGTAAAGCCTGCCTAACTGCGCGCCAATGCTCTGCATTTCTCTGCAAACGGCAGATCTCCGCCGCGCCGCGCAATTGCGCCACATTTTTAAAACCTCCCCTAGAATCGCCTCTCAGGGCGTAAAATGAAATTCTCACAGCCCACCTCCCATCCGGCGATCCACCGCGCTAAATTCAGATACCGGCTCAAACGCAAACGGCCCGCTAGCATTCTTCCCCGCATGCAGTGCCAGGGAGAGCGCCCAAAACCTATCCGCATGCCCGTCCTTGTCACCGTCCGCGACGAACCGGATATTCCCCGCCGCCGTCGTCTCCTTCCGGATCTTCCGCAAGTCCGCAATCAAATCTTTATCCCCAAATGGAATCTTAATCGTCTTATCCTCAAACGCGCTTCTCACTGGATACGCTAGATCCTCCTTCACTGGCCCGGAGAAATTTACCCCCTCCGCACGTGCCGATCCAAACCTTTGCCCAGCCCGCTCCGCAAACTGCAGGCCCAATCCGGTCTTATCAATGCACGTCCGCCGGCAAACATCGAACCATGGATACAGCTCCTCCTCCTGCGCCGAGAACGGCACACCCTGCAGGTCGATCCGCTTCCGAATCAAATTCATCCCCCCAACTTTCTCCACCACAATC
Organism: uncultured Verrucomicrobiae bacterium; assembly: GCA_963849375.1. GTDB lineage: Bacteria > Verrucomicrobiota > Verrucomicrobiia > Verrucomicrobiales > Akkermansiaceae > Luteolibacter. Next base: position 120,313 of record CAWKHB010000010.1, on the reverse strand, counting down.
AACGAGGTAAGATCTCGCACCCGCCCAATATCCACCCCCGCATAAAGTGGATTCGTGCACGCCCCTGCCTGCTCCAGCGAATACTCCCAATCCTCACCTGGCGCGAACGTGCAACCATCGATCAGATCGTAGGGGATAAACGCACTCGCATCATCCGCCGGCACACACATAAACTCCTGGAGAAAACTCTCCTCATCCACACAGCCGCTGCGGATAAAATCAAAATACCCAGCCTCATCCATCTCCTGCCGCTCATCGCCAGCGGGGAGCTTGCTTTGCAGCTTTACGAGGAAGCCTTGCTCAAGTGCATCCTGGAGAGTGACGCGGTGGAGACTCCATCCCATGGGATTCCCCTTCTCGCGGATCTCACGGATGATGCGATTGAAATAGTTGCCGCTGCCCCGGTGCGTAGAGAACACCTCAAGGGAGCCGCCCCAAGTAATCCCTGGATACGCAATCGCATACAGCTTCCTCGGATCTGGATGCAGCGCAAACTCATCGAGCACCCGATCACCCCTTTTGCCCGCTTGCGCATCTGGATTGGAGCTCATCGAGTTAATCCGCAGCCCCGTCGCCATTTTTAACACATGCGCCGAGTGCCCCTTCTCATCTACCACGCTCTCGCCTAGGTCTTGCGCTGCGAGCTGCAGGACGTTTGCGAAGCCTTTGCAGTCCTCAAGAAAGAGCCTTGCTTGGATGTCATCGCGGGAGGAAATCCACGCATCATTTCGCGCTTCCTTGAGGGACTTCTCACGCACCAGTCGATACGCCGTCGCCCACGTCCACCCAATTTGCCGGGATTTCTCAGCGATCTTGAGCCGCGATCTATCCTTAACCCACCGCTCCTGAAATGGTAGTAGCAGCGCATCCTTAGCCAGTCTGACTTTCGCAGCACCCATCAGAGTAACTTCGCCGCCTCCTCTAGCTCCCTGAGTGTTTCCTCGGAGATGCCACCCCCAGCCTTCGCCCGAGTAGTCGCATCCGCCAGCGCCTTCTTCGCCGCCGCATTGCTGTCTTCTAACATGCGCAGCTTCCTTGCATCGTGATCCAAGGCCCGCGCCGCTAGCTTCAATTTCGCCAGTGCCACAAAGCCCTTGATATCCCCACCCTCCAGCGCCTCCGCTGTGAAAACTTTCTGCGCGATGGCCTCCAGATCGTCCGGCGATACATCCGGATCTTTCGCCAGTTCCAAGCGCACCTGCGCTGCCGTGTCTGCCGCCGCATCCATCCGCCGCTTGAGCCGTAGCCAACTGTAAAACTCCGAGACAGTAGACAACGAGGAAACCGCAAAACCATACCGCAGCGGCACCTCTAAAAGCACCTCCTCCAGCGATAGCTTCTTCCCTCCCTCCGTGGGATTGCGAAACCGCCACATCACCTCCAGCTCCTCCGGAGGTAGATTTTTCAACGTCGCATCGCTGCGCACTTCTTTGTCTGCCATGCTCATTCACTTGCTTAAATTTTGTTTCGCAGTCCCTCCCGCTGTCATGAACCAAACAGTCGTCTCGTCCTCGCTGTCGTATTCGCTCCTCACGAAATTTTGAGAAAGGTTCCACTCCAGCGCATTGCGGATCTCTTGGAGGGTGACTCCGCCGCCCGTCAGGTCGTTAACAGATTGCAGGATCAGCCCCTCCGTCTTGCCGTAGCCGCTGGCCATCGCCAGCACCTCGCGGATCTTCGCATTCACAGTTTTCTTCGGGATCGTCGGTTTCATAAATCTATCGCGGCCCTCCCAGTCCCTCGTTTGCTTGCAGTGCCTCGCCCAGCTTCCCAATCTCTTTAGCCACGTCCCCCGTAGCTTTGAGCCCCGCGATATCTTCACGATTCTCGTTCGTCTGCTCCCACAACTTCTGCCTCCCCCGGTAAGCCGAAGCCCCGTAGGTCTCCACCTTCGCCGCCATCGCCTTATCGCGCCTGTCGATCGATTCCATCGTCCTCTCAAACAGTACCTCCATTTTCGCAGACGTCCCCGTCATCAGCCCCTTAATCTCCGAGACCATCCCGTCCACCCGTGCCTCATGCTTCTCAAACTCTCGCCGCGTCACAAACTCCTCTTTCAAATCCATCTCCAGCCGCTCTCCTGATTTCACAGATACCAAGTGGGTAGCCGTGCTACGGTGGGAATGATAGATCAACGCTCCCACTCCTCCTGCCACGATCACCACCACCGCCAACGCGATCCAAAACATCGGCTCCACGCCTATCGCTCCAATAAGCCACGCCATCATTTCGCAGCCCTCCCTTCCATGTTCGCAATTCTTTCCCCCTGCCCGATGATCAGCTCCATCTGGAACTCGTTCACATCCCGCTGGATCTCCCAGTTCTTGTCAGCGCGAGTTTCCATTTTCTCTCCATCGTCGCTCGTGAAGCGTTTCAGACCGGCCGCGGTGATCCTTTCACTTGAGGCTTTGGAATCCGCCTTCAGCTCAGCCAGCATCTCCTTGTTCGCCGCGATGTCCTTGCTCGCCGGCGCGTTCTTCTGGTCGATCACCCAGCCCAGCCCCGTGCTGAGCGCTGTCGTGAGGCTCAGAAGCCCCAGGAGCTGGGGAACTGAAAACTTTCCCTTCCCGGACTTCGCTACCTTCACTTCCGCGCTTAGGTCCCCGTTGCTCTTCTCCAGTGCACCGATCCGTAGATCGGCCATAGCCTTTTCCTCCTTCCTAGCCTGCTTCTCGCTAGCCAAACCTTCCCTCACATCTTTGAGCTCATCCTTGGTTTCCCCCAGGTCCCTAGACAGTCCCACAATTGATTCATTCATCCTCGCACCTCCTTGCTCTCACTGGGATTCATAAAACGCTCGCAGCCCACAATGATACAAACCCCCTCAACGAGAGTAGCTGGCCATTCATCCCTCGCACCTCTCGCTAGCGAGCCACGCACCTGCCGCAGCTCCTCGTCGGATAACTCACGCACAGCCGTCTCCAGGCACTCCGCCCACAGCAATCCCTCATAAATATCTCTATCCGGCCTCATACCACACTACCCTCCGTAAAGCTATGTATCCCGGCTGCGATTGCATCCGCTAGTAGCTCCTCCCCATCATCCGAGCTAAACAAATCCCAATCTGCCTGGTTATCCCCAAAAAATGGCTCAATGATCACCGCAGGGCAGTGTGTCTTGCTCATAAAGAGTGCACCCCTGTCCTTGTAGGTCCTCGGTTTCATCCCGCGCGCTGGGTGATCTGGAAACGCATTATCTAGGCTCTCATTGATACAGCGCGCCAGCTCCACCCCGCGCTTTGAACTTTCCCAGTGCAGCACCTCATGGCCCCGCACCTCTCCGTTGTAGGCATTAAAATGGAATTCCACAGCCAGAGTCGCCCCTATCTTTTTCAAGTGACCCGCCAGCCACACCATCGCATCGTAGTAATCATCGGCAGGGTAGTCATAGATCACCGCCACCTTGTATCCGGCCCGCCTTAGCCTCGCCGCCACTAGACTGATCTGCCCCCTATTGAATTCCTCCTCAGAGATCCCGCCTGCTCCCACGTTCCCCTCATCGATCCTCCGCGCATGCCCTAGGCACAGCGCGATCAAATGGTCAGAACCCACATCCGGCAGCGGCGCGATTGGGAAAGCATCCGCTTCGTCAAATCCCGGAGCCGGGAAACCAAGCTTCTCGCCCAGTAGCGTAAGCAGAGCCTCGTTCACCTCCGCTCCCCACATCACTTTTTTATTGGCTGCATACCACCTCGCAGTGGTAAGCAGGGCCATAGAACTTCGTTTCATCTGAAAAAAATATTAGAGAAAGGGCAGGGGAGTGCTTCTGGCATGGCCGGCAAATTCGTCGGAGACCTCACTCCTCCCCCTGAGATGTTATTTCGTAGCGTCCGGATCAATCGCCCCAGCCAGCGGCCCACTCACCTCCGCGCTCCCTACCAATTCCCCCGACTCTTCATCGTAGATTGGCACTCGCAAGAAACCCAACGGCTTTTCACCCGGAGAAAACACCAGACCGCCCTTCGCTCCACTCCCCGGATCGCGATAAGATATTTGTCCCGTAATCGGATACTCCGCACCACAACTCGGCAGCATCGTTAAGCAGCCGGCGATTAAAAAAAGAGCCAGCAGCGGGGCGACTCCCGCCCCACCACTAGCTCCTCCATCCCTAACTTCAATCTCACTTTTCCCGGACAGTGCCGGAAATTTTTTACCCACCAAAAGCATCAGAAACCGGAACACACCAGCTAGCACCGCCATCACGAAAGTCGCCAAGGGCACCACAAGATCCCCGCCCGCATCATTGATCGCCGCTACTGATTCAGGGGCGATGAGGCCCCAGCCCAGAAGCATGGTGCCAAAGGCCGCTAGGCCAGAAAAGATATGTCGGAAATAGGTGTTAAGATTCTTCATAGTGGTGTGCTTGCCTTGCGGTAGACACACTCAACCACACATCCCAAAAACCTTCCCCACACGCAGTCGCAACACCGCTCAGACTGCCGCACATTCCCGCCGCCAGTCGCTTAGCACCTCCTCTTACAGCGCTCCTTGTAAGTCATCAGATACGCCCAGTCAATCCTCCACGGCGCATTGCCACGTTTACTCGGCAGCTTGTAAGCCTTCAGTCCGCCATGCTCCTCCCCCAGCTCGCACAATCGCCACACCGTTTTAACATACACACCCAAAATACTCGCCGCCCGTTTCGAGCTCACCTCTCGCTCCACCCGCACCGCCTGCGGCCGCACCGTAAAACTACCATCCCCATTATCAGTAGATACCGTCTCAAATAACATCAGCTGGCTGGCCATGCCCACACCATACCACACTCCAAAAAATAGTTCCCAAAACGAACCCCTCTTCCCCAGCCCATGTAAATTATTAGCGTAGTTCCACCAGTCTCCTTACACGCTGTTAGCCTCAGAAAACAGCCGCTTTGCTTCGGATCGTTCTCGTTTCATTTCCGAGATAGCATATCGGCATAATTCGGGATCTTTCCGGTAGGCTTTGCGTGCTATCTCTTCTGCCTCGTTTGCCCTCATTACAGCGCGTCCAGCAGAAAGGCTAACAAGCCGATGAAGGCCGACGCTTAGAGCCTGTCTGTTTATTTTTAAGTCAGTGGATGTCATGGTATTCAGGTGGTTTGATTACTTTCCGGACGCGGCTTATCTAGGACGTTATCCCGAAGGCATGTTGGACAGCACGGAGGGTCTTCGACTGGCTCACCATTGTCATCGATCAGACCGTGCTTCGCGGCCTCGCCTATCTTATCTAAGTCGAAGATCAGTCCTGTCCCCGACGTTATCTGATATGACATTTCCACTCGGTGTGATCCCCATCCCGTGCGGATCAGCGCAATGTGCCAGCCGTGTCCCATACTAGCCGTGACATTCGGAAATCTGCTGAGCATCTGCCCAAGCTGTTTCCTCGCCGTAGTTTCCAGCTCGGCTGCTGGCTTACCTGCAAACTTCGCTATCTTTTCGAAGTTTAGTGTTTCGAGCGTTTCAGCATAGGCATGACGGATACTTTTTTCGAGCTGCTCCGATAAAGACGGATAACAAGTCGGAGATGGCGACGCTGAGGAAGCCGTTTGTGAGGTGTCGGTATTTGGGGTAGTCATAGTTGTTTGGTTGGTTGCGTGGTTTCCGAGCGCGCCATTCCTAGGGCGTTCAGCAAAGCAAAAGTTTTGCGGCACCACTCAATTGAATATTTGCGTCGCCCGAGCTCCATATCGGACAGGAACGGCGCGGAGCATCCGAGACGGCGTGCTAGCTCCCGGAGTGATACCTTTGCGTGTTCGCGATGCTTTCGCATTGATTGGCCGACATCTATCAGGGTGGAGACGCGCAGTCTTTGCGCCTGATTTTCGGCACGCTGCAACGTTGCTAGTTGTTTGATGATTTTATCTAAGTCCTTCATTTTACGTATTTGATTCGTCCGGTGTCAGTGCCTAAGAAAGCATCCATTTCGAGCCGAAAGCATTCGTGTCGTTCAATTTTCCCTTCGGCGTAGAGGTCGCCCGCGATAACTGATCTTGCCCGCAGTTGCGACAACGAAAGAGGCTGAACAAGGCGGAGATGGCGACGCTGAGGAAGCCGTCTGGTCGGGGGTAGTATCATCTGTATTCATAGTTGCTTGGTTGGTTGTGGGTTTTCTGAGCGCGCCATTCCTATGGCGTTAGGCAAAGAAAAATGAACACCTCGATTTTTACCATTGCAGATGCAGCAACCATATCTGGTGGCAAGCTGAACATGCTCGGCTCGTTCAACCAGTTGAGCGCACGGGGTTTTCCCGCTCGTCATCACGACTGCGTGATAATTTGCAAGTTGCAGTTGGATCATGACGATTCCGGTGAGCATGAGCTGAGCCTTCATATTATTGATCCCGACGGCACAGATGTTCTTCCTCCGTGCCGAGCCAAGTTTTCCCGTTCCATCGATTTTGGCTCTGATGCTGAACACACTCACTTGTGGCACATTCATGGGTTTCCAATGCCAAAGCCTGGGACTTTCTACATTGATGCGATGATTGATGGGAGCCTGATTGCGAGGACTCCGTTGCATGTTCGTAAGGTCGAACCCAGAAAATGAGAAGCCTAACAAGGCGTAGGAGCCGACGCCGAGGAAGCCGGAACCATTCTGATCATTTTGAACCTCCTTCCCGGCGCGGCTCTACTATAACGTTCGGCGAATATTTGGCGGCGATGTATTTCCAGCCACTCAATGTAATCGTCATCAGCGCGAAGATTCGCCCCACTCGTTTTCAAAATATGGCTTTTTCCCTGTCTCCTGCTCGTAAGCTCTTTCGCAAAAAAGATCAGAAGAGCGGTCACCGTCTTCTTCTGATCGTTTTTCGGGCATTCCGGGTGGACATAGTATTTAGTTTGGTTGGGAGTTTTCCGAGCGCGTCTTATCTTATTGCGTTCTGGCAATGAATCATCGGCGTTTCAGCGCCCGGATCGCGAGCGCGGCCTCTTCCGGTGATTCGTGTCGCCCCTGTCTCGCGGGAGTTGATCGTTTTCCGCGTGACACCGAGACGGGCGGCAAGCCCGCCCTGAGTCAGGGCGAGCTTTTCGCGGAGTGCTCTGTATTCCTCGGGGCTCATGATTCGTCAGTCGCCAGAGTTGCCATCCCGTCTGCGAACGCCTCGATGTCACGCCACATCTGGACGGTGTTGCAGGCCCATCGGTAGAGTATCGCGGCGGTATCCGTAGCCGTTGGAATGTCGGAGGTGATCGCCATCACTCCCCCTGAATCGGGGTTTTGGATAGCCCGCCATGCGTGCTCAACCGTTTGCTCGGCGGGCCGGACCTGGATGTTCCAGAATTGGCGTTTCCCGTGTAGCCGTCCGTGCGTGATGATCGCTGCCTCCAGTCGGTCAGCGAATGTCTGGTTGTCGGCCCGGAACTCTACGGCGTCAGGAACCTCGTTTCCGATCCTGAATTGATGTTCCTCGCCGTAGCAGCGCTCGCCGCGATTTGCTGATATTTCGATGGCGTCCATAGTTCAGAGAGCGGAGATGAATCCGTAGTTTTGGGTTCCGTTGCGGAAGATATTGGCGCGGGTCCAGCCTTGGGGGGTGGTGTAGAACTCCCCGAGCGTGATTTCCGTTTCGTTCTTGATTTTGAATCGGTCAGCGAATTCTTGGGCCATCTCATTGGCGCGGGCGATTCTTTCGACGACCTGATCCATCGTCACAGAATCCCAGTTGGAAGAGTCTCCTGGGAACCCGAGGGCCATCATGAATTTTGGGGTAGTGCTCATTTTCGTTTGGTAGTTGGTCTCGGGCTTCATTGCCTCCGACACGCAAAGAGTAACCTTTTTACTCACGTCGTCAATATCTATTTGTAACTTATTTTCTCACAGCGGAGGAGCCAGAACAAGGCGCTGATGACAAGCGCCGGAAGCGCCCTGTCAGGAATCGGAGTCTTGCGCGGCGCTGTCATAGCTCGGCGTTCGATTGATTCACTCGGCCTCCCTACTTTTAATCTCTCCCAGCTCTTCCTCCATACGCTCAAGATCGTGCAGTGCCGCAGCCGTCTCTCCTGCTTGGGTTGTCGATCGTAGTTTCACCCGCTGGGCGCTAATCATCATGACTAGTTCTGTCCGTCGATTGATATCACTGATCGTCTGCTCATACGCCGCTTCCCGTTGGTCGTCATTTTTATTCCGGAAATAGCCCAATGTGGGTATAGCGGCAGCAGTCACACCAACGACAATCGCAATATAAATCCAGTCACCTTTTGATGTTCCATCTATCATTTCTTTTAGTTGATTTAGTATCCTTCTCATAAATTCACCTCCACATTTGCGTTGTCCGCGCCCAAACAGGATAGATCCACGCAAATTCGTCTCGCGCGTGATCTGTTGCCTCATACCGCTCGTTGAGCGGCATCAACCTCACAACGCTTCCCACAAATTCCACCCGCCGAAATAACACTCCATCATCCAAAAATTTCACCACTGCGAAGACCCCGCTATGCGCCTGTTCTTGCGGCATCAGGACTAGCAGGTCACCATCGGTAAATTTCGGCTCCATAGAATCACCCTGCAATCGCACGGCAAAAGCCCCTGGAGTCCGGCAATCTGTCGGTATCGTTTCCTGCCAGCTATCCGGCATCTGCTCATAACTAGCCGCTTCGCCTGCGTGCGCCCATCCTACCACCTTAATTCGTCGATCTTGAGATCGCCTTTGGCTACTATATCCAGCCGGTGTTTCGCTGAGTGAGTAGCTTGACATTTGTTCAATTCCTACCTGTTTTTCCAACTCGTTCATGCTCGACAAAATTTCAGGTGGAGGAAGAGGGTCTCCCTGTTCGTAGTTGTAGAGCATCGTCCGAGAACAACCAAGCTCTGCAGCAAGTAGGTCCTTAGTAAGCTTGTTGCCTATCTCTCGTCGCCTCTTCATTAGGTCGAATACACGGGTGGAAAAATCTTCACTCATTTGAACAAATTGACATCTTTTTACTTTACAAATCGGTGGCCCTGTTCAGTTTTACTGCACAAAGTTTTAAGCACCTTGACGAATGCCAACTAAATCACAAGCCAAAATATCACCGCCACCCCTCGATCCGAGGGCCGTTCGAGTCGCTCTGGCACAGCAAGGCCTAACACAAGCCTCGCTTGCTCAGCGAATCGGGAAATCTCTCACAACTGTAAATCTAGCGATCAATCATAACACATATCCGAAAGTTTCTGAACGAATCAGAGCCCTTCTAGCACTATGAACGAACTATCTGCACACGCTCAGTCTCGCAAAGAAATGGATCAAGATTGTCTCCGGCTAGTAGCTAAGACAGCCCTCGGCGCTGCGGATTCACTCCCAGCGTCACAGCGGATCATGCTTCATCGTGGCATAGCCTCTATTTTCCCAAAGGAGTCCTTAGAGCATCTCCATGCCAAGGAGGCGGTGCTCCTCCTCAGTGCGGCAGAGAAGGAGCAACTCTCTTTATTCAAGCGCCTAAACACCACCCTGTAATGAACCGCGAAACCGAAACGAAAGTCGCCATCGTGCTAGCTGCCGCACGTTGGATCGAGTCGGGCAGCGCCCAAGAATTCCGCACCCCAGAGCAGCTCGCCGCTCTCTCCAAAGATCTAGGGGAGCCAGTTTCGAAAAACACGTTCGATCGCCTCCTCACCCTCAGCAAAGCCAAAGCCCTCCACGCCTGCCGGCAGCACGGCATAGGCCTCCACTCTCTCCGCCAAAATCCTGACAACTAAAACCATAAATACCAATGATCATCATCACCCTCATCTCCATCCTCTCCGGCACCATGCTCGGCTCCTGCATCACCCTTGCAGCACTCTATCACCGCCAGCGCCGCATCAGCCAAGACACCTGGAACACCGCAAGAATCTTCTACACCCACAAACTCAACGAACATTGAAACCCTTCCTTATAGATCTCGCCCTCATCGCCATCTCTCTCACTGCCGCCCTCCTCATCTGTAACCACCTACTATAAACCACCATGCCCTCAGAATCCACCACTCAACGACAGCCAGTAACACTCAGCGACCTGCATCAAAAAATCGCAGAGCTCAAAGTTGAGTATGCCGAAAACAGCGCTGAAATCACCGAACTCAACGCAGAAATTAAAAATTCCGCCACCACCAAGGACGTCCGAGACCTTTGTTCTCGCAGGGCAGAACTAGCTTCAAACCATGCCGATATCGCAGCTGAGTTAGTCAGAGCTTAAAGCTGCCATCATTATAGCAGAGAGAGAAACACGGATTCATACCGAGCGAGCCGCAGCTCTACGCATGATCACCTGCGCGCTCATCATCGAGGGCGACTACTCCTCCTCAAAACCATCCGGCCTAGTCGCGCAGGCCCAGCTGGTCGAGGCCGCAATTCAAAGCTCCTCACATCTCTCATCCCCGCCCTCGCAAGCCAATGTCTAACCTATCAACCCTCGTCCTTATCCCCGTCCATGCACAGCAGCGCTTACGCCAGCAAGAATCCAAAATACTAGCTACAGCGGCCCTCTCAGAACACAAAACAGACCGCTCAATCGCCGCCCAATTCATAGCCTACTCCCACGCTGGGGATCTCTACGACATCCACGACGTCTATCACAACCATTTTAGATCAAAGCCCGGCGCAGAATCAAAAGCCACATCCCATTGTTTACTCAAACAAAAAGCAGAGCAGCTCCAACTCCTCGCGCTCCAATCCCTCGAAACACTCCTAAAGCCATGATCACTCACACCCCAAAAGCATCTAAGTTATGACTACCGAAATCGTCACAGCCCAAGAAGCTCTCGCCGCAGATCTCGCCCCCCTCGCAGAAACAATACTGCAGCGCAGTGATCTCATCCTGCGCCACGAGCTAGCCGCACAGGAAGAAACTCTCATCCCTCGGCTAGAAATCGGCCAAGCCATCAGGCAGGCAAAAGAGATATTCGGGCTAACGAAGGCCGAGTCCGGCCGCATCGGGAGGAAGCATGCCACGCCGTGGCATGCTTAGTGAAGATGAGCAGAAAACTGACACCGCCGCGCAATCCCTCGGCTTTCAGGCATGGCTCAAGCGCGAAGCCCCCTCCCTCAAACGCTCCACTGCCGACAAGTATTCAAACGCATTCTCCTCCCTGCAGCTACCTACCGATTGCAAGCCCGCAAAAATCAAGGAGGCCGTCAAAACTCTGCGCCACGCAGCCTTAAAATCAGGCAAACCCGCACTCTCCCTAGCCTACATTATAAAATCTGCCGACAAAGAAGACCCGGCGGCGAGTGAGTCCACTGAACTATCCGTCCCAGAGGACACCGCCACCCTCCGCCTACAGGACGCCCGCGAAGCATTTCACCATTGGCAGTCCGCCTTTGAAAAACTCTTAGAGAAAGGCGCACTCGACGATCTCGACAAGCCAGGCCTCCAGCAGCTCCAAGATTTCAACCTCGGCGTCCGCGATCGCATCAAAGCCCGCCTTAAATAATCCAATGGCCGAATCCAAAACAAATTCCGCAGCCACCGCCGAGCGTCTCCGCAAGCAGATCGCTAAAGCAGAGGCAGCCCTCGACATCCTCAAGAATAAACTAGCCAAAGCTGAGGCCAGAGTAAGTGGTGCCCCCGCCCCCGTTACCGGATTGGATCTACTCTGGAAAGAGGCATTCCCCATCGCCAAGACTCGCAGCTCAAAATTTGCCTGCCGCACCGAGTGGAATCGCATTCCCCTTTCTGAGCGCCCAACCATCGCTGAAGCCCTTTCCGCTCTGAAAATCTGGAAGCGTTGCGACGAATGGAAAGCCGACGGAAACACATTCGTTCCCGGCCTCCATAAGTGGATCAAAAACCGCCAATGGGAAAATCTCCCAGAAGTGACAGTGGTGGATCCAAGCGCACGCTACAGATCCGCACCTAAAAAACCAGAGCCTCCCTCCGATCCATCAGAGGAAGTAACTGATCCCGCTGAAATCGCCAAAATCCTAGGCATAAAACCAATCTCCAAAAGCTCATGAATCCTGAACATTTACTAAAAGAAATGGAACTCGCGTGCTGGGAATTCGCCGAGGCCGCCACGGCAGAGCGCCGTGCCACACAGCTCCGCACAAGCGCAGCCAAAAGAATCACCTCCATTCGTTTCGAATTCAAAGAAGCTTTGGAGATAGCCAAAACCAACAATCCTCCGCGCGCCTCAGAATCAAACATCACAGCCCCCAGAATCGGCCTGCGCTACAACCGCTAAACCCCAAAGAATCATGCTTAATTTACCATCACCAGACTACAGCTCTCCGATTTGGGAATCACTCGATGGCACCACTCGCCATCAAGTGCGCGAGATGCTCGATCTTTTTCGCACCGCTCCAGATTCCGGCGTCACCAAATGGATGAAGGACGTAGCCTCCACTCTCGGCGTATCCTATTCGTGTGTCCGGACAAAATTCTACGCACTGAAAAATTCGAATGGCGATTGGACGGTCCTCGCAGACGGCCGCAGAGAATCAAATCTCAGGGCCGCAAACGCTCGCGCCCGCCAGCCCCATTTTGTCGCCGAGCTCGTAAAAATCGTTGAGCAGCACCAACGCAAAAACGCCCCCGCATTCCGTGCCCTGAGAAACCGCTGGCGCGCTCGTAAAAAAGCAATCCCTGGCTACGAGGACTGGGAGGGTTACCCCGAAATCCCAGAGGGATGGACCAACCGGAACCTCAGCCGCATCGTCGCAGACGCCACCAATAAAGCACGCCTCGCATCCATCCGAGTAGGCACATCATCCAAAACCAATCCGTTCCTTTCCACAGTTCTCACCACCCGCGTCGGCTTGCACCCCGGTGCCGTCATCCAGATCGATGACGTATGGCATGATAACATCGTCACCTACGGTAAGTCTCGCAGGCCCGTCCGCGTCCTAGAGCTTGGTGCCCTCGATCTATTCTCTGCCAGTCGCTTCCATTTCGGCGCAATCCCTCGGCTTCGCAACGCTGCCGATACCGGATTCGAAACCATCGGTGGCAAACACATGCGTCTATTCCTCGCCGGGATGCTCCATGGCTCCGGCTACTCGCCGCAAGGCACCTCGTTCATGTCAGAGCACGCTACCGCTAAAATCTCCGAAGATATCGCCCGCACACTCTACGATGCTACTGGCGGCATGGTGAGAGTAGATTACCAGCCCATCGAGGGCAAACAAGCAGCTCTGTCTGGCTACTGGAGCGGCACCGAGGGCGGCAATTTCCGCGCTAAAGCGTGCATCGAATCCACCCACAATCTCATGCACAACGATCTCTCTGCACTCCCCATGCAGACAGGCTCCCCGTCCTCCGGCCTAAAAGGCCCAGTCACAACCGAGCGCATAATGAAATACATGCATTCGATTCTACGGGACATCGCCAAGATAGCTCCGGATCGCATCGATCTCCTAAAGCTGCCAACGTGGGATTTCCACAGTCAATTTATCCCGTTTCTATTCGACTACTACAACCACGGCCTCAACGCCCGCACTGATCACCAGCTTGAGGGGTGGGAACGCCTCGGCCACGTCATAAACGAATACACGGCCCTTCCCGGCAGTGGACAATACATGAGTGAGCGTCAATACCTCGCGCTACCCGAAGCATCTCGCTCCATCATATCTACAAATGCCCAGGCAGATCCACAAAGCTGGTCCCGCCGCCGGAATTTATCACCCAAAGAAATTTGGAGCACCCGCCCCGATTTCCTAAGCGTCCCGCCAACTGTCCTGTGCGATATCCTCGGCCAAGATCTAGCCCGCGAGGTTTCATCCCGGCGCGGATTCATCGAATTCTCAGATCAGGAAATCGCACCAGATCCCCTCATCTATAAAGCCCGCTACTGCAAAGGCCCGAACAGTGGCCGCGAAATCCAACATGGCGAGAAGGTCAAAATGTTCGTGATGCCATTCGACGACGCCACAGCAATCGTGATCGATGCCAAGGAACGATACCTCGGAGAAGTCCCACTCTACAAACGAGTGCAGCCCCTCGACACAAACGCTTTCGGCTCAGACGCTCCTTTCGAAGAGCGCCCAGACATGCGCACCCCTGAGTTCCGCACCGCTGCCGGCGAGAAGCATTCCCGCAATGCAGATACACTAGAGCCATCCCGCATTCTTCATGCAGACGCCGTGCGAGAAGCTCGCGATCTCCGTGCACACAACAAACGAGTGCTATCTGGTGCCGCCGTCACACCAGAAGAAATTGACCAGGCGAAATCAGCCGCCGCCGACAAATCCGTCACCACCCGGCGCATCAACACTTGGGAGGCCTCCGACGAAGACATTTTCACCGAATCCCCATCACCATCCATCGAGATCTCAGACTCTGACATCACCGATTGGCTCAACGACTAACTCATCCCAAACCATACCACTATGCCCAAAACTATCATCATAGAAGCCGAAGAAAGCACAAAGGAAGATCGCTTCCAGCCGGTCGACAAAAGTGCCCTCGCAAAAGCCTCATCGTCAAAATCACGCCTCAATATCCCGTTCAATCTCGGAAATTGGAAAGGCCAGCCCACCGAGGAGATTGAGGAGCTCTCTTGGTTTCACCAATACGCCCTCGAATCCGACATGTCCTGGAAGGACTGCGAGGCAGCACTCAACTATTCTCAAACAACCATCTGGCGTGCGCTTAAAGGCCAATACGAGGGCGATCTCTCAAAGGTGATCGGGCAGATCAAATCATTCCGCTCCATCGTCGCCGAGCGCACAGCCATTCGTAACGCCGATTTCATCGAAACCCGAATCACCGGCCTCATCACCGGCGGCCTCACCTACGCACTAGCCAATAACTCCCTCACCACAATTACCGGAGAATCTAGGATGGGCAAACCTCCGCAGCCAAATTCTGGCGCGATAAAAACAATCACGGCCGCACAGTATTTGTCACCGCCCCAGCTTACGGTGGAGCGAAAGCACTTCTCAAAGAGATCGCCCGCTGCCTCGGTCAAAACCGCAACGCCGCATCCACCAATATGCACGAAGGTATCCTCCGCGCGTTCAATGCCAACCGTATGCTCATCGTGGATGAGGCGCATCGCCTGCTCCCAAACGACTACCGCAGCAATCCCGTCCTACTCGAACTACTCCGTGACATCCACGACCGCACCCATTGCGGTATGGCACTCCTAGCCACCGAGCGATTCGAGCGTTGCATCGACAAGTCCGAATATCAATACGAGCAAGTTCTAGGTCGCATCGGCATGCCCGTCCGGTTGCCGAGAGAACTAGAATGGCCCGATATCGAAGGGATCGTCCGCCAATACATTTCCGCCGTTCCCTCCGACCTGAAATCCGAGCTGCTAAAAATCGGCAACAATCGCGGTCGCCTAGGAATTCTCTGCGAAACCCTGAAATTCGCTTCCCGCATCGCCACCAAGACAAAAACCGAGCTTACCCCGGACACCGTCCGGAAAGCCATTGCCACTCGTCACAAAATGATGGGTGAGCGCATTTACGCTAAAAAATAACCTCCTCATACCTAAACCATGAATCACCAGCTCGACATCCATTTCCCCTCAGCTCCCGCCCCCATGCAGCCGGATCCAGATGCCGAGCTGCTGATCGATCACCTAGAGACCCACCCCGGATTCCACACCGCCCGCGAACTCACCGCATCCATAGGCCTCACTGATCGCCAGATCCGCAAAGCCGCTGAGCACTCAAACGGCCTCATCGTCTCCGGCCCCGGCTCGCCTGGCTATGTTCACATCACCCATTGCTCACTCAAACAACTCACACACATCCGCAACACCCTCCGCTCCCAAGCCCGCCACATGCTCAATCGCTACCTAAAACTCGGTAAAACCGCACACAAAACCATCCAATGAATCTCTCTCAAGCCATCCTCCGTGATCTCAAAGACGGCCAGTCATCAGCATCCGCTACCGCTCGCCGCCTCCGCATAGACCCTGCCCACGCCGAAACGCTGCTTCAGCGCCACGTCACTGACGGTGCTGTCGAGATACGTTCCATCTACATCTCTAGCACCCCTGCCCTCAAAACATACCGTCTAACCCAAACCACCAATCAAACACCATAACCCAAACCCCTTAGAATAATGACAAATACTTCCGCTGAAAAAGACCAGCTCCAAGCGCAAACTCGCCTTACTCGCCTCATCGAATCCTCATTAAAGATCGCCGTCCCCAGTAAAACCGATATCAAATTCCGAACCAGCCTCCTCAACCTCGCAGCCCAGCAACTCTCAACACTTAAGCCCGCATTCATAACTCGCCTTTACGAGGCCGCCTGTGAAGTCAAATACCCAAGCGACGAAGTTGAGAAGTTCCGCGAAGCCCTCCAACGAAACATCGGCAAATCTCTCAATCTCGCAGCACACCGCACCCCGTAAGATCATGGCCAAACTTTCTAATCCACCCAAAAAGAAACCATCACGCGGCAACCTAAAACCGAACGAGATCCGCCCCCTCGCGATAGCCGCTAGAAAGGCATTCGATTACCAATCAGAACTAGGCAATGTCCAGCCCAGCGAAACATTCGATGAGTGGCGCAAACAGCAGTGCCTCGCAGCTGTAGATCGTGCTGGGATCACCGCCTGCATCCATGAGGACTATCGCCCTCTCATGGCCCATTTCCAAATACTCGCCGGCAAGGATGACAAAGCCTTTCAAAATCTCGTCACCACTGGAGAAGCCGGCAAAGGATCTGGCGACACTCACGAAGCGCGCCGTATACTCGCTCATCAGATCTCAGAGGCGATCAATGGCACTCCCCTCAATCCCGGATACCTCATCGCCATCCTCCGCTCCAAAACCCTGACGCCCAAATTTGACTCTCGGATTAGACTGGAAATCCGGACTCTCAGAACGCTGCTCAGTCAGTCAACTCACCCACCTCCGCCACACCGTCATAAACCGCCTCGCCGCCATAAACGGCACTGGCTCAACAAAATCACGAAACAAAAACCAGCGCGTCCCAAGCAAATCCAAAGCCCCTAATTCTGCAACTCCGCAGTAGTAGTGCACTAGCCGTGCAAGATCTCTGCAAAACTCCCGAACCCAAAAAGGTTTTTCCAAAATACATGTCCATTCCCCCATTCCAGCCCTATTTTTCCAATTTAGCGAAAGTCTTCCCATTCTCCCCAAAAACTCCGTCTTTTCGGCCTTTTTCGGCCTTTTTCGCATTCTTTCCCTTTTCCATTCTACTCCGTCTCATTCATACTCTGAGGCTTTCAAGAGTGGTGGAGGCGAGGGGAGTCGAACCCCTGTCCGAGACGCCATCTACGAAAGCATCTACACGTTTAGTGAGGTATCTGGTATTTCGGAGATCATTGGCCACCTCACAGCGGGCTATCTCCTAGTGTCCTGTTTAGTCTCGAAAGGATGCCCGTTCACCCGGCTTCCAATCCAGTCTGCTAATTTGCGCCCTTACCCCTAGCAGACATCAAGGTTTGGACGATGCTGTCAATTAAGCAGCAAGTGCGAGCTCGTTGGAGTCTGCATTTATATGTTTTGAGCGGCTTTTTAAAGAGGCCAACCGATCAACCTCTACGTGCAGCCAACGCGTCAAACATTCCGTCGAAACCAGAACGCCCCCGTGCTGTTAGCATTGGTAAGATTGACATTGCGCGCCTCGATAGCAATCATAAAATGCACAAGTGGGAAGATTTAGTAACAAAAATAGGCGTTTAGGTGGGTTCAAGAAGGAAGCGCAGAAATGTTTTCGATTTTTTCAACTATCGTTTTTTTCGGCGTTCTTATTGTTTGTATTAGTTAGCCTTTCAGAAGGGCACGGAGAAGAACTTACATCAATCGCTCAGGTGCGGGCACTTACGTTAGAAGAAGCATCTCAAAATTACCCTGTCAGAATTATCGGAACAGTTGTTTATTTTGATAGCGCCCGCGGCTACGCATTTGTTCATGATGGAGAGTATAGTATATTTTTCCGGCCTGGAAAGCAGGGAGTGAAAGGACAAGTCTTGCTGGATGTGGGGGAAGTAATAGAAGTCATTGGGGTGACTGTAAGCGGTAGTTATTCGCCGAGCATTGCCGGTATCCCGGAAGGGACAGGGAACACACGCAAAAGGGTTCCGGTGCAGATCCGCAGGCTCGGCAAAGGCGCTTTACCTCAGCCAATTCCTGTCAAAGCATCAGATCTAGAGTCTGGAGAATTTCATGATCAATACCTTCAAGTCGAAATGACGATAAGATATGCAACAAATGATTTAAATGAAGAGGTGGAAGAGTGTAATTTGGGCCTTAATGGCCTCAATGCAAGTTACACAGAGGCGACGATGAAGGGACATATCCCGGAAATAGACATCATTAAAGATGTTCCTGCTAGATTCGTGGGAATTTTGGCAAGTTCGGGCGACGATAGGGGACGTTTGATTCAACCGAGACTTTTAGTTAATAGTCCTGAGGATGTAACGCTTTACTTAGATGAGTTAGATGCAATTTTTCGCTCGCCACCAATCACTTGGAATAAAGTTTTTGGATATCATCCGAGAACGGGAAAGCCCTTGTCTGACCGAGTAAAAGTTCAGGGAACAGTAACGGTTGAACGCATCTCGGAGGAGCTTTATATTTCCAATGGAAGAAATGGCCTTCGCGTTCAAAGTCCGCAGTGGATAAAATTTTCCCCAGGGTCTTTGGTCGAAGTCGTTGGAATTCCGGCGGCCCAGGGAAATACTAGATTTTTAGGAGATGCAATTGTAAAATTGAAGGGCAAAGGTTCTGTGCTTTCAGCAAGAAAGGTCGAAATGGAAGAGGCGCTATCTGGCACCTATGAGGGTTCACTGATTTCTATTGAAGGTATTTTGGTTGAAAAAATAAATCAGCAGGGAGTGATGACACTCTTTCTGATGGAGGAGGGGACTCGCTTTGCTTTCCGACTTTCACATGACTCCAGAAACTTAAAATTTCCAGAGTTAGGGAGTCGGTTACGCGTTACAGGGGTCCATCAGCTGCCGCCATCAGGGCCTCTAATGGGCCCGCCTCTCGCGACGTTTATGCTCTTAGCGAGGAATCACGATGACATAACTGTGCTTCAAGATCCGCCGCTACTGACGCTAAATCGGACTAGATGGGTGCTAGCAGGAATGGGTATAGCGCTTCTGGTGGGCGTGTTGATTTTGGCTATTCTACGTAGGCAGGTAACCCAGCAATCAGAGTTAATAGCTGTACAAGTAGAGCAACAAGCGATCACCGGGGAGCGTCAGCGGATGGCGAGGGAACTTCATGATACCCTTGAGCAGCACTTGGCAGGTGTGCAAATCCAATTAGACGCTGTCGACGCGTGGAGTGAGAGTGCGCCGTCGAATGTGCGCAGGGCAGTGGCAAACGCCCGCGCAATGCTTGAGCACAGTCGTGAAGAAACACGGCAATCAGTTTTTGAGTTGCGATCGCAGTCCTTAGAAGAGCTTGGTTTAGTTGGAGCGTTAAAATATCATGCGACGAGGATACTACCAAACCTTAGGCCTGCTATCAGGATCAAACAGGAAGGTAATGAAGAGTTCATGCCTAGTAGGATTCGTTTTCACGTGTTGCGAATTGCGCAGGAAGCAATCAGCAATACGATCAGGCACAGCAAGGCTGAGGAAGTGGTGGTAACCTTTAGATTTTCCAAAGAGCAGTTGTGTTTGACTGTCCAAGATAATGGGCAAGGTTTTGATGACAGCAAACCAGCAATTGACCCCCGGCCGCGTTTTGGGCTACGTGGTATAAAGGAGAGAGCAGAGAAAATACATGCGGACCTTTCAATCGATAGTGAGCCCAACCGTGGCACTACGATTACGCTTACATTACCTTACGAGAAAATTGACCATGAGTGACTTACCGAGAACGACTATCTTGTTAGTTGACGATCACTTCTTTGTGAGGGAGGGACTAGCGACTTCACTCTCGGCTGAAGCAGAATTTCATATAGTAGGTGAGGCAGCTAGTGTGAAATCTGCCTGTGAACTGATCCGAGAACTGAAGCCAGATCTAGTCCTCCTTGATGGTGAACTTGTAGACGGTCATGGCAGAGAGGTTTTGAAGATGATCATAGAAGAAGGTTTGCCCTCGAAGGTCCTTCTCTTTTCAGTAGACATAGCAGAAGAATCGGTGGCGAAGGCGATAGATGAGGGTGCGCGAGGATACCTTGCAAAAACCTCTCCTCGCAAAGAACTGATCGCCGCTATCCACAAAGTCATGGAAGGAGCTATTTATCTACCACATGCCCTCGAACAGTTACTTATCGAGAGAAATAAACAACCACAGCTCACGAACCGAGAGCTTGCGGTTTTAAAGCGCGTAGCGGCAGGGGATCCTAACAAGTTGATAGCTGCAGATCTTGGAATCTCTGAGACAACGGTGAAAGTGCATCTCTCACATGTTTTTGAAAAGTTTGGGGTTCAAGATCGGACATCTGCTACAACTGTAGCATTGCAGAAAGGTCTGGTGACCCTGGTATGACATTGAACGAGTCTCGACCACTACTTTTCGTTAGAAAAAAACTTTCCTAACTGCCCCAAGCTGGTGAAAATCTACGTTTTTTCAGAAAGGTTTGGTATAAATTCCATCTCTCAATTGGCTTCAGATACCTTATACATGAGATTCAAAAATATATGAGATCTCAGTGTGTAAATCACTAGAAGTTAGCTATTTCGGCATGATTCGAGACTCTGCGCCTTTGATGGGATAGGGTAAAAAAAGAAATTTGACATACGAGTAATTCGTCCTCAAGTTGCGGGCGTAGGATCTATATGAATTTCAATCATGACTGATTGTGTTTGAAATGCATTGAAGACACTCCACGAAAAACCCCTATTGCCCTCTTCAGGGCAATTTATAAAACCCATGAAAATACCCATACATTATGGGGCGGCAGCTGTTGCCGCTCTTCTTAGCAGCGTAGCTGCACACGGACAGGTTGTCCAATCTACCGGTGATAGAACTGTTCAGAGCCAAAGACACGATGCAGGCTTGCGCCCTGTTGTGGGAGTCCATGAATATGCACTATTTCGCCCGACAAAATCGACTGCAAGCAACGCTGGACCTTTAGAGGGTCACGCAGTCTATGATACAACGTTCAATCACCACCCGTTCCTCACTTACTGGAATGGAAGATTCTACTCGGCGTTTATTGGCTACGATGGATCCAGCTCGCATAGTGCGACTGAGAACTCAAAACGTTTGAGGCTTCAGTGGTCGTCCGACGGCCGGAATTGGTCAAATAGCAACGCTGCGGATATTTTCCCTACTCCACTCGCAACTCACCAACGCTGTGCTTTTTACATAGCGGATAACGGGAAACTCCTCGTTACTACTTGGTATAGTCCGCGAGGTGAAAGTAATCGTGGTGAGATTGGAAGCCGTCTTGTTCGCGAAATCAAGGGACCAAACAACTTTGGACCTATTTACACTCTTAAGCAGAATAAACTCGGAGCTTCAGGTGCAGGTTATGCGATGTTCACTTCGTCTTCGGATAGTGGATTTAAATCAGCTGCGCAGGAACTTTTCGATAACAAGCTTGAACAACAATCTCGGTGGGAAGAAGACCGTGACACAGATTACGCCGAGATCTACGACAAAGATGCAGATCCTACTTACAAGCAGAACGACCACGAAGCGAAGGCGTTTCAATGGTATCGCACAAGCAATGGTCGGATCGTCAGCTTCTGGAAAGGTGGCTATTCTGGAGTTACTTCTGGATCACAGTGGAAAAGAAGCGATATTAAGATGGACCTAGACTTAGATCGTTTTGGACATCACAGAAATTCTAAGACTTGGGGCGAACCCCTCACAACTGGTCGCTACGCGATGTTGATGAACCGCTCGACAAGTATACCGAATCCTATTTACGGACACAAGCGAGCTTGGAGTGACATTCGGACACCACTAACCGTCACGACCTCAGGTAACGGCTTCCTTTACGATACAGATTATCTGACTGTTTCGGGAGACTGCGGGCCTCAGCTTTTCCGGAATGCAGCACCGACTGATAACAAAGCTGTAGGCGCTAGTTATACTCGTGGACTAACTTTCGTAGCTAATAGGGAAAGCGATAAAACTCGACCTAACGATAACATGTGGGTCACTTATTCCACGAACAAAGAGTATATCTGGGTCACCGAGATCCCAAAGGAGATGAGTTCTACTGTTTCCAGTCATGTGAATGATGATCTTACTTCGATGAATCCAGGTGGCCGTGTTGGCCAGTGGAACATTCGGGATAGTGCTTGGGGCAGTGTTCGCTTGGTCTCTGATGGCGGCGGGGCAGTGCTTCGTTTGGCTGATAAGGACCGATACGACTATGCACGCGCAGTTCGCGTTTTCCCAGAAAGCAACAAAGTTACCGTTTCCACACGTGTTCGTCCACAGCAGAGCAACACTGGTGAACTACAGATTGAATTGATGGACAAAACTGGTAAGCGCCCAGTTCGCCTTCGATTCGCCTCAAATGGTGATCTCCAAAGATATGGCAATTCAAGTTGGGCCAAAGTTGCTGACTATAATTCGAATTCATGGTATGCTTTAGATATTAGTTGCGACGCTGTCGCCAACAGCTGGACACTTACTATCAATGGAGTCCAGCAGTCAGGTTCATTCCCTTTCTCCGAGAACGTAAATACGGTGGAAAGAGTAGAGTTCCGCACGGGAAATTGGAGAATGGATGATTTCTCTACTCAATGGTATGGTCCGGGTACTCCGGGGGATCGCACGTCTGCGCTTAGCAATGCAAGTGACCCTGTCAGTCTTGCCGCTTTCGATATCTCAATGTTGAAAACTGAAGCTGGGGCGAACACTCCTCCTCCAGCGCCAACCGTAGCAACCACCATCAGCAACACCGGTCTAGTATCCTTTGGTAACGACGACGGATCTTACGACAGTCAACAAGATGGCCAAGGTGGGAAATCCACTTCCGTCACTGTCAGCTCCGATAAATCGAGTGCGAAAATTGAAGGCAATGCTTGGAAGCGTTTCCCAATTTCTTACAACGTGAAATCAGACACCGTATTAACGTTCGACATCAATGGCTCAAACATCGGTGAAATCACTGGAATTGCACTCGATAATGATGCGACTCCTTTAAATGCGAAACGCGCCTACCTCTTAGGCGGTTCACAAGTCGGAAATGGCGCACATTCCTCATGGGCATGGACGCTTTCATCGGGCTATGCGGCGAATTCTGGCACCAAAACGATCAGCATTCCTGTTGGAAAAGACTTCCAAGGACAGGTGAACTACCTTGGCCTCATTGGTGATGATGACGGAGGTGCGAATACAAACGTGACCTTCAGCAACGTTCGTCTTTCAGAAAGTAGCGTGGGAGCTCCACCACCAGTTGATACACCACCTGATGACACGCCACCTACTGGCCCGGGCGGCTCCACAGCAATCGCTAGTAACGGTAATATTTCCCTCGGAAATGACACCACTGGCGCATTGGAACAAGATGGGCAGAAAGGCTCCTCAACAAGCATCGCAATTTCCTCTGATGGCCGCTCGGCTACTCTTGCTGGGAACGCATGGAAAGTAAGCCCTTTGAGCTACAGCGTCACTGCGAACACAATTCTAGAGTTCACAGTAAATAGCTCAGATACGGGTGAAATCCTCGGGATCTCGCTCGATACCGATAAGGATCCATTAAACAACCGCCGGGCCTTCCTCATCGGAGGCAGCGACGTGCGAGCTAATGACAGCAGATTTGACAGCTGGAGTTGGGTAAAAGCACCGCTTTATCAAGCCAATAGCGGAGCGCTCACATACTCCATCCCAGTCGGCCAAGACTTCCAAGGATCTGTTAGCTACATCGGCCTCATTGCAGATGATGATAACACAGCTCGCGCAAATGCCACATTCAGCAACATCCGTCTGTATGAAGGAAGTTCCTCTGGTGGCGGTGGCGATGGCGGCGATATTGCACCATCAGCAGATAGTTACGTCCGTGGTGGATCAAACGCTTCGACGAACTATGGATCAGACTCGAAACTTCGTGTAAAAGGATCGTCCAACGAAACTTATGACCGTATCAGCTACCTAAAGTTTGACCTCTCAGCAATGTCTGGAAGTGCTTCTTCAGTAAACTTGAAACTGCCAGTCGAAGATACTCAAAGCGGAGGCACATTCACAGCTACCCTGAAACAAGTATCAAGTGATTCATGGAGTGAGAGTGGCATCAACTGGAACAACAAGCCAAGCACGGGAAACACAATCCAAACCTTCGAAGTGAAAGGCTCATACGCAGGCTCAGACATCATCATCGATGTTACCAGCTACGTAAACAGCCAACGCTCAGGAGATGGAGTAGCGAGTTTCGCCCTCACGCAGGTAGCTTCGGAAAACGGAATCATTGACTTCGCATCGCGCGAAAGCTCGACCCCGCCGATGCTTGAGATTGATGGAGGAAGCACACCGATTGGTAATCCACCAAGCGATCCGGATCCAGTAGATCCTGATCCGGCTGCATCCGACCCTGCCACACCACCTAGCCCGTTGACCATACAGGCAGAAAATGTGTCAGCTTCGCAAGGCATTACAATCATCTCCGGAAGTCATATCAGTGCGATCTCCAAAGGTGATTGGGCGAAGTATAGCGGAGTAGACTTCAGCAAAGGTTACACAAAGTTCACTGCGAACGTTGCTGTGCCATCTGCAGACCGTAGGAAAACCATCCAGATTCGTCTAGATTCCACTACAGGACCGATTATCGGAACCTATACGATGGAATCCACTGGTGGCTGGAGCAACTACACTCTACAAAGCACAAACCTAAGCTCCGCTAGCGGAGTGCGTGATGTTTATTTAGTAGTATCTAGTGAAGCGTCATCAAGCTCAGGAGCAATGGACTGGATCCGCTTTGAATAAACGAAATTGAATTGAATCAAATTGTAGCCCCATTCGCATAGCGCGGGTGGGGCTTTTTTTTGTGCGACCTTACGCAAAATTCCTGATTAGACTTTCCAATCCGATTCCGAAGCGGACTACGGGTTTCCAACCTGTTTGGGCGCGAAACTTATCTGTCGCCATTGCATACCTTTCATCATGGCCGAGACGGTCAGTGGTATGGCTAATTAGCCGCTGTGTTGGCTCGTCAGATTGGAGACCTCTTATTTGATCGACAGCATTACAAATATCAGTTGCTACACTTATGTTAGAGTGCAGATCTCGGGCACTAATATTGTATCGCTCTCCTATAATGGCATGCTGGTAGAGAAGAACGAACGCGTGAGCTTGATCTGATACGTGAATCCAATCTCTTTCTTGGTTTCCAGAACCATAGATAGGGATTTGCTTTTGTGTAAGTGCGGCATCAATGACCTTTGGTATGAATTTTTCTGGATGTTGGAATGGGCCGTAATTGTTCGCGCAATGCGCTATTACTATAGGAAGGCCATATGTTTTATGCCAAGCAGAGACGAGGTGATCTGCGCCAGCTTTGGAGGCCGAGTAAGGAGAGGAAGGTCGAAAGGGAGAGTTTTCGTCAAATGTTTCACCCTTATTAGCTGGCCCATAAACTTCATCTGTAGATACGTGTAAGAATTTAAACTTCTGCTGTTTTTGGGGGCTGCAGGTGCGGTAGTATTTTAAGACTGACTCTAGTAAATTGTATGTCCCAACATAGTTAGATTCAATAAAGGGCAGTGGATTTTCTATTGAACAATCTACATGGGATTCAGCGGCGAGATGGAAAACTGCATCGGGTTTGTGCGTATCTAAAACTCGGAGGACATCAGATTTTTGATTTATATCTAGTTTATAGAAATGATAATTCGGAGAAGCCTCGATTGACCGCAGGGATTCTGGATTACAAGCATACGTAATTTTATCGATGTTTACGACCTTGGCGTGGTTACCAAGTAGCAGATGTCGGCATAGTGCGGAACCTATGAAGCCCGCACCACCAGTGATAAGGATTGTGGGTAGGCTCGTCTTCATGAGTAGGGGGATGTTGATCGGCGGCCTGCCTCTTTTCAATCGGGATATTGGGGATTGATCGTTTAAGATAGCTGAAGTATCTAGCGCTATGCAGTTTTTAGTGATCGTTAGCCTTGTTGCGTTGTTGTTTCTGGGGACAGCATGCCGTAAGAAGTCAGAAACGTTGCAGAGTGAGATTTCGCAAGCAGGCTATCAAATGACAGTTGAGGGATGGATGGACGCCATTCAGCGAGGCGATTCTGCAGTGCTCTCCAAAATGGTTGAGGCTGGTTTCGACGCAAAAAGCGTAGATGAGGATGGTAATTCGGGATTGCATTTTGCTGCCACTGCGGATCAGGAAGAAATCGGTAACTTTTTACTGAACCGAGGCTTAGGGGTCGATATACAGAATAAATACGGTAGGACGCCGCTAATGTCATCGGTTTTAGCAGGTAAGCCAAAGTTGACACGATGGCTTTTGAAACAGGGAGCGGACCCCTCGATTAAAGACGCCGAAGGTTATATTGCTTTGATGTTAGCAGTGTCTGAGGGAAACACCTCCGCCGTTGAAGAACTTTCACCGTATCACCGTGATGAGTTGGATTCCGCCCTTTTGTTGGCTGCCATCGCGGGCGAGACCAAGGTAATTGACACCCTTACAAATTATGGAGCTTCAGTTTATACGCAGATGGATGATGGGCGAACAGCTTTGATGCTTGCCGCTCAAAACGGGCATCAGGAGGCGGTGGAACTACTCATCGATATTGGCGCGAGCCGGTTCTCTATGACTGAGGCAGGGGACACGGCGCAAACTTTAGCGAGCGCCGCTGGGCATGATGAGATTGCCGAGTTCATAGTGAGTGGCGTTTCTCGAGTAGCCGTTTCGCTGGATTCTGAGGAGACGATTGCGGAAGCATTTTTGACTGACGAGATGGAACCGGAAGGAGACCAGCCGAACGAGATGGCTTCGGCCGAAGTTGGAAATGAAGAGTCTGCTTCAGCGGAGGACACCTCAAATACGCGGCTGTTCCCGCAAGGTGACGAGCGAGCTGAGGTATCCCAGCAATTGCCAACAGGGCAATTTGACCAAGCGGCGACAAATGGTGCGGAACCAGCGGAAGGCAATCCTAGACCGCGTCGTGTCGCAGGTAATGAGATGGCGATCCGCTCGCTTCAAGATGCGTCGCTTCAGGTCCGTACGAGACAACAAGCCTCGGTGGCCGGTCCTAGCGGAAACGCGGATACTGAGATAGCTGAACGTGCCACCACTAAGGATACGATGGAACCGAATTTAGTTATGAGGCAGTATCGCCAACGAGAATTGCCGTTACAAGTCCGTCAGGTTTCTGGGGGTAGCGCACAGATTCAATTTTTTGGTAACGAAGATCAGGAAGTTCAGCTTAGTGCTGGAGATCCAATACCAAACACTACTTTGAATGTGGTGAGAGTTTATAACCGCATGGAGTCGGGTAAGGCGAATGACGGAGCACCCTTTCGAGGTGGGGGTTGTTGTAGTGGAAGACCGACAAAGTGGAAACCAAGCGGAGTGGATCAGCGGGCGGCCTGCATCTGGTCATGAGCCTGTGGCTCTCGTTGAAGATGGTGTTACTGGAGAGCGTTACTTGGCGAGGCAAGGACAGGAATTTTCATCGACAAACGGTCTGCGATACCGAGTGAGTGACGTGCGGCCAACGCAATTATTGATCGAAGAAATATCGAGTGGCAGAGTGAGCACTTTGCGATTACGTGGCCCGAGGGGTTGAGAGACTGGATAAAAATTTATGGATCCTTTGGCAGAAGAAAAAGAGGTGGCGGTTGCCGAAAATGGAACGCCAGTGCGGCAGTTTTCGGTGATGCTTCCGAACAGGGTTGGGGCATTGGCCTCGTTGGTGAAACTGCTGCGTGGCTCCGCCATTGAGGTGATTGGATTAAGCGTTCAAGATTCTAGGGATGCGACGGTAGCTCGATTGATTTTGTCAGACACGGAGGGTGCGGAGGCAATTTTTTGTGAGAAGGGGATTGCGCATACGATTTGCAATCTTGTGGTTCTAGCGCTCAAAGAGGCTGGTCCGGGGCTTTTGCAGTGTTTGGATATTCTTATG
Source organism: uncultured Verrucomicrobiae bacterium (assembly GCA_963849375.1). Lineage (GTDB taxonomy): Bacteria > Verrucomicrobiota > Verrucomicrobiia > Verrucomicrobiales > Akkermansiaceae > Luteolibacter. The sequence goes on along the minus strand of CAWKHB010000010.1, from coordinate 92,453 downwards.
ACTGCTGAGACAAACATTGATTTTGCCTATGCGATGTTGCCCGGTCCGAAGGGGCAGGCGTTGCTAGCAATGCACGTCGAGGATTATGAGTTTGCTTCTACGGTGCTTAGTCGCAGTGGGTTAAAGTTAATGTATGAAGAGGATTTAGTTCGCTAAGGAAATGAGGGTTGCATCATTGATAACAGTTCTTCTCCTCGGTGCGATGGCATTGTTTGGAGCACTCTATTTCTTTGCGTACCATCAAATGGACATCGACAAAATCAGCGGCTACTCTGCGCTACCTAGTGTGCCTGCTGATGAACTTCCGCATGACGTCTCAATACTAAGCACTATTCTAAAGCCGTCTGCACAGTATCACCAGAGGCTTCTCGCTAAACAAACTGCCGAGTCGTTGTTAGGAATTTGGGTCTTAGACGAATTTGATAAATTTGGTTTAATTGTTCCAAAGATGGTAGAGTTTCGGCGTGTTTCACCTGATCGCATTTCCGTGCATCCAAGAATTACCTCTGAGAATCAACAGGTTGGTGAGCTTCAAATTACGCGATGGATAAGTTCGGATTTCCCTACGGCAGTTCATACCGGAACACCGATCAACATAAATTTGTTCAGTTACGACAAAATTGGTATTGAGACAAGTGCGATGGATCCTTTTGGACTAGGTGCCGGATACACGCGCAAAATTGAAAAATCGAAATGACTTGAAACGATGGTGCTGTGGAGGCGCCGTCCGGTGAAATTTGAGTTTTCCCACCTGCGGCGTTCCAATAACGTTCGCGAGCTCTTCGATGAGTGCTCTACTTCTTAAAAACAGCCACAAAACAGATTAGTGCGAAGATTGGCACAAACGCAATGACTGCACCCGGCAGGCCGATGGAAGATTCGAGGTGCTGGTATTTTTCGGGAATAGGTAGCGGTTCCCCCTCCTCGGTAGTGGCCGGAGCTATTGTCGTTTCTGGCTGGATAAGTTCTGCAGCGGTAATCATTGGCTTGCCGACCTCAGAGCGCAAAGCTGCTACTTCCGCAACGGTCACTGGAGGTGCATCGTTACCAAAATTGGCCCGGACGTAACTAAGAACGCCAGCGATTTGCTCATCAGTCTGGTAGGCCATCGGCATCATTCCGGGCTGGATGTTGTATTCTTGGCCCTTGACCATGATCGGTCCGGTGAGACCACGTAATTGAATGTTGATTAAATTTTCCGCTGGTCCGTTTACCCACTCAGAGCCTGCTAAAGGAGGGGCTGCAGCAGTGCCTTCTCCTTGTTGACCGTGGCAGGCTCCACAAAGCATGTATTGCTGCTGGCCTGCTGCAATGAGGTCAGCCGGGGCAGGTTCAGAAGCTGCGGTCGGCGAAGCTTCAGTATTTGTGGTTGATGTAGGGGCTTCAGTTTGGGCAAAGAAAATGCTCATGGCAAAAGGTAGGATGGTAGTTACTCGGCGTCCAGTAGAGTAGAGGGATCAAACAACTCTGGAGCGGGAACTTCAACCATTGTTTCCGATTTGTCTAGGCTCTCTAACCAAGCTACTAGATCCCGCAATTCCGTTTTCGATAGCATGACCCCCATTGGTGGCATGGGAGAGACGGGGGGTGTAGAAGTTTTGATATCTGCCTTTTTGATTCGGATAGTTTTGTCGGGCATGCCGATGTCAATATGGTCTTTCGTCTCAGTGATTAGATTGCCAGCAATCGATTTTCCGTTCGTGAAGGTGACGGAAGTAATTCCATAGCCGGGAGCCATGGCTGCACCGGGATCAATCATGCTTTCTAAGAGGTAGCGGGCGTCTTTCTGTTTTGCAATTCCAGCCAAATTCGGCCCTGCGTCACCCCCAGCTGAATGAGCGGCGTCATCTGCTTTGTGGCACCTCATGCATTGGCCAGCGGGATGTGAAGAGAAAAGCGAAGCTCCGCGAGTGATATCGCCGCCCTGCAGGGAAACATGGTAAGGAGTGAGGGGATCACTACTTGCAGCAATAAATTCATCATAAGTGCTCAGCGCAGATTTGATTAAAGCCTCGTCCCTTTGCTTGGCCGCTTCAAGAAGCTCAATGCCCGAGGCCGATTTCCCATCAAGTTGTATGAGTTTCTCGATTGAGCTGATGAAGAGATCTACGACTCCGTCTGCCTGCAGCGATGCTAAAATGTCCCAAGCCTGTTGTTCACGCCGGGGTTTTCCAGAGGAGATCGCAGTTTTGAGCGCTGTGTAAGCTAGGTCCGGATCCAAGTTTGCTAGGCCAAGCAATGCGGTCCCTGCTATTTCGTCATTTGTGTCAGTAGAAACTTCGGATAGAAACTCGCTAAGGCCGGTAGGATTTAGCTGAATGTAAAGTGATAAGGCCTCGGAACGTGCGTCTGCAAGGAGGTTCTCATTCACTACTAAACTGCGCAAAGCGTCATCTCCGAGGTTAGCAATATCTATATCAAAAGCCTTAATGAGCTTTAAAATCCCGGTGAGGATGAAGCCTTTCTCCTTTAGAAGTGAAGGCAGTGAATCCATAAGTGCCGGTTTGATAATTGCTACATCGCGCTTCTCGAGAGGTGCCCAATGCCCTGTCAATTGATCGACTGGAAAGGGCTCTGCCCAATTTTCTAGCAAACGTAGTGACTCTTTCCTCGCGCCGTCAGGAAATTTCGGGTCTGAAACCACTTTTAAAAGCCTCTGTGCGTTTATAAGTCCACCTTCGCGATACGTTGCGTGTATTACGCGACGTAACATGAACTCAGAATATTGCTCTACGTTGATTTCGTCCAAGAGAGCGGCAACTTTCGGGCGTTCACTTTCTAGGCCTTTGTCGTAGATAGCCCGAATTGCCTCATCTCTTACAGAAATGTCTTTGTCGCCCAAAAATTCTGCTACATTTCCATCATTCAAGCGCCTGAGGGCGACTACAGCCGCAAGGCGGACTGCCTGCGATGGGTGCTCGTGTAGTTCTACGAGCTCGCTGGGTGAAGTCGCTGCATGTTGTAGCGCATAGATCCCTGCATGCCTAAGGTAGATATCGCGATTATTATTTTTCGCAAGCATTTCAAGCACAGCTGGCAAGTGCGTCGCTGCGCGGAGCTTCCCAATGGCAATGCCAGCGGCGAACTGGACTCTAGGAGGCTGTTCAGTGATAAGTTGACTCAACGGTAGTGCATCGCCGTCAATTTCAGCCTCCGAGAGTACCATCAGAGCTTGGGTTCGGATCTTCTGGTCCTCATCAGCGAGCAGTTTCACCAGCTGTTCTGAAGCACTTTTGCGGAGGTCTGTATTCACCCCTTGAAACTTTCCGTCCGGAGCTATTGCTGCGCCTCTACGTGCGAGGATTCCAAGGCCCCATGTGGAATGTAGGCGGCTTTGATACGAGTCTGACTGAAGTCCTTTTTGAAAAGCTTCGACGGCATTCTCCCGTCGGGTGAGGTTAATTTGCGCATGAAGCCGGACGCGTTGATCTGGATGGTTTAGTAGCATGACTAGCTCCTCAGACTCAAGAGATGCAACACCCGCCTTGAAGATAACGTCTGCGGGTTGAAAACCCTCGGTGAGAGGTGCTGGTTCGTCAGCCTTGATTGAAAGCACCCGTCCGGCATCATGGCTTTTCCAGCCAGTCACAAAATCAGTGATATATACTCTACCATCAAGGGAGTATTCAACATCCGTAGCTGCAATGCCCCACGCAAAATGCCGAGAATCAGCCAGCTTCATCGTAGCTCCCTCAGGCTCCATAGCGAAGGACCAGATACCAGAATTTGCAGAACCACCCTTATAATCGCAAATGAGGAAACGCCCAGCCTCATCATTCAGGAACCCAGAGCCGGGATAGTAAGTCAAACCTGATGGCCCAGCGCTTAGATGAGCAGTCGGTGGAAGGATATAGGCGGGCTGGACCTCGTTCTGGAGCTCCCACATCCTTTCGTCCATCCACCGGCTTGGAGGCCGCTCATCAAGCCCAATCTGCCGATGGAAGGTATGCATTGCCTGATGTTCCATTTGCCAGCCAGAATCTCCGCCCTCTACAAGATAGACGATGCGAGAGCCATCACCTTGGTCTGAATTGTTGTCTACGGTGAACGCGTTTCCATCCTCGTCGAACGCAATTTCTTTCGGGTTACGCAATCCGGTGTGAACGAGTTCGAAATTTGAACCATCTGGCTCAAAGCGGAATAGAGCACCCTCATTACGGTAGTCATATTCTTTTCCACTCTTTGTAGTTCCCGAGAAACCTCTATCGCCGATGGTGCCGTAGATTCGACCATCTGGCCCCAATGCAAAACCATTTAGGTCATGCCCAGAAAGAGATATTCTCACTCCAAACCCATCTTGGATAATTTCTCGCGCATCCGCCACACCATCCTGATCTGAATCTGTAAGTTTGTAGAGGTTCGGGATGCAGGCAAAATATACTGCTCCTTCATGGTGATAGATCCCGGCAGCAGTCCCATCGAGAACATCGTTGAAGCCTTCAGCGAAAACAGATTGTTTATCGATCTGGCCGTCACCATCTGTATCAGACAATTTACGAATCATTTCTGACTTCTCAGTTAAATAATCGATGGAGACTTTCTCCTTCCACTTTTCATGTAACGCAGCGCGGTCTGCCGTGGTCATCGCAGCGAGATCGTCTAGATACCAGTATAGGTTATCTCGGTCATCTTCTACTCCGTGGCGAAAGCGGTGAGTTTCTGCAATGTAGATATCACCTTTCTCATTAAAGGTGATTGCTGTCGGGGAAACCACATTATGGGAGTCGAAAGAAGCTTGTATTTCCAAAGTGCTATTTGCTGGAATTACAGCACCGGGAAGGGCGTTCGTTGAAATAAGACCATCGATGAAAAGCTTTCCGTTCTTAGTTGGCGACGGCATTTTTTCATTCGCATAATTGGTGAACAGAAAGTAGTCGGCTGCTATGAAGCCCCAGTCATCGTCACTATCGTCAATTAAACGGATCCGCGCTGTATCGCCTTTGTAATCTTCGACATTCCATTGGGCTTTTTCGAAATGGAGGGAATTATTGGCTACTGATTCTCGCACGACTTCACCGTTTACTAAAAGCTGGGCAGCTGTTTTTCCGGAATGTGAGCCACCGGCGATGAGGAAAGTGATGTAGGTGTCTTTGATTTGAAACTCCGGCGATGTAAGTGTGCCCGTGGCTGGATTTCCCCCATGAGCTGATGTGGCAAATGCGTCTGAAGCGTATCCTGTGAAGGGTGCATTCATTTCGTCCAATTCGCCATGCACGGGTGATAGGCCAAAGGCAGTTCCTGTAAGCTCCCAATCGTCAAAGCCATCGCCTTCAAAGCTTTGGAAGAGGGTTTTTGCAAATGAGGCAGAAGAACAAAGGAAGGCTAAAAGTACAGCCGAGGGGAGGGTGGATTTCATACAATGGATTTGGGTATACAATCGGGCACGGCCGTGTCTTTCACGACCGGGAAGTATGCCGTAGACTCAAAGTGGGCATAAAGATGGCTTCCGTAAAGTGTTCTTGTAAACACCGAACATGTCTTTTACAAAGCCGCTGTGGACAATATTTTAATTCTAAAAACCGCTCTGTTCTCGGTAATTGCTGGCTTTTCGACTGCTTATGCCGAGCAAATGAACCTTAAAGTAGCTGAAAAGCCAGAGAGTGTGACTATCGGCTTCGAAGGGCACTATTTTGTCAGTTACATGGGTGTAGAAAAGGTGGATGGAGAGGCCGATGGAGGGATCGTGAAACTTGAGGGAGATAAGGTGACGTCATTTACTGTGGGAATGGTCGATCCCAAGGGCCTTGTGTTGTTTGACGATCATTTGGTTACTACAGACGTCACCAAGGTGTGGAAAGTGAATGAAAAGGGGGAAAAGGAAGTTTTGGCCGGTCCAGATGAATTCCCGAGCCAGCCAATGTTTCTAAACGACATCGCCCTCGCTCCAGATGGAGGAAGTATTCTTGTGACGGATATGGGTGCGGTAAAGAAAATGTTTGGTCCGGATGGCTTATGGCCGCTTGAAAGCGAGGGGGCCAAAGCGTTGCCAAAGCTGGGCCGGGTTTATAGGATCGACAAGGCTGGCAAAGTCACCGAAGTGGTAGCACCTGCTTCTTTCATAAGGTGTCCAAATGGAATTGATGTCTTGGAGGATGGGACAATTCGCCTTGCCGAATTTTTTGACGGGAAAATACTAGAACAAAGCAATGATGCTTGGAAGACGATAGCGAGTGGTCATCGCACTGCGGATGCCATCGTCCATGATGCGAAGGGACGCTATTACGTTTCTGAGGTAGGGACAGGGCGGGTGACTCGCTACGAGGCTGATGGAACTGGCCAGACAGAACTTGGTGAAGGCCTGCAATCCGCCGCGGATATGTTCATTGACGAGGAAAATCAGAAACTGATCATTCCCGACACCGCAGCGGGTGAACTTGTTTTTATCGATTTATAAAATGCATGGTGGCAATGGGCGGATTTGAACCGCCGACCAAAGGCTTATGAGTCCTCTGCTCTACCACTGAGCTACATTGCCAAGCTGAGCGCACGAATTTCATGCGCGGTGGACGGGATGGATAGCTGTAAGTTGGCTTATATGTCAATGAGAAGATTAGGAAAATTCAGGAGATAATTTCCAAGGCAGACTTTGTGAAAAGTTTCACAAGCTCGGAATTGCTCATTGGCACGAAAGGTGCAAAGCTCCTCTTATGGCGAGCCAAATTAAGTCCCCAAGGAAAGTTCTCATTATCGGCGGCGGCTTCGCCGGCTTAGAATGCGCGCGGAAGCTCGCTAACAATGATCGATTTGAGGTTACCCTCATCGATAAGACAAATCACCACCTCTTTCAGCCACTTTTGTATCAAGTAGCTACTGCGTCGTTAGCCGCTCCAGATATTGCACGTTCCATCCGGCAAATTTTGGCAAACGCGCAGAACGTTACCGTCCTCATGGACGAAGTGGACCATATTTCACCTAACGAAAAGACAGTTAGCGGGAAATCCGGGACTACTTATCATTTCGATAGCCTACTGCTCGCTGCTGGGGCGAAAACAGGTTACTTTGGGAATGATCAATGGGAGGAAAACTCGCTTGGGCTCAAGACCCTTGCCGACGCGCAGGATATCCGCCGTAAGATTCTCGCAAACCTTGAGCGCGCCGAATTAACCACTGACTATTCTGAGCGTGAGCGGCTGATGACCATCGCCATCGTAGGAGGCGGCCCAACTGGAGTAGAACTGGCAGGTGCCTGCGCAGATCTCATCTTACGCTCTATGAAAACGAATTTCCGCCGGATTGACACTGGGCAACTTAGGGTAATACTCATCGAGAACTCCCCGGAAATTCTTGAGCATTATGACAAAGATCAATCGTTGTATGCAAAGCAAAGACTCCAAGATTTAGGTGTCGAAGTGCGCAATGAGACGAGAGTTACAAATGTGCTTCCGGGGAAACTCGAGCTCAATGATGGGTCTACTCTGGAAGCGGCGGCTATCGTCTGGGCCGCTGGAATCACAGCCAGTAATTTAACAAAAGACCTAGGAGTAGAGACAGACCGCGCAGGACGTATCACCCCGAATGCAGATCTTTCAATTCCGGGCCACCCTGACATTTTCGTAGCGGGCGATTTGACAAATATGAAGGATCGCGTGGGAAAATTTGTCCCTGGCGTAGCACCGGCAGCTACTCAGATGGGTGCGCACGTGGCCGCATTACTGAAAGAAGAGGTTCGAATGGAGAAAACGCAATTTGCGGATCGGAAGCACGAGCTGAGGCCACTTTTCAAATACAACGACAAGGGCATGATGGCCATTATCGGGAAAAACCACGCCGTGGTGAAAGCTGGCCGGATGAAGTTACAAGGCTTCATCGCTTGGTTGGCGTGGCTCTTCATTCATATTCTCTTCCTCATCGGCTTCCGTAACAAGTTATCCGTGCTTATCGGCTGGGCTTATTCATATATCGTCAATAACCCAGAGGCCCGCATCATTGTGCATCCTCCAAAGTTCACAAAGGAAGAATCTGCTACGTCAGAGATAAAAGTCTCCTCGAAGGCAGCCTAGATGAGCCCTTGAGCCTGTTTTTTTGCAATTTTTCATTAGGAATTCGCAGAATTGCTGTTTTTCTAACAAATGCAGAATGGGACCACTCCGGAGCTTCCTGCCGGACTCCTCTTCACCTCGGATGAGGTGCCGGGTTACTCACGCAAACGTAGCGGCAAAGGCTTCAGTTATCGCCTGCCAGATGGCACCCTTCTCGCCTGTGCTAAGGAACGGAAACGCATCGCCTCACAGGCGATCCCTCCCGCTTATAAAGATGTTTGGATATGCATGGATCAGCAAGGCCACCTACAGGCCACGGGCATAGATGACCGAGGTAGGAAACAATACCGATACCACGCGCTGTGGCACAAATTTGCGGCCGACCGGAAATTTCAGCTGCAGCCGTCATTCGCATGTGCCTTGCCATCCATTCGGAAACAATGCAGCCGCCTTCTGAATGAGCCAGGAACGGGAAAAGACAAAGTCATCGCTGGGATTGTGAGTCTACTAGATCGGACTGGCTACAGAATCGGTAACAGCCGCTACGAGAAAGAAAACCGAAGTTACGGGCTATCCTCTCTACTATCGCGCCATGTCCGGGAAGAAGGAGATCATTTCACCCTGAAATTCCGCGGAAAATCTGGGAAACAGCACATGGCGGTAATCAATGACGACAAATTGCTGAACCTGATTAGCGAGCTGCATGAACTACCCGGCCAGCATTTGTTTCGTTACGAAGATGAAAGCGGCGATGCCCACGATATCTCCACCTCGGAGATCAATCAATGGATCAAAAACTGTTCAGGTGGGGAATTTACCGCAAAACAATTTCGCACATGGAAAGCAACTGTGATGTGCGCCACGTTCCTAAAAACATCGCCGCCGCCCGAGGCAAAGACAAAGCAGGCAAAAGTAATCACAGAAGCAATCCGAAAGACTGCGGGGCTATTGCATCACACTCCGGCCACTTGTAGAAAATATTATATCCACCCGGCGCTGCTGAGAGCATTTGCAGATCATACTCTTTATAAGGTAATGAAGGCAAAACCGCCAAAGCTCCGCAAAACCAATGGTTCTGCCCATCTGCACGCAGTAGAGCGAAGAGTTTACAAACTCATCACTAGTAGCTGAAACGTCTGCGGAATAAATTTCCGAAAAAGTGCAGAAAGGTCTTGCCAGATTCAATCTGGTGAATAAAGTCCCGCCCCCGCCACAGGACTAAACGCTCTAGAAACAAGCGCTTCTTTCCTGTAACAATGGGACTTATCGGGTGCAGCTCCGGAAAAAAGCGAGTGCGGATCTTTCAGATTCTGCCTTCGTGCCGGTTTGTCCCAAATACTTTAAAGACAAATTCAGAACCACGAAGGAAATCATGCCGACCATTAACCAGCTCGTCCGCAAAGGACGTCACGTTCCCGTCGAGAAGTCGAAATCACCGGCTCTTGTCAACTGCCCGCAGCGCCGTGGAGTTTGCCTGCAAGTCATGACGCGGACGCCAAAGAAGCCGAACTCGGCTCTCCGGAAAGTAGCGAAGGTCCGTCTTACAAATGGTTTCGAAGTAATTGCTTACATCGGCGGTGAAGGACATAACCTCCAAGAACACTCCATCGTGCTAGTCCGCGGAGGTCGGGTAAAAGACCTTCCAGGTGTGCGTTATCACATCGTCCGCGGTTCACTCGATACACTCGGTGTTGATAAGCGCCGCCAAGCTCGCTCGAAATACGGCACCAAACGGCCGAAAGCTGGTGGCGATGCCAAGAAGAAGTAATTTCTAAAACATTTTCATCCTAAATCACCATGCCACGTCGCAAAAGAATTTTTACAAAACCAGATCGCCGCGATCCACGCTACGATAGTGCTGTAGTAGGCCACTTAATTACTAAGGTAATGCAGGATGGCAAGCGCTCCCTCGCGCAACGCATCGTGTATGCAGCGATTGACCGTGCTAACGACGGCACGGATACAATTGATCCTCTAGAGGTCATCACCCGCGCTGTTGAGAACTCCAAACCACGCGTCGAGGTGAAATCCCGCCGCGTCGGTGGTGCCACTTACCAAGTGCCTCTCGAAGTAGATCCAGATCGCTCCGAATCCCTCGCCATGCGCTGGCTCGTATCTTATGCGCGCAATCGCAAAGGCACCCCCATGCATGTAGCGCTTGCAAACGAAATCAAAGACGCCGCCAACAACCAAGGCGCTACCGTCCGCAAGCGCGATGACGTGCACAAAATGGCGCAGGCAAACCGCGCCTTCGCACACTTTAGATTCTAAATCATTTTTGCCCCAATCGCAGAACTACTTCTTCACCGTTGAATTTTAACCATCCAGATCGTCCTTATACGCTTGAGCGGACCCGTAATATCGGGATCGCAGCGCATATTGATGCCGGGAAGACCACTCTCACCGAGCGGATTCTTTTCTATACTGGTATGATTCATAAAATTGGCGAAGTGCATGACGGGGCCGCTACCACAGACTGGATGGAGCAAGAGCGGGAGCGTGGAATCACCATCACTTCCGCCGCTGTAACTACCGAATGGTGGCAGCACGACGAAGATAACATCGTCAAACTTTTCAACGAAGAGAGACAGCGGATCAACATCATTGATACGCCAGGACACGTAGACTTCACCGCTGAAGTCGAGCGTTCGCTCCGCGTATTAGATGGCGCCATCGTCGTTTTTTGCGGCGTCGCAGGTGTTCAGCCACAGACAGAGACTGTTTGGCGTCAGGCAACCAAATATGACGTGCCGCGCATCGTTTTCGTAAATAAAATGGACCGCACCGGTGCCGATTTTGAAAATGTCGTTGCGGAAATTGAGACTAGGCTCGGCGCGAAGGTTGCACGAGTGCTCATACCAATCGGCTCAGAAGAAAATCTCCGTGGCCAGATTGATGTAGTAAACCAAAAGGCGGTTTACTATGCGGACGACGACAAATTTGGCTCCACCTATACTGTCGAGGATCTCGACGGAGAGCTAGCTGACATAGCCAAAGCTGCTTATGCCGAACTCATTGCCAGCGCCGCAGATTGTGACGAGACTCTAGGGGAAAAGTTTGTAATGGAGGAGGAAATTACTCCTGCAGATCTTAAGCAAGCAATCCGCCGCGCTACCATCGCGAATAAGCTCATCCCGATTGCAGGTGGTTCTGCTTTCAAGAACAAAGGGGTGCAATATCTTCTGGATGCGGTCATCGACTATCTTCCTTCTCCGCTAGACCTTCCTGCTACGATAGGAATGGATCCCGAAGCAGGAGATAAGGTCATCAAAATCCCAACAACTGACGATGCTAAATTCACAGCGCTCGCCTTTAAACTTTGGGCCGACAAATTCGTCGGAAAACTCGTTTTCTTCCGCGTTTATTCCGGCGTCGTCCGTAAAGGTGATACGGTTTATAACCCACGCACTCGCAAATCAGAACGCGTTGGCCGCTTAATTCGAATTCAAGCTGACGAACATAAAGATATCGATGCATGTTTCGCTGGCGATATCACGGCAATGGTTGGACTCAAAAATGCCACCACTGGTGATACACTCGCGGCACCAGGGCACGAAGTAGTCCTCGAACCACCAACTTTCCCTGAACCCGTCATTTCGATGGCCGTCGAGCCGCGCACCAAGGTCGACCAAGAAAAGCTCGCCATCGCTCTCGCACGGCTTTCTGACGAGGATCCTACCTTTGTTGTTAAAACTGACGAGGAGACAGGCCAGACCATCATCTCCGGTATGGGTGAGCTTCACTTAGAGATCATTGTGGATCGCATCAAACGTGAATTTAAGGTGGACGCAAATACGGGTGCCCCACAAATCACTTACCGCGAGACAATCACGCATGACGGCAAGGGTGAGGGCAAACTTGTCAAACAATCCGGCGGCCGCGGTCAATATGGCCATGTTATTCTTACTATTAAGCCAAACGAGGCAGGAAAGGGAATCACAGTTGAGAACAAAACTGTAGGTGGCTCCATCCCGAAGGAGTTTATCAATGCAGTTCTCAAAGGCTGCCGTGAGGCTTTCACAAATGGTGTCATAGCTGGTTACCCGGTAATCGATGCGCACGTAGATGTGATCGATGGATCTTTTCACGACGTTGATTCCAACGAAAATGCTTTCACCATGGCAGCAATCTTCGCTATGCGGGATGCCTTCAAAAACGCCGGGTCAATCCTTCTGGAGCCGATCATGGCTGTCGAAGTCACCACTCCAGATGAATACCAAGGCGATGTAATGGGGGATCTCAACCGCCGCCGTGGTCAGATTCAAAACATGGAAACCAAGGGTGCTTTCTCCATCGTGAACGCAAATGTGCCGCTTAAAGAAATGTTCGGCTACTCCACTGCCGTCCGCACTCTCTCTTCAGGCCGCGCATCCTATGCGATGTCTCCTTCACACTTCGAACAAGTCCCAACCGCCATTGTAGAAGAAATTGCGATCGATCGCGTTGCTTAAACAATCCCGCCAATTTTACAACAAACTACCACTATCTTATGTCAGCTCAAAAAATCAGGATCCGCTTGCGTGCTTTCGATCATCGTGCCATCGACCGTTCCGCTGTAGAAATCGTGGAGACCGCGAAACGCACTGGTGCAAAGGTAGCTGGTCCCATCCCGCTTCCAACTCGTATTGAGAAGTTCTCCGTGAACCGTTCCGTGCACGTAAACAAAAAATCTGCAGAACAATTCGAGATCCGCACGCACAAGCGCCTCCTCGATATCGTAGATCCTACTGCCCGCACCGTAGATGAGTTGAAAAAGCTCAATTTGCCAGCTGGTGTAGACATCACCATCCGCATCTGAGGCCCCGTGTCACTCGTCTTTTCTCTTATTTTTTTCAAACTTTCTAACTCTTTTAAGCAATGTCACTCGGACTCCTAGGTAAAAAAATCGGCATGACTCGTATCTTTGATAAGGAGGCAGGCTCCAGTATTCCTGTCACCGTCATCGACGTCTCTGGCAACACCATCCTTCAATCAAAAACGGTTGAGTCCGATGGCTATTCTGCAGTGCAAGTCGGCTTCGATGATCAGAAAGAATTCCGAGTGAACAAACCAGACCTCGCACGCTTTAAAAAGTCAGGCTCAACTCCGAAACGCCGCGTATTGGAATTCCGCTTTGAAAAAGGTGCTGAACTCCCTACTGAGCATCCAGGCTTAGGTCTTCTCGAAGCCGGCCAATATGTAGACGTCTCCGGAAATACAATCGGACGTGGCTTCCAAGGTGCGGTGAAGCGTCATAACTTCCACGGTCAGCCAATGGCCCACGGTCACATGATGCACCGCAGAACAGGGGCGATTGCCGCAGGTTCCACCCCAGGCCGGGTTTGGAAAAACCAGAAAATGCCCGGTCACATGGGCACCACCAAAGCGACAACACAGAATCTCAAAGTGATTGCAGTGCGGGAGGAAGACGGCGTTATCCTCATTTCTGGATCTGTTCCCGGCGCCAAAGGCTCTTATCTCACCATCCGGCCAGCAAAGAAGAAGTAAATCACTTCACGCATTACACACATCTCAACACTATTTTTTATGTCCGCGAAAGCATTTACAACATCAGACGCAGAAGCTGCGAACTTTGTTCTCCTTGGAGAAGACAAGGGCCGCCAAGCAGTTCACGATTTGATCATAGCCTACCGTGCAAACCGGCGTTCAGGCACTGCCCATACAAAAACTCGTGGCGAAGTCCGCGGTAGCAATAAAAAGATCTACAAACAAAAAGGCACTGGCAACGCACGTCACGGCGACAAACGCGCACCAATCTTTGTAGGTGGTGGTGTAGTTTTCGGACCTCGTAACCGCTCCTATGCGAAAAGTGTCCCGAGTGCCGTCCGTAAAGTCGCTCTTCGCCGGGTTCTCGGTGATATGGCACGGGCTGATAAGCTCTTCACCTTCGATTCATTGGCCGTCAGCGATGGTAAAACGAAATCCTTCATAAGCGCCGTCAAAGACCTCACGCAAGCAAGTAAAGGCATCCTCATCGTCGGCGATTTCGATGAAAAAACAAAACTTGCCGCTCGTAACGCCTCCGGAACGCAACTCGTCACCGCTAAAGATCTCAACATTGAGCAACTGATGCTTTCGAAGGTTGTTATCCTCGTTGGCGATGCGATTCAAACCCTCGCAGCCCGCACTGCTTAATTCATATTCCTTTCTATCCAACCAACCACGATCATGAAAGATCTCTACCAAGTCATCAAAAACGTCCGCCTCACCGAGAAGGCCTCTATGCTCCAAGAGAGCAACAACGAGGTCGTCTTGGAAGTAGACCGTTTTGCAAATAAAATTGCGATCAAACAGGCCGTCGAAGCCGTCTTTGATACAAAAGTAGTTAAGGTCCGCACTGCAAATTACGATGGTAAAATCCGCCGCAAGCGCCGTGCTGATCAAGGTCGCACCCCGGCCTACAAAAAAGCTGTTGTCCGCCTAGCAGATGGCGAAACCATCGATTTAATCTAAGAAAGCCCGGCAGGTCAGCCTGTCATTAGCCCAACCTCTCAAAGAGTCATGCCCCTAAAAACTTTCAAGCCATTCACGCCCTCCAATCGCTACAAGCAATTGCCGTCATTTGACGAAATTACTAAGAGCAAGCCTGAGAAATCCCTTCTCACGCCCCTTAAGCGCACTGGAGGCCGCAACAATACCGGCAGAATCACGACACGTCACATCGGTGGTGGCCACAAACGTCACTATCGTCTCGTAGATTTCAAACGCAACAAACGTGAAATGGAAGCGACCGTGATCGGCATCGAGTATGATCCGAATCGCACCTGCCGCATCGCACTTATTCAATATAAGGATGGCGTAAAATCCTACATTCTTGCTCCAGCAGGACTCACTGACGGCGCCAAGATCATTGCAGGCGAAAAGGTTGCACCCAAAGTCGGTAATGCTATGCCACTAGGAAGAGTTCCACTCGGCACGGAGGTTCACAACATCGAGCTTCTACCTGGCAGCGGTGGCAAAGTTGCCCGTTCCGCAGGACAAAGCGCAGTTGTCTCCAGCCGCGATGGTGGGTGGGCACTTCTAAAAATGCGTTCTGGTGAAATCCGCCGTTTCCATGAGGCATGTTTCTGCACCATCGGCGTCGTGGGTAACCGCGATCACATGAATGAGGTTTCAGGAAAAGCGGGCCGCACTCGCTGGCAGGGAGTTCGTCCTACCGTCCGCGGAATGTGTATGAACCCAGTCGATCACCCGAACGGCGGTGGTGAGGGTAAATCCAAATCTGGTGGTGGACGTCAACACCTCCTATCCCCGTGGGGCCATGCAAAAGGTCAGAAAACTCGTAAGAAAAAGAAAACAACGAGTGTTTTCATCGTCGAATCCCGCCACGATCGTAAAAAATAGTCCTACAACTACCTAACTTTTCATAAATCATGTCACGTTCACTAAAGAAAGGCCCTTACGTCGATCAAAAGCTTCTCGCCAAGATCGATGCCGTCGCCGACGCAGGATCAGATCGGAAACCAATCAAAACTTGGTCTCGCAACTCGATGATCACTCCGGATTTCGTAAGCCACAACTTCTCAGTTCATAACGGCAAAACTTTTGTTCCTGTTTATGTAACTGAAAACATGGTTGGCCACAAACTCGGCGAGTTCGCACCCACACGGATTTTCCGCGCCCATGGCGGTATCGGTAAGAAGTAAAATTTGCAGAACGCCTACTCACTCAGATGAAATTGCACACACAAAAAACAGTCCTTTCGGTGGCCTTTGGGCTACTTGGAATCGCTGCTTCGTGTGCAGCGCAGTCCTCACAAGTTGAAGATCTTCAGAGTCTCGTCAAAGATCTAGAGAAGCAGAACGAAACTCTACAGATCGCCCTCGTCGCCTCAAACAAAGCTGAAAAGAAAGCTACCGATCAGCTTGATCGCATTCGCATCGGTCTCGAGGCCTTAGGAAAGAACCTTCTCGATGGAGGAGATGACCGGCTGATCCAAGCAGCCTCCGACCTCGAGTTAGCGAATGAGCGGCTCCAAAAACTTGAATCTGCCGCATTCAAACTTTCGACAATTACTCAGGATTATCTAAAGGAGGCAATCGTAGCCGATCCAGATATTCGACTTCGTGTAGAAACTGCAATGAGAGAGCTTGACTCTGTCAGCGGTCTCCGTCAAAAGCCCTCTCCCGATATCCGCACCGGGAACCTTCAGAAATCTGAAGTTGTCAGTCTTGACCAACAAAGCGGCATGCTCGTTCTCAACCTTGGTGAAGCACAAGGTGCAAAAATCGGCATGACATTTCGGCTACTTCATGGGCAACAACCCTATGGAAAGGCGATCCTCGCCGACGTTCGCCAAAGCATTTCAGGTGCTTTTGTCGAAGAACTCGATTCAAAAGACATGGCTCCTCGCTTAGGCGATACGGCCATGATCCTTACACAGAACTAAATACACTTTCCCTCAACCTTACTAAAACGCGACCATGGAAGTCACCAGCACAACAAAATTTGTCCGCCTCTCACCGAAGAAAGCGCGCGATGTAGCACGCGAGATTCAAGGGCTCCCCGTCTCGAACGCATTAGACATTCTTACCTTCACCACAAAGAAGGCAGCCTTCCTCATCGGTAAGACTCTAAAAACCGCTATCGCTGATGCTGAGAATAATTTCTCCCTCGATGCGAATTCATTAATGATCAAAGAGGCGGTTGTGAACGCTGGCCCTACAATGCGCCGTTTCAAGCCTCGTGCTAAAGGCTCTGCAGGGGCGATCATCAAACGGACATCACATATTTCTGTAACCCTCGTGGGTGCACCTCCTGAAAAGAAGAAGCGCGCTCCTAAAAAAGCAGCACCGGCTGCTAAGGAAACTGCACCGAAGGATGAAAGTCCTACCAAAGAAGAAGCAACTGCTTAACCACCCCGACAACCTAATCTACTTCCACCGAATCCAATGGGCCAAAAAGTAAATCCGATCGCCTTCCGCCTCGCCGTCAATAAAGACTGGCGCTCAAAATGGTATGCCTCAGGCAAAGACTACACCACAAAGCTTCACGAAGATCTCGCAATCCGCGCTTACTTCAAAGGAAAGCTCGTGAATGCAGGCCTTGCCCGCGTAGTCATTGAACGCGCATGGAACAGCGTCCGCGTAACTCTTCATTCTTCACGCCCAGGCCTTATCATCGGGCGCCAAGGCAAAGAGATCGAGATCATGACCAACGAGGTCCAAAAGATCTGTAAAGATTCCCAAGTAAAATTGGATATTCTTGAAATCCGTAAGCCTGAATTGGATGCGCAGCTCGTTGCAGAACAGATTGCCATTCAACTTGAACGCCGGATTGCCTTCCGCCGCGCTATGAAGCGTTCGATCCAAACCGCCATGGAATTCGGTGCCGAGGGTATCCGTGTTCGCTGCGGTGGACGTTTGGGTGGTGCTGACATCGCCCGTGCAGAATCTTATCGCGAGGGCAAAGTGCCTTTGCAGACACTCCGTGTTCCTCTCGACTATGGCTTCGCAGAAGCACGCACAGTTTACGGTATCATCGGCGTGAAATGCTGGATCAATAAGAAGGAAGACGATGGTAAACCCGGCCCAGACCGTGGCAGAGATCGTGGAAACCGTGGTGGTGGTGGAGATCGCCGCCAAGGTGGCAATGGTCGTCCTGAATTCCGCGGTCAAGGCGGACCACCCCCAGCAGCCGCCCAGCCAGACGCTTCCGGCGAGGCAGCGACAGCAACCGAAGCCGCCCCTGCAACAGATTCAGCTGAAAAACCAGCTACACCACCATCCGCTTAAACGCTTACTAACACACACTTAAGGAGAAGATTATGCCTTTAATGCCCAAACGAACCAAGTTCCGCAAGAGTCATCGCGGTTCTCGCTCTGGCAACGCCCAGCGCGGCACCACTGTTGCCTTCGGAGACTACGGCCTACAAACCCTCGAGCGCGCTTGGTTAACCACACGTCAGATCGAAGCCTGCCGTGTTGCGATCAATCGCTCACTCAAACGGAAAGGAAAAACTTTCATCCGCGTTTTCCCGCACAAGTCCATCACACGCCGTCCGCCAGAAACTCGTATGGGTAAAGGTAAGGGTGCTGTTGACACATGGGTAGCGGTGATCCGCCCTGGCAACATGCTCTTCGAAGTAGCTGGTGTATCAGAATCTGCTGCACGTGAGGCGATGCGTTTAGCATCCTACAAGCTCGGTTTCCGCACACGCCTAGTGGCACGTAACCCACACCAATAAACATTTACTAAACTTTTCATATGGCTGCAACTAAAGGCAAAGATATCCGCGAACTTTCCGTCGATGAGCGCACCAAGCGCTTACGCGACCTCAAGGAGGAATCCATGAATCTTACTCTGCAACGCTCTGCCGGTACGCTGGAAAATTCAGCGCGTTTTAAACAAGTCCGTCGCGAGATCGCACAAATCCTAACCGTCAATGGTGAGCACGCTTAGTCTCACTTTTCGGCACATTAAATAATTATCAATATGAGTGAATCATCTCAGGACACAGCCGAAGCTGTGGAACACAAGCGTAAAACTCGCGTAGGCATCGTTGTATCCAATAAAATGGAGAAAACAATCGTCGTCGAGCACATCGCCCGTGTTCCCCACCCGAAGTTTAACAAGATCGTGAAACGTTCCAAAAAATACTACGTTCACGACGAGAAATCAGAAGCAGTTGTTGGCGATCGCGTTCGCATTGTAGAAACGCGTCCCGTGTCCAAGCTTAAGCGCTGGGCCCTAGCTGAAGTGATTTCTCACTAATAACCAAATTTTTCTAATAGCCAACCAGCTAAACTAACTCTCCGCCCCTACTTCAAATGATCCAGATGGAATCCAAAATCGCCGTTGCTGATAACACCGGCGCCCGCACCGCAAAAATGATCGGTGTTCTCGGGAAAAGAACACGCTCCGCCCGCGTCGGCGATGTTATCACAGCACACATCCGGGATTCCATCCCAACGGCTTCGGTCAAAAAAGGTTCCGTAGTGAAAGCTGTTATCGTGCGCACTGCTTTCCCTGTTCGTCGTGCAGATGGTTCTGTGCTTCGCTTCGATTCGAATGCATGTGTGATCATTGACAAAGATAATAACCCCACGGGCACACGTATCTTCGGACCAGTAGCTCGTGAACTCCGCGAGAAGCAGTTTATGAAAATCGTATCCCTTGCGCCAGAGGTGCTCTAAACACCAACCACACTTTTCAAATGAGCTCTATCAAGACACACGTTAGCAAAGGCGACCAAGTTCGCATCATCGCTGGCAACCATAAAGGCAAAGAAGGTGCCGTCCTCAGCATCAACGCTGCCAAAAATACAGTTATCGTAGAAGGTGGCCGCACAGTTAAGAAAGCTGTCCGCCCATCCGAAGGTGACGAAGGCGGGATTAAATCCGTTGACGCACCCGTCCATATTTCCAATGTGAAAAAACTGGGCTGAATTTCCGCAAGGGATTCCGCCCGCGCTTAAGCGTAAACCAAACCGCGCTGACCCGCTAAAAAAATGAGTATACCAGCACTAAAACAGACATACAAAGACAAGGTTGTCCCAGCTCTCACGAAGAAGCTTGGCTACAAGAACCCGCACCAAGTTCCCCAACTTGAGAAAATCGTCGTTACATCATGCATGGGCAAGGCGCCTGACCGCAAAGTAGCCGTCGACGATGCTGTGGTCGAGATTTCCAAAATCACAGGTCAGAAGCCTTCGATTACATTCTCTAAAAAGGCCGTAGCGAACTTTAAATTACGCGAAGGTGAGCCGCTCGGAGCCCGCGTCACCTTGCGTGGCACACAGATGTGGGAATTCCTTCACCGGTTTATCAACGTCACTGCCCCGAACATCCGAGATTTCCGGGGGATCTCACCGAAGTCCTTCGACGGTCGTGGCAATTACGCCTGCGGTATTTCAGACCAAACGATTTTCCCCGAGATCGAACTTGATCAAGTAAAGCGCCAGATTGGTTTTGACCTGATCTTCGTGACATCCGCAAATACCGACAAAGAAGGACGGGAACTACTCATCGAGCTTGGAATGCCTTTCCGCGATGTGAAAAAAGCTGGAGAAGAAAAAGCCAGCGAAGCAAAAGCAGAGGCAGCAACTGCGTAACTCATACACAAACTTCAACGGAATATTATTATGGCAGTTCTAACTGATCCAATCTCAGACTTTTTAACCCGCTTCAAAAATGCGGCCCGCGCAGGCAACGAAGAGTTCCTCGCTCCTTATTCGAAAATCAAAGCAGACATCGCAGAGATTCTCAAACAGGAAGGTTACCTCTGGAAATACGAGGTCGTCACTGGCGAGCGCACCGTCCTCAAAGTGAGCCCCAAGTTCATCGACGGACGTCCAGTTCTCACTGATCTCAAACGTGTATCCAAGCCGGGTAGACGCCAGTATGTAGGCTCCCAAGATATCCCACGTGTCCTTTCTGGACTGGGTATCTCAGTCCTATCCACATCAAAAGGCATCATGACTGGTGCCTCCGCAAAACGTCAGAAGCTCGGCGGGGAAATCCTCGCGAACATCTGGTAATCCAATCACTCGAAACCTTATTATACAATGTCCCGAGTAGGAATTAAACCAATCTCTCTACCTGAAAAGGTAGCCGTGAAAGTAGATGGCAATCTCGTGCATGTTGAGGGCCCAAAAGGCAAACTCAACTTCGCAGTCCCCGCTGGCATCACTTTGAAATCTGAAGACAACACCGTCGTGGTGAACCGTCAATCAGAACAACGTGAGCACCGCGCCTTACATGGCACTGTGCGCTCGATCGTAAACAATATGATCACTGGCGTCTCTGCAGGTTTTGCCAAAGATCTAGAAATTCACGGCGTAGGTCTCCGCGCAGCTGTGAAAGGATCTGACTTGGATCTTTCACTAGGCCGGTCACATCCACTTCTTCACCCAATTCCAGCAGGCCTTACGGTTACTGTTAACGAAAACACAAAAATCAAAGTCGAAGGGATCGATAAACAGCTTGTCGGTCAATTCGCAGCTGAAGTCCGTTCCTTCTACAAGCCAGAGCCTTACAAAGGTAAAGGCGTTCGCTACGTAGGCGAGAAAGTCCGCCGTAAGGAAGGTAAGAGCGTCGGTAAATAAGCATAAAATACGAATATTATATGAGCACTATCCAACGCAATTCTATCCGCAAACGCATTCACAGCCGCATCCGTCGGAAAGTGATTGGCACAAGCGAGCGCCCACGTTTGGCCGTTTATTTCTCCAATCAACACGTCTACGCCCAGTTGATCGACGATTCACAGAGCCGCACCGTCGCCTCCGCATCGACGATGGACAAAGCTTTCGAAGGAAATTCTTCAAACATCGCTTCTGCAACGAAAGTTGGCAAAATGCTCGCTGACCGCGCTAAAGAAGCAGATGTATCTACCGTAGTGTTTGACCGCGGTGGTCATCTATATCACGGCAAAGTGAAAGCACTTGCTGATGCCGCCCGCGAAGCTGGTCTAAAATTCTAACTCTCTCTTATACATGGCAACTACTCCAGAAAATGAAACTGCCCCGACAGTCCCGGCAGCTTCCGATACCCCTAAACCAGCTACAGCACCCAACGTTTCTCCTGCAGCACCTGCATCTACAGCACCACCAAGATCTGGCCCTCCACAGCGGGGCGGCTTCCAAGGTGGTGGCGGAGGTGGTGGTGGCCGCGGCGGATTTGGCGGTGGTGGTGGCGGACGCGGACGGGGAGGCCCCCGCCGTGAAGAGCGTGCAGCACCTACCGATGAGGATGGCAACGAGCTTTCTGAGAAGGTCGTATTTATCAATCGTTGTTCGAAAGTTGTAAAGGGTGGTCGCCGTTTCTCATTCTCTGCACTTGTAGTGTGCGGAAATAAGAAAGGGAAAGTAGGCCTCGGTTTTGGCAAAGCGAACGAAGTAGCAGATTGCATCCGCAAAGCGAGCGAGTCCGCACGTAAGGTTCTCAAAACCATGAACATCGTTGATGGAACAATACCCCACGAGATCTGTGCAGAATTCGGTGGTGGTAAAGTGCTTCTTAAGCCTGCGTCACCGGGAACAGGAATTATTGCTGGAGGAGGCGTCCGCGCAGTTTGCGAGGCAGTCGGAATTCGTGATATTCTTGCGAAATCGATGGGCTCCTCGAATCATGCCAATGTTGTGAAAGCAACTTTGAAGGCTCTCTCCTCGGTAAGAACCCGCGATCAGATCCTAGGATCACGCGGTAAGCAAAAGAAAGAAAAGGCTATTTGATCCGGCCAGCGGGCATTTTATACCGCGCTAAGTAAAATATTTAACTGAAACCAATTATGGAACTTCACAATCTCAAACCAAACCCCGGTGCAAAACACCGCATCAAACGCCTAGGTGCTGGCGAAAGCTCCGGCTTAGGCAAAACTTCTGGTAAGGGGCACAAAGGGCAAAAGGCCCGCTCTGGCTCTGGAACTCGCGTCGGCTTCGAAGGTGGCCAGATGCCTCTTCACAGACGTCTGCCTAAACGCGGATTCAATAACTTTGATTTCCGTGATAAATGGAACGTCGTGAATGTAGGTGACTTAGACGGTCGCTTCGAAAGCGGTGCCACTCTGGATGAAGCCACGCTGCGCAAAGCTGGGCTCATCGACGGCCCTTGTGATAAGATTAAACTCCTCGGCGATGGCGAAGTTGAGAAGTCTTTCAAAGTCGTGTTCCACAAAGTGAGCAAATCCGCAAAGGAGAAGATCGAGAAAGCCGGTGGTAGCATTTCTGAGCCACCACCAAAGACTCGGACTCCTGTGCAACCGGAAGCGTGAGCGCACACATGTGCAAAACCCATCGCTGATTTGTAAAAGGGGGGAGGCAATACATTGCTTCCTCTCTCTTGCGTTTCCAAGTAAGCATCCGGTTCCGCCACTGATTCCATCAGACAACATAGGTAAAATTCACTTTCTCACCCCTTAATAGTATTAACTGCAGAGCGCATAGCTCGACTTCTTTATTATGATCTCCGCCTTCGCGAACACTTGGAAAATCCCTGAACTCAGGGACCGTATTCTTTTCACTTTAGCCCTCATTGTGATAGTCCGCCTAGG
Organism: uncultured Verrucomicrobiae bacterium; assembly: GCA_963849375.1. Classification (GTDB taxonomy): domain Bacteria; phylum Verrucomicrobiota; class Verrucomicrobiia; order Verrucomicrobiales; family Akkermansiaceae; genus Luteolibacter. The sequence continues at coordinate 69,483 of CAWKHB010000010.1, read as the reverse complement.
CGTCCATATCACCTTGCCCGGCGTAGATGCCACTGTCATTCAAGAATGGCTCGATGATGTCCGTAAGCAAGATGCTACGCAATCCGGTGGAATGACCGCATTGCTCACCGTTTTTTCTGGTGGTGGTCTGACGCAGTGCGGTGTGTTTGCTCTCGGCATTATGCCTTACATCTCAGCATCGATCATGGTGCAGCTGATGACGGCCATCGTGCCAAAGTTCTCTCGTCTAGCTCGGGAAGACGGCGGCCGCCAAAAGATCACACAATATACTCGCTACATCACAATCGTGATCGCGCTGGTGCAAGGTTTCTTTGTAGCGAAAAGCCTTACGAATCCCGGCAGCATCCCCTACATGGCCGGGATTGACAAGATTGGCAGACCACTGGTCCCGGATCCTACAACTGCATGGTTCGCTCTCACCGTTTTGACGATCGTTGCTGGAACAATCCTTCTTATGTGGATCGGCGACCAAATCACTGAAAAGGGCATTGGAAACGGTATTTCGATTATCATTACTGTGAATATCATCTCGGCACTGCCCGGTGCTTTGATCCAAGCATGGGGATTCTTCACCGACGGAGATCCTTTCAAAGCAGTCATGATGGTTGTAATGATTGCCCTGCTTCTTATTGTGATAGCGGCAACGATCTCGATAACCCAGGCGCAGCGAAAGATCGCGGTGCAATACGCGAAACGTGTGGTAGGCAGAAAGCAATTTGGTGGGCAGACACAATATCTTCCATTGAAGGTGAATTATGCGGGCGTTATGCCAATCATCTTCGCATCAGCAGTCCTTTCGCTCCCGCCGATGATGCTGCAATGGTTTTTCCCGGGCCAGGCATGGTCTCAGAAACTTTATGGTGAACTCGTAGGTGGTGGGATGTGGTATTACATCCTCGGTGGTGTTGGCATCTTCCTATTTTCCTACTTCTGGGTAGCGATGATGTTCCAGCCTTCACAGGTTTCTGAAGATTTGAAGAGAAATGGTGGATACATCCCGGGTGTGAGACCAGGAAAGCCAACTGCGGATTTTCTCGATTACACAATGACTCGCCTGACCTTTGCTGGTGCCTTGTTCCTTGCGTTACTATTTTTCTTGCCTGCGGTGATTGGTAAGATTGTAGGCCTCCCGCCGGGTTCACTAGTGTTGCATTTCTTCGGGGGAACTTCGCTTCTCATCATGGTGGGGGTAGTTCTTGATGTGATGCGTCAGGTAGAAACTCATCTACTTCAGAAGCATTACGATGGATTCCTAAGAAAAGGTAAGATTAAGGGGCGATATGACCGCCTTGGAAATCAAAGCAATGCGGCTCCCCGAAATGCGATCGTTTACCTTTGGTTGATTATCGCTGTGTTGGTCGTGCTAGGTATCACCGCCTACATATATAATAGCACTCATTGAACGACTCCTGCGGGTGTAATTTTAGATTCAGTAAATCGGTATGCGTGTCGTTCTCCTTGGTCCTCCGGCATCAGGAAAAGGCACTCAAGGAAGAGCGCTAGCAAGCCATACTGGGCAAACGTATCTAAGCACTGGAGCACTCCTCCGAGAGGCCGTCGAGAATCAGACAGAGCTTGGACAAAGTGCTGCACCTATTCTAGCTCGTGGCGAATATTTGCCAGACACTTTGATGTGCTCGATTTTGAGTGATTGGCTTGAAGAGAACGATAGTGAACGTGGTTGGGTACTCGATGGATTTCCACGCAGTATCCCACAGGCCGAGTTCCTCGATGGATGGCTGCGAGAACGGCAGCTGCAGTTAAACAGAGCCATTTCGCTGAAAGTTCCCTTTGAAGAATTACTTGCACGTATTATCGATAGGGTTGAATGCCCTATCTGCCGATGGACTGGCCAGCGTGGGGATCTCTCGTCTTTTGTTCGCTGCCCAAAGTGTGACGGGCCTGCGGCATCGAGAAAAGATGACGACCCAGAGAATTTTAAAAGTCGTTTTCACGAATATGAGCGATTTACGATTCCTGTCGTTGCATACTACACAGAAGCGGGTGTCTTGACGGAGATTTCTGCAAGTGCACCAAAGGCAGAAGTCTCGGAGAAGATCATCCGGCAAGTACTATCATCCGCCACCTGAATATTACACGAATTTACCTGTGAAGAGAAAAGTCCGTATACCTATAAAAAGCGAAGCTGAAATTGAGCGCATGCGAGTAGCAGGCTCTATCGCCTCAAGTATATTGCAGCGGTTAGCGGCCGAGGTGCGCCCCGGGGTAACGACTGGTGAAATTGATCAACTTGCGGCGGACCTAATCGAGAAAGAAGGCTGTATTAGTGCATTTCTAAATTACAGAGGCTTTGTTGGTAATATTTGTATCTCTGTGAATGAGGAGGTGGTGCATGGGATTGGCGGACCTCGACGTATCCAGCCCGGCGACATCGTGAAAATAGATGTCGGGGTAATTAAAAACGGTTTTATCGGAGACAACGCGACAACTGTTACTTGTGGTGAAGTGGCATTTGAAACAAAGCGGCTTTTGGCTGTCACCGAGCAATCGCTATACGAAGCGATTTCTAAGGCGAGGGCAGGGCGAAGGTTAGCAGATCTCTGTGGGGCGGTAGCTGAATTTGCGGAACCATTTGGATTTAGCATCGTGAAAGAATTTGTGGGGCACGGAGTAGGCAGCAAACTCCACGAAGAACCGCAGATACCGAATTTCCGGCCTAGAGGAAAATCACCAACGCTTATGCCTGGAATGACCTTAGCGATTGAGCCAATGATCAACGCTGGGACCCCAGAAGTACGCATTTTGGACGATGGTTGGACAGTAATTACAAAAGACCGACGCCCCTCTGCCCACTTTGAACACACCGTTCTTGTCACTCACGGTGATCCTGAAATTTTGACGGATCGGCCTCGATTGGCCACACCTACTCTGCTAGGAATTCCTGAACTTGAGGCAAAGCCTGAGGGCTAAGCCTTTCTAGGTTTCGTAGATACTTCCTCTTCATTAAGAAAGCCAAATGGAAGCGTCTACTCTCCGGGTCTTTTGTTAGATTGACTTTGAACGACTAAAGCCCGATAAGCCGTGTATGAAGACACGTATCATTTTGTTGCTGGCGTTCTTTTCGGTCCTCGCACAGGCACAGCGCGTCCCGCGCAGCGTTTTCAATGCGTCCGAGTATGACAAGGCGAAAGCTGAGGCGCTGGCTGAAGGCAAGGATTTGGCGTTGATTGTAACAAGTTTGAATTCCACCTGTCCACACGCGGTATCAGGAACAGAAAGTGTGTTTAAGAAAATGAAGTCAGATTATGTTTTGGTCCTACAAGATTTAAGCAAAGGTTCTGAGACTGGAGCTTTGAGCAAAGCGATTAAGCAGAAAACTTACAAAATATACAATAGTAAGGGAAACGTGGACACCCATCGTTACTGTCCTCTCACCGAATACCGAGGAGGTTCTGAGTGGTGCATGTTACCGACAGATAAGTGCAGACAGCAGAAAATGGATCCGGGTTTTAGATGAAGAGGTAGCCCAAGCGAAGGCAGGAGGATCACCGGCTGAGGAAACAGACGCTGCTGAGAATGAAGATGCAATCGCAATCTCGGAGGACGAAGCATCCGAAGAATCGGGAGGTATGCAGGAGTGGACAGATGTGCGGGGGCGCTCGATGAATGCTGAGCTTTTGGACGCAAACGATCTTACTGCCACCTTTAAATTGGAAACCGGCAAAGTAATAGATCTGCCATTGACGAAGCTTTCTGCTGAAAGCCGGAAAACCATCGAAGAAGGCTTATAGAAAATTTAGGCAGCAGATAGGAACTAAGTTGCCTTTTGCTAGAGCTGGTGATTAGCTTGGCTCTGTAACAAAAGATGGGCAAAGTAGTAGGAGAAAAATTAGCGCGCGCGTGTGTGGAAGCTGCGGAAGAAATTCAGGCTGAGAGAATTTCAGTTTGGGATATGCGTGAGATTTCTACGCTCACTGATTACATGATTGTCTGTTCGGGATCATCGATGCCGCATCTACGAGCTATCATCCGTGAGGTAGGTTCTATTGTAGAGAAAGAACATGGTGTGAAGCCTGTTTGGTCTGAAGGAAAAGCGGATTCACGCTGGGTTGTTCTCGATTACATAGATGTGATGGTGCACGTCATGCATGAGGAAATGCGAGAGTTCTACGGTTTGGAAGAGCTATGGGCGGATGCAAAAGAGCTCGAGTGGGCTTCGCAACGAGGTCCCGATCTACACGATCAGCGCTTCGCCTAAACCTATGAGACAACAGGGGAACGTCCGTGTCTCTTGGACCATGGGCGGAGTCATCCTTATGCTTTGTGCCGTAGGCGTCTCTTTAGCCGGTTTCTTGCGAGTGGATGGTGCGATGGCTACTTTGGGAGTAGCAACGCTAGCGTTCTGTATCTTCTCGAGAATTTTTGGTGAGATCAACCTTCGTTCCTTAGCTCTTAGTGCAAACTTTCCCCGGAGAGTTACCGTGGGAAAGCCCTTCGAGGTCCAGCTGACGATTTCGAATCGGCATGCTTTATTTGATTCCTTTCGAGTGAACTTCGGTGTCCAGTTTCTGGATAAAGCAAAGGTAGAAGGAAGCATACTATGGTTAGGAAAGGGAAGGCGGGCTTTCGTCCAACAAAGAATCTCAGTTGCACAGCGTGGACTTAGAAAGGAACAGAGCGGTGTCCTTTCCTCAGAATTTCCGCTCAGTCTTTTCCGATTTGAACGACAAATTGTCATCGAGAGGGAACTGGGTGTTCGGCCAAAAAGTATTTATCCCCGCAAAATTCCTTCGTCCAGTGGGTCGGGTGGGAAACTAGTCGGGCAATCGGGTGTCTTGGCTGGTGAGGCAGATGAGTGGCGTGGATTTCGTGAAATGCAAGCGGGCGACTCAATGAAGCAGGTGATTTGGAACCAAAGCCTACGAGCGGCAGCAAATGGGAAGCCGCTTCTAGTGCGGGAGCATGAGCCACCTGGCAGGCATACAGATTCCTGTTTGATTGTGTTTCATTCCTGTGGAGGTGATGGGAAACTGATCCGACCAGATCGATTTGAGAATGCGATAGCGCTCTATCTAGGGCTGATAGAGAAATTTTGGCGTGAGGGTATTAGGGTGAAATGTTTGGCTGACTTCGATGGCTGGCTACTTCGGGAGTTGCGCAATCAGGACGATCTGGCACGCGTGAGAGAGGATCTGATGGAGGCAAAGCGAGCTTCTGGAACTGAGATCCATGAGTTAGAGGCTAAGGTTGAAGCTTCCCAACAGCAGCAATCAGTTTATTTAGTAAGCGATATAAGTTCGGATCGACTTATAAATCCTGAGGCTAACGAACCTTTAAAGCTTAGTAGTTTTGATATATCAGTATTTGACATACCTAGGCGGTCTTTATCTGCTAATTAACGTATTTGATATATGTTTCGCGTAGTCATAGTTATCATTGGAGCGGCAATCGTATATCTATTACTACGAGGGTGGCCAGAAGGCCTAGAGCCCATTCTACGCAGATGCATCGCAGCACTTATTTTCATAGGAGTGTTAGGGGCATGGTCAATCGGGCAGCACGGTAGTCGAAAAGACAACGTAGCGAGCGTCCAAAAGATAAGAGTGATTGATGTAAGTGTGATCCTCGTGGGTGTATTGACACTTGAGGCTTTGTTGTTGTGGATGTTTACAGCCATGCCCCTGCCTCTGGAGAAGGTAGCGGAGAAGTTCACTTTTGTATCGAAAGACCGATCTATAGAGGCCCGCGAAGGTTCTACGAACGAAGAGCAGGGAGATGAGAGTTCCGATGGGGCTGGGGGAAATTGGCTGTGGGATGATGATCCGGAACGTGAATTACCGAAACGGACAAACTTACAACCAAGCCAGCGACCTGAAGTTTTTGTGAGGCTGATGAATCAGGAAGATGCTGACCAATTGTTAGAATCTCAACTTTATATCAGAGCTTTCACTTTTGACCAGTTTCAAGAAGGGATTTGGAGCACTACGGGTGAACCGGAAACGATCGTCACTGCAGATGATCGGGGGTGGATTGAATGGGGTGAGAGATCGGCAGATGAAATCCCTCACGAAGTTTATTTGAATGAGCGACTTGGTGGAAGCAACCTCGTAGCAATTCAAGGGGTGAGAGCTGCCCGAGTTCCGCAATTGCGGATGAGAGCTGGAGGTAACGGTCGTTTCCTAAAGATTGATTCACAAAGCCTGCGATATCGCGCTAGCTCGGCACCAAGAAACTTTAACGATATAAGAAGAGATCAGGGTAATTTGGCTGAAGGATCTGCGCCAAGGTTTAAAAAGGAGTTCCAGGAGTTGACTGAAAGGGCGGTAGGAGATGGCGATCCATGGACGAAGTTGAACGATATAAAGCGGTTTTTGAGGGCTGAGTATAGTTACTCTCTCTCGACTGTGAATGAGGCAGATACAGATGCTTTGGATAATTTCCTTTTTAAAGAGAAGCGTGGGCATTGTGAGTATTTTGCGACAGCTGCCGCACTGATGGCGCGTGAACTAGGCATATCGAGTCGCATAGCATACGGCTGGGCAGGTGGGCAATATTTTCCAAGCACCAATACCTTTGTATTTCGAGAGCGGGAAGCACATGCATGGGCCGAGGTAGAGGTTGAGGGAGTTGGCTGGGTAACCTTTGAGACGACTCCAGAAGTTGTCTTGAGCGGGGGAGGGCAGCCGAGAATAGCGGGTAGTGATGAGGTTTTGCCCCAAGTTGATTCTTTATCAAACCGAGACGACAATGACGACCCAGCCAAATTTGAGAACGGCTTGGTAGCCGTTATTTTTGCTTTGCTACTGGGTGGGCTGCTGTTGGTTCTGACTTATCTTCGCGGAAAAAATGGTGTGGTAGATCACCAATATTCACGTTTTCCGAGGGTGAAACGTGAGCCGGACTATATGAAAGCGTGGCGGGGAATTTATCCGTTAGCGAAAGGTGTTACTCTAACTGAGCAGATCCGAAGTTTAGGTGATTCTGCGCCTGAGTTCAGTGAAGAAATGTTAGGTTATCATTACCGAGTGACTTACGAGGCGGCGGAGCGTAAACCTGAAGTTGAAAAGGTGCTGACCAGAAAAATAAGAGAGTGGGGAGGGTGAAAAGTAAGCCTGATGGAGGAACCGCTTACAACGGGCGCCTAAATTTTTGGGAGTGAATAAGGTTCCCTATACGTTCCGCTAAGTTCTTGATTAGCCTTTTCTGCATGCTCTCCAATAAATCTCTCAGTGGTAGGGTCAAGATTGAGTGTTTTGCCAAGGATGAGGGGTGTGTCTTTCAGTGAAATTGATTGATCGTTTATATGTGTAATCATCCTTTGCAACGCATCTTCGGCATACTTATTTTCAAAGACTCCTTCAAATTGATCTGGCATGGCCTCGGATCCTTGGCGCCATGAAATATTTCCAATATGTGCTAGAGATGAGGATATATGACCAGCCTCAATACCATGTTCTTTACTGATTGAACCCTTTAAGCAGGCCTTGATAAAGGTCTCCATGTGGTCACTAGTTCCTTCGAAAGTTTTCAGGATATTGCCTTCTTTATCATAAGCAGCGCAACTTGCATCATGGCCGCCAGCAATCGACCCACCTTCACATTCGATGATGTTCCCTACCGTGCGGTCTTTGTAAGGCTCGGTAGGTAGGCCACGCACTTCGAATACAATTGGTTTCGGGTAATCGTAGTAGCATAGTTGCGTATTCGCCCAATCCCCGTCATCGGAATAACCTAGGCGAGCACCGATAGAAGTGACAGAAGGTGGTAAACCCGGATCGCCTAGAAACCAGCGACAAACATCTAACTGGTGAGGCCCTTGGTTTCCCAAATCCCCGTTGCCGTATGGAAATTGCCAATGCCAATCGTAGTGGAACTGTTGACGTGGAACAGGAACCATCTCTCGGGGACCACTCCATAGGTCATAATTGACTGTCTCTGGCGGGTTTTGCGGCTGGGAAACTTTTCCTATACTTTTGCGGCGCTTGTAGCAAAAACCGCGGGCGAGAACGACTTCACCGATCTCGCCAGATTGCATAAATTCGTAGGCCTCATGCCATGCTTCTTCAGAGCGGCGTTGAAATCCGTGCTGAATGACGACTCCGTATTTTTCGGCGGCTTTGACGAGCAAGCGACCTTCCATGATGTTGTGGGAAACGGGTTTTTCGACGTAGACATGTTTACCACTACTTGCAGCTGCTATGGCGATGAGGGCATGAGTATGGTTAGGAGTGGCAATTACTACTGCGTCGATATCGTCCGAATCGAATGCTTCATTATAATTAACATAAGTCTTCGGCTTGGCACCTAACTCTGAAAGTTTCTCTCCGACTCGCTTTAACTCTGCAGTATCGACATCGCAAATACCTGCTAATACGACGCCTTTGAGTTTCATGATTTGTTTTGCTAAAGCATGACCGCGGCTGCGTATTCCAATCACACATATCCTAAGATCCGAGTTTGGGCTAGACTGCGCAGATATAAAATTCGGAGAGAGAGCAAGGGCACCTGTAAGTGCGGATTTATAAAGGAAATGACGACGGTTCATAGTGGAGTTGGGTTTTCTTTTAAGGTTTCTCTGACTTTATATAAGTTGAAAGGTCGATCGATGATAGCTCACCGTGATGTATAATTACGGTATGGTGTAGCCTTAAGCTTTCATCTTTTAATAGGACGTGCTCACCAACGTTCTTATCTTTCGATTTGGTAAAGTCGTGGATACCGAAGGGATTTGCGGCAATCAATCCGTATCCACGAGCGTGCCAATATGTTGGATAGCGAAAGGAATCTGGCAGGCACAACATGGCGATTACAGTTGGTTCTCCTAACTCATCGGGGCCTTCATAGGCAGCCCACTGACCCCTTTGCCCCCAGGCAGCGTCGTTTTTGGCACCTTCAGAAGTGATTAGCTGCGCACGAGCTACGGGCCCGTACGTGCGTAAAGTGCGGTCTGTCCTGAAAGCAACCGTGCCTTCTTTGGTATCGCCAAAAGTTATTTGGGAAGCGATAGGCGATAGAATCGAGAGTGAGTCGATCTGCAAAGTTTCGGCAGTGGGATAGGAAAATGTGTATTGGCGTTGTTCCGAGAGTAGGTCGAGCTTACCGCCAGACCAGATGAAGGTGCATTTTACGGTAAGATGGGTTGGGGTCTCGGTTATGTCTTCTACTTTGACTAAGGTAATTTTCGCATTTTGTCCCTTTTCGTCAGCCCAAAAATCGAATCCGTTTACATTTCCGTGAGCCGTCCAAAAGCCGCGATGGTGGGGATGATCCCTGTCCTCATCGGGGAGGTGATTCTCCATAGGCCAATTGCGAGCGACATTTGCACCGGAGGTCGATATGAGTGGATACAGGTAGGGAATCCGATAATCAGTGCGGAGACTCGTTACAACATTGCCATTGCGTTCTATGCTGAAACCATCTTTTTCTATGCGAAGCTCGAGCTCACCAGCCGCAGGTATGTTTGTGATCAGCACGAAAACCGCTGAAAGTGCGTAGGTGGGGAGAGCTGAAAGTAGGGAGCGCATGCGCGAGATATACAACGTATGCTTCTATCAGAGCAGTCTAAAGTTTGGCTCCGAAAGATCGTGGACAGGCGAAGGTATGCAACGATTCGAATGCTCTAGCATCCAAGTGCTTCTCAAGAAAAGCTGCTGCTCAAGATGAAAGGACGTCATCCATGGCGTCGATGAGCTCTTGGATGGTCTTTTCAGTTTCGTTGCCCATATTCGAAATACGGAAGGTAGTTCCTTTAATTTTACCGTAGCCGCCATTGATGAGGAAATTATGCCTAGTCTTCAGGTCTTTGATAAACTTGGGAAGATCAAGGGTGTCTGGTGTGGCGAAGCAGGTCAGGGCAAATGAGCGATTTCCTTCAGGGGCAAAAAGTTCGAAGTTATGCTTTGCACCCCATTCGTGGATCATTGCATTGGTCTTTGCGTGGCGTGCTTTGCGATTTTCAAAGCCCTCTGCTTTGATTTGGCCTAGAATATATTGAAGGCCAAAGAGCAGCGAGATGGAGGGGGTAGTTGGGGTATTGTTTTTCTCGTCGTTTTTGGCAAATTCGATGAAATCAAAGTAATAGCCCCGGTTAGGTATGGTTTTTGCGCGTTCCATTCCAGCTTCCGATACGGCGAATAGGGCAAGGCCCGGCGGCAAGGCCAGCGCCTTTTGCACACCGGCGAGGCATACATCTATACCGTGCTTGTCCATATCTATGTCTACCGTAGAAAGCGACGACACTGTGTCTACGATGAGCATAGTATCATCAAATGACTTCACGACCTCGCACACGGCAGAAAGGTCATTTAGCACTCCGGTGGAAGTTTCTGAATGAATGAAAGTGACTGTATCGAAGCCGCCTTCAGAAAGTTTTGCCCGCACGGCTTCTGGATCAATTGCTTCTCCCCATTCTGCTTGAATGGCTTCAGCCTCGTAACCACATTTTTTGGCGACATCGATCCACTTGTCCGAGAAGGCACCGCAGCAGAGGCACAGCACTTTTTTCCGGACGAGATTGTTAAGCGCGCCTTCCATCACTCCCCATGCTGAAGATGTGGATAGGAAAACGGAGCGCTCGGTGCCGAAGATTTCTTTCAGACCCGGCTGCAAAGAGGAATAAAGTTGCTCAAAATCGGATCCTCGGTGGCCGATCATGGTGTGTGCCATTGCATTAAATGTTTCTGGTGAAACATCGACTGGGCCGGGATTAAAGAGTTTAGGTGTCATGATAGCGGGTTTGGCAGAGTGAAACTAGATAAGATTGTAGGATTTAAGAAGAGTGCGGAGGGCAAATAAATTATCGTCTGCAAGCGGTGCTAGAGGCAGGCGAAGCTCATCGGTGCATAGTTTTTGCAGGGCTACTGCGGTCTTGATGGGCACAGGATTTACGTCGAGTGACATAAGTCCGCGGAAGAGTGGGTAATATTGTTTCTGAATGGCTAATGCCTCTGAAAATTCTCCGGCGAGGCAGTGATTGACTAATTTCACCATCACTTCTGGGATCAGATTTCCGGCTACCGAGACAAGACCATTCGCGCCTGCAGCGATGAAGGGAAGGGTCAATGGATCATCGCCCGAAAGAATTCCAAAACCATCTGGGAGTGCTTGGACGAGCTGATTGATACGGTCTACGCATCCTCCCGCTTCTTTGATGGCAGTAATGTTTGGGCAATCAGCGGCTAGTCTGGCCGCTGTTTCAGCAGAGATTTCGATGGAGGAGCGTCCGGGAACACTGTAGAGCATTACCGGGAGAGTGGTGGCTTTTGCGATAGCTTTGAAATGCAGATACAGGCCTTCTTGCGACGGTTTGTTGTAGTAAGGGCAGACTTGGAGGGTGCCATCTGCGCCGAGCTCTTGGGCCTTCAAGGTGAGCTCGATGGCCTCTGCGGTAGAATTTGCTCCTGTCCCGGCGATGACTTTGCAGCGATTTTTCACATATCTAACTGCGAGACGGATGATCTCAATGTGCTCTTTAGAATCTACTGTTGGCGATTCGCCGGTGGTGCCCACGGGGACGATACCGGTGATGCCCGCGGAAATCTGACGTTCTATCAGATTCTCAAAAGCTTCGACATCGATTTTCCCATCTCGGAAGGGAGTGATAATGGCGGTATAAGTGCCGGAGAAATTCATGCGCGGGACAATGGCGGCTGTTTGTAATTTGTAAACCCCTGAGGACAATATCGGGGGCTGAGATCAATGGTTTACTGACATCACTTCGTCGAGAACCTCGAGCACCCTAGCATTTTCCTTTGGCGTGCCTATTGAGATGCGCACCCATCTGGGTAATTTGTATCCAGACATTGCCCGGACAATTACGCCTTTCTGGAGCATTTCTCGAAATAAACGGTCGCCATCACCGACTTCTACAAGGATGAAATTTGCTACTGAGGGCACAAAGTTGAGTTGGCGCTCAGCGAAGGCTTTTTCGTAGAAAGAAAGTCCTTCGCGGTTGATTTTGCGGGTGTTCTCGATGTGTTCTGTATCATCCAAAGCGGCTAGTGCGGCTGCTTGAGCGAGGGCGTTTGTGTTGAAGGGCTGCCTCGCTTTTTGCAAGAGGTCAGCGAGATGTTTCGGCGCGATTCCATACCCGATGCGTAGTGCGGCTAGGCCGTGAATTTTTGAGCAAGTCCGTAGTACGATGACGTTTTTGCCGGCTTTTACATGTTTTAGGACATCCGGTGGTGTATCGAGAAATTCGTAATAGGCTTCATCGAAGACGCCGATAGCATGGGGCGGCAGGGCATCTACGAAGGTATCGATTGCTTTTTGGTCAACGAAAGTGCCAGTGGGGTTGTTCGGGTTTGCGATGAAAACAAGCCGAGTCTTTGGCGTGATGGCGGCGGACATGGCGGGGAGGTCGTGGATGAAATTTGGATCGTCTACTTCCACGTATTTCGCCCCGAAGAGAGTTGCCATGAGCTTGTAGACGACGAAGGCGTGCTTTGCGGCGATCAGCTCTGCCTCTTTATTCAGAAAGGTGTGGCATAGCAGCTCGATGATCTCGTTGGAGCCGTTTCCGAGGACTATATTCTCGATTTTCAGGCCAACTTTTTCCGCAATAGCCGATCTAAGTTTAAAGCCCCCGCCGTCTGGGTAGATATGGGCGTTTTCGGCAGCTTCGGAAATTGCTTTTTTGGCAAGGGGAGAGGGGCCTAATGGGTTTTCATTGGAGGCGACTTTGACAATTGATTTTGGGTCTAAACCGAGTTCACGAGCGGTTTCTTCGATGGGTTTCCCCGGCTCATAGGCTACGAGATCACAGATAAAAGAGTTCGCAAAGTCAGCAATCGGCATAGCAGCAACATGAAATACGAACCCGTGCGAGGAAAGGGTAAATTGTAGGGCTGGGTGAGCTTTGGGATTCTTAAGTTTGTGGCCGGGTATTTTGCAGGCTAGGCTTGCTACGCAGGGAAGTGGGCTTTTGGGTTTTTGTTGATTTGAGGGGTGGGATGGGTGTAAGTCCGCTTATCAAAAAGCGATCTTTCAGTTTTATGTTGGCACGGCGGTATCTAAATCCGCGGCGTGCTATGCTTTCCTCCTTCACGCTGATCTCGTTGATTGGGGTGATGTTGGGGGTGCTGGTTTTGGTGGTGGTGATGGCGGTTTATGCGGGTTTGGAAAGGGAGGTTAAGGGGCGTTTGCTTGGATTTACGCCGCATGTTTTGATCCGTTCGGCAGCGTTGAATCCATTGCCAGATTCAGGAGTTGAGCCGGAGGATTGGAATGTTTTGGCGAAGGAGGCGTTAGCCAAGGAGGGGGTGGCAGGGGCTACGGCTTATGTGGCGGACAATGTCTTGCTGGATGTAGGATCGTGGCAAAGGCCTGTGACTTTCCGGGCGGTTGATACGAGTGATCCAGAGCAGGTGAGAGGGATTCAAGAGATGCTGGATATGGAGAATTTTCCGGGCTCTACGGCGGATCTTGGTTTGGATGATCGCGCGGTGATCTCCTCAGTGGTAGCAGAGCAATTCGCGTTGCAGTTGGGGGATACCCTGAGGCTGTATTCGACAAGGAATTTTGAAGGTGTGATGGATGCTTATAAAGCTACCGAGCGGCCAGTGGTGAGGGAGGCTTTCCCGGAAGATTGGGCGGTAACTGCGGATGCTTTGGATGAGAGCTGGATGCAGGTGGATGAGGGTTGGACGATGCCGGCTGATGCGCTGCGCTCGGCCTATGCGGGGATGGAGAGAATTTTCCAAGACGATATACGAGAGCCTGAGCGGGAGCTGGTGGAGGAACTTTTGGCGGCGATGGAGCTAGGGGAGCGAGAGGGTGAAGAGACCGTTTTCAGGTTTTCAGAAGAGACAAAGGAGGAGCTTATGAAGCCGTATCGTGCTCTCGCGGAGACGGATGCGGAGAAGATGGATGGTGAGATTTTAAAGGGTTTAAAGAATTTGGTTTTGCCGAAAGAGGCGGTTGTTGTGGGGGTGTATGCAGCTTCGCAGATGGCAGTGACGCCTGAGGTGTTTTTGCCACTGCCATTGGCACAGGATTTGGCAGGCTTGGGGGATCAGGTGCAGGGAGTGGCGCTGCGTTTGGAAGATCCTTATCTTGCTGATCGGATGAAGGCCGAGACTTTGGTGCCGATGCGGCGGGAAAATTCTTATGAAACCTGGGGTGAGCAATATCAGGCATTTTTTGCACTTATTGAGCAGCAGCGGTGGATGATGTATTTTGCGCTGTCGTTTATCGTTCTGGTCTCGGCATTCTCGATGATGGCGGTGATGTTTACAGTCACGATCCAGAAGCGCAGGGAGATTGGGGTGATGAAGGCGCTGGGTGCTGCGCCGGGGCAGATTGTGCGGGTATTTTTGTATCAAGGGATGCTTTTAGGGCTTCTTGGGGCGGCTTTGGGGGTAGGATTAGGGCGGATCGTTGTCCATTTTCGAGGTGAGATGCAGGAGGCAATGCGGGCAATTGGGTTTGATCCATTTTCGGCTTCGCTGACTGGTTTTGGGGTTCTGCCAGCTTACAATGATCCGATGGAACAAGCGAAAATCGGGCTTTTGGCGTTCGTATTGTGCTCGCTAGCGGCTTTAGTGCCTGCATTTTTCGCTTCGAGAAGTGATGCTGCGAAATCATTGAGAAATCTTTAATATGGATATTTGGGTCATACGCGGTGGCGTGAAAAACGGGCCGTATCCGGATTATGAGATACGAGGGCGGATTGCGCATGGCGAGATGGACCCGAAGTCAAAGGTCTGGCATGAGGGTTTAGCGGAGTGGACGGAAATACAGGAGCTTGAGCTATTTAAGAATGAATTTCAGAAAGAAACGCAAAAGCCTCCTGAATTACCGAAAGAATATTTGGAGAGAGCTGCGGAGTCTTCCGAGAAGCCGGAGAAGAAAGATCGTCCGAAGCTTCATTTGTGTCGGCGGTTTTTTGCGAGGTGGTTTGATCTGATGGTGTATTCGGCCCTTTGGTGGCTCGCTTTATACTACGCGGGAAGAGATATTGGCGATGCGATCTCAAATGCATGGGTGCTACTGCCTATTTACATACCATGGTTCGCGTTTGAAGCTTGGTTTCTATATAAATACTCATGGACGCCGGGCAAATGGTTGATGTCCCTGAAGGTGGAGAATGAGGACGGAACTGGGTTAAGTTTGAAGAAATCGATTTGGCGTTCTGTTCGTGTGATGGTGACGGGGATCGGCTTTGGATGGGGACTGTTGTCTTTGGTTTGTCAGGCGCTTAGCTGGTTTACGGCCAGGAGAATCGGTAAACCTATTTGGGATTTTTTGGGAAACCACCGGGTGAAAGCAGAGCCAATCAAGGTCTGGAGAATCATCGTTGTCGTGCTAGGATTTTTAGTGGCCGCCCATCTTCAGATGGCGGTGAGTGGTCCGCATCAGAAGGAAGCGATTATTGAGATGTTCCCTGAGATGGAAGAGTATATGCGAGACCAAGACATGTGGTATCTTCCCGTGAAGAAGTGAGGGATTCAAAGAAATTTGTTTCAAACACCTATGGGGGGACTTGTCTTGCTACTTCGAAGGGGCTGGATTCTTTGTTAAAGGGCTTACAAAGCCCTTCTCCGTATTATTCTCGATGGCTGGATTCTTTGTGAAAGGGCTTGCAAAGCCCTTCTCCATATTGAAGAGGGTCAGGGGGGGTGGTGGACTCCTGATAGGTGTAAGTTTGTCTACCTATGGGCGGCATGATCAAGGCTCCTTCACCCGTCCCTTCTTCTGCTTTTTGATTCTATCTGAGGGCGAACAATAGACTTGACGCGATATTACAATTTTACTTCGATAACGAGCATGCCTCCGATAAACGCTCCTCAGAATGTCCTCCTCGCGGCTGCATTCGCCGGCCTGTCTATTTCCGCTACTACTGCAGAGGCAGCGACTGTGCTCACAGAAACGACTGATTTCAGCAACGATTCTGGTAATCCAACTGATCTAACCACCACGTTTACCAATTTCCTCTCCGATTCTGGGATTATCGGAAGCATTAACAACTCCGGAGACTTCTCTGATTATTTCACTGTGGCGATGACCCCCAACGCAGCCGCAACAATTCCTGTATTCTTTTCAACCTCGGCCTTTTATTTCGTCGATGTATTTAACTCTTCTCAGGAATCAGCTCGATGGAGTGAACGCGTTCAATTCAGACCCGTCCGTTCCTAGAAACTTGGTTTTTACAGTTCCAGCAGATGGTTTGGCAACCTTTAGAGTTGCGCAAGAAACTGGAAATTCTGGGCTGGGCTACACGATCGGTGCAGTGCCAGAACCCGGCTCCGCTGGTCTCACTATTGCCGGTCTTGCAGCTGCCGCTCTGCGCCGCCGCCGCAAACCATAGCGCTCTTTTTGCCTAATGCTTGTTCTACCCCAAGTCCTCACGGCGGAAGAACTTTCGTTTGTGCGTGAAGAGCTTGTCTCTGCCGAATTTACAGATGGCAAGCGGACTGCCACGGGTGGTGCTGCGGACGTAAAGAACAATCAGCAGATCCATCGGAAGGATCTCTCGACGAGTGATCTCGACGCTGTTCTCATTTCCGCTCTAATGCGGCACTCCCTTTTTGAAGTTTGGGCGCAACCACTTTCCATTAGCGCACCTCTGATCAATCGCCACTCTCCGGGCATGCACTATGGCTACCATGTCGATGCACCACTTTCGCCCCCGCCCAATCGAATTCGCCGGGATCTCTCCGTTACCCTCTTCCTCTCCGATCCGGAAACCTACGAGGGCGGCGAGCTTGAGGTTGAGTGCCCAGGTGGTGCACGCCAGCTAAAGCTTAAAGCTGGCGACGCTTTTATCTACGCCACACACGCGCTTCATCAGGTCCGTCAAGTTACCACCGGCACCCGCGATGCCGCCGTCTTCTGGCTCCAAAGCACGATCCAAGACGATTTCATTCGTCAGAATCTTTTTGAGTTGCAAGCCGCTATCTCCACCCTGCAATCCAAGAACACCTCTTCTCAGGAGCTCCTTCTCCTTAGCAAAGTCCACCAGAACCTCACTCGAAAGTTCAGCACGCTATAGGCTACTCTGGAGTTGGTATACCTTTGCATATGCGGGCTTGCTCCTTTATTACGAGGGGGTGATGACAGCGTTGCTCTGTTGCTTTTTGAGTGGATATGGTGCGCGCCATGCACGGAGGCTGGATCCTTTGTTAAGGGGCTTGCAAAGCCCTTCTCCGTATTGAAGAGAGGGGTGAGGGGTGGCATTTGGAATGCTTTGGGTGGTGGATGGAGGAAGTTGGGCGTGTGAAGGAGATTTGGCGGTATCCGGTGAAGGGCATGGGTGGGGAGAGGCTGGACGTTGGTAAGTTAGGGACGAACGGGGTGGAGGGAGATCGGGTTTGGGCGGTGCGAGATGTGGAGCGGGAGGAGATTCAGAGCTGTAAATTCCGGCCGAAGCTTTTGTTATGTATTGCGGAAACGGAGGATGAATCTGGTGACGTTTCGATAACTTTTCCGGATGGGGATAGGATTTTCGGGAGTGATCCGTTGGTGAATGAAAAATTGACGGAGTTGCTGGGGTATCGTTCTGAGTTGGTGAGATTGGATGAAAATTTGGGGCGATCGTTTTTCCGACGATATAAGGGAGGTGAGCGAGCTTGGCTTGCTGAATTAGAAGATACTTTTACACGGGAGGAGGGTGAGGCGGGACCAGATTTCACGGATTTTCCGAAGGAGGCGCAGGATTTTGTGACGGTGCCGGGTAGTTTCTTTCTAGTGAGCCCGTTTCATGTGATTACGACGGCGAGTTTGGATTGTTTAAGGGGAAAGCAGGCAGAGGCGGACTGGGATGTGAGGCGTTTCCGGCCTAATGTGGTGGTGGAAACGCGAGACGAAGGCTTGGTGGAGCAGGGCTGGATAGGGAGTGAGCTGACGATGGGGGACGCGCGTTTTGAGTGCAGTGGGACGGCGATTCGGTGTGGGGCTGTGACACGGAGGCAGCAGGGATTTCAGGAGGATAAAACGATGTTACGGACGATTGTGAGGGAGGGAGACCAGAATCTCGGTGTTTACGGGGGGGTGTTGGAGGCGGGGCTGATGCGGGTGGGGGATGAGGTAAGATTGGCGGGGAGGTAGGTGAATTACTTTAAGGGGTTTGGGTTTTGCGGGTAGTGAGCGAGGAACTGTTCGATGAGCGAGGGGATGGGCTGGGAGACGTCGAGAGTGAGGGCGTAGGGAGGGATTTCTAGGGTTTCGAACTGGGAAGCGAGGAGGGAGGGGGGCATGAAGTGCTGGCCTGATTCGTAGCGCTCGGTGATGCGCGCGAGGAGGATGGATGGATCTGTGGTGAGGTGTAGGAATGCGAGTGGGGGGTAGGCGGACCGGAGGATTTCCCGGTAAGATTCTTTTAGGGCGGAACAGGCAAGAAAGGTGGGTGTGGGGAGAGGGGCGCGCTCGGCAACGATGGAGGCGAGGTGTTCGAGCCACGGGTGGCGGTCTGCATCGTTTAGGGGGTGGCCGGCGGCCATTTTTAGGCGATTTGACTCGGGATGGAAGTCATCGCCATCAAGGAAGGTGCCGTTCGTTTCAGCGGCGAGTGCTAGGCCGAGGGTGGTTTTTCCGGTGGCGGCGACGCCCATGAGGATGAAGACATTTGGGTGCATGATTGGCTTTTAGCGGGTGGCGATGATTTGTGAGGTGAAGCCTTTTAGATAGGAGGTTTCAGGAAGGGTGATGAGGATGGGGTGGTCTGCGCGCTGGGTATGTTCGGAAACGAGACGAAGGGATTTTTTTGCATCAACGGCGGCGGAGGCGATGTTTTCTAGGAAAAGCTCGCGCGAGGCATGGTGAGAGCAGCAGAAGGTGGAGAGGAGGCCACCTTTTTCGAGAAGTTTCAGGGACCTTAGGTGAATTTCCTTATAACCGCGCATGGCGTCCATGAGGGTTTTCTTATTTTTCGTGAAACTCGGTGGGTCGAGGATGATGAGATCGTATTCTGGCTCTGCTTTTTTGAGAAAATCGAAGACATTCGCTTCGATGACTTCGATAGGGAGCTTGTTCAGCTCGGCATTGCGGCGGGTGGCGGCGCAGGCGCTGGCAGAGATATCTACTGCGGTGACTTTTGCGGCGCCGGCTTTGGCACAGGCGAGGGCGAAGCCGCCTTGGTTGGTGAAGCAATCGAGGACGCGGAGGCCTTTTGAGAGGGCGGCGACTTCTTGGTGTGCTTGTAGTTGGTCGAGGTAGAGTCCGGTTTTTTGCCCGTCGATGAGATCAATTTCGAAGGTGAGGTGGTTGGCTGAGACTTGGAATGAGCCGGGGGGAGTGCCGTGGAGGACTTCGATGGAAGGTTCGAGGCCTTCTGCTTTGCGTGAGGGAGAATCGTTGCGAAGTGTGATGGAAGCGGGGGAAAGGACGTCGATGAGTGCTTTTACGATGATGTCTTTGCGAAGGTCCATGGCGAGTGTTGTCGTCTGGACGGCAAGGTGTTGATGGTAGCGATCTACGATGAGGCCGGGGATGCCATCGGACTCGGACCAGACGATGCGGCAAAGATTTTCCTCGAGATGGGTGAGGGTTTTCCGGTGATTGATGGCTTGGGTGATGCGGCGAGTAAAGAAATCGAGATCTAAGTCTTGGCGGCGGCGTGAAAAGCGGCGGGCGACGATTTTAGATGCGGGATTGTAGATGGCGGAGCCGAGTGGGCGATCGCGGAAATCTTTCAGTGTGATGACATCTCCGGGTTGGGGATTTCCGAAGGCTTTTTTAATTTCTGAGGCGTAGACCCATTCATGGCCGTGGAAGATTCTGGCGCGAGGAGCGATGATGAGGCCGGGCATGGTGGTATGTTCGATTTATCTTTGTAAAACTACAAGGCGGAATGGGTGAGAAGGAATTTTGAGGGTGGAGAGGAAAAGCGCAGAGTTCGGCGCTATGAGGTTGACCCAATGAGGACGGGGGTATAACTTCAAAGGAATGCGCCGCAGCACACCGGCAAAGAATTTGTGATTAAGGTCTGTCCAATCAAAGTAGGTCAATTCGAGGGGTTCAGTTGGATTCGCTGCGAGGGCAAGGGATCGTTTCTGAACAGCCCTGCGGTGAAGGAATTTGGTGAGGCGAGGATACGCAATGGTGAGGATTGTTTGGTGGTGGATCTGGAAATTTGTTCTGGGATGGATTCAACGTTTATGGGGACTTTGGCGGGGCTGGCGAATAAGTTGACGGGCAAGGCGGGGCGGCTGCAGGTGGCGGCGCCGGGCGAGAAGAATCGGAATTCATTAGAGGATCTAGGATTGGATTTTTTGATGGAGATCGAGCCGGAGAAAGCGGGCTGGAAGGGTGTGGAGAACAAGGCGCGGGATCTGCTAAAGGAGAAGAAGGCGGGTATGGCTGCGGGGACAGAGATGCATACCCGGCATGTATTGGAAGCGCATGAAATTTTATCAGATGCAAATGAGGAGAACCGGGAGAAATTCTCTGGGGTTGTGGCTACCTTGTCGAAGGGTTTACCTAAGGAGTCGAGTGACCGCTGATTTGACATCATGATTCATATCTCTACTGCGTGGGCGATAGGGATCGCGATGGTTTTGGGTGTGGTCTTGTTGTATGCGCTGCGAAATCAGCGAAGGAAAGCGGGGAGGATACGGGATAAGTTCCTTGAGATGGAGGGGGAGGAGCAGCGGATGTTTACCTTTTTGCATGATCTTGGGTCGGCGATTGGGAAGGAGCCGACGGATGGTGTGCTTTCAAAGATGATTGTGGATGGTGTGCTGGAGGTGGTGGGTGCGAAGGGTGGAGGGATTTACTATGTTTCCAGTGATCCGGAGTATCTAAGTCCGGCTTATATTTCGGAGGATTGCCCGCCATTGGTAGGAGTGCCGATGGAGGTGATGAAGCGAGCATCGCGTGATTCACGGGCGCTGGAGAGTCATTTGAGGCATGCACGGATTGGCGTGGATGAGGGGATCATTGGGCATAGTTTGACGGTGGGCGAGGCGTTGCATGTGCGGGATGTGAAGCACCATGCTTCGTTCCGGGATGCGTTTGTGACGTATTCTGGGGATGTCTCGGCGATGGTGGCACCGCTGCGATATGCGGGGAAAGATATCGGGGCGTTGGCGGTGGCGCGGACGCATGCGGAGGGGGATTTTTCAGGGAATGATTTTGCGGTATTCCGGTCGGTAGCGGAGCAATCGTCCTTTGCGATTGGCAATGCGCGGGTGCACCGTGATGCGAATGAGAAGAAGGCGATTGAGGGGGAGTTAAAGAATGCGCGGGAGGTGCAGCGGGTGCTATTGCCGCAGGAGGATCCGGTGGTTTCTGGTTTCCGAGTGAATGGGACAAATCTACCGGCGCGGATTATTAGTGGAGATTATTATGATTATCTCGATTTGGCGGATGGGAAGTTGGGGGTGGTGATTGCGGATGTTTCTGGGAAGGGGGTTTCGGCAGGTTTGTTGATGGCGATGTGCCGGAGTTTGCTGCGGGCGGTTTCGTTGACAAATGCCTCGCCTTCGAAGGTTTTGGCGGCGGTGAACGGGTATTTATTTCCGGACATCCGTGAGGACATGTTTATAAGTCTGATTTATGCGATATTGGATCCGGTGAGGGGGACGATGACATTTGCGCGGGCGGGGCATGAGCCGGCGTTGGTGTATCGGCGGGCGACGGGAGAGGTGGAGGAATTGCGGCCGCGTGGGCTGGCGTTGGGGATTGATGGGGGGACGGTGTTTGAGAGGGTTACAGGGGATGAGGTGGTGAAATTGCGTTCTGGCGATTGCGTTTTGTTGTTTACGGATGGCGTGAAGGAGGCGGTGGATGCGGCGGATGAGGAATTTGGGATGGCGAGGCTGGCGGATGCGTTTCAGGATGCGGCGGTGATGGGTGCGGAGGCGGTGGTGCGTGCAGTGCAGCAGTCGGTAGAGGATTTCACGGGAGATGAGGGGCCGCAGATGGATGATGTGACAATTGTGGCGATAGAGAAACGTTAGATAGGAAGGACGCGTGATGGATGTTTCAGTGAAGATGGGGGATTTGATGGTGGAGATGCCGGGTGCGAGGCGGGCTTTGTTTGCGAAGTATCACTTGGGTGGATGTCAGAGTTGTGCCTTTTCAGATGAGGAGACTTTGGCGGAGTTGTGCGCGAGGGCTGAATTTGATGCGGGAGAGGTTTTAGAGCATTTGAAGGGGAGTCATGAGTATGATCTTACGATGTTGATTGAGCCAGCTGAGGTGGCGAAGATGGAGGGGGTGCGGTTGATTGATGTGCGGACGCGGGAGGAGCATGAGGCGGTGGCGATAGCGGGGAGTGAGTTTTCCACGCAGGAGTTGCAGGGTAAGATTTTTGCGGAAAAGCCGGGTGGGGTGATTGTGCTTTATGATCACACGGGGAAATATGTGCTGGATCAAGTTGCGTGGTATCGGGGGCACGGGATTGAGAACACTTTTGGGTTACGGGGGGGTATTGATGCTTGGAGTGGTGAGGTGGATGCGAAGGTGATGCGGTATCGAGTAGAGGTGTAGAATTTTCCTGAAAATAGAGGATGGAGGAGGAAAGGGGTTGCGCGGGTGGGTGGGTTTTCTGAGACTTCCGCATGGGCAAATACGCGGGCGAAGAAGTTTTAGTGGTGAAGAGAGAACTGTTAGAGGCGCACGGGGCTTTCCAAGGATTTCAGACGAAGGGTGTGGAGGATTTGGTGGAGGTTTTGTTGAAAGCTGAGAATCACTTTTTTATGGATCGGGAGGTGGCGGAAGATGATCCGACGCATAAGCAGTTGATTCCGTATTGCATTCTAAAATGTGGGGATCGGGTGATGCATTATACGAGGGGAAAAGCTGGGGGAGAGGGGCGTTTGCATGCGAAGTTATCGGTGGGTGTGGGAGGGCATATCAATCCTGTGGATATGGGAGAGGGAAGGCAGGGAGCGGCGGCGTATTACTCGGCTGTGCAGCGAGAACTTGATGAGGAGCTAGAAATTTCCTGTGATTATGAAATGCGCATTGTAGGGCTTCTGAATGATGATAGTTCTGAGGTGGGGCAGGTGCATTTGGGGGTGGTGCATGTATTGGATTTGGAGAGTGAGGAAGTGGCGTCTAAAGAGGATGCTTTGACGGATGTGACGTGGGCGGATGTGGGGGATATGAAGGATGAGCTGTTTGATCGTTTAGAAATCTGGAGTCAGCTTTGTGTGGGCTGGATGGAAGAATAGGTTTTTGGAGATTTACCGGAGAAATAGACTGTTTAAGGTTAGCGGTATGAACGAGTTCGAAGCGTTTGAGATTAAGATGCGTGCAGCGGGCATGGGTGACGCGCCCGTGGCAGTCTTTCGGCGGAATTATGAAGCATTGCTACGTGATGAGACGGGGTTGATTCCGGAAAATAGCATATCACCAGCGGGAAGTTTGCCAAAGGCAGATGAGGCTGTGAGTGGAGATGATGGTGATTTATTGGGGAAGGTGGCGATCATCAAATTGAATGGAGGACTGGGGACGGGGATGGGTCTGCAGGGGCCGAAGAGTCTACTAGCGGTGCGTGAGGGTGTAAATTTTCTCGATCTAATGGTGCGGCAAACGATGGCTCTGCGGGCGAGTAGTGGGGAGAAGGTGCGGCTGGTGCTGATGAATAGTTTTAGCACAAGTAAGGATACTTTGGATTACTTGGAGAAGTATGATGCGGAGGGTTTTGCTGAGGCGAGCGAGGTGGAGATGATGCAGAATATGATCCCAAAGATCGACGCAGAGAGCCTAGCGCCTGTTGAGTGGCCATTGGATCCGGATCAAGAATGGTGCCCGCCGGGCCATGGTGATTTATATCCGGCGCTTGTGGGGAGTGGTTGGTTAGACCGGCTGCTGAAAGAGGGTGTTGAGTATGCTTTCGTATCAAATTCAGACAATCTCGGTGCCATACTCGATCCGGGCTTGTTGTCATTTTTCGCGAAATCCGGAGCGCCCTTTATGATGGAGGTGACGCGGAGGACAGCTGCCGATAAGAAGGGTGGTCATTTAGCGAAGCGCAATGCGGATGGTAGGTTACTTTTGAGGGAGGTGGCGCAATGCCCCGATAGTGATTTAGATAGTTTCCAAGATATAGATAAGCACCAATATTTTAACACCAATAGCTTGTGGCTAAACTTGCGGAAACTAAAGATGCAGCTCAAAGAAGATGCCGGGGTGCTTCCTCTTCCAATGATTAAGAATAAGAAGACGGTGGATCCACGAGATTCATCGTCTCCTGCAGTGTTTCAGCTTGAGATTGCAATGGGTTCGGCAATTGAGTGCTTTGAGGGAGCGCTGGCGATTGATGTGCCGCGGAGTCGATTTGCACCGGTAAAGACTTCGGCGGATTTATTGGCGCTGCGTTCTGATGCGTACGAGGTTCTAGAAGATGGGACAGTGAAGTTGCGTGACGAGCGGAATGGAGTGCCTCCGGATATTTCACTATCTGGTGAGTATAAGCTTGTCGATGCCTTGGAGCCACTGGGTGTGCCAAGTCTTATCGAATGCAAATCGCTTCGTATTGAAGGGCTAATTGAATTTGCAGCGGATGTGGTAATAGAGGGTGACGTGGTTTTCAAGAACACAAATGCGGAGCGCAAGACAGTGCCGAGTGGAACTTATCGAAATGGGAGTTATTAAATATGTGGAAAGGACGCTTTGCTAAGGAAACATCGTCACTGCTGGAGCAGTTCGGTGAATCTATATCTTACGATTGGAAGCTATATAAATATGATGTAGCCGGATCGATTGCGCATGCGCGTGCGCAGATGAAAGCAGACTTATTAAGTGAAGAGGAATTTCTATCTATCGAAGGTGGTCTGAAAGATATTGAGAGGGATATTGATAACGGTGCATTCGAGTTCAAGATGTCGTTGGAAGATATTCATATGAATATTGAGGCGGAGCTGACTCGGAGGATCGGTGCTGCGGGAGGGAAACTTCATACGGCTCGCTCGAGAAATGATCAAGTGGCGACGGATACGCGGATGTATTGCAGGGCACAAATTGATGCGATCAATTTCGCAATCGCTAAACTACAGAAAGTCTTAGTAAATAAGGCGGGTGAGTATGCCGGATCTATTATGCCAGGTTATACGCATCTTCAGCGGGGCCAGCCAGTAACTGTTGGGCATCATCTTTTGGCTTACGTAGAGATGTTGCAGCGGGACCGGGGCAGATTGAATGATTGCCGTCGGCGGCTGAATGTATGTCCGTTGGGCTCTGGTGCGCTAGCGGGGTCGACGATCAATTTAGACAGAGAGGCAATTGCGGAAGAACTTGGGTTTGATGGGGTGACTCGTAATTCTATGGATGCGATTGCGGATCGGGACTATATTGCTGAAATCCTGTTTATTATATCTCTCTGCGGGGTGCATATTTCACGGTTGAGTGAAGATCTTATCTTATGGTGCAGTAGTGAATTTGGTTTTGTAAGTCTGTCTGATGCACATACGACGGGATCCTCCTTGATGCCTCAGAAGAAGAATCCAGATATTTGTGAGATAAGTAGGGGAAAGACGGGTCGTTTGGTAGGAAATCTTATGAACCTACTTGTAGCGGTGAAAGGTCTACCGATTACATATAACCGTGATCTACAGGAAGATAAGCCGCCTTTATTCGATTCAGTGGAGACGATTTTGTTAGTTCTGCAGGTGAATACGGAAATGATAGGTGATATGACGATGCGGGAGGATCGTTGTTTGGAGGCGGCGAGTGATCCGATGCTTTTAGCGACTGACCTTGCAGATGCTTTAGTGAAAGTAGGGACGCCATTTCGTGATGCACATGAGCTTGTTGGAAAAGCAGTAGCAGAATCGATAAGTTCGGGAGTTCCGTTAGATGAGTTGGATCTTGCTACGATTGATCCTGCTTACACTGAAGAGATGAGAAAGGTGTTTTCTCTGGAGAAGGCGTTGGCGGCGCGGACGAATGTGGGGGCACCTTCGATAGAGAACGTGAAGCGTGAAGTCAAACGGTGGCGTGGTTCTCTGTGATGGAAGGCGGTTTTGATCATTGGGTTTGGCTGATTCCGGCGGTGCTGATTGGTGCCTGTATTGGGTCTTTTTTAAACGTAGTGATATATCGAGTGCCACTCGGTATTTCAGTGAACAAACCTAAGCGTTCGTATTGTCCCTTATGTGAGGAGCAGCTGGAGATGTGGCACAATTTACCGGTATTTAGCTGGTTCTTGTTGAGAGGGAAGTGTGGGTTTTGCAAGGCTCCGATTTCTTTCCGCTATCCTTTGGTGGAACTGATCACTGCCGTATTGTTTGGCATAGTTTGGTATATATTTCCACCGGAGGTAGTATTATTGCTATGGGTTTTCGTGGGTTTATCTGTGGCTATCACGTGGATTGATGCAGAACATTTGATTATACCTGTCACCTTCACTTGGGGAGGTGTTATTGCGGGGGTGATTGCGGCATGTGTTTGGCCACCTATCTCGGATTTGGCAGGCTATAATGATTTATGGTCGGGGGGATTAAAAGATTCTGCGGTGGGCTGGGTGGTTGGATTTTTCGGACTGTGGGCAGTGGTTGAACTGGGAAAGAAAGCATTTGGGAAGCGTGTGTATTTTTACGAAAATCCAGTTCCATGGGCTTTGCAGGAGCCAGAAAGTGAGGATGAGCCTCTTTATTTGATACTGGGTGATGAGAAGATTGCTTGGTGGGATATTTTCTCGAGAAAGACGGATCGGTTGCTGATAGATTGTGATGATGCGAGGGTGGATGGCCAGAGTGTGGGTGGGGGGCTATTTGTATTGAGTGAGACGACAATTACGAGCCCGGGAGGTGAGATATTCAAGATTGAAGACATAAGGTCTTTGGATGGAATGGCTAGGGAAGCAACGATACCCCGCGAGGCGATGGGTATGGGCGATGTGCATTTATTAGGTATGATTGGCGCATTTTTTGGATGGGCTGGGGTGTTTTTTGCTTTGTTCAGCGCTTCTTTGTTCGCCATTTTTGCCGCTGTGATTGGTCGTATCGGTTTTGGGCGCCAATTACCCTTTGGTCCGTTTTTGGTATTAGGTGGTTTTGTATGGATGTTCGGCGGTTGGCGATTGTGGCGAGCTTATATGGACTTAGTGGGTTTTTAGGGGATACTCGCAGAACGATGTATAAGGATGATCTAAAGCGGCCCAAGGTGGTGTTGTTCAATGTGAATGAAACATTGTTCGATCTTGCGCCGCTGCGAGAAAGCTTAAGTGAGCTGCTGGGGGCAGATGATGATTTACTTCCGCAATGGTTTACTACGATGTTGCATCACTCACTTGTGGAGACGGTAACGGGCTCGTATCGAGAATTTAGCGAAATTGGAGCTGCTGCTATGGTGATGCTTGCATCGAGAAGGGGGATTGATATGGAGCTCAAGGTAGCGAAGGAAGCGATGGCGCCTATTGCGGACGCGCCGTTGCATCCTGAGGTGGCGAATAGTTTGAGAAGACTGAAAGATGCTGGCTTCGTTCTAGGTGCTCTCACAAATTCGCCGCAGGACCTTGTCGAAAAGCAGACTAAGAAAGCCGGTATTCGAGAACTTTTAACAGAATTGTTAAGTGCGGGTGATATTGAGACGTATAAGCCTCACGTTTCGACCTATCAATGGGCAGCGAAGCAGATGAAGGTTACCCCGAGTGATTGCGTTTTTGTAGCTGCGCACGGCTGGGATATTGCGGGATCTATGCGCGCAGGAATGCGAGGGATCTTCATCTCTCGCCCGGGCACAAATTTATACCCACTTGCTGATGCGCCAGAGTATGCTGCTGCTGATACGGAGGAGGCAGCTGATTATCTGATTGGGCTGTGGGGTGAGTAAGGCCGCTGGAAGAATTACTAGAGATTATGTTTTGCTTTCACGGTCTCAATTTCATCCGTGAGGGAGGTCCACCGGGTGTAGGTGAGCTCGAGTGTGTGAGTAATTTTTTCTACTGCATTTGTAGTTTTCCGCAGTTTATCAGAGTCACCTGAAACTTCGGGGCTTGATAGTGCGGTTGTGAGTGTTGCTTGGGCGGCTTCTTGTTCGGCAATTTTCTCTTCGAGGGTGGCGAGCTCCTTTTCGAGGGGTGCGAGAATCTTTGTTTTTGCTTCGCGGGCCTGTGCTGCAAGGCGGCGTTGTTCTTTTTTGTTGACTCCGGGGCTGGTCTCCTTCGTAGATTTCGCGGGTTTTGTTACAGCAGCATCAGCGGTGGTTGCGGGGGGCTTTCGGCTGGGAGTGGTGCCGGCAGATTTTTCCTCGGCCTTTTTATCGAGGTAGTAAGCGATGTTTCCATGGAAAAGCCGTGGTTCTTCACCGGGGCGAAATTCTAGAGTTTTTGTTACGAGACCATCGAGGAAATCGCGGTTATGAGATACGATCATGATAGACCCTGGGTAGGTGAGCAAAGCGCGCTGGAGGACGCCTTGAGATTGCATGTCTAGGTGGTTTGTAGGCTCGTCGAGAATTAGGAAGTTGGCGGGTTTGAGCAGCATGCAAGTGAGGGCAACCCGTGAGCGTTCACCGCCGGAAAGAACGCCAATTTTCTTGAAGACATCATCGCCGGTAAAGAGGAAGCAGCCGAGGATGTTGCGGACTTGTGGCATGGCGTCGCGCGAGGCAACGGCCTGTACTGTTTCAAGAATAGTGAGTTCTGGATCGAGCTCATCGGCATGATTTTGAGAGAAGAACGAGGGGGCGACTTTGTGGCCGAGCTCGACTTCACCGGCATCAGCGTCTTCTTGTTTTGTGACGAGGCGGCAGAAGGTGGATTTTCCGGCGCCGTTGGGCCCGACGATGGCAAATTTTTCGCCTTTGTTGATTTCGAAATCAAAGCCGTTGAAGATTTGGAGGGGTCCGTAGGCTTTGGAGACTTTATCAATTTTTGCGACTGTATGGCCGGAGTTGGGTGGGGGTGGGAACTGGAAGTTCATGACGGCATCGTCCTGTTCGGGTTTAGGGATGCGGACGACTTTGGCTAGCAGTTTGATGCGGGATTGGACGAGGGTAGCCTTGTTAGCAGAAGCGCGGAAGCGATCGATGAAGCGTTGGCTTTCTGCGATCTCGCGTTGTTGGGCGGTGTATTGTTTGAGTTGGATTTCTTTACGAAGGACGGACTCCCGTTCGAAATAGGAGAAGTTACCCGCATATTCCTCAGCGCGGCCATGGGCGAAGGCGATGGTGCGTGTGCAGAGTGTATCTAGTAGCGCGCGATCATGAGAGATGAGGAGGATGGCGCCAGGGTAGTTGACTAAATATTGTTCGACCCAAATTTGAGTTTCGATATCGAGGTGGTTTGTGGGCTCGTCGAGGAGTAGCACTTCTGGTTGTTGGAGGAAGAGCTTTGCCATGGCGATGCGCATCTGCCAACCGCCGGAGAATTCTGAGCAATCGCGGATGAAGTCTTTATCCTGAAATCCGAGGCCTTTGAGGACAGATTCGATCTTCGGCTTCATGAGATCGGGATCGTTCGCGTAGAGTTTGAGTTCCAGCTCACCTATTTCTTCGAGGAGGTCACCGTAGGGGGAGGAGCGGGGATCCATCTTTATAAGTTCGTCCGATAGGCGATCTACTTTTTCTTTGATGGCCATGATTTCGCCGAAGGCAGATTGGGTTTCTTTCCAGAGAGTGCGGCCCTTTACGTGGATGCCTTCTTGGGGAAGGTATCCTATTTTGGTGCCTTTGGGGGCGGAGATTTGGCCGCCCGAGGGTGGGATGATACCGGCAACGCACTTCATCAGCGTAGATTTCCCGGCTCCGTTGTGGCCGGCGAAAGCGATGCGCTCGCGGGGCTGGACGGAGAAAGATAGGTCAGAAAATAGGACACGCGGGCCGAACTCGACGCGGAGGGCTTGGACGGAGATCATGAAGTGGGGGAGGGTGCATTTCTACGATGTAGGGTCAATGGTGGATGTGAAACTTTGACCTTTGACGCGCGTGTTTTTTTTGGTGAAGCCTTGCCCAAGATTGAGGTTGGGCTTATTGAGAAGGGGTGCTGGGCCGCGAGTGCTAGGCAACCCATTTTAAATTTATGTCCGAATTTCTTACTATTTCACGTCAGGCACACGATCAATTGGTTTCTGCGGCTTATCAGTCGCGGGGGTTTTCGAAAGATGAGGCAGCTTTAGGGACAAAATTGGCTGGTGAAGCGGCCCGGCATGGGATTCGGACGCATCATGCGTTGAAGGCGCTTCATTTGGATCATTTATTTGGTTCAGCGATTGGGGGATGTGTGCCGGGGGCGGAGGTGGAGGTGCTAAGCTCGCGGTTTGCTGGCTCTGAGATTTGGAACGCGAACAAGAAGTTGGGGCAGGCAGTGGCCTACCAAGCGATAGATCGGGCCATTGAGTTGGCGGATGAGTATGGGATTGCGCAGATTTCAGTGGATAACTCGTTCCATTATTTATGGGGTGGTGGGTATGTAATGGAGGCGGCGGAGCGCGGTTATTTTGCTTATACAAATTGCACGTCGACGCTTGCGGAGGTGGTGCCATTCGGAGGGAAATTTCCTACTTTGGGGACAAATCCGCACTCATGGGGTATTCCATCCCAAGAGGCGAATGGGTTTCCGATTGTTATGGATTGGGCGACCTCGACGGTGGCGATGGGCCGGGTGCAGGCATTGAAGCGGGAGGGTAAGCAGCTGCCGCCGGGAGCTGCGGTAGATAAGAACGGCCAACCTACGACGGATCCAAATGAGGTATCTGCCCTGTTACCGTTTGGTGGGCACAAGGGTTATGGGATGTCGCTATTGAATGAAATATTCGGGGCGTTGATAGGTGGATCTTTGCCTACGATACGAGGGCGCAAGTCAGAGGATGCGGAGGAGAAAACGACTACGGCGTTTTATTTTCAAGTGATTCATCCGGAGGCTTTATCGGGCAGAGACTTTGCGAAAGGACGGGATCAAATCGGGAATTTGAAAGCTGTTTTGGATGATATCTTGGGCCACGGGAATGACAATTCGATGCTTCCGGGAGAGATTGAGGCGAAGGCGCGTAAGGCCTCAGATGAGGCAGGCGGATTGCAATTTACTGAAGCTGAACTTGCGGAGTTCAACGAGCTGGCGAAGGAACTCGGTATGGCGAAACTGGAAGGAAAGTAACCTTGTTCTAGAGTGTGACTTCGGTGCCTATGCCGCCGTCGGTGAAAATCTCGAGTAGGAGGGCGTGAGGTAGGCGGCCATCGACAAAGTGGACTTTACGGACGCCAGCGCGGAGAGCGTCGATTGCGGATTGGATTTTGGGGATCATACCGCCGGAGATTGTGCCATCTGCGATCAGTTCGTTTGCCCTCGCAACGTTGATGGATTTGATTAAGGATTGTGGGTCGGTTGGATCTTCCAGGAGGCCGGGGACGTCTGATAGGTAGACTAGTTTTGAGACGCGAAGTTCCTTTGCGAGGGCAGCAGCTGCGAGATCTGCGTTAATGTTTAGTGGTTTGCCAGAGGCGAGTTCCGTAGCCAATGGAGAAATAACGGGAACAATTCCAGCTTTGTGCGCCGTATCCATGTGATTGAGCTGGCAGCCTACTACTTCACCCACTCTGCCTAGATCAGCAGGTTTACCATCGGCATCGAAGCTTCGTATTTTCTCGCCGAAGAAGATATCAGTGCCGGGAATTCCGATCGCTTTTCCTCCCATATCCCGGATCATTCTGACGAGGCCGGGATTGATTTCAGAGGATAGGACATGGGAGACAATTTCGATGGCTTCATCGGTGGTTACGCGAAAGCCGTTAATAAATTTCGCCTCGAGTCCGGCCGCTTGCATGGCGCTTGAGATGGCTTTTCCTCCGCCGTGGACGACGACGGGATTGATCCCTGCCACCTCCATGAAGGTGATATCACGCATGACATTGGCGACGAGTTCTGGGTTCTCCATGGCCGAGCCACCCATTTTGATCAGGATGGTCTTTGAGCGAAATGCTTGGAGGTAGGGGAGAGCTTCGATGAGCGCGTTCGCTTTTTCAGCAGGATTCATAGTGCAGGAATGTTTAGCTTTTGGTTTTCCGAGGGAGTGGTGGAAGACTCCTCTTCTCGGGAGGGTGTTGACTTGAGTTTGGACTGCTCGGGATTTGGGCAGAGGCTATGGATCTTGTTTTCTGTTCGGCTGAGCTTTTTGGTCGGGCTTTTAGTGTGAGGTGGGTGATGAGGGCGGGTGTTAATGTAAGGAAGAGAACTAAAGTGGGCGGCCAAACATTAACGCCGGTCACTAAACAGAAATGAAGGGTGAGAAGTGCTATAATGATTACAAAATAGGAGAGAGCGCTATCGCATTTCTTATAATTTGTCAGGCCGAACAGGAGGCTGAGCAATGAGGCAATTGTTAGAGAGGTAGGTAAGGTGCCAAATCTTTGATATTGCTTTTCTTTTACAAAAGTTAGCGGCGTAGCAAGTGCAGCTGCCAGCTGGGTAGGTGAGGTATGAGCAGAGCTTTTGCTTTCCATTTCTATCATTATAGGTCCTTGGGCTTTATCTTTAAATAAATCTCCAGTGGCATCGACAAGGTCCTGTGCGGGTATAGTTACACCATTTGTTTTGAAGGACGAGTTTGAGCGTAGTCTGCCTGATTGATCGATGGGGATGATAGCACCGCTTTTACCAATCTTTATGGATTTCCCAAGTTCGATATGTAAATCCTTGATACTACTACCAGACAACTCCATTGCCGCTAAAAGTGCGAAGGCAGGTAAGGTGAGATTTTCATTTTCCCAGCGGGCAAGCAGATGAGGGAAGTCACTGGTGGGCTCAGATTCTATCACTGTGAAAGCCGCTTTCGAAGTTTCGCTACCCAAGACTGTGCCGGGTAATGGAATGCGATTTACAATAGGGATGGCATTGATGTTTCCGCTGATTTGTGAGGTTGGAATAGCGGCCCGGCGGATTGCTGGTGGGGGTGAGCTTGGGGTAGCGCTGCGGGTGAGTGGGGTAGCTGTGATCAGGCTAGGTATAGAATCCAGCTGGATATCGAGTGCGGTGAGAGAGATCAGATCCGGGTCTTCCCAAGCGAGTGGAAATGCGATGGCGACGCTTTCCTCACCTAGACGTTTAAGATTGTTCAATATTACTGCATAGTCAGTAGGTGATAGTGGGAAATCCTGAAAGACGCCTTGCGAGTCCTCGCCAACTCTGACTCTCGTAGGCAAGACATCAGGTGCTATGGCAATTTTACGCGGGGATAATGCGGCAAGTTGTCCGCTTGATTTGATTGGTATCTCGGACGAATTCGTAAGGGCTAGGGTCCCTCGAAAAGTTGCATATTCGAGATAGCTTTCTGGAATAAGTAGTAGACTAACGAGGCCCGCTATGGCGCATGCGATCATCGTTAGGAACTTTCTTTTCATACTTGTAGGGATCCTACGCTTGGAGACTAGAAGACGAATTTTCTTTTTGTGCAGCTATTGCGCGAACTTTAGCTGCGACTTCATCGGCGCTGCCATTTGCGGGAACTGTGTAGGCAAATGGTTCATCCACCAATGAGAGAAAGATTTTGCGGCACTCGGATAATGCGGACTTTTGCTCAAATTCATTTGCGTGATCGCCACGAGCGCCGATCCG
The DNA here is from genome assembly GCA_963849375.1 of uncultured Verrucomicrobiae bacterium. Lineage (GTDB taxonomy): Bacteria > Verrucomicrobiota > Verrucomicrobiia > Verrucomicrobiales > Akkermansiaceae > Luteolibacter. The sequence continues at coordinate 36,089 of CAWKHB010000010.1, read as the reverse complement.
CTGGATTGCTGTGTCCACGTCTATGTCTAGAATAAGAAGAAGGTCAGGAATAGGGGCAAACTTTTCGTTTTCCATACGGATTTTTTCGACATCCAGTCCGCGGATGCCTTGATAAGCCATTGAGGAAAAGTAGTAGCGATCAAGTATCACGATTTTACCTTGCTCTAAGGCAGGGGATATCAATTCTGCGACATGTTGTTTACGATCCTTCAGAAACGTTTGGAATTCTTCCTCAGGTGAAAGTCGGCCAGTTTCTGCGGATTGCCGTAGAATTTTCCCCCAATATTGATCCGTAGGCTCTCTCGATAGTACCGACTTCCTTGTCACTTGTTTCGTAATACTTCGCCAAGGCTTTTGCCTGGGTGGATTTCCCAGTTCCGTCGATTCCTTCAAATACGATTAGCATGCTTCAGGGGTTTAGGTTTTGTTATAGGTATCGTGCGCGAAGGTGCTGGAGATAAGAATCTATAGTTACTTCTTTTCCAGTAGCTCGCTCGACAAGCGCGGAAGGGTTATGGATCGCTCCGTGCTGGTATACATTTGAATGTAGCCATTCGAGGAGCGGTTTGTAATTTGCTTGGGCGTTGGCTTGTTTGATTTCGTCTTGCGCTTCGGCAGCGTCGAAGAGTTGTGATGCATTGATATTGCCGAGAGTATAGGTTGGGAAGTAGCCGATGGCACCCATGGACCAATGTATATCTTGGAGGCAGCCTTCAGTGTCGTTTTTCGGGGTGAAACCAAAGAATTTGTGAAAGAGTTCATTCCAAACAGCTGGGACATCGTGGACGGCAATTTCTTGGTTGATAAGCATGCGTTCGATTTGAAAGCGAAGGATGATATGCGAGTCATAGGTAGCTTCGTCTGCATCAACACGTATGGGCGTGAGCTGAGAGCGGCGGATGTAAGAGAGGAATTTTTCTAAGGGAAAGTCCTTTAGCTGAGGGAAGTGCTGTTGCGCGATGGGGTAGAAATGATTCCAGAAAGCGTCTGAACGTCCGATTTGGTTTTCCCAGAGACGGGATTGTGATTCGTGGATACCGAGTGAGACCGCGGTGCTAGATGGGAGCCCGAAGCCATCATTTTGCAGACCTTGCTCGTAGAGGCCATGGCCGGCTTCATGCATTACGCCGAATAAAGATGAGGTGAAGTCTGTGGGGTCATAGCGCGTTGTTAAGCGAATATCTTTCGGGCCAAGGGTGGTGCAAAAGGGGTGAGTGGTGGTATCAATACGGCCATTGGCAAAGTTAAAGCCTAGTTCCGCAGCTATGAGGGCATTGAAGGTTTCTTGGGTGGAAACGTCGTAGGTCCCCATCGGAAGGTCACTTGGATTATTCGTGGTTTTTTCTACTGCGCCTCTGGTAATTTCGATAAGGCTTTCTGCAAGTTTCTCGAAGAGTTCAGCGACGGTGGCTGTTGAAGTGTTTCGTTCGAAGCCTTCGAGAAGTGCATCATAGGGCTCGTTTTGATAGCCCCAAAGGTCGGCTTTCTCGCGGAGAATCTCGATCAGGTTCTCCAGACAAGGGGCGAATTCACTGAAATTTGATGTTCTCCGTGCCGATAACCATGCGTGATGGGCGGCAGACTGGGTGGAGGATTCGCGGGCGACTAAGGCGGTGGGAAGCTTCACGGAGCGTTCTGACTCGCGGCGAAGTTCACGGAGATTTGCAGAAAGTGTGGGGTCATTTCCATTATCATTGGCTTCTGCGGAGCTGAGGGCGTCTAGGTATGCAGGAGAGGTGGAAAGCTCGTGCGCGTGGGCGGCTAGATACGATAATTGCTCTGCTCGATAGGCTGCAGCACCGGAGGGCAGATAGGTTTCTTGGTCCCAAGATAAAATTGAGGATGTGGATTGGATGAGCGCGATTTGGCGGGCTCTATCTAGGATTTCCATAGGCGGATGATGCAGTAAAAGCTTGGGAGGTCCATCATGGAAGCAAAGAAAGTAGCGTGATGATTGGACAAAAAAAGACCGGTCAAGGAAGTCCCTGACCGGTCAGATCGTATGCGAGGAGCGTGAGCTGCTTGCACTTGGTGTGCTTACATCATGCCGCCCATTCCGCCCATTCCGCCGTGGTCATGACCTTGGCCGGCACCTGCGTCTTCCCTTTCCGGGAGATCGGTGATGAGGGCTTCCGTTGTGAGGAGGAGTCCGGAAATCGATGCCGCGTTTTGAAGTGCGGAACGAGTTACTTTGGTTGGATCCACCACGCCGGAGGCGATGAGGTCTTCGTAGGTGTCAGTAGCTACGTTGTAGCCGTGTCCTTCGGGGTTGGTTTTGACGTTTTCCACAATCAAAGCGCCTTCGCGGCCCGCATTGGCAGCGAGCTGGCGAAGTGGTGCTTCGACGGCTTTGGAGACGATGCCCATGCCGGTTTTCTCGTCGAGGCTGACAGCCACTGAGAGGTAATCATTTTTTTCACATGCAGCAAGTGCGCGGAGGAGGGCGGTGCCACCACCTGCGACGATGCCTTCTTCGACAGCGGCGCGAGTTGCGTGCAATGCGTCTTCTACGCGTGCTTTTTTCTCTTTCATTTCAGTTTCGGTAGCTGCTCCGACGTTGATCACAGCGACACCGCCAGCGAGTTTTGCAAGACGCTCTTGGAGTTTTTCTTGATCGTAATCGCTCGTAGTTTCTTCGATTTGCCTACGGATTTGGTTTACGCGTCCGGTGATGGCTTCTGAAGTTCCTCCACCTTCTACGATGACTGTAGATTCCTTCGAGATGGTGAGACGTTTTGCTTCGCCGAGGTCAGTGAGTTCTACGGACTCAAGTTTGATGCCAAGATCCTCAGTGATCACGCGGCCACCGGTGAGGATGGCGATGTCTTCGAGCATAGCTTTGCGGCGATCGCCGAAGCCGGGGGCTTTGACAGCGGCGATGTTAAGAATGCCGCGGAGCTTGTTCACTACGAGTGTTGCGAGAGCTTCACCTTCTACGTCTTCCGCGATAATGATAAGTGGCTTGCCAGATTTTGCGACCTTCTCGAGGAGAGGGAAGCATATCTTTAAGGGAACTAATCTTTTTCTCGTGGATGAGGATAAGTGCATCTTCAAATGAGGCCTCCATGGACTCAGAATCAGTTACAAAATACGGGCTGAGGTAGCCTTTATCGAACTGCATACCTTCGACTACTTCGAGGGTAGTTTCGATGCCTTTTGCTTCTTCAACAGTGATCGTGCCGTCTTTACCCACTTTGTCCATGGCCTCGGCGATGATACCGCCGATTTCTTGGTCCCAGTTTGCGGAAACGGTAGCGACTTGTGCGATCTCTTTGGTATCAGATACTGTTTTCGAAATCTTCTTCAATTCAGCTACGAGGGCTTCAGTAGCCTTCATAATTCCGCGTTGTAGAGAAATCGGATTTGCACCTGCTGTGACGTTGCGGAGACCTTCTTTGTAGATGGCTTCTGCGAGCACTGTAGCTGTAGTAGTTCCGTCACCTGCGATATCGGAAGTTTTTGATGAAACCTCGCGAATGAGCTGTGCGCCCATGTTTTCGTAGGGATCTTCAAGCTCGATTTCTTTAGCAACCGATACACCGTCTTTGGTGATCGTTGGGGAACCGAATTTTTTGTCGAGGATCACGTTACGACCTGCAGGCCCTAAGGTTGCTTTGACAGCGCGTGCGAGTTTTTCAACACCGCGCAGGAGTGACTGGCGTGCTGCCTCGTCGAATAATAATTGTTTAGCCATAATATCTGTTTCTTAAATCTTAATTTGAAAATGAGTTTATTGAACGATTCCGAGAATATCGGATTCTGAAAGGATGAGGACTTCCTCACCATCGAGCTTCACTTCTGTGCCGCCATATTTTGAGATGAGGACTTTATCGCCAACTTTGACGTTAAATTCGATTGTTTTGCCATCGTCATCTTTGCCGCCAGTGCCGAGGCTGATGACCTCTGCTTCTTGCGGCTTTTCTTTTGCTGTATCTGGGAGAACGATTCCGCCTGCGCTGATCGCGTCTGCTTCGAGGCGTTTTACGAGGACACGTTGTCCGAGTGGTGTGATGCTAGCCATATATGTTATAGTTATTGGTTGTTTATTTTGTCTTAGAAACCACTGCTGGTTTGCAGAGTGGAAAGTGTTAGAAAATTATATAAAAATCTCGGGGATATCGACGAGGCAGATTCCATAAGCTGCCTCGTGCTATTTCGCTAAGAGCATAAGTTCCATTTCCAGATAACCTTTGGACACCGCAGAACGGTATAGTTTCGGGTATCTGGAAATGGGTGATATGATTAGTCTACAACTTCGGCGTCGACTACTTTACCTTTTGCCTTTTTCGGCTCAGAGGATTCTTCGTTGCCGGATGGTTGCTCAACTTCTGGCTCGCCGCCCATTTGGGCACCTGCTGCTTGCGCGGCTTCGGCGAGTTGCTGGAGGGAACCTTCGAGATCATCGGAGGCTGATTTAATTTTATCAGTGTCGTCGCTGGAAATTGCATCGCGGACTGCTTTCACTTTGTCCTCAAGAGAGGTTTTCAGCTCGGCAGGAGCGTTGTCACCTAGTTCCTCGATCTGTTTTTCGACGGAGAAAGCGAGGTTTTCCGCTTTGTTGACGACATCTACTTTCTCGACACGTTTGCGATCTTCCTCAGCATGTGCTTCGGCATCATTTTTCGCTTTCTCGATTTCCTCATCGGAAAGCCCAGAGGAGCCTTGAATGGAGATTTTCTGCTCCTTACCGGATTGCTTGTCTTTCGCGGAGACGTGCAGGATACCGTTCGCATCGATATCGAAGGTTACTTCAATTTGCGGTTCACCACGGCGGGCCGGGGAAATCCCATCAAGTTTGAAGTTTCCGAGGAGCTTGTTGTCGGCGAACATCGGGCGCTCTCCTTGAGAAATTCGAATATCTACAGCTGGTTGATTGTCGGAGGCTGTGGAGAACGTCTGTGATTTTTTGGTAGGAATCGCAGTGTTTCGCTCGATCATCGGAGTGGCACGAGAGCCTTCTGTTTCGATGGAAAGCGTAAGAGGCGTGACGTCGAGAAGAAGCACGTCTTTTACGTCACCACGGAGGACACCGCCTTGGATGGCAGCACCGATGGCTACGACTTCGTCTGGGTTTACGCCTTGGTGCGGTGTTTGACCGGCAAGCTCTTTGGCGATTTCTACAACCTTCGGCATACGGGTCATACCGCCTACTAGGACAAGCTCGTTGATTTCAGAGGCGGAGACGCCTGCTTCTTTCAAACAATCGATGACCGGCTTTTTGGTGCGCTTGAAGAGATCATCAGTGAGTTGCTCAAGTTTTGAGCGAGAAAGGGTAAGCTGGATGTGCTTGGGCCCGTTTTGATCTGCTGTTATGAAAGGGAGGTTGATATCGTAGGATTGGCTGGATGAGAGTGCGATTTTCGCTTTCTCGGCCTCTTCTTTGATGCGCTGAAGGGCATCGGCTTGGTTGGAAAGGTCCACGCCTTGGTCTTTTTTGAACTCAGTGACGATGTATTCGATGAGTGCGTTGTCCCAGTCGTCACCACCGAGTTGGGTATCGCCGTCAGTGGCGAGAACTTCGAATACGCCATCGCCAATGTCCAATACGGAGATATCGAAGGTGCCGCCGCCGAGGTCGTAGACTGCGATTTTTTCATCGGATTTTTTGTCGAGACCGTAGGCAAGGGCTGCGGCTGTAGGCTCGTTGATGATACGAAGAACTTCTAGGCCGGCGATTTCACCGGCTGCCTTGGTGGCGTTACGTTGTGAGTCGTTGAAGTATGCCGGGACGGTGATGACTGCTTGGGTGATTTTTTCACCAAGTTTTGCCTCGGCATCTGCCTTTAGTTTGCCCAATACCATGCCCGCAATTTCTTGGGGGCTGTAGGTTTTAGTTTCACCCGCTACTTCGACTTGGATGTGCGCGTCGCCATTGGATGCAGCAACGATCTTGTAAGGCATGCGCTTATCGGCGTCGGTGAGTTCGGTGAACTTGCGGCCGATGAGGCGTTTTGCGGAGAAGATGGTGTTTTTCGGGTTCGTGACGGCTTGGCGTTTTGCAGCTTGGCCGACGAGGCGCTCACCGTTTTTTGCGAAGGCTACTACGGATGGAGTGGTGCGTGCGCCTTCAGAGTTTTCAAGCACGGTTGGTTCCCCGCCTTCCATGATGGACATGCAGGAGTTTGTGGTGCCGAGATCGATTCCTAGAATTTTAGACATAAGTTTAAGTAGTTTGGTTTAGTTGCCAGACTACTTTGCAAGCTATGTGCCACTAGGGATTTTCTAAGTAGATAGGGGATTTGCGTTGAAATGAGGAATTTCCTTTGCGTCAATTTGGCGCAGTGGGTAAAGACAAAATGGCACGCTGCGACAGAAAGTGTAAGTTTCGAGTGATCTAAGCGGTGATAGGTTTCTAGAAGTGATCACCGCCGACGTATGAAATTTTCAAGAATAGGGGAGATCCATCGGGTTGTCTTGCAGACCTTGGAATTGGGGGTTGAGTGGGCTCATTTGGGGAGTGTGGCATGTGAGTGCTTGCCGGTCTCGGAAGCATATTCGCGTTTTGGGATGCTTTCAGGTAGCGTCGTGCCTCCTCCTGATTCAGCGCTTCGGTCTGGATTAGCTCCTCGGATTCGCGCTTTTGTTCCGCTTGTGCGAAAGTAAAGAAGGCATCTATGACGTTCGCTTTCTCTCCTATGTCATCCAAGTTCGTCTGATTGATGAAGTCGACGATTAGGCTCTCTTTCGCACGGCTCCCAATGCTGGCTCGGATCACCCGTCTCACTTCATCGATAAGGTCATCCTTGTTCTTGGTCTTTTTATTTTGCTCAAAGATGAGTTCCAGAATGTAATCGAGATTGATCTCTTGGGATTTCAGCAGATCCACCTCAAAGACCACATCGTCCCAATCCACGGTACTCTTCTTTCTCCCCGCCCTCCTTCTGTCGCCGCAGCCAGTCGCGGGTGTCATTGTAGGTGGAGCGGTAATCCTGGACGAGACGTTCAGACGGCACATCGATCTTCTGCATTGCCTCAATATCATCGTCGTTCAGATAATGCTTCGCTTTAAATACTACGACCGCTGCCGCATCGTCCAAATCGACTTCTTGGAGCGCTTGAAGCCCGGTGAATTCATCATAGTTCCTCAGCACGTTCTCCACCCGTAGGTATTCTCCGAACAGCTTCGCGAAATCCTTTTTGTCCTGCTCCTTCTCGATCTTCTACTCGGGTCAGGGAAACGTTCGTGCAACTCTTTGACGACTTCCATATAACCGCGACAGGCTCGTCCGGTGGCGATGTCGGTAAAGCCTTCCATGTATTCCTTGCAGCTCTTCTCAAGAACGACGTTCTTGGTGTTAGCATTGCCGAAGAGCGTAATTGAATCGATTGTGCTCTTTTCAAGGTCTCGGAAGGTCACAATGTTGCCGAAGGTCTTGGTCGCATCGTAAATTCGATTGGTGCGTGAATACGCCTGCAACAGCCCGTGGTAACGCAGGTTCTTATCGACGAAGAGCGTGTTGAGGCTCGGCGCATCGAAGCCCGTCAGAAACATCCCCACCACAATCAGTAAGTCCACTTCCTGCTTCTTCACTCGCTGAGCCAGGTCGCGGTAGTAGTTTTGGAAGCCCTTGCTATCGACTCCGTAATTCGACCCGAACGTCGCGTTGTCGTCGCCAATTGCAGCATTGAGGAATTCCTTGGCACTGCTATTCATCGCCGACACCTCGAAGCTTTCGTCAGGAATGTCTCCGACCGCATCCTGCTCTTCATTGGCGGCAAACGAAAAAATCGTGGCGACGTTGAGGCGCTTCTTCTCCTCCACGCCTTCTTGCAGATCTCGAAAAGCTTCGTAATACGCCTTGGCCGCATCGACGCTGCTCACGGCAGACATGGCGTTGAAGCCCTTCGCGCCCATGTGGGCACGGTGCGTCTTCAGTGGGAAATTCTTGAGAATGTAGCTGGTGATTTCACGAATCCGATCAGGATGCAGCAATGCCTGTTTGTTCTCAGCGGCCGTAAGCTTCTGTTCGTCCTGCTCGGTCTCGATGGCTTGGAACTGAGGACGCACATCGTTGTAGTCCACCTTGAACTTCAGCACCTTCTCGTCCCGAATCGCATCGGTGATAACGTAGGAATGCAGCTCCCGCCCAAAGACGCTGCCCGTCGTTTCAGCGCCAAAAGCGTTCTTGAGGAAAGATCGGCGTGCCCGTGAATCCAAATTGGTAATACCGCTTGAACTTCGTTTGCAGATTTTTCTGCGCTTCACCGAATTGGCTGCGGTGGCACTCATCGAAGATGAAGACCACTTGCTTCTGGTAAACGGGAAGATCGCTGTCCCCCCGCATCAAGTTGTTGAGCTTCTGGATGGTGGTGACGATGATCTTGTTATCGTCCTTTTCGATGTTTCGCTTCAGTCCCGCCGTGCTCTCGGAACCATTCACGCTATCGGGAGAGAAGCGTTGGTATTCCTTCATCGTCTGGTAATCGAGGTCTTTTCGATCCACGACAAAGAAGACCTTATCGATAAACTCCAGCTCGGTCGCCAGCACGCGCCGCCTTGAAGCTGGTGAGCGTCTTGCCTGATCCGGTGGTGTGCCAGATGAAGCCGCCGCTTTCGGCCTTGCTCCATTGTTTCGCCTGGTGGGCACTCTTGATCTTCCACAGGATCCGCTCGGTCGCAGCGATCTGATAGGGGCGCATCACCAGCAAAGTGTTGCTCACATCAAACACGGAATACTTCAGTAGCACTTCCAGCAGCGTGTTCTTTTGAAAAAAAGTCGCGGTAAAGTCCTTCAGGTCTTTGATCACCGAGGTGTCTCGCCTCGCCCGTTCATGGTGAAGTCGAAGCTGTTCTGTTCCGCTTGGTCGTATTGGCGAAGTAGCGGCTGTCCGTGCCGTTGGAGATCACGAAGAGTTGGAGATACTTGTAGAGCGAGTTTTCCGAATTGAAGCTCTCCTTGCTGTAGCGGTGCACTTGGTTGAAGGCTTCGCGGATCGCCACCCCGCGCTTCTTCAGCTCAACCTGCACCAAGGGCAGTCCATTCACGAGGATGGTCACATCGTAGCGGTTGGCGTGGCTGCCGTTTGCTCAAACTGCTTGATGACCTGCAGCTTGTTGTTGAGCACGTTCTTCTTATCGAGCAGGTAAATGTTCTCGATGTGCCCGTCATCGAAGACGAAGTCATGGATGTAGTCCTCATGGATCTTGCGGGCCTTGTCCGTGCTGTTCTCGCTCGCCTGGGTCGAGATACTTCTCCACAAAGCGCTTCCATTCATCCTCCGTGAATCGCACGTCATTCAGCTCCTCAAGCTGCACCTGCACGTTCACCAGCATCGCCTCAGGCGTGCGGATCTCCGTGGCGTAGGTGTAGCCTTGATCCTCAAGGTCGCGGATGAACTCGCGCTCCAAAGCGTCTTCGCTTTGGTATTCTTCATTGACCACGCTGTCCCATTGATAGCGGTCGAGGACGATGAAGTTTTTGGTTTCGGCGATGGTGTTGTAATTGGTCATGACGCGTTCGCAGCTGTTGCGCAGGCTGTCGGCTTGGCGCATTAAGTGCAATCGGTACATTCTTATTGAGTTATTCGCACTAGAAACCTCGAATACGCGCTTGTCTTCCTCATCCGGCTCCGCTGACTTCTTCGCCCGACATGTCTTGGAGTGACTGCATAAATTCAGCAATCCGTTTGCATGTAAGCATTCAGCACGTTCCATCGTCAGTCTCGGGCAGTAGCTCCTCCCACCGTTTGGATAGCCGACGAAGAGTCGAAGTCTTCTCAAGAATGTTCCGCAGAAAGTTGAAATGATATTTCCATGATATCTGCCCCGTCTCGCGTGCTTTCTCTAGCTCCGTTTTGAGAAAGAGATGATAGGAAAAGGGCGAGTCCGTTTGCCTGATTTTCATAGGTTAAGAGTCCCGTCCTCATAGTTTTACTAACCGATGCTTCTGGATTACTGATTCTTCTTCGAGCCGTTAAACTCATTGCACAGGACGTTATAAAATAGCGGATTGTGCGTTGTGATGACAAATCTTCAAGCCCTGTCCATTCGCATACTCGCTTGTTTTGATCAGTGCTGCCACGTCTACAGCCAGTCTCGATCAAGTGGTTGTCGTCTAAAGAACTCACCGGATCGTCTATGAAGACATACTTCCAGCTCATCATAACGGTCAGTATCGCGCTCATCGGGCTCTGCGACGTTCAATACGTCGATCACCTGCTCGATAAGCGTGTAGAAAATGCTCCAGACGAAGCTGCTCTCTTCGCCTTTGGAGAGCTTGATGTTGCTTCGCTGCAGTCCTGGATTTCCACGCTCGTAAGAAAAAGTGACTTCTGAGAAGTCTTCATTGAACCGGAGTGACGTTTATGTCCACCTTGGTCTTGTACTGTCCTTGACGAAATTGGTCGATGAGCGTATCGCTGATCGCTGCGCGCGTTGAATCTTGACGCATGAGCCCGTGTTCTTGGATGCACCAGCGTCAGTGTTGGCTGGATAATTAGCTTAGGCGCAACGTCCTCCGTCTAAGTCGTTATCCCAGTAAAAAAGATCCTCGGTGAAAGCATTGTAATAGAGGATTTTGGGATGCGACGTCATCAGTTTCTTCCGTCTTCATCTCCCTTTGTTCCAGCGGTGTACTTCGGGCGAGATCAGTTCCTTGAACTCGCGTGACAGGCGTGTCTTCCGCTCCCGTTGAAGGCGTAGATCAGCTGCACTTTCTTTTGCGACTCGCCTGCTAGTTTCTCGGCAATTTCTCTCAAGGTCTGGCTCATTTTAGGCGACTGTCTCCGTTTGCGCTTCAGGTTTCGGGAAGTTCAGCAACAAGTCGCGGTAATACTCGTATTGCTTCTGGCGCGTTCGATCTCCCGCGGCAGACCCTCGCTGATGGAGTGCGTCAGCGTGTCGAACTTGTCGAGTATGGCGACGATGCGGGCTTGTTCCGCAAGGGACTTCTCGGGGTCGTCTACGATGAGGTATCCGGAATCTGACTTTTGAGACGCCGTTAATCAAAAGCCTCTTCATTTTGCCTCGACTACATGCGTTGCTTTATCGGCAGTGAATTTAGCCGTTTGCATATCGTGAAGCTAGACACCTGCATTCTTTGGCTGCCGGAAAGCAGAGCTCGCATCTGGATTGGCGCATATTTGTCGTTTCCTCAGCCATGCGACAGCTTTCCCAGAGCGCGTCCATTAGTCTCTCCTACGCGAGCCATTACGTCATCTCCTGACGCTGCGTAGTCAGCACTATCTTGCTAGCTCCGAACGCGTACTGGCGGCCTTGCGGCGCCTATTGCGAGATAAAACTCTCCGTAGGTGAACGACACCAATATCGCCATCTGCCGTAGATCAGTTTTGTCAGCCGGTTTTGCCTTCTGATGAAATCGCCAACTTCCCCGAGCGTCTTCCATTCCACTTCACCGTCCTCAAAGGTGAGAAGCTGGTCGCGGTAGTAGTTGTATTGTTTTTTTCGTGCGGTCAGCTCGGCTGGTCAGCTCGGCTGGTCAGCTCGGCTGGTCAGCTCGGTGAAGATGTCCAAGATGCGGACGATCTCCGCTTGGATCGCCAGCGATTTCTCCGGCTTGTCCGGGCAGGGGATGGGGATCTCCGGAGTCTCGGTCACGTCTTAGCCACTGTCGTCAGCTTTGCTCTCCTTCCACCTGACAGATTCTGGAATGAAGTTCATCGCCGACAGGAAATCGAACAAATACTCTAGTGTTTACGCTTTCTGCTCCGCAAACAACATGAACATGTGTGTATTCGCCCAAAACTGTTCCAGAGACATACTGGATGGAACATCTCTCAAATGCTCGCGGAGCCATCTTCCGCGATGAGACAAACTTGCTCGTCATGAGTGTGTCCTTCCACGTGGTCTTGAATATTATCTTGCTGCCATAATACAGGCGTATCTCCGGGAATGCGCGAGTGAACTGTCTTTCACAGTACTTCCTGGCCGTCTGTTTGCTATTTCAGAAAACTGCTCGTCCCCTAACGGCACCCACTCCACCTCCGCTCCTTCGAGCAGCTTCTCTAGAAAGGTGCTCTCGCTCATGCCTCGCTCCCTTCGATTTCCGCGACGATGGCGTCGATGTCCTTACGAAGACCATCGATCTTGCTCACCGTCATTTCAATTTCTGCATTCAGCTCGGTGATGTTGATCGACCTCGCGGGTGTCCTTGGCCTCGACGTAGGAGCTGACGGAGAGGTTGAAGTCGTTTTCTGCGATCTTCTCCATGCGCACCGACTGGGCGACGTGCGCGACATCCTCCTTGCGGTCGAAGAGCTGCATGATCTCTGCGACATGGGCATCGGTCAGCAGGTTGTTGTTGGTGCCTTTCTTGAAGAAATCCTCACCCGAGGCATCGATGAACTGCACTTTCGTGTCCGTCTTGCTGCTTGGAGAGCACGAGGATCGTTCACGGCAATCGTGGTGCCGTAGAAGAGGTTCGGAGCCAGTGAAATGACCGTCTCCACGTAGTTGTTGTCCACGAGGTATTGGCGGATTTTCTGCTCGGCTCCGCCACGGTAGAAGATCCCGGGGAAGCAGACAATGGCCGCGCGCCCCTTGCTGGAGAGGTAGTTCAGCGCAGTGCATGACGAAGCCGAAGTCCGCCTTCGACTTGGGAGCCAGCACACTGGCCGGAGCGAAGCGCTCGTCGTTGATGAGGGTCGGGTCATCACTGCCGATCCACTTCACCGAATAGGGAGGATTGGAGACGATGGCATCAAAGGGATTGTCTTCGCGGAAGTGCGGGGTCGGTCAGGGTGTTGCCCAACTGCATGTTGAACTTGTCGTAGTTCACGTTGTGCAGGAACATGTTCATCCGCGCCAGGTTGACGTCGTGTGGTTGATCTCCTGACCGAAAAAACCGTCCTCAATAAAGTAGTCATTTCCAGTGAGCTTCTTCGCCTGCTTCTTAGCCTGTAACAGAAGCGAACCAGAACCGGCGGCGGGGTCGTAGACTTTGTTCACGCTCGTCTGCCCATGGATAGCGATCTGGGCGATCAGTTTGGAAACATGCTGGGGAGTGAAGAACTCGCCTCCTGATTTTCCGGCGTTGGCCGCGTAGTTGCCGATCAGGTATTCGTAGGCATTCGCCGAAAAGGTCGATCTCGTTGTCCTCAAAATCGCCGAAATCAAGTTCATTCACTCCTTTCAGCACAGCGGCGAGTCGGCTGTTCTTGTCCTTCGACCGTCTTTCCCAGACGGTTGCTCGTGGTGTCGAAGTCATCGAACAGCCCTTTGATGTCCTCTTCGGAGTCGTAACCCATGGCCGAGCTTTCAATGGCGGTGAAGATCGCCTTCAGATCGGTATTGAGGTCTTCGTTGTCATTCGCCTTCGCGACGACGTTTTCAAAGAGCTGGCTGGGGTAGTTCATAGCCCTTCGGGCTGCGCTGGTATTGGGTCGGTCCTTTAGGCCTTGGGATGCGGGGGCGGGTTTGTTCATAGCCCTCGGGCTACGCTGGTATCGGGACGGTCTTTCAGACCTTGTGGTTTGGGGGTGGGTGTGTTCATAGCCCTTCGGGCTACGCTGGTATCGTTGCGCTCCGTTTGAGCTTTGGGTTCGATCTTACGCGGGAGTCCTTTGCTGATGGAGTAGGTTAGCTGACGAACTTTTGGGGTTCTTTTCATGAAAGCAAAAAGGCACCCTTCGACAAGTTGTCGGAGGGTGCCATGGGAGGGTGTTGATTCGCTTAATTAGTTATTGGATGTAGCTGGCTTTTTCTTTTTGAGGACTTCGACTTTTACGGGGACGATGCCGCGTTGGACGAAGCCTAGGCGTTTTGCGGTGCCGATGGTGACGTCGATGATGCGGCCTTTTTTGAAGGGTCCGCGGTCGTTGATGATGACTACTTCGGATTTTTTGTTGGCAAGGTTGGTGACGCGGACCTTTGTGCCCATGGGTAGGGTTTTGTGGGCGGCGGTGGCGCCGTGGTTTGTCAGGACTTCGCCGCTGGCGGTTTCTGTGCCGTGGTTCGTTTTAATGGAGTACCATGATGCTTTGCCGTGCTCTACGGCGGCGACTTTGTAATCTTTGCTGATTGGTTTCCCGGCCGCGGAGGTGTTGGCGTGTAGCGGTGTGAGGCTAAGGAGTGCGCAGGAAAGGCAGGCGCTGAGTATGAGGGGTAGATTGGCTTTTCTGGAGATGTTTTTCATGCTTTCTAGGGGATGTTCGGACTATCTTTAGCATAGAAATGAGGTAACTTCAAGGAGAAGGCGGACGGCCAGCAGGTGGCGACTACACGGTATTGATGGGATCATTTTGTAGGAAGGCAGAGATGTTTTCTGCGGTAATCTGCATCATCCTTTGGCGAGTTTCTATGGCGGCCCACGCGATATGGGGGGTGATTGTGAGGTTTTTTGCGTTGAGGAGCGGGTTTTCAGCTGAGATGGGCTCTTTCGAGACGACGTCACAAGCGGCGCCTGCGATTTCGCCATGATTTAGAGCGTTTGTGAGGGCCTGCTCGTCAACCAAGGGGCCGCGTGAGGTATTTATGAAAAAGGCTGAGGGTTTCATTTGAGCGAAAGTTTGCGCGTTGATCATGCCCTCGCTTTCGGGGGTGAGGGGGCAGTGAAGCGAAATGACATCGGATTCACTTAGGATTTCTTCCACAGAAGCCCATTTGAAAGGAAAATCGGTGGTGGCGCTTTGGGATCGGGAGTGGCCGAGAACTTTCATTCCGAAGGCGTGAGCGAGGGCGGCGGTGCGCTGGCCAATGCGACCGAAGCCGATGATGCCGATGGTTTTGCCGGAGATTTCGTGGAAATCTGGGTTATCCCAAAATGAGAAATCCTCGCAGTTCTGCCAGTCGCCTTGGTGGACGAGGCGGTTGTGATGTTCTGTGCGTTTGTAGAAGTTCAGAATGAGGGCAAAGACAAATTCCGCGACGGCATCGGTGGAGTAGACTGGGACGTTGGAGACGATGATACCGTGCTCGGCACAGTAGGCGGTATCTACGGTGTTGTAGCCGGTGGCTAGGACAGCGATGAACTTTAGCTTTGGGAGTTGGGCCAAGGTTTTGGCGGACAGGGGGCACTTATTTGTGAGCAGAATCTCGGAGTCGCCGGCGCGTTCGACGATTTTATCGATGGGGGTGCGGGGATAGACTGTGAACTCGCCGAGGGACTCAATGGGAGTCCATGGGTTATCGCCGGGATTGAGGGTGTGGCCATCGAGGACGGTAATTTTCATACGTTTTTGTTACTTTAGTTGGTCGTGGAAGATCTCGATTTTATGGGCTTCGAATTTGCGGAGTGCGGAGCGGAAATCGGAGACGGCTTGGTGACGTTTCTGGGTGCGGATGGCTGCGGCAATTTTTGGGCGGAGGGCTTCGAGTGAGGGGGTTTCAGAAGGTGCTTCCTTGGTTTTCTCGATGATATGCCAGCCTAGTTTTGTTCTGATGAGTGTGGGGCGGTTTAGAGGCAGGAGAAAAACTTGATTGGAGAAGTCGGTGGGTAAGCGGCTTGCTGACATCCAGCCGAGATCGCCGCCGATTTCATTTGTAGAGAGGTCTTCGGAGGTTCTGCTTGCAGATGCCTCGAAGGTGCTTTGGCCGTTGGTGATGCGGGTTAGCTCGCGTTGTAAAATGGCCTTGGCTTCATCCGAGGGGGTATCGAGGGTGGCGATAAAGATGTGGCGTGCGCGGATTCTCTTTGGTGTAGTTAGAGCGGCTTGATGATTTTCGTAATAATCTTCGATTTCCTGGTTTGAAACTTCGACGAGAGGATCTGTGCGGAGGGCGACGTATTTTTCCTGTTGGATGCTGGCAGCTAGGAAGTTGCGGAGGTTTTTCTCGTCCTGCAGGCCCTGTTTTTTCATGGAAGATCTTAGATCGTCTTTACTTTGAAAGCGGCTGGCGAAGCGTTTTAGGCGATCATAGATTTCTGCCTCAGATACAGGTAGGTCTAGGGTGTTGTGGGCTACTTTTACGCGGAGGAGCTCGTAATCTATGAGCTGGCCGAGGGCGGCGTAGGTGGTGAGGTTCTTTTCGGAGGGGGTGAGGTCTTCAAGTGCGCGCCCGCGGAGCCAAAGGCGCTGATAGATGGCATGATCGAGCTGTTTTCGAGTGATTTGATTGTAGAAGACTCGGGCGACGACGCCGTTTGCTTTTGCAGCGGCGATGGCGGCGGGGCTGGAGGGATCAGAGGCTTTAAGACGCTTTTTTAATGGGCCTTCGAGGAGGTAGAGATCGGCTACAAGGTAAGCGACGACGAGCAGGTATACGGCAAATCTCAGAGAGAATTTGGTAAAAACGCGCACGGAAATTGTTTAGCGGATTTCTACATTGCAGCCGGGCCGCAGGAGGGCGGGGATGCGGACGATATCCCAATTCGCGAGGCGGATGCAGCCAGAAGATCGGGAGCGGCCGATGGTCTCTGGGTTGGAGGTTCCGTGGAGGCCGATGCCGGGTTTGCTGAGGCCACACCAGAGGACGCCGACGGGGTTATTCGGGCCGCCGGGGATGTTTAGGTAGTTGTCGGAGCGTTTTCCGGTATCGAGCAGTTGTTGATCGTAGCGCCAAACGGGGAGTTCGACGGCGTTTTTCATCTTCCATTGGCCGTAGCGAATGAATTGCGGTTTGCCGGGGGTGATGGGGAAGGTGGCAATGAGGGATTGATTGCCGACTGAGGTAGGGTTTTCAGGATCGGCTACTACGAGGGCGCGGAGGTTTGCTTGGTAGATGCGGATTTGGTTGAGCTTGGTATCGACGATGGCATGGCGCTGGCTGAGGGATTCGTCTTCTTTGAAGGCTACGCCGGTGAGTTTCTCAATTTCGAAGGCGCGGACATTGGGGACTTTGATGCTATCGCGGGTGTTGAGGCCGTAGATTTTTGATTTTCCATTGAGCTCGATGAGGTAGGGGACATCGGTGTGGTAGCGCTCTGACATGAACTCGCCATTGGAGCGATATGACATTTTCTTTTCCTTGGCCTGCTGGGCTTTTTTGTAGGGCAGCTTACTGTTTACCCATTTACTGGCGCTGGCGGGGACGATGGCGGTGGCGAAGGGTTCTGGAACAGCGGCTTGGGCGGCTTTGTTGACAGCAGTCCAGCTGTCTAGGGGATGGCCGTTTACTTCATTCCATGAGCGGACGGCGAGTTCTGTGAAGCGGCCGATGCGTCCGTCGATGACGCCGGGGCCGAAGTTTGACTCATCGAGGAAGATTTGGAGGCGGACGGCGTTATCGCCCTCAGGTTTTTTGTCGTTTGGCGAGGTGACTTGGGGAGTAGGCGGTGCAATGGCAGGTGCGGCCAGAACTGTTTCAGGTGCTTCGATGACCTCTGTTTCTGGTGCGTCTTCTTCTTCGAAATTAAGCGGTTCTGCCCGGAGTATGGCCGGGTTTTGGGCAAACAATTGGAAGCTGCAGAGGAGTGTAAATAAGAACAAACGCATGATGACAGGGAGGTGATTAGGCAGAGGTTTGAAAGTTTTCGAGCTTTCCGGCGATGTCGGAGGGAACGACTGCGCTGACGAGGATATCGTTCTGATCGTAGTTTGTCGACAATACCTTGGCGTCGTTGTGAAGTAAGTTTAGGAGATCACCGCGTTTTTGTGGAATCCGGTAATGATGGCGCGCCACACGGTCTGCAAGAACGTGGGAACAGGCTTCTAGAAGTTTATCGAGGCCTTGGCCCGTGAGTGAGGATGCGTGAATGGCTTCGGGGAAATTTCGTTGGAGCTCGGCAAAGGTTTCGGGGTCCTCGACGGCATCGATTTTGTTGAGGATGGTGATGATGGGCTTATCGAGGGCGCCGAGTTCATCTAGGACTTTGAGGGTGGTTTCGTGGAACTTTACGACTTCAGGGGAAGTTGCATCGAGGACGTGGATGAGGAAATCGGAGAGGACGGATTCTTCGAGGGTGGCTTTGAAGGCCTCGACGAGGCGGTGGGGGAGATTTCTGACAAATCCTACGGTATCGGTGATTAGGAGAGGCTGGCCGTCGGGGAGCTCGATGCGGCGGGTTGTTGTATCGAGGGTGGCGAAGAGCATGTCTTTGGCGAGGACATCGGCACCGGATAGGTAATTCAGTAAGGTGGATTTACCGGCATTTGTGTAGCCGACGATGGAGCCGTGGGGGGTTGCGAGTTTTTCGCGTTCTTTGCGCTGGGTTTTACGTTGTTTACGGACGACTTCGAGCTCGCGCTTGCAGCGGTCTATGCTGAGGTTGGCGAGGCGGCGGTCTACTTCGATTTGTTTTTCGCCCATTCCACGTTCGGCCCCGCCGCCGCCGCCGGCACCGCCACCGCCGCCGCCCTCACGATCGAGGTGGCCCCACATTCTGGCGAGGCGTGGAAGGGCGTATTGCATGCGGGCGAGCTCGACTTGGAGGCGGGCTTCTTTGGATTGGGCGCGTTTGGCGAAGATGTCCAAAATGACTTCTTCACGGTCGATGACACAGAGGTCTGCGAGTTTTTCCCACTCCCGTTGTTGTGAGGGTGCGAGGTTGTTATCGAACACGATGACATCGCACTCATGGGCTTTGGCTAGGGCAACGACTTCTGCTGCTTTGCCGGTGCCGCAGAGAAATTTTCGATGCATTTCCCGGGAGCGGGCGAGGACGGAATCGATGACTTCGATGTGAAGTGTTTCAACGAGCTCGCCAAGTTCGGTGAGGAGGGAGGAAGATTCTTCCTCGTCATTTTTATCGAAATAGAGGCGCACGAGGAGGGCGCGCTCTACCATTTCCGGCTTGGACCTTACTTCAAACATTCGGCTATATGGATAACACGCTGCGGGGAAACGGCAATGGAGATCGAGATTCTAGGTGGGAGTTGGCAAAGATATTACTCACTTGTTTCTGCCGAAGTGAACCACTCGAGGGCTTCGGCGAGGTTTTCCTGATCGATACCAGCGCCGGCGCTGCTTTGGACGATTTTCACCTCGGAGGGGCCGACGTCTTGTATGTCTTCTGCGAGGGTTTCGAGGGCTTCTGGGTCCATTTTTCCGCTGTCTGAGATGTAGACTTTGACGTTTTTCATGACCGAGCGGGAGGGGCGAAATTCTTTGGCAGATTTCTCGATGTCGTTGCGGGTGACTGTGCTGAGGTAGATGCCTTTGACGAGGAATTTCTCCTTGATCATTCCGCCTAAGGAGAGCCCAGCGCGGGATGCGCCATCGCCGTTTCCAGCGAGGTAATAGGTCCACTGTTGGATATCTGGGTATTTCTCGGAAAGCTGGCGGGTGGCGGCTTGGAACATGACGGTGTGCCATGCGGGCTCTACTTCGAATTCTAATGTCGGGCCGCGGGCAGCGAGGACGATGATTTTTTTCTCGTTGGCCAGAGGGAGGTACGGGGCGATGAGTTTGGCGAGGTCGTTATCGCTGAAGAAATCAGGGAAAACGGCTAGGACTTTCTGTGGTTGTTTGAGATCTAGACCGGCGGGGACGAAGATGGCGGCATTTGCTTTTTCAGGTTTTACTTCGCCAGATGTTTCACCGGCGTCGCGGGTTTCGCCTCTTTCGAGTGGGATATTGAAGAGGCGGACTTCGGGGGTGGCGGCGGTGGGTTCAGGCGGTTTTGCGGTAGGATTTCCGTTAGGTGCGCTGGGGGCGGGGCTTGGGGTGCTGCCGCTGAGGGTGATGGAGGTGGGTGAGGCGAGAACGATCTGGGGGCTGTCTTTGTAGAGGGTGATGGTGCCGGCCACATCAACGGATTTTCCTTCAAAGGCTTTTATGGCATCTGCAGTGAGGGTGCCGGATTTTGAGACTACGGTGAAGCTGTCGGCATCTCCGCGTTGGCCGAAGTTAAGGAAGCTCATGCCAGAGCCGATGGTGTTTGTGGAAGAGACTAGGCCCTGGATGGTTACATCGGAGCCTATGTGATTTCTTGCATCTGTGTATGGGATTGGCTGGGCAAGAATTGAGGCAAGCGTTGCTAGCAGGCAGGCGGTGATGAGCTTTCGCATGGCTGACAGATAGCGTTTTGGGTAGTTTTCGCAAGGTTTATAGGAGACTTGCGAGCGGGCTGTTACAGGGGGGAGAAGGGCTGTTCTGAGATTTCCCAATCGGTGTTTTTATCGATGAAGGTTTTCATGGCCCAGTCGTGCGGAAAGAGAGCGGTGAGCCAGCCATTGGAATCGCGGGCGAGGGTGGTGCCCATGGAAAGTGCGGGCCGGGCCTCGGGTGCTAGTGGGTCGCCATCGGGAGGTTTGAGCCAGCGGGCGATGGACCAATCGGCGCTTTCGATGCGAGTTTCTGCGGCATATTCTCCGTTGAGGCGGTGTTGGAGGACTTCGAATTGGAGTGGGCCGACGGCACCGAGAAGGACGCGGGATGAGTTGGTGGGTGCGTCCAAGGGGATAAATTCGGAGGCGACGCCTTCTTTTAGGAGTTGGGTGAGGCCGGAGTGGAAGCGTTTGTATTTCGCTGTCGATTTATTGGTGAGGTAGGAGAAACATTCGGGAGGAAAGCGGGGGATTTCATCGAATTTTACGGAGTCATTTGTCGATAGAGTATCGCCAATGAGGAGGTCGTAATTGCCGACGAGGCCTACGACATCGCCAGCGAAGGCGTCGTCTACGGTTTCGCGATCGCGGGCGAAGAGGCGTTGGGAATTTGCGAGGCGCACGGACTCGCCAGAGCGGGTGTTGATGACATCCATGTCTCGCTCGAATTTGCCGGAGACGATGCGGATGAAAGCGATGCGATCCCGGTGTTTGGGGTTCATGTTTGCCTGAATTTTGAAGACAAAAGCGGAAAAATCTTTGGCGGTGGGTGTGATTGTTTCTTGGCCGCTGATTCTGGGGAGTGGCGGGGGAGAGAGTTCGAGAAAACGATCAAGCAACAATTGGACGCCGAAGTTGTTGGCGGCGGAGCCGAAGAAGACGGGTGTGAGTTTCCCGGCGAGGACTTGGCTGACATCGAATTCTGCGCCAGCGCCTTCGAGCAGTTCGAGTTCATCACAGACTTGGGCGTAGGTGATTTCATCGACTGTGGATTTCACTGAGGGATCGTCGATGCCTGAGACGTTGACGGGGGCGCGGAAGGAGCCGTGGACAGTGCGCTCGAAGAGGTGGACTTTTTTGTTTTCGCGGTCGTAAACGCCTTTGAAGCGGGGCCCATCGCCAAGGGGCCAGTTTACGGGAAAAGCGGCGATGCCGAGGACGGATTCCAGCTCGTCGAGAAGATCGAGCGTGGGGCGTGCGGGGCGGTCGAGCTTGTTCATGAAAGTGAAGATGGGGACACCACGGCGGCGGCAGACTTCAAAGAGTTTACGGGTTTGGGCCTCGATGCCCTTACCTGCATCGACGACCATGACGGCGGCGTCGACGGCGGTGAGGACGCGGTAGGTATCTTCTGAGAAATCTTTGTGTCCGGGGGTGTCGAGGATGTTTACAATGCAGTCTTTATACTCAAACTGGAGGACGGTGGAGGAAACGGAGATGCCGCGTTGTTTTTCGAGTTCCATCCAATCGGAAGTGGTGCTGCGCTGATTTTTCCGGGCGGTGACGGAGCCGGCGAGATTCAGGGCACCGCCGTAGAGAAGAAATTTCTCAGTCAGCGTGGTTTTTCCGGCATCTGGGTGGGAGATGATGGCGAAGGAGCGGCGGCGGGCGACTTCTTTTCCCAAGCCGGATTGGGTGGCAGTGTTAGGCGAAGACATGAGGGCGGGGAGGCTTTCGCTTTTGGGAGAAAACTGCAACGCTCAATCTTGGGGCGGTGAATGAAGAGGGAAGACTCTCGTATTTTCGGTAAAAAATGTGAATTGCCAAACGCGATGGAGGTAGGTAGCGTGCGCGTCCTTCGAACGTGGCAGCAAAGCGGGTTCGTCGATTTTACCATCCAATTACATTTTGGGATTTCTGGATCAAATTAGGCGCTGGCGTCTGACAAAAAAGGGCTATTCCTCGGCGCGGAAGCGCAGGGTGTATAGTGAGAATGCGACGTTGGAGGCACTTGAGGATAGTCCGGTGGTGAAGCTGGCTCTTTATTGTGCGTTTGCGGTGTGCTCTGCCATGCTGGTCTTGAAGGCCTCGCCTCAGGCATCCTTCGCAGATGAGCCGTTTCAGGGGATGGTTTATAGCTTTATCTTGGCGCTGACAGCTTTGGTGATGTTTCATGTGGGGCACCAGCAAACGTGTGATCGCAATAGCCGTGTGGTATTGGTTTTAGGCGGATTGATCGGGCATTTGTTGCTAGTGCGCTTGGTGATGAGTCTTGCGGATGCGGGGGCGATCCAGGAGCAGTATCGGTTTCTATTTATACCGTGTGCGTTTGCGCCGATGCTGCATGGAATTTTGCTTGGGCGGACAGTTGGGGCGTTTTCGGCTGTGTATGTGAGCCTGATTGGGTGCCTGCTGGTGCCGACCGATGAGGTGATGAACTACCTTATTATAAGTCTTGTGGCGGGGATGACAGCGGTTTTATGCACGGAGAGGATCCGGAAGCGGACTCAGCTGATCCGGACTGGTATCTATGTGGGAGCGATGATGGTAATTTTGGTTTTTATATTGGGGAAACTCGATGTGAGGGCAGTTTTTGGTCCTGATTCGATGGAGCGGATCAAAGTTCTGGGGACGGGCAGTGGCATTGCTTTTGCGACTGCGCTGGCGACAGCGATGTTAATTAGTGGGTTTCTGCCATTATTTGAAGGAACGTTTGAGCTGACTACGGATATCAGCTGGCTGGAATTGAGTGATTTGAACCATAAGCTGCTCAAGCAGATGCAGCTTGAGGCCCCGGGGACGTTTCACCATAGTTTGGTGGTATCTGCGCTTTCAGAGGCGGCGGCTGAGGCGATTGGAGCTAACGCGCCGATGTGTAGAGTTTGCTCGTATTTTCATGATGTTGGGAAACTGAAGAAGCCGGGGTATTTTATTGAGAATCAATCAGACGGGGGTGAAAATCCTCATAACAATCTCACGCCAACGATGAGCGCGTTGATTATTATTGCGCATGTAAAAGATGGTGTTGATTTGGCAATGAAACATAAGCTGAACCCGCGGATTATAGAGGTGATTCAGGAGCATCACGGGGATTCCATGGTGTATTTCTTTTATAGGAAAGCGCAGGAACAGAAGAAGGCGGAGATGGAGAAGGTGGATCAGGGGCTGGAGAATCCAAAGGATTTACCGAAGGTGGAAGAGAAGAATTTTCGGTATCCGGGGCCACGTCCGGGCACTAGGGAGAGTGGAATTATTTGTTTGGCAGATACGATTGAAAGTGCCTCGCGGACTTTGTTAAAGCCGACACCGGCTAAGATTCGTGCTCTTGTAGAGGAATTGGTGCGGGCGAAGATGAATGATGGCCAGCTCGATGAATGTCCGCTCACTTTGGGTGAATTGGCGGAAGTGAAAGCAAGTTTTGCGAAGACATTGCGGAGCATGCTACATAGCCGGATTGATTATCAGAAACCCCCGGAGGACAAGGCATTGCACAAGCAGGCCGCAAAAGACGAGCGCGAGGCGGCTGCGATGAGTCCACGGACATCGGCGATGAAACAACGGATTGCCTAGGCTCTGTTCTGGTGATGGAAGTCGAAGTTTCAGTGGTAAATCACCAGAAGGTTATCGTGTTACCGGCTGGGCTTTGTGAGAAGATGATCGGGGTCAGCGCAGCTGCGATAGAAAGTGTGTTAGAGATCGCGGTTAGCGAGAATAGTGCTTTGGCCGAGCTTGCGGAGATTGAGGTATCGATTGTGGACGTTGAGACCAGTGCGCAGGTGCACTTGGAATTTATGGATATTGATGGCGCAACAGATGTCATCACCTTTCATCATGGGGAGATCATCATCTGTGCTGATGTATGTGAGAAGCAGGCACGTGAGCATGGAGAGCCGCTGGAGCGCGAGTTTTTGCGGTATTTTATACATGGGCTACTGCACCTAGCGGGGCATAATGATCAGACTTCGAAGGAGAGGCAGCAAATGGAGCAGTACCAAGAAGCTCTGGTGGGTGATTTCTGGAAAAAGTGGTAGACAGTGGATCGAAGCAATATAAAAGATTCCTCCGCGAATTTTTCAGAAAAATGACTAAGAAGAATTGATCCTGCGACGTTGTAGAATAACCAGTAAGAAACTTCCTTTCGGATTGGCTGTTTCCTGTTAGAATATAATTTTATGAGTATCCACGTTACAATTAGTGAAGAAGCCCAAGCACGTCTTGCAGCTCAAAAACGCAATCAAACCATTAGTTCCGTAGTGATTTCTGGCTTAACGATCTTATTGATCGGTCTGATTCTTGGTTTCGTGTTCTTACCACCGATCTATAAGGAGAACCCAACGATTATCACCTATAAAGGTAATAACCCTACTGAGGATACGCCCACACCTGAAAAGGTGAAAACAGCGATTCAGCGGAAACCGACCGCGCCAGCGTCTTCACAGGTGAAAGTGATCGCCTCCACAGCCGCTTCTGCAACTTCGATTCCAGTTTTGGACGTAGCAATCGACACGCAATCCGTGTCCTTCGGAGATGGCGATGACTTCGGCAGTGGCTGGGGTGCGGATTCTGGGACTGGTGCGGCAGGAGGTGCGAAGTTTTTTGAGCAGGAAGTGAAGGCAGAGCGTGTGGCGTTTTTGATCGATTTCTCAATCTCGATGGAGGGAGAGAGGGAGGCCTTGATGCGTGAAGAACTTTCGAAAGCTGTGGCTGGGCTGAGTGTTGGAACGAAATTTCAGCTAATTTTCTTCTCTGGACCTGTTTGGAAAGCTGGGGATACAGCATCTGCAGATCTAAAGGGTAAGGGAGAGGATAGAGAAGGGCCTGGGAAAGTCGTTACTCAAGAAGGAGACGAATTTGATTTTACAGCAAAAAGTCTCTGGGAATGGAGGCCCAAAGGTAGCCGCCAAAAATTCACATGGGAGGATGTAACTGCGGAGTCCTTAAAAAAAGCAAAGGGACATATACGATCAACGCAGCTAGTAATTGGCACTGATTGGGAGAACCCGATTGATTTCGCACTTGATATGGATCCGGCTCCACAGGTGATCTTCTTCATGACTGATGGAGCTATGAAAAATCGAGATATGGAGAGAATTGCACGGAAAATAGCATCTGCAGCAAAGAAGACAGGAACCGTTATAAATTCTGTAGCGTTAATGGAGCCTCGTGCTGAGAAAGCTATGGGTGAAATGGCTTTCCGCACTGGGGGTCAGTTTACTATCGTGGATAAGAACGGCAAAGTCCGGCTTGTAAAAGAGGAATGATGAGGCTCTATAGATAAATTTCGAGTCGCTTGCTATAGGTTATAAAAGCAAGCGGTGTCAGTTTTGCATAGTTTCGAGTCTTTGTCTCTGGAATGAAACTGATAAGTTGAATTACGGAATGAGTTTGTGAGTAGAGTAGATCATACGAAAGTTTTCGACGCCAGAGTATGGTTTTGCTAGGATGTAGGTAAATGACTGTCACTACATCTTAAATAAGTTCAGCGGAGATGGCTGGCTTGCAAAGTAGTTGAGGCAGGGACACCTTTTGTCATGATTACGCGGGATGATATGGTGGTGGTTCTTGAGAAGATTGCGCTGTTGTTGGAGCTAAAAGGAGAAAATGCGTTTAAGGTGCGGGCTTACCGGCAGGGCGCGGAGTTGATTGATGGGAGTGAGGAGGATGTGATCGAGCTAGCTAAGAGCGGTGAGCTTAGAAATCTGAAAGGAATTGGAGCTGCTTTAAGCGATAAGTTGAGCGAGTTGGTGCAGACTGGGAGGCTGGAATACTATGATAAGCTGAAAGCGGAATTTCCGGAAACCATCTTCGAAGTTTTTGATGTGCAGGGACTTGGGCCGAAGAAAATCAAGGTGCTTCACGATGAGCTCGGTGTAAATTCCCTCGAGACACTGAAGGCTGTTTGTTTAGACGGTCGGGTTTCGAAGTTGAGCGGGTTTGGAAAGAAAACCGAGGAGAAGATTTTGGAAGGTATTGAGGCGAATGAAAAATTTGCGGATCAGTATCGGTTGGGGAGTCTTGGGGTATTGGTGGAATCGATCCGAGAGAAGTTACGGATGCATCCAGAAGTTTCACAGGTTGCAGTGGCGGGTTCTTATCGGCGGGCGAAGGAGGTTCTGGGGGACTTGGATTTCTTAGTTTCGACCAAAGAGGGTGCTCTTGTGTGTGAGGATTTCACGACGCTTCCAGAGGTGGAAGCAGTGATTGCCTGCGGAAAGACGAAGGCATCGGTGCGGCTGACAAATGGTATGAATTGCGATTTGCGAGCTGTGACGAACAAGGAGTTTCCATTTGCGTTGCAGTATTTCACGGGATCCAAGGAGCACAATGTGGCTTTGAGGTCGTTAGCGCAAAAGCGTGGTTGGTCGCTTAACGAATACGGATTTACAGTGGCAAAGGGTTCGGAGGAACCGCCAGAAATCAACGAAGAGAAGGAAATTTACCGGGCTTTGGGCTTAGATTTTATTGAGCCCGAGCTGCGCGAGAATCGAGGTGAGATCGAAGCTGCGGCAGATGGAAAGCTACCGCGATTGGTAGAGTTGGCGAATCTTCGAGGGACATTTCACAATCATACTACCGAATCAGATGGTCGTGATACCTTGGAAGCTATGGTTGAGGAGGCTATTGACCTTGGGTTGCAATATCTTGGAATTTCAGATCACTCGAAATCTAGTTTTTACGCAGGTGGGCTGGATGAAGAACGGTTATTGAAGCAGGTTGCTGAGATTCGTGAGTTAGAAAAGACAAAGGAGGGTTTTCGGATTTACGCAGGGAATGAAGTGGATATCCTGATGGATGGATCCTTGGATTTCTCGGATGAAATTCTTGCTCAGCTAGATTATTGCGTGGCTTCGGTTCATAATTTTGGGAAACTGGATGAAGCTGCGATGACGGCGCGGGTGATTCAGGCGATGGAGAATGAGTATGTGACGATGTTGGGGCATGTCACTGGGAGATTGCTGTTAAAGCGAGGTGCCTATGCGATTGATCAGAGCAAGATTATTGATTGTGCGGCGGAGACGCGCACTGTGATTGAGCTCAATTGCAGTGTGATGCGGATGGATATGGACTGGCGTTTGTGGAAGAAAGCCCGGGACAAGGGGGTGCTATGTTCGATCAATCCTGATGCACATTCGACGGAGCAACTGCACCTGCTGGGGGTTGGGACGCGAGTCGCTAGAAAGGGTTGGCTGCGGCGCGAGGATGTTTTGAATACGAGAACGGTAAAGGAAATCGACGAGTTTTTATCGAAACCTAAGGCTGAGAGGTAGGCGACTTTTGTCGGCGGGTGCGGACGGCAAAGGCAAGGTTTTCGAGGACAGCAACGGTGTCGTCCCAATTGATGCAGGCATCGGTGACGGACTGACCGCGTGTGAGTGTGGAAAGATCTGGGTTCAGCTTTTGATTTCCTTCCACGAGGTTTGATTCAATCATTACGGAGGTGATCGAGGAGGAGCCTGCGGCGATTTGCTCAGCTAAGTTTGCTGCGACTTTTGGTTGGTTGCGGAAGTCTTTGTTTGAGTTTCCATGGGAGCAATCGATCATTAGTGATGAGGTAACACTTTGGGTTTCTAGGATCTTTTCGACTTCCGCGATATTGGCCGCTTCGAAGTTCGGGCCTGATTTCCCACCGCGTAGGATGAGGTGGCAAGATTGATTGCCAGCAGTGGAAACGATGGCGGAGACGCCTTGCTTTGTGACAGAGAGAAAGTGATGGGGGTTCGAGGCGGATTGGATGGCGTCGAGGGCAATTTGGATGGAGCCACCGGTGCCATTTTTGAAGCCAACGGGCATGGAAAGGCCGGATGCAAGCTCGCGATGGATTTGAGATTCCGTGGTGCGGGCGCCGATGGCTCCCCAGGCGATGAGATCTGCGATATACTGCGGGGAAATGGTATCGAGAAACTCAGTGCCG
This sequence comes from uncultured Verrucomicrobiae bacterium, assembly GCA_963849375.1. Taxonomy (GTDB): domain Bacteria; phylum Verrucomicrobiota; class Verrucomicrobiia; order Verrucomicrobiales; family Akkermansiaceae; genus Luteolibacter. The sequence continues at coordinate 8,353 of CAWKHB010000010.1, read as the reverse complement.
GCGGGGATGCCCATATTGGCAAGATCTAGGAGGAGTTTCCGGGCGATACGTAGGCCGCGATTGATATCGAAGGTGTTATCGAGATCGGGATCATTAATCAGTCCTTTCCAGCCGACGGTGGTGCGGGGTTTTTCAAAATACACACGCATGATGACGCAGAGATCATCGCTAAGGCGTTCTGCTTCTTTTTGGAGCTTTTCGGCATATTCGAGGGCGGCTTCGGGGTCATGGATGGAGCAAGGGCCGATGATGACAAGGAGCCTGTCATCCTTTTGGGCAAGTATAGCTTCGGCCTGTGTGCGCGCGTTTGCGACAACGGAAGCGGCCTTTTCTGTGATGGGTAGATAATAGGCAAGGACCGCGGGCGAAATAAGCGGATTGATGCCGGAAATACGGAGGTCGTCTGTGCGGTGAGTGGTCACGGGGGGAGTATGGAAACGGTTTGAGGGGTGCTTGGCTAGGTTTAATGCAAGGAGAAGTGCGCCCATAGTGGGGTGTTGGGGTTTCTTGAGAAAAGGATTTTTTATGAGAGGTGATTGGGTAGGGTTTTGGTATGCCTTTGATTCTTTTGGTGGAAGATGAGCCAGCGATTGCTGATACATTAATCTACGCGTTGAAAAGTGAGTGCCACCAAGTGCATCACGCGCTTTGTGGAGTAGATGCTTTGAAAGCGGAGGACGAGCAAAACCATGATTTGGCGATACTCGATATTGGGCTTCCAGATATGACGGGCTTTGATTTATGCAGAAAATTACGAGAAAAGCGGCGCATACCTATCCTGTTTCTGACGGCGCGTGGTAGTGAGATTGATCGGGTACTGGGCTTGGAGATGGGTGGTGATGACTATGTGACGAAGCCGTTTTCACCGCGGGAGGTGGCGGCGAGGGTGAAGGCGATTTTGCGGCGGAGCTCGGAGGATGAATCTTTGGCTGGGAAGGCGGATGACCTGGGAGAAGGGGAGCTGCTGGTGGATGGGCTGGCGAAGCAGATTTTCTGTGGTGATTTGCCTTTGGAGCTGACGGCCTACGAGTTCCGGCTTGCGAGCATACTTATTTCGAAGCCCGGGCAGGTATTTTCGCGTGAGCAGTTATTGGAAAAGGCTTGGGACGACCCTGGTGCGGTGACGGACCGGACGGTGGATGCGCATATTAAGAGTTTAAGGGCGAAGTTAAGATGTATCGGGGAGTCGTATGCAGATTGCATAGAGACTCGGCGTGGGCTGGGTTATGTTTATAAGCCACAAAAGCGATGAGGCTAACCAGAATTACGTTGGCAATTATCGCGCTCATTATAGGCGCGGGGTTTAATTTGTTAGTGCGTGATCAGCTGGCGGAGGTAGAGCCGCAACTTTTCCAGGCGACCGAAGAGGTGATGGTGGACATGGCAAATATTCTGGCAGAAATCGCAGCAGAAAACTTTGGTGAAGATGAGCAAGAGTTAAAAAATTTGGGGCAGGCGATGGATGCTGCGCGTGGACGGACGATTGATGCTCTGATATTTGAGCACGATAAGAAAAAGATCGGCACTGATATATATATTACAAATTCGAGGGGGATCCTGTTATATGATAGCGGGTATCCCGAGCGTGTGGGCGAGGATTTCTCGCAGCAACGAGATGTGTATTTAACACTTAGAGGGAAGTATGGTGCACGCAGTAGTCCGGGTGGAAAAAATGAGGATTTCCCATCCGTTTTGCACGTCGCAGCAGCGATAGGAGAACGGCAGGATCCGCTTGGAGTGCTGACGGTATACAAGCAGAAGTCGGATGTTTTACCCATTATGCAAAGGCGGGTTTCTGAAATTTGGTGGGGGACGGGTCTGGTAGGAGGAGGTATCTTGTTTTGTGTGGGAGTGGTATTTATTTGGCAATACCGCCCCATTGCGCAGCTGACGGAGTATACGCGCGAGATTGAGGCGGGGAAGCGTGTGAAGCTACCGTATTTGGGCCTCGGGAAGGAGGTGAATACGTTGGCGAAGTCTCTCGAGTCGATGCGTGAGGCGCTGGAAGGGAGGCAATTTGCGGAGCGCTATGTGCAAACTCTGACGCATGAGATGAAGAGCCCGCTGGCGGGTATTCGCGGTGCGGCGGAGTTGCTTGGCGAGGACGAAGGCGGTATGACGAAGCAGGAGCGGACGCGGTTCTTCGAGAATATTCAGGTGGAGACAAGGCGGACGGATCGATTGCTAACGAGGCTTTTGGAGCTTTCTGCTCTTGAAAGCAAACGGGTACTGGTGGCGGCTGATGAATTAGATTTGGTGGCCTTGGTGGATCAGGCTGTGGCGAATGTGCGGATTGTGGTGGAGCAGGCTGGGGTAAGTCTTGAAGTATTGCGTGTTGCGAGGGTGGCACTGGTGCGGGGAGATTCGTTCATCTTAAGAGCGGCTTTCCATAACGTCTTGGAGAATGCGATTGATTTTTCGCCGAAAGGAGGGTCGGTAGAGATTTCTATTGCAGAGAAGGGTGAAGGATTTGCGGTATCAATTAAAGATGAGGGTGAGGGGATACCGGACTATGCTTTGGAAAAAGTGTTTGATCGATTTTACTCGTTGCGTCATTTGCGGACGGGAAAGAAGGGGACGGGACTGGGGCTAACTCTGGTGAAAGAGGCAGTGGAATTGCATGGTGGGACGATTGGTATTACTTCTGAGTTAGGACAAGGAACAAAGGTAGATATCTGGCTGCCGAAGGTGCTTACATAATTTTATTCATAAAATTTTCATACAACCTTCATCATAGTTTCACATTCGAGGCTTGTGATGGCCTTGTTGAAGCAGGAAATTACAAAGTTATTAAGGGGTGATATCGATTCAGAGGCAGATTGCGGACTTTTGTTAACGGCAGTTGTTGCAGGGATAAGCTGGTGCCTCTATGGCTTTACGATGGGGCTGTGGCGTTCGCCTGTGATGGGTGTTTACGTGGCGCTTAAAATGCCTTTGTTGATTGCTCTCACTTTGGGTGGGAATTGGTTTTTGAATGGCCTTATTGGAATTCTTTTCGGGAGTGGGTTCGGTTTCCGGGAATCTCTGCGGGCGCTTTTGCGAGGGTTTGCTATATCTGGGGTGATATTAGGAAGCCTATCGCCTGTCTGTTGGTATTTTGCAATGACGATGCCGGATTCAGGCTCATCGAAGGCTGATTCCGCACATGCGGTGTTCTTGCTCGTGCATGTGGCCCTTATTGCGATAGCGGGTGTCTGGGGACTGGTGAAGTTAGGTGGGTTTCTGCATCAGTATTGCCCAACGCGCGGAGTCGCCATGAAGACACTATGCGCCTGGGTGGCTGGGAATGCGCTACTAGGAACACAGTTTTCTTGGGTTCTGCGGCCCTTTATTGGTTCGCCAGATCTCGAAGTGCGTTTGTTTCGTGAGGATGCCATGGAGGGAAGCTTTCTTGAGGCAGTCTGGAACTCGCTGCAGATGATGCCGCTTTTTAACGACCTTATTTACATAGGGGCGCCAATACTTTGCGTGATCCTCGCATATTTATTTTTGAGACAAGTAACGTTAAACAAAAAAAGAAACCATGAATGATATAGATAAGGTAGATACAATGGGTAAGCCGGATTATAGTTTTAAGAACTTATTTGAGGAGCTATTGCGAAGGCCGCAGGGCTTGGTAGATGATACGAGATGCGAAGGCACGAAGGTCATTATGCGTCTCTCAGCGGTCGCCGTTCTTTCGATGCTCATTTTTGGGTTTCTGCTCGGGACTTTTTCATATGGGCATCAGCTTTGGGCGGCTCCTGTGAAGCTTGTGTGCGGCCTAATCTTTGCGGGACTTATATGTTTCCCGAGTTTATATATCTTCGGGAGTTTAGCTGGGTCACAGGCATCTCTTATGCGGATGGCGAGCTACCTCTGTGCGGCGTTAGCCCTAGCTGGAATTTTGCTACTAGGATTTGCGCCCGCAGTTTGGATTTTCGCGCAAGGCACATCTTCGGTTGGTTTCATTGGTAGTCTGGCGGTGATTGTTTGGATGATCGCGCTCGCTTTTGGTTATAGGTTCTTGCGCTTAGGTCTCAAGGCGACGGGGGCAAAGCTGAGGATACCGATTGTGATCTGGGCAGGAATTTTCTTATTAGTGACGCTCCAGCTTTCGACGACGTTAAGACCGATTTTGGGCACGGCTGAGCACCAGCTTACGTCAGAAAAGAAGTTTTTCCTGACGCATTGGGCCCAGTCGGCATTTGCTCCGCCTTATTCTGAGCAAACAGATGAACCAACTCAGCAACCTGAACGGGGTGAGCAGGTCAACCCCTATGAGTAGACGTGAGCTACAATTTGGCTAGCACTTGATTGAAGGTCTCACTTGGACGAAGCGCTGCTGAGGCCTTGGCATCGTCGGGGTGGAAGTAGCCATTGATATCGGCAGGGCTTCCTTGGACGGCGATGAGTTCTTCAATGATTTTTTCCTCGTTTGCTGAAAGTTGCTCGGCGATGGAGGTGAAATTTTTGGCGAGATCCGCATCGGTGGTTTGGGCGGCGAGGGCTTTGGCCCAATAGAGTGCGAGGTAGAAGTGGGAGCCGCGATTATCGATGGTGCCGAGTTTCCGACCGGGTGAGCGGTCGTTTTCGAGAAATTCTCCGGTGGCCTTGTCGAGTGTTTCAGCAAGAATTTTTGCTTGGGGATTGTTTTGTGATTCGCCGAGATGCTCGAGTGAAGCAGCGAGGGCGAAGAACTCTCCGAGAGAGTCCCAGCGCAGGTAGTTTTCTTTGGTAAATTGCTGGACGTGTTTTGGGGCTGAGCCGCCTGCGCCGGTTTCAAAGAGGCCACCGCCATTCATAAGAGGCACGATGGAAAGCATTTTCGCTGAAGTGCCAACTTCGAGAATTGGAAAGAGATCAGTGAGGTAGTCGCGTAGGACATTTCCGGTGACGCTGATGGTGTCTTTGCCTTCGACGATTCGCTCGAGCGTTTTTAAACAAGCGGCGGCGGGTGGCAGGATGCTGATGTCTAAGCCCTGAGTATCGTGCTCGGAGAGGTAAGTGTTTACCTTTTTGATCAGTTCTGAATCGTGTGCACGATTTTCGTCGAGCCAAAAAATGGCTGGAGTGACGGAGGCCCGGGCGCGGGTGACGGCGAGTTTCACCCAATCGCGGATGGATGCATCCTTCGTTTGGCAGGCGCGCCAGATATCGCCTTTTTCGACGCTGTGTTCGAGGAGTGTTTCGCCGGATGATGTGACGATGCGCACCTTGCCTGCGGCGGGGATTTCAAAGGTTTTGTTGTGGGAACCATATTCCTCGGCGGCTTTTGCCATGAGGCCAACGTTCGGAACGGAGCCCATAGTTTTCGGATCTAGCGCACCGTTATCGCGGCAGAAATCGATGACTGTTTGATAGACGCCGGCGTAGGAGGAATCGGGAATGACGGCTAAAGCGTCTTGTTGGTTGCCTTCTGCATTCCACATCTGGCCGGAGGTGCGAATCATGGCAGGCATGGAGGCATCGATGATGACGTCTGAGGGCACGTGAAGATTAGTGATGCCTTTGTCACTATCGACCATGGCGAGAGCGGGACTGTTTTTGTAGACTTCGGCGATATCTGCTTTGATCGCGGATTGTGAGTCAGCGGGGAGGGATTCGATTTTTGCGAGGAAATCACCGAAGCCGTTATTGTAATCGATGTTGAGTGGGGCGAGGGTTTCTTCGTGCTTGCCGATGAGGTCTTTAAAGAAAACTTTGACGGCGTGACCGAAGATGATGGGATCGCTCACTTTCATCATGGTGGCCTTCATGTGCAGGGAAAAGAGGGTGCCGGCGAGTTTTGCCTCGGCGATCTGAGCATCTAGGAAGCGGGTGAGAGCTGTTTTGCTCATGAAAGTCGCGTCTAGAATTTCCCCGGCGAGGAGTGGGAAACTTTCTTTCAAAGTGGTTGCCCTGCCATCCGTAGAGATGTGCTCGATTATTACGTCCGTGGCATCTGTTACAGTGATAGACTTTTCGTTGGCAAAGAAGTCGCCTTGGCCTGCCATGGTGCCGACGGTCGTTTTGCTATCTTTAGACCACGCACCCATGGAGTGAGGGTGTTTTTTGGCGTAGTTTTTGACGGCCCCGGGTGCGCGGCGGTCTGAATTTCCTTCACGAAGGACAGGGTTTACAGCGGAGCCCATGACTTTCGCATAGCGGGCGCGGGTGTCCTTATCTTCGGGAGTTTTGGGGTCTTCTGGAAAGTCTGGGATGGGATAGCCGCCGTTTTGGAGCTCTTTGATAGCAGCTTTCAGTTGGGGGACGGAGGCGGAGATGTTTGGCAGCTTGATGATATTTGCATCGGGCTGCAGAGTCATTTTCCCAAGTTCTGCGAGGTGATCTGGCACCTGCTGTTCCGCAGTGAGGATGTCGGGGAACTGAGACAGGATGCGGCCCGCCAGTGAAATATCCCGAGTTTCGAAGTGGACTCCAGCGGGTTTCGAGAAAGCCTGAATGATTGGCAGGAGTGAGTAGGTGGCGAGAGCTGGCGCTTCGTCAGTTTTGGTATAAATGATCGTGCTGGACATGGCGGAATTTGAAGGGAGTGAGATATGGTATGTTCGGGCAATGGTCAAGTAGGACGCGGAGTGGTGGGTAGGACTTGCTAAGCGGCGAATCGGGTGGAGGGTCTTGCCAATGATACATGTTCTTGAGCAGAAGCAGAAATTACCGATCAGTTTGGATGAGGCATGGAGCTTCTTTTCGAGTCCCTCAAATCTCGACGAGATTACGCCTGATGAGCTGGGCTTTAAGATTGTATATCAACCGGGTAATAAGATGTATGAAGGGCAAATTATCGAATACAAGGTGATGGTTGCTCCCGGTATATGGGTGCCGTGGGTCACGGAGATAAAAACGGTGGAAAAGCGTGCTTCATTTGTAGATGAGCAGCGCTTCGGGCCGTATAAGTTTTGGCATCACCGGCATACCTTTGAAGAGGTAGAGGGAGGTGTGATGATGACAGATCTGGTGCATTATGCCCTACCATTTTGGCCCTTTGGCGAGATGGGGCATGGGATTTTCGTCCGGCCTAAGCTGAAGAGAATTTTCAGTTACCGGCAGGAGATTTTAGAGAAACGATTTGGTGGTAAGTGAGTGGTTAATAAATTAGTGACAGCCAGCTTTATCACGCAGACCGGAAAACTTTCGATAGAAAATATTCTAGGCCATCTTTCCAGTAGTCAACTTTTTGGCACTATGGACTCTTAGGAGCATGACCGAGACACCTTTGATTTTAATAACTTTGGGAACGGTGACGAATGGGGCCTAAAAAGCAAGGTCAACGCATGGTATTTTGATCAATCGGGTATGCTTTACGGAGCTACCCTTTCCTTCTTAGACGCCTTCGAAACTTACTGGAGCCGCGCGGTCGGCGCTAAAACCTTCGGAGCACTCAACGTCGGCTTAGAATTCATCTTCCTCGGCAATCAGAAATTCGAAGAATATCGCCTCGGCTTGACTGTCGGTCGAGTTAATTAGCCCCGCTGATATCGGTTTAAGCGCAAATCACTCATGGTCTGCAGCCGAAAGCGTCCGCAGGGATGAAGCCTTCGTTTAAGATGGCCTTCACGTCCCCTTCAAGTTCTGATTGAAGATTGAAGATTGAGGACTGTTTGAGAAACCCACCCCTAGGCGGTTACTTAGCTCAGGCAAAAGTAGCTGGGGGAGGGTTTAAGACCGGCGATCTGCGTTTCAGTTCGCGACCTTTTTCTGCGCGGGTGGTGTGAACATCCTGAAGCCGTTAGCTTGCAAGGCGGTCTTTGTATTCTATCAGTTCGGGGGTCGACTCGAGATGGGGGGCGGATGCCTCGGCGAGCATACCTACCGGTAATCCTGGTCGAGGGGTTGCGAAGGTTTGTCGCATAGGCAATGAGGCGAATAGACGGCCACGAAGGCTAGATGGATGTTGAGTCCGGCAGAAAGTTATGACCGCCGACTGACGCGTGATAGAAGTTGGGAAGGGAACGCTTGTGTTGCTCACTGCTCAGTATTGGGTATAAAGAGGCGCTGCGTTGGTTGTTTTGAATCGTCAGGAAGATCAGAAGGAGATAAGATAGCTCAAGGAACTGAAAAAAGCGTTAAAACCATACGTGGGAGCGATATAAAATATGACCCTCATAAAGCACTTTTCCGACTCATCCGAAAGTAGTATAAAAAAACTTTTGAAAAATTCCGTTTTTAGGTCATTATAAAGGATTCCTCCCCAAAAAATAACCTATGAAAACCCAAAAATGGCCGTGTATCGGCCTGTTCATTGTCGCCATAATTCATGGCTTCTCCCCAGCACATCAGGCCCAAGTCCCACATGGAAGGTGAGAGCCGCGATGCACTTAGTTCTGGCGAAATCCTCCACCACGTGTCGTGACTCCTGAAAATGGTGAGT
>CAWKHB010000009.1:0-131455 GCA_963849375.1 uncultured Verrucomicrobiae bacterium | reverse complement strand
GCAAGGCGGCGAGAGCGTGTGAGATTGTGAAAAATTTCACAAGCGTTTTTCTAAACAAATTTACATCGGAGAGACGCTACCCGGAATTTCATCGGTAAAACCTTTGAAAATCCTTACTTGAACAGCATTTCGTGAACAAAAATTGAGCTTATCAATGGAAATCAGACCTCAGTTCTCGCCTTTTGAAACTACAGAATTTTCAGACAACCGCTTCGCTTCCCGATAATTTGCGCGGAACCACTCGCCTAGCTCCTCCATCCTGCGCGATTGCACCATAGAATCACGGCTATCCAGGCCCGGATCACCTTTCCCAGCGATCTCGTAACTGACTTTTGAAACATCGTGGAAAACGGCAAGCGCCTCCAAAGGCATATCCGCCGCGATCATCGCCGCCCACGCCTCAGTCAGTTCATCATGTGAATCGATACACATCACTTTCACAAGTTGTCTTAACGTATTGAAAACTTTACCGGTAAGCTCCTTCTCATAAATGAAATTCCCCGGATCGTCATATGGGTTTCCTCCAGTCATCGTAGTGTATTCAAAAATTTCTGGAGTAAAAAGATCTCGACGGATAGGAATCCGATGTAGGGCCCTGTCTTCCGGCCCGCCGGGAGTTCCAGGTCGCTGGAACCACAGCTTCTGAGCCTCGGGCGAAAGGCAGAATTCTACGAAACGCTGGGCAATCTCTTCATGTGGTGCGCCCTTGAGTATAGCAATCGGATCGCAGCTCATCGTTGTTCCAGCATCCGGGGCAATCCATACTACTCTTCTCTTCCCATCATCACTCTTGAGCTCTTCTGAATAGCTCCTTCCATAGAAATCAATGCACATACCCGCAGCAGCATTACCCTGACCCACGTCATGAGGTATTTTTGAAGCGCTATCCGTGAAATAACGGGCATTGGCAGACATTCTTTGGATCAATTGCAGGCCCTCATCCCACCCTTGCGCCACGTCTCTGCCTTCTCGGCGCGCCTTCTGCATCTCTCCCTGCACAAGCAGCTCAAATGTCCGCGCAACTGACCCACTTTTCGTAGGATCTGCCAACGCCAGCGAGCCTATGTAAGACGTTTCTCCTAGGTGCTGCCATTTCGTCGGCGGAGTTGCTGATAGCCGATCCAAGAAATCAGGATTGTAGCAAATACCAAATTGAGAAACGCATGTCCCCACCCACACTTGATCCTCTGAATAATACCGCTCTCCAGTAAATATCTCAGGAATTGAGCCGTTTTCACCAAAAAGCTCAGGTTGGTTCTCAAAAACATCCAGCTTCACAAGCCTTCCAGCCCTTTCCTGTCCCGAAAAATCAGGTTCACCACCACCGAAAAACAAATCCACGCCTATCCCCTCTCGCCCCGTCTCCTCCGCCGCTTTATATCCTGCGTCAATCACCATCCGAATTTCAGATGTGCCCCCGGGTGTGCGCCAATCTACGTATATCGAGCGGTTCGTCTCCTCTTTCCACCACTTGGCGAACTTATTTCCAATCTCTTTGCGTATCGACTCATTGTGAGGCGAAAGAATAATCAAAGTATCATCTGCGGAAGAGGGCGGTGCCGTCGCCGTCTCCTTCTTCAAAACAAGCGGCAGCGCCACAATCACTGCAAGCAAACCTAAGATAATTATGAGCTTTGCCTTCATGCTCCCTATTTTGCGAAAACCACCACATCATTATGGCGGGCGTGCAGCAAAACTTCGTCGCCGGGCTTGTGAATGATATGTGGGTTCATTTCTACGACTTGTTGGCGCCCAATCGATGTTTCTACCTGATACTCGATCCGCTGCCCCAGATAGCTACGCTCCACCACCTTCCCAGCCAACTCATTATCGCCCTCCTTGTCATGCAAGCGCCATGCTTCTGGACGAATTGACACAGTCGCAAGTGCTCCTTTCTTTGGCTGCCAGCCATCCTTCGTCACCTTCCCCACCAGCGCACTCCCATCCGTCTGCACAAAACAATATCCCCCATACTCCTCTCTCACCTTTCCATGCACAAGATTCGTCTCACCTATAAATCCAGCTACATAACTACTCAAAGGCGTTCGGTAAATCTCCTCCGGACTACCTACTTGCGCTATTTTTCCTTCTGAAAGCACTGCCATCCGGTCCGCCATCGCCAGTGCTTCCTCCTGATCGTGTGTCACATAAATACCAGTCAACCCATTCTCCTTAACGATCCGCCGGATCTCTCGACGCATTTCAATACGTAAACCGGCGTCAAGGTTCGACAAAGGCTCATCGAGTAACAAACAGCGAGGTTTGACAACTAACGCTCGTGCCAGACTCACCCTTTGCTGCTGCCCGCCAGACATCTGATCGATTGATCGGTCCCCGTAGCCCGGTAACTTCACCATCTCCAAAGCTTCCTCCACACGAACCTTGATCTCCGCCTTAGGAATTTTGCGTTCTTCCAAGCCAAAAGCAATATTCTTGCCCACCGTAAGATGCGGCCACAGCGCATAACTTTGAAATACCATCGCTGCCTCGCGTCTATGCGGAGCCACCTGCGTCACATTGTGCTCACCGAAGAAAATCTTGCCATCCGTTGGTTTTTCAAGTCCAGCAATACACCTAAGCAGCGTCGTCTTCCCACACCCCGATCCACCCAACAGGAAAAAAAGCTCTCCCGCCTCAATAGTAAGGTCCAATCCATCTAAAGCAACCACCTCACCGCCAAAAACCTTCCTTACACCTTCAATTCGTATCTCTTCCATGGCTGGCCTTCTGCCGCAGTATTTCTAAAATGCCAGCCTTTGCAAGCCCTCAACTCAGCCCATTTCTCGCCCGGATTCGGACACGCTTCCTACAAGCGAAAGAACGGAACAACCAAGATTTACCTTGTGAAATCCTGAAAGGTAGGTATTTCCACACTTATCTGCGGTCTGTAACTCGCGCATTGCTGCCCTGCGGCACTACTTTTTCCGGTCTTATTCGATGAGAGATTGAAAGGAGTTCACCCCTTACTCATCGTCACTCCGCACCCACCAGACAGTCTGGTAGTGGCTGCTTTCTTGTATATTATGACCCCTACGTTCGAGGCTATGGATTTAGCCACCCCTTTGAAACAAGTTCTTAACGAACTCGATTACACCACTCCCTCACCTGTCCAAGCACAAGCTATCCCTCTTCTCCTAGAAGGCCGCGACCTTCTAGGTTGTGCCCAAACGGGGACTGGCAAAACAGCATCCTTCGCCCTCCCAGTTCTGCATTTCCTCCACACTTTACCGAAACGCCCGGGCCCGAAACAATGCCGCTGCCTCGTCCTCGCTCCTACTCGCGAGCTAGCCATCCAAGTCGGAAAATCCTTTTCTACTTATGGTAAAAAAATCCGCTTCAACCAAACATTGATCTACGGAGGTGTAGGTCAAAATCCGCAAGTATCTGCAATGCGCCGCGGCCAAGACGTCCTTGTCGCTTGTCCCGGCCGCTTGCTCGACCTCATCGAACAACGCCACGTCGATCTCTCAGCCGTCGAATTCCTAGTCCTCGATGAAGTCGATCGCATGCTAGATATGGGCTTTCTCCGTGACGTGAAAAAAATTCTCGCCCTGCTCCCTTCTAAGAAACAATCACTCTTTTTCTCCGCAACTCTTGCGCCCAATATCGTATCGCTTGCGCAAAACATTCTCCATAATCCTGCGCGCGTAACAATCACCCCAGAAGTAACCACCGCCGAGCGCATCGAGCAAAAGCTGTGTTTCGTAGATCGCGGCAACAAAATGTATCTCCTTCAAGAACTTCTTGAAAAACAAAGTCACGCCAGCGAGGCAAAGCTGACCATTGTTTTCGGACGCACCAAACACGGCTCCAATAAAATTGCCAAAGCCCTCACCGCAGCAGGCTTCGAAGCAGAAGCAATTCATGGCAATAAATCCCAAGCACAACGAGAGCGTGCCCTAGCGAAATTTAAAAGAGGCGAAATCCCCGTCCTCGTCGCAACTGATGTCGCCGCCCGAGGAGTCGACGTAAAAGATGTAGGACTCGTCGTAAATTACGATCTGCCCAATGAGCCAGAAGCATACGTGCACCGCATCGGACGGACGGGTAGAGCCGGTGCTGCCGGACTTGCAGTTTCTTTCTGTGCCGAAGACGAAATTCAGTTTCTTCGCGATATCGAGCGAATCATTAAAGATGAAATCCCTCGTGATACCGCTCAACAATGGCACAGTGAAGCCTTAGCAGAAAAACATCGTAGCGGCTTTAAACCACCGAAAGTCCAGCAAGGAAACCGAGGTGGAAATCGCGGCGGAGGCGGAGGAAATCGCGGAAATGATAACAACCGCCGCCCCCGCCAATCCTCCACCTCAGGAAGAGCACCGAGCGCCTCACCAAGCCGCCGCAAACCCCGCCAAGCAGGTAGCCGCAGCCGCTACTCGTCCTGATTTTGCCAGTAGCTTTACCTCGAATGCCTCCTTGTAAGCTCCCGCTGCTGAGCATAACCTCCGCCGCGTACCAAGCGCTGCCGCCTGCTACCAAAGCTCCTAAGCAGCTTAAAAATACCTAACAAATTGCCCCATGCGCGATAAAATTCTCAACCTCTTTCAATCCAACCCGGATCAAACTTTCTCCAAAACTCAAATCGCCAAGCAGCTGGAAATCCCTGCCGACCGGAAAGGCGAACTAGGCGGCATACTCGCGGACCTCAAAGAAGCCAAAACCATACAAATTGGCGCAAAAAACCTTTATTCCCTCCCAAAACCTCCGAAGACAGACCCCAAGCCAGAATCGAAGAAGGCCAAGAACAATCGGCCCTCCTCTACCGAGCACACCCTCACTGGCTCCATCAAGTTTTTGCCCAATGGCCACGCCTTCTTCTACCCCATCATCGCCGACGAATCGAACCAAGCTTCGGGTATCGATTTCACCGTCCACTCCCGCATTTTCATCCCCCGAGATAAGACATCCACGGCACTAGATGGCGATAGTGTCCGCATCCTCCCTTCCCCACCCAGCAGTAAACCCCGCCAACGAGGTCCCGCGCCAGACGACCAAGAAATGCGCGGAAAAGTCTTAGAAATCCTAAGTCGTCGTTCTGGGCGAATCGTCGGAATCTTCCGCAACAAGAAGAACTTCAAATTTGTCGAGACAGATGACAAAGCGCTCGATGGGCAAATTAAAATCAACGGAGACACAACCGCAGAACCCGGTCAAACAGTCGTCGTCGATCTCGATTCTTGGGAGAATCCCGCTGCTGACCCCACAGGGCACATCATCGAAGTGCTCGGATGGCCCGGAGATGCCGGAGTCGATATTCTATCTACTATCGCCCGTTACGGCCTCAAAACCTCTTTTCCAGAAGACGTATTACGGGAAGCCCGGGCCGTGCCCGACGAAGTGCCGCAGGAAGAAATCGCGCGCCGCCACGATCACCGCAAAAAACTGATCATCACTATAGATCCCTTCGACGCAAAGGATCATGACGACGCAATTTACATCGCCAAAACCAAATCAGGAGGCTGGTTGCTAGAAGTGCACATTGCCGACGTTTCGCACTACATCAAGCCCGGCTCCCCCATGGATGAAGAAGCTGCGGAGCGCGGCAATTCTACCTATCTAGTAGACCGCGTCCTACCCATGCTGCCCGTAGAACTTTCCAATGGAATCTGCTCGCTGAAACCCGATGTAGATCGCCTCACAAAATGCGCTGTGATGGAAATCTCCAAAACCGGCCATGTCGTCAATACCAAGTTCATCGATTCCGTAATCCATTCTCGTGCGAAACTTTCCTACGAAATGGCTCAGGAAATTCTCGATGGTGGCGATGCCCCACAAGGCTCAGATCCTACACTCGCTGGTTCCGTCCGGGAGGCATGGAAAATGGCCTCTCTGCTCCGCAAAAATCGCTTCAAAAACGGCGCGCTCGACCTTGAAATGTCAGAGATTAAGATCAAACTCGACGAAAACGGCCGTGCCACAGAAGCCGTTCCCGTAGTCCACACCTCATCTCACCAGCTCGTCGAAGAATGCATGCTCATTGCCAACCAGGCCGTGGCCAAAGTTCTAAGAGAACGGGCAAAACCCTCAATTTACAGAATCCACGAGGATCCAGATCCGTCACGCCTCGACGATTATGCTGAGACCGCGAAGGAGTATGGCTATCAACCCGGAGATCTCAATAACCGCGCTCACATCCAAGCTCTCCTAGATAGCGCCAAAGGCAGTGCCGAGGAGCATCAGATCAAACTAGGCCTACTTAAATCTTTAAAACGTGCCGCCTATTCCGCAGAGCCACTCGGCCACTATGGCCTTGCGAAAACCGATTACACCCACTTCACCTCCCCCATCCGCCGCTATGCGGATCTCATCGTGCACCGCGGTCTCCAGCGCTTTCTTGAAAACCCTCCGAAAAATCCAGATCGGACACCCTCACAGAAGAACTTACACGACATCGCCCAGCACATCTCAGAAACTGAACGCAATTCTTCTGAGGCAGAATCCGAGACAAAACAGATCAAACTCCTCGAATATTTAGAAATTACAGCCCTCTCAGACCAATCCGCTAATCAAGGTGAAGAAACAACCTTCGATGGCGTCATTACTGATGTCCGTGCTATGGGCCTAATGGTTGAGGTGCCTAATATGGGTGTTCGCGGCGTCGTCAAGCGGGAGGACCTCCCGGGCAGTTCAAAATGGCGCTTCGAAGACCACAATAAAGCATGGACCTCCTACGGTGGCGATCGCCTAGCAATGGGCATGAAGCTTCCTCTCAGCATCAAAGCGATCGACAAGGTGAAGCGATTCGTCGATTTCGCAGTCGCCGGCCCACCCACTACCACAGGGGTGAAAGCGAGCAAAAATAACGATTCGAAGCCAAGGTCGAGACAGCAGTCCAGCTCCCGATCTGGCAGATCTCCCAAAAAGTCAACTCGTCCACGAAAACGGCGTTAGTATCCTCACCTCGCGCCTTCTAGCACCTAGCACCGCACCTAACTGTTTACCAAATAACGCCTTGAGCCTCGGCCTCGATGTTCTTCGGCTCGCCTACTAGATCCTCAGTAGTATCTTCTAGCAGCTCATCGCGGAATTTCGCAACAATCGCCTCAACCGGCCATGACGAAGCCTCCCCGAAGGCACAAATCGTGCGCCCATCAATTTGGTAAGCAACACTCTCCAGAGTCTCGATATCTTTCGGCGTCGCCTTGCCCTCCACGAGCCGGTCCGGTGTCTTTTTCGGATCCACGTCGAGCCCTCACGGCATGGTGTGCATTGCCCACAAGATCGTGCGCATAGAAGGCGTTAATGTTGTTCAAAACCCATGACATCTTCCGCGTATCATCCAAGACGATAACTCCGCCAGAGCCCGCCCATTGACCCACAAGCTGCTAGCGAATCAAAATCCATCGGTATATCCCAGAAAGCTAAGTCCTTCTCCGCCCCATCAGGTCCCTTGATCTTAAAAACCTCATCTGCTTTGAGGATTTTCGACGATGATCCACCGGGTATCACCGCCTTAATCTCCGCCCCCGATCCTTCGGCCCACCACACATGTCGTATAGCAGCTCGCGCATCGCCACTTTACCCACTTCAACCTCGAAATAACCCGGGTTTTTTACATCGCCTGAAACGCAAAGAATTCTAGTTCCTGTATTCCTAGCCACACCCAGCTTCGCATACTCCTCACCACCCATCTGGATGATGTGCTTCACGTGACACAGCGATTCCACGTTGTTTACAATAGTCGGGCACATGTAGAGCCCCAAAGCGGCCGGAAAATACGGCGGTTTGATCCGTGGATAAGGTCGTTTCCCCTCAAGCGATTCAATCAATCCCGTCTCCTCACCACAAATATATGCACCCGCACCCCGGCGAACATAAATTTCTAAGTCAAATCCTGAACCTAGAACATCTTTCCCAACGAAATTCTTCTCCCGCGCTTCTTCAATTGCATTCTCAACAATCTTTGCCGCCTTGGAAATTCCTCGCGGAGATAAATATAAGCCACATGTGCACCCGTCGCGAAACATGAGATCACCATTCCCTCAATCAACTGATGTGGATCTTGATGTAGAATATAACGGTCCTTGAAAGTCCCCGGCTCGGACTCATCCCCATTGCAAATCAGATACACAGGTTTGGTATTATTCGGCGGAATAAACGTCCATTTCATCCCGGTTGGAAATCCTGCACCTCCCCGCCCACGAAGCCCTGCCTTCTTCACCTCATCAGTAATTGCCTTCGGCTCCATTCCGAAAGCCTTCTTCAAATCCTCATACCCACCGTCTTTAACTATACGTATCAATAGATGGATCCCAATTCTCACGATCTACATTCTTGAAAATTAGTCTGTGTTCGCGTTCGTGAGGTTGCTTGGTGTAGGAAATCATAACGGCAATGGAAATATGCCGATCAATGACCATTCAGCAAAGCCGGAATTCGCCTTTTTAACAATTTTGCGCAACTTCACTCATTCTCGGTCTTCCTCATCTCAGCTTCCACCCGCGGATCAAGATATCTCACATCAGCCTCACCTCGTTTCAAGGCATCACGAATCTCAGTAGATGAGGCAGGACGATCCCCCTCTGCCACGATGAGCCGGCGCCCAGCACGCTCAGTAACTAACTCTCCATCACGCGCTAAAACGATAAACGTAGCAAGCTCTGCCATTACTTCCGGCTTTGCCCAGCTCTCCAAAGACCGCCATTGATCACCTCCCATGATCCAGAACCATTCGTGACCTCCATGCCTCTTCCGAAAATCCTCCAAGGTGTGATACGAATACGAAGGCCCCTCTTTCTTAACTTCGTAATCCATCACCTTTGCCCATTCCAACCCTTCCGTAACGATTTCTAGCCACTTCAGCCGCTTTTCACCCGCACTTGGTGGGCTCGAAGCCTTGTGCGGGGAAATCCGAGCACGGCAGAAACCATACTTCGTCTAAATCCGCACACTTTCTCGCCCTCTCCGCCAGAAAGAGGTGCCCAGCATGCACCGGATCAAAGGATCCACCAAAAATTCCTATCCGCATGACGAACACAAACTACTCATCGAGTTTGGGTATCGTCATTAAAAATTTCGTTTCGCGGCCCGGCGTAGACGTCACGGTTATCTCACCATGATGCGCTTCAATCGCACGCTTCACAATAGAAAGACCCAAGCCAGTCCCCGTAATCTCCAACTGTGAGTGCTGCTTATCCACCCTGTAAAACCGTCTGAAAATATGCGGCAAATCCGAGCTCGGGATTCCAACACCGTTGTCAGCTACCCAGATCCTTATCGATTTCCCGGCATCCTCGCTACCTACTTCCACCTTCAGATTCTCGTAGGGATTCTGCTTCAGCGCATTTTCTACCAGATTAAATAAAACCTGAGTCCAGTAAAACCGATCTCCGTGAATCACCATATCGGGATCATGCAAACGCACCTCCACCTTAGAGTGATGCACCTGAATCGACAGATTCCAACCTCTCCAAAACATCGCGGATGCAGGAACCCAACTTAAAGGGCTCAATTTTGATGGGCAGACACGCCTCCCCGGATTCCAATCGAGATATCACCAGCATATCCTCCACAATCCGAGAAATACGCTCAGTATGCTTCTTCATCACCCGCAAAAACCGCTTCGAAAGCTCAGCATCCTGTGTCACCTCATCCTCTAACAAATTCTCAAGGTAACCCGTAATAATCGCCAGCGGCGTCCGGAGTTCATGCGAGGCATTTGCTACGAAGTCCTTACGTATTTGATCCATCTGATGCTCATTCGTGACGTCTCGAATCACCACTCGTGTCTTTGGATTTCCATTCGGTGCCTCCGAAAGCTGCGCCGCATCGATCACCCATGCGTTATTACCTCGAGTTTCTAAATCACCCAGCGGTGAAGTCTGTTGCGGCAAAATCACTCGCGAGCGCACCGGTTCCCCTGTTTCCAAACACTTCAAAAGCGCCTCCGCCAATCGCGAATCCAAAAATGCCTCACGAACCGCCGCCCAATCAACGATCTGCCCGAAAATAACTTCTGCGCTGCCGCATTCGCAAATCGAATATTCGCCCCCTGATCTACAATGAGAAACGCGTCTCCCAGAGCATCCAACAAGCGGTCTCGCTCATTCTTTGCCTGCTCCAATTCAAGACTTCTGCTTAAGCTCCAGCGCCTTTGCTTTCTCATGATGCTCCGCGAGTAAATTCCGCAGACGAAATATTCGATATAGCAAATAAGCAACAAGAGCCCCTGCTATGATAACGCCAATCCCCTCAGAACTCATTCCTCGCCTCTGGTAAAGCGGCAACTCGGTAACCTACCCCCCGGATCGTCTCGATCAGCTCGCCATGTTCCTTCAATTTCTGCCGAAGACGCTTCATATGCGTATCCAACGTCCGGCTGTGCACCTCGTCACCATACCCCCACACCACCCGCAGAAGCTCATTCCGGTCCTGCGGCTTACCAGATCTTTCACATAAATATAACAAAAGCTTGAACTCCGTCGAAGTCAGGTCCGTTGGCTCATTTTCCAAGTAAAAGCGCACCGCATTTTTATCAAAGCGAAACGGCCCAAACTCATACTCCACCGACCCCGGCGAGGACGTAGAGCGCTTCAAAATTGCATTCACCCTCAAAACAAGCTCCTTTGGACTAAAAGGCTTCGTTAAATAATCATCAGCACCAGCTTCCAGCCCCTGAATCCGATCTTCCGTCTGCGCTCGCGCCGTAAGTAAAATTACCGGAATATGGGATGTCCGGGCATCTCCCGGACCTCCCGAAAAACTGAATACCCGTCCCTCCCGGGCAACATGATATCTAAAATGATTAAATCTGGGCGCTCTCGGATAGCTATTTCCGTGCCCGCAATGCCGTCATGTGCCTTCAAAATGCTATAACCTGCCCGCTGCAGATCGAACATCACGAGATCCGCAATATCCATCTCGTCCTCTACGATTAATATCTGCTGCTGCATCAGGAAAGCATGTATGGCGCACCAATCGACAAGGGGAACGGGCATTATGTGACAAAAAAGTCACATCAAATCCTCTTTCACATAGCTACCCGGCTTCGTCGTCCTCGCAATGCCGATTTTAATTCCAGCCTCCAATGACGTGTTTACCCCAGTCTTTACTCCGTCCCCAATTATCGCTCTGAACTTATCGCGCCCCGTCTCCACAAGCTCTCCACGCACCATCGATGTATGCTGTCTGCCATCATGCCGGTGGTTTTCCGTCCGCGTCCCAGCGCCCAAAGTCACATGCGCCCCAATCACCGAGTCCCCCACATAACAACGCCGGAAATATACGTGTTCGGATAAATCAAAGAGTTTTTCACCTCCACACCCTGCCCAATAAGGCAACCGCTCCGATGCTCGTCGCGCCCCGAATCAATGCATTTGGGCCAATCGGCGTGTTCGCCCCAATAATCACCGGCCCCTCAATCACCGTCCCAGAAAGCACCCGCGCGCCATTCGCCAAGCGAACACAACCAGAAATCGTAGCCAAAGGACTCACCTCGCCCAAAATCGAACTCTCATCCAGCAAAGACACAACCTCTTCATTCATCCTCAACAAATCCCATGGATAAACTACCGGAAAACACCCCGCCTCCGTCCGTAACTCCTCCTCACAATCCTTCTACTCCTCAGCTCCCTTCCACGCCAGCACAACCCCATCCGAATCACATAAGCGCGCTGACTTTTCATTGCGACCCAATAGCAGCAACGGCCCCAACTCCAACCAAGTATCAATCGGAATTCGTATCGTCCGAGGCCCGGCCTTATCCTCGTCTACCAAATCAAATCCCGCCCCCCGCAGTTCTGCCGAAAGCAATTCCCTCATCGGAATATTGGCGATTAAACAACTGCCGAGGTCACGATTTGCCGTGATTGGCGCACATAAAAAAGCATTTTGAGGCGGTAACAGGGTGGCTTGCATAAGAAGTTGGTCGATTAGAGCTAACAATTGGAAAGTTAGCGATACCTACATCCTGAAATCTTTATTTCAAGTCATTCATACCCCTTTCACCTAGCCAAGACTCATCCAAGCCTCCCATTTCTAACAAAACAATTGAGACGTTCCCACGACGGGCACGTAGTCATCACACTCTCATATTCACTCAAAAACGGAGTTCCACAAATCCTACACACCACTTTCCGCTGAAGCTCAGCCTTATTTTGCAGCCGCGCATTGATCAATGAAATCACATGCAGCAACCCCGTGAGCCCAAAAACGGCGACTAACAAGATTGTCACGAACATCTCAATTCCTATCTCCATGATTATTGCTCTATAAATTTCACCCGCACGGCTACCCACCGTGGCTCACCCTTTAGTTCAAAAGTAACTCGCTCCAGCCAGCGCATGACTTTTTTCACGTCATCCCCCTCCGCTCGGAAGAGAGGAATGCACTGCTCCACACTTCCGTTCGCCCGACATTTTAGGATAAATCTCCAATTTCCCGCACTCGTCGCCTTGTCGAGTTCCCCAAGAAATTCCGGGACTTCTTCAGGCATCACATCCGCATTTGCATCGTCAAATGGCGAAATGACCGGCATCCGCCTTCCGCTCGCACTCACAGTCTTCTCCTCCAACCTAGGCGGCTTCCTATTCGGCAAAACCCGGACGCCCTTTCTCGCTAACTTTTGGACCTCAATACCATTTTCGTCCTCCAGTTGTCGCAACTCGCTTTCATACCCTCCCCAACTCGCCCTGCCAATACTCCCAATCAACGCCAAATCCATCCCACGATCCGCCTTTCGCTCCGCCATACCCGTCGGAAATGGACCAGACTCAATTGCCCTCATAATCCACTCCTTCCCCACTTCGTCATCCGCCACATATAGCAAACTACCACGCTGATTCGCCTCAGGAATCGCGCTTGCCACAGTCACCCGGACCACCGATCCCACCCCAACAAAAATTCCTATCACCACAAAAAAACTCAGAAACATCCTCCCGCCGTGCACTTCCGCAGGCTTCCATTCGAAAACTGTTCCGGCACCTCCTCGCTTCATCGCATATCTTGCCCCTTTTTCGTATCAAGTTGGCCCACCAAAGCCAATCTGTAGCCAGCACCCAAGATTAACTCACTCACCTCGCGTTCTTCAGCGACGTTTACTCCTCGATCCGACTGCAGCAAAACGATAGGTCGGCCACCGCCATCCTCCTCGCTTCCTTCATTTGCTCTAGGCGTTTTTCCAGCTGCCCCATGCTCATCGCCTCGCGGCCGAAGTATAGCCTCGGAACTGGCACTCCAGGCCCCACAGTCACCACAACTGTTTCCTCGAATCGTTGTAGCTGAAACTGCGATTTCGCCAAATCCACCTCCACTCCCCCCTTATTCACTAACATCGGCCCCAGATAAAGAACCACCATTACCAGCGCAAATAAGTCAAACAATGGCACCGCATGGAGAAATCCCGGCCGGTCCTCTAAAGTCGTAGTCAGCTTCATCCCTCAATACCCTGCTTCACCTTCCGCCGTCTCCGCAAACCCTTCTTCGGTGTCCTTACCTCTCCTTGAAATGGCGCATACTCCTCCTCCTCACGCGCGTCCGCAATCATGTGCACAACCTCAATGCCAGCCCTCTCGATCCGATTCACCAGCCGCCGCGATCTACCCAAGAAATACAAGT
This sequence comes from uncultured Verrucomicrobiae bacterium, assembly GCA_963849375.1. Lineage (GTDB taxonomy): Bacteria > Verrucomicrobiota > Verrucomicrobiia > Verrucomicrobiales > Akkermansiaceae > Luteolibacter. The sequence goes on along the minus strand of CAWKHB010000009.1, from coordinate 117,901 downwards.
AGAAAATATACATCGGCACCGCCACCGTCAGCCCCACAACAGAAGTAATCAGCGCCGCCATCACCCCGGGAGCCAGCTCATTTGGCCCTGAAATCCCCCGATCATCCGTAACCAGTCGTAAAGCATCCACCATTCCTAACATCGTCCCGAACATCCCAATTAACGGGCACAACAAAGCAATGGCCAATATCGCCCGAATGTTCTTCTCAATCCTCGGCACCTCCAGCTGCCCAGCCTCACGCACCACCTCGCTAAGCTCCCTCCGGCCTAAATAATACCTCAGTAAACCCGCATGCGAAACCCTTCCCACCGGCCCCGGCGCACGCGCTGCCTCATGCAAAGCCTCCGCAAATGCCCGCCGCCTCACATGAACGCCCAGCCCTGTCAGCAAAGCTCCCACATTCACCCGTGCCCGATGAAAGTAAAATAACCGATCCACAATCAAAATCGAACCCACAAAGCCGAGCCCGATTAGCAGCCAGACCAACGGCCCACCCCGCTCTACAAGTCCAGTCACTTCCCACAATCCGAGTATCATCTTGCGCAGAAAATAGCCATTCACCCCTGCCACTAGCAATCCTCAAAACCCGTCGAGCTCAATCATTCCCCCTGCGCACTCTTGATTTTCTCAAAAAATTCACAAAGCAATCGCACCCTCGTCCCCACATCTGCCATCTCCAAGAGCTCTTGCCGCAGCTCCGAATCATTCACAAATTGCTGCGCCACCAAATCAGTCATCAAACCCGCATCCTCCGCCTGATCCAACAAAGCCAACACATTAATGCGCACCTTCGTAGGCAAAACCGAAATCCCATCCTCCACCGCACCGCGTAAGGTCCGCATCGCAGCCTCATCCTTCCCATCCTCCAATGGCACACAAGAAACAGGTTCAATAGCAGCACATGGGTACGGCAAATCATCCATCCACTCCGTAAAATTCACCCGGATAACCCCATGCAAAAGCAACTGCGAGCTTCCATCGTCACTCAACTTCGAAGCCCTTATCAACCCCGCCGTGCCCACCTTTGAGATCCGGCCCTTCTTCCCATCCTCACTCTCGTCAAACTTCGCCACCGCAAACACGCACTCACCCTTCAAAGCATCATCAAGCATCGCACGGTATTTCTCCTCAAAAATATAGAGCGGTAAACCTCCATGCGGAAAAAGCGTACAGTCCGGAAGTAGCATCACACCACATTTGCGAGGAAGATTCAGGCCATTCATCTCCCGAAGCTCGCACTCCCTACCCCATGTCGCAACACCCAAGCCACACCCCTACGCAGACTTGTAGCACCACCACCCCATCCCTATAACATTCCAATGCATCTTCGCTCCTTTATCCCATTACTCGCCATCCTAACTGCGTGCACCCCAGTCGTCCCACCCTCACCTAAAGCTACCACAACCCTCCCCCAGCCCATAGAATCCCGGGAAATCCCTGCCGTCACCCCTCCAAGAAAACAACCCACCCCCACCGTCGTCCGCCCCAACCTCCCCTCACCAAGCAAACCCTCCCTCTCCCGAGCTACAATAGCCGGAATCCGCTTCGAGGGCGTATCCTTCGACGCCCGCACCCACCGCCTCACCGTTGCCGATCAGCCAAATGGACCCGGTTCCATCTGGCCTACCTCAGAGGCAGCCTGCAATGCCAAAGGTGGTCTAGCCGCAATCAACGCCAGCTTCTTTGCACCCAGCGGCGCTCCTTTAGGCCTCGTAATTTCAGCGGGGAAACGCTCCGGCTCTTGGAACTCCGCCTCCTCATTGGGTAGTGGAATCTATCTCCAAACAGGCAATAACCTCCCCTCCATCCGCCGCCGCAGTTCACGTAGCGCCGTCTCTTCCGCAGCTCATCTCATCCAAGCCGGTCCCCTACTCGTTGAAAATAGCAGCCCCGTCAAAGGCCTAAACGCTAGCGACCCCGCCGCCCGCTCCATCCTACTTACCGATGGTACCTCCCGGTGGTGGCTCGGAAAAACATCTGCCTGCACCCTCGCCGCCTTAGGCAAAGCACTATCAAACACCTCCCCCGCTTCATGGGACGTAGCTCAAGCCCTAAATCTCGATGGCGGCCGCTCGTCCGATCTCTTTATCTCCTCAGAAATTCCCGGCGGCCCCGTTAACTCACGTGGCTTCTTCAACAAACCAGTCAGAAACTTCCTCGTCCTCACTCGAAAGTAAAGACAAGGAACGTAACACAGATTTCTAGGCCGTTTTCACATCCACCCACTGCTTCGTCTTCGCAGACTCCAGCACCGCATCGCACACATACTGCGTATTCAACGCATCACGGAAATCAGGATAACGCTTCGGCGCTTCAGGATCGTCAAGTGACATGAAAAACTCTGCCAATGCGTGAATAAACGAATGCTCGTAACCCAAGGAAAGCCCCGGCACCCACCAATTTCCCGCATAAGGATGATCACCATCAGAACAATGAATACTACTCCATCCTCGGCGATCTCCCTCAACCCCATGATCGAAATACTCCAAACGGTTCAAATCATGTAAATCCCACGCCAAACTCTTGTGCTCACCATTGATTTCAAACGTATTTAACGCCTTGTGCCCCCGCGCATAACGAGTGGACTCAAAAATCGCCAACGAGCCATTCTCAAACCGCGCTAAAAACGCACACGCATCATCTATCGTTACCGGATGCTTCTCCCCAGTCTCCTGATGAACTCTCTCCTTAATAAAAGTCTCCGTCATCGCAGTAACCGAGACAATCTCTCCGTTCAGCCAACGCGCCGTATCAATGCAATGGGCCAATAAATCACCCGTCACACCAGATCCCGCAGTCTTCGCGTCTAACCTCCAAAGCGCCGCCCCTCCCTGCGGTAAATCCTCAGAAATCGTCCAATCCTGCAAGAAATTCGCGCGGTAGTGAAACACCCGTCCTAACTCACCCGCATCGACAATATTCTTCGCATGCGTAACAGCTGGTAAAAATCGGTAATTATACCACACCAAATTTGGCAGTTTGCTCTCTTCAACAGCCTCCACCATCTTCGCTCCCTGCTCGCCATCCAGCGCCAGAGGCTTTTCACAAAGCACCATCTTCCCATGCTTAATGCATTCCAGAGCAATCTCCGCATGCGAGTCATTCGGCGTGCAAATATCAATCGCATCCACATCATCTCGCTTCACAAGCTCGCGCCAATCCGTCTCATGCGATGCATAACCCCACTTCGCCGCGAATTCCTTCACCTTCTCCTCATCTCTCCCACATACCACCTGCCGCACAGGAACATGCTCAGTATCAAAGAAATGACTCATCTGCGAGTAAGCATTTGAATGCGTCCGCCCCATAAATCCATAACCTATCAATCCAATACGAATCTCTTTTTTCATATATATAAATCTTAAATATTCTCAGCGGACTGCCTTATACTGCTTCCTCCACTTCTATCATCTTACCAAGTATAGTTTCCCATGTTTTCGGATCCTCCAAAACATCATTCGGGAACATGCATCCATCCCAACAGATATGCTTGATCCCCCGCGCTTCATAATCTTTCAGCCAATACGTAGCGCACTTCGCAATATCTAACTTCCCATTCGGATCATCCGCTTGGCAATGCCTTCCCGTCTTGTCATGAGAGCCTGTCCCATGCACAGATCCATCATTCTGCGCCACATGGAAATCAATCGTCCATGGCCGCAAAGCATCCGTCATCTTCTCATACGCCTGCCAAAATTCCGCGTCGGAATATCCTTCCTTCAAAAGCGCTGACTCCGGCGCGTTATAACCTAATAGATATAGATAAGAATGCGCTAAATCTGCCTGAAATCCTACCACCTCTGGCATATCAATCGCCTCCAAGGTCTGCACCATAATCTCCCACGAGTGCATCCCGCCCCAGCAGATCTCACCTTCCGCTGCCAAACGCTCTCCACTGCCCTCCGCAATCCTTCCCGCCTCTTTCATCGTCTCTACCAGTTTTCTGTTGCTCCCCTCCGGGTCCTTCGACCAATCCTCCACACCCCCAGCCGTATCCACTCGGATCAATCCATACTCTCTCACACCATGCTCATTGAAGATCCGCGCAATCCGACACGCCTTCTCAATCGCCAGTAAATAATTTTTCCGATCCTCGTCCGAGCCGAAAGCCGATCCACCAACCGTGCCCGGCCACACCGGCGCCACTAAAGACCCCACCTTCAAACCTTTTGAAGCGATCATATCCGCCATCTTCCGCAAATCAGATTCCGATGCATCTGGATCTGTATGCGGATGGAATAAAAATGAATCAATCCCATCATATTTTCTACCACCGACCTCCGCCGCCGCTGTTAGATCGAGCATATGCTCAAGGGAAATCGGTGGATGATCCGTATCAGGCTCTTTGCCAACTAGACCAGGCCACATTGCATTGTGAAGTTTAAGGGAACTCATGGGTCAACAAGGTTTCCCGCCTACAACCTCCGATGTCAAACATCTTGCCCGAAAATCCTTCGCGGACTCCCTCTAATCAATCGGAACTTACGCCCAGAAAGCCTCCCAGATCAACTGATACACACGCTTCCGCTTCACCTTCACACCCCCCCTCAATCTCCTAAAACCCCTACCACGCATCAGCCCTAAAGTCTCCTCGCCCAACAGGCCCGGCAGCCCACTTGCCACCCTCAACCTCCGCGAAACCAAGCACCGCGCATATTCCCGCCCGCTCGCCAACCGCGCGCCAACCACCTCCTCCCACCGTCTCCACTCCTTCATCAGCTCATCAATATCGGCAGGATCTCGGACCGGCAAATAGCACCTACCCCCCTCCAAATCCTTCGGCAAATCCCGCAAAATATTCACCAACTGCAAACCCTCTCCATATCCTCTCCCCAACTTCACCAAAACCTCCTCCGGAGCCTGCGAATAACGTTCGCCCATCATTAAATACCCTAACTTCGTCCAAAAAACTCCCACACAACCCGCCACTCTCCACACATAATCCTCTAACTCATCATCATTCTTCAAACCAATCACTTCCCTACCCCTCATTCCCCCAAATCGTTGCAAATCAAGCCTCTGGCCCCCAATAATGATCTCCAAAACCTCCTGAATCAACTCCCTCTCACCTTCACCTACCCTACCCAAAGCTTCTAACACATCCCCACAACGCTCCAGCAAAACCTTCTCCTTAAAATCCGGTGTCGCCCCAATCATTTCCTGAGAAATCCTCACCGCCGCTCCCTCCGTCATCACCGCTTGCCGGAATTCCTCTAACACCTCCAATCGATCCGCCACTGCCATCTCCGCTGAGTCCGCAATCGTATCGCTCAACCTCGCCAATAAATACGCCAAACTCGCCGAGCCCCTCATCGGCTTCGGCAACATCCGCAAACTCACATAAAATGACCGCGAAACCCCCTTCAGAACCTCCGTATTGAGCTGACTACTCATCCATCGAAAGAATACGCCCACAGTTCTCACACTGCGTCACCTCTTCCTCACGTTGCACGGACACCATCGTCGATGATATCACCTTCATATGGCAACCAGTACACTGCCCGCCCTTCAAAGTCGCGATCGCCATCCCATCCTTCGATTTCATCAGTTTATTATACAATGGTAATAAATCCTCCGAGACCTCCTCAACCAACTTATCACGCTCCGCCGTCACCTCCACTTTCTGCTCGCTCAAACGCTTCTGCCGAGCCGCAATCCCCTCCAAATCCTCCTTCACAAACCCCTCACTTTTTTTCAACCCCGCCTCCGCCTCCTTATGCACTACCCGCGCCCCATCCGTCTCCTCCATCGCCTCTAACTCCGCTGTCTCCAGATCATCCACATCCTTTTCGTAACGAATGATCTCATTGCCCAACGCATTATATTCATCATTCTTCTTCGTCTCGAACTGCTGTTTCTGCAGCCGCATAATCGTCGTCTTCCGCGTCTCCACATCCATCGCAATTTTCTTCACTTTGAGCTCCGCCGCCTTCAGCTCATCCCCCGCTTTCTTCAGCTTCTCCGTATCACCCGCCAATTTCGCCTTCGCCCTACCCTCCTCCAACGGCAAATTTTTCAACTCCTTCTCAATCGCCATCAAACGCCGATCTCGATCCTGCAAAATCATCAAACCTTTAACCTCTTCCAACATTGCCTCATTCGTACTACCCCCACCCCAGTCCGCAAGCCCCACCTCAACGAAATCCGAAGATCACCCCCAGTTTTCCCTCAAAGCTTCCTTTCACGGACCCGATAACCCTCAAAAACGTAGATCCCAATCGCTACCCAAATCAGCCCAAACGAAGCAAACCGCACACCATTCATAGGCTCATCATAAACCAGCCACCCAATGAAAAACTGCAGCGTCGGCCCGATAAACTGCAACATCCCCAACGTGCTCAATCGGATCTTTCGACTCGCAAACGCAAACAACAACAATGGAATAGCAGTCAAAATACCCGCTCCCGCTAACAAAAATCCTCTATCCCAGCTCCCACCGAACGCATCGCCTACCGTCGAATGATGCCAAAACAACCAAACCAACGCCAGCGGCAGCAAAATCGTAGTCTCAACCGCCAACCCATCCACAGCCCCTAACTTCGACCGCTTCCGCACCACCCCATACATCGAAAAAGTGATCCCCAAATACACCGCCACCCATGGAAAATGCCCCACCCCCGGCATCTGCATCATCACCCCTGCGAAAGCTACGCCCACCGCCACCAGCTGCAGCCGATTCTGCCTTTCGCCAAACCACAAAAACCCGAAAAGAATATTGAAGAACGGATTGATATAGTATCCCAGCGCACCTTCGATCATCCGCTCATTCAAAGTAGCCCAAACATAGACAATCCAATTGCCCCCAATCAAAACCCCCGAGAGCAAATGCCACAAAACCGTCCGTAAGTCCGCCCGGAGCGCCCTCCGCCTCAGTAAAACGAGCGGCCACAAAAGCACACAGGTCCACAAAGTCCTTTGCGCCACGATACTACCCGGCGCCAGAAAATCCAAATGCACCCAGTAGACCGGTAAAACTCCCCATACCGTAAACGCCAAAATCCCCGCCCATAATCCTCTAGCGTTCGCCGTCACGCACACCAATAACCCTTGCCCTGCCCCCTCCACCACACCAATCCACCAGAAAATTCTTCCCCGCCGCTATCCAAAGACCTATCACTCAACACACATGTCCGCGCCCCGTCTCAGCATCCCCGAGTACGCCATGGCCCTCGCCGATGTCGCCTCACTACGCTCTGAAGATCCCTACCGGAAAGTCGGTGCCGCCGCCCTCGATTTCGATAATCGCGTCATCGCCACTGCCTACAACGGCCTCGCACCCGGCTTCGTAGCCCCACCAAATTTCTGGGAAGACCGCGATGCCCGGCAAAAATACATGCTCCATGCCGAGGTAAACCTCTGCTCCCTATTCAAACGTGGTGAAGTAAAAATTGTCGCCACCACCACCATGCCCTGCACCTCCTGCATGCAAACACTCTGCGCCTACGGCATCAAAGAAATCTATTACCGAGAAATCTATCACGCATCCGATGCCCCAGAAATCGCCGCCCTCTACAAAATCACCTTACAACAGATCCCCCGATAAAACCGCCCTCCAAAGCAATGCCCAAACGGACCGCGGGCCTTCAGCCCGCCCCAGAACCCCAGCACAAAACCCCAGTCCAAAGCAATACCAAAACGGACCGCGGGCCTTCAGCCCGCCCCAAAGCCCCAGCACATAACCCCAGTCCAAAGCAATGCCCAAACGGACCGCGGGCCTTCAGCCCGCCCCAAAGCCCCAGCACATAACCCCAGTCCAAAGCAATGCCCAAACGGACCGCGGGCCTTCAGCCCGCCCCAGAACCCCAGCACAAAATCGCCCCTGCTCACAGTCGGCAGTTTTTTCTTAAATGTAAATTGGGCCGGACCTTTAATATGAGTTTATGTCCCAAAACCCACACACAAACCATACCACCCCAAAGGGTCACAATTACCCAACCTAGAGCCCTCAAAGGTCGACACCGCACCAAACCTACAAAAATGCTCCCCATTATACTCTCATATCGTTGGTAGGAACGATTTTACCTTCCTCACAAAATCTTCTCAAACTTCCCCGTATTCGAGACTCGTCTCCGCATCTACCTCGATAACTCGACCATGTTCAAGAAACTGGTAAATCTTGCATTTTTGACAGTCTTGCCGAGCACTTCAAAAGGCACCCTCACAAAGTAGTTTATATCAATAGAGGTCGCACCTGCAGAGCCGTGAACATCATACTACAGCCCCGGTCCTTCACCCGCAACGCCCCCTTCTAGTAACCATCCAGCTTCGGTAACATCGATCGGTGTGGAAAAGTTAGCAAGAAACGCGCCCATGACATTACGGTCATAAGACGAGCGAGCACTGAACTCCTCAACAACCACGCTCCCACGGGGCGAAGAATCCTCTACGCATGGGATAAAGCCTGCACTGATTATCGTATTTTGAGTAAGCTAAAGCGCAATTCAGGTATCTATTTTATAACTCGCGAGAAATCCAACAGCGCAGCGATAACTTGCTCGCACAATTTGATAGATACCACAGATCTACGCAACGAAGGAATCACCGTAGAACGCTACGTAGGACCTAGTAATAGCGAGTTGATCCGTCGCATTACATACATAGATCCACGAGATGGCAGTAAATACACATACATAACAAATGATATGAAACTTCCTGCCTACCAGCTTGTGATTATCTACAAGCACCGTTGGGATGTAGAAAAAGTGTTTCACCAGCTAAAGAGTAAGATGGAGGAAAGGAAATCATGGGCGAGTTCCCAAACAGCGAAACGCCATCATGCCAACTTTGAATGCCTGACACATAACCTCTGCTTGCTTATGGAAGCAGAAATGAAGAGCCGAGGGCTAAGCGATGAAGTTGAGGAAAGAAAAAGCAACGCACGAGAGAGAACCCGAAAAAACCGGGAAGGGAAATCGATGAAGCCAGCTAGTAGTTTCATAGGAAAAGCGATCCCTAGAGCAAGTCAGAGAACAGTTCGCTTCATTCGTTGGTTGCGAGCAGCCATTTACCAAAACATCCCGTTAAACCAAGCGCTAGCTAAGCTAGCACGCGTCTGGCACCTGAAAATTACCTAAACTTTTCCACACCGATCGTAACATCACAATACCGCCTTGCCCATCCGCACTGCGTCCGCTACAGCCTCGCGCATGTCCAAGAAACCAGTAGTGCTGATCATACGCGATGGATGGGGAACAAACCCAGGTGGCCCTGAAACCGCTGAAAAGGATGGCAACGCCGTCCTTCTTGGAAACACCCCCTTCTCTAGCGAAACACTCCCCCGCTACCCAAAAGCCTTTCTTTCCGCATCCGGAATGGACGTAGGCCTTCCAGATGGCCAAATGGGCAATTCCGAAGTCGGCCACCTCAACCTCGGCGCCGGCCGCATCGTCTACCAAGACTTCACCCGCATCAATAAAGCCATCGCCGAGGGCACAATCGCCGAAAACACCGTTTTCCAAAATGCCCTAACAAAAGCAAAATCCTCACGCCTCCACCTCATCGGCCTCGTCTCCGATGGCGGCGTCCATTCCCATCAAGACCAACTCGTCGCCATCACTCGTCTCGCTTCAGAAGCCGGCGTTAAAGACATCATGATCCATGCCATCACTGATGGCCGCGATACCTCACCCACCGGCGGTGCCCAATTCATCTCCTACATCGAAGATCAAACCACCAAATACGGCGCACGCATCGCCACCGTCGTCGGCCGCTACTTCGCCATGGACCGCGATAAACGCTGGGAGCGCGTCAAACTCGCATGGGACGCCATCGTCCACGGCATCGGCCTCAAAAAGGAAATACTCGCCTCGGAAGCAGTCGCCGAAACTTACGAAACTCAAAGCAAAACCGATGAATTCATGCCCGCAATGGTTTTCACCGAAGCGGAAAAGCAACGCGTCCGCGATGACGATGTCGTCCTCTTCTTTAACTTCCGCGCAGACCGCGCCCGCGAGCTCTCAGAAGCTTTCCTCAAAAAAGACTTCGATGGCTTCGAGCGCGGCACCGTCCCTGCAGTCGATTTCTTTACCCTCACCGTCTACGACGCCGCCTTTCCCTGCCAAGCCATCTTCTCTCCGCAAACCCTCGCGATGACTCTCGGAGAAACAGTCGCGGCAGCCGGCATGAAGCAAATGCGCATAGCTGAAACCGAGAAATATCCCCACGTCACCTACTTCTTCAACGGCGGTGCCGAAGCGCCAAACCCCGGAGAAGAACGCTTCATCATCCCCTCCCCGAAGGACGTCCCAACATACGATCTTAAACCTCAGATGTCCGCCGCAGAGGTCACAGAAACAGTCCTCGAAAACCTCAAAGAGTTCGATCTCGTCATCCTCAACTTCGCCAATCCCGATATGGTTGGCCACACCGGCGTAGTCGATGCCGCAATGCAAGCCGTCGAAGTCATTGACGACGCCGTCCGCCAGATTGTAGAGCACACCCTGCGCCTTGGTGGCAAACTCCTCATCACTGCCGACCACGGAAACTGCGAGTATATGAAAAACCCCGATGGCTCACCCAATACCGCTCATACTACGAATCTAGTCGAGATCATCTACGTAGCTGATGACGCGAGTTCACTACAACTTCACGATGGCATACTCGCAGATGTTTCCCCAACTTTGCTCCAGATGCTGCGCCTCGATCAACCTGCGGAAATGACCGGAAAGTCACTACTAAGTAAGCCGTAAGTCATCGCCGAATCGCTGCTAAGTGCTCACCCACTAAAGCATCGAATCTTGCGATAAATCCCGGCGCACTTTCCTCAATCTTCTCGCTAACCTCCACCTCAGAAGCCTTACTTGGCTTCACAAAAAGCTTCGCTACGTGCTGAATTGCATTTTTCGCTGCTTGATAATCAATTCCCTTCGCCACCTTCCCAAAAATCCCTGCCAGCATCTTTGCCCGCTCTACCGTAAGCACATTCCCCTCCCCGTTTGGCATCAAATCTGGATGATGAAGTAACCTCGCAAGGAAATACGTCTCCATCGCTGTCCTTGCCGCACGCCGCACCGTAAGCCAAATCAACACACTGCGGAAAATCTTTCGTAACGGCTTAGTCACTAATCCTCTCGTAAACGATCCAATGCGCGAGAAAAGACTCTTACCGCCGCCCACCAAAATCTCTGGAACATCGTCGTGAAAAGTAATCCCGCGCTGCTTCAAAATCGCCTCCACCACCCCTTTCCTCTGGCGCTCTATCGCCCAATCATCCACAAACGGCAGCGGGATAAATTCGTAAAAACCACTACTCAAACTTGCCGCCTGAATTCCCTTCCCTACCGAAATCCGTGCATCACCCTTATCTTCACTCATACCTTTACCAAATCACTCAACCGCCAGCCTCGCCACAAAAATCCTATTGCCATACACATCTCCCCGCTAGGAGCCGCCCCATTATCCTTGCACTAACATCCCCTCCCCAGAAACTATAATCCCCGTGCTGCCTACCCTTCTAATCGTCGATGATGAACGTGCTACCCGCGATGGCCTACGCACCGCTCTCGAAGACGAATTCGATGTCTACCTCGCCGCAAATACCTCGGAAGCCCTTTTTATTCTCAAAAATGAGCCTATCCAGCTCCTCCTCACCGATCTCCGCATGGGCGGCGATTCCGGCATGGACCTTATCGATTCTACCATCGCGCTGCCAAATCCTCCCGTCATTCTCATGATGACCGCCTACGGCTCAGTCGATACCGCCGTCGAGGCCATGCGCCGCGGCGCCTTCCATTTCATCACAAAACCCCTCAACCTCGATGAAGTAGAAATGCTTCTCAAACGTGCCCTCCGCTCAAAAACTTTAGAGACCGAGAACATCGAGCTCACCCGCCAAGTTAAACGCCACTCCGGAACCTCAAAACTAACCGGGAAATCTCCCGAAATCCGCCGTGTTACCGAGCTTATCGAACAAGTAGCCCCCACCCGCGCTACCGTTCTCATTGAGGGTGAAAGCGGCACCGGCAAAGAAGTCGCCGCACACACCATCCACCACCTATCTGGCCGGCCCACCGCTAAATTCGTCATCGTCAACTGCGCCGCACTCTCACCCCAGCTGCTCGAGTCAGAACTCTTCGGCCACGAAAAAGGTGCCTTTACCGGTGCAGCCCAAAAGCGCATTGGCCGCTTCGAGCAAGCCGATGGCGGCACCCTTTTCTTAGACGAAATCGGTGAAATCGATGCCACCACTCAAGTCAAACTCCTCCGCGCCCTTTCCGAACGCTCCATCGAACGAGTCGGCTCTAACAAACCCATAAAAGTCGATGTCCGCCTTATCGCCGCCACAAATCGGAACCTCAAAGAAATGGTAGCGTCCGGCAATTTCCGTGAAGACCTCTACTTCCGCCTCAACGTCGTCTCCATCTCCATGCCCACCCTCCGCGAGCGCCCCGAGGACATCATGCTCATGGCAAATGCCTTCCTAAAAGAATTTGCCGAGGAAAACGATAGACCTACCAAACCTCTTACCGATGCCGCTATCGAAAAACTTACCACCTACCCCTGGCCCGGCAATGTCCGTGAGCTCCGCACCGCCATCGAGCACGGAGTCGTCATGTCGAATAGCCACGAAATTGATCTTCAGCATCTCCCCACATTCATCCACTCGTCACCTACCGTAGCTTCCTCCATCACGCCCCAGATCCCCACCCCCGAAACTACCCCCAAAGACCTCACCCTCAGCAAAATCGAAGCCCAAGCCATACGCGCCGCACTCATCCGTTGCCACGACAACCGCACCGAAGCCGCACAACTCCTTGGAATCAGCCGCCGCACCCTCCAACGAAAAATCAAGGAACTTAGCCTTTAAGTTTCCTCTCCTTTAGAATATCCCCCTCCCCCCCACATGAATAATACCAAGACTGAATTCGATACCGGCATACTGATACGTAGGTCCCTCTTCTTCGTTGTCCTCATCAGCCTCACTCTTGGAAATCTCTTCACTCTATTCCGCGGTCTCAATGCCCCACATGCGATGGACCAAGCACAAATCGCCCGAGAAATCGCTCGCGGCAATGGCTTCACCACCAAGTTCATCAGACCCATCGCCTACCAAGCCGCCATCGATCATCAAGACCTTGCCATCCCCTTCAAAGGCTTCCAAGACACATACCACAGCCCACTAAACCCACTTCTCAACGCCGCCGTCCTCAAACTCATCGGCGCGGATGACTCGGAAAAGTGGCGAATGGGAGAAAATGAAATGGTCTTCCCCCTAGACCGTGTAATCGCCCTCGTCTCCACACTTTGCTTTCTGATGGCCATCGGTGTCAGCTACCTACTGCTAGCACGGCTTTTCGATGGGAAAATAGCAGGCGTCACCGCCATACTCATGCTGTTCTGTCAGACATTCTGGGATTATTCACTCAGCGGCCTACCGCAGATGCTCATGCTCCTGCTGTTCTCTTGTGCCCTATATTTTGTTTACCGGGCAGTCGAAGAATCCAGCGAAGGCCGCCAGCCCTTCGTCCACGCCATCCTCGCAGGCGCTTTCTTCAGCCTCCTCGCCATGGCGCACTTCCTCACCATTTGGATCGCCCTAGGCTATATCATCTTCGCCGCCGTCGCTTTCCGCCCTCGCGGCATCATCGGCATTACCATCCTGTTCATGATTCTCATCCCCGGGCTCTTCATCATCTTCCGGAATATGGGTATCACCGGCACCCCCTTCGGAACTGCCTTCCTAAACGTCTATAACGGCATCGGCGGTGGCAATGAAGACTTCGTCATGCGCTCTAGCGATCTCGAATCCTTCCCCCTTCTCAATCGTGGCTTCGTCACCAATATCATCGGCACCACCCTCATCCAATTTACTTCCATCATCCCTTTCCTCGGCGGAATCATCGTCGCCCCCATATTTTTTATCGCCCTTTTCCATCCCTTTAAAAGACCATCCATCGCTAATTTCCGCTGGGCAATCCTCCTGATGTTCATCCTTTCAGCCTTCGGCCTAGCCATCTTCGGCATCTCTAATGACCCGCTCGATCCAAATCAGATGCATATGCTCTTCGCCCCAGTGATGACTGCCTACGGCCTTGCATTCCTCTCAATCCTATGGTCCAAGCTCCCCATCGTAGTTTCTGCTCCCATGCTCCGGAATGTGCATCACATGATCATCATCACCATTTGTTCACTGCCACTCATCCTCTCCCTACCTTCTGAAAGTCCGCGTCGGCATGGATCGGAAAGATCGTGGCGGAATACCTCACTGGCCTCCATACTACGCCCCTGCACTCAATCTCGGCCTCGGCCGCTGGCTAGAAGATAACCAAATCACCTTCTCTGATCAACCATGGGCCTTTGCTTGGTATGCAGACCGCATGTCAGTCTGGCTACCTCCCACAAAGCTAGAATTTGTAGAACTCGAGAAAAACGCCGTCAGTCTCGAAACGCCAGTAGCCGGCATCCTCATCTCACCAGCATCCCACGGCGCCGGAAATATCTCGGAAACAGCCATGCGGTATAAAGACTTCACCTCACTCGTCCTCGATGGTCGTGTCTTCCTCGCCACCGCCCCACAAGGTGTCAATATCTTCACACTGGATCCTAAAATCGAGGAAATTACCCGCCGCTACCCATACCGTGCTACCCTTGTCGGGATGGATATGGTCTATTACTCGGACCGCGCCATGCGTACAGTCGACCAAGAAGCTAACTAGCCTCCCAACATGCCTCCTCGGAAAAAAGCTAAATCTGATCCTGCCCTTACTTTCGAAACTGCCATCGAAAAGGTCGAGACCATCGTCACTGAGATGGAAGAGGAACAACTCCCTCTCGAAGACCTCATCAAACATTACGAAACCGCAAATTCACTCCTAAAACACTGCCAAAGCGTTCTCTCTTCAGCTCATAAGAAGATCCAACAAATCACAATTTCCACAGACGAAGAAAAAACCAATGCTACCAAAAATCTAACAGCATCCTCTTCCGAAACTGACGACACAGACGACGATCATGACCCAAGCCTCTTCCGATAATTCCGAAATTCTCGGCCCCATCCTCAAAACGATCCGCAGTCCGCAGGATCTTCGCGGTCTAAGCGATGAAAAGCTGATCGATCTCGCCGCAGAAGTCCGCGAGACCCTGATCAATTGCCTCTCACGCACAGGCGGCCACCTAGGTCCTAACCTCGGCGTTGTCGAGCTCAGCATCGCCCTGCATGCCGTCTTCTCTACCCCAAAAGATAAATTTATTTTTGACGTCTCTCACCAAGGTTACGTCCACAAAATGCTTACTGGCCGCGCCGCCACCATTGACACCATCCGCACCTACCAAGGCCTCAACGGATTTCTCCTTCGCTCTGAGTCAGAGCACGACGCCTACGGCGCAGGCCACGCTGGCACCGCCCTCTCCGCCGCCCTTGGAATGGCTGCAGCCCGGGATCTCACCGGCAACGACAATCACATCGTCGCCGTGGCTGGCGATGCCGCATTTACCTGCGGGCCCACCCTCGAAGCCCTCAACAACATCGCTGGGACCACCAAAAAGTTCATCGTCGTCCTAAATGACAACGAATGGTCCATCGATAAAAATGTCGGCGCAATTGCCCGCTACTTCAACGCCCTTCAAACCCATACCACCTACTCAAGCGTCCGCACCTCCGCCGCAGATTTCGTCGAGAAAGTCCTTGGAAAAGCCGCTCGCAAAATTGCCCACAAAGTCGAGGAAGGCGCAAAAAACCTCATCTTCCCCAACGTCCTTTTCGAGAAATTCGGCATGCGCTACTTCGGCCCCATCGATGGCCACAACCTTCCTCTCCTCACCAAAACTTTCGAGCACTTAAAAACACTTAACGAGCCCGTAGTCCTCCACATCATCACTGAAAAAGGCCGTGGCTACCAACCAGCCCTCGATAACCCCGGTAAATTTCACGGCCTCGGAGCCTACAGCGTGGCCGATGGCTCCACCGGCCTTGTCTCCTCCCCCACCTGCTCCGATATTTTTGGACGCACTGTCACAGATCTCGCCGTCGATGATCCTTCCATCGTCGCCATCACCGCCGCCATGCCCGGCGGCACCAAGCTCGAGGTTTTCAAAAAAGACCTGCCAGACCGCTACTTCGATGTAGGCATCGCCGAGGAACATGCAGCTCTCTTCGCCGCCGGTCTTGCCGCAGAAGGCGTCCGCCCATTTTTGGCCATCTACTCCACTTTCATGCAGCGCGCCTACGACATGATCATCCATGACATCGCCCTGCAGAACCTTCCCGTCCGCATGTGCATGGATCGTGGCGGCCTCTCCGGTGACGATGGCCCCACCCATCACGGGCTCTTTGACATTGGCTACCTCCGCCACATCCCTGGCATAGTGCACATGCAACCACGCAACGAAGCTGAATTCGTAGCTATGCTCAAATGGATGGCAAAATACGACGATGGACCCACCGCCATCCGCTACCCCCGTGGCAGCATTTGTGGCACCCCCATCGATGATAAAGTCCCTACAATTTCCCTAGGTAAGGGCGAGCTCCTCCAAGAAGGCACAGACGTAACGCTCATCGGCCTCGGCACCTTCTTCTCCATCGCCGAGGAAACAAAAAATCTCCTCGAAGCCAAGGGCCACTCCGTCACCCTCGTCAACCCTCGCTTCATCAAACCCCTCGATACCGAACTCCTCGAAAAAGTCGCCAAATCCGCAAAAGTCATCTGCACCTTTGAAGATCACGTCCTGTTCAATGGCTTCGGCTCCGCCTGCATCGAGCATCTCCATACCGCATCCATTTCCACCCCCGTAGAGCGCATCGGCTGGCCAGATGAATTTATAGAACACGGAAAACCAGACATCCTCCAAGAAAAGCACGGTATCACTGCGCAAGCCGCACTGGACAAGATTCTCCCCCACCTGCACACTTAAGCCTCAAACCCGGAAAAGCAAACCACACGCTTTCCGCCTCCCGCAACCTCAATCTATGGAACTCAACCTCATCGATACTCCCTTCGATCTCCGAGAAATCAAACCCGGTGAGCTCGAAGAAGTCCTTGAGGATCCCTTCGCCGTCCGCTTTCTCCCCGAGGACGATCGCGAAGACCGCGCCTCCCGCTACTACGCCCTCGGCCGCACCGTCGCAGATCGCCTACTCTTCCTTGCATTCACTACCGATGGGAAAATTGCCCGCGTAATCTCAGCGCGGGAAATGACCGATGGCGAACGCCGCTTCTACGATCGTAATTACAACGAGACCCGCTAAACTCATGAAAGTCATCACCTCTTGGGAAGAATTGCCTGATTTCCTCAACTCAGAAGAAGAGCATACCTTCTGGCTCAACCATGAGCTCGATCCAAAACTCATGGCCGGCTCCATCCACGAAACCGGCTCACGCGAATCCACTACCATCACCCTCCGGTTTGATCCTCGGATGCTTTCTCGCATCAAACGCATCGCCCGCTCCCGCTACCTAAATTATCAATCTATGATGAAACAGTGGCTCGCCGAGCGCCTCGAGGACGAGATGAAAGAACCCTAAAGCAGGCCCGCCGCATCCTACCAGCCCGCCCAGCCGCTCTCCTTACTACCAACAATGCGTGACAAAATCGCCAGTGCCCTCGGGCGCCCAGTCCTTCGGCTTGTCGCCCTCTTTCTCTGGGCCATAACCCTTTTTATCTCGTCCTCCTTCGCGCCTGACCTCCCAGATGGCGGCCTAGAAATCCCTCACATCGATAAAGTGATGCATTTCACGTATTTCACCGTCGGTGCCTTCATCTTCACCACCTACATACTGCTCACCAACGGCCCGCAGGCCTCTAAAATCATTAGAATCTTCACGCCCATCGTCCTCCTAAGCGTCGTCGGCATGCTCGATGAATATCATCAAACCTTCACCCCCGGCCGCTACGGAAACGATTTCTTCGATCTACTAGCCGACATCTGCGGCGCCATAACCGGCACCTACCTCGCGA
This sequence comes from uncultured Verrucomicrobiae bacterium, assembly GCA_963849375.1. Taxonomy (GTDB): domain Bacteria; phylum Verrucomicrobiota; class Verrucomicrobiia; order Verrucomicrobiales; family Akkermansiaceae; genus Luteolibacter. Next base: position 100,008 of record CAWKHB010000009.1, on the reverse strand, counting down.
ACGTCCTTCATACCCGTATCAAATCTTTTTCATTCAGTGTCACAGAAAAATCATAATTTTGAAGTGTCTTCTGTATCCCTCTTACCTATCCTCCAAGCGATATGAATCAACTCGATCAGCTCAAGAAGCTCACCACCGTAGTCGCCGATACCGGAGACTTTGAGGCCATGAAGGAATTCAAACCTCAGGACGCCACCACCAATCCTTCTCTCATCCTCCAAGCCGCCGGGAAATCCGAATACCGGCACCTCATCGATAAAGCCATCTCGGAATTTAAAGACGGCAATCACACCGGCCAAGCCCTCACGGACGCAATCCTCGATCGTATCCTCATCCTCTTCGGTCTGGAAATCCTGAAAATTGTCCCCGGTCGCGTCTCCACAGAAGTGGATGCCCGCCTCTCATTCGATACCCAAGGCACCCTCGACAAAGCTCACGAACTCATTGCCGCCTACGAAAAGGAAGGCATATCTAAAGACCGCGTCCTCATCAAAATCGCCTCTACTTGGGAAGGCATCAAAGCTGCCGAAACCCTCGAAAAAGAAGGCATTCATTGCAATCTTACACTACTCTTCTCCTTCGCCCAAGCCGTTGCCTGCGCTGAAGCAAAAGTCCAACTCATCTCCCCCTTCGTAGGTCGCATCCTCGATTGGCATAAAGCAAATACCGAAGCCCCACACGACTTCGAGGGCGACAAAGACCCCGGCGTCGTCTCCGTCACCGAAATCTATAACTACTACAAAAAATTCGGCTACGCCACCGAAGTGATGGGCGCATCCTTCCGCAATAAAGGCGAAATCACCGCCCTCGCTGGCTGCGATCTTCTCACCATCGCTCCCAAACTCCTTGCAGAACTCGCAGAATCCGAGGAAACCATCAAAGAAAAACTCAGCGAAGAAAAAGCTAAGCAGTCCGACCTCGAAAAACTCTCTCTCGACGAGAAATCCTTCCGCCTCATGCTCAACGAAGACGCCATGGCAACCGAGAAAACAGCCCAAGGCATCCGCAACTTCGCCGCAGATATCGTAAAACTCGAGAAACTCGTCGCGGAGTCCCTCTAAGCCTCAAACTCAGTTCCCCAAAAGCTCCGGCCACTTCGGCTGGAGCTTTTTTTTTGTTCCCTTGCATCACACATAGCGCATTCTCATACCAAATGTATCTTCCCCAACCATGCGCCTCGGCCATCTGACTTTATACCAAATTCGGGAAAGGTCTGGACGATTGCCGAAGCAGGTTTTTTGGAGAACAAGGCGCGATGATGGATCGGTGCGGGCACCGGGACAGAAGAGCAACGCTGTCATCCGGAAAAAATGCCCGGCTATCCTCATACCCGCAGGCCGCCTGAAAAAACCTTCAATAAACCAATCGTCCAGAAGTTTTTCGATTTTGGCATTATTCCTCCTTACCCTCGCCCTCCCAAGCTGCGAGACTCTCCAATTCTACTCCCAAGGCCTCCAGGGACAGGTCGAAATCCTCCAGAAATCCCGCCTAAATCAGGAAGTCCTAGCAGATCCCTCCACGCCTAACTCCCTTCGTCAGCGCCTCCTCCTAACAAAAGAAATTTGCGATTTTGCCAGCCAAGAACTCGATCTTCCAGGCGACTCCGCCTACCATAAATACGCTGACTTAGGCCGCGAACACGTCGTTTACGTCCTCTACGCCGCACCAGAATTTTCTATCGAACCAAAAACGTGGTCCTACCCCATCGTCGGTGATCTAGATTACAGAGGCTACTTCAACAAAGACGAAGCAAAAGCCTACGCCGAAAAACTCCAAACTGAAGGCTACGACGTTCACCTAGGCGGCACTGATGCCTATTCTACCCTCGGCTTCTTCCACGATCCCGTTCTCAACACCTTTGCCGACTACCCTGAAACAAATTACATAGAAACCATCTTCCACGAACTCACCCACCGGAAAATTTTCGTTAGCGGCGAAACCACATTCAACGAATCTCTAGCAAATACCGTAGCCGAAGAAGGCATGCGCCGCTGGTTTATCAGCAAAGGCAAATTCGCAACCCTAGCCGATTACGAAGAACGCCTTATCCGCCGCCGCGACTTCTATTCCCGAATCGCCCAAACACGAGACGAACTCAAATTGTTATACACATCTGATCTCTCACCCCCCGAAATGCGCCTTCATAAAAAGCGCCTCATGGCAGACCTAAAAATACGCGCACGCGCCCTCCAACAACGTTGGGGAAACCGCCAACTCGAAGCTTGGCTCCAGCAAGACCTCACCAATGCCCACCTTCTAGCCCTCGTCACCTACAACGAAAAGATCCCTTTCTTTAAAAAACTCTTGGAACAATCAAATGGTGACTTCAAAGCTTTCTTTCAACGAGTAGAAGACCTCAAATGACCACACCTCCCTGAACTCGCTTCCCATTTCCCCTTTTCAATGCCCACCTCGGACCAACCAACCATCGCCGCCATCGCCACCCCCATCGGCGTAGGTGCCATCTCACTCATTCGCATCTCCGGCCCAAAAGCTTTCCAAATAGCCGCTTCCGCCTGCCAAATTTCCTCCCCAAACTTCAAGGCCAACCGCGCAATCCGTGCCAAAGTCTTCGATTCCGCCGGCCACATCCTCGACGATGGCCTCCTCACCCCCTTCCACTCTCCAAAATCATTCACCGGCGAGGACACAGTAGAATTCACCGGCCACGGCGGCTTACTCGTCACAAAAGAAGTCCTCGCTCGCTTTCTCGAATCCGGCGCAGCCCCAGCCTCTCCCGGCGAATTCTCTCAACGCGCCTTTCTAAATGGAAAACTGGACCTCACCCAAGCCGAGGGCATCATGGACCTAATTTCCGCTCAAACCCGCCTAGCCATGCGCGCTGCCCACTCCCAACTCGAAGGAAACCTCGGAAAACGCACCACTGCCGCCCGTGACGAACTTTTAAACATCCTCGCCCATATCGAGGCATACATCGATTTCCCAGATGAAGATATCGACCCCGAAACTAGTGACCAACTCCAGCAGCGACTTCAAAAAATCCTAGAAACTATCAAATCCCTCATCTCCACAGCAGATCAAGGGAGAATTCTCCGCGAAGGCGTGCGCACCGTCATCTTCGGCCTACCCAACGTCGGGAAATCCTCCCTCCTAAACCGCCTTCTCGGCTTCGAGCGCGCCATAGTCTCAGACATCGCTGGCACGACCCGCGACACCATCGAAGAAACGATCAACCTTCACGGCCTACCTCTCCGCCTCGTCGATACCGCAGGCATCCGCGATTCCTCAGACACCATTGAAACCGCTGGCATACAACGGACCGTCAAACAAATTGAAAACGCCGATCTACTCCTCGAAATCTTCGACGCCTCTCAGGAAAAAACCGAGGCTGATCAATCATCAATTCCCGAAAAGGTGACTCACATCCGCATACTCAACAAAACTGACCTCGGAGAGCACCCGTCTTGGGAAAACACCCCCGCCGCCCGCATCTCTTGTCATTCTGAAACCGGATTTATCGACCTGTCCGATCAAATCCAAGCTGCTCTGCAATTGAACGAAGCAGATTTTGGCGAACACGCCATTGCCATCAACACCCGCCACCAGCTCTCCCTCCAAAAAGCACAGAACAGTATCACCGCAGCCCTAAAACTCATGAAATCTGATGCCGTAGAACTGGAACTCGCCTCCATCGACCTTCGCGATGCCCTAAATGCTCTCGGTGAAATTCCCGGAAACCTTGACACAGAAGACCTACTCGGAGCCATCTTCTCCTCTTTCTGTATCGGAAAATAGCCCTCTCGGCACTTTCCAACCCCTAAACAACCCTATTAGCCCCACCTCTATTCTATTTTTCTCCTCATTGGCATAATTAATGCTTCGCGTCGGCGCGGTTCTTCGATACGGTGATGCCAGTTCAAACCGTTACCGATGGCAGACGCCTCCTTACACCACTCCCTATCCCAGAATCAGACGCTCGCTCCGCAAATGCGGAAAAGCCTCGAAATTCTACAAGCTGGGACGATGGAGCTCTCCCAGCTCATGCGCCAAGCCTTGGAATCCAATCCAGTTTTGGAAGACATCACCGAGATGGAGTCTCTCGACGATGATGGAACAGATCCAGAAGAAACTGACTCCCTCGATTACCTAAACCAAACCGATGACGACTGGCGCGAGCGATCCATCCTCGAAGGTAGATCAAATCAATGGACACAGGAAGACGAAGAACGCCGCCAAAGACTTTACGACAACATCGTCGCCCCTGAAACCCTAGCGCAATACCTGCAAAACCAACTCGATTTCTCTCTTGTCGATCCAGAACTCCGCGATGCCACCCAATACCTCCTCGGCACCTTGGACGATCGCGGTTTTATCAAAAAACCCCTCACCGAAGTAACTGCCGACTGCTCATTCCGTATTGGCTTACTAAGAAATGCTCTAAACCTCATCAAAAGTTTCGATCCACCAGGCGTTGGCGCCTCGGGAATTCCAGAAGCACTTCTCATCCAGCTATCTAGAAGCACCGGCGAGGACACCTTGGAATACAAAATCGTCCGGGATCATCTCGATGACCTAGCCCGCAAACGCCACCCACTCATCGCCCGCGCCCTTGGCACAACCGTCGAACGCATTGCCGAAGCCACCGAAAAAATTGCCCGCCTCTCGCCAAACCCTGCCGGCGAATTCGATCCCACAGGAAACCCATACATACTTCCTGACGTAGTCATCGAGAAAAACGACCAAGGCCGCTGGGGCGCGCGCCTAACCGGAGAGCACCTCCCTAGCCTTCGCATTAACGATTTTTACAAAGATATGATCGGCAAAAACGGCGTCGACTCAAAGGCTCGTGCCTTCCTCCGCGATCAAATTCGAGACGGCCGCAGCCTGATCCGCTCCATCTCCCTGCGCCAAGAAACCATCCTCGCCATCGCCCACAAACTCATCGAGCAGCAACCAGCCTTCCTATCAAAAGGCCCACGGCATCTCCGTCCGCTCACCATGAACGACATCGCCGATGACCTACAGCTCCATGCCACCACCGTATCCCGCGCTGTAGCAGGAAAATATATCCTCACACCCCAAGGCCTCATGGAAATGCGCGCCTTCTTCGCCACCGGCTACCAAACAGATGGTGGCGCAGAAGTATCCAACGCCGGCGTCCGCGAGGCCATCCAGCAGCTCATCGCCCAAGAAAACGCTGCCAAACCCCTCTCCGACGACGCCATAAAAAACGCCCTCCAACAACAAGGTATCAAAGTAGCCCGCCGCACCATCGCCAAATACCGAGAACAACTCAACATCCTCCCCTCCCACCTAAGAAAATCCTTCTAACTTAGCCACTCACCTAAGCAAGCTCCCACGTCTCTCTACTCGCAGAAACGTAACCCCGTTCACTTTTGTGCATTCGAACGGTGTTTAACTGCATCTCTAACGCCTCACGTTAAAATAAGGAGAAAGCGTTGAAACCAATGTAAGCGAGGGAAAAAAACCCCCATACCAACGCTCCCCTTCTCGATCCCTCAAAGGTGAACGCAATAGGAACGGCGCGCCGCTGTCACTATGCAAATCAATCAGACGGCTTCCCCGTCGTCGCCTTCTCCGCCTTGTTCGCCCTCTTCCTTGTTACGGTAACCTTTGTGTCTACAAGCTCCCCAGACTTGAAGTTGTAAGTCTTGGTCATTTGCTTCATCTCCGTATAACCGATAGATTCTCCAAAATATTCACGAAGGTCACCAGTGAACCAATCTGCAAACGTCTCTTCCTGTGTATAGATATCTCCAATAGGAATCTCCGCCATAAAAAATCCATTCTTCTCATCGCGAGCATCGACGGAAATTGTGGCCAAGTAAAGCCTCCGCTTTTTAAGTATAAGCTTGAAGTAGCAACCGTCATAGTTCCCTGACGAAATGACATGATACCCTTTCTTCTCTTTCCACTTTTCGACCAGTTGCTCAGCGCCTGCGCCCAAAACAAAGCCATGGACATACTTCTTCTCTCCTAAGTCCAAAGCGACTTCATCTCCTGATTGCGGGCTACAGTAAGCAGGTGAAAGCCAAGTTAGCAGGAAGAGCATAATCACTATCTTACACGTAGTTTCATGGCGAGATTCTATGGTTGATGAAGAGCTATTCTGACGTTGGAGTTGAAAGAGTAAGTGTTGCCGCTGTTCCATTTCTTGCTGGCTATTTTGGATTAAAGGAGAGCCGCATGCTTAGCGCGCACGTTAGGGACGGATCCGGAGCGGTGCAGAGATAAACAACAAACCAACCCCAACATCCTGAACAATATATACTACATCGGGCTGTATACCTACAAGGATTCAATCGCCAACGCATACACCACTGGAACAAACCGTGCCAAATCGGTTGTCTACGGTTCCTGCTGTGAGTCACTCTCCGCCACCGACAACGCCCAGCGTAAGCTCGCCAAAAACCAGGGCTTTGTTGCCAATCCCCCGCCGACGCAACCCCTTAAATAATTGTTACCGCCACCCTCCCTGTTGACGGCCAAGACAGCGGGGTCATCGGCCTTTTCGTTAGTGAAGCCGTCCGCTCCGCTACCACCACATATTTGAGCTACAAGGGAGCGTCCACATACCAGCATAGTCCGCCTAGGGTTACGCTCACTTTTAAGCTCCGAAGGAGCGTCCACATACCAGCATAGTCCGCCTAGGGTTATGCTCACTCTTGAGCTCCGAAGGAGCGTCCACATACCAGCATAGTCCGCTAGGGCTATGTTTTGATCACCAAAACCATCGCAAGGTCTGAAAGACCGTCCGATACAACAGCCAGCACACAAAAACTTCTGCTCAGTCAATCCGTGTCGAAGATGCTTAGCCAACCCCCTATGCAACAGCCTCGTTCTGCTTCTCGTCTATTTGTTCGTGTGCAGTCCGCATATTCTCAAACCAATTTATAAGTTCGGAATTGATCGATACGCTGTCCTTCGGACTCGCGAACCGTTCCCCTAGGTGACCTCGCACTTAACCGCGTTCAGTAGGGACTCTTTCGCATCTCCACTAATTAGAGACAGCATTCCCTACAGCTCCTGCCGTATTTTTTACTGTTCTAACTAGCGCCATAGGAAGGCCACATGAGTTTAAACTCACTACAAACACTGAAATAACGATAAGATGTGCTGCAGCTCTCATAAGCAACCAGAGTCACTGAAGAGACTACCTTGTCAAGACTTTGTTCATGCGCTTTCGAAGGAGACCGTAGGCTACTCAGAAATCGCATCAGATATTTGCCTAAACTGCTCTAACTGCAAATCTGAAAATGAGCCAATCGGGCCAAGCTTCAGGTCTATATTAGGACCAATTGAAATAAAAGGTCCGTCCCTTTTTACACCTTCCTGACACTCAAGTCTAAACAGCTCAACAGCAGAACGGACCGCGGGTCTTCAGCCCGCCCCAGTGCTTTGGCTCAGTGCCTCGGGGCGAGCTAAAGACTCGCGTTCCATTAGCCGCATACCTCAAAATGATCCTCTCACAATTTCTCTGTAAGCGGAGGAAACGCTGCCCCTTATGAAATCTCGCGGCGGCACCCGCGCTGGCGGTAGTTTGGCGGAATGTCCACAACATCCATCCCCGAACCTTGGCGCGTTGCCGACGCCATCTTTGTTGAAATCGAAATTCACCGACCTTCCAACATGCAGATGCACGTCGAGTTCGCCTGCGGGCTGCGTCTTGTTAGCACCGACGCAAGCCAGGTGCCACTCGCAGCCAGCCTAATTGAAACCCTCCGCACAGGAAAGGACTCCTCCCAATGATCGGCTTCCCCTCCGGCGTGCGCGTCCATCTCGCCATCGAACCCCACGACATGCGCAAGTCCTTCAACGGACTTGCCGCCATCGCCTCGGTGCTGGTGGAACGCGGCCTAGAGAACGGCGCGCTTTTCGTCTTCACCAACAAACGCCGCAACCGCCTCAAAGTCCTCTACTACGACCGCACCGGGGTCTGCGTGCTGGCCAAGCGTTTGGAAAAGGGAACCTTCTCCTGGCCCCTTGCCTCCAAGGCCGGAGCCTCCGCCATGTCGCTTGCGCCCGAGGCTTTCCAGCTCCTTCTCGACGGCATCGACCTGCGTGGAGCGGAGATGAGGCCGTGGTATGAAAGGGACTGAAAAATCCTTCGTCAAAGTATTAGGAACCTAGTAGTTGGCGCGTTCCCTGCTTTATCCATCGCATCGAAACTCCGGAACAAACCATCGCCCGCCAGGCACTTGAGATCGAAGCGGCCAACGCGAAGATCGCCCTCCTCGAAGCCAAGCTCGACCACCTGATCCGCCGTCTCTTCGGAAGCAAAAGCGAGAAGATCGACCCCGCCCAGCTAGAGCTTTTGTTCAAGGACATGCCGGGAAAGTTGGAAGCCTCTCCCGGCGCGCCCGCACCGGAGGAGGCCGCACCAGACGCCGTTGAGACACTGGCTCTGAGGAAACGCGCCGCCTACCGTTCCCGCATCACCGGCCTGGAAAACCTCCCGGTGGAAACCACCGAAATCATCCCCGACCTGGTCGCCGCCGATCCGGAATCCTTCGAGCGCATCGGCGAAGAAACCACCGAACTGCTCGACATCACCCCGGCCAGGTTTTTCAGACGCCTTATCGTCCGCCCGAAGTTCCGCCGCAAGACGCGGCGGGACCTTCCTCCCGTCGTAGCCCCCGCGCCCGCCACCCCGCTTGTCGGAGGCCTGCCCGCCGCCGGGCTGCTCGCCCACCTGCTCGTTGGCAAATACATCGACCACCTCCCGCTCTACCGGCAGGAGAAAATTTTCCTCCGCCACGGCGTGGGCGTCCCACGGGATACCATCATCCACTGGCTCCACAAATCCATAGACCTGCTCGAACCCGTCGCCCTCGCCATCCGGGGCGAAACCCTCGCATCAGACTACCTCCAGGTTGACGAAACACCCGTTCGCTACCTCGTGCCCGGCAGCGGAAAAGCGTCGCGCGGATACCTGTGGGTTGCCAACGACCCGCAAGGCAGCCTCTTCTACCACTGGGGAATCGGGCGTGGATGCGACCAGCTTGTCGAAACCATAGGTGGAAAATTTTCCGGACACATCCAGTGCGACGGCTACACGGTTTACAAAACCTACGCCAAAGCCAATCCGCTCGTAAGCCTCATCGCCTGCCTCGCCCACATACGCAGGAACTTCGTCGAAGTGCTCGAAGCTGGCCCCGATCCCGATGCCGCACGGATCCTTAACCTCATCGGTAAGCTCTACGGAATGGAAAAAGACCTGCGCACAAGCGGAGCCAGTCCATCGCAACGCCAAAGCACCAGGGTCAAACGCAGCGCCCCGATGGTCGAAGCCATCCGCGCAGCCATGGAAGCCGCCACAGGCAAGCACCGCCCGAAAAGCCTAATGGGAAAAGCCTTGGGCTACGGACTCGGCCATTGGGAAGCATTGGCAAGGTATCTTGAAAACGGACGCTTCGAGATCGACAACAACCTCGTCGAGAACGCCGTTCGCCCCGTCAAACTGGGAGCGAAGAACTGGCTGTTCTTCGGATCGAAGGAGGCGGGTCATAACGCGGCAGTGATCTTCACCCTCGTAGAAAACTGCCGTCGCCATGATGTGCCGGTCGAAGCCTACCTGCGCGAACTCCTCACCCGCCTCCCGGGCCTGACCGATCCGGAAACCATCGCCAGCCTGACCCCGGCAAGAATCGCCGCCATCCGCCACGGAAAATCCGCCGCTGCATGAAGCCGGTCAAGTGGGTCGCGTTTCCTCCGCTTACATTTCTCTGACATTTTGCAATTGAAGTAAAAGGTCCGTCCCTTTTTACACCTTCCTGACACTCAAGTCTAAACAGCTCAACAGCGGAACGGACCGCGGGCCTTCAGCCCGCCCCAGTGCTTCGGCTCAGTGCCCCGGGGCGAACTGAAGACTCGCGTTCCATTAGCCGCATACCTCAGAATGATACTCTCACAATTTCTCTGACATTTTGCAATTGAACTTGCTCAAAAAAAGTCGCCGCCCACCCGTTCGGGGAATCCAATTCCCAACCAGACTCACTCAAGTCAAAGCAGCGCAGCAGCGGAACGGACCGCGGGCCTTCAGCCCGCCCCAGTGCCCCGGGGCGAGCTAAAGACTCGCGTTCCATCAGCCGCATACCTCAGAATGATACTCTCACAATTTCTCTGACACCTTGCAATTCCGGGTGAGACCGTTGGCTACTTGGAAATCGCTTCAGATATTTGCCTAAACTGCTCTACCTGCGCATCTGAAAATGAGCCAATCGGGCCAACCTTCAGATCTATACTAGGACCAAGATCCAGCGACACCACCCCATCATTTGCTACGACATTCTGCGCCCAATCTATCCATTGCTCAGTTTCAAACCGAGTATCGCGCCTGTTCCAATACTCACCAAGATAGGTTAGTAAGTGCCATTGAGACCCTTCAACCCATCTGGACTCTGGCAGAAATTTGAATGGATCGCCTACCTCTCCCGCAGTATAAGTTTCTGCTGTGGTCCATCGTTTAAGCCCTAAGCCGGGATTGAAGGTTACTAGCGCATCATCATTACCTGCTCTTACTGCTGATTTATAAATTGCAGCAATCTCGTCATTAAAATTGCAATAATCATATCCCCCATCGAACCACCAGCCTTTTACCTTCGAGCCATAACTACGAGACCATTCCTCAATAACTCTGGCCCATTCCATTGCGAACTTCTTGTCAATTAGCTGGTCTTTCTTACCCGGAGGTAGTCCGAAGGCTTTCTGCGCTAATGGATCCTCATTGGGCGCTTGGCAAGGCAGATAAAGCATAAGGTGTATACCACGCTGCTCAAGAGCCTCATACAACTCCAGCGGGAGATCTCTTTTTGATGTTCGCTCACCACTTTTATATCCAGTGATACGATCATATGTGTCATTAGGAGCGTTATAGAAACCAGAATTTTGGCCCAAGGTAAAAATGAGGTAACTCGCACCCATCTGTTTCAGCTGTGTAGCCAAAACATCCACGTCAAAATTCTCGATCAAGCCAAATTCTTCGCTATTTGAAGGCAAGAAATGCATAAAGGCACCTAGCCTTGCGTCCCTGAGCCAATCTGTCTGTTCTGCTTCCTCTGCAGAGCTGAACGTTAACGAAAGTAAGAGGACTGTAAGAAAGGTCTTAATCATATTCTCGGACAATTTGAATCAATGAATATTGGGCAAATAAAACGGACTTAACCCATCGCCTTTTCCATCAGACTGTTCATGCGACGAATCGTCTCCCGTGCATCATCTAACAAACCTGCGGAAATCAAAGCATTGTCTAGTAACTGCGCCGCCACCAATTTCGCCACCGCAGGCTCAGTTTCACGAGTCTGCGAGAGCTTTTTCACCAGCGGGTGCCCAGGATTGATTTCCAGCTCTACTTTTACCTCATCTTTGAAGTTCTCATCCATCGATTTCATCATCTGCCGCACCTGCGGGCTCATTCCATCCTCTGGCACAAGCGCAATGACCGGGCTATCCACCAAACGCTTCCCACTAGAAACTTTCGTGACTGCCTCGCCCAACTCTTCCTGTAGAAATTCACATAACTTCGTAGTTTCCTCTTCCGATAGCCGCTCCGTATCCGAATCCACATCCTCCAAATCCACTCCCGAGTGCCTGATCGAAGCTAATTTCTTGCCATCAAATTCACCTAGCGAATCCACCACGTATTCATCTACCGCATCGGTGAAATAAATCACCTCAAGGCCTCGCGCCTTAAACGCTTCCACATAAGGTCCACTTTCAATCTGATCCCTACCTTGCCCAACAAGATAGTAAATCTTCTCCTGCCCGTCCTTCATCCTCCCCACATAGTCCGCAAGACCGCAAAGCTCACCCGCCTCGGTCATCGATGTCTCAAACCGCAACAAACGCGCCAAAGCATCCTTGTTCGCATAATCCGTGGCAATGCCCTCTTTAAAAAACCTCTCAAAGCTCCTATAGAACTTCCGATATTTCTCAGGATCAGCTGCCGATTCTTTCTCGAAAAGCTTAATAATACGCTTCGTGATTACGCTGTTCAATTTCCGCACCAGCGCACTGTCCTGCATGGTTTCACGGGAAATATTCAGCGGAAGGTCCGCACTATCTACGACTCCTTTCACAAACCGTAACCACTCCGGCAATAGCCCCTTCGGCTGCGCATCGATCAAAACCTTCTTACAATATAGCGCTATTCCGGCCTCCATCTTACCAAATCCGCTTTTCTCCGGATTCTCACTTGGCGCGAAAATCAACGCATTGATCGCAATCGGCGCGTCCGCACTAAAATGCAAACGGTAGGCAGGCTCATCGAATCCCTTGCAGGCGAACTGATAGAACGCTTTATACTCCTCCTCACTTACATCGGACTTCCCTTTCAGCCAAAGGGCTTCCACCTCGTTCACCCGCTTGCCATCCAACATAATTGGAAAGCCAACAAAGTTACTGTATCGCTCAATCAAACCCTTCACCCGAAACTCATCCGCGAAATCCTCACTCGCCTCATTCAGGTGCAAAACGAGCTTCACGCCACGCGGTAGTTCCTCAACAGTCTCAATCTCGTAGCCCGTTTTCCCATCACTTTCCCATCGCAGATTCTCCGCACCATCCTTGTATGAACGAGAGAAGACTTCTACCTTATCAGCTACCATAAATGCCGAGTAAAATCCGACACCGAATTGCCCAATCAATCCTGCCGGGCTGCCACCCGTCTCCTTCAGCTGCTCCAAGAACGCCTTCGTCCCTGAATGCGCAATCGTTCCCAAATTCTCTACCAATTCCTCCCGCGTCATTCCGATCCCGCGATCCGTCAACGTGATCGTCTTCGCCTCCTTATCCATCTCTAGGGTGATTTCCAAATCATCCCCCGCGTCCTTAAAATCTTTCTCCGTCCCTTCCAAATGCCGGACCTTTTCCATCGAGTCAGACGCATTCGAAATCAGTTCTCGTAAGAAAATATCCTTATCCGTATATAAAGAATGCACCACCAAATCGAGGAGTTGCTGGATCTCTGCTTGGAAAACGTGCTTTTCTGCTGTGGCTTCACTCATAAATGTATCGGGAAAATTAAGTCAGCTGCGAAGTAGCCTTGAATCGATATCCTTGTCAAAAAAAACGAGTCCTCACCCTTCAATTTCATCTCTTCAATATGCGCTTAGCCGTTATCAATATCGTTGGCCTGTCAAAATCGCTCATCGGCCCGCACACACCCAAGATCGCCCATTTTGCAGAAAAAAACGGCCTACAGAGCTACATTCCAGCCTTTCCAGCAGTCACTACCACCGCACAATCATCTATCCTGACAGGAACTCCCCCCTCCAAACATGGAATTGTCGCAAACGGATGGTTCGACCGTGAAACCGCCGAAGTCCGCTTTTGGAAACAATCCAACCATATCGTCCAAGGCGAAAAATTATGGGAAACCCTTAGAAAAATCGAACCGAATGCCACCTGCGCAAAGCTCTTCTGGTGGTATAATATGCATTCCAGCGCTGATTTTACCATCACTCCCCGGCCACTCTACCCCGCAGATGGCTCGAAGCATTTCGACATCCATACCCAACCCATGGACCTACGCGAGGAACTCAAAAAGCGCCTAGGCCCCTTCCCTTTCCAAGCATTCTGGGGCCCCGCAGCCGGTATCAAGTCCAGCGAATGGATCAGTGCATCCGCCAAATACATAGAGGAAAAATATCAGCCTACCCTCTCACTCACCTACCTCCCCCACCTCGATTATTGCCTCCAAAAGGAAGGCCCTGCCTTCACCGGCCTCCCCGCTGAGCTGAAAGCCATTGATAACGTAGTAGGTGATCTCATCGATCTTTACCAAACAAGAGGCGTAAAAGTCCTTTTGCTATCTGAATACGGCATCAGCCCAGTCAATCAGCCCATCCACCTCAATCGCCACTTTCGCGCAAAAGGCTGGCTCTCCATCAAGAACGAACTTGACCGCGAGACTCTCGATTACGGAGGCTGCAAAGTCTTCGCCGTAGCCGATCACCAAGTCGCCCATATATATATCCAAGACCCATCGCTTGTGGACGAGGTCCGTGACTTATTAGACACCATACCCGGCATCGACGAAATCCGCCTACCTGATCACCCCCGGGCGGGAAATCTCGTTGCCGTTGCCGCTCCGGACTCTTGGTTTACCTACTATTTCTGGGAAAACGACGCACTCGCCCCAGATTTCGCCCGCACCATCGATATCCACCGAAAACCCGGCTACGACCCCTCCGAACTATTTATCGACCCAAAGATCAAATACCCCAAAACCCGTATCGCAGCCTTCCTTTTAAAGAAAAAACTGCGCATCCGTGGGCTCCTCGATGTCATTCCACTCGATGCCACCCTCGTGAAAGGCTCCCATGGCCGCGATCATGTAGATGACTCAGAAAAACCTGTTCTCATCGGCACAAAGCAACCCATCTCGAACCCCGAGGACATACACAACGTCATCCTCAACCATTTTCGCGAGCCCTAACCCGCTTCCTCACTCACTTCCCGGATCAATCTTAGGCTTCACCACCTCCGGCTCTGCTTTCTTAGGCAATTTATCCTCCCACGTATGCAACTCGTAACCCTCACCCAGCCCACCTAATTCCTCTAGTAAATCCGCGCACTTCTGCCTCCAAACCGCATAATCCGGAGGTCCTGCCTGTTTTTCACGACTCCCGGGAAACACCAAATACGTCACAGTCAAATCCGAAACCGGCCTGCTATACGGCGAAGACCGCTCATTGAGCTCTTTTGCCATACGCAGCGATGCCTCGCCCACCTTAAACGTCGGCCCGCCATCCCCCACGATGCACGGATACGCCTTATCCTCGTAAATAATCACCGCGTAATCACCTACCTTCGGAGCAAATGGATCTCCACGCGCCGTCAACAAATTCACCGGTATCACCATAAACGGATCATACTCCGCAATAAGATAACTCCTCGCCTTCAGATCCTCGATTCCGCGTTTCAGCATCTTGATCCTACTCCGCAGCCACTTTTTGCGCTCCGCACTCGTCTGCGCACTGTTTAGCTCTTGAGTGCCAGTCCTTAGACGCTTCTCCCAACCCGCGATCATCGGATTCGGCGTATTCCCACGCTTACGCCAGCCATAACTCGTAAATGGTTGATAATGCGTCGATTCCACAATCTTTTTCGGCATCGTGGCCAGCCGATCCCCGTCAGACCCATCAGCCACCACATCCATCTCCGCCTGCATGAGGAAAACCCTCCGCCCACTCTCGCCCTTAGTGTGCAAAATCGTCTCGCAGTCATACACATTATGCTTCGTCAAAAGCTCGTTCAGGGAATTTGCCTTCCTCTCAATGCGTTCCGCTTTGTTCTTATAAAGCTGATCATACCAAGGCGAAACAACCGCCCGCTCAAGCATTCCGTCGAGTCCCGGTAAAATCTCAGGCAACTTGGAATTCGTCTTCTGCAGCTCCTCCATCGTCCTCGCCGCAGTCGGCAATTTCAAACTCAGCTCATACTTCGCCACATAACTTTCGTCCGCTACTCGCTCCTCCGAGGCAATTCCACCCTGCGCAAAAGTCACTTCCGTCTGAAATGGTATCCCGCTGCGAAGCTTCCTCACATCCGTCACCTTCCCCAAGGGCAATGCCACTCGTGCTTCCTCAGCAACAACATCGGTATCACCCTCGTCTTCCACCACACTCGCACCTTCCTTCATCCGCTCCAACTCAGACTCCAATTCCGCTTCCATCTCCGCCCGCAAGCGCTGCTCCACCTGCATCCGTATCGTCCCCTCATCCACCTCATCGCGCCCCTGCCGCGCCTCCAACATCTCCTTCAAATTCCGATTCACCTTCCCAGGTATATCCGTGAAAAACGAAGCAATCACCGCTAGAACCAAGACCAAAAATCCCACCCCAAACCAAGGAAACGAGCGTCGCTCCGTCCCCCTCTTGACATTCTTCTCTTCCATACGCCCAAATCTAACCCCCCACATAGAGCGATTTCAACCCTAAGTCTCGTATTTCCAACTCCAAATCATTGCCGAAAAAACTTAGCGTAATAACAAACTACTTTTCCCTTGCCATGCCCTGCACATCACCTAGCTTCGCCCCCCCATGCCACGAGTAGGAGGAAAAGCAAAAACACGGAAAGCCGTCGCAAAACGCTTCAAAGTTACTGGAACAGGCAAGGTTCTACGTCGTAAACAAGGAAAACGCCACTTGCTTCAATGCAAGAGCCGTAAGCGCAAACGCGCTCTCGGTAAAGCCGCCCTTGTCTCCGCTGCCGACATCAAAAATGTCAAAGAGAACCTTCCTTTCCATTAACCTTAAGCGAAACGATAGCCACGAATCTGTCCAACGAACGGACAACCTTTACACAGCCTGATCCAGCGAAATCTGGAAACACGAACAGGTGAGACTGCGGAAGGAACGAAAATAAAACGACCTGTTCAAACTAAGAAAATACAATGCCAAGAGCCACCAATTCCCCAGCAAGCCGGGCCCGCCGTAAGCGGACTCTCTTGCGGGCAAAGGGCTTCCGCGGTTTCCGCTCGAAGCTCTTCCGTTACGCCAAGGACGCCGTCCGCAAAGCGCAACAATACGAATACCGCGACCGTAAAAAACGCAAAGGTCAGTTCCGCCGCCTCTGGACGCAACGCATCAACGCTGCAGCCCGTGCCGAAGGAATTACCTACTCGCGCTTTATCGAAGGCCTGAAAGCCGCCGGAATCGAAGCTGATCGTAAAATCCTTTCGGATCTTGCCGTCACCGATGCCGCAGCTTTCTCAGCCATCGTTGCACAGTCAAAAGCAGCCCTCGAAAATAAGGCAAAAGCAGCAGCTTAACCCACTTTTCGGATCAATCCATTAGCCGCCCGACAGCAATGTCTGGCGGCTTTTTTGTTTTCCAAGCGGAACTCCTAAAATACCTATACTTGCCGTCCCGCCCGTATTCTGAGAGATATCGAGCGTGAAAATTTTTCTCATTTGTGGCCTAGTCTGCGCACCCTTGCTTCACGCAACGACGATTTCCGTAGTTCCCATCTACGAGCCGCTCAGCCTCCACGGCACTGACGTTGATGACATTATAACCGACACCGGCGAGGCACTGCAGGCCACAGTTCTTGCCAGACCTATGGCCCTTACCGGCGCTTTCCCAGAAACACTCGTCACCGCCATCTCGTCCGCTCACCAACTGCCTACCAATAATCCAAACTACCTCGTCCGAGAATCAAATCTCCTCGTTCTCTGCAACGTTGCAATTTCCGCTTCAATTCCTGCTGACGCCCTTCTCGTCTCCATCGACGTGAGCACCTTGAACATCCCCACCGAAGTCGATCTCACAAGTCGGCAACTCCTGAAACTTACCCTCGTAGCCCTCCAGCGCACCCTAGAAGCCTATCAAAGTGGCCAGCCAGATCCACTCAAAGTCGTCGTTTCCATCGAAGGCACCTCAGAAAAAAATGAGACTCTCCGAGACCTAGATGCCGTTTTCACTCTTGATCCTCTCCCGTAAGCAAAACAGAAACCAAAAAGATTTTCTCCTAGTAGCTCATTTCGGGATTGGACCTTCGCCAAGCCTAGTCCACCCTCCCGCCACAACATGCCTGAGCACTCGAAAGATCCCCGCCCCTTCAAACGCGCCGTTCTAAAACTTAGTGGAGAGGCCCTCCGCGAGCCAGGCTCCACTGACAATATATCTCCGGAAATTGTCCAACGGATCGCGGCCGAGATCAAACAAGCCGTAAATTCCGGCCTCCAGCTCGCCGTCGTCGTCGGCGGTGGGAATTTCTGGCGCGGTGCCTCTGCCTCAGCACGCGGGATGGACCGGCCAACTGCCGATTACGTAGGTATGCTCGCCACAGTAATGAACGCTCTCGCTCTCGAAGGCGCCCTCGATCACATCGGCGTCCGCACCGTCGTCATGTCCGCCATCGAGATGAAAAACGTCGCCGAGCCCTTCATCCGCCGTAAAGCCGAGCACCAGCTCGATAAAGGCACCGTCCTCATCTTCGCGGCAGGCACCGGCAGCCCGTTTTTCTCTACTGACACCACCGCAGCTCTCCGGGCCAGCGAAATGAAGGCAGATGTCATACTGAAAGCCACACAAGTCGACGGTGTCTACGATTCAGACCCTCGGAAAAACCCCGACGCCCAACGTTTCGAAACCGTTACCTTCCAGCATTGCCTCGAAAACCGTCTGAACGTCATGGACGCCACTGCATTTTCACTTTGCATGGATAACAATATACCCATCATCATCTTTGACCTCGGCCCACATGGAAATCTCGTGCACGCTCTCCAATCAAAACCCATCGGCACCCTCGTCCACGCAGAAGCTTAAAGTCATTTGTCATCTCCTACTTTCTCATTAAAATTACGCTATGTCTGATCCAGCTAAAGCCCTCAAACAAGTCGAAGCCGATATGAACTCCGGCATCGATCACCTCATCAAAGACTTCCAAGGCGTGCGCACCGGTAAAGCCTCCCCAGCTCTCATCGATAACCTAGACGTCTACGTGCACGCTTACGGCGGTGTCCAAAAACTCAAATCGCTAGCCGTCATCAACTCACCGGAGCCACGCATGCTCAATGTCCAGCCCTTTGACCCCTCCACCACCCAAGATATCGAAAAAGCAATCCGCGAGTCGAAACTAGGCCTCAACCCCGCTGCCGCAGATCGCTCCATCCGCGTCCCCATCCCTGAGCTTTCCGAAGAGCGCCGCCGCGATATGGTGAAACTCATCAAAACCCTCGCCGAAGAAGCAAAAGTGCGCCTCCGCTCCGCCCGTAAAGCTGGTATCGACTCCGCGAAGAAGATGAAAGCAGACAATATTCTCACAGAAGACACCTTCAAAGATCACGAAAAGCAGATCCAAGAACTGACCAACAAACACACAAAAAAAATCGATGAGCTCGCCGTCACCAAAGAAGACGATCTCATGAAAATTTAGGTGAAACCAGACTGCACGCCTCATCCTGCCCGTTTCGAGTAGAAACAGTGGGAATTTCCTGCTCCCCGCATATCGCTAGGGTTGACCAAACGCATTTACTGCATACACATACGCCGCATGCAGCAAGAAGATCCGAAACCAACAGCGGAAACACCTGAAAATGCCGAGGCCCTCGAGCCTGAGGTAGAGGTAGATGCTTCGGAAGAAACGCCCGAGCTCGATCCTTGGGAAACCTTGGAGGCCGAGGCCGCAAAATGGAAAGACACCTCTCTCCGCACCGCAGCAGAGATGGATAACCTCCGCAAACGCACAGCCCGTGAACGCGAAGAAGCCATCCGCTATGCAAATCAACGCCTCCTCGAAGAACTCCTCCCTGTCATCGATAATTTCGAAATGGGCATGCAGGCCGCCTCCGCAGATACGTCCTCGATGATTTACATCGGTATGGATATGGTCCGCAAACAACTTAACGATTTCCTAGCCAACCAAGGAGTCGAGGAAATAGCTACCGACGGCCAGTTCGATCCTAATCTACACGACGCCGTTGCCCAAGAGCCTGCTGAAGAGCCAGAAGGATCAATCCTCCGCACCACCCGCCGCGGCTTCAAAATCCGCGAGCGACTTCTAAGGCCCGCATCTGTCATCGTCGCCGCATCGGCCAATCCTGAAGGTCAGCCTGCAGAAGAAGCCTGAGCCCAACCTTCAATCTATCTGGCTGCCAAAATGCAGCCCTTTACCACTCGATACCTCTCCAATGCCCCGCGATTACTACGAAATTCTCGGCGTCTCCAAAACCGCAGACGCCCCAGAAATCAAGAAAGCCTACCGCAAACTCGCGGTGAAATTCCACCCTGATAAAAATCCCGGTGATCCCACCGCAGAAGATAAATTTAAAGAGTTAGGACAAGCTTACGAGGCACTTTCGGATCCTGATAAGCGCGCGGCCTACGATCGCTACGGCCACGATGCCTTCGCAGGCGGTGCTGGCGGCGGCCGGGGCGGCTTTCATGATCCTGCCGATATTTTCTCACAAGTCTTCGGCGGTGCCTTTGGCGGCGGTTTTGACGAGTTCTTCGGCGGCGGCGGTGGCGGCGGCGGTCGCGGAGGCCGCAGACCTGCCAAACAACGGGGCTCCGACCTACGCTACGACCTTGAAATTACTCTCGAAGAAGCTGCCAACGGCGTCGAAAAGGAACTTGAAATCGAGCGCAACATCCCCTGCGGCGCATGTAATTCGAAAGGCTTCAAAGGCTCAGGCAGCGTCAAATCCTGCACCACCTGCAATGGTCGAGGCGTAGTAGGCAGGCAAGCTGGCATCTTTATCCAGCAATCCACCTGCCCAGAGTGCAATGGCTCCGGTGAAGTTGTCACAAATCCTTGCTCAGATTGTGAGGGTGAAGGCCGCAACGAGCGTGTGACCCGCATCAAATTACGTATCCCCGCAGGCGTAGAAACCGGCGTGCGCCTGCGCTCCACCGGAAATGGCGATGCCGGCCTCCGCGGCGGCCCTTCTGGCGATCTCTACGCTTTCCTACATGTCCGCGGCCACGATATGTTCGAACGGGAAGGCACAACGCTTTTTTGTGATGTCCCGCTCCCTTTCAGCACCGCTGCCCTCGGCGGCGAGCTGAAAGTGCCGACGCTTCAAGGGACATCCTCCATCAAAGTTCCTGCCGGCACTCAGGGTGGCACAACCTTCCGTGTCCGCGACAAAGGCATGCCCGCCCTTAACGGTGGCCCCAAAGGTGATCTCAACGTCACTGTGCAAGTTGAAGTCCCTACCAAACTCAACAAATCTCAAGAGGAAAAACTCCAAGCATTCTCTGAATCCATCGGCGTCCATAACTCCCCCGTCCAAAAAGGATTTCTTGATAAAGCAAAGCGCTTTTTCGACCTCTAAACTACAAATCTAGAGGGCCACTACTTCAGTTATCTGTAAAACTGAGACACCGTTCTATAACTAGGCAAAAACACGCTATTCCACCACCTAAAGCTGCCCTCCGTCCCCATGCCTTTTCAGCTCGAAGCAACCGATGGAGCCGCCCGCGCCGGCACTTTGTCCCTCCCCCATGGCAAGGTGCAAACGCCCATTTTCATGCCAGTCGGCACCCAAGGTTCCGTAAAAACCCTCCATCCCGATGAGCTCATCGAGCTGGGTTCTCAAATCATTCTCGGGAATACCTACCACCTTTGGCTGCGCCCCGGCCATGAACTCATCGCAGAAATGGGTGGGCTTCATGACTTTGCCACCTGGGACCGCCCCATCCTTACCGATTCCGGTGGATTCCAAGTCTGGTCTTTAGCAAAAATGCGAAAAATCACTGAGGAAGGTGTCCGCTTTCAGTCCCATTTGGACGGCTCGAAAATGATGCTTACCCCTGAGCTCTCAATGGATATACAAGCAGCCCTTGGCTCAGATATCGCCATGCTCTTTGATGAGTGCCCTCCTTACCCTTGCGAGGAAAAATACGCCGCAAAATCCCTTTCACTCACCACTCGCTGGGCCGCCCGATGCAAAGACCACATCACAAAGGGCGAGAGGTCTCATCATTCTCCCGGACAACACCACTTTGGCATCGTCCAAGGATCAATTTACGCCGATCTCCGCGAGCAATCGGCAAAAGAACTCGTAGAGCTTGACTTTGATGGTTACGCCATCGGTGGCGTTTCCGTTGGGGAGCCAGAAGAAGAAATGTTCCGCGCCATCGAGAACGCCATCCCTTTCCTTCCCACTGATAAGCCCCGCTACGCCATGGGCCTAGGCACTCCACCACAAATCTTAGAGATGATTTCCCGTGGCGTAGATATGTTCGATTGCGTAATGCCCACTCGAATAGCCCGCCACGGCGTTGCCTTCACCCTCGACGGCCCCATACACATCAAGAACCTAAAATACGCCAAAGATCCCCGCCCTTTGTGCGAAACGAGCCATTCCCACGTCTCACGTTTCTCCCGTTCTTACATCCGCCATCTCTTCCGCGCTGGCGAAATGCTTTCTTTACGATTGCTTTCCTTCCATAATCTGCATTTCTACCTATCCCTCACGCGCCAAGCACGCCAAGCAATTCTCTCCGGAGACTTCGAAAATTTCAAAAAATCCTTCATACAACGATACACCGCTAACCAAACTTCAACATGATCCACCTCGCACAATTTCTCGCACAAGCAGACACTCCAGCCCCTACAGGCATCCAAGGATTTTTCAGCAGCGGCCTCATGCTGCCGGTTCTGCTGATCGTCATGTTCTACTTTCTGCTCATCCGTCCCCAGCAACGTCAGCGCAAAGAACAGGCAAAACGCATCGCTGCCCTCGAAAAAGGCGATAAAGTCGTCACAACTGCCGGTCTGCATGGAATCGTCCATAACGTGAAAGAAAAAACCGTTCTCGTAAAAGTAGCTGAAGCAACAAGCTTAGAATTCGATAAAGCTGCCATCGCTTCCGTCATCAAACGTGAAGTAAAAGAGGTGCAAGGCTCATAATAAAGCGCTCTCCCTTCCCCCACCTTCTCCTTTCCTATTAATACCCTCATGCTTTCTGTAATCTTTTTCAAAGACCCAGTCGTCCTCTTCTTAACAGGACTTTCGCTACTCATCCTCTTCTTCTGGTATTTCGCCACTGAAATTGAGCGCAGAAAACGCAATGTAGGCACCATTCTCATCGTCGGAATCGCCGCGCTCTGCGCGCTTGCTATTTTCCCGCCAAAAGAACGCCTCAAAGGCGGCATCGATATCGTCGGCGGCTCCGCCTTCTCACTCCGCATCCAACCCAAAGAAGGCGTAAACGGTGAAATGCTCCCCGTCACCGTCGATCAGGTCAACGAAGCCATTCGGGTCATCGAAGATCGTCTCAACGCCCGCGGCACAGCAGAACCACTCATTGCGCAGCAAGGTGAAGACGGAATCATCGTCCAAATGCCCGGCGTAGAGCCCGAGGAGTCAGCAGAAATCCGCACAGTCCTAGAAACCGTCGCCAAATTAGAGCTCCTCGAAGTTTCCCGCGAAAACGAAACAGTAGGAGCAGATGGCCGCACCCTCGCCCAACAAGTTCTCGACGGAGATCAGATCCGCCCCGGAACCCGCGCCTACTCTTTCACCCAAAAAGACCAAGATGAAAACGAAATCACAACTGCCATTTTGCTCAATCGCCGCGGCGGCCTCGGTGGCTCCGATATTGCCGCTGCCAATCCTTCACCATCTCGTTCCGATGCAGTAGACATCACCCTTAACGGCGGAGGCACAGACAAAATGATCGCCCTCACGCAGAACATGCGTCCCGGAATCGATCGTATCGCCATCGTCCTCGACGGAGTTGTAATCAGCGCGCCTGTAGTCCAAAGCGTTCCTCTCGGGAAACAATTCGTCATCAATGGCCTTGAAGAAGCGGGGGAAACCAAAGAGCTCGCCAACGCTCTGATGAACCCTCTGGAAAATCCGCTTATCGTAGAGCAAGAGCGCACCGTCTCACCCACACTTGGTGCCGCCTTCGTAAGACAAGGCATCTCCTCTGCAGTAGCGGGCCTAATTATCACCGCAATTTTCATCTTCATCTACTACCGCACCGCAGGCATCGTCGCTCTGCTTGCCCTCACTCTTAACGCCGTAGTCCTCTTTGGCGTCATGGCCATGGCCGGCTTCAATTTTTCCCTCCCCGGCATCGCTGGACTCATCCTCACCATCGGCATGGCCGTCGATGCCAACGTGCTGATCTACGAGCGCCTTCGTGAAGAAATCGATAACGGCAAAGGCCTCAAAAACGCCATTTCATCTGCCTACGAGAAAGCGTTTTCCTCGATTATCGATGCAAACATCACCACCCTCATCGCCTGTATCATATTGATCGCCATGGCCAGTAGCAGCGTAAAAGGCTTTGCGCTCACCCTTACCATCGGCCTCATCGCCTCCATGTTTTCCGCCATTCTCGGAACGCGCGTCCTCTTCCGCTGGGGTATCGATACCGGCCTGCTCCGTAAGCTCTCCTTCCTCAACCTCATTAAATCCGCAAATTTCGATTTCCTCGGAAAAGCAAAGGTTTGTGCCGTCTTTTCGACGGTGCTTCTAGTAGTTTCCCTCGCAACCCTGGTCATCAAACAAAAATCCGCTCTCGGTGTTGATTTCACCGGCGGCACCATCGTCACCTTCGAGCTCGGTGATAAAGAAATTCCACTCGACGACGTCAATGCAGCTCTCGCAAGTGTGGAACTCAGACGGGATGCCATTCCCCAAGAACAGACCATTCCTAATAGCGGAACTCTCCTCACCGTCCGCTGCGATACCGACGATACAGATACCGTGATCGAGGCTCTACGCACTGAAATCCCCCTTCTCAGTCAGGTTGAGGAAGACAACACATACACCTACTCCGCTTCTCGCGATGTGGTATCCGCCACACTCAGCGGCACTTTTTTGAAAGAGGCACTTATCGCACTCGGCGTAGGTATTATCGGAATTTTTGCCTACATTGTGCTCCGCTTCGAGCTTTCATTCGCCGTCGGCGCCATCGTTGCCCTCTTGCACGATATGTTCATAGCCATCGGCATTGTCGTCCTGCTCGGTGAGCAGCTCTCACAAATCCACGTCGCCGCTATCCTAACCATCGCCGGTTACTCGATTAACGATACAATTATCGTCTTCGATAGGATCCGCGAAACCCTTCTCGTAAGAGCTGGCGAAGTCGGAGACGTGATGAATGAGGCTATCAATGCTACCCTTTCCCGCACGATCTTAACCTCCTCTACGACAATCGTAACGGTCTTAATTCTCGCAATCTTCGGTGGAGCCGCCCTTCGAGATTTCTCAATGACCATCCTCGTCGGCCTCGTCGTCGGAACTTACTCTTCGATATTCGTCGCAGCACCAATTGTTCTCTGGTTCTCTGGCAGAAAAGGCGGAAACCTCCGCAAAGACGTCCTAGCCACCAACCTCGCAGCAGAAGCAGACCGCGCAGAGCGCGAAGCCGACCCAGCTCGCTAAGTATCAGCCTGTAAAACTTACGGATGGTGTCGCAATTGCCCCGAGTTCTCAATGATTCAGGCTGAATGTACTGGCCTAGCAACCTTCAAACCGGTAGCTTTGACGACTCACTGATCTATTCCCGGATAAATCTAGCAAGTCGCCTAGCCCGGACCAAATCAGCTTGGCACCTTCTCACCCCTCGGGCCTTTCTTTCCCTTCTTGCCCTTTTTCCCACCTTTCTTCCTTGGTCGGTCCGCCGGACTTATCTCTCCATCATCATTCCGGTCCATTCTTTCAAAAATTGCGCGTTGCCTTTTTTCTGGCAACTTGCTCCACATCTCACCCCTCTGAAATTCCGTAAAATCGACTCCCCCACTACCGTCACCATCGAGTCGTTTTAGCTCTTGATTTGCTTTCTCACGCCGATTCTTCCGCATCTCTCTCACTTCCCTTCCCGTCAGCACACCATCTCCGTTCTCATCGAGTCTCGCATACAGATCATCTCGCTGTTCTTCCGGAATTTTCGCCATCCGCTTCACCGCGAAAAATTCCTGCTTAGTTACCTCTCCGTCTGAATCAGTATCCATCCGTTGAAACAAGTTTCTACGCTCACCTTTCTGAGCTTTCTTCTCTGCCTCTGGACGGTCCTCTTGGGCATGGACCAACCCTAAAAGCAACGAGCTCAACAATGTGGTAACTAATATATTTTTCATGATTTTCACAATTTATTTCCGGCTTCCGATTCTTGGCACCGCAGTTACTAAGTGAAACACCTTCAGAATGAAAAAGTTTCGCTAGAAATCACCACCGTATGCCCCCAAGCTGCTAAAAATGCACATCGCAGATATTCTCAACGCGCCAAAGCCATCGCTTTCGTTCGAATTTTACCCCCCCAAAGCAGCCAGCGCATGGGATGACCTCTACGAAACAATCCGAGAGCTCGAAACCCTATCGCCAAGCTTTGTCTCCGTCACTTACGGTGCCGGAGGCTCCACAAGGGAACTCACGCACGATCTTGTAGTCCGCATCAAAGAAACAACCGGCATCCCCCCCGTCCCCCATCTCACTTGCGTTGGCCATACGCGCGAGGAAATTGACGCCATCCTCACTCGCTACGCCAAGGCAGGTGTAAACAACATCCTAGCTCTGCGCGGAGATCCACCAAAAGATCAGCCAGACTACGATTGGACTCAAGGCGATTTCCGCTACGCCTCTGACTTAGTGGCGCATATCAAAAACTTCAATGAAACAGGCGAGCACCCAGACCCGCGCGGATTTGGAATCGGCGTCGCAGGCTTTCCAGAAGGACATCCCGCTACCGCCAATCGCGTCGATGAACTAGCTTTCTTAAAAGCGAAATTTGAGGCCGGCGCAGACTACATCTGCACCCAATTGTTTTTCGATAATCACGATTTTTGCGATTTTCGGGATCGATGCACCATAGAAGGCATTACAGCACCGATCATCGCCGGTATCATGCCGGTTACCTCCTTATCCAGCATGAAAAGAATGGCTGAACTTGCCGCCGGTGCGCGCTACCCCGCAAAACTCTTGAAAACACTCAATCGCGCAGCCGCTAATGAAGACCCTGGTGCCGTCGAAAGAGCAGGGATCCACTACGCGGCCCAACAATGCGCTGAACTCCTAGACCAAGGCGTCTCTGGCATCCACTTTTACACCTTAAACAAATCCCACGCTACCCGCCAGATCTATAGTTCTCTAGGCCTTTGAAAACTTTTTTGATTAATTTCACAAAAGTACTTGCCAGAAACCCATCTTCCGTGATAGCTTCTCCCTGTCGCAAGACAAGGCGGTCCGCACAAGACGCCCCTAGGTTAATGGGTTTTCCTAGAGGATGATTGTTCGGGCCGCCATTTTTTTTACCCACACGGCCTTCCGGTTTAAATTGAGAGGATGAGTCTGACTCATACACCACGTGATAGAAATGCTCCAGCAAAAGCATCCCCTAACAATCGTTAAGCACGCAGTCTGCTCCCAACCCCTGCAATGTCTCTATTCGCTATCAAGTCCCATACCGGGCCGCTCACCGAGGACTTGATCCAAGAACCCGGATCGTTTGGCTTGGGCAAAATCCCCACAAGACTCAAACCCACCGCAACCGCCACCTCCATCTGCGGATACTGCGCAACCGGGTGCCAACTGAAAATACACCTCGATGAAAATGGCAGCGCCATCAATCTATCTCCCAATTTTGACTACCCAGTCAATCTCGGCATGGCCTGCCCGAAAGGCTGGCAGGCCCTCGATCCCCTAACATCACCAGACCGGGCAACTACACCCCTCCTTCGCTCTGAAAGCGGCAATCTAGAACCTGTCGATTGGGCAACAGCGCTATCTGCTTTCACCACGAATCTCAAGAAAATCAAACAGGAACACGGCCCAGAATCCGTTGCCTTTCTTTCTACCGGCCAGATCCCTTTTGAGGAAATGGCCTTTCTTGGGTGTCTCTTCAAATTCGGCATGGGCTTCGTTCATGCAGATGCAAACACCCGCCAATGCATGGCCACAGCAGCCACAGCCTACAAGCAAGCTTTCGGCTTCGACGCGCCTCCCGGGTCCTACTCAGATTTCGAAGAAAGCGATGTCATCGTCCTCATCGGCGCCAATCTCTGCATCGCCCACCCAATTTTATGGCAGCGGGTAATGCGCAACAAGCGCTCTCCTAAGATCATAGTAATCGATCCACGCGCTACCGAAACTGCCCAAGCCGCCACCCAACACCTTGCCCTCAAACCAAAGGGCGATCTCACTCTCCTCTACACCATCGCCCATTGTATTCTCCGCGACGGTCGCATTGACACTGCCACCCTCGAGCATACCGAGGGTTTCGAAGATTTCTGCAAGTTCCTCCCCACTTACACACCTGCAGCTGCCACTGAAAAAACAGGGCTCGATGCAGAAACCATCGAGGAACTGGCACGCACCGTCTCAGACCCAGATAAACGCGTTTCATGGTGGTGGACAATGGGCGTAAACCAATCCCACGAAGGCACGCGGACCGCCCAAGCCATCATCAACCTCTGCCTGATGACAGGAAACATCGGTAAACCCGGCACCGGCCCCAATTCCATCACCGGCCAATGCAATGCCATGGGCTCACGGCTCTTCTCGAATACCACCTCCCTCCTCGGCGGCCACGATTTCCTTAACGAAACACATCGGCAGAAAATCGCCTCCATCCTAGACATCCCCTACGAGAAAATTACCTCCCAAACATCCCTCGCCTACGACGAAATCTTAGACGCCGTCCTCGATGGAAAAATCAAAGCCCTCTGGATCGTCGCCACCAACCCATTTCACTCATGGATCGATTCCCAAAAACTCGAAAAACTCCGCAGTAACCTAGATTTCCTCGTCGTCCAAGACATGTATTCCACCACTGAAAGCGCACTCAGTGCAGATCTCCTTCTACCTGCTGCTGGTTGGGGTGAAAAATCTGGCTGCTTTATCAATTCAGAACGTCGCATCGCTACCATCAAGCCCGTCCGCAAAGCCCCCGGCCAGGCTCTCACCGATTTCAGAATCTTCCGCCTCATCGCCGATAGCTGGGGCTGTGGCGATCTCTTTAAAAACTGGACCACCCCAGAAGACGCTTTCAAAATTCTCCAGAAAGTCAGCGAAAACCAACCCTGCGACATCTCTGGCATCGAGGATTATGACCATTTAGACCGCGCAAATGGCATCCAATGGCCCTTCCCAGCCAAAAATCCAGACATTACCAAAGAGCGCCGCCTCTTCTCAGATAACCAATTTTATACAAAAACGAAAAAAGCGAAGTTCCTCTTTTCCCCTCCGAGCCCGTTACCCAAGCCCTTGGATCAGGAATTTCCCTTCATGCTCCTAACTGGCCGCGGCACAAGCAGCCAATGGCATACCCAAACACGCACCGGGAAGTCTTCCGTCCTCAGAAAACTCTACCCTGAGAAACCTTATATCGAGATCAATCCGCAGGACGCACAAGTGCTCGGAATCCGCGAGAATGATGAAGTGCTTGTGAAATCACGCCGTGGCTCAGTCCACATCTCCGCATACCTCGCCCCCACCGTCCGCCGCGGCGATCTCTTCCTCCCCATGCACGGCCAACACGCTAACCTGCTAACACACCCCTCTTTTGATCCACATTCTCGCCAGCCAAATTACAAAGCTTGCGCTGTCTCCATCACCGCCATCTAACGCATCACAAAATACAATCGAATATTTCATGCAAGGCCCTTGTCGTAACAGACAGATTCAATAAGCTCCGCCCATGAAATTTCTCGCTTACCTCTCCGCCCTGTTTTTTAGCCTTTTGCCTCTGCTCCAAGCGCAGGATCCCAACCGAATCCTCGAAGGCGCACGCATCTCCGCTGCTCTCACCGAGCTCAATGGCCCTCTTCAAGGAAATCTATCCCACAATGGACGAAAGACTCCTATCGCCATCTTTCTCAAAGGCGAAAACATTCAATTCCAATTTCAAGAAGGCAAAAAATGGCGTGTCTTTCACCTTCGCCTCGGCAATAACGAGTATGAACTCTTCGAAATTATTAACGGCAAAACAGTAAATTTCCCTAGAAAGAAACTTACCCAATCCATCGCCGGAACAGATCTCACCTACGAGGACCTCGCCCTCCGTTTCTTCTATTGGCCAAACCCAAAACTCGAGGGAACTGAGAATATCGGCCTAGAAGACACCTACAAATTACGTCTCGATAAACCTGCTCGTGCCGCAGGAAATTACTTCGCGGTCTATGTCTGGGTGCATCAAAAATTTGGCGCATTTATGAAAATCCATGGTCATGCAAAAAATGGCCAGCTACTTAAAGAATTTCAGGTAGAAGATGTCATGAAAGTATCTGATAACGTATGGACGCTTCGGAAAATGCAAGTCGCTAGCTTCCGCAACGGTCGCCGCGTCTCAATCACCGATATGACGCTCGAGAAACCATCAAAACAAGCCCTCAAAGGCCTACGTTAGACGCGTGGACACGAAGCATTTCGAAATTCTAGCCGTTAGATAACTCCGGAGGCGGAATCTTCGCTGCAAAAGTATTGAATTCAGATCGAATTCCTGCTTGTCCGCAAGGGAACCCTGTTCTTTAGTTCCCGCCAAGATATGAGTAATCCGTTCTACCATTCCAGCACCCCACTCGTTCCCGGCTCTCTCCACTCACTTTCCCGAGAACACGACAACTGCGGTATGGGGGCAATTGCCCACTTAAACGGGAAACGCTCATTCGATATCGTCGATTTTGCCCTCACCTCCGTCTCCTGCATGACTCACCGCGGCGCGGTTGACGCAGATATGAAAACTGGAGATGGCTCCGGCATCCTTTCCCAAATCCCTTACCCCCTCTTTCAAAAAGCCGCAAAAGAACTCGGCACCGATGTCACTAACCCTGCAGATCTCGCCATCGGCGTCTTTTTCTTTCCTGCCGGAAATGACGACCAAACTGCCGAAATCAAGAAAATCACTCTCGATACCATCGCGGCACGCAATATCCCCGTGATTGGCTGGCGCCAAGTCCCCGTCACCATCGACGCACTCGGCAAAATAGCTCAAAAAACTCGCCCAGATATTGAGCACCTTCTCATGCTCAAGCCCGAAGGTATGGATCCCCTCGATTTCGAGCGTCAGCTATACCTCGTCCGTCGCACCATCGAGCACGCAACGAAAGAAATCCCCGGTTTCTACATCCCCACCTTCTCAAACCGCCTCATCTCATACAAAGCGCTTGCCATGCCAGCCGCGCTCCGCGCCTTCTATGACGATCTTACCGATCCGAACTTCGAGACCGCAATCTGCCTCTATCACCAACGCTTTTCCACGAACACATTCCCCGCATGGCCCCTCGGACAACCTTTCCGAAACATGTGCCACAACGGCGAAATCAATACCGTAGAAGGAAATCGGAACTGGATGACCTCCCGTGAAGAATTCTTCGCTTCACCTGTCTGGGGCGATGAGATCGACACTGTCAAAAACCTCATCCGCCACGGAGAATCAGACTCCGCGTCCCTCGATCACTGCCTCGAGCTCCTTATCCTATCCGGCCGGTCCCCAGAGCACGCCATGTGCATGTTGGTTCCTCCCGCCTACAGAAATGACGAGGAAATCTCAGACGAACTCCGCGCATTTTACCAATACATCCGCTCGTTCTCAGAGCCTTGGGACGGCCCCGCCGGCCTCGTCTTCACCGATGGCACCAAACTCTGCGCATCCCTTGATCGAAACGGCCTCCGCCCCTCCCGCTACAAGACCACTTCTGATGGCTTCCTCTACATCGGCTCAGAAGCTGGCGCAGTCATCTTCGACGATGCCAAAGTCACTCGCAAAGGCCGCCTCGGCCCCGGCCAAATGCTTTCTGTAGACACAACCACGGGAATCGTCCGCCTCGACAAGGAAATCAAAGAAGAGCTAGCTCGCCAAAAACCTTATCGCCGCTGGATCGATGAAAATCGCCTCGAACTCCGCCACTTCATCTCCCCCTCCGCGCACGTCCCTGAAATCGAATTCGAGCCTCTCGATCTCTCGCGCCGCCAAGTAGCTAACGCAATTTCCAGCGAAGAACTCGACATGGTTTTCCCTCCCATGATCAAGCTCGCCCAAGAAGCAGTCTTCTCCATGGGCGACGATATTCCTTTAGCGATCCTATCATCCTATCCACGCCTGCTTTTCACCTATTTTAAGCAACGCTTCGCGCAAGTCACCAACCCACCCATCGATCCCATCCGCGAGTGGGCCGTAATGTCCCTTGGAGCAGGCCTCGGCCCAGAACGAAATCTCCTCGAGGAAACTCCCAGCCATTGCAAATCAATCACCCTCGATTCTGCAATTCTCTTTGAGCATGAACTCGAGAAAATCAGCCACTTTGAAGAGCACGGCTACCCCTCCCACGTCCTAGATTGCACATGGGATATCGCCACAGGAAATGACGGGCTAAAATCGAGAATCGACGAGCTTTGCAGCGAAGTAGAAGAAGCCGTCAATAATAAGAACTCAATCATCATCCTCTCAGATCGCGCCACCTCAGCACAGCGCGTCCCCATCCCCTCCATGCTCGCCACCGGCAGCATCCATCACCATCTTAATCGCATCCGCAAACGCATGCGCGCCTCACTTGTCGTGGAAACTGGCGAAGCCCGCGATGTCCACCAGATTGCTTGCCTGTTCGGCTTCGGCGCCACCGCCGTAGTTCCTTACCTTGGCTACGCAACTGTCCGTCAACTCGTTGCCCGCGATTCTGAGAAACAAACACTCGGCGAGGGAATGACTGCGCAGAAAGCGATGACAAACTATCGTAAGGCCCTCGAAAAAGGCTTGCTGAAAATTATGTCCAAAATGGGCATCTCGGTCCTTAACTCCTACCAAGGTGCGCAAACATTCGAAGCCATTGGTATTGGCAATGAAGTCGTCGATTTCTCATTCACCGGAGTCCCTTCTCAAATTGGCGGCATTTCCTTCACCGAAATTGCAGAGGAATCCCTCATCCGCCACAAAGCCGCCTACGAAACGGAAGTCGAGACGGGCGAAACACTAGATCTTGGCGATCCAGGTTACAACCGCTACCGCAAAGCTGGCGAGAGCCATTCCTTCACCACAGAAGTCATCAAAAACTTCCACCAATACGTAAAATCTGGGAAACCCGAGGACTACGAGGAATACGTGAAAGTCTGCCTACAGACAAACCCTGTAGCTATCAAGGATCTACTGAATTTTGTCCCCTTACCCACTGGGCCTATCCCCCTCGATCAAGTCGAGCCAGTCGAGGAAATCCGCCGCCGTTTCACTACAGCCGCCATGTCCTTAGGCGCTCTATCGCCCGAGGCACACGAAACCCTCGCCATCGCGATGAACCGCATCGGCGGGAAATCAGATTCTGGAGAAGGCGGCGAGGACCCACAGCGCTTCACTCCCTACCCGAACGGTGATTCAGCACGCTCCTATATCAAACAAATCGCTTCCGGGCGCTTTGGTGTTTCAGCGAATTACCTCGTAAACGCTGACGAGCTAGAAATCAAAATGGCACAAGGCGCGAAGCCCGGCGAAGGCGGCCAGCTTCCGGGCCACAAGGTAAATGCCCTCATTGCCCGTCTCCGCAACACCCAGCCAGGCGTTCAGCTCATCTCACCCCCTCCTCATCACGATATCTACTCCATCGAGGATCTAGCACAGCTCATTCATGACCTAAAAGAAATCAACCCAAAGGCGCGAATTACTGTGAAACTCGTAGCTGAAGCTGGTGTCGGCACCGTCGCCGCCGGCGTCGCAAAAGCCGCAGCTGATAATATCCTCATTTCCGGTCACGATGGCGGCACCGGAGCTTCTCCTCTGAGTTCCACCAAACACGCTGGCTCACCATGGGAGCTTGGCCTGTCAGAAGCCCAGCAGACTCTAATCATCAACGATCTACGCGATCGTGTAACCCTCCGCACCGATGGCGGAATCAAAAACGGCAAAGACGTAGTCATCGCGGCCATCTTGGGCGCAGAACAATACAACTTCGGCACCACCGCAATGATCGCTATGGGCTGTGTCTATGTCCGAAAGTGCCACCTAAATACCTGTCCGGTCGGCATCGCAACCACCGACCCTAAATTCCGCGCGAAGTTCAAAGGCTCTCCAGAAATGGTAATCAACTACTTCAATGCAGTGGCTAACGAAGCCCGTGAAATCATGGCAAAGCTAGGTATACGCAAACTAGACGACCTCATAGGAAAACCAAACTTCCTCGTGCAGCGCGAGGTTCCTTCACACCCGAAAGCAAACACACTCGATTTCACTCGCCTACTCAAAGACGTAGTCCCCGCAGTCGCCCTTGCTACCAACCGCCCGGAAGAGGAAATCTCACGCATCCGCACACAAGAGCGCAATGACGGTATCGCAAAGTCATCGCTAGATATAAGTATCCTAAACGACATCGCTGCCCACGCAGACCTCGAAGCACCTGTCGCACCTGAATATGGCGCAAATGCCATCCGCCAAGAATGCCTAGACGCTCTCGCTGCACTACCAGACCAGGCACCGTTCAAAAAGCATTACGATGTGGTAAATACAGACCGTAATATCGGCACGCGTTTATCTGGTCGCATCGCCCAAGTTCACGGAAACTACGACTTACCAAACGGCAGCATCCACATCACTTGTAGCGGCACGGCCGGCCAGTCTTTCGGGACCTTCCTCGTAAACGGTGTAACACTCGAACTCATCGGAGAGGCAAACGATTACGTCGGGAAAGGCATGGCAGCTGGTGAAATCATCCTCCGCGTTGATCCCTCAGCTCAGTTTGAAGCTGCCAAAAATGCCATCGCTGGTAATACCTGCCTCTATGGAGCAACCGGCGGTCACCTTTTCGCTAACGGACGGGCTGGAGAACGTTTTGCAGTCCGCAATTCCGGTTCCACCGCCATCATCGAAGGTGTGGGCGATCACGGTTGTGAATATATGACCAACGGTCACTATCGTCATCCTCGGAAAAACTGGCAAAAACTTCGGTGCCGGTATGTCCGGTGGCACCGCCTACGTCTATGACGTAGATGGTAAGTTCTACTCCCGCGTAAATACGGAAATGGTAGTAGCTATGCCAGTGAGACGCCCGCAGGATATCTCAGAAGTAAAAGCACTCATTGAACTTCATTCACAGAAAACTCAATCGCAACAAGCCAGCGAACTTCTTTCCGATTGGGACAATACAGTGAATAAATTAGTTCGAGTTATCGCTAGAGAGCGCGCCGAACTCGAAGCAGCCGAGGAATTACACGAGGCAGCCTCAATTCCTGCGTAAAGCCCTCGCAGTCACGCTCAGTGAAATGGTCACGAGATTTGCTCCCAGCCCAACTGGTGAGCTACATCTCGGCCATGCATACGCCGCAAAAGTCGCGCATAATCTCGCGAAAAATTCAGGAGGCCGCTTCCTCCTCCGCTTTGAAGATATCGATATCTCGCGGGTCAGAGATCATTTTTACGAAGCAATTCTTACCGATCTTCGTTGGCTCGGCTTGGATTGGGATGGAGCAACCATTCGCCAATCGGAAAGGCAATCCGCTTACCAACAAACCCTAGCCTCACTGAAAGAAATGGGTCTCATCTATCCCTGCTTCTGCTCCCGTGCAGATGTGCGGGAAGCCCTTGCCGCACCTCACGGCCCTAACACGCACATATATCCCGGCACTTGTCGCCAGCTCTCCCGCTATCAAATTGAGCAAAAAATGGCTGAAAACAAACCCTTCAGCTGGCGCTTGGACTCTCAGTTGGCCTCAGAAACATCCGGCCCTCTCGAATTTCATGATCAACGTTTCGGCACCATCGCTGTCGATCCACTTAAGAATGGCGATGAGATTGTTGCTAGAAGAGACATCGGCATCGCCTACCACCTAGCCGTGGTAATTGACGATGCTTTCCAAGGAGTTACACACGTCACACGCGGTGAAGACTTACTAGATGCCACACATATCCACCGTCAGCTTCAATCGATTCTCAAACTACCCGTTCCAACATACCTCCACCATCCTTGCATCACGAATGATGCTGGCGAACGCCTAGCCAAACGAGATAATGCTCTCACACTCCGAAACCTACGTGAGCAAGGACTTTCAAAAGACGATCTTTTGGGCATGCTGGACGTAAAACACTAGGAATATAGTAGCTTCCATTTTTTCACCATCCGCATCATGGACTCCTCCGTAGTCAGTTTAACAACACCATCTAGTGTCACCCAAGCAAGATCATGAGATTCTTCACTTACTGTGTAGGCCGTCTCTTTGCCTACCCTCAACAAATAACGCACATCATAATGAAGATGCTCCGGCTCTGTCTTACGCGCTGGAATTGGATGGATATCGATATCAAAAATACCACTGCCGATCCGGCTAAATCCTATGAGTCCAGATTCCTCCTCCGCCTCTTTCAAAGCGACCTCGTAGACATTGCTTTCCCCATCCGCATGCCCCCCCAGCTGTAACCAACGGTCTAACTTTGCATGGTGAGTCAGTAAAACTTTCTCTCCTGCCTCATCTACAATCCATGCCGAACCCGTAATATGTGCATACTCACAACTTCTCTCAAAGCAACGTTCCTCGCTGCTCACAAACTGGGAAAACCTTTCTACTACTTCCCTCTCTTCTGGAAATCGGGCAAGATAATCCTCTAGTTCCTTCAAAAGCTTTTCGCGGTGCACGTCCGCAATGAATCACCTCTGCCAACTATGGGCAAGGCTCGGTCAACTTTATACACCTAGAATCTTCTACCATGCCTTCAAATCTGGAAATCTGAAGACGCACCAGAATCAACGTGGAGACCACATTCATACTGTTCCCCGTCAAAGCGAGTCCCATCAGCAGAACCGTTTAATGATGGGCGAGTGCTATGCCAATCACCCATCGTAACATAACCCTTTTCTGCCAACGGATGTCTTGGCAAGTCATTCTGATGAAAAAATAAATCCACCTGTGCATCCGCCCAATCAAGAATGGGATACACCTTTTCCGTCTGCTTCTGCTTCTCAATAAATGGCCGCTCCTGCCTCGTCTTCGACTGAGAACGCCGGAGTCCGCTCAGCCATATATCCGCTCCTGTGTCCTTCATTGCACGGTTCATAGGCTCTACCTTTGTAATCCGCCCATACCGCTCTGCCTCATCCTCCCACAGGTTTCCCCACAAAGCCTGCATCCTAGCTGCAGAAATCTCAGGCTGATATACGCGGTAATTCAGAGGTAGCAGCTCCATCAGTTCATCCGCATACTGATACGTCTCTGGGAATAAGTGGCCCGTATCTATAAAAATCACCGGGACCTTAGGAGCATGATCGTGCAGTAGTTTCAACATTACCGCCGCCTGTAAACCAAAGCTCGTCGTCGCCACCATTCGTTCTCCAAAGGTATCATACAGCAATTCCAAGCGTTTGCCCGCCCGAAGATCCTTTAAAATATCCGAGCTAATCGTCTGTTCCATAGTCAACATACTCACCTAATGTAGAATCGAGATCCGTCAGCTTCGCGCTTAGACAAGAGCCTCTTGCTTCAGATTTGCGTGGAAATCAGCACCGTTCGTAGTGGGGTTCACATACCCAGCCCGGATGCAGAAATCTCCAAAACGCTCGCCTTCAGTCCGCTCCTTCGCGTAATCTGCAAAGATTGGCTCCAAGATTCCTTTGATCTCCTCCTGAGGGACATCCGTGCGGAAAAGCTTCGACAATCTTTGCCCATGAAATCCGCCCCCTAGAAGTATATTATAACGTCCCGGACCCTTTCCCACAAAAGCAAGTTCCGCGATGTAAGGCCGCGCGCAGCCATTCGGGCAACCTGTCATACGAATCGTAATCGCATCATGCCGCAGCCCAGTTTTCTCCAACGATTCCTCAAGTTCTGTTAATAGGGAGGGTAGATACCGTTCAGCTTCAGCCAAAGCGAGACCGCAAGTCGGCAGAGAAACACATGCAAGGGCATTCAAACGTAGGCCGCTCTGCACGCAACTATCTTCGATCCCGTAATCCTTCAAAAGCTTAGCAATAGCAGGACGGGACTCCGCCGATATGTTTGCGATGATAAGATTCTGATTTCCCGTAAGACGGAAGTCACCCTCGTGGATCTTCGCAATCTCACGCAAACCAGTCCGAAGTTCTAACTGATCTGTATCAACTACCCGCCCACCCTCAACATACAAAGTGAAGTGAGAATTCCCGCTAGGATCTTCTACCCAACCGTAGCGATCACCATTATCCTCAAACAAGTAAGGACGCGCTGGCTCTAAATCATAACCAAGATACTCGTTAAGAATCTTTAGTATGCCATCCGGTCCATGATCATCTACAGTATACTTAAATCGAGCATGCGCGCGTGTCTCACGGTCTCCATAATCCCGCTGAACCATCACCACTTTCTCAGCAACATCTACGATCTGGTCCGCCGTGCAGAAACCAATCACGTCAGCCGTCCTCGGGAAGGTCAGATCATTCCCATGCGTAGCACCCATGCCACCACCCACAGTTACATTGTAGCCTACTACCTCATCATCTTCCACAATCGCGATAAATCCTAAGCAGTCCGCATAAATATCCACGTCATTCGAAGGTGGAACTGCAACAGTAATTTTAAACTTCCGCGGAAGATATGTTTTCCCATAAATAGGCTCAACTTCCTGTTCAGAAGACTCAACCTTTTCACCATCCAACCAAATTTCATGATACGCAGTTGTCTTAGGCGTTAAATGTGCAGAAATAGCACGAGCATCATCCATTGCTTGGGAATGCGCAGCTGAAACATATGGATTTGGCGTGCACATCACGTTTCGGTTCACATCTCCACAGGCTGCAATTGTGTCCATCGCCGCTTGATTGATCTCAGCCATCGTCCGCTTCAAGTTGCTTTTGATCACCCCGTGAAACTGAAATGCTTGGCGCGTGGTAAGTTTGATCGTACCATTCGCAAATTGCGTGGAAATCTGGTCCATCTGCAGCCATTGGGTCGGCGAAGCCACGCCACCCGGAACACGCACTCGAATCATGAAACTATATGCCTTTTCTAGCTTATGCTTACGCCGAAATGGGCGTAAATCTCGATCATCTTGCTGATACGTTCCATGAAATTTCAGGAGCTGCTGATCGTCTTCAGTCATCGCACCCGTTGCCGAGTTGGCCAGACCTTCGCTGATCGTTCCGCGCAAATAATTCGAACGGGTCTTGATCCCCTCGTTTGCCGCTAATTTTTTCTCCGTCATAATAAAGTGTAAGTAATAGGTTTAATATACGTCGCGCTGATACCGCTTCGCTTTCTTTAAATTTTCTACATATGCCTCAGCCTCTTCCCGACTGTGTGATCCATAGTTTTCGACAACTGTGACAAGTGCCTCATGCACATCGGCCGCCATACGGCTCGCATCACCACATACATAAAAATGCGCACCTTCTTCCAGCCATTTATATAACTCCTCACCACGCTCAATCATCTTATCCTGGACGTAGATTTTCTCCGGCTGATCCCTTGAAAACGCGATGTCCAGCTTTGTAAGGGCACCATCCTTAAGATAATCCTGCCACTCCAGTTGATATAAAAAATCATAGGAAAAATGCTGATCACCGAAAAATAACCAGCTTTTCCCAGTAGCATCCGTAGCTGCCCGATGCTCGATAAATGAGCGGAATGGAGCGACACCAGTCCCCGGTCCAACCATAATGATCGGTGTCTTATCATCCGCAGGCAACCGGAAATTCTTGTTCGGCTGGACGAAAATTGGAACACTTTCGCCAGTCTTCGCCACATCCGCTAGGAATGTGGAGCACACACCTTTTCTCATTCTGCCATAACTCTCATACCTCACAGCGGCCACTGTCAAGTGGACCTCATCAGGATGCGCCAGCTGGCTGGATGCAATTGAATATAAACGAATCGGTAATTTCCTAAAAATACTCGTCAAGTCCTCAGCACTTAATCCTTCAGGTGCGAAGTCAACGATGGCATCTACGATTTCCCTTCCTTCAAGGTATGCTTTCAGTTCCTCTTTCGCATCATCAGCTAAAAGAGCACCCAATCTCTCAGAAGTCGTAACTCCGTCCAATTTTTTAAGCACCGCCTTCGAGAGTGCTGTAATATCAAGCTCCTCACGCAGAGCATCTGCTAGCAGTTTCTTGCCTACCCCTTTCACCTCCACCTCTTCAGTGCCCACCAATTTCGCCGCGCTGATCACATCCTTAACCATCGATGCGCAATTCGTCGGCAAAACTGCCAATGCGTCCCCCGGCTCATACCTCAACCCGCTACCCTCCAAAGACAGTTCCACGTGAATCGTCTCCTTCGCAGATCCCTCACCATTGAGCATCACATTATCAGTGACTTCAGATCTAAATGGATTCTTTTTCCCAAATTCTAAAATGACTGGAGTCTCGTAACCCGCATGCACCGCTATCGATGGCGAAACATCTGCTGGCGTCAGGCTTGTCAAAGCCGCGGCAAACCAATTTTCGTAAGATTCCTCATAATCCACATCACAATCTACTCGTGGGGAAATCCGCTTAGCACCCAATGCCTCCAAACGCGCGTCAAACTGCTTACCAATCTCGCAAAATTGCTCATACGAAGTATCTCCCAAAGCGCAGACTGAATAATTCACTCCATCCAGCTTGTAATCACCTTCCATAAATTGCTTGTGATAAGATACCGCCGTCTCTGGCGCATCCCCCTCGCCCCATGTCGAAACAATCACCAACAGATTCTCCTCTTTCGCCAAACTAGCAGGATCGCTATCCGCCATGTTTTTCATGACTGCCTTAAAACCTTTTTTCTTAGCAGCTTTCACCGCCCGATCCGCCAACTCCTCTGCGTTTCCGCTCTCAGTCCCATACAGCACCGTCAACTTTGTCGCCGCTTTTGGTGCGCTGACTTCTGAAACTCCAGCAGCCGATGCTAGAAATCCACTCAGCCATCCCCTCTGAAGTGCATCGAATTTCGGAACCAACAAATTCAATTGCTGACGCTGTTCAGGCGAGAAGGGGGCATTGTCTGGAATCATAATCCTTAGTAAGTTACCTATCTTAGTTAGGTTTCTCAGAAAACTTGCCCTCGACATACCCCTGACGCAACTCCTAAATCCAATTTTCTAGTATCAAAAATCTTCCCCATGCAGCAGGCGCCAACGAAAGAACAAAAAGTAAACGTCGATCTCGGAATAAGATCCTACCCCGTCATCGTCGCAGATGGCGCCCTGCTTCGCATCCCATCATTCCTAGAAGAACACAATCTTCAAGATCACCACATCGCCATCATTTCCGATGAAAATGTCGCAGGATTTCATGCGCAAAGCCTACAATCAGCCTTTGGCGCACTCAAACCTACTCTCCACATAATCCCATCGGGCGAAGCCTCGAAATCCCTATCACATGCAGAAACCATTGCCCGCGAAATGGTGCGCGCCGGGCATGACCGCAAGAGCCTCATCATCGCTCTCGGGGGCGGAGTAGTCGGCGACCTAGCCGGTTTCATCGCCTCCATTTTCTACCGCGGCATCCCTTTCATCCAAATCCCCACAACCATCGTTGCGCAGGTAGATTCATCAGTTGGCGGGAAAACTGGCGTGAATATACCCGAGGGAAAAAACTTATTGGGAGCCTTTCACCAGCCGAAACTTGTCATCGTCGATCCACAAACCCTCCGCACCCTCCCCGCCCGTGAATTTCACGAAGGCTTCGCAGAAGCCATCAAACACGCTGCCATCCGAGATGCGGAAATGCTCACCGAGCTTACCGCTCTCGATCCCTCATCGCGCCAAGTGCCCGCCGCTTTACTCGCCAAAAACATCGCCATCAAGGCGCGAATCGTAGAGGAAGATGAGACAGAAACAAAAGACATCCGTGCCCTCCTTAACTTCGGCCACACCATCGGCCACGGCATCGAGGCCTCTCTCCCTTACGGCGCGATGCTCCATGGCGAAGCAATTGCCCTAGGTCTACGAGCAGCCCTTATGATTTCCGAGAAACATTCAAACCTAGCTCCGGCAGAATCCCAAAAAATCCTCGCCGCCCTCGCCCACTTCGAACTCCCACTCACACTCCCATCATCTATCTCTACTTCGACAGTCCTTGAAAAACTAAAAAGCGATAAGAAATTTCAAACTGGAAAAATCCGTTTTGTCACCCTGTCTGCCATCGGGAGTGCACAGGTGATTGATACAGTTTCCATCCAAGACCTCGAGGACACCATCGAAGCCCTCAAAGTGCAGGTTTAGCTCATACTTACCTATTTTGAACGCTGAACTAATACATGGTGATTGCCTAAAAGTGATGCCTAAGCTCCAAGAGCAATCATACGATCTCGTTGTCACATCACCACCTTACAACCTCGGGATCGATTACTCGGACTATCAAGATACTCAACCTCGGGAAATGTATGTCCAGCAATGCATCGAATGGACGACTCAGATTAAGCGGCTAATGAAAGACGAGGGTTCCTTCTTTCTGAACGTGGGCGCCTCACCGTCAAATCCTCTCTTCCCTCATCAAGTTATTCTCGCACTTACACAAGGTCCAAAGCCAATTTTCACTCTGCAAAACACCTTCCACTGGATCAAATCCATAACAGTCACCACGCCTGATCACCAGCAAATCTCCTCCGGCCATTTTAAACCCATCAACTCGCAAAGATATGTCAACGACTGCCACGAGTATATCTTTCACCTTACGAAAAATGGAAATGTGCCCCTTGATCGACGGGCTGCAGGTGTGCCTTACGTCCACAAATCCAATATCGCCCGCTGGGGTCACACAAACGGGCAAGACCTCCGCTGCCGAGGAAACACTTGGTTCATTCCTTACGAGACCATCAAATCCCGCAAAGGCCAACGCCCCCACCCCGCCACATTTCCCGTCGCACTTGTGGAGCAATGCATAAAAATTCACGGGAAAGGCAAACATACCAAGCTGCTCGATCCCTTCTTAGGCATCGGCTCCTCCGCCCTAGCTGCAAAACACCAAGGTATCGATAATTTTACCGGAATCGAAATCGACCAAACCTACCTCGATGTCGCTAAACAACGCATGGAAGAATCAACTGACCTGTTCGCCCCTTAAATTTTCTTGGAAAATCATTCTAGAAGTTTGCTAGCCAATCCCAACCATCTGATCAACATTCCCGCCCCACCATGCCACCGCCACGACAAATCAACATAAACTTCGCCTTCCTGCGCATCGCTTTCTTTGCACTTCTCATTTTAATCGCAGTTTTCAGTAGCTTTTACACCGTCCCAGCGGATTCCCAGGCAGTCATCCTCCGCTTTGGAAAACCCGTCAAAACCGCAGGCCCCGGTCTGCATGGTAAATTACCTTTTGGAATTGATCGTGCAATCACAGTAGAAGTAACCCGTCAGCTCCAACAAGAATTTGGCTTTGGCACCCCCGGCGGGACGAACAAATGGCAGTTCACCAGCCCTGAAGAGCAAACCTTGGAGAAGCAAATGGTCACCGGTGACTTAAATGCCGCCCTCGTAGATTGGGTGGTCCAATACCGCATCGAAGAACCTGAGCAATACCTATTCGCTGTCCGCGAGCCGGATGAAACCCTTCGGGATCTCACCGAAAGTGTCATGCGGGAAATTATAGGCGACCGCACTGTCGATGAAGTCATTACAGTCGGCAGGCAGGAAATCGAAATCTTAGCAAACGAAAGACTTCAAGCCGCCACCGCCGATTACGCAATGGGCCTACGCATCATCCAAGTGCAGCTAAAAGATGTAAACCCCCCTCGCCCCGTTCAAGCATCATTTAACGAAGTAAACCAAGCGCAACAAGAGCGCGAAAGCGCCATCAACCGCGCAAATGGTGAATACAACAAAGAAGTCCCCCGGGCTCGTGGTGAGGCGGATCGCCAAATATCTGCCGCCAAAGGCTACGCCACAAAACGTGTGAACGAGGCAGAAGGTGACGTAGCCTCTTTCGAGGCACTCCTCGTCGAATACACCGCCGCACCTGAAATCACTCGCCGCCGGCTCTACCTCGAAACGATGTCAGACATCCTCCCAAATCTCGGCAAAACCGTCATCATCGATGAGGAAACTAAAGGCTTACTCCCACTCTTAAACCTAGGAAACCAATGAACCTCACACAAATCGAACAGTTCCTGAAAAATCCTTCAATGAAACTCTTAGTCCCCGCAATCGCTATCGTCATCGCGGCCATCGTTTTCATTTTTTTCACCTGCACCTACACACTCCTACCCACCGAACAGGCTATTCTGACTCGTTTCGGCGATCCTAAGGGCGATCCCGTTACGGAACCCGGACTGCACTTCAAAACGCCCTTCATCACAGTCGTAAATCGCATCCCACGGAACATTTTATCATGGGATGGCCAGAAGAACGAAATGCCAACCAAAGACAAGCTCTACATCTCCGTAGATACCTTTGGCCGCTGGCACATTACTGATCCACTTTCCTATTTCTTAGGCCTACGCAACGAAACAACTGCAAACTCCCGCCTTGAAAACATTCTCGGCT
The DNA here is from genome assembly GCA_963849375.1 of uncultured Verrucomicrobiae bacterium. Taxonomy (GTDB): domain Bacteria; phylum Verrucomicrobiota; class Verrucomicrobiia; order Verrucomicrobiales; family Akkermansiaceae; genus Luteolibacter. Next base: position 56,219 of record CAWKHB010000009.1, on the reverse strand, counting down.
CTGCCACACGCAGCATCATCGGTAAGCACGACCTCATTGAAATCGTGAGAACCGATAAAGATCGCACACCCACCAAAGACGAAACCCTAGAAGTCCTCACTGATGGCCAGTCTGGTAGCATCGGCGTGCTTCCAAAAATTCGCAAAGGCCGCTCCGTCCTCGAAGATGAAATCCTAGCAGACGCCTTACCGAAACTTGAAGAACTTGGCATCGAACTCCTCGATATCCGCTTCAAACGAATTAATTACAACCAATCCGTCGTTCAAAAAATCTATGAGCGAATGATTTCAGAAAGGCAGCAAATCGCCTCAAAGTTCCGCTCAGAAGGTGAAGGCGAAGCAGCTAGGATCCTTGGTGATAAAGAACGAGACTTAAACGGCATCTCTTCGGAAGCCTACAAAACAGTCCAAACAATCCGCGGTGAAGCTGACGCGAAGGCCTCGCAGATCTACGCCCGCGCCTACGGCCAGAACCCCGGTGCTGCCGAACTTTACGAGTTCATCAAAACCATGGAAATGTATCGAAATACGATTGGCTCTCAATCCACCCTGGTCCTTTCTACAGACTCTGACCTCTTCAAATTCCTAAAATCATCGGATGCTGTAGAATAAACAGTCCCATCACTTCACTGTCTATCACCTCGCTAGCTAGCAGAGCCAGATAACGAATCTTTTCCCCCAGAGCCGGAGTTTTCCTTCCTATGGCCACGCATGTGCCTATCCTCCCAGCGAAAAATGACCCGCCACATCATCACTCTCAAATGGGGCGACCGCTATGGCCCTGAATACGTAAATCGCCTCGCCTCCGCAGTCCGCAGACATACGAAAACGCCAGTAAACATCGTATGCTTCACCGATGACCCCAGTGGCTTAGACTCAGAGATCGAGATCCATCCTATCCCAGAAATAGACCTCCCACCTGCCGAGATGATCACTGGCTGGCGAAAGCTTTGCCTGTTCAGACCAGATCTTCCTATCGATGGCGTTGGCCTGTTTATTGATCTCGATGTAGTCATCACCGGCCCCCTCGATAATTTTTTCACCTTCGGCAACGAAGACGAAATACCAATCATTCATAATTGGATCCCCTTCCACAAAACACTCTTCAAAAAGGATCCCCTGATCGGCAATTCTTCGGTATTCCGTTGGAAATTAAATCACTGCAGCTTTGTATGGGATGAATTCCACAACGAGAAAGATTGGGCGCTTGCGAACTTCCGCCCCCCCCAATCCTACCTCACTCACTGCATCCGCCCCAAGATAACATTTTGGCCAGCCACATGGGTCAGAAGTTTCAAGCGCCACTGCCGCCCCGCATTTCCCCTTAACTTTATCCTTAAACCATCCTGCCCTAAGGATGCCAGCATTATCGCCTTCCACGGTAAACCAGATCCCGATGAAGCCATCACCGGCTACAAAGGTAAAAAACTTCACCACCGTTCCCTCGCTGCGCCTTGGATTAAAGAAAATTGGTATTAAATACCACGTTTGAATATTATAACTCATTCATCCTGGCTTCGAATTTCAAATTAAAGATGTATATATATTCTACATCGGCACGATACCGATCATATCTCTTACTGCTCCCGAAAAACATGGTCTACGGAGGGACAAATATAGATCCATCGTAATTGCAGATCCTGACAATTAAATGCGGTGCACGCTATCTCAGTACTTATGTAAACTGTCTTCGCAAAGCGACTCAAAGGCTCGGCCTCGAAGACTCACAGTTTATTTGCTTCAGAAGGCCCAGCTCCCAAAATTGACGCCCGCCCGCTTCCAGAAAGTTTCACTGAACCTAATACGAACATTAAGTAACCCAAAGCGGACTATTATAGAATACTTCCACGACAAGCTATAGCCCTAAGAAGCCGCCGTCGGCTTTCTGGGCGATAAATACAATTACTTCTTCTAGCCCGTCGCGTGAATGCCTTCGGATGGAAGCTCTATTGATACGTAAAAACCGTTCATTTCAATATCAACTCGAATATAAACAATTCCTAAGTTACTTTGCTTTGTAGAAGAAATCCGCACATGAAAACGAATGTATTTTTATCTCGATCTCGTATATCGAGATATACTAGTTTGCCAGTATCATGATATTGGTTACCGGAACGGGTCGTAGCGGCACTCATTACATTGCGAAAGTCCTAAAAGAATTAGGCTACGACGTCCCTCACGAATCAGTTGGCCGCGATGGCGCTGCATCTTGGAAACACATTGTTTCAGGCACTTTCACTTACATAGGGAAAAACCGAGAAGCCGCAATTGATTCCTCTGGCTTCACGAAGATGCTTCACCAAGTTCGCCATCCTATAAAAACCATCGCCTCCATGCAGACCTTCAGTGATTCTACCTGGCATTTCATGTCAGAACATATCCCGTTAGACATCACAGCACCGCCTTTAGTAAAAGGTATGCAGGCGTGGGTTGGATGGAATGCACTTATCGAATCTAAAAAACCTTGGCGATTCCAGATCGAACGTATCAAAGAAATCTTCCCTGAATTTTGCGAGCAAGCTGGCATCTCACCTGCCGACTTTCCAACAGTAGCCCAATCCGCGCGGGATTCGCGAACTACTCGATACTCTCCTATAAAATTTAACGAACTAAGAACGCTAGATGTTCAGCTATCGGAAGAAGTTACAGAGATGGCTGAGCGTTATGGTTATCACGAGATCGAACGATTCTCGCCTTCCGTATCAAAAAAATCACGGTCCAACTTTGGGCGCATTTTCGGCAAGTGACGGTTTTGCTATTGGTCCAACATTGCATTCCCTCCACTCATCGCAAAGCTCTATGAATTCGTAGTCTTTTGCATACCATTCGCGCACGTTCGTGGCTGCCTGCTTATCTAGAACTGACTTTCTCCGTCCTGCGCCACCTCGATGTCCCTTCTTCGGATCAGTCGGAAGAATGACACCCTCTGGAAGTCCTATGAATGCTCGCAACAGCTCGAAATCTCGATCTAGTTCTTCTGTCCGCCCCATAAAAAGGATATCTTTTTCTCTGCTTTTTAAAATCGCCTCATCGCCGAACCAATTCCAATAAGAGCTCCTCAAATGTGTGATAGCCCGCATTGCGCGGAGCGCTTCGCCATTGTTGTGATGCTCTGGATCTAGGGCGAGGGCTAATGAGTTGTAAGCGGAGGAAACGCGACCCACTTGACCGGCTTCATGCAGCGGCGGATTTTCCGTGGCGGATGGCGGCGATTCTTGCCGGGGTCAGGCTGGCGATGGTTTCCGGATCGGTCAGGCCCGGGAGGCGGGTGAGGAGTTCGCGCAGGTAGGCTTCGACCGGCACATCATGGCGACGGCAGTTTTCTACGAGGGTGAAGATCACTGCCGCGTTATGACCCGCCTCCTTCGATCCGAAGAACAGCCAGTTCTTCGCTCCCAGTTTGACGGGGCGAACGGCGTTCTCGACGAGGTTGTTGTCGATCTCGAAGCGTCCGTTTTCAAGATACCTTGCCAATGCTTCCCAATGGCCGAGTCCGTAGCCCAAGGCTTTTCCCATTAGGCTTTTCGGGCGGTGCTTGCCTGTGGCGGCTTCCATGGCTGCGCGGATGGCTTCGACCATCGGGGCGCTGCGTTTGACCCTGGTGCTTTGGCGTTGCGATGGACTGGCTCCGCTTGTGCGCAGGTCTTTTTCCATTCCGTAGAGCTTACCGATGAGGTTAAGGATCCGTGCGGCATCGGGATCGGGGCCAGCTTCGAGCACTTCGACGAAGTTCCTGCGTATGTGGGCGAGGCAGGCGATGAGGCTTACGAGCGGATTGGCTTTGGCGTAGGTTTTGTAAACCGTGTAGCCGTCGCACTGGATGTGTCCGGAAAATTTTCCACCTATGGTTTCGACAAGCTGGTCGCATCCACGCCCGATTCCCCAGTGGTAGAAGAGGCTGCCTTGCGGGTCGTTGGCAACCCACAGGTATCCGCGCGACGCTTTTCCGCTGCCGGGCACGAGGTAGCGAACGGGTGTTTCGTCAACCTGGAGGTAGTCTGATGCGAGGGTTTCGCCCCGGATGGCGAGGGCGACGGGTTCGAGCAGGTCTATGGATTTGTGGAGCCAGTGGATGATGGTATCCCGTGGGACGCCCACGCCGTGGCGGAGGAAAATTTTCTCCTGCCGGTAGAGCGGGAGGTGGTCGATGTATTTGCCAACGAGCAGGTGGGCGAGCAGCCCGGCGGCGGGCAGGCCTCCGACAAGCGGGGTGGCGGGCGCGGGGGCTACGACGGGAGGAAGGTCCCGCCGCGTCTTGCGGCGGAACTTCGGGCGGACGATAAGGCGTCTGAAAAACCTGGCCGGGGTGATGTCGAGCAGTTCGGTGGTTTCTTCGCCGATGCGCTCGAAGGATTCCGGATCGGCGGCGACCAGGTCGGGGATGATTTCGGTGGTTTCCACCGGGAGGTTTTCCAGGCCGGTGATGCGGGAACGGTAGGCGGCGCGTTTCCTCAGAGCCAGTGTCTCAACGGCGTCTGGTGCGGCCTCCTCCGGTGCGGGCGCGCCGGGAGAGGCTTCCAACTTTCCCGGCATGTCCTTGAACAAAAGCTCTAGCTGGGCGGGGTCGATCTTCTCGCTTTTGCTTCCGAAGAGACGGCGGATCAGGTGGTCGAGCTTGGCTTCGAGGAGGGCGATCTTCGCGTTGGCCGCTTCGATCTCAAGTGCCTGGCGGGCGATGGTTTGTTCCGGAGTTTCGATGCGATGGATAAAGCAGGGAACGCGCCAACTACTAGGTTCCTAATACTTTGACGAAGGATTTTTCAGTCCCTTTCATACCACGGCCTCATCTCCGCTCCACGCAGGTCGATGCCGTCGAGAAGGAGCTGGAAAGCCTCGGGCGCAAGCGACATGGCGGAGGCTCCGGCCTTGGAGGCAAGGGGCCAGGAGAAGGTTCCCTTTTCCAAACGCTTGGCCAGCACGCAGACCCCGGTGCGGTCGTAGTAGAGGACTTTGAGGCGGTTGCGGCGTTTGTTGGTGAAGACGAAAAGCGCGCCGTTCTCTAGGCCGCGTTCCACCAGCACCGAGGCGATGGCGGCAAGTCCGTTGAAGGACTTGCGCATGTCGTGGGGTTCGATGGCGAGATGGACGCGCACGCCGGAGGGGAAGCCGATCATTGGGAGGAGTCCTTTCCTGTGCGGAGGGTTTCAATTAGGCTGGCTGCGAGTGGCACCTGGCTTGCGTCGGTGCTAACAAGACGCAGCCCGCAGGCGAACTCGACGTGCATCTGCATGTTGGAAGGTCGGTGAATTTCGATTTCAACAAAGATGGCGTCGGCAACGCGCCAAGGTTCGGGGATGGATGTTGTGGACATTCCGCCAAACTACCGCCAGCGCGGGTGCCGCCGCGAGATTTCATAAGGGGCAGCGTTTCCTCCGCTTACAATGAGTTCGCATCTGGAAACATTGAAAACGCCCGCTCTTCAGCGGATGACCATGGCACATGATTTGCAGGAGCCCCCTTCCGCTTACGACTCATAAAACCGCTAACGAAGCGTTCACAAGGCTCCCTCGTTACGAACATTACTTTATGTCCCGCCGGCACATCCTGTAGGCAAAAGCGGTGAGGATGTGTGAAAATCGAATAGCGGGAAGTCACCGAATGCTCTCTGAAGACACTTTTAAGTGCAGTCCCACCTGTTTTCCGAAGATGCAACAAATGTATACTTTGCCGGCCAGTGCACACCGCATGCACTCTTCTTAATGTCTTCTCTAACTTTCGATATGTAAATTGCATAGTTCTTTACACGAATAATTAAACCCATCCTATCTTTGTAATCACCAACTTTGCAAATTCTCTGTTTGGATTGCTTTTGAAAACTCGCAGCCCCATCTCTTGAAAGGCCAATTCGTCAATCTCACCTGTCGTCACGCGCGCAAGCCTCTGTCCATTCTCCAAGCGCGTAAAATAAGCATCTAGGAAACTCTTTGGAGTAAGCTTTGTCATTTTTGGCCGCACCGCAATGACTCCCTTTCCGGAAACTAAAGCTTCAGTAACCATAGTAACACTATCTTGAGTGACAAAAACAAGATCTCCGCATCCCAAATATTTCGCCATGCTTTTTTCCGGTGCTTCTGACCACCAAACCGCCGCTGCGATAACCTTTGGATCGAGATGAAATCTCAGAACTGCCTCCGCTTGCTGGCCTGTCCTTCTCGAAGTCGAGATGAGCCACCTAATCCCCTCATTCTCCGCAATTCGATTCATCGCCAGAGCAAGACTTTTCCAGTCCTCATCCAAATATTGATGGGACCTTGAAAAGCCGCCAATCAACATAGTCCAAAGTACTCCATCCGGTTTCTCTTCCCAGTTGTCTGCCGCACTATTCGCCATTTCTGCACTCATCTCGGTAGGGATGATCTCGATGGCTACATCGTTCACATCCGTTTCGAAAGGCGAAGGGGTTAGCACAATATCAAACCAATTTGAGGGATACGGCTTGCGCTCACCAAGGAAAACGAAATCCGTAGAGTAATGCATAGCTAAAGACTTTGCTGCAAAAACTGACTTCCCGCCCGAGCTTACAATGAGATCAGGGCAACGGCCGCTAGGCACGTCACAGAAAAGCCTCTCCTTCAGAAATTTCTTTGAAAAGGCCCGCCCACTCAAACTTAGCCATAACCGATAGTAGAGGCGCATCAAACCCCCAAACTTTTGCCTAGTCTCGATGATCGTTGTATTACTTTCAACAAGCTCTCCCATCGACTTCACAAGCCCATGAGATTGACTCACATGACCCGGACTTCCCTCGCTTACAATCCATATCTCCTTGGGATTCATGACTCACGCCAATGCTCTGCTACCCAGTCACAAGGCAAGAGATACCTAGAAAGCAAGCGCGTTGATTTCCCTTTCTCAGCCCGAGTATCCCATATCCAACGCAAATGCTCCGAACGACTCCGCACAGGCTGTTTGTGACTCCAGCGTCCCAGCGCAGCATCTGGAGGCTTCGGACTTCCAGGAAAAGTAATGATTCTAGCGCCCCTAGGCTGTTTTGGCCGCCTCATATAACGCAAAGGCCAAATCCCCATCGAGTGTAATCCAAAATGTTTCGTCCATCCCGATGGCCAAAATTTTACCCCTCCACGAATGTTCGCAGAAACATAGTTCTGCTCAAAGCGGTATTTCACCATGAGTTGAGGATCATCCCTAAGCTGATCCAACATATAAGTATGAGCTCCTACCTTAAATCGAAAAACTGATGTTTGAGACATCCGCAACCATGGCTTTGTCCAATTCCGTGCAGTTATCACATCATCTTCGTCACCATAATCGAAATAGGGATCCAGCGAATCGACAATAACAGAATCAAGATCGATAAATAAGACAACTCCTTCTAGCCCGCCAAGATCTTTGCCCCAAAGTGCTTGTTTTGGCCACTTCCCCGGCGCCTCTTTAGGCACATCACACCCAAGTTCCGGCAGAGGTAAACACTCAACCTCCGCGCGCACCCCAGTCTGGTCATCCGTAAAACAAACGAGTCGGAAATCTCCCGTGATATTTCTTCGTAACATGCAATACATCACATTCACGTATTCAGGGCCATACATGGTGCCCCATTTCATACAGATTACCGTCTTATCCATTTTTTATCTATGCCTTACGATATGCCTTTGGCCGATTCCTCTCTGAAACTACGTTGCGTGTATCGACAAATGCACAACGGAACTCAGAAAAATCATAAATCTTATACTCATCATGCCCTGTGGAGAGTAAAATGAGATCATATTCATCTTTGATCTCCCCCACTGATTCTCGTCCAGCATACTCCGCATGTTCGCGCGTCATCGGCACCACTGGAACATATGGATCGTGATAAAATACCTGCCCACCTAACTCTTCGAATTTTTGAATCAATTTGTATGTTGGCGACTCACGGTCATCGTCAACATTCGCTTTGTATGCTAAGCCTAGTAATAAAATTTGGGAACCATTGATTGCTTTACCTAAGTCGTTTAGCGCCTCGAAAGCCACCTTCACCACATAATCTGGCATCGCAGTATTAATCTCTCCAGCTAGCTCAATAAAACGTGTGTGCTGGCCAAATTCTCTAGCTTTCCATGTCAGGTAAAATGGATCGATAGGAATGCAGTGCCCCCCCAGCCCAGGGCCCGGATAAAATGGCATGAAACCAAATGGTTTTGTCTTCGCTGCCTCTATCACCTCCCAAATATCAATGCCCATTGCACTATAAACAACTTTGAGCTCGTTTACCAAAGCGATGTTTACAGAGCGGAAAATGTTCTCTAACAACTTAGTAGCCTCGGCAACGCGGCAAGAACTAACTGGCACCAAATGCGCTATTGCTATCCCATAGATTGCCAATGCTTTCTCCAAACAAGCAGGTGTTAGGCCGCCAACCACCTTCGGTATCGATGCAACTTTACTTTCTGGATTGCCCGGATCTTCACGCTCAGGTGAAAAGGCCAAATGAAAATCTACACCAGCAGTTTTTCCTGAACCTTCCTCCAATACTTTCCGCAACTCACCATCCGTAGTTCCTGGATACGTAGTAGATTCAAGCATGATTACCGCACCATCTCGTATGAATGGCGCAAGAGATCTACCAGTATCCAACACATAACTAAGATCAGGTTCCCGAAATTGATTCAGTGGCGTTGGAACGCATAAAATGACTGCATCCACCTCCGCAATTCGGCCGAAATCTGTTGACGCGTCCAACCGACCGGCGGCAGTCTGAACAGCTAGTTCTTCTCCAGAAAGGTGTTTGATGTAAGAGCGTCCAGCAAGAATGGCCTCTGTCTTTTTCGGATCAATATCTAACCCCAACACCTTCGCCCCAGACTTTGCGAACTGAAGGGCGAGAGGCAGACCCACGTATCCGAGTCCTACAATTGCAATATGATTCATGAAGCGGTCCATTCATCTCATGCCAGCCCGAGTGATGGTAGAAGTTTTTTTACGAAAGCGGCGATTGCAGTAACTCCTCATAGACTTTTACTGTGTCCGCGCACATTTTTTGTAGAGTGAAAGCGCCTTCAGGAACCACCGGTGAGCTATTAGATTCCAAAATCTCCTGCGCCTTCGCAAACAGAACTTCCGCATCGCCAAGTGGCACTTTTCCTTCAGGGAAAAGTATATCTAGAATTTCCCCCACCCCACCACAATCATAGCCAAGCACTGGTTTACCAAGCGCGAGCGCTTCCAAAACCGTCCTTCCAAATGACTCAGGTTGCTGTGAAAGCGAGCAAACAACATCACTTATCGCCATAATCTCCTTCACATCACTCCGGAAACCGAGAAACGTCACGTCTCCCTCAATTCCAAGATTCCGAGACCGATCTTGGAGCTCATCTAGGTAGCTCGCCTTCTTCTCATGCACCCCTCCGGCGATAAGACCATGAACGTTTCTGCCCGAATCTTTTAACAAACAAATTAATCGAAAAAAATCGTCATGCCCCTTGAGTCGCGTGATCCGACCGGGTAACAGAAAAATAGCTTTACCAGTCAATTCTGGGTGTTGCGCGCGCCATGTATTCAGCCATTCTTCTTCCGGGCTAAAACCATGGGGGTATTTCTGAGGTTCAATTCCTCGATAAACCACCGTGACCTTCTGCATGTCCGTATCTGAATATTTATCAGAAATATACTTTCGAATACTCTCAGAAACTGCAATCACGCGCTCACCTTTCATCATGACGGCTGAGTAAGCATTCACTGAATAGAAACCGTGAACAGTGCTAACAAGGCGAGGTCTGCTGGCCACGTCCATCCTTCTCCAAGCCAGCCACGCAATCCAACCAGGCACCCGCGAGCGAATATGCATAATGTCCGGCTTCTCACGCTCCAGCATCTTCCGAAATGAGCGCACCTCAAAAAACGACCTGCAACTCTTACGATGCACTGGCATCTGGATGTGCCGCGCTCCACAAGCTTCAAGCGATTCTACAAGCTGCCCTCCATCCGAAACGACAATCGCTTCATGACCGTTTCTCACAAGATAATCGGCAATCTCAATCGTCCCGCGTTCGACACCGCCAGAATGCAGCTCGGGCAGAACTTGAAGGACCTTCAAAGTCCCATCTCCCTTTCCAATGCCTCCTCCATGGCAGCTTCTACCAAACGCGCGGCTACTGCTTCAGTCGCCGTGTCTAATTTTGCGACGGCCGCTTTTAGGAGATTCGCAGATTGTGTATCTATGGCAGCTCGTACTTCTTCAGCCGCATCTTCGATTTCCTGTTTCTCAGTCGGCTCGACGAGACCTTGTCCGAGAATCACCTCCACCGCTGGTAAAAGCTCATCAGCTTTCATCTTCGCCTCAGTGAAAATTCGCTCCGCCATATCGTCAAATGCATGCTCCACCGATGAGCTGACCATTTCTTCTACAGCTGAGTCATCAACGTTCACTGCACTGCTTTCGATATGTAAAGTCGTGTCTTTGTTTGTGACAGTATCTCGCGCAAGGACCTCCAAAATACCATCTGCGTCGATCTTGAATTGCACCCCCACCCTTGCCTGACCTTTTGGCAAACTCTCCATCGAAACTTCAATTTTCCCCAATTCCCAATTGTCCCGCGCCATCTCCCGCTCCCCTTGCAAAACTCGAACTGACATAGAAAGCTGACGATCTGCAGCATTGGTAAACATCTCACCAGCCTTACACGGAATCGTAGTATTCCGGGGAATAATTACGTTCATTAAACCTCCAAACGTCTCAATCCCAAGACTTAATGGGGTAACATCTAGTAGCACAAGTTTCCGCAAAGAACCACTCATCACCCCTCCCTGAATGGTAGCACCCAACGCAATCGCCTCATCCGGGTGCTGTGTTAAATCTGGCGTTTTCCCGAAAAATTTTGCAACCGCTTTTTGCACAGCGGGCATACGGGTGCTTCCGCCCACCAAAACCACCTCATCCAAATCTCCAACTTCCAGCCCACTGTCCAGCATCGCTTGGCGGCAACACGAAATCGTTCGCGCTATCCATCCAGCACTCAACTCCTCCAACTCCTCTCTTGTAAAATCCTTTTCTAAACTACTAGATCCATCGTAAAACGGCACACGAACAGTCGCTACATCTTGCTCCGATAGTAGATGCTTCGCCCGCTCTGCCTCAGCCCGAAAAATACCTTGCACATTGGAGGAAATATCTTCCAAACCCTCACTCATCCGCTCGACGATCATCGCGTCGACATCGTCTCCACCTAGTTTGGTATCCCCGTGCGTTGCTAATACCTGAAACACTCCATCTTGAATTTCCAGAACAGTGAGATCAAACGTCCCACCCCCCAAATCATAAACAGCTACCCGCAACCTCTCTTGTGAGTCCCCCCCGCTCTTGCGATCCAATCCATAAGCCAACGCAGCTGCCGTGGGCTCATTAATCATACGTAACACCTCAAGACCTGCCAGCTCACCCGCGCGCTTGGTAGCAGCCCTTTGCCCATCGTTAAAATATGCAGGGACTGTAATTACCGCCTGCTGAATTTCTGTCTCCAAGCGCCACTCGGCAATCCGTTTCAGCTCCTTCAAAATCTCCGCACTGACTTCCTCCGGGCTTCTACCCACCGCTTCGAGCAATTCCCTTGTGCCCATCAGCCTCTTCACACTTGTGATTACCCGAGAAGGGTCGGTAGCCCGCCTGCGTAATGCCTTCCGGCCAACCTCTACCTCCCCGTTTTGCCCGAACCATACGGCACTCGGGACGATGCGCTTCCCATCCTCATCAGCCAAAAGAAGCGGAAATCCGGAATCGACCACACCTATGGCGGAGTGGGTAGTGCCTAGGTCAATCCCGACAATCATCTAAATTCGATAATCCGCCCTAAGGCACACGGAAAATTTTGCCATTCGAAGGATCTTTCGCCAACTGCCCAGTCTTGAAGCCTTCCACATCAATCACATTATACGGTGCGTATGGGCTTAATACTTGATCTTGGTTCGCCGTTCTCTGTGCCGTTGGGTAGCTGCTACGGGTCCTCCGTGGGAGTAGTAGGCCCTCCGGGATCATAATTCGTGTCAATCTGCGGTCCGCGAGGTGGTGTTTCCCTGCGGAAGTTCGATTCATTTGTCCTGCGCGTAGGACGTTCATAACTACGATACGGGTCATCGTTCCGAGTCTGCGGCAAGCGCCCCTCCGCACGCAAACGATCCGCTTCCGGTCCATATGGCCTAAAATCCCGGGAAACAGGAGAGTAAGGCTCAAGCGGTTCACACGATACTGCAAATATCACAGTAACTCCAAGGATGGCAAATTTCAGTAAGGACATATGCTTCAGACGTATTTTTTTCGGGAATATTCATGATTGCCTTCACAAAGAAAGCAAGTGCTTGGAAAGAATAAACACTTTCCGCATCTTTGAAACAGAATAGCGCCGATCAAATACCCGAAATCGATCTTTTTCCATCTTGTATAACAATTCCTTATAAATAGCCGCCATGATCCTTGCTGGCAAAAGCGCTTTTCGATCAATTTCGGGCATAGATCGCTCCGCCTCATCAAAATAGTAGGCGGCACGCTCTGCTCGGTAGCCCATCATCGCCACAAACCGCCCATCATACACTTTACCCACCAAATCGCGCTCCGAATACTGAAAACGCATCATATCGTTTACCGGAAGATACATCCGCCCTCCATTCGCTAAATCTTCGCCGACATCTCTCAAAATATTCGTAAGTTGTAACGCATTTCCGAGGTGCTTCGCATAGATATCTGAAGCCTCATGCACACACCCGAAAAGCCGCGTGCTAACCAATCCTACAACGCCCGCCACTTTCCAATTATAACATGCAAGTTCATCCCAGCTCCCAAAAGTTCTAGGCTCCAAATCCATCTTACAGCCTTCAATGAGTTCCAAAGGCCACTCCATTGAAATCCCTCTCCTCAGAAACATTTGCCTGACCTCATTCCCCAAGAGATTTTCATCCGAAAAACCATTTGCAGCCCCTTTGCCCAAGCCTCCAACCCTGCCCGGCGCGCTTCTCTACTCAAAGAAGTATCATCGGCTAAGTCGTCGACTACTCGGCAATAAGCGTAGAAAACTTCCATATCCCGCCTTTTTTCTTTCGGCAGAATCCGCAGCGCTATAGCAAGATTCGACTTTGCTTTTCGAGTGATTTCGACAGCCGCAGACACTCGAGCAAAGCCTTCCTCTATTTAATAAAGCCCCAATGCCCTGTCGTAATAGGCCACAGAGCAAAAGACGCTGGACCTACTAAATTATACTCCTTCACCGTCCCCCAATAGCGCGAATCCAATGAATTTCCCGTATTGTCTCCCATCGCAGCATACTCACGAAAGCCCGGCCGAGCCCCTTCGCCATCCAGCTTCAATACATCCCCCTCGTTCTCGAGATAAATGCGAGTGCTATCTGTCCTCCCCATACGACTCGCCAGTTGATAACCTCGGTGATCCGGCGGAAACGGCGGATCACCCTCCGCAACACGCTGAATTCCCTCCTCCTGAGCAATCTTCCCATCAATCAATAAATTCGGATTCTCTATCGAAAGTTTATCGCCCGGCACCCCCACCAAGCGTTTGATATAATGAGCCCCTCCCCCTTGAGGTCCGCTATGCTCTTCGATCCCACGTATACCCAAAGTATCAAAAACAAACACCTCTCCACGCTCTGGCTTGCGGAAATGATACGAAAATTTATCTACTAAAACCAAATCTCCCGAATCAATCATGCCTTCCACCAGCACAGTCCCCTCTTTCAAAACATCCCCATTCGCCATCGCTAAACCCAGCGCCCGCCGTAGCCCGATCTCCAAACATGGATGCACCGGAGCCGGCAAAGTCATAGGCTTCGAGTTCTGAAACCCAATCTGCGATCTACTAAAGAAATGAAACATCTGCTTATCCGCAATGAGTGGCTCCCCTCTCGCATTTCTTGCCAAACGCCGATCCTGATCGTTCACCTCTTTGACATAACTTCTACCACGCATCACATATTCAAGCATCCGCACCGGAAAACTCGGCCAATCTTCTGAAGCCAAAGGCGTCCCGACAATGCCATTTAAAGTAGGCTGCATGGACCCAGTGGGAATGCGGAACGGCTGCAAATAGTAAGCTCGCAAACCCAAAGCAATCACGATCGCCACAAACATCACCTCCACATTCTCCTCAAACCACGACTGAGGCCGCCGTCTCGGCAATGCCTGATCACAGGAAGCCTCCAAGTGTTTTGAGGCCTCCTTCACCTTCGCCTGATCACGCTCTTTCACAGCGTTCAAAAGATCGCGGCGCCTAGATAAAATCTCACCCACCTGTTCAGGGCTTAAAAGATCGCGCTTATAATCAACAAATTTCCGCGCACCCTTCGCGAGCAACCTCGCATTTTTCTTCCAACTTGCCGTGAACATCTGCAGCAAACCATGCATCGCAGATTTTCCCTGCGCAAGCCTAGTTCCACTAAGAAAGTGCCTACTTCGCCGGCAAACGAGCTTTGCTAGGCGAGTATCCCGGCGCACTCGCAGAAATTTCCCAAGTCCCACCGCTTGGAACGTCAAATTTCGGTGCCAGCGTCAGGCTCCCCTCTTTCGCAGCCTTTACCTCACTCATGCCGTTCGAAAGGCCTAGGATTGCGCGCACAAGAATATCAGCATTCTCGTCTTTCAACGCAATTTGTGGCGGCATCGGCACCTCACCCCAAACTCCGCCACCCCCATTCTTCAGTTTTTCTAACAAATAATTGTCCGCCCCAGCCTCGCCACGATACTTGAGCGAAACATCTAAATAGGATGGCCCTACAGATTGCACCGCTATCTGATGGCACGCAAAGCACTGATTCGTCTTCGCCAAAGTAGTCACATCCGTCGAAAACTGAGGACCTCCCGCATCATGGCCCTCCGGAGATATATACCGCGCCCTCACCGTCAACAACTTCGCATCTAACTCCTCTGCTCCTTTCACCTCAAAAGAAATCTTATCTCCGAAGTCTAGCTTCCCTTCATACCCACTTAGATCCAGCGCCAGACTCGGCAGCTCATCCGCTGCATCCAGCTTAATCCGTGCAACCGTTCGCGCACCCTTCTCATCAGTTGCAACAGCCCGGATCTCTTGAAAATTCCCGTCTGGCAAAGTCACTTCGGAGCCAGTTCCAAGCTCCTTCTCGCGAACTCCCTCCGTCACATACCATCTCACCACCAGCTTCCCTCCCTCCGGATCCTTCGCCTCATCAACCGCAAAGGTCCTAGCAGTCTTCTTCACCTCCTTGATCGAAATCGATGGTGCCTGATTCCCATCGTCAGGCCGGAACCTCGAAACACTACCATCCTTATTGAAATACCAATCAGAACCATACTCCAAAAGCACCAACGAACCTTCAGAATCCATCTCGAGATCCATCGGATGCACCAGCTTGCTCACTAATATCTCCAAATTCTCTAAATTTCCCTTCGCCCCTAACTTCGCTTTAAAAATCTTCCCACGCATCCAGTCATAAGTTAGCAGCGTCCGATCTGCGTTCCTCCCCATGATGTTGTATTTACGCTTAGCCTCGTAATAAAAAATCGGACCCGCCATTGCATTGCGCCCACCATCCCCGAGCACCGGCAATTCTTCACTTTCTTTGTATGAGTAGTAAATCAAAGCAGGCATCGCCGGCGGTAGTTGCTCAAGACCTGTATTCCGTTCCCCCAAATTCATCGGCGCACTCGCCTCGAACACATCTTTCGCCTCCCCAGTCGCAAAATCCCGCCCGTGATAAGGCAAATTGTCAGCTACCAAAAATGGCCAACCAAAGTTCCCAGCCTCCACCGCCCGATTCACCTCATCATGCCCCCTCGGACCAAATTTTCCTTCCTTTCCAGCATCCGGCCCCACCTCACCCCAATATAAATCGCTCGTCTTCGGATCGAGGGATATACGGAATGGATTTCGACATCCCATCACATAAATCTCTGGCCGAGTCTTCGCCGTCCCTTCCGGAAATAAATTCCCCTCCGGTATCTCATAACCGTCCTCTGTGAGTCGAATCCGTAAAATCTTTCCCCGCAGATCATTCGTGTTTCCCGCCGTCCTTCTGTGCATCACGCTCCGCCCTCCCCTCGCGCCCATCCAAAGGACTATAGCCATCGCTCTCAAATGGATTCGTATTATCACCAGTCGAAAGATATAACAAACCGTCCGGCCCAAACTCCACCGAACCCCCATGATGACATACCCTGTTCTCACGGTCGGTAGGCACTTCCAAAATTTTCATCTCCGAGCCCATATCGATGGCCCCGTCCTTCAAAGTAAATCGCGACAAACGATTCAACGAGGCCTCAAGCGCACTATAATACAGGTAAATCCTCTGGTTCTTTAAAAATTCGGGATCGATCGCTAAGCCCTGCAGGCCATCTTCCCTAGCATATGTGCTTTCCCTGTCCGTAACCTTCAAATGCTCCACCGGAATTTTCCCAATCTCAAAAAGTGCACCCGTCTCCGGATTGATCCGCAGCACCCTACCCTCACGCTCAGTCACAAAATATGTTCCATCCGGAGCAATCGCCACCTCCATCGGATCTTCTAAACCGGTAGCCAGCCGATCCTGAACTAGCTCTACAGCCGCTACCAACGACAACCCAACCGAAAAATTTAAAACAAATGCGAAAAATAGGTTCTTCATGCGAGAGCCAAACATCTCACCTTCTCACCGTAGATTCAACTTGTCTTTTCACAGTCCCAACACCCCCAGAACCTGAAAAGTTGCTTTTTCGCTACCTTCCAGTCCCATTCTAACGTTTCTTTCCCTCAGTAAAATTCCGTCCACCACTATGAACAACCTCTTGGATCAAATCAAATCAGCCACATCATCTGGAAAAATCCTCCCCGAAGCAAAAGATAACATCGAGAAACTTCTCGCCGGTGCTGCCACAGATCTTCCCAAGAAAGTAATTGCAGAACTTCTCGATTCCGAAAACTTCTCAGAGCTAAACGATCGCTTTTTTAAAACTCTCGCATTCGGCACCGGTGGCCTCCGCGGACGCACCATCGGCAAAATCGTCACCTCTGCAGAGCAAGGCCAAGGCGGCCCTAACGAGCGACCCGAGTTTCCATGCGTAGGCACCGCCACGATGAACTATTTTAACGTCTCTCGCGCCGTCCGGGGCCTCATCGCCTACGTAAAAACAGTCGTCGCCTCCGGTGAAATGCCCACCCTCGTCTTTGCCCATGATACAAGGCACTTCTCCAAAGATTTCGCAGACTTCTGTGCTGATACCTGTAAAAACCTTGGCTGTAACGCCTATGTCTTCGAGGGGCCACGCTCTACTCCACAGCTCTCCTTCGCCGTCCGTCAACTCCGCGCAGATGCAGGCGTAGTAATTACCGCAAGTCACAATCCATCTCACGATTGCGGTTTCAAAGCATATTTCAATGACGGTGGCCAAATCGTCGAGCCCCACGCAACTGCAATCATCAGCGAAGTCAACGCCATCGAATCTGAGCGCTACGAAGCTCTCTCTGAGAATCAACAAGGCACCGTAAAAACCCTCGGCCAAGACTTCGATGCCCAATACATCGAACTCCTCAAATCTCTCCTCCTCCAGCCTGACCTCCTCAAAAAAGCACCCGTTAAAGTAGTTTTTACAAACCTACACGGCACCGGAGGCCACATCAATGTCCCGATGCTCCGCAACTTGGGCTTTGAGGTTCTCACCGTGCCCGAACAAGACACACAAGACGGTCGTTTCCCCACTGTCGACTCGCCAAATCCTGAAAACGCCCCCGCCCTCGCCATGGCAATCACCCTCGCCGAAAAAAATGATGCAGAAGTCGTCATCGGCACCGATCCAGATGCTGATCGCATGGGCGTAGCAGTCCGGGATGGACAAGGCAAAATGACTCTCCTTACTGGAAATCAAATCGGCTCTCTAATGGCCTGGTATCGCCTCAAGACAATGTTCGAGCTCGGCTGGCTTACCCAATCAAATCGCAGCCGCGCCATCGTTGTCAAAACCTTCGTCACCACCGAGCTTCAGACTGCCATCGCTGAGTCGTTTGGCGTAAACATTGTAAATACTCTCACTGGCTTCAAATATATCGCCGCGAAATTACGCAAATACGAAGACTCCATCCCTGCGGATAAACGCGGCGACTACCGCTCTCTCACTGAGGAGCAAACCCGCAAACTCCGCCTCGAATACTCTCGCTTCTTCGCCTTCGGCGGCGAGGAAAGTTACGGTTACCTCGGCTCAGATGCCGTCCGCGATAAAGACGCCAACGGCGCAGCTCTCATGTTCGCAGAAGTAGCCGCATACGCCAAATCTATCAATAAAACCCTGCCCGCACTACTTGACGAGCTCTACCATGAATTCGGATTTTATCATGAAATGGGCAAAGCAATCACCATGGAAGGCGCCGACGGTGCTGCCAAAATTCAAGCACTCGCCAATTCCTACGCCAGCTCACCACCCAAAGAAATCGACAGTGCCGAAGTCTCTCGCTTCCGCAACTTCTCCGCCGAGGATATCTACGACCAAGAAGGCGACCTACTACCAAAAGAAAAAATGCTGTTCTTCGATCTCGCAGATGGCAGATCTTTCGCCGTCCGCCCCTCCGGAACCGAGCCGAAAATCAAATTTTACCTCTACGGGAAATCAAAGGTAGAAGGCGATCTAGCAACCACAAAAGCAAATGTAAAAGCCAGCCTTGAGGACCTCTGGCAGTGGATCGAAAAAGACGCGAAAGCTCGGTTCTAGCCGCTAACCAATCGGATGCCAAGAAGTCTTCAGCTCCAAGAAATTGCGGATCTGATACAATCCCTGCGCATCCGCACCACTCCAATCGTAGGCTTCCTCACTTGATATAAACGCACAGCGCTTCAGAGAATTCGCTGCCCCTTTTTGTAACATCTCCCGCTCTTCTCGGTCTACCGTCGCATACACAGCCCTTACATGTTCATGAGTCGCAAATGTCGGTAAAATATCACTACGCTTGCCCGTCAAAATATTTACAACACCACCCGGCAAATCGCTCGTCGCTAGCATTTCTCCCAACAAAATCGCAGGATAGGGACGAGTCTCCGACGCCAGCACGACTACCGCATTTCCAGAAACTATCACCGGTAAAATCATAGATAGCAGACCCAAAAGAGGAACCCCTTCCGGCGCAGCAATCGCTACCACACCCATGGCCTCAGTCGTGGAAAAATTGAAATGCTCTGTCGCCACTGGATTCACACTCCCCAGCAAACCCTGATACTTATCAGTCCACCCAGCATAATAAATCACCCGATCCACCGCCGCCGCCGCCTCAGCTTTCACGCCTTTCTTCTCCGCCTCGTCCCCCGGAAACATTGCAGCCTCAAGCTCACCTTTCCGCCCCTCCAGCATCTCTCCTAACCGGTATATAATCTGCCCACGGTTGTAGGCAGAACGCCCCGCCCAGCCCCCAATCGCTTTCGCAGCCGCCTCCACCGCATTCCGCACATCTTTCCGGGTGCACAGAGGAATGTTCGCAAAAAATGCACCGCCTTCATCACAAATTGGATACGTCAAGTTTCCCTCCGAGCGGATAAACACCCCGCCTACATAACATTTCGGTGTCTTAGTCACTACCATACGATCCATCAGCACATCCTAGAACTTCCAACCTGAATGGCAAGACCTCGGAAAAACTTTGACGTGTGAAAGCGAAATCCTCATCACAGCACCCGTTTATGAAATGTCCACGGTGCGTGCAGCGAATCCATCGAGCAGCAGAAGCCTGCCCGCTCTGCGCATTTCATATCAGCGATGCCGATTCCCTATTTCAAAACACCATCCAATCAGAAATAACCGGCCTCACAGATGCCGCCGGTATCTTCAGGCGCCATGATAGAATCCTCCTAAACCGCCAAATCGGGAAATTCGAAGCAAAATTCCCGAATCTGCACCTCACCATCTACACCAATCCCCACTCAAACCTCACCGATACCCGACTCCTCAGCTTCTGGATCCTCAATCGAATCCTATCCCCTAAACAGCCCAAGCAAAACCCGGAAACTTGCGGCCTCCTCATCCTCATCGATCCAAATATCTCCGCAGCCTCGATTTCTTTCGGCTATCAGCTCGAAAATTACTTCACCGAAAAAGACTCCTTCGAATCCCTCTCGCGCGCCTACCCTCATTGGCTCGAAGGCAATTTTACCGAAGGCCTCACCCGAGCAATTTCGAACCTTACAAACACACTCGAAAAACGTTCCCAGCAAGCCCTAAAAGCCAATCCTACCTCAAATTCGTTGCAGACCCACCAATAAATGAGAACCACCATCCTCATTTTCTTCACCATCGCCAACTTCGCGCTTGGTAACATTGAAGAGCCGCCCCTACCCGAGTGGAACGATGAAACCCGCTCCGAAAACATGAGCGATGACACCTTTCCCGGGTCCATTCTGCTATCTTTCGAGGATGAAGACGCCCCACCCAATCTCCCTTTCCCACCGGCACCCGACCTCATCGAAGAAACTTCCACTGCCTTCATTCCCGATGAGGACCTCGTCGCCGATGAAGACCTCCCTGCCTACTTTGCAAATCGCCCAAAATCTTATCTAGTCGATCCCCAGAACCTCCTAAGCCCCCTGCAATCTACAGACCTCACTAGCACTTTAGAAACCCACTCCAATGACTCAACGATTGATATCTATCTATATATCTTCAATACCGGCCAGCACATCCCCGGAGACGTCAGAGACGAAGAAACCGTCGAGCGCCTCTATGCTTCCGGAAAGCCTGCAATTGTCGTCTTCTACTACCTTGCCGAGCCGCAACGCGCTACTCTTTACCTCAGCCCCAGCCTCACCGATCACATCTCAGCTGCCGAACAACGACGCGGCCTAAACAACTCAATCCTCCAAGCCCTCGACAACCCCGAACCTTTCAATCAACTCCAAGCATTTTCAGATCAAATCTCCCTCCGTGCCTATTGGATGGAGCGGATAATTGAAGATCATCCATCACCTACCACTCCAAGCCCTCCCGAGACTACTCCTATAGAAACAGAAACCCCATCCACCTTCAAATACCCTCAAATCTCCCCAGAAGTCCGGCAAATTCTACTCATCTCTTCCCTCGCCGTCCTCCTATTTCTCGGAACTTTTATCGCCCTCAAAATAAAAAATATTCGTAGGAAATTCTTTTTTCCACCAAACAAAACCGAGCCTCGCCTCGGCGCAGAACACGCCGCTGGAGTAGGCGCAGTCATCTCCTTCACAAAAGACTCCCTACCACCCGCCAAACAACGCGAATCACCACCCACAACCTTCCGCAAACGCTAGTAGGCGAAATTTCGTAATCGCAGTTTGAAGAAGTCAGACATCCACCTAACTTCCCCACTCATCGCCGGGCCCTTTACTCTGCCCGATCTCGATAAAGAAGCATGCCTAAGCCCGGAATATCTATCGAAGCCCAGGGCCGCGCAGACGAAATCCGCCTTAGCGGCAAACTCGGCGGGATGTCCCTCACTCGCCAAGTCCTCACCCTCGCACTCTGGCCCCTTCTCGAACAAATATTAGCCTTCTTCGTCGGCATGACGGATATTCTTATCGCCGGCCGCATGGCAGAAGGTGACGAGCGTATCGCCATCCTCGATGCCATGGGCCTCGGTGGCTACGTCGGCTGGTTTCTCTATATCTTCCAAGGCGCCATCGCTACCGGCGTCATGGCCCTAGTCTCTCGCGCCACCGGCGCACGCGATTCCGCCCTTGCCCACCGCGGCCTCGGCCAAGGCCTCTGGCTCGGGGCCGCCGCTGGCCTCGGTGCACTCATTCTCCTACAGCTCGCCGCAAATTTCCTTATCTTCTGGATGGGCCTCGCCCCCGCCGCTGCCAGCCACGCCGAAACTTACATCCGCACCCTCGCATTTTCCGGCCCCATCGCCGGTGCCATGTTTGCTGTCAATGCCGCACTGCGCGGCTCCGGCGATACCCGCACTCCATTTCTCGCAATGATCGTCGTAAATACGGTCAATGTTGCCGCCAGCATTCTCTTCGTCTTCGGTCCAGAGCCCTTCGGCGGCCTCGGCATCCAAGGCATCGCCCTCGGCACCATCGTCGGCTGGATCGCTGGCCTCATCACCGTCTGCGCCATCCTGACACTCAAAAGAAACAAAGGCCTCCGCTGGACTCTCGATGGCCTCCGCCTCCATACCCCCACCATGCGTCGCATAAGTAACGTCGGCATGCCCCAAGCCATCGAAATCGCCGGCATGTGGGCCATCCATTCTTATGGCCTCCGCGTCATCTCAACTTTACCAGAAAAAGGCACCCTCGGCGCACATTTTATCGCCATCCGCCTAGAGTCCATGAGCTTCCTACCCGGCTTCGCTATCGCTGCCGCAGCCGCCGCCCTCACCGGTCAATACCTCGGCGCTGGCTCCAAAAAAATGGCCGTCAAAGCCGTCCGCTTCTCATGGAAAATTGCCATCGCCTTCATGGTTTGCATGGGCATTCTCTTCGTTACGTGCCGTGAATATCTCATCGGCATCATGGCGCCCGGCAGCGAAACACACCTCCAGCTTGCCATGCCCCTGCTCCTCATCTGCGCCTTCACCCAACCGTTTTTTGCCACCTGCATTATCATGAAAACATCCATGCGCGGCGCCGGTGCTACCAAACTCGTCATGCGCTGGTCGTTCACCAGCATGATCTTTTACCGCATTTTCGTCCTCTGGGTCCTCTCCCAAACTCAATGGCTATCCCTCACTGCCATTTGGATCGTCCTTGCCTTTGATCTCGTTACCCAAGCCATCATCTTCACCCGCCTGCACTTCCAAGGCCGATGGCTCGACGCAAAAGTCTGACGCCTAAACACCGTCCTACATCCCCAGCAGTTTCGCCACCCGCTTCTCCGAAACCTTCGCCTTCACCGCCACATCCGGCGCGAAAAGCGAGATCCGCCACTCCTCCAGCAGCCACCCTGCCTCCCAATGCACCGGATCGTCCGCCGCCGCCTGCCATCTCTCCCACCAAACTACCCAATACCGCCGCAACGCATCCATCTTCTCCAAATCTTTGACCAACGGAAGACTCGCCACCCTGCTCAATCTCGAACGAATCCCCTGCAAATACCTCGGAAAATCCAAAATTCGCTCATACCCCATCCGCCAAACATACCCCTCACGAAACAGCCACTCCATCTCCTCACCCAGATCCTCCGCAATCTCCCCAAAATTCCGATCCGTCCGATTCTCGGAAATCCATCCCCTCACCCCCGGCTCCAGCTCTACCATCTCATCCAATGCCTTCCCAACTTTTGTCGCCACCTCAAACCACCTCCCCCGCACCTCACCCTTCAACCTCTGAAATCCCTCCGGATTTCTCGGGAAATCTCCCCCCACCACACCCTCCGCAGTCAGCATAATCAACTCCTCCACATCCACACCCAAGCGCTTCATCTCCACCCGCGCCAGCATCCCCAAAGGAAATTTCTTCCGCAAATAAGCCACCTCATCCGCCGCGCCCAACACCAACAAACGCGCCCCTCCCCTCCGGTGGGATTCGCGCGCCTCCTCCAACGAAGTAAAAGCCCTCACCCCCACCGTTCCTCCCTCATCCACCAACGCCGGAAAAGCCGGCCCACCCGCCGTCATCACCTCCCGCGGCAGCTCCTCACCATCCCACGCACTCATCCCACGCCGCTCCACATCCGCCGTAGCCGCCGCCTCAAATCGCGCCTGCATCCTGTCCGCCAGCGCCAGCTTCAGCTCCGCCACATCTTTACCCATCGCCAGCTCCTCCCCCTCATCATCGCACACCCAGATCTTCGTCTGAAACTCCTCCGGCAGCCGTTCCATATCAAACACCTCCTTCGGCACCGTAGCCCCCGTCGCCTCCAAAACATACGCGCATAGCGCATCCAATAACTCACCCTCCTTCACCTCACCTCCCCACAACTGCGCGAAACCCTGCGCCACCCCCCCAAGCGGTTGGCATAACCTTCGATAATCCTTCGGCAAACTCCTCAAAAGCAACTCCGCCCTCTCCTCCAAATCCCCGTCCACCCCCCACCCCGGCAGCCAGCCCGGTAACCCCGGCAGCTGATCCACATGCACCCCTAGCGTCACCCCATCATCCCTCTCCCCCGGTGCACAATGATAATAAATCGTATACTCCTGCTCCTTTAACACCATCCCATCCGGATAAAGCTCCCTACTTGGCAATTCCTCCCACACCACATCCTCCAAACCCAACATCAATAAATTCTCATTCTCCCGCCGCCACCCCTCAAACGCCGCCGCCGTCGAAATCTCCCTCGGAATCTTCCCTTCCAAAAATCGCACCACCGCATCCTCACTCCACAACATCCCCGGCCTCCTCAGCTTGTCCTCCCAGCCCTTCACCTCCTCCCGCAGCTCATCCAGCCGCTCCTGAAACGCATACTTCCCCCGCAAGCCCCCTGCCAAAATTCCCTCCCTCAGAAAAATCTCATGCGCACCCTTCTCATCCACCCGCCCGTAATGCACACGCCGCCCCGCCACCACATGCAGCCCCCCACATAGCACCGTCTCTTTCCCATACACCGCCCCCTGCTTCACATCCCAATAACCCTCTCCAAATCGATGCCTACACAAATGCGGGGCCACCACCTCCACCCACTCCGGCTCAATCACCGCCGCCCGCCTCGCCCACAACCGCGTCGTCTCCACCAGCTCCAAACCCATCACCCATTCCGCCCGCTTCTTCTGCCCGAACAAACTCGATCCCGGGAAAACCGCAAAAAATCCCCCATTCGCACTCCGATACCCCTTGTTCTGTTTATCCCACAAACCAAATTGCCGCGGCGCACCAGCCAATAAAGAACGATGAATCGCATCATAACTTCCCCCATGCTCCACCCCCTCACCCTTCAAAAACTTCATATCCAACCCCTGTAAACTCGCCAACTCCACCACCACATTTCCCCACTCCGTCACCCGCTTCACATTCAAAAAATAGCGCCCACAAAATTTCCTCAACTGATTCCACCGCCAGCGCCGACCGTCAAAATACTCAGCTAAATCCTGCCAAAGATTCAGCATCGACATAAAATCACTACTCGGGTCCTGCCACTTCGCATGCGCCGCATCCGCCTCCCGCTTCTTCTCCGCCGGGCGCTCCCGAGGATCCGTTGTCTCCAGCCCCGCTATCAAAACCGTGACCGCCTCCTCGCATTTCTCATAATGCGCCTCAATCAGCATCCTCCCCATCCGCGGATCCACCGGCAGCGCACCCAGCTCCCGCCCAATCTCCGTCAACTCCCGGTCCTTATCCAAAGCACCCACCTCACGCAACGTCCGGAATCCCTCCGAAACCGCCTTCGGATTTGGCGGATCCAAAAATGGAAACTCATCAATCTCTGGTAGCCCCAACGTCTTCATCCGCAGAATCACACCCGCTAGCGAGCTCCGCCGGATCTCCGGCTCCGTAAACTCCGCCCGCTCCAGCAAATCCTCCTCCTCATACAGCCTTAGGCAAATTCCCTCCTGCACCCGCCCACATCGCCCCTTCCTCTGCCGGGCACTCGCCTGACTCACCCCCTCCAGCTGCAACCGCTGCACCCCCCGCCCCGGACTCCACCGACTCACCCGCGCCAGCCCCGAATCAATCACACACGCAATCCTCGGAATCGTCAGCGAAGTCTCCGCCACATTCGTCGCCAAAACAATTCGCCGCTTCGCCCCCGGCTTAAAAACCCTCTGCTGATCCCCCATCCCCAACCTCGCAAACAAAGGCAAAACCTCCGTCCCCCGATACCGCCTACCCTCCAGCAAATCCGCCGCCTCCCGAATCTCCCTCTCTCCCGGCAAAAAAACCAAAACATCCCCACGCGGATCAAGATCATTCAAATAATCCATCCCCCTCCCCACATGATCCGCCAAATCCTCATCATCCTTCCCCGGCAAAAAATACTCCTCCACCGGGAACATCCTACCCTCCGCCTCCACCAACGCCGGCCCACCCCCAGCATTCCCAAAAAATTCCACAAAACTCCCCGCATCCAAAGTCGCCGAAGAAATCACCAACTTCATCTCCGGCCGCCTCTCCAACAAGCGCTTCAAATACCCTAACAGAAAATCAATATTCAGCGATCTCTCATGCGCCTCATCCAAAATCAACGCATCATACCTCCTTAGATCCCTGTCCCCCTGCGTCTCCGCCAGCAAAATCCCATCCGTCATAAACTTGATCCGCGTCTCGCGCGAAGTCTTGTCATCAAACCGCACCTGATACCCCACAAAATCACCCACCGCACACTTGAGTTCCTCCGCAACCCTCCCCGCTACCGAAACCGCCGCAATCCTTCGCGGCTGCGTGCACCCAATCAAACCCTTCCTCCTCCCTCGCTTCCCCTCCGCCCCCACTTCTGCATCCAAAGCCTCCGCCACCATTTTAGGCAACTGCGTCGTCTTACCCGATCCCGTATCCGAAACCACCACCACAACCTGATGCCCCCGCACCGCCCTCAAAATATCGTCACGCCTCTCCACAACCGGCAACTCAACCGGATAATTCCAACTACCCCCAAAACTCATCGCCCCCCAACCTCCCCCATCTCAACAAATCACGCAAGCCCCCAACACAACCCAAATCACCCCTCAACCCCGTATCCAAGCCCTGTAAACCCACCCCAACAGCATCAACCTCTAAAACATTCCACTCCCCGCTACTTATACAAAGCAAAACAAAACAAACCTCCCAATCTCCGACGAGGCATCTGAGTACCAGCACAGTCCGCCAGCGCTATGTTCACTTCTCCCATGCTCCTACGGACCGTCGAATTACCAGCACGATCCGCCAGCACTATGTTCAGCTCCGACGGAGCGCCTAGATACCAGCATAGTCCGCAAGGGCTATGTCTACATTCCCAAAAGATTTCGCAAGGTCTGAAAGACCGACCGATACCCGCAGTGCTTCAGTTCTGTCCCTTTCTGCACTGTTAGGTCGATTCCTCTCTGCACTACAAACCTCCCAAGCTCCGACGGAGCGCCTAGATACCAGCATAGTCCGCAAGGGCTATGTCTACATCCCAAAAGATTTCACAAGGTCTGAAAGACCGACCGATGCCCGCAGTGCTTCAGTTCTGTCCCTTTCTGCACTACAAACCTCCCAAGCTCCGACGGAGCGTCTAGATACCAGCATAGTCCGCAAGGGCTATGTTTACATCCCAAAAGATTTCACAAGGTCTGAAAGACCGACGGATACCCGCAGTGCTCCAGTTCTGTCCCTTTCTGCACTGTTAGGTCGATTCCTCTCTGCACCACAAACCTCCCAAGCTCCGACGGAGCGCTTAGATACCAGCATAGTCCGCAAGGGCTATGTCTACATCCCCATCCCCCCTCTTCACTTATACAAAGCACCAGAAACCTCCCAAGCTCCGACGGAGCGCCTAGATACCAGCATAGTCCGCAAGGGCTATGTTTACATCCCCAAAGATTTCACAAGGTCTGAAAGACCGGCGGATACCCGAATCAACCAGCTTCCAACCTAAAAAACTTCCAACCCCCTACCCGTTTAAAAGGACCTCCACTGAAACAATCAACAATCAAACCACTTCCTCACCATCACCCACTATCCCTCCGTTCTCCTTTTTCAACAATGCCAATATCCTCCACCCTACTGCAAACCGAAAGACCCGGTAGCACCCATAAAAATACGCAAAAGCGCCAATTACACCAAACACCCATCCCCCATATGCCACCTCACCGAACAGATAAGATAGTAATATAAAAACCATACCGATCACCACCCCAAGTAAGTAGAGCCCTATAACAAATATAATCAATGCTGAAGCATAGTCAGAAGCCCTCAACTCAGAAACCTCTAAAGATTGTCTCCTCTCCATGCGCCAACGACCAACTGAAGGAACAGTCCATCTATAAGTCTTCATCCATTTCTTCACTTCAGTTTATGCTTCGCGATCTAACTTAGAACATGTTCTTGCGCAAGTGTATCAAAGATCACCTATATCCCTCTGGCCAGCAAATCTATCCCACCCCTCACCCACTAGGATCTCAGCCAGGGACGCCTCGCCAATGCTTCCGCTAGGTGTATCCGCGTCCAAACGGTTCTCGTGCAAATCCCTCCAATATACTAAGTGAGACAAAAGCTCCCAGCACAAGAATGGCGATCCATTCTCGATAATCATTTGAAGACTTTGGAATCTTCTGGAATTCTCGAAACAAATTGGTGAGGAATTGCACCTTGCCAAGATTCGATATCCCAACTTTTCCCTCCACCCCCGGCCAGCCTCTCGTAAATCCATGTTTGGTCTCTGCCATTATAAACCCAAAATCTGCCCACTTCGTCTACGTAGGCGAAGAACCCCTTATAGTTTTTCCATCCAGTCGGTGAAACTGACGCAGTCATACCATATTTGAAAAACTTAAGATCAAATCCCGAAACCTGCCTTTCAATTAGCAACCCCGGATCACCAGTGGTGAACTCAAGTTTAGCATTTGCTTTTGGTGACTGTAACGAACCAATCTCGAACAATAAATTTTTCTGCGGGTAGAAAACAAGATATGCCACACCTAAGGCAGCTAACAGCACGACCAATAAGCATAAGTAAAACGGTCTCGGCAAATACTTCACAGTCCCACGAACAATCCAATCACTACAAGATTTCCACAAGTCTCAATATAAAATCCTAGCAATCAACTATCCCGATGAGGGCAGACGAACCTGTGCAACAATTCCCTAGCTCAATAAAACAATATGGAAGCGGAGATGATTGACCATTCCGGATCAGAATAGACAAACCTATACTAGTTGAAAGATTACCAATAATTTAAGGGCAGATAATATAGTCATAAGCATCACCTCTAGAACCCCACCAAGCAGCCTTCACGAATGAAAGAAGGTGCCGCCTCCCTGTAAGCCGGATTCTGTCCACCTCGCTATTACCTGAGGCTGGACGGTCATTTCTCTCATCTCGCTTCCGCGAAACGCCCTGCTTACGCAAGGTGCGACTATTACCCGGAAATGGAACGAGCGGACCGCTCTTTTCCTGTTATGTCTTGCACCACCTGGGGTTTACACTGCCACTCCGGTTGCCCTCGGCGCGGTGAGCTCTTACCTCACCATTTCAACCTTACCTGATCCTCTCTCGAAGCCATCGGCGGTATATTTTCTGCTGCACTTTCCATCCGCTATCCTTACGAATAACGGTCCCTGCTTTCACAAGGCAGATTGCCCTACGGTGTCCGGACTTTCCTCAATAAGTAGCCTAGACCGCTAATTGCGACCGCCCGGGAGACGGCTCCGCAGATATACAACGCCTCTGTCAAAATCAAAGAGAATTCAGCAATATATTTTTTGATTCTCTGTAAGGTCCAGATCCAGGTGAAACGTGTTTGAGAAATCGCTCACTTTCACAAGTAATTGGTAAATTACCCTCACCTTTCTTCAATTCTCGCCCGGAAGAACTTGGATTTAGACGAAATTGAGGTCGCCACACGATTCGTTCCGTTGTTTCCGAACACATCGATAAGATCCCAAGCGATTAGATCGTCAGAGGCTTCGTAATAAACATCTCGGCCTTGGAGACCTTGCATCGATAGAGAGATGCTCCCACCTTGAGAGGTAATTTGCACAGCCGGTGCTGCATCAGCTACCCCCGGATTTGTCCCTGATAAAAATTCACTCTGATTCGTTCTTCCATCAAGATCATCATCTGACCCGGGCAATCCAGCATTTGCCGAATCGCCGAAGTTTGCGCTACGCCAAGAAGCATAGCTTTCACGATTTATAAGTAAATTCTCAATCCAATTTCGCAACAGCGCAGCCCCCGCTTCATCTACTATAGTTGTACTCAGAGGCGGCATCCTTGTGTAACCATTTTCCGCAGCCAGACGATTATATACTACCGAGCGTTGTGCGCTTCCGGGGGTCAAAAGCTTATCTTGAGGATGCAATTTTCCGTTCTGCACCTCCCCATTTATCATCTTAGTGGCAAACAGCTTTACATCCGCACTTGCGTCCCAATCGGTAGGAACGGCGCTTTCTGAATTGTGGCAGTATGCACAATTTACATCGAGGTAAGATCTCACACGCCTCTCTTGATCCACGCTCATATCATCTGGCTTATAATGTCTTGGTAAATGGTTCACAGATTCATCGAGACCCTCCAAATATCCGCTATTCGCCATGAGCTGAATGAAATTTCCTACGTCCCCAGTGATTTCTCCTTCCCTATTTAGCTGCCGTGTCCGAAATGAAAGGGCGTGTCCTGCCTCAGGAGTGTGGCACGTAGCGCACTGACTACGACTAGGAATTTGCCATGTTTGTGTTACTTGCTGGCCGTTCCTGATTGTCTGAATTTCAAAGTCCACACCTCCACTTGGCACCAAGGTGGCTTGAGTTCCCTGTTCGTTCCACTGATAAGAAACCCCATAATTTCCCTCATCTGTTCTCACCATAACGCGAGTTTCCAATCTCTTTTTCACTAATTGGCCATTCACGACAGCATCTATCTCAAAATGCTTCACCCATGTCATACCACTAGGAAGGCCCCAATTACCATCTTCGGAAAATGATATCATATCAGCTTGGTTTGGTATTCCAAACCACCTTTGCTTTTCGGCCCCATCTGACCAAAACGGTAGGTTCACATCATAAGCAAGCAAACCATCAGCAGGCTCTAAACTGACGACGTTCTCGAATAATCCAGTTTCCGCAAGACTCCCTGGGAAATCGTCTTCAATGTTCTGCCCGACCAAACGATGGATGGTTCCTCCATTCAGATTCGCCATCAAAATATCCCCATTTGAAGGATCATGCCCAAAGCCAGCTACCGCAGTCTGCCCAGTGATCCGCACCATTGTATTCCCATTGGGACTTTCATCAAGCCGCCAGATACTTCCTGTCGCGTAATCTCCAAAAATATATTTACCTGTAAGTGACGGAATCCGACTACCTCGATAGACAACACCCCCAGTTACAGATCGGCCGAAGCTACGATTGTAATCGATAACCGGTGGATGAGAGCCCGTCCAACCACTCGGTCTGTCACCCCACTTAACACCTTGGACAAATCCTTCACGAAATGCCCATTCATAGTTACCCCCCTTGACGACACGATTGATCTCCTCCCTTTGCCCTTGTCCCACATCTCCCAGCCAAAGCGTATTCGTCGCACGATCAAACGAAAATCTCCAAGGATTGCGCAGACCCACTGCGTAAAACTCAGTCCTTACATCCTGTGCCGTCACCTCCTTTCCTAAAAAAGAATCTGCACCCACCCAAGGGTTATCGACAGGCACCTCATACCGAGGATTTCCCTCTGAATCTAGAACAACAGCCTGATGGGAATTTGGACGAAGATTGGCATCATCATTACCTTGTCCATCATTTGCGGTGTAGTCTTCCACTTCCAAATCTACATCAATCCGGGTAAGCGATGACCAAAAGTCTTTATCAATTTGTTGGCTATTATCTAATGTATCATTCGCATTACCCTCGTCGCCCCAACTCATATATAAATATCCATCCGCACCGAAATGTATATCTCCTCCATTATGATTCCCAGCATCGTTTATCTGCTGAATAAAAACTTTTTCTGAGGTCGAGTCCGCCACGTCCATGTTATCCGATACCGTAAACTCAGATAGACGTTGATAGTTCATGTTGTTAGACCACACGTTATAAACTACATAAAACCTTCCGTTAGTTTGATAATCAGGATGAAACTCAAGACCTAGCACTCCTTGTTCACTATTCGTCAGCAGTGCCTCACCTTGCTGGCTTAGCACATCTCGAACGTTCAAGAAAGTCGTTGCTTGAGGTGGAGTTCCCAACTGCACCACTCTCACTTCACCTGTCTTCTCAACGATGAATATGCGGTCCACCTCCCCCGGCGCAGATACAATTCCTAGGGGCTGACTAAAAGACAAACCCGGAAATGCATTTTCAGATGCGATCGTCTGCGCAGGCGGACCCGCAGGCATGTTCGACGTCGTAAGATCGATCCTTGGGCCCCCTATCATAGGCAAAAGTGTAAGGAAGTAGAAAGCGGCGCTCTGAGTTTTCATGGGTTAGGTACATCTAACATCTTTCCACCCATCTCACAAGGTCTGCGTTCCTATTCGCCGAAGTCAAACGCTCTTAGTTGAAACTAAACAGGCGCGTTACATTCTCTCTGCCTCACTCAGCGAGAAAATTGCGGATCAGATTTAGCCCTGCATCTTGGCTTTTTTCAGGATGGAATTGGCAGGCAAACACGTTCCCACGCTGCACTACTGCAGTGAACACCTCGCCATGATAGTCCGTGGTAGATGTCTTCCATTCGCTATCGTCAGTTTTTGGAAAATATGAGTGAACGTAGTAGAAATAGGGTTCATCACCTAACCCCTTCCAAATTCCCTTCCCCACTCCTGCAGGCTTAACCGAATTCCAACCCATCTGAGGAATCTTCTTCCCCTCAGCTTCCGCAAAGCGAACGCATCTTCCTTGGATAACTCCTAATCCGGGCACATCCATTGCCTCGTCACTACCTTCAAACAAGATTTGATAACCTACACATATACCGAAATACGGTTTACCAGCCAAAATCCAGTTTCGTAGGCCCTTTACCAAACCTCGCGAATCTAACTGCCGCATCACATCTCCAAACTCACCTTGCCCTGGTAGTATAAGATGAGTGATTTCTGTTAGATCAGCCTCGCAAACTACGGGAAAGTGATCGAAGCCTAGAAATTCCAATGCGTTTTCCACACTTCGCAGATTACCCCCGCCGTAGTTTAGCAGTCCAATCTTCACAAAACTTCTTTCGTCGATGGAATGCCGATAACTCGACTGTCCTTCTCGCACGCCATCCGCAACGCTCTAGCCAGCCCCTTAAAAATCGCTTCCGCAACGTGATGCCCATCGCGCCCGTAAAGGACTTCCACATGGATATTTGCCCGCAAATTTGCGGCTAATGCGCGGCAAAATTCTTCTACTAAAGAAAACGGCATATTTGGCGCAGAAGGCGTGTCTATTGGCGCGCGAAACTCTAGAAACGGCCGATTGCTAAGATCCACTACTACTCGGACAAGGGTTTCATCCATCGGCAAATATGCACAACCATAGCGCGTGATACCCGTTTTATCACCAAGCGCAGTCCGAATGCTCTCCCCTATAACAATTCCTGTATCTTCAATCGTGTGATGAGAATCGACTTCAATATCACCATCAACTTTCAGATCAATATCGAACAAACCGTGCTTCGAGAACAACACGATCATATGATCGAAAAATGGCACTCCAGTCGAAACTGTAGATTTGCCATTCCCATCAAGATCCAGCTTGAGTGAAATCTTTGTTTCCGCTGTCTCACGGTGCTGTTCGGCTTTTCGATTCATATACCCTAATCAATAGTAAAATTACATTTCGCCATGTTTTCGAAGTATCTCTATATACTTCTGCGGCAGTCCGCGTTTCTTAGCGTCCCCAAGAACAGTTTCTTTTTCAGCACTTTCGGCGCTTCCAATCTTGCCATGAGAAATCCGGTAGAACTCCGCAAGCGATTCATCTCCTCCTGCTGCGACTGGGGGACTTTCTGTCAGGCGTTTCGTAAGATCTTCAACTGCATCTACATTCG
Source organism: uncultured Verrucomicrobiae bacterium (assembly GCA_963849375.1). Lineage (GTDB taxonomy): Bacteria > Verrucomicrobiota > Verrucomicrobiia > Verrucomicrobiales > Akkermansiaceae > Luteolibacter. The sequence goes on along the minus strand of CAWKHB010000009.1, from coordinate 22,740 downwards.
ATGTAAGGCTTTCTTTGTGAAATGCATCAGGCGTAACCCATGTCATTTTGCTAGCCTTCTCTAACTCATAGCGGGCATCAAGACGGTTATTTTCCACCGAAATGGCTCTCTCTGTCACCGCACGATCCTCAGGTGCCATTAGTTCAAGACCTGCTTTACGTCGGGCGATGCGTCGGTCCAGACTCGCCAAACTACTCAACAAATCCGTTTTGTAGGTCCGCAACGCTGGTAAGATTAGACTCGTTAATTCCCTACGTGCCTCCGCAGCTCCGAATTCTTTCTCATACTCTTCAAATAGCCTAAGTGCCTCCACTAACCTCCGCCCTTCGAGCTCCTCACGAATTTCTTCCTCGGTAATCTCAGCGTCTATCGCAAATGCGTTAGCCTCATATTCCGAAGCCGAAAATAAGCGCTTGCCGACCTTCAAACCGCCGCTGCGGATTGTCGAACGCTCCTCCTGCAAAGTAGCCAATATTTTCTCTGCTGCACGCCCGTTCCTAGTCCGCGGGTATGCCTCGATAAATTTCTCAAGCGCAGCGATACGTCGCGTGTATTCTTCTTCGGGCAGCTGGGAAGGGGTCGGCACAAAACCTTTCACCTTATCAAAATCCTTATCCAAAGTCGATTTCCTATCGATTGACTCTATATCTGCCTTAGCGATGGTCCGCTCATCTTTGATCGTTCTGGTAACGTTGATCTCCAAGGTAACAGTCTCATCATTTTGTCGTATGACTTTCCCATCGTAAACATCACCGTTCTTAAGCGTGATTGTATCTGCAGCAGCGAAACTTATAAAAAAGCAGCTAATTGGCAGAATGTAGTAGTTTCGAAATGTAGACATGAAGGCTTTCTGAAAATGGGTTGAAGAAGTAAATCGCTAATCCGCTGGATTTGGCAAGGGTTCTTCATCATTGCTACCGGTTTCATCAAAAAGCAAACGATTCCCATCATGTCCTAACAAAAGTAAATCGCCATCAAACAATTTACGTTCCTCCAGAGTCGCTTGTTTCAAAGAAACTTTTGCAATGCCATCGGCCGGCAAACGAGAAACTATATCTCGCTGCTCTTCATTTAGATCTGCATCGTAGATCATTTTTGCGCCAAAAGCGCGGACAAGCCCCGCCGAGATAAGATCTGAGTGGATCACCGGCATCTCCTTCGCCCGCAAGGGCAATACTCGTAATTTCTCTGCGAACGTCGGCAAGAAATCCCTACCGCCATTTGAAAACCTAGCCTCAGCCATCGAAAGTTCTCCAAGACTTGAGTTACCATACAGCATCGTCATATCCGCCATCCGTACATCCAGAACGCTAGCCCCGCCTGCCACTTCTGTGAAAGATCCGTCTACTAAGAAATTTTCGGTCGCAGTAGTGGCAATATCAGCAGCCCAAAGATCCCATTTCTGATCTAAAGTGCTCGCCGCCACATCAAGCACGGCATTGAGGGCTACCCCGTAGACAAATGCGCGGCCCGTATACAGATCCTTTGGCACAGCTTCAGCATAACTCATCAAACGTGGCCCATCGCTGAATGCTTCTTTCGCACGATCGCTAAGGGCGATTGCCTCATCCAACCATTTTGCCTCGCCTGTAGCACGAAACGCCGCACAATAAGCAGAAACCATCCGGAATGTAGAAATCGCATGCGCTGAGCGCAGTTCTCCTGAATACCTATTGAGGCGCTCGTTCCGCGCTATCAGAACTTTCTCCTTCGCAGCCATCAAAAGTGCCTCCACTCGCTCCTTTTGCCAGCCGAGCTTCTCAGCTACTTCTCCCACATCCTTTGCATCCCTCATCGTATTGAGGTCGCCAGCTTCATTTCTAGGGTCGAGATCCTCGGGAATATTCCCCTCATCTTTCATCCCAGACGAAATTATCCACGCTTGGAGTTCATCGGGCGAAAGCAATTTCCGCAAATCCTCCGTCCTCCAAAGCCAATCCGCTATATGAGTATCGTAAAGATCTACCAAAGTAAATAAACCGTTCTCTGTGCGGTAGGCACCTTCACAATACCGAATCACATCAATAGCCCGCGCTACAGTCGTCTCATCTCCAGTCACCTCATAAGCGTCCAGCAAAGTCCTCGCAATCTCCGCCTGTGTCGCACAATCCCTAAAATACCCTGGCAGCGACCAAGAATTCCCTCGGCGCGAGGAATAAACCCCACCGTCCAAAGGATCGAACATCGCACTTTCCTGTAGATCCTCTAACAAAAATCCGAGAACCTCCTCGCATCGCTTGGCGAGATCTTCCCCAACTCCATTCATTTGCGCACCCAGCGTAAGCATTTTTATGACTCCACTTGGGAATAAACCACCAGAATCATTCATAGTGCGAGTCATCGGATCATATAGCGAAACCAAATACCGCAGCGCCCTCACCACATCCTCACTGCTGTTTTCAGCGTAGGGAATTTGCTTTTCCACCTCACGAATGTGCTTCGCGCGTAATATTTGCGTCTCTTTACTATGCTTGATCACATACTCCTCATCGTCCTCCCAGACTCCATAAACCGAGATATGTGATTGCAAGACCAACTCCGGGACCGTCTGTTTCTCACTATCCATCAGCGGAACCCAAGAAACTGGATTGCCCTCTGGCGAAAACCAAATCAGCAACGGATAAACGAACGGCGTTCCAACTTCAGCACACAGATAGGCACCTAACAAAGCCATCTCTCGCATCACATCCGCATCCACCAAAATCGGCACATACATTTCATTGATCAAATTCACCAATGCCTGATCGCCCTCAATCTGCCGAAATATATCATGTTGATACGGCAGTTGAGACATACCAATCACACCAAAAACTAATCGATTTGACTTGCTAGCCTCCGCGAAGGCCTCCTCGCCCCAACTCTGCCAATGAATCGCTGAATCAACTTGAGATGCATACAGATCTCCCGGTAGACCCTCCAACTCATTTTTTAACTGCAAATTAAAAGGCGATACTTCACTCGAAATCGCTCCCGAATCTTCAATAACTGCGCCCCCACCCCCTTCACCTTTCTCGCCACAGCCAATAAGTAGCGAAATTGCTGATATAGCGAGGGTTGCGTATCTAATAAACATCATCTTGGCCAGTCGGAGAGGTTATTCCTGAAAATTTCCCCTTTGCCAAGATCGAAGAAAATGCTTTCGCTACCCTTCCTTCACGCTACAGTCTGCCCACCTACCCCTTCCCCTTTCTACCGAGTGTTTAGTATCGCCATCTCAAGTCAAAAAGGAGGCGTGGGAAAGACCACTCTCTCGATCAATCTAGCCCACTCCATGGCGCGCGCTGGATTCAAAACAATTCTCATCGACGCAGATCCACAAGGCTCGATTGGCCTATCTTTAAGCCGAAAATCACGCCTTCTCGCCGGGTTTTACGATTTCTTGGAAAATCCGCAGCTACCTTTGGAAAGCCTTATCATCCCCACACGCCTGAAAACGTTTTCCATGATCCCCGCCGGAAAATCCAGCGATTACGAATTGGGAAATACCCAGCCTGGCACACATCGCGAAACAACCTCAGCAATGTTCAAAAAACTCGCCGGGATGCACTTCGATGTATGCATCATCGACACCGCAGCAGGCCTCTTTGGTGTCACCAGTGACGTCCTTTCGTCAGCACGAGCTGTAATTTTACCCCAACAAGCCGAACCGCTCGGGATCCGCTCCGTCCCAAAAATGCTCCAAGGCCTCCAGCGCCTGCGGGCCACAAATCCACAGCTCAACGTCCTCGGCGTGTGCCTCACAATGGTTCACGAGAATCTACCTGAAAGCACAGAAGCCGCAGCTGCACTACGTAATCTCCTCCCAGAAGAGCTTGTCTTCAAAACATCGATCCCACGCGACGAGATCTACATCCGCGCTAGCGCCCGCGGCCTCCCCGTCGCCGCCATGGCAGAAGGAAACGAAACCGCCACCATATACGACAACCTCATGGAGGAAATTCAGACCAAACTCCGGGCCGAGCACACAAACCGAAAGAAAGGTTCTAGCAAATGAACATCGTGGATCCGTGGCTCGACACTGCCGAACTCAAACACATCGCCCAGCAACTCCTCAAAAGAAATGCTGCCGATCCAGAAAGCCCTCCAGCAACAAAAATAACTCCCACAGCTCAACTAAACCCAGAAAAACAAAGCACTCCTGAACACCCAGCTACACACCAAGAAAAAATGCCTCTAACAGACGCAGAAATCGATCAGCACACAATCGACCGCTTAACGATCATTCAAAATTGGCTCTTAAAGTCATTTCCTATCAAAAATATCTTCGTCCTCCGCACACCCAGCGGCTTCCTCATTGGCCGCCCAGAAGATGAGAAACTCCACGCACTTGCCCGCGAGCTCACCAAAAACCTACCCGCCGGAGAACTCGCAGCGAAAGAGCTACCTTCTGGACATCACCTCCAAACTTTCTCCACAGAAGCCCAACAAACGCACCTCACCCTTGGGCTCACAACAGCAGAACCCCTCCGCGCCTTTCAAACGGATATGATCTACAAAATCCTTTCCCTCGCCTGCCAAACACCCCCTGCCGCCTCGAAAGCTTCGTGAGGGAAATTTCTTCTGAAAAATCCTATCCTCGTCTCGACGCTTGGCTGGCTTCTGAAATTCCTGAGCTTTCCCGCTCAAGAATCCAAGAACTCATCCGCGAGCAACACATCCTGCTAAATCAAAAAGCCGCCAAACCCCGAGACTCCGTAAAACCCAACGACATCGCCACGATCGTCATCCCGGAGGCCACGCCAGATATTGCCCTCCCTCAAGACATCCCCCTCGAAATACTCTACGAGGATGACGAGCTCCTCGTCCTCCACAAAGCGCACGGAATGGTAGTCCACCCCGCTCCGGGAAATCCCGATGGCACCCTCGTCAATGCCCTCCTCCATCATTGCCAAGGAAAGCTCTCCGGCATCGGTGGCGTCGAGCGTCCCGGCATCGTCCACCGCCTTGATAAAGATACCTCCGGTTGCCTCGTCGTAGCCAAGTCAGATAAAGCCCATCAAGGCCTCACCACCCAGTTTGCCGAGCGCAAAACCATGGAAAAACTCTACCTCGCAGTCACCCATGGCATCCCTACGAAACCCTCCGATACCATCTTCACTCACATCGGCCGCCACCCCGTAAATCGTCAGAAAATGGCCGTCATCACCCCCCCAGCTGGCAAAACTGCTATCACCGATTACCAAGTCCTCACCCCTGATCACGCCTCCAAAACTGCCCTCGTCCTCTGCCACCTCCACACCGGCCGCACCCACCAAATCCGCGTCCACCTTCACCACCTCGCCACCCCCATTCTTGGCGATCCCATCTACGGAAAAAAACACCCACTACCCACCCCCCGGCTCATGCTCCACGCATGGAAACTCGCCTTCACCCACCCGCTTTCCCAAGAGAAACTGCGCTTTGAAGCAACACCACCCGCAGAATTTACCCCCTGGCTAAACCTTCTGGAAACCCTAACCCACCCCTAGGATGCAGTCAGCACCGCCCTCCGCACCTGCCCCGGCGTCCTATTCAAAAATCGCTTCGCCAGCTCTTCAAATTGTTCCGATAAATCGGTCAGAAAAATCTCTAAGTTCCCATCCGCCTCCCGAGGTTGTGACAATCCCAACCCGTCCAAAGTATCGCGCAAATGCTCCGCACAAGTTGTAGCAGAATCTATCAAACGAACCTCCTTGGGTAAAATCTCCCGCAGCACCGGCATCAACAAGGGATAATGAGTACACCCCAGCAACAAAGTATCGATCCTCTTCTCGATCAGTGGCTGCAGATATTTCCGCAAAACGTCCTTCGTAACCTCCTCACCGAGCCAATCTTCCTCAATCAAAGGCACCAGAAGCGCTGTCTCTACCGCATGAATCATCAGCCCCGTCCGGTGCGTCGCCAAAGCATGTTGATATACATGCGAGCGCACCGTCCCCCTCGTCGCTATAATCCCAATCCGCTCCGCCTCTTCATCCGATAACGCAGCACGCACCCCCGGCACAATCACCCCAAGAATCGGCACATCATACTTCTCCTGCAACATCGGCAAGGCATGCGCAGTCGCCGTATTGCACGCCACCACAATCGCCTTCACCCCCTTTGATAACAAAAACCGCACATCCTCATCGGCAAAACGACGAATCGTCTCTGGACTCTTTGACCCATACGGCAGCCGCGCAGTATCACCCAAATAAATCACATCCTCTCCCGGCATCAAATCCTGCACCGCACGCACCACCGTTAATCCACCCACTCCCGAATCAAAAAATCCTAATGCCCTTCGCTTCACGCCGCCAGCTTTCAGATTTATAAGTCTTCCTTGAAGTTTAATCTTAAAAAACTAAGATACCCCTATGGCTGCCTGCGGACCGAAAATGAAAATGGACCCCACCCTTCACCGGGAAAAAAAACCAGATTGGATAAAAGTCCGTCTCCCTAACAATCCTGCCTTCTGGTCCACCAAATCCTTAATTACCGATCTCAAGCTCGTAACTGTTTGCGAGGAAGCCCAATGCCCAAACCGCTGGGAATGCTGGGGCCAAGGCACCGCCACCTTCATGATCGCCGGGGATAAATGCACACGCGCCTGTGGCTTTTGCGCCGTCAAAACCGCTCGCCCAGATGCCCTCGAAGCAGACGAGCCAGAGAGAATCGCCGAGGCCACACGCCGTATGAATCTCAAACACATCGTCATCACCGCCGTTGCCCGCGATGACCTAAAAGACGGTGGCGCACAGCACTTTCAAGAAACCATCCGGGCCGTCCGCGAGAAAAATCCCGAAATCATCATCGAAGTCCTCGTTCCGGATTTTAATGACCGGGATTGGGCCTTGCAGCTCGTCATGGACGCACGGCCCCACATTTTTAACCATAACTTGGAAACCGTAGAACGCCTCACGCCCCTCGTCCGCTCCCGGGCGAAGTATCAGCGCTCCCTCACCGTCCTCCAAAAAGCCAAACAAATGGTCGGCGGAAACGTCGCAACTAAATCAGGAATGATGCTCGGCCTCGGCGAGCGCCGTGAAGAAATTCTACGCGCCATGGACGATATGCTCGCCCACGATGTCACCGTTCTCACTCTCGGCCAATACCTCCGCCCAACACCCAAGCACCTACCCGTAGTCGAATATCTGCACCCCGATCAATTTGCAGAATACAAAGAAATCGCCCTCGAAAAAGGCTTTCGTCACTGCGCCTCTGGCCCATTAGTTCGCTCCAGCTACCATGCCGCTGATTTCCGCCCAGAGCTCGATGTCCTCGAAGCCATCGAAACTGATCTCCGCTCGCTCACCGGCATAGAACTCGGCCCCGAGCACCTCCGCCTGCCTCCCCTCCAACAAAAAAGATTCGGCGCCATACCTTCTCTTTAATGCCCCCATCACTTCTCCTATTTTCTTTTAGAGAAAACCATGCCTTGGCTCATAAAATCGGAACCCGATGTCTTCTCCATCACCGATCTTGAAAAAGTAGACCAAGAACCTTGGTCCGGCGTCCGTAACTACCAAGCTCGTAACTTCATGTGGCGGGACATGAAAGTCGGCGATCTCGCAGCTTTTTACCATTCAAACGCGAAACCTCCCGGCATCGTTGGAATCGCCAAAGTAGCCTCAGCTTCATACCCAGATCCCACCCAGTTTGACACGGAAAGTGAATACTTCGATCCTAAAGCTACCGAAGAAAAACCCCGCTGGTATCTCGTAGATTTTGAGCACATTGCCACCTTTCCCCAGCAAATCGATCTCAAAGCCCTTCGAGACGATGAAATTCTTTCCCAAATGATAGTCTGCCAGAAAGGATCTCGCCTTTCAATTACACCTGTCGAGCAAGCACACCTCGATAGAATCATTCAGCTCAGTGACGTAAATCCATCACTCCTCTCCGAAGCTTAAGTCTGTAATCAGCTGCTTGCCCCCATTCTGGGAAATTCGATTTCCTACGTAATCTTCGAAAACGACGCCCGCCTCCAAGGCCAGACCCGGCCCCTCGTTTTGGCGAATGTCGTTATCGCTTACCTTCACTCCCACCGCAGAACTGCGGGCAACTACCCCGCCCAACAAATTCTCAGCGATCATATTCCCCTTCACCGCACCGCCTTTACCACCGCTTAGCACCAAGCCATACTCATTGTTCTTAGTCAGCTTGTTTCCAGAAATCTCCATCTCGTTCTCTCCCGCATCAATGTGCAGTCCGTTATAAAAATTACCCATACAGCTGTTGCCAGTAAGCGAAACCCTAGGCCCCTCCCACGCCTCAATCCCATTCTGGAAGTTTCCTCGGATCGTATTCCCCTCTGCATTCAGAACACTGCCCTTGCCCCGCACTGAAATACCATTCCAGCCGTTATCTCTAAATTCACTAACCGACACACTTACCTCGCCCCCCTCCGAAATCGCCAAACCATGCCCGCTGCCACTGACAAACTGACAATTCTCGAATTTGACTTTCGCACCACGCACCTGCACCAAAGAATACCGCTCATCAGCTGGATCGAATGATGAATGCTGGAACTCAATTCCACTCACTTCGCCCTCTAGCACTCCAGAAGGTGACAACCAGCGCACTTCCAGCATCCGATGCACACTTCACTACTGTATTCCCAGTAGACCCTTCCAATTTTACCGAGACTTTCATCACCAGAGGCCCTTCCCATACCCCTGGCCCCACCACAATACGGTCGCGCGTTTTCGCATTCTCCATCGCCTCCTTTAACGTCTCCACATCCTCAGGCACCCGCACCGTCCGCGTGTAAGCAGCCACCTTCTCATACAGCTCGGAAATCGTAACGTTCCCCGGCGCCAACACCAACGCCTCACGCAACCACTCCACCGCCTCCTCATCATACTCACCCGTATCTGCCGCCTTTGCCTGCTCATACAAAGCAAGCGCCCTCTCCAAATCAGCCGCCGCCTTCGCCTTCGCAGCAATTACCTCCTCATTCAGTGACTCCGCATCCGTATCGCCCTCATACTTTCGCATAAACGAATCCACCGCCGCATCGGCACCATCGAAATCCCTCTGCGCCAGCATCTTACGAATCACATCGAGCTCTTGGACGCGCTTCTCCTCAGCTCGCGCTTCCTCAATTTGCTGTAAAAACTGCTCTAGTTCCGTTTCCTCCGCATACTTCTCCAAAACCTTCCCAGCAGCCTGTTCCGCCTCATCCCAGTTCCCCGCCTCAAATGCAGAATCAGCAGCTCCCCGCCAATACGCCACATACCTCTTCTGCTCCTCCAACCTACCTGCTGCAATCGACTCCATCCCTCGCTCAACCGCTGCAGAATCCTCATCCAATCTCGCAAGACGCTCAAAAACCTCCTCCGCCTCCACCCAAAGCCGTTTATCAACCAATGCCGACCCCTCCGCTTCCAATTGCGAAATCTCTGCCCTCAAACGCACATCTGCCTCCCTTTTCTGCTCCAAATAAACCCATGCCCCCATCCCCAAACCCACAACAACCACCAAAACCACCAAAGCCCGCAACAGTGGCGAGCCCTGACTCTCTCTCTCTATCAAACCTAACCCCTCCCCCTCCGCCTTCACAGTCTCCAAAGCAACATCAAATTCCTCCAGCCCTTCACGAAAACGAGCACCTTCTTCCCCTCCCTTCACGCCTTCCGCAAGTTTCTCCATCTCTCCTCTAGCTCGCTCAATCTCCAGCAAACGATCCGAAAGTCGTTCGCCATCCTCCAAACCCAAAATCTTTCTAGCTTCATCCAGCGTCATCCTCCCCCACTTATCCCGCCATCACCCACAAATGAAAAGCTATAACTCTCCCCACCAACCAAATCCACATCCCGCCGTCCCCAAAAAAAACCACAAAAGTGCCCCGGATCCCTCAGGGTAGGCATGTCTGGTAGGGACGCATCACTGAGGCGTCCTACTAAAGGTTTAGGTTGAAAAGGGTGTGTCGGCACGGACCGAGACCATTGGTAATAAAGAACCGCAACATCAATGCTAAGATAAGCAACCTAACTCCAAAAATGACATAAGCTCAAATCAGATAATATTTCCACAAAGTTTGAGGCTCCAATTATTCAACGCTACCTACCGACATGCGCATGCGGGCGAAACACGAAGCGGGTGCCGGTCCTTGAAAGGTCTGAACAAATTTCCCAGTTGAGGGATCCACCTCCTCGATGCTAACCCCTTCACTATTCCAATCTACTAGATCTGATGATATCTCCAGACGGTAGTCCAATAACCCGTCCTCTTTCGTATACGTGGCCGTGACGAGTACTAAATTGTTCGGCAAGGGAGACATCGTGATGACTAAGTCACTTGAGTCGCTTGGAAAAGCTAGCACTTTCGGCAAGACTTGTTCCTGCTTCTGTTCCTGTTCGGCTAAAAGTTGGCTTGGATTAGCCTTTAGAGAGCTTTGATCTTGTTGAGGGACTTTCATCTGCGCCATGGCAGTAGGAGGTGAGGCTGCGGACTCGGTTGCCACACGAATTTCATGAAGGGAAACCCAGCTTCCCGAATAGCCGCTTGCTCCTGTGAATGTAATTCTTAGATAGCGCCCAGTAATATTGGAAAACTGGCTCTCTAACAATCCACCTGTCGTATTGGAGGTTTGGTCGAGTATTTGAAAATACGTGCCACTCTCCAGCCGAGTCTCCACCCTATACTGGTAAGCGCGCTGCAGGAAGGGTGTCATTTCGATTCTCCGAATGTTCTTATCCGATCCGAGATCGAGCTCCACCCACTGCGGATACCCTTTGTTCGAAGCCCAGCGGAGGGAATCGTCATCGGTAATCCCATCCGCTAGATATTGTGCCGAGCCTGCGATGCTTTCGTCGGACCAGTTGGACACGCTCAGTGATTGCCAAGTCTCGGTAGTCGGCGGTGTTGGTATTTCCCCACTTGCGGCAGAAATTCGTATCTCCTGAATCGAGACCCAAGACCCGGTATAATTGCTTGCACCAGTAAACGTGATGCGAACGTAACGCGCACTTACCCCGGAAAATTGACTCAGGATAAGGCCGCCGGTGGTATTGTCAGTTCGATCCAAAATCTCGGAGTAAATCCCAGATTCAGTCCGTGCCTCGACCACAAATTGATACGCCCGTCCACGGAATGCGCTGATCTCTAGGTCGGTGATCATTTTGTTCGATCCTAGATCGAGCTCGATCCATTGTGGGAAGCCTTTTGCAGACCACCTGTTATCGTCAATTGTGATACCATCGACCAAATTCGTTGCCAGAGCTGGTGCTTGTTGGCTCGAGTAGTCGCTAACTGTTAGCTGCTGCCAAGTTGACTCCGGAGGATCTTCAACTGGAGGATCTTCAACTGGAGGATCTTCAACTGGAGGATCTTCAACTGGAGGATCTTCAACCGGAGGAGCACCTTCCCCGTAGAGTTCTATCTCATACAGAGATATCCATGACCCTGAATAGTTAGTTGCTCCGGTGACGGTGACTCGGACAAACCTCCCGGCAATGTCTGGAATCTGATCATAAAGGGATGTTCCGCTAGCGTTATTCCTGCGATCTACGACTTCTACCCAGCTACCAGTTTCAGTCCGTACTTCAACGTAGTATTGATAAGCACGCTGAAGATAAGGGAACACTTCAATCCCCTTGACGATGGTGTCACTTCCAAGGTCTAGCTCAATCCATTGGGGATAGCCATTCGAGGTGGCCCAGCGCTTCGAGTCATCATTCAAAATCCCATCGACAACGAAGCTGGCTTGACCGCTAGATGATTCGCTGGAGGTGGCAGATAGGGTAGCGGCAATTTTAGGAGGCCTAGGCGTGGGCGCAGGAGGTGGATCACTAATACCCATCGAGCTGCTCCCGGCCCGATCTCCCTGCGGCAGATTGAATAGAAGATCTTGTTTTGGCTGACCGGGAGGAGTTCGTTTCACCGTCAGCGCGGCGAGCTCTTCAGTGGGGTCCGCTACTATAATCCGATTGGGGACGACTGTTTGATCAATCATCACCATGCAGGGTGCAGTCACCTCAAAAAGTGTCCCATCTGGCGCAGTCAAAGTTCCTGCTGCGTGAAAGGTTGCCTGTATTTGCTGAAGGCTGGAATGATACACGGCCTGCAACGATGCGGTGTTCGAGATGACACTAATAGGAGATACTTGCCGATACGCAGCAAACTCTGCGGGATTCATCGCGGGTGCGACGATGCATGCGTAATTTTCGGCGACGGGGTTTAGGCCGTGATCAAAGAAGAGAGAAAACACATCGTAAGTCAAAGTAGTGGTTGGAAAGCTATCATTGATCTCATACCAACTGCCGCTTTGCGATTTCGCACTTACTTTTACCGACTGTTGTCCTGGGAAAAGATAGCCGACATTGCCGTGGTGCAACCAACTCGGGTTATTTAATGTCGCAGTCCCTGTCTGCAGAGCCGATTGCCCAGCGCTACTCGCATAGGTAACGGAACCTTTTAGGAACGATTGTTCAACGGTTGTATTTACGCCCAAAGATCCATTCCCACCAGTAATCCCCGCTCCCAACATTACGTAAGCTTCATCAAAGTAGAACCAGCTCTTTTTGGCGGCAACGGAATCGTAATTGTGATCATATGCCATCCCGCCTTGTGAGCCGTTACTAATCCCTCCGGCAAATTTCTGCGTGCCGAGACTTCCATTTGGTGGGTTTGCAGGATCACGGTGAAGCGTTGTCGTTCCAGGGACGTGCCCCCAGTCCCACACAGGAAAGATGCCTTCATATTGGGTTCCATCCATTTGAAGAAACGTTCCGCCGAGAGATAAGAACTGACCTTGGCGGCCATCACCATTGATGTATTCCGTCCCCTCATTGTGGTATGACCAGAGTTTTGTAGAGACTTGATATCCGGACCCAGCCTGCACCATGAAATCCGTTTTGAAGAACGATCGGTTACCAGAGATCGCGGATTCCGCGCCAGCTGTCATATGCTGATAGAAGGCCTCAAGTTCGGTAGCGCGTGGCAATCCAAGGGTTCTCAAATATTCCAAACCATAAACGATAGGATCGTGATAGCGGAGGGTCACATAATCGTAATTGTCATGAGAAATTTTCCGGTTTACAGAGTTTGGGTCGAGTATGCCATACCGATTCATCCACTGTTGACTATCGAGCAGGTAGTCTTGAATCACCTCTTTTTGGGTAGTCGAGAAGCCAAAAGATAGGCCCTCAGTCATCACAATCCAAAATGGCATATCCGTCGCGTAGTGCGCTCCATAAAATCCGTTATACAAGGCTGGTCCGTGTTGGTAAAAGGAACCTTCTATGCGGATTCCTTCCTTACTGTTGTTATTGGTCACGCCTGTGCGCCCGAGTCCTGTTTTCACCGCCGCCTCCGCTTTTACCCTGTTGAGTTGCTTCACGAGTTCAGTGAGATTATTCTCTAGCGCAGCTAAGTAAATCCGACTGAACGAGGTGTAGATCGTGTTCTGAGCAGACCAATAAGTATCCGAACGCAGGTTTTTAGCGGCACGCAGATCATTGGCACCCTCTGTTAGAATCGCGGGGGTTAGATCTTGTTTGCAAATGAGGAGTATTGCCCCTAGCTGCTGAGGAGTGTTCACTTCTTGATGCCACCAGTTGTCGGATCTGCTGTTGCGCCCATACCAGTACTCCAAACCCCTTTTGACTGAAGTAAGTGCTGCATCGCTTCCGTAAAGGGCATGACTAGGAGTATAGTAAGCCGCCGCAATCGCGCGAGTCCGCCGGAGATGAATAATTGGTAACCACCTAGAGCGGTCTCTATCCGCATAATTTACGTCTGACCACGAGCCGTTTGTGGCTTGCTGACTTCTCCAAGCAGAAGCCATCGAAGTATCCGTCCTCTTAATGAGGTCATTGTGGAGTCGTTGTGTGAAAATCTGGATGTCATCTGCTTTTGCAGATGAAAAAGTGAGAACGGTTCCCAATAGGAAGGTGAGTATACGGATACGTTTCATAATGATGAAAATATAGAGGATACGGAACGACTGGATGAGTGGCAGATACTAGGAGAGTGGTAGATAAAAACGCTGAGCTATTCGAGCAAACAATCTCGAGGAATACAAAAACGGTTAACCATTTCTAATTTAACGTTAGATAAAAATAAAAAATGTTGAGTTTCAATGCAATTTTCAAATAAATTCAGCTTTCCAACAGAGCAGAACGGTTTTTGAGAAAACTCCACCTCTCGCTCCGAGATCTCGCATAGGACCGAACGGCAATGGAGGAACAGTCATGCTGCTACAGGCCAGCCGAGCTAGCACCTCAGAATCGTATACCGGCATCTATCACAAGCCGGACTCATAAGGCCATGGCGAGATTGATCGTTGGTTTGAAGAAGGAGAAAACGCGCATTTTTACGGGCAAGGTTATAGCCCCCGCAATTCATACCTCAAGGTTGCAACTTCGCACCCTCTGGAATCTAGCAATTCAGTCTGGCTTCTTAAATTCCCAACCATCGACTTCCATCTCCTCGTCCACTCCACAGCGGAACTTCAAAGGTGCCTCAAGACCGGGCTTTCGATCCTCAACTGGGTTCTCATAGCGAGCAGTATCGCCGATATTTACCAGTTTGTTGTTCGCAATTCTCGCCTTACCGCTCTCGTCGTTGCGGAAGAGTGGGCGTGCCGTCCCCTCACATTCCACAATATTATCTCGGAAAACATAGGTGCTGAAATCGCTTTTCCCAGAGAAGCTGAATAGGCCCTCTGTCCTAGGCTCCGCAGTTGTCCGGGCGATAATGTGATTGTTTCGTATCTCCATGCCGTCATACGCCCGTTCGATCCACATCACGCCACGCCCCGGGTTGCTCACTAGGTTGTTATGAAAACTGGCCGGGCCGGGTGAAGCTTTCCCACCAAAGCCGGAAATAAGATTTCCTCCATCCTTTTTCACATCAAAATCGAAGAGGTTGTTGTTTATTTCCGCGCCATTTCTAGGGAACTCAATTGCGTAGGAGGTAGTGAAATAATTATGGTGAATGTGAAATGTTTTCCCGCCTTTCGGCACCGAGCCTCCGCCATGTTTTGGGATGGAGACGCAGCCCAAAAGTATGTTGTGATCAATTTCCACGTCTTGGTCATTCTCGTGGGCAAATTCGATGGAGAAATTTGTCTCAATGGAGTTGTGATGAATTCGGACACGTTTCCCTTGGCGGCCTTTAATGCCATAATAATGAAGGTTCTTTTTCTTTTTGGTGTCGAGAAAGCGATTGTTGAAAATTTCGCTATCCGCAATCCAGATTACAAATATCCCGCCTCCAGTAATACCACCTTTGAGGCCAGGTTCCCCTTTTGCCCAACGCTGCCCGGCATCTACAAAGACACAGTCGTGAATTTTTGCATGCGTAGTCTGATAACTACGGAAACCGCTAAACATAAAGTCCTCGAAGTGCAGATTGTGCAGGTGGAGATTCTTATTTCCCCATCCGTAGATCCCTCCGTGAACCTGCGGCCCGGTGAGGGTTAGATCGGAAATGGTGATGCCATCCCCCTTACTCTGCAGCTCTATCAGATATCCGCTCTTGTCGAATTTCTTGAAGTTCGTCTCAGGATCAGGAAGCGATTTGGGATTTGCCTCCCATTCAGAAGGTGTGGGTGATGATGGTTTTTCCCACGCCTGCCCCCTTCAAAGTAGTGCCCGCCTTCACCACAAGCGGTGCGGAGAGTTCATAAGTGCCTGCGGTGAGTTCAATCGTGCTCCCGGCCTCCGCATTGGAGACAGCTTCGAGGAGCGCTGCCGTAGTTGCCACTTGTGCGCCTAGAGAAATGGAAGCCGCAAGTAGTGTAATTAACGGAATTTTTAGAAATGTCATGGGTAGACTAATCCATACCATGAAAATGATTAAGTCTTTCAAGAAAACGACTACTCATTCTCAAAGGGTTTTATGATCTCACCAACTACACCACAAATCACCAGCAAACGGAACCCCCAGAGGCAATACGAAATTTTCCTCAGAACTTCCAAACAAAAGGGACGATGCTGCAGGTAGTCACCCAAGCTATGACATTCAACGGTATACCCGTTCTTAGATAGTCCGAGAACCGATAACCGCCGGGCCCGTAAACCATCATATGTGTTTGATAGCCCATCGGTAGCGCGAAGGCACAAGAGGCCGCCACCGTAATTGTCATGATAAAAGGCCTAGAATCGACACCAAGCTCCGCTGCTATCTGCACCACGATCGGCACGATCATCACCGCAGTAGCATTATTAGATAACACCTCAGTAAGCATAGATGTGAACAAGAAAAGCAACCATAGCATCACGTAAGGCAACATCTCCTCTGAAACCAATCCCCGCGTGCCCTCCACCATATGTCCCGCCAGCCACTCGGCCGTCCCACTATTTTGCATAGCCATCCCCAGACCCAACAAACCATAGAGCATTAATAAAACCTGCCAGTCTATACTCGCATACGCTTCACGGGGACTAATTACCTTCATCCAAAGTAAGGCTAAGGCACCCACCATGGCAGCATAGTGGATGGGTATGGACGGAATACCCAAGTCCATTCTACTTAATAAATCAGTAAGTGAAACCACGAGAACCACAGTAACCAGAACAGCCCAAGAAGCCACAATCGGCCACTTCTTCACCGCACCCGTAGATAGATCGTTCGTTTTTTCCTTGGGAGTATCTGTAAGGACAAAATCCCGCGTATCTTTCAAAACCGGCAAATTATTCAACGCCGTAATCACCAACAAAGTATCACCTCGCTCAATACCCACCTCCGCCATCCGACTTGTTATATTCATCCCATTCCGATGCAGCGCCAGCACTACACAATTATACCGCTGGCGGAAATCAGCAGCAGCAAGCGTCCTAGAAATCAGCGAAGACTCATGCGGAATGACTAACTCAGAAATAATACCATCTACCTTTGAGAGTTCCTGTGTTCCGATTTCTCGGAAAAGCTCATCCGCCCGCGCCTGACCGCCCTTACGACGATGTAGTGCGACCAAAAACCGATCATTCCTCTCCACCACTACCTCACCAAGCGGAAGCATCAACCGTGTGCCACGGCGCCGAATTTCCAAAATATGTATCCCGGCCTCCCGATTGCCCAACTTCGTGTCGAGAAACGGCTGCCCGACCATGATTGACTCGTCACCTACCAACAGATGATGAAGCGGAACTGTCCGTATATCAATTTCCAGACTACCTATAATTGAACTTCTTGAAGGCAATAACTTAGGCCCGAAAATACATAGATAGCCAATTCCAGCGATCGCCAACGGCACCCCGATGGGCACTAATGCGAACATCGACATCGGCTCCAAACCCATATCTTTCAGGCTCCCATTCACCAAAAGATTTGTCGACGTCCCAATGAGTGTGCAGCACCCACCCAAGATCGATGAGTATGAAAGCGGTATCAGTAACTTCGACGCAGAAATTTCCTTTGAGCGTGCAAACCCGAGAACTACTGGCAGCAGAATCGCGACGATTGCCGTATTGTTCATAAATGCGCTAAAAAATGCACTAACCAGAGCGAAAGCCAAAATCGAAGACCTCAGGCCACCCTTCACTTGCCTTCGCAGAAATGCTCCAATCTGATCTACCGCGCCCGAAAGCTCTAAGGCACCTCCGATTACAAACAGCGCTGCAATTGTCAATGGAGCTTCGTTCCGAAACACTTGGGACATCTCCTTCATATCCACTAAGCCGAGCGCCACGAGCAGACACAAGATAGATAACGCCAATACATCAGGCGTAGACCACTCCCGCAGAAATGCGACGAGTGTCAAAACGACAACTGCAAGAGTCAGACCAATTTCTAGACTCATCTACGTCAGATGGTCGGAAAATATGCTCATCGTGTCAGTTTTCTCCAAACAACAAGGCGCTTAGTAAGCGTCCGGATCGCTCGCGTGCTCCTTATCCTCATGATCGTCTGGATGCTCGTTCAACTCGCCGTGGTGATAATCTGCGTCATGAACATCTGCATGAGCTCCATCGTGATCGTGATGCTCATGCAAACGCTTCGTTCCCTCTGGCCCCTCAAAGTCATGACGCTCACAGCCCACTACGAAAGCAAATAGGATAAGAAAAGAACTCAAACGAAGTTTCATGGCCCTCTCTTAGCGAGTATCTGCCGAAAGGCAATAAAGTTTCCAAGCACCGTGAAAATTATGTGTCACATCTCTCGCATTGCTATCCGAACGATCTTTGCTGATAGTTGAACAAATCGAATTTATCTAGATCTTAAAATGCCTGAAACTCCCGCAAATCCAACTATCAACACGGAGCGTCTAGAACTAGCCCTACGGGCATCAAATGAGGGTATCTGGGATTGGCAAGTGCAGGAAACATCCATCTATTATTCGCGCCGTATTTTAGAGTTTTTAGAATGCTCCAGCTCCCAAGCTCCCAACGTTTTCCTCGCCCCTCACAGCCCTGTTCATCCATTGGATCGCACCGAATTTGCCGATGCAGTATCGCAGTCCCTGGATCAAAATGGTCCTGAAACCCTCGCCGTCGATGCCCGGGTGCAGACAGGTAGCAACGAGTGGCGCTGGCTGCGCATTCGCGGCACAGTAATAAGAAACCGGCAGGGCAACGCAACTCGCATTGCAGGTTCGATGATCGATATCAGCCTCCGCAAAGCCGCCGAGGCACAAATT
This sequence comes from uncultured Verrucomicrobiae bacterium, assembly GCA_963849375.1. GTDB lineage: Bacteria > Verrucomicrobiota > Verrucomicrobiia > Verrucomicrobiales > Akkermansiaceae > Luteolibacter. Next base: position 4,193 of record CAWKHB010000009.1, on the reverse strand, counting down.
GAAGAAGAGCGCCACCTACTCCGCACTCTCATCGATCACGTCCCCCTCCAAATTTACTTCAAAGACCTAAATTCTCGAATCATAATGGCAAACCGCGGGATGGCGGATTGGCACGGTCTTGGTTCGAACCAAGAGCTTGTTGGCAAGCACGACAAAGATTTATTCTCTGAAGCGCATTGGGAAAAAGCAGAAGCTGATGAAAAGCGGATCATTGAAACAGGCACGCCAATAAGCGGCCAATTGGAAACCGAGACTTGGCGTGAAAGCGATGACTCCTATGTAGTCACCTCAAAATTCCCTTGGCGGGATCGCACCGGAGTGATCAAAGGCACGTTCGGGGTCTCTAGTGATGTCACATCTCTTGTTTTAGCGCAACGTCAGGCCACCGAACTGGCCAGCGAACTACAGCAAAAAAATGCCTCCTACGAGGAAGAGCTCCAACTCGCCCGGGAAATTCAACAAGCCCTCTCAGCTGATGAAATGGCTCCAGTTACATTTCCGGACGGCAAAGTTCTCACTTTCGGCTCGCGCTATCTGCCGATTTCCGGTCTCGCAGGTGATTTTTATGAAATCATCCCGTATCCCGATGGCCGCTACGGAATCTTTATTTGCGATGTAATGGGTCATGGAATTAGGGCTGCCTTGATTGTCTCAATGCTGCGCGGCTTAATCGCTACCCAAGACTCATCTTGCAACGACCCCGCAGATTTTCTCACAGATCTGAACATAGGGCTGTGCTCAATCCTAGAACGAGCAGGCGTAACTATGTTCGCCACTGCGTTCTATGGCATTCTCGACCTCCCAAACCTCAAATTCTCTTATGCCTGCGCCGGCCATCCCGGTCCCGTAATCTCGGGCAAGCAAGGAAGTAAACAATTAGCCACAGAGAGAGAACAGCGCGGGCCTGCGTTGGGCCTTATCGCGGATTCCACCTATTCCACCCACCACCGTTCTCTCGTCGACATACAAAGAATATTATTATTCACAGACGGCGTTCTCGAAGCGGAAAACAAGAAAGGTGAGCAGTTCCTTGATGAGCGATTACTCAGCGTTTGTGGCGACAGTCCCGACGAAAACATGAGCGAATGGCTCGATGGAATCATCAGGACGGTGCTCGATTTCTCTGGTGATAATCACTTCGACGACGATGTCTGCCTCCTCGGCGTAGGGATTTCTTGAAAATCCTATTTAGTCGCCGCCGATCAAAGCTTCAAAGCTATCAACTTGCCGCTCTGCTGCTGGCGCTTCGTCGATGACGTTTCTAGGGTTTGTCTCATCATAAAGTGCCTTGAAATTATCCAACGGCACAGATGACGTCCCCCCTACTTCTATATCCAACCAGCGGAACCCATCTTTCTCCTCGCTAAATAGCTCCCTAAGTCTCTTATCTAGACCAGCGACAAGCATAGTCTCAGGAATTCCTACCCGGAGCGTCCCCGATATACTTCCATTCTCTCCATTCATTAGCTTCCCACGAACAGCCATCCTCCCCCGCTCTGTTAATTCAAATTCCTCAATCTCCACCGATTCCGCCGCTCTCGTGATGGCAAAAGATGTATTCGTAAAATACGGCTTCTGATACCAAGTATCATTGATTGTGTAAGCCAGTTGAGAGAGAAACTTGAAGCCCACTAGCTCGATTCTCGAATCCAGATTATTGCTTACCGAGACAGATAGTTTTGCGTCCACATCTGCGCCCGGTTGCAAGTAAAAGAGGTTGCTTGCGTCCTGCGCTTTCGTCTCCACCCTACCCATGAAAAAATTCCCAAGGTCCTTCCCAATGAGGTATGGGAGGCTAAATGACTCAATCGTCACCTCCAAAGCATCCGATTGATCCTCCCCGGTAGGCCGGAAAGTGCCTGCAAACTCAATCTTGCCCCGCCGTAGCACCTTCTCATCTAGATTACGCGGAATAAGCAGCCGAAAACTACGGACTTTGATCCCGCCATCAATTACATTCATATATGCGCGATCCAGCTCAAGCTGTGGCCACCCAATCGCATTTAATAAACCACTGCGCAGGCGGATCTCCTCCCTGCCCTGCACCCCACCCGGGTAGAATGATGCCTCAGTCTGCGTCAGCACATTGCCCATTGAGCGATTAGCACCTAGAAATATATCGAGCTTCCGGACTGCATAGCGGTCAAAAGTGACACCAGAAGCTTTCTTCTTAAGATCATGACTCCAGAATCTCCCACCTTCTCTCCCAGCACCCAATTCTAGAAAACCAGCATTCGCCACAATCTCCTCACCCCGAAAGGTTTTGCCAAAAAAGCTAAAAGGATGCTGCTTCCCATCAACATTCGTAACTCGCAGCTGACGCAAATAATTTCCGTCCGGCCATTCGATGCCTACTTCAGTTACTTTCGCGCGAGCTGGGTTCATCCGGAACTGCCGCAGCTCCACATCGCCACCTGTGGCGTGATTTAGCTTTTCTACAAGTCCGTTGCGATAAATAGCGCTATTGGCATATACGATGAGTGCTCCTACTGCCAGCCCAAGCACTGCTAGACCAATTACGATACCCACAATCTGCAAAATCTGGCTTTTTTGCTTACTTTCGTCAGATCCAGACTTTTTCTTCTGTTGAGAACGACGCTTCCGCTTCCGGACTTTCATCGCTTGTGTGCCATCCGAACGGGTGACTAACTTACCGTCCTTTTCTCTTGGCTCAATGACTTTGAGAGATTTCATCATCTCATCAATTGAGTAGGAGTCGGGCTCCGAATCTGAGGAAGGCTTAAGATCTGACATCTAAAACTAAGGACTTTCTGGTTCTATCCGTGATTGATCTTAGCGATCTTTGTAAGGGCGACCGGTAGGATCAAGCAGCTGAACGTTTACGAAGAACATCACTGCCGTAGACGTGTGGCTCCTCGCATCACTACGAAACAACCTTCCAACCACCGGAATATCACCAAGAATTGGCGTCTTATCCTCCACATCTTCAATTTCGTCCTTCAAAACCCCACCGATCACGATTGTGGCCCCATCAGCTACAATCAAATTCGAATTCGTCCGTTGGACACTGAAAACAGGCATCAGAATCGAATTTTCCGTGAGAACACTGTTGCTATTCCGACCTGCATTATTCGTTCCGATAGCATTAATCGGGCTACCGTAGTTCACAAAACCGTCAAACTCCGTGATGGTTGGACTCAAAGTGATGTCAATGAACTGCTTATTCGCATCCGCTACTGGTAGAACTTCCAAAGTAATACCGACATCTTTCGTCTCAAATGCTGTAGGCGTTGCCGGGGTGACGGGGAAGCCACCTGAGGCATCTCCAAACCCACCTGACCCAAGACCAAAACTGAAGAAGTCAATAGGATCAATCACCCCCACATTTGTTGGCAGCTCCGGGGGCTCGTATTCTGTGGGATAAATAAATTCCTCTACTACAAAGATTGAAGCCGCCTGCCCACTTCGCGTTGTCACCGACGGCCTAGCCATGATGTCCACACCCTTTTTTTGGTTTAGGCCTCTCATCAAAGTCCTTAGGGTTCCGCCGTCAATCGTTCCATTCACTCCGAGGATCCCCGGGGCTCTGCTATCTGATTGCCGCGCGCCTGACGTGCCAGCGGCAATGAGTGTATTGATACTGTCTGTCGTGATAGCGCCGTCGCCACTGCGGTTCCCAGCAGTTATCGGATTTGCCACACCACTTTGCCGGGCTGAGCCTCCTAAGACATCGGGGAGATCATTGATTGCGCTTCCATTTCCTACAGAACCACCGGAAATATTAAACTCCCGCGCACTTGCACCAGCTGAATCTCCAAACGAAAAATTATCGAGCAACCAGTCGAAACCAATTTCTTCCAAGCGATTCTGCTCCACCTTCAGCATCGTTACTCGCACAGCTACCGAAACAGGTTCAGTAAGGGCTATCGTCGAAATAATTTGTTCGATAATATCGAGATTTGCCGCCGTATTGGTCACGCGCAAAATGCTAGAGCCACCATTTAATGAGGCACTCGCCCCGTCGGGGAAGACTACGCCTTGTTTCGCTAAAGCCTCTTGCACCCCCATTCTCTCTGGTAAGATTCCACCCTGCCCAATCTCAGTATTAAAGATGTCTTCCGTTTCCACTGTCTCCCCTACAGAGGCCACCAAGTTGCTTAGCAAATCAGGGGGCACCCGAAAGGTTCGATTAATCAGTTCCTCGGATCCTGCACCCGCTGGCAGCAAGGTGA